>CAVWOT010000031.1:0-108001 GCA_963756605.1 Bryobacterales bacterium | reverse complement strand
GGTCGGGGGCGGATATGATCGGCCTGGGAGTGGCTTCTTTCTCGCATGTGCAGGGGACGCATTTCCAGAATGAGCACGAATTCGAGACCTATTCCGATAAGCTCCGCCTCGGCTCGCTTCCGATTTACCGGGCACTTAGTCTTACTCGGGAACAGCGCCTGATTCGCGAGCTGATCCTGCAAATGAAGCTGGGCCACGTGCGGGGCCGGTACTTTGTCGATAAGTTCGGGGTGCGCATCCTGGAGCACTTCGCCGCTCCGCTAAGTCAATTACGAGATCGCGGCTTCCTGACTACTGACGGAGATGGCTTGCTTCTTACGCGTGAAGGCCTGCTGCGCGTCGACACATTGTTGGAAGAGTTTTTCCTGCCCGAACACAAACTGGCGCTCACTGCCTGAGGTCCCCTGGATGCAGAACGGCAATTCCTATGATGCCATCGTGATTGGAGGCGGTCCCGCCGGTTCCACGGCCGCCGCCGTGCTGGCCGCTAACGGCCGGCGCGTGCTGGTGCTGGAGAAAGAAAAATTCCCGCGCTATCACATTGGCGAATCGCTGCTGCCATACGGCTACTGGACGTTGGAGCGTATTGGTGTACTGGACCGCATGAAGGCGTCGCACTTCGTCCGCAAGCACAGTGTCCAGTTCGTGGGCGCGAGCGGACGCGCGTCCGTCCCGTTCTATTTCTCGCAACAACTGGCGCACGAAGCCTCCGCCACCTGGCAGGTTTTGCGCAGCGAGTTCGACCAACTGCTGCTCGACAACGCGCGGGAGAAGGGTGCGGAAGTAATCGAGGCGATCACGGCGCGCGAACTCATACAGTCGAATGGCGCGGTCGAGGGCGTCAAGGCTATCGATAGGGGCGGTGCGGCGCGCGAGTTTCATGCACCCATTACTATCGATGCTACGGGGCGCGACGCCTTCGCTGTGACACGCAATGGCTGGAAGGTGCGCGACTCCGTACTGAATAAGATTGCTGTCTGGACTTACTACAAAGGCGCCCTCCGCGATCCCGGAATTGATGAAGGCGCCACCACCGTGGCTTATGTGCCGGAGAAGGGCTGGTTCTGGTACATACCCCTGGCTGATGACATAGTCAGCGTGGGAGTGGTCGCTGAGAAGGATTACCTATACAAGAATACGCGCGACTTAGCGGCGATTTTTCATGGAGAAGTGAAGAAGAACGCGTGGATCGAAAAGCATCTGGCGGCCGGCCAACAATTCGAGCCTTACCGCGTAACTGGCGAGTACTCCTACCGGTCTCGTCACTGCGCCGCTGATGGATTGGTTCTCGCCGGCGATGCGTTCGGCTTCCTCGACCCTGTGTTTTCATCCGGCGTCCTGTTGGCGCTGCGCAGCGGCGAACTGGCCGCCGATGCCGTGGATGCGGCGCTGGCCGCCGGGGATGTGTCCGCATCCCGCTTCGCCGCATACGGCGCGCAGATGTGCGATGGGATCGAGGCCATGCGCAAGCTGGTATATGCTTTTTATAATCACGCATTCAGCTTCCGCGTCTTCATTACGGAGTTCCCGCATCTCAAAGGCGACATGACGGACTGTCTGATCGGCAACTTATCCCGCGATTTCCAGCCGCTGTTCGACGCCGTGGCTCAGTTCGCCGCCGTGCCCGGCCCGCTGCCGCACGGCAAGCCGCTGGTGGCGGGCGAAGCGATCGAATCATACACATAGCATGGCCAAGCTGCGCGACCTTTTTTCGGCAATCCAAGGCAATCCTTTCTATTCGTCTAAGCTGCGCGGCGTGCATCCGGACACATCGCTTGCGAGCCTGCCCTACACACTTAAGCAAGAGCTGATTGACGATCAGACCGCGCATCCGCCCTACGGCTCTAACCTCACTTACTCGCTCGATCGTTATACGCGCTTCTGCCAGACCAGCGCCACCACTACCGGCACACCCATGCGCTGGCTGGATACGGCTGAGAGCTGGGACTGGATGGTGGGCAACTGGTCGCGCGTATATCAGGCAGCCATGGTTGGCCCTCGGGATCGCATTTTCTTCGCCTTCTCCTTCGGGCCATTCCTGGGATTCTGGGTGGGGTTCGACGCCGCCACCCGCATGGGTGCACTCGCCATACCCGGCGGCGGCATGCGCAGCGCCGCACGCTTGCGCACCATTATCGAGACATCCGCCACCGTGCTCTGCTGCACGCCGACCTACGCCATCCGGCTGGCGGAGATCGCCGCCGAGGAAAATATCGATCTGGGCGCGTCCGCGGTGCGTGTGCTGATCGTCGCCGGCGAGCCGGGCGGCAGCGTGCCGGCCACGCGCAGCCATATCTGCGAAACTCTGGCACGGCGCGCGCGTAATCGATCATCATGGCATGACCGAGATCGGGCCCGTGAGTTACGGTTGCCCGGAGCGCCCAGGCGTGCTCCACGTGATCGAGGACTCCTACATAGCGGAAGTGATCGACCCGGTGACCGGACAACCTGTGCCGCGTGGCACTACGGGTGAGTTAGTGCTGACTAACTTGGGACGCCTGGGATCGCCGCTGATACGCTATCGCACCAGTGACATGGTGCAGGCCGTGTCCGGGGAACGCTGTGTGTGCGGCTCGACGGATCTGGCCTTGGACGGCGGAATACTCGGCCGCACTGACGATATGTTGGTAGTGCGGGGAGTCAACGTGTACCCCAGCGCCGTCGATAATATTCTGCGCGGTTTCGAGGCGGTCACTGAATATAGAGTGGAAATTCAAAACCATCGCACACTACCGGAACTCAGCATTCAGGTGGAGGCTGATCCCGCCAACACGCAGGATTCCATTTTGACCCACCGCCTGGAAGCTGCCCTGACCAATGCCTTCGCGTTGCGCATCCCCGTGTCATTGGTTCCGTCGGGGAGTTTACCGCGTTTTGAAATGAAAGCGCGCCGCTGGGTGCGCGCCGATTGAACTGGGCCGGCGTGGACGCCGGCCGCAGGACTGGAGTCCTGCCCCCACTCTAAAACCGGAAGTGGAGCAGCATCTCGCTCGAGACAGGTTTATTGTGTTTACGGGCGGGCGTGAACCGCCACTGCCGGGCTGCGTTTAACGCCGCGCCAGTCAGTTCCCCGCCCTTCTCGAGCGCCTGCGCGCGGGTCACGTTGCCGGCGTCGTCAATAAACACTTTCACGTCCACGATGCTCCCTTCGACAGTCCCGATCGGTTTGATCGGTGAGACCTTTCGAATGGGAGCAGGGCCGGTAGACTCAGCAGAGTCCCCGCCGCCGGCGCCTTCGATTTTGTGCAGCGCGCGACGGAATACTCCGGGATGCGGCGGCTCATAGCTCACCTCAGCCTCCAGTGGCGGCGCGGTATTCACTCGCGGCAGGACCGGCGCGAATTTCGGCTCGAGTTGTACGGGCGCGGCCAGCGCCGGCGGCTGCTCCATCGCATTCGGCACCGCACGTACCACCGTTGTCTGCGGAGGCGGGAGAACGGTGGACTCCGGCTTTCTCGCCAGCTTAGGCCTGAGATTGCCGGTCGGGTTGGAAGTATTCACGGCCGGCCCGGGAGCCGCCGGTGCGGGAGACACAAGCGCTTGGGAAGTAGCCGGCGCTGACTGCGGAGTCGCGGCGGACGGCGAATCCGGCTCCGGCAGCAGCGGCTCAACCGGCGGACTCGATTTCACCACGGCTGGCACGTGGGCCGGCTCCTGGTTTCCCGAAACAAAGAGACCCGCTATCAGAAACAGGAGCGCAATCACGGGCACCACCACCCACGGAAGCGGTGGAAGTTTGCGTCCCGGACGCGCTACCTCCGGCTTGGGGGGCTTGGGCGCCTGCACCCGAACCGGTCGCGGCGCTGGAACCGCCGGAGCTGCGGCCGGCTGGCCGCCGGTGATCGGAAAGCCGCCCGCCGCCAACTGTGCGCTATCGAACGGAAACTGGCGGTACGGCGATCTACGATTGACGTCGCCTTCCTCCCAAAAGAAGAAGCCACCCGTCGCGGCGCCTTCTGCTCCAGGCGCCACCAGCAGGAATACCTGCCACATCTCCGGAAAATACTGGCTGAAAACCGTGAAATCGTCCTGGTCCAGATACATGCCCGGACGGGTATGGCTGCGGAAGTAACCAACCACCTGGTGCGGCCCGCGACGCGCTAAACGCACGCCCAGCAGCCGTCGGTCTTTGGGAGAAAGTGTGTAAGATGCACCACGCAGGTGTTCACAGGCGACCGGTTCGAAGTCTTCGATCAGGACCGCCCGCCCGAGGCCCGGCAGCATCCGGCCTAATAATATGCCTCCGATTTCAACGCCGCGTAGTCCTGGCCCCAAGCCCTGCTGCACCGCCGCGCCCACGCGCTCAACCAGATCCAGGCTAACCTGGACCATGATCGAATCGCCAGGATCCTCCCAGACGTAGCCTGCCGATCCCGTCGCCGAACTAGCCAACGCCGCCATACGGCGGACTGAAGAGCACGTTTCTTGCCACAATACTTTGGCCGGACAAGCGTCCCCAAATCGAAATTCGTTTTTCTCCAAATCTGCCAGGATTCAATCGCGCCCTAGTCTTGCCTCCGCGATGTCGTGGCGGACCGTAGAGTTCCGCCCGAGGTCCGGGCGCCCCTCGCCAAATCGTCCAACGTAAATTTTTCCTTGTTCCAAGGGCTACGACGGGAAATTCGGCCGCGTACTGTGTCACGCTCACCCACCCTATTCGTATCTTCCGTAGCTTCAAAAGCGTCCGGCGGCAGACATGGCTTTTCCGGCTTTCGGGCTCTCCCGGAACGGCAGCGCCAAAACCAAAAACAGCCCCAACGCTACCGCATCCCCTGCCAGAACGTACACCGGCCACGGCCCTAGAAAATTCAGCAACGACGCGGGCGGTTTCTCGCGCAGGTACATGTAGTTCGTCTTGAAAACGGCGTCGAACGTTCCCACGGCGACCGCGATCAGGTTCAGCACCCCGAACGCCTTCCACACCGATCCCGCCCGCAGCCGCGCCTGCCTGCTCCAGATCAGCGTCAGCACGGCCACAATCACGCCGCCGTGCGCCAGGAAAAAATAGATGCTGGGATACGAGAGCAGCGGCGCCCAAAGGTCGGGCGTCAACACCGCCATGCCGCTGCCGGCGAGCGCCCCGAAATAGGCGAATTCGAAGCACCACTCGACCTGCCACAGGCATGTCACGATGGTAAGCCACAAGGTGAAATCGCAAAGCTGCAGCGGCAGCCCCTGTGGGAATCGCCAGCCTTCATAGTGCAGCTTGTAGCCGTACCAGATCAGCTCATTCACTAGCAGGAACACACCCAGCCCGATACGTACCCCCCGCGCCGCGGGTGCGCTGCGCCGCGCGATGGAAGCGAGACCCGCCGACGCCGCGGGTACGGCCGCGATGATGGCCAGATGCGCCGGACTGAAAAGATGAAGGTCAGTCGCCAATTGCGTCGCCTGCAAAGAGCGGGTCCTGGAGGACCCGCGCAGGACTGGAGTCCTGCCCCACTTACTCCACTTGCGCGTCGGCCAAGCACAGCGCCTCATCGAGCGCTGCCACGCCCTGGTCGATCTCGCCGCGCTCGATGATCAGCGGCGGCGCAATCACGAAATGGCTCAGCCAGGAATTGATGGCCACACCGCTCTTCATCATGGCCGCTGCTACCTGGTCGACCACCAGCGGTTTACCCGCCATCTTATCGCTCTTGGTATTGAGCGGCTGTTTTGTGTGCCGGTTCTTCACTAGCTCGACGGCCCAGAACAGTCCCAGCCCACGCACATCCCCAATCGAAGGATGCTTGTCCGGCAACTCCCGCAGGCGCGCGCCGAGATATTCGCCCATGTGCCGCGCGCGTTCCACCAGTCCGAGCCGCTCGATCTCATGAATAGCCGCCACGCCCGGTGCGAGCGTCATGGGATGCGCTTCATAAGTATGGCCATGCGCGAAGAAATGATCGTCGAAGTGCGCGGCGATCTTCTGCGTAGTGGCGCACAACCCCAACGGCATATACGCCGACGTGATGCCCTTGGCAGTCACCAGCACATCCGGCCGCACGTCCCAGTGGTCCACGGCGAACCATTTGCCGGTGCGTCCCCAGCCGGTCATGACCTCGTCGGCGATCAGCAGCACGCCGCGATCGTCGCAAATGCGGCGCAAGCGGGGCATATATTCAGGCGGCGGCACCAGTACGCCGTTGGTGCCCACTACCGGCTCCACCACCACGGCGGCTACGTCGTTCTCGTTCTCGATCATGTGTTCGACGTAATCCGCGCACGCGATGTCGCAGCCTGGATACCGGTGCTTGATGGGGCACGCGTAGCAATTCACCTCCGGCGCGAAGATGAAGCCCTGTCCCTTGGCTCCCGGCTCGGCAGGCCAGCGCCGCGGATCGCCGGTTGCGCCAATGGATGCCATAGTCGATCCGTGGTACGACCGGTAGCGGGCGATGATCTTGGTGCGGCCGGTGTACATGCGCGCGATTTTGAAAGCGGCTTCGTTGGCCTCCGTTCCCGACGTGGTGAAGAAGAACTTGGTCAAACCGCGGGGCAGCACCTCGAGCAGCAGGCGGCTCAGTTCCACGCGCACGTCGGTAGCGTAGCCAGGCGCGATGTATGGCAGCGCGCGGGCCTGCTCCTCGATGGCCCGGATCACGGCTGCGTTCTTGTGGCCCAAATTCACGCACATCAGCTGCGCAGAGAAATCCAGGTAGCGCTTGCCATCCACATCGATGAAATAGCAGCCTTCCGCATCCACGATGTGCAGCGGACTCCAATTTTTCTGAAAGCGCCAGGTGCCGTAATTGAGCTCTCGAGTCCAGCGGACGATATCCTGCGATGAAAGAACTTCGGGCATGAAATGAAGCTGACACGGTTCGAGGCTGCTTGTCAATTGAGCGGCCCTCAAACAAGCGCCGCGCCCGCGATACAATCGCTTGCATGCCGCTCAGTCTAGAATCGAAAACCGCCCTGGTCACGGGCGCCAGCAAGGGCGTTGGCAAGGGCATCGCACTGGAACTGGCGCGCTGCGGGTGCGACATCGCCGTGAACTATGCAAGCGACGCGCGCGGCGCCGAAACCACAGCCGTCGAAATTCGCGCGCTGGGGCGGCAAGCGATCATCGTACAGGCTGATGCGGGCGTGGCAGGCGATGTAGACCGCATGTTCGCCGATATGCTGCGCCAGTTCCAGCGCATCGATATTCTGGTGAACAATGCGGGTACGCAAACCTGGAAGGCGCTCCTCGATCTTGAGGAGACCGAATGGGACCGCGTCATCCGCACCAACCTGAAAGGCTGCTTCCTCTGCACCCAGCGCGCCGGGCGGCACATGCGCGAACAGGGCGGGGGCAGTATCGTGAATATCGGCTCGGGGTGCAACAAAGTTCCATTCCCCAACCTGGCGAGCTACACGGCGAGCAAAGGCGGCATCGAGATGTTCACCAAATCCGCCGCCATCGAACTGGCTAAGTATGGCATCCGCGTGAACTGCGTAGCGCCGGGCGCCATTGAGATCGAACGCACGCAACGCGAAGCGCCCGAATATGCGAAAACCTGGGCCGGCGTGACTCCCCTGGCGCGCGTGGGACAGCCGCTCGATGTAGCGCGCGCGGTGGCGTTTCTGGCGGGCGAATCGGCGGACTTCATCACCGGCCAGACGCTGTTCGTGGATGGCGGGTTGTTCAGCCAACCCATCTGGCCGTATTGAAACTACTTCAGCCGGTTGCCCCACGCGTTGGCGCCGGCCAGCTTCTCGAAATACCGGTACACAATGCGGGTTACTTCGGGCACAGGCGTGCGGCGGTCGTCAATGAACGCAGACATCACGCTCAGCACGAACGGCCTACCCTCCAGGAATACGATGCCCGTCTCGCCCCGCGCGCCCGGTAACTCGCCGGTTTTCGAAGCCGTCTCGATGTCCAGCGGCAACCCTTCGCTGATACCGCCCGAAACTTTCTTCAAGATTTCGAGCATCTCGCGGCTGGCCGCTTCGTCCACCAGCTTGCCGCGGTAGATAGTTTCCACCAGGCGCGCCATTTCTTCCGGCGTCGAGATGTTCTCGTCGCCCCGCGCTATCGCGGCGGAATCCATCATCTTGCGGCGCAGGCGGGTGTGGCGAAACCCCAGGTCATCCATCATCCGGTTGACGTCGTCCATGCCCGCCAGGGCGATGCATTTGTTAGTGGCGGTATTGTCGCTCCACTCGATCATGGCGGTGATCAGGTCACGCATGGTCAGCGTGACCGGCGCGCCATTTTTCAATCGCGCCTGCAACCTGCCGCTGCCTCCTACCGCTTCGGCCGGCTGAATAGTCACCGGGCCTTCGAGTGTGAACTTACCCGCGCGCGCTGCCTGGTACATACGCGCCAGAATCGCTATCTTGATGACGCTCGCCTGCGGGAATAGTGTGTCGCGATGCAATCCGAACATGCGGCCGGTGGCCAGGTCGATGGCCGCCACGCCCAACGCGCCCTCAAAGCTTTCGTCGAAACGGCTCAACTCGGCCAGCGTCTTATTTTCGAGAAGTTCCGGGAGCGTGGGCTGCGCGCCCGCGGCGCCCGCCAGCACGAGCAAGATGAACGATGCATACCGGATCATGCGCGCCATCGTAGCATCACGGGATCGGAGTGGGGCGGACTGCTCGGGGCGAAGCTTCTCCGGCAGGCGTAGGTACATCGTGCTGTCACGCCTGCCGGACTGGGCAAGGGAGGGGGAAGGGAAAGTCGAAACCCTACTGCGGAGCGCCGAATCGCCCGTGTGGCATCATCTCGCGTGAGAACCCGCCGGGACCCTCCGCGCCGGCTGGCGGCGCCAGCAGATTCAGTCCCATCGCTTCGTGAATCGCGGGCATAAGGGCCGCGGCACTTTGTAAGGCGGCTAACTGGGTCTTCTGCGCCGCCGTCAGCACGGCCAACGCCTGTTGCTGGAAACTGGCCCGGATGGGCGCGGCCTGCTGCTCCAACGCCTGGATGCTTAGCACCGCTTTGCCGACTGCCGCGGCGTCCGCGCCGGAACTCTGTGTCTGCGTGTGCAGATTTTGGCGCAAGGGGCCCATCTGCTCAAAGATCGGCTTCAGCGCGGCCGTTTCTGACTGGTGCAGTTGCTGCAGGGTCGAAATCTGGGCATCGGTCAGGTTCAGATATGTTTGCACGGCGGTGGTCTTCATTGCCCCGTGCATGCGGGGACCACCGGGCGGCTGGGCGAACATCGCGGTAGCAGCCGCCGCAGCAGCCAATGATACAATCATCAAACGGGAATTCATGCTTCGTTGTCCTCTCTGGACTCATTATGGCGGCTTACGCCTCTCGATGCTGTTAAACCTTTGATAAATCTGATGGCCGTATGAAAATATGGTGCATTCGAGTATCCTGTGTGTAGACGTTTCGCACGTGCGAGGAGACGGCAAAATGGACAAGGAAACCCTCAATATAGTGGACCGGCGCACAGACGCCGCCTACGATCTACCGCTTTACAAAAGCACTATCCGGGCCATGGATTTGCGCCAGATTAAAACAGGGCCCGAGGACTTCGGTGTAATGACGTACGATCCGGCATTCCTGAATACGGCGTCATGCCAAAGCGCAATTACGTTCATCGATGGCGACAAGGGTATTCTCCGCTATCGCGGATATCCTGTCGAGCAGTTGGCCGAGAACTGCACGTTTCTGGAGGTGGCGTACCTTCTTCTGCATGGCGAGTTGCCCACCGCCGTGGAACTCAGGCAATGGATAGCGGGTATCACCAGGCACACCATGCTGCACGAGACCACCAAGAAATTTCTGGAGGGCTTCCGTTATGACGCGCATCCCATGGGCATGTTTATCAGCACGGTGGCGGCCCTATCGACCGTCTATCCGGACGCGCGCCACGTACTTGACCCGGAGGTCCGACGGCTGCAAATCCTAAGACTGATCGGCAAGGTTCCCACGATAGCGGCCTACACTTACCGCCATAATCTCGGCTTTCCGTATGTGTATCCCGATAACGACCTCAGTTACGCCGAGAACTTCATGAACATGCTGTGGAGGATGGTCGAGCCGAAGTACCAGGTAAATCCCGTATTGGCCCGCGCGCTGGACATCCTCTTTATCTTGCACGCCGACCATGAACAAAACTGCAGCACCAACGTGATGCGCGCCGTGGGCAGCGCACAGTCCGATCCGTTTGTGGCTACGGCGGCGGCCGCGGCGGCGCTTTCCGGCCCCTTACATGGAGGAGCGAACGAAGAAGTGCTGCGCATGCTGGACGAAATAGGGACTAAAGACCGGGTACCAGCTTTTATCGATAATGTTAAGTCAGGCAATGGTAAGTTGATGGGCTTCGGGCATCGTGTATATAAGAACTACGATCCACGCGCCCGTATTATTAAGTGGGCGGCCGGCAAGGTATTCGAAGTTACAGGCAAGAATCCCAAGCTGGAGATTGCGCTGGAACTGGAGCGCATCGCGCTCGAAGACGAATATTTCGTCAAGCGCAAGCTTTACCCCAACGTGGATTTCTACTCCGGCATCATGTATCAGGCCATGGGCTTCCGTCCGGAGATGTTCACTGTCTTATTCGCCATTCCGCGCACGGTGGGCTGGCTGGCACAATGGCAGGAGATGCTGGAGGACCCGGAGCAGAAGATCGCCCGTCCGCGCCAGATTTATACAGGCCATGAAGCGCGCGATTTCGTGCCCTTGGAGCAGCGCGTCGCCGCCGTAACCGCGTAATTGTGGGACAGGCTCTCAGCCGGGGTGCCCTCTGGGCCCGGCCTCGCAGGCCTTAACTCGACTGCCAGGTTCATAAGCATTGAAATCGTGGTCATAACGTGATATAGTCCAGTTGAATATGTCTGTCCGTAGCACCATTTGTTCCACTGATCTGGCGAGGTTGAGATCCGTCAGGCGGCGTTGTGCCCAAACTACCTCACGAAAGACGTGCGTATGAGCGTTACAATAGTTCAGCCCTACTGTGAATGCGAACGCCAAAACTGCTCACTCAGGAACCTGGATTCCGATGGAGTGTGTGCTATCACGCTCGATCTAAGTGATGAGCAATGGGCGGCTTTGCTGAAGAGGTACAACAACTCAATCTACGTTGCGTCGGCGGATTGTGGGACGCCCATAGATCCGAGCTTCACATTGGTCGAGAAGTGCGGTTCCTATTTAATCTACGGTCTACAAACGGTCGCCGATACAGCCCCTCGCTGAATTGCGGGAGTCGCCCCAGTCTACTCGAAAAGAGGGCGGGCAGGGAGCCGTGCGCAGGCCACGAACCTGCGTCACTACCTGACGTTCCAGCCTTCTACCTGAACGGCCGGCGGCTTCTTGCCCGCCGCTAGCGCCCTGTAAGTGGCCGATACCATGCGCTTCTCGCCAGGCATCAGGGGGAAGTAATTGTCTTCCCACACCACCGGCAGGATCTCGGCTTCCTCACGTACGTCCTCTTCGTCGCGTCTGACCGTCTTCACCATCAGATGAACGGCGAATGCCAGATGGCGCGATGGATTCTCCACAGTCACGTGCGTGATGCCGTCACTACCCTGCACTTCGGATGCGGCCGTGTAGTTCAACTCTACAGGCGGCAGGTTATTCAGCGCGGTGAAGTCGGCGTAACCCTTCTCCGGCGTGTAATACCAGGTCGATTCATCCCAGTCGAGCTCGTCCGGCTTGGTCGAGAGCCAATAGAAGTTGGTACTTACCGTCTTGCCCGAATTGTCCTCCAGGGCTAACCGCACAAAGTAAGTGGAAGACAATCCGTCGAGCGCGGGAATAGTAAATGCACGCGTAGCGCTGTCCTCGGCCACATCGAGCGGCGCATCTTTGGTGAACTTCTGCCGCATATCGAGGTTGTAGACCCAGGCGCGCGCCTTCATCCCCGGATAGGCTTTATAGAAAGAGTTCACCACCACCACGGAAGCGTCGTCGTAACTGTATTGAATGTGCAGCGGTTCATTGGCCTTCTTGGCGCCAAAATAAGAGCCGCCGGGCCGCAGATACCAGTCATAAAGGTGCCAGATCATCGACGGCCACGCATTGTTCAGCATCCATTGGATCACTCCCGTGGAAGTGTACTTATTTCTTCCGAAAGCCTCGAACATGGCGCGATGCCCTTCGTAAGCCATCACCTGCGCCTTGCGCGCGAACTCCTCTACGTTGCTCGACGGACCGTAGCGCGCGTCCAGCGCCGTGGTGAAATTCTTCAGATCCTTAAAGGCGCCGCCGCCCGCATGGTAGTCCCACCACGTGTTGACCGGCCACAGGCGATCCTCCGGCAGCATCTTGCGCAGGCTCTCGATGGGCGGAATCGACGGACCGGGACCGATCTCCGTGGCGAAGCCGTGCGCGCCGCCGCGCGTCTTATCGAGCAGCCAGTAATTGGGCGGAACCCAATCGTAAGGACCGTTCATCTTCACGCCCGACTTACCACTCACTTCGGTCGGCCTCTCCGTAGCCGACGACTCCACCGGATTGGGCCAGTCCAGCTCTTTCTCAATCTCGAGATACTTCTTCTCCACCTCGGCAACCGGTGGATTATCGCTTCCGTTCATCCAGTTGAACACCGATGCATGACCGCGCAGGCGGCGGATCTGGTCGCGCAGCGAAGCGGCGGCGATGGCGTGGTCTTCGTCCTTCCAGCTGTCCCATTTCTCCCAGTGATCGCAGCAGCACCAGCCGGGCGTGACCAGGATACCCATTTCATCGGTCAAGTCAAAGAAGTGATCGTCTTCAAGTTTGCCCTCCAGCCGTACGGTGTTCAGGTTCATGTCCCGCACATACTTCAACTCGGCTGCCTGCTTCTCGGGCGACGTGCGCAACATTATGTCGAACGTATAGCCCGCCCCGCGGATCAGGATGTTCTTGCCGTTGATCCGGAATACCCGGTGATCCTTCTCGTCCAGTATGGAGGTCACCTCACGGATGCCGAAGCGCGAGGAGCTTTCGTCGGACACGGCGCCGCCAGTCTCAAACTGCAACTGCAGCGTGTAGAGATTGGGAGTTCCCACCTGCGCGGGCCACCACAAGCGCGGATTATCGATCTTGAGCTGCGCGAATTTATCAGGGGTGAACTTCACTACCTTAGTCTCGTTCGGCGCCAGGCGCACTTCCTGCGATACACTTATACCCTCGATGGCGCCCTTCAGTGTGCCGTTTACCGGGCGCTTCGTTGCATTGACTAACTCCGCGCTCACAGTCAACTCGGCCTTGTCAGTCGCGGGAAGATCCAGGTGCGTGATCACCTGTGGGAAGCGAATGGCCACCGGACCGGTGGAGTCCAGATGCACATCGCGCCACAGGCCCATGTCTTTGTCGGGCATACCTGGATTCCAATCGACGAACGTGATGGCGAGGTCGTCGGGCAGTGGTGCGTGTACTTCCACAGCCAGCGCGTTGGCCGCGCCCGGCCGGATGGCATCGGTTACATTAAATTCGAACAAGCGCCAGGCCCCGGCCATACTGCTGGAATCCGCGATGCGCCGGCCATTCAGCCAGACATCGGCGCGAAAATTGATGCCGTCGAAGCGCAGCCATAGCGTCTTGCCTTTCGCTTCAGCGGGCGCCTGAAACTCTGTCCGGAACCACCACGGTACGCTATATGGGCTGTCCGGCGGCATGGCGATGTTGGAGAAATTGGACCCGATCGGGAAGCTTTCACCGGCGAACGCCCGCAGGTTCATGCCGAACCCCGGATCGGGATAAACGTGGTCGGCGACCAGCGCGCCGACGACCGTAGATGGCAGGGTGGCCGGGTACCAGCCGGTGGTCTTGTAGCCAGGCATGGAGATGATGTTACCGGCATCCTCGTCGAGCTCTGACGATTGGATGGCCCAATGCTCGTGTAGCAGGAGCGGGGCGGCGGCCTGCGCCTGAAGCGTGGCGGCCAGAGCCAACAGTGGAATACATGTCCTCATAGAGAGTTCCGGATCAAGAGATTAATATATACGTATGCGCACCGTGATAGTGATTGCAGGAGCGGCCTTGTTGGCCGCAACGTCCGCCCAGGCGCAGAGCGCTTCGGCCCAGACTGCGTGGATGCTGGTCTGGAGCGACGAATTCAACGGAACGGCTGGTTCGCCGCCCAACCCCGCCAATTGGAACTACGATCTGGGCGGCGGCGGCTGGGGTAACGGCGAGGCGGAGACCTACACGAATTCACCGAACAACGTCTTTCAGGACGGGAACGGGAATCTGGTGATTCAGGCCATCCGCGACGCGAGCGGCAACTTCACGTCGGCTCGCCTGCAGACCGGCGCGCCGGGAGCGTCGACCAGCACCACCGACCTGAGCTGGCAATACGGCTTGATCGAAGCGCGCATTAAGCTGCCGTTTGGACTGGGCGTGTGGCCCGCGTTCTGGATGCTCGGAGAAGATATCAACACGGACCCTTGGCCCGGATGCGGCGAGTTGGACATTATGGAGAATTTTGGGACCTTCAACAACAACACGTCCATAAATAACGGCACGGCGCACGGCCCCGGCTATTCGGGTGGGAGCGGGATTACGGCAGCTATCACGCTGCCCTTTGGCGAGACGGTATACGACGATTATCACGTCTACGCGTTGCTGTGGTCGCCAAACTCGGTTCAATTTATCGTGGATGGCGTCAGCTACAGCACGGTCACTTCGTCTTCGATTCCGCCCGGCGACGAGTGGGTTTTCAACGCTCCCTTCTTCATCCTGCTGAATCTGGCGATTGGCGGTTCCAGCACTTTTCTGGGCACGCCCGATCCAAGTGCGCCCTTTCCTAACCAGGACCTGGTGGTCGACTGGGTGCGCGTTTATCAATCTGTTTCCGCCACCAGCCAAACACCGGTCATCACGCCGGGCAGCGTCGTGAACGCGGCCTCCTATCTGGGGACTGTGGCGCCGGGTGCGCTGGCGGTCCTTTACGGTACGAACCTGGCGGACAACACCTATCAAAACGTCATCGACGCCAGCGGCAGTTTCGTGAAGACGCTGGCGGGCGTCACCGTAACCGTCGATGGCCTGGCCGCGCCGCTCGTTTATCTTTCCCCGACTCAGATCAATTTCCAGATTCCGTGGGAGACGGTTCCCGGAACGGCAGTGAGCGTACAGGTCACGCGGAACACGGTGCTCAGCGCCGTTGAGACGATTACCATCGCAAACAGCGCCGCCCCCTCGATGTTCCTGGAAGATTTCACCAACGGCATCGCGTGGATGACCGCGCCCGGATGTGCGACGACGCAGTGTACGGCGCAGACCAACGGGGTCTATCAGCTTTGGGCCAACGGACTAGGACCGAAGAACGCGCCGGAGCAGGACGGGGTGCCGGTGGTATTTACTGGAGGATCGCTCGACCCGCTGCAAGTGGCGGGCGGTCCGACGTCTTGCCAGCTCACGATCGGAGGAGAGCCCGCCACGGTGGATTATTGCGGCGCAGCGCCTGGGGAGATCATCGATCAGTTGAACTTCACCTACCCGGCCGGCGTGTCAAGCAGCGAGCCGTACGTGGAGGCGGTTCTGACGATCAACGGATCTACGGGCCGTTTCCGCGTGCCCGCGCCGGCACAGTAGTTCACCATGGCCACAATTAATTCGAGTCGGACGAACGGAGCGCCTGGCTGAGACTCTTATCGGCGTCTTCCAGGCACGTCTCAATCTCTTCATGGCCAGGGACCAGATCCGGATCAATTTTGCTTAGCGATCTGGCCACCGATTGAATCTTCATCCTGCTGTCTGTCAATCTCTCTTTTTCAGCTTTCGTAAGCGGCATACTCTACTCCTTTCCGCAATGGTGTGACTCGATATGCGCAATCAGAGCGTACTTCGCCAGCTCTTTTTGTTCGCTGGCCTCATGAATGAGCACGTCGAAACGAGAGAACTCAGGGTCCCCGTCGATGAGGGCCTGCGTCTGCTGAACGTGCAATGCCATCAATTCCCGGATGGCTTTCAGGAATTCGTCCTCGAGCCGGGTCTTGTCCGCGCACGAGCTTCCACTCTTATGCAGGCGCGACCAGGATTGCGGCTGTTCGTCGGACTTCACGGGTTTTATCAGCAGGCTCATGCTGTCCCCGTCGTCATCCACAGCAATAAGGGCTCCAATGTTGGGGCTTTACATCGCTCCGCTTAACGAAACACTACCACGATAGGGTGCCCGTCATCCAGAGTGCTTAGCAGACATCTGCGCAAAGGCGCACTATCTGCGAGGCCGGAACCGCGTTAGCGCACAGTGGCAGGTGCGTTTCCGGACCTTTCAAAACCCTGTAGGCGCGATCCAGAAGCTTTCGCGCCACGTCTCGCCGGGAGCGATGGTCTGCAGTTCCTTATAGACTCCGCTGTGCGCCAGGTTGAAACCATCGGTAATAGTAGACATAGGCTCGAAGCAGATGAAGTGGCGTCCAAGCGGCGAGTAGACCACCGCGACTGTGTACTTATTTCCATAAACGACAGAGATCTTTTCCCCTCCGCCTTCGACCCAGAAAGTGGCGCGCCCCGCACCGTCGCGCACCAGGCCGCCGAATACATCATCGAGTCCTGTGTTCGCCAGCGGCAACGGATCGGGAAATTCCACTGGCTTGCGCTCGCCGGTGGGAATGAGCATCTTCGAGAGCACGAGATGATCGCGCGCCGCCAGATGCACTTTCCATTGATCACGGGGCGCGGCGTGAAGCTGGAAGTAAGGATGAAAACCGATACCGACCGGCAAAGGATCAACGGAAAGGTTCTCGATCGCGGTGCGGACTTCCAGCGTGCCATCGCGCAGGCAGTGAGTCATCTCGATGGTGTGCGCGAATGGAAACTGCGCCATCATCTCGGGATACTTCCAGAATTCCAGGCGGCTGGTCACACAGGCTGAATCGGCGCCGCCCTCTACCGCGGTAACCTGCCAGTCCGGCGAAACCGTGAGCAGGCCATGAATGGGGAGTTGGTTCTGGTCGCGGCGGATGTTGCCCAGATCGGGATTGAGGCGGTACTTCCGGCCATTGGCGAAGAATGCATCTTCGTCCAGGCGGTTGGCCCAGGGCGCCAGAAACGGAATACCGCCGAATTGGGGTTTGGCCTTCATTTCGCCGAGGGTTTCATAAGGCATCCACAGTACATTCTTGCCGTTCACCTTGAACTCGTACGCCAGGTTTCCCAACGACGGTACGATGGACACTTCCATGCGATGCGCGGCGTCAGACAGGCGCACCACGTCGATGCCGTCCACGACGGCCTTCTGAGCGGAATAATTTGCGGCGATAGACATAAATGGAACCAGCAACGCAACGAACAATCGCATCTATTGATCCTGATCCGGATCGCGAAGATCGAGCAAGGTTTCTTTCTGGCAGCACCAGCACGGTCCGGGCGTATAAGTGCGAATGGAGCAGACGTCACACCAGTAAGTGATCTCCTTCACATGCCCGTCTTTGTGGACGAACATGGCCTTGGTGTGAATGGGATCCACCAGAAATTGGTCGGGGGCGGTAAAGTGGCCCTTGGCTTCCAGATCGAAACCGGCCAGGCGCTTGTCATTCAGCACTCCCCTGGTAGGCCCGTCGCCATCGAGCGAAATGATGCGGTGATCGGCTGTTTCGATAGCGGGCGGCTTTCCCTCACGCTGCACGAGGGTGCCGCGAATGGTAGCAGGTTTCGGACTCTGGGCAACGCAGGCGGCTGCCAGACAAGCGCACAGCAAAATTGCGGCAGGACGCATTACTTCTATTCTAAATGAGTGCACTCAAAGCTGGAGGGCGGTCGGGTGCGTGGGCTGGTAGAGGCCGATGGTGCCGCCGCTGGGCAGACGAATCGTGGTTTTCATGCCCCAACGCTCCTGGCTGATGGCCGTGCAAGTGACGTTCTTGGCGGCTAGCGCTTTGATGGTGGCTCGCAGATCGTCGCACATTAGATAGAACTCGGCTTTCAGCATCGCATCGGTTGCATTGCTTGGCGTGGAATCGCCGCCGGTTGGGTGCACTGCGATCTCCGCCGGAGGCAGTTTGAAGATCAACCAGCCATGTCCGGCATCCACGAAGGAAAACTCCAGCGCGTCGCGCAAGAAGGTGCGGTCCGCGTCGGCATCACTGCTGAAGAGAACAACGTGAGAGCCTGTGATCATGAAACGATTTTACTTCAACCCCGCGCGCCAGGCCACAACGTGATCTCGAAATCGGTCCACTGCACGGAGGCGCGGCAGGCGCGGGTGGAAGCGCCACCGCTGTGTCGGCGACGGCCTGCCTGCCGGCCTGGTGAGGGGCGGATTAGGACGAACTAACCCTAACTTACGAGAAATACGGGATCTACCCTTGGCGTCGGGTCGCGCGTTCCTAAGCCCACAAATTAAGCGTTCGCACTAATGGTTCCGGCTGTTCGTCGAACACCAGCGCCACGTCGTGCCCCACGCGCCAGCGATAAATCAGCAAAGCTCCCCGCACCAAGACCACCACCCCTGCCAAACAGGCAAACCGCACTGGGCGCTGCAGCATCCAATATTCGAGGGCCAGCACCGCCGAAACATAAGTCGTAAACCCGAACAAATACAGCGGCCAGGATACCTTCAGATTTGCCTTACCCGGCAAGTAAGAACAGGTAAACGGGAATTTTTCGAAGTTAGCCAACAAGAGATCCACTAATAGCCAAGCGATCACAGTTCCGAATAATATATGCAGCACGGCCGTGCGCCAACCCCAAAACAAAACGTGGAGCGGCAGCAACAGCGCGAATAAGGGCGCGACGCCCAGCACCAGCATGGCTTTCCGCACTCCGGCCAGGCAGCGTTTGGCCTCGCCGCGATCCGAAACCTGGAACAGCCAGTTCGCGCGCAATTCGGACGGCACCGCAAAAACGTGGCGCATTCCGCACAAAATGAAGAAAGCCAATATGAGCGGCGCGGGCAATAACTCGGGAATGGGCCGGTACATCCAGGAACTGCCGCCGCGCGCCACCAGCACCGCGAGGCCCTCGAAGATCAGCGCGCATCCCACCGCCACGTACGCCGCGAATAGCAGCTTATGCCGGCGGCTGCGCGTCAGCGTCTTCCAGATGAAATAGAAGGCCGCCTGCTGCAGCCCGTCACGAATCACCAGCCGGTCCAGGACACGACTGACCCACTTTTCTAGAGCCGAGGGTACGGTGGAGAATTCATCCGCGCTCTCGAGCGACCGAGTGACATGCTGCTTGTAGCTCAAGATGTAAGTGGCCAGGGCAGCCACCGTAGTCCAACCCGCGGCCATACGCGCCGTGGCAGCTAGTTCGCGGAACACCGGGATTGACCAGCCCAGTTGCGCCTGATACAGCCCCAGAAACCAGAGCGGCGGAAATAGGTACACCGCACGCGAGTTAATAGCGGCTCCCAACCGCAGCTCGGAGCTAATCCGGCTGGAAAGGAGAAACATCAAGATCAGCAGCGCCACCAGCCCGAACTGCACATAAGGCGAAATGCGCCGGAACGCGCGGTATCCCAGCACATTCATCAAAATTCCCTGCACGGCCACGCACAGGAAGAACACGAAAGCATTCGCTGCCAATATGCTGACGATGTGGCAGCGGGCAAAGCCGGGCAGCAACAACAGCGAGTCTGACTGCAGCACCACTGCCGGAAACATCACCGGCGAAAATGCATTAATCACAGCGGAGAAGATTGCGAGAAATGCCAATAACGCGCCGATCTTCGCGGCGAACATAGTGCGCAGCCGGATGGGCAGGGGGGTCAGGTTGGCATAATCGCGCCGGTCCGGAAATAGCATCTCCCACTCGACCACGGTTACCAGTCCCATGACGGTCATCGAAAAGCAGATGAAGAATTCCTTTTCGCCCAGCGACGCCAGGTCGCGCACATAGAGCGGCATGCGCTGCATGTCCGAGTACTTGGTCATGAACAGGAACGGCAGCAGCATGCCGGGCGCCGCCAGCATGGCCAGAATATTTACCACGGTGGCGCGCATGTCCACATCGCCCGCGTTCACCGCCACCAGGTCGTTATCGAAGAAGCGGCTGAAGAAATGGCGCGCCAGTTCGCGGAATTGAGAAGCTTCATCCTGGAGCGCTGGACGCATGGCGGCTGCTCAGGCTTGCATGACATCCACGATGTCCGCGGCGATCTTCTCCGTGTCTTCCTGCAGCACCAGTTGCGAAAATATGTCTTCGAGCGACGGCAGCTCCATGAGGTCGCGCAAGCGCGCCACTGAGTCATTCGCCACCACGCAACCTTTGCGCAAAATCATGACACTGGTGCACACCTTCTCGACGACCTCCAAGACGTGCGAACTGTACAGAATCGCTTTGCCCTCGCGCGCCAGCGCCTTCAGCAGGTTCTTGAATACCAGGCTGGTGGTGACGTCCAATCCAGAAAGCGGCTCGTCGAAGACCAGCACATCCGGATTGTGCAGCAAGGCGGCCGAGATCAAGATCTTCTGCTTCATGCCCTTCGAGTAAGAAGAGATCGGCGAGTAACGATGTTCATGGAGTGACAGCAGATTTAGCAGTTGGTCGATGCGGGCTTCGAGCGGTGCGGCAGGCAGGCAACGAAGCCGGCCCGCCAGTTGCAAATACTCCCGGCCGGTCAGGTACGGGTATAGATTGGGTTCTTCGGGCACGTAGCCCAGGCGCTTTTTGTAACCAATCAGATCTTGGCGGATGTTACGCCCCTGGTAGAGAATAACGCCTCGGGATGGCTCCAGCAGACCGGTCAGCATCTTGACCGTGGTGCTTTTGCCGGAGCCGTTCGGTCCCAGGTATCCGAGGATCTCCCCCGGCAGGATGGTGAAGGTGACGTCGTCGACCGCGGCCCGGCGCGTATACAGCTTGGTCAGGTGGCGGACCTCGAGCATATCACTGAAGACACCCCGGCGCCCGAATTTGTTCCAGGCTTGTACGGCGAACTGAAGTTCGCCGCGGCACGCTGAAGCGTGCGCCACGACCACGCTAGGCTTTGCCCGCTAACACCGACTGGATCGCTTTACGCAGCGCCGGTTCGCTGCGCGAACCTATAAAGTGCTCGCGGATCACGCCGGCGGGGTCGATAATCAGCACTGTGGGAATGGCGTGCACGCCGTAGCGCACATGCACCTGCCGCTCGGAATCGAGCAAGACCGGCATGTGGAGATTCTTCTCCTTCACGAATCTCTTCACCGTCGAGGAATCTTCATCGTCTACGCCATAGAACTGGACGGCATCGCCGAATTCCGCGCGCAGTTTCTCAACGAGAGGCAGTTCGTCGCGGCACGGCCCGCACCAGGTCGCCCAAAAGTCGAGCACCACTACCTTGCCCTGTAACTCTGCGAGCGACACGGCCGCACCGTCGAGCGTTTTCAGCGCGAAGTTGGAGGCGTGCGCGCCGGTCAACAGCATGCGCTGCTCGCCCGGCAACGCCAACATCTCCACCTCGTTCCAGCCCCGTTTCGGCTCGAAAGAAAACAGCGCATCGTTCACGGTTTGGTTGAATTCCAACTGCTTCAACCTGGTGACCACTTCCGCCACCCCTTGGGGCGACTTGCGCTGCTCTTTGGCGCTTACCACCAGGAAGCTCTGCTGATCCACCAGCATTTCGAAAACGGATTGGCCGGTGTGACCGCGCAGCAGGTAGCCATGCAGTTTCGCGTGGCCCAACTTGAAGTCCTCTTCCTTGACAACGACCGGATCCTCCGCTTTCTTAGCCAAGGCCCAAAAATGGTACAGCAGAAGGTCCCGCATCACGCCATGCAGGTCGTTGGAGGAGGAATTCGCGCTCTCCTCTTCGCCGCTTTCGAGCGAGGCGCCCGACAGCTTGGTCCACTGTTTCTTGGACGCCAGTGCCCGCCATATGTTGTTACCGTCGCTCAACACGATGGCGTCCTCGTCGGGCGTTTTGAATCTCGCGTAATAGCGATTGCCCGGCGCGGCCGCCAGCTCGCACTCCGACGAGGCACTCAGCGACTGGCCGTTTACATATTTGGACTCCTCCCTTTCCCCAACCACGTGCACGGATTTCAGTGAGCCGTAAGCGGAGCGCACTTTTTCGAGTACTTGTTCCGCGGTGATGGTTTGAGCGCCGGCGGGAACGCCTGACGAGCCCGTTAGCAATGCGAGTAATAGTAGAGCGAGGTAGCGCGTCCTCATACGGCTATGATAACTACCAAAACTTACGCCATAGTCCACCGCTTCTCAAGCAACCCCAACCCGCCGTCCGCCACCAGCGCGATGCAGGCGGCGGGCACAGCGCCTGCCAGTATCTGGACTGTATCCACGGAAGCGATGCCGCGGAAGATGAAGACACCCAGCCCTCCGCCGCCGATGGCCGCCGCAATGGTGGCCGTGCCGATGGTGGTCACGGTAGCCACGCGGATGCCGGCCAGAATGGTCCGCGCCGCTAGCGGCAGTTCAACCTTCCACAGCAGTTGGCGTCCGGTCATGCCCATGGCTACGGCGGATTCGCGCACGGCCGGATCGACGCCCAGGATGCCCACCATTGTATTGCGCAGAATCGGCAGCAGGGCGTAGAGCACCAGGGCTACGATGGCCGTGCGCTTGCCGATTCCGCCGATTAGCGGCACTGGAATTAAAAATCCGAACAGAGCCAGACTGGGGATGGTCTGCATCACGTTAGCGAATCCCAGCAGCCAGGGACGCCACGGCGGGCGCCGGGTGATCAGAATACCCGCGGGTACGGCCAAGGCAATCGCGATGGCCATGGAGACAAGCACCAGGGTAAAATGCTCCAGCGTGAGTTGCGCGATCTCGTCCGCCAAGCCTGAATTCATGGTGCGTCCGCTTTCCAGTCCAGACACGCGCAAAATGCGCACGCCTCAGCGTTAGGGGCTGCCAGCAATTGCGACGGGGACGCCAACAATTCGAGTGCGCCATCGCGCAGCAGGGCGATGCGCGTAGCCAACAGCAGCGCTTCCCGTACATCGTGCGTCACGAAGATGGAGGTTTTGCCCAGGCCGCTCCGTAAAGCCAGAAATTGCTTCTGCAATTCGAGGCGGGTGACCGGATCGACCGCGCCGAACGGCTCGTCAAACAATAGTACGGATGGATCGGCGGCCAACGCACGCGCTACGCCCACGCGCTGCCGCTGCCCACCGGAGAGCTGCGCGGGATAGCGCCCGGCGAACTGTGCGGGATCGAGGCCCACCTGCCGCAGCAGTTCATCCACGCGGGCGCGCACGCGCGAGTCATCCCATTTTTCGAGGCGCGGCACCACCGCGACATTTTGCGCCACTGTGTAATGAGGAAACAGACCGATCTCCTGGATGACGTAGCCGATGCGGCGTTTCAGGCGCACGGGATCCCATGCCGTGGTGGGCATACCGTCCACCAGCACTTCGCCCGCGCTGGGGAAAAGCAGGCCATTCACCATTTTGAGCGCGGTGGTTTTGCCGGAACCGCTGCGGCCGAGCAGCACCAATGTTTCGCCCGCCTCCACCGCGAGCGTTAAGGTTTTCAGGATCTGGCGCGCACCGATGCGGTATGACGCCGCCCGAAATTCAACGACGGCGCTCACGCGACGAACAGGCTCTCGGCGAAGGGCCAGGTTTCATCGATCCATTGGGCGCGGCACGCGAAGCCCGCGGTGGCCGCGATGTCATGCATCTCGCCCGGTTGAAACTTATGGCAGGACTCCGTCCATATAGTCTCATCCTTTTGCAGCTGGCATTCGAAACCACCGGCACGGATGGCCACCCGCTGCGGCTTGAGCGACCTCAAATGCATTTCGATGCGCCGGTTTGCCGCATCCCAGCGGACCTCGTGCGCGAAACTGCGGAGGGCGAAATCGGCGTCCAGTTCGCGGTTGACGCGCGCCAGCAGATTGCGGTTGAAGGCGGCGGTCACCCCGGCGGGATCGTCATAAGCCAGCAGCATGCGGGCTACCGGTTTCACCAGGTCGGCGCCGAGCAGCAGCGCGTCGCCGGGCACAAGACAGGAGCGCACGTCGCGTAGGAATTCCACAGCGGCGGCGCGTTCGAAGTTCCCGATGGTGCTGCCTAAAAACAACAGAAGCACGGATTGCTCCGGCCGCCGGGCGCAAACCGCTTCGCGCAGGCCATCCAGATAGGATTCCGCAATGGGATGCACATCGGCAAAGGGTTCCATCTCGCGCGCACAATGGGCCAGCGCGGAAGCGGAGAGGTCGATGGGATAGTAAGACAGCGGGCCGCTCGCCGCGAATGATTGTAGAATGCGCCCGGTTTTCAGGCCGCTGCCGCTACCCAGTTCCACCACCGAAACAGGCTCTCGCAAATAGCTGTGCAACGCGGGCGCCAGGCGGCGAATCACCCGCAAATCCGCGCGGGTCAAGCCGTATTCCGGCAGCATGGTGATGGCTTCGAATAAGGCCGAGCCGGCGTCGTCATAAAAATACTGGCAGGGCAGTTGCTTTTGGCCCGCGTGGCACAGGCCCGCGCGCACTTCGTTTAGGAACATGCTGAATTCCCGATCAATTCTCGACAAGCCGGAAAGTCGCGTAGATATAAGGATACGACGGACGGAACCAGTTGCGGAAAGTGGGACGCAGCAGACACAGCGCGGTGCGGGGCGAACCACCCTTCAGGATGTAGTGCCGGCCATCGAAGAAATTGGCAGAGTAGCCGGGATAATACGGGAACGGCTCGAAACCGGCGAATGGGGCAAACGGCGTAGCGGTCCATTCCCAACCGTTGCCCACCAGTTGCGAAACGCCGAAATGGTTCGGCGGCGAAGAAGTGACCGGTTCCGGATCCCAGCTTCGAAAATCGACGTTCTCACGGGCGAAGGGGGCCACGTCATCGGGGCCGTCCCGGTAGGCGGCACGATGGAACTGCGCTTCGGTGGGCAGCACTTTTCCCTTCCAGCGCGCGTAGGCCTGGGCCTGATCGTAGGTGACATATACGGGCCAGTCGAGCGGCATCGGGAGATCTTCGAACATGCCGTGATAGCACCACTGGCCATGGCGGCAGGTCCAGAAATGCGGCGCGGCGGCGCCCGCCTTCACAAATTCCAGGTAGTCGCCGTTGGTGACTTTGTGCTGCGCGATGGAGAAAGCGGGGAGGTCCACCTGGTGCTGTTCGAATTCGTTATCCCACCCAAAGCCCGCACCGCGGCGACGTCCGAGCGTGGCGGACCCGGCGGGAATCTCGACCATGCGGGTCTGGGGCGCGGGTAACGAGGGCGTGACTGAATACTCCGGTGCCGTCTTATGAGCAAATGGCAGATGATGCAGTATGTAAGCGAAGGTCTCGGCATGCATCAGGCGATGCTCGATGGCCACATGCATCAATTCCGCGGGAGCCTGGGCCAGCGCCCGATCGAGTGCGGCGCGCACGCGCGTGTTGTAATCGCGCACTTCTTCTTCGGAAGGCCAGTCGCCGGGCTGGTCAGTGGGTAGATCGCCCGATTCGGGGTCGATGCCGAATGAGAACAAGTGATCGAATGCAGGATGAAACGAAGGCAGCTCGAGAGCGCGGCCAAGCAGGTTCCAATCGAACGCCTCCAGGTGGCCGAGGTAGAAGATGATGCGATGCCGCTCCGGGATGGGGCGGTCGTATAGCGCCGCGGGTTTCACCAGATCGAAGAGGCTGTCAGTCTGTGCGCGAGCTTGGGAAAGAGCTGAATGTGGTTCCACTTTCGGTGACATAAGGTGATTAGTTTAGCAAAAGACCGCAAAAGCGGTCTGTTCTGGAATGCACAAGAAAGGTCCTGCTAAACTGACCCGATGCGGGTTGCCATTGGAGCCTGTCTCGCATTCCTATTCGCCGCCTCAGTCGCTGCACCGGAATTGAGCTTCCTGGCGTACCTGGGCGGCTCAGGCACCGACGATTGCGACGGCATCGCGCTCGACCATGCCGGCGACATCTACCTGGGATGCCATTCGGATTCGCCGGATTTTCCAGGCGCGCCAGCCAAAGGCGCGGCCCATACGATCCTCTCTATGGATGCCGTAGTGGTGAAGATCGATGCACGGACGGGCCGGTTGGTCTGGGCCACGCGGACCGGCGGGAGCGACTGGGATGCCGCGGGCGATCTCACAGTAACTCCGGATGGCTCTATCTATGTCGTGGGCGGGACCCGGTCGGCGGACTTCCCGACCACGCCGGACGCCGTACAGCGCCGCTTTGGCGGACCGGACCGCGACGTGTTCCTGCTGAAGCTCGATCCGAAGGGCAAAATCGTGTATTCCACGCTGCTGGGCGGCTCGAAGAACGATGAAGCGACTGGTCTGGCCGTCACCGATGACGGTGTTGCATATGTTGGCGGCGTGACCCTGTCGCCGGACTTTCCCGGCACGCGTGTGGCGCAATTTGGTCCGCGCGGCAAACAGGACGCCTTCATTGCGCGGGTGCGGCCCGGCGACCCGCATAGCTTCGAAACCGCGCTGCTGGGAGGTAAAGATGTGGACCACATCGCCAGCCTGGCACTGGATCATTCCGGTAATCTTTTTGCCACCGGATATACCGGGTCGGCGGACTTCCCTTTGAAGAACCCGGAACAGGCGCGGTTCGGAGGTGTGGTGGATGCGTTCCTGCTGAAGCTGCGCATCGCGGACTGGAGCTTGCTGTTCTCCACCTACCTGGGAGGCGCAACGATGGATGGAGCCTACGGGCTGGCGCTCGACTCTGCCGGCAATCCGATCGTTTCCGGAGTCACCGACTCGACCGATTTCCCGACTATACCGGCAGCGTTCCAGCCGCGGCGGCGGGGTCCGATTGACGCCTTCGTGACCAAACTGAGTGCCGACGGCGGCCGGATTCTTTGGTCCACTTATTATGGAGGCTCGAAGTCGAACTCGGATCAATACGAGAGCGGCAGCGTGGCGGTGGATGAGTCCGGCCGTGTTTGGTTTAATGGCATGACCAGTTCGCCGGATCTGCCTACGCGCAACGGTTTCCAGCGGTCATACGGCGGCGGAGACTTTGATGGATTCGTGGCGGCGCTCTCGTCCGACGGGGCCAAGCTGTGTTACGGTTCGTTCGCCGGCGGTAATGGCCACGACATTCTGGAGGGGCTGGCGACGGGTAATGGGAAAGTCTACGCCTCCGGGATTTCCTCTTCCACCAACCTGCGGCAGAAGGGTTCGCAGATCCAACGAGGCTACGGCGGCGGGCCCTACGACGCTTTCGTGATCGGCTTGGACGCTGCGAGCGATCGCAGTTGCCGTTGAGATTGTGGGGCGGGACGTGGACATCCCGCGCAGGCGTGGACGCCTGCCCCACAGCCGGTTAAGAACTGGTCCTTAGGAAGTCGTCCACTTCGGCGCGCGCGGGCGCGGAGGCCTGGGCTCCCAAGCGGGTGACGGAAATCGCCGCCGCGGCATTGGCGAACAACAGCGCCTGTTCCACGGTCTGTCCTTCGGCCAGGGCGACGGCTAACGCTGCGTTGAAGGTATCTCCGGCGGCCGTGGTATCGCGCACTTCCACCGGAAACGCGGGTGTGTGTAAGTGTCCTTCATCACCGCAATAATAAGAACCCTGGTCGCCCAGCTTCAACACCACACTGCGCGCGCCAAGCGACCGCAAAGCTTCCGCCAGCGAAGGCGCTTCTTCACGGGACACGCGGTTGGGCGGGCGTCCCAGCAGCATCAGCGCTTCGTTTTCGTTGGGGGTCAGGATATCGACGCTGGCGAGCAGTCCGGCGGGCAATGGCTGGGCCGGCGCGGGATCGAGCATGGTGCGCAGGCCCTCTTCATGCGCCAAGGCGAGCGCGGCGGCCACGGTATCAAGCGGCGTCTCCAACTGGAAGAGGGCGAGACTGGTGCCCTGAAACACTTTGCGCATGGCTTCCACGTCTGCCGCGGCCAGCGCGTAATTGGCGCCTGATGCGACCACGATGGAATTCTGTCCCTGCTGGTCCACCCAGATCAGGGCCACGCCGGTGGGCTGCGACTTAGTGGCCGAGACGGCGCTGACGTCCACGCCCGCCGCCGCCACGCTGGCCTTCAGGTGATCGGCGAAAACATCGTACCCCACGCGTCCGATCAGACGCACGGCAACGCCGCCGCGGCTCAACCGGCCCGCCGCGCAGGCCTGATTAGCGCCCTTGCCGCCGGGGATCATCCGGAAATCGCGGCCCAACACGGTCTCGCCCGGTACCGGCAACCGGCCGACCGAAACCACGAAATCCATATTGAGGCTGCCGACGACGACCAGGGCGGGCATTATCTTGCCAGATCGATGCCCAGCCGTTTCAGTTCTTCGGCGTAGTATCTGCGGTGCAGCAGGTCCCACTCCTCGCTGCCTTCGGGAATCTCTCGTTTTTGCGAGCGAATCTTCTGCCGCGCGAGCCGATCCACCTTCTCCTCGGCCATGAGGACGTCGCTGATATCGCGCACGATTTCCAGCCGCACTTCGTTAGTGTCTTTCTTCATGCGCAACTCGCGGGTCTTGCGCAACGCCACCACGATTTTATGCGACATATCGTTGATCTTGTCGCGCGACAGCTTCATCTGGTCGTGCGTGTCGCGGCCGGATGCGCGGATTACTTTGCGTTCCGCAATCATGGTGTTCTTAACTTTGCGGAACATTTCCTGATAACTGACGCCTTCGCGGCGCATGTATTCGCTGTACTGCTGCAGGATTTCGCGCACCTCGTCGTTCAGACGATCCTCGACTGCCAGTTCTTCGGTGATGATACCGGAGACAATCTCCGCGACGGCCTGCGGATTATTCGTTTCAATCGAAGCAGGCGTCAGTTTCTTCACCAATTCACGGGAAAGGTAGACGATGAATTCCCTAGGAAGCAACATCCTGTAAGTTTCGTTGACCGGCGAACTAGTAGTTTAGCAAATGTGGCGATCTGCTTTCAGCGGTCAGGCGGTACCATCGTTATTTGAAATGACGGGAATTGGATTGCAAATCCGGGCGCCACAACATTTTACCCGTTACCTTTTTGGCACGTGGCAGTATTAGGATTTGAGGAGATCGGGATGGGAACGCTGGTGCAAGACGTGCGCTACGGTTTGCGAAACCTGGCCCGCAATCCGGGCTTCGCGCTGGTGGCCATGCTCACGCTGGCGCTGGGCATCGGCGCGAACACTACAGTATTCAGCGTCATCAACAACACGCTGCTTAAGCCTTTGGCGTTCCCCGGCGCCGATCGCCTGGTGCTGGTGTGGGAAACGTTCGGCAAGGGTCCCGATAACTGGAACATCGTCTCGGCGCCTAACTTCTGGGATTTCGAGCGGCAGAGCCACTCGTTCGAGCGCATCGCCATCTTCGATTCGGCAGGCAGAGGTTATAACCTGTCGGCAGTGGGCGCGCGGCAGGAGGCGGAACAAGTCTCGGGGCTGCGCGTGACCGCTGGATTCTTTTCCGTGCTGGGGGTGAAGCCTTTTATCGGGCGCACATTTCTTCCAGAGGAAGAGACGCTGGGCCGGGATCACGAGGTAGTGCTCAGCTACGGCTTGTGGAAGACGACGTTATGGCGGCGATCCTTCGCTGGTAGGCAGAACCATCCGCATCGATAGCGCGGACTTCACCGTAATCGGCGTCATGCCGCGTGATTTCGCCTGGCAATTCTGGAGCGCACCGCGCCAGCTTTGGGTGCCGGTGGGATATACCAAGACCGACTACGGCCGCGGCGACAACAGCTTTATCGCCATCGCACGGCTGAAGCCAGGCGTAAGCGTGGCGCAGGCGCGGGCGGAGATGGAGGCCGTAGGCAGCAACGTCCAGAGACAGTATCCCAAGGAAGACGCGGATATGGGTGCGACAGTGTCCCCTTTGGGCGAATACGGGATGGAGGGCCTGCGCACCACCATGCTGGCGCTGCTGGCGGCGGTGGCGTTTATTCTGCTAATCGCCTGTGTCAACGTCGCCAACCTGCTGCTGGCGCGCGGTGCGGCCCGGCAGAAGGAATTCGCCATTCGGCGCGCGCTGGGGGCCGCGGGGTCGCGCATTATGGCCCAATTGCTGACCGAGAGCGTCATACTGGCGCTGGCCGGCGGCGTGGCAGGATTGCTGCTGGCGGCCTGGAGCAATCGCATCCTGTTTTACGCCTTCAAGCTGGATTCCCTTTACCTGCCGCTGCGCGCCGTCGATTCGATTCCGATGGACGGCCGCGTATTTGGATTTGCACTGGTGGTTTCCGCCCTGACTGGTGTGCTGTTCGGCGTGGCGCCGGCGCTGAGCGCGCTGCGCACCGGCATCAACGAGCCGCTGAAGGAAGGCGGCCGCAGCGGCGCCACGGCGGGCCGCAATCGCCTGCGGCATGTACTGGTGGCCTCCGAAGTGGCGCTGGCCATGGTGGTGCTTTCGGGCGCCGGGCCTGATGATCAAGAGCATGACGCGGCTGTTGGGCGTCGATCCGGGGTTGAATCCGAAAAACGTCTTAATCCTGGGTATGTCGGTCCCGCAGGAGGAGATTTACGTAGGACCGCCGGGGCTGCCGCGCTTCTGCCAGGATCTCGACGAACATGTGGGCGCCATTCCCGGCGTGGTTTCGGTAGGGGCGGTGGCGCATTTGCCTTTTGAAGGAAACGCAGGCAGGAGTTTCCAGATCGAAGGGCGGCCGCCGGCGGCGCCGGGCCAGCTACCGGGCGCGAACTATAGCGTGGCCTGCCCGAACTATTTCCGGACCATGGGCATTCCGATTCTGAGGGGGAGGGAATTCACGACGCAGGATACGGTGAGTGCGCCCGGGCGTAATCGTGATCAACGAGACCATGGCGCGGGCGTTTTGGCCCAAGGAAGATCCCATCGGCAGAGCGATCCGGCTGGGCGGATCCGACGGACCCCGGCTAACGATCGTGGGGGTGGCCGGGGATGTGCATCATGTCGGACTGGACGCGCCTGTACAGCGCCAGTTTTTCCGGCCGTACATGCAAGCCGGATGGCCGGTGATGACTGTGGTGGTGCGCACCATCCACGCGCCCGCCACGTTCGCCGCCCCGGTTAAGAAGGCGATCGAGAGTGCTTTACCCGATTGGCCGGTGGCGGGCTTCCAAACCATGGAAGAAGTGGTGCACGACTCCACGGGATCGCGCCGCTTTCCCATGCTGCTGCTGAGCGTATTTTCGGTAGTGGCACTGGGACTGGCGGCCGTGGGCATCGTGGGAGTGGTGGGCCATTCGGTGACGCAGCGGACTCACGAGATCGGACTGCGCATGGCTTTGGGCGCCAGAACCCTGGATGTGTTGCGCCTGGTGGTGAGCGGCAACATGGTTTGGGTGCTGGTGGGACTGGCGGCCGGCCTGGCGGGGTCGGCTGCACTTACGCGACTGCTGGGCGGATTGCTTTACGGCGTGCGGCCGCTCGACCCCGCGGTGCTGAGCGGGGTTTCGGTGCTGCTGGCGGCGGTGGCACTGTTCGCCAGTTATCTGCCGGCGCGGCGTGCAGCCAAAATCGATCCCATGGCGGCGCTGCGTATCGAGTGAGATAAAAAGGGCGGCGCTGACGAGTCAGGCGAGGTTCAGGATTTCACGGACGGTACCGCTCTGGTTCTGGATTTTGTCCTGCAGCATCATGAGCGCGTGAATGAGCTGTTCCGGACGCGGCGGGCAGCCCGGCACGTAGACGTCGATCGGGATCACCTGGTTCACCGGGATCAGGGCGTAGTTATTGAACACGCCCGTCGATGTGGCGCAGGCCCCCATCGAAATGGCCCATTTCGGTTCGGGCATCTGCTGATACAAATGGCGGATTACGGGAGCCATCTTATTGGAGACGCGGCCGGCGATGATCATCAGGTCCGATTGGCGCGGCGAGCCGCGAAACACTTCGGCGCCAAAGCGCGCGATGTCGTAGCGGGAAGCGCTCATCGACATCATCTCGATGGCGCAACACGCCAGGCCGAACGACATGGGCCAGATCGAATTCTTGCGCGCCCAGTTAACGGCCTTATCCAGCGTGGTCAATACCAGGCCTTCGGAAGCAGCCGCCGCGGCGCTCGCGCTGGATTCGTTGTCCAGGCGCACGAATAGTTCCGCGGGACCGCTGGCAAAAGGTGCATCCATGTCTCTATTCTATTCCCTCAGTGGTTCCGTCGGCGAATGCAGTGCAGGAATGCTACTTTTTGGGAAACGTCAGCTCGCCCGACGGGTCCTTTTGCTTGATTCCTTTCACCTGCCCGTCCTCAACGACGAATTCGAGAGTGTCGTCCGCGAAATAGGGAGTCCGGAACACCAGACCCTTGATTTGAGTCAATGGAACGGGCGGCTGGCCGGGCAAAACGAGCGATAGTTTGCCGTCGGCCGCGAGCGCCACCTGAATCTTCACGCCGCCCGGCGTGAGGTAAGAGCCGGCGAACTGCGTTATCAGCTTGGGATCGATTGTTTCCGGCTTGCGAATGAAGACCGCCTCCGCCTCGTCGAGCGACATTACGGCCTGATCGACATCACCCTGCGGATTCGTGCGGAAGTTGACCGACCACTTACCGTCCAGTTCGTCATCGGGGGTGTCGAAGCGGTCATAGTGGAAGTGAGTCAGCGGCAAGCGAATCTTATGAAAATCGAAATGCAGCTCGTTGTCTTTCAACGCGACGTTCATTATCCCGTAAGCGGCGTTTTCGTAGGCGCCGGCGTAGTCCGCCAGGGCATGTGACGGCTTCGTGTTCGGAACCTGGCCTACGCCGGCTTTGGTGCGCGCTTCGGTTCCCGCTTTCTTGTTCTTAAGGCGGATTTCAAGTTGCCGCTCGCTCCAGGGAGTCAGGTCCATGCCGAGCAGGCGTTCGTATACGTTGTAGGTGACGATGTTATACAGAGGCTGGCTATGATTGCCGATCTCAAACACGATCACGCCAATGTGGTCCTGCGGCATAAATGAAACCTGGGTGTGAAAGCCCGGCAGATCGCCGCCGTGCATCGTGATCAGATGGCCCCTGTAAGAAGCGGTTTGGCGCCCCATGCCATAAGCTGCATTGAGCACCTCAGACCAACCTCTGGTCTCGAGCGCGGTATTCGGCAGGGCGATGGCTGGCTCTAAAGTAGCCTTCAATACTTCAGCCGGCAGCACTTGCTTACCGTTGTATCTCCCCTGGTTCATCAAGGCGATCAGCCAGTGAGACATATCTTGTATGTTAGACACGATAGCTCCGCAGGGCGCCACACCGGATATGTCTTCGTAGTATGGAATCCTGTAAATCTCAAACGAATCGCGCCGCTCTGTGAATCCGACGCCGAATTCGGGGCGTTTCAACATATCCGCAATGCTGTAACTCGTGGAACTCATCTCCAGCGGGTCGAAGATTCTTTCTTTCACGAACTGTTCCCAGGTCTTGCCGGATTGCAGTTCAATCAAGTAGCCAACCGCCGCGAACATCAGGTTGTTATACAGGAAGGTCGTGCGGATGGGTTCTTGCGGTTCCAGGTAGACCAGCTTGTCGAAGAGCTGTTTGCGGGTAAAATCGGATTTGTACCAGATGGTATCGTGGCGGGTGATCCCGGTGCGGTGCGACAGCATGTCGCGCAGAGTCACTGAATTGTCGAGCTGGTCGTTAAAGAAGCGGATAGACGGGACGGAATCGCGCACGGGCTTGTCCCAGGACAGCTTGCCATCCTCGACCAGCATGCCCGCGGCCACCGCGGTGAACAGTTTGGTATTCGAGGCGATGGGACTCATCGTGCCGGGCGTATACGGGAGCTTTTTCTCGTAATCGCGGAAGCCATAGCCCTTGGCGAAAACCAGCTTGTCATTGACGACGATGCCGACACCAACACCGGGCGCATTCCAGTCTTTGAGGGTTTTGGCCATGTAGGCATCGAAGCCGTCGAGCTTTTGAGTGACATCGATGGATTGGGCGCTAGCGCCCCAAACCAATGCGAGGAAGAGAAAGGCGGCCAGGCGCCGGAAAGAAGTCGTGAGGACAGTGGTCATCGTCGTTGCTCTCCACAATTCTAATGCGACAGCGACGTCTGCCGCTCGCCGGGTTTCGGCCTTCGCATGATCAATGGCAAAGGAACCAGTCCGGCGATCACCAGCGACATCACCCAAAAGCTGTTTTCAAAGCTCAATGTGCTGGCCTGCGCCTGTATCATGCGATACGCCAGGGTCAGGGCTTTCTGCGCGGCTGTGACGGCATCATATCCCTGCGACATGAACACCGCCTTCAGGCCGCCGATCAATCCCTGGAAATTGGGATCGCCATAGCTGGTGTGTGCCGCGAAATTCACCTGGTGGATCTGATTCTGCCGCGACAAGAACGTGCTCAATAGCGAAGTGCCGGCGCTGCCGCCCAGATTCCGCGCGAAGTTCGAGAGTCCGGAAACCTGGTTGTTCTTCTCGCGCGGCACCCCCACGTAATTCAGCGTGCTGATCGGCACGAAAATCAGCGGCATGAAAACCACCTGCGCCATGCGCAAATACATGACGGTATGAAAATCGATCTGCAGGTTGACGATGGTAAACCGGTACAGCATGATCGACGTACCCAGGAAGCCGATCGAAATCAGCATGCGCGGATCGAGCTTGCTGGCGGTGAGGCGCCCCGCAATCGGCATCATCAGCATTAAGACAAATCCGGCCGGGGACAACGCTTCTCCGGCGCGTTCGGCGGTGTAGCCGAGGCTGACTTGCAAGAACTCCGGGATGAGCACGGTCGAGCCGAACAGCACCATGCCGAGGATAAACGAAAAGAACACGGCCGTACCGAAATTGCGATTCTTCAGCAGCCGCACATCGACAATAGGGTCGTCGTGATACCACTCCCAGAGGAAGAATCCCAACAGCACGGGCACGCCCACGCCGAACATGACGCGGATCAGCGGCGACGCGAACCAATCGTCTTCCTGCCCCTTGTCGAGCACTACTTGCAGGCAGGACACGCCCAGCACGATCAGGGCGAGGCCAATATAGTCGATGCGGATGCCCCCGCGGCGCTCGCGTTTAAACCAGGGCGGATCTTCCACCATGCGCGAGGTGAGGAACAACGACAGCAGCCCGATGGGGATGTTGATGAAAAAAATCCAGTGCCAGTTGAAGTTATCGGTAATCCAGCCGCCCAGCGTGGGCCCGATGGCGGGTGCCACCACCACGGCCATGCCGTATAGTGCGAAGGCCATGCCGCGCTTCTCGGTAGGGAACGAGTCCGCCAGAATGGCCTGCTCGGAAGGCTGCAGCCCGCCGCCGCCGGCGCCTTGCAAAATGCGGGCGACGATCAGCATAGGCAGGGTCGGCGCGATGCCGCACAAAAACGAGCAGACCGTAAACATCACCACGCAGCTCATGTAGAAACGCTTGCGGCCGATGACGGTCGACAGCCAACCCGATACGGGCAGCACGATGGCGGCCGACACCAGGTAACTGGTCAGCACCCAGGTCGCTTCCGTGTATGTGGCGCCCAGCGATCCGGCGATATGCGGCAGGGCCACATTGGCGATCGAGGAATCCAGCACCTCCATGAATGTCGCCAGAGTCACGGTTATGGCGACCAGGTACGGGTTGTGCGAGGGCCGCCATTCATCGTGCAGCGCTTGGTTATCGGGCATGCTATTTACCGATATAAACCTCTGGTTCGACGGACATGCCGGCGCGCAGAAGCTGGAGATCCGGCTGGTTCGGCTTGAAGCGCAAGCGGACCGGGATGCGCTGCACCACCTTCACGTAATTGCCGGTGGCATTCTCCGGCGGCAGGACGCTGCTTACCGCGCCCGTGCCGCCGGCAATGTTTTCTACATAACCATCGAAATCGCGGCTGAGCGCGTCCACATGAATTCGCGCCGGCTGCCTGGGCCGCAGGTTCGCCAGCTGGGTTTCCTTGAAATTGGCGGTGACCCAGAGGTTGCCCGTTTCCGCAATGGTGAGCAACTGCTGTCCTGCCGCCACGTGTGCACCGGGCTCCGCCGATCGCTTCATCACGATGCCGTCCACGGGCGAAACAATCCTGGTATAGGCGAGCCGGAGCTGCGCCTGCTGCAGTTGCGCCTGCTCCCGTTGCGAATTGGCCTGCTGCGAACGAACCGCCGCTTGGCGGATGGCCACCTGGTGCCCGGCGGTCTGCTGATATTGACGCAAACGGCTCTGCGCTTCCTGCACCTGGGCTTTTCGCTGGTCCACCACGCGCGCGCCGGAATCGACGGCGGCACGGGCCGCCACCACACTGGCCGCCTGAGCCTTGGCCGCGGCTTCGATCTGATCGAACTCCTGCCGCGAAACTTCCTGATTGGCGATCAGGATCTTATAGCGCGCCAGATCCGCCTGGGCTTTGGCGCTGTTGGCTTCGGCCTCGGTCAGGCGCGCGGCCGCCGAATCCCGATCGTGTTCAGCGGCGCCGACGGCGGCTTCCGTGTCGGCCACACCGGCTTCACCGCTGGATAAGTTGGCCGTGTTCTCCTCCTGCGTGATCGGGACGTTGGGTTGTTGCGCGGTCACCTGGCTGCGCGCCTGGTTCAACGCCGCCGCCGCCTGATCGACCGACACCTGAAAGTCCCGCGGGTCTAGATCCACCAGCGGATTGCCCGCGTGTACAAACTGATTGTCCTCGACGTACACCTTGACGATGCTGCCGTCTACTCGCGCGCTGATCGGGTCGATATGCAAATCCACGAACGCATCGTCTGTCGATTCGTAATCGCGCGAGTGCAGCCAATAAGCGAACACGCCGCCCGCCACCAGCAGCAGCACCAGGAAGAAGATCGTAAACGCACGGCGGCGCCCGGACGGTGCGGCAGCCAGCGGTTCCGCGGCAGGGGTTTTCTCGGTTGACGTCGGACTCATGGGCGCTTTCCTCTTAATAGATCCGGCAGCGACGTTTCCGCTTCACCGGCCGCGCGCGACAGGTTCAAACGGGCCAGGTCGAGCGCAAACAGGCTGGAGATATAATCCGATTCGGCGCTGGCAACCTGCTCTTCCGCCTGCACCACTTCCACCGTGCTGGTGACGCCGAGTTGGAAACGGTCGCGCGCTTCCCGCAGCGTCTCGGCGGCATACCCGCGATTGGTGGTGGAAAGCTGCAGTTGCCCGGTAGCGGTTTCGAGCTCGATGAGGGCGGCGCGGACCTCCTGCTCCACGCGGCCGCGCTGATCCGCCAGCTCCGCCTGGCGCTGGTGCAGAGCGGCCTCGGCTTGCGTGACGTCCGCCTGAATTCGCCCGCCCGTCCAGACCGGGAAATTCACCGATCCGGTGGCGGTGAACACGCCGTGGCCCTCGGTTGGATTGGGGCCCAGCACGCCGTAATAGCCGTTGAACAGGACCGACGGCAGCCGCTCCGCACGGGCGGCGCTTACGGCGTGCTCCGCCGCGTTAACCTGCGCCGCGGCGGCTTTCAGATCTGATCGTTGCGCGAGTGCTTGCGCGATGGCGGTGGCGGGATCGGGGATGGGGATGGTGTTCGGCGTGAGCGGCTCGGTCAGCGTAAGGTCGCGGTCGAGCGGCACCCCGATGGCGCGCGCCAGTGCGAGCTTCTGTTTGCGCAAGTCGGCGGCGAGCGAATTCAGACGCTGTTGCTCGGTTTGCAACTGCACCAGGGTGCGCATCACGTCGATGCGGGCGTTGGTGCCGGCTTCGTTGCGGATGCGGGCCTGATCGTATACGGCCTGCGCGTTGGCCACTTGTGCCCGCTGCGAATCGATGCGCGCGGCCGTGGCCGTGGTCTGCAAATAGGTACCCGCCACCGCGATCACCACCAGTTCGCGCGCGTCCTTGGCCGACAGGCTGGAGGCCCGCTCCAGCTCCCGGCTGGCCTTCAAATTCCAGCGCGCCACCGGGTCGTATACCGATTCATTCAAGGCCACCTGCGCCTGTGAATAATTGTACGGGCCGACCACGGTAGGGATGGAGAAGCCGAAACTGGGCGGAACGTTGAAGACAAATCCGAATGCCGCCAGATTGGTCTGCGCCACCGTATCGGAGGCGTTCAGCGAGAGGTACGGCAGCAGCGCGCCGAGCGATTGCAGGCGTTGCGCGCGGGCGGCGGCGCTCGAATTCCCGGCGGCGATGATGCCCAGGTTGTTTTGGAGGCCCATCTTGATGGCGTCGGCGAGGGTCAGGGCGACGGGTCCGGCGGGCGGTTGCGCGCCGGGCACGCTGCCTTCCAGATTGCCGTTCACCTGCACGGAGGTGCGGAAGGTATCGACACCGGCGGGCGAGGTGCTTTGCTGCACGGAAACCGAGCCGGCGGGACTGGTACGGCCGGACTCCGGCAGGACCATTGGGCGTGCCGTGCTGCCGGCAGGTGCGGTGGACGGGAATTGTGCGATTGCGACGGCCGGGATCAGCATGGCGAGGCAGGCTGCCGGGAACCGCCGTGGCTCAAATGCGCTCACAGAATCCATTATATACATGCATGCATGTATATAATAAAGGGGTAATGCAGTATACAGTTCCGGCGCCCTGCAACAAGCACCAGCAGCGCACCGCGGCCACGCGGCAGGCCTTGCTCGACGCAGCGCGACGCATCTTCGTGCGAGACGGTTTCGCAGCCGCGCGGATCGAGGACGTGGCCGCCGCTACGGGACATACGCGCGGCGCTTTCTATGCCCACTTCCATACCAAGGAGGACCTCTTCTTCGCGCTCTTCGAACAGGAGGCCGAGCAACGCGTGGCGCAGATCCGCGCCGCGCTGGCCTTGTGCCACACGCCCGCGGAACGCCTCGCGGCGTTGCGCGAGTTCTACGTTTCCCGCATCACCGATCGCCGCTGGGCCATGCTGATGCTGGAGTTCAAACTGTTCGCCGTGCGCCATCCGCACCTCCGGCCGGCGTTGGCCGCCACGCATCGCCGCATCCGGGCGTCCCTGCAAATCGAGCACATCACCGAAATTTGTAATGAGTTGCAGAAGGCGGCGCTCGAAGCGGTGCTGGCAGGATTTTCGCTGGAGCGGGCCTACGATCCCCTGCGCCTTCCTAAGCGGCAGGCTGCCCGGATGCTTGGCGGCCTGTTCGACGCGGTGGTAACGAAACCCATCGCAAACGGCGGCGCGAAGACTTCACAAAAAATGCCGGTAGCGCAGACCAGGCGGCCCGCCCGGCCGTCATAATAAATGGAGTGTCCATCGCACCTGTCATCGAACCTCAGCAGCGGGAGAGCCGCGCGGCCAGGATGCTGCGCGAAATCTTCGGCTCCGGGCGGCCGCTCACCTACATCCGCTCCTCCGAAGAGCAGCGCGTCGCCCGCGTGCTGCGCGAGGTGAGCACAAATCTCTCCAAAGGCGCGCCGGTGCCTGTCTGGACGTGGAGCCTGACCGAAGGCATGCGTCAGGATAGCGAAGCCGAGCCCGGTACCCTCGCGCCGCGCGGTGCGCTGGATTTTATCGGCGCCTTCCCGCATGCTGCCATTTTTCACCTGAAAGATTTCCACGAGCCGCTGCGTGAATCGCCGGAGATCCGCCGCCGTTTGCGCGATCTTCACGAAAGCTGCCGCGATCAGAGTAAATTCGTGGTCATCAGTTCGCCGGTGCGCTCGATTCCGGAGGAAGTGGAACGCAACCTGTTGTTTCTCGAACTGCGCCCGCCGGATCTGATCGAGCTCGTGGAGTTCCTACGCGAGGAGAACCCAGAAAGCGATACCAGCGAGGCTACGCTGCAACAGATGGGCCGCGCGCTGCAAGGGCTTACGCTCGACGAAGCCCGCTACGCGCTGCGGCGTGCCCTGGCGGCCAGTCCGAAGCTGGGACCGGAATCGATTCCGGCGCTGCTCGAAGAAAAACGCCTGCTGGTGAATCGCAGCGGCACCGTGGAATTCATCGCGGAAGGCGGCAGCATGGGCAATATCGGCGGGCTGGAGGGATTGAAGAAGTGGCTCACCGAGCGCCGCAAGCTCTTTCAGATGCGCGATTCGCTCAGCGCGGATATCGTTCCCAAGGGCCTGCTCATGATGGGCATTCCCGGATGCGGCAAGAGTTTGTCCGTGAAGGCCATCGCTTCGTATTTCGAACTGCCGCTCTATCGCATCGACATGACCGAGATTTTCTCCGGCCGCCATGGCCCGCCCGAAGGCGCGTTTGTGGCCGCCTGCAAGATGCTGGAGGATATGTCGCCCGCCGTGCTTTGGTTCGACGAGATCGAAATGGGCATCACCTCGACGGAATCGAGCGGCGAGCAAGGCCGCATTTTCGCTTTCTTCCTCACCTGGATGCAGGAAAAATCGCGCGGTTTATTCGTCGCCGCCACGGCCAACCGTATCGACCTGCTGCCCGCCGAGATGATTCGCAAAGGCCGCTTCGATGAAGTCTTCTTCGTAGACCTGCCGCTCGACGACGAACGCATCGAAATTTTCCAGATTCACCTGAGCCGCCGTGGCCTGGATCCGGCGCGCTTCAACCTGGCGCAGTTGACCGAATTCACCATCGGCTGGACCGGCGCCGAGATTGAGCAATGCGTGGTATCCGCCCTGACCAAAGCCAAATTGGCCGACCGCGACATCCATGAGGACGATCTGTTGAGCGTGGCGGTCAGCATCGTGCCGTTGTCGCGCACCATGAAGGAGCAGATCAATCACATCCGCAGCTGGGCATTCGAGCGCGCCGTGCGCGCCTCGCCGCGGCCCGGCGGGCAGTGGTAATCATCCGCACGTAAACGCGGTTAACAGATGCCGTTCCGGCGGCGTCCTTTAAGTGTGCGCGTAAGCATGCGCGACCTGCGTTACACGATTCGAATATGGGGCAGAAATCCGTGCTTCACCGCAGTCACGATCCTGGTGCTGGCGTTGGGCATCGGGGCGAACACGGCGGTATTCAGCGTGGTCAGCGCGATTCTGCTGCGCCCGCTTCCAGGTATCGCCGATCCGGGACGCCTGGTCTCCCTGTTTCGCATCCAGAACGGTATCACCTTCGATCACATGGGTTACCCCGATTACCGGGATTACCGCGATCGAAATCATTCGTTACTCGGTCTGGCGGCCCACGGGGCAACCGCGCTGAACTTCAGCTACGCCGGCATACCGGAGCGCATGGTCTCGGATGAAGTCACGGATAACTACTTCCACGTGCTGGGAGTGAAACCCGCGGCTGGACGGTTGCTGGCGGAGGCGGACTACGCTGCCGCCGTGATCAGCTACAGCCTGTGGCAACGCAGGTTCGGCGGAAGCCCGGGTGCGGTGGGGGCCAGGGTCGCGCTGAACGGGAATCCGTTTACCATCGTCGGTGTCGCGGAAAAAGGGTTCCGCGGAACCATGGTATCCCAGCCATTCGATCTTTGGATCCCGCTGCGGACCCAGCCGCGCACGTGGCCGCGGCTCTCGGCCGGCGTCCTGGAGAACCGCAGCGCGGGCTGGCTATTCCTGTTCGGACGCTTGAAACCCGGCGCCGGTATGCGGCAGGCGGATGCCGAAATGAAAACCATTGCCGGGCAACTCGCGCTCGCGTATCCGCTTTCGAACGGCAAGCGGACGGTGGGTGTGGCGGCCGGGGTGGGTTTGTACCCGGACGATCGGGCCGAGGTGAGCGGCTTACTCGGCCTGCTTTCCGTGGCAGTCGCGCTGCTGCTGTTGATCGCCTGTTCGAACGTGGCGGGAATGTTGATGGCACGCGCCGGCGGCAGAACGCGCGAGATGGGAATACGGCTGGCCATGGGCGCGGATGGCGCGCGTCTGTTGCGTCAATTGCTGACCGAAGGAGTGGTGCTCGCGCTGGCGTCGGGCGGGATTGGCGTCCTGTTGGCCGCATGGACGGTCAATGCGGCTGCGGCCCTGAGTTCGGGAAGCGCGCCGGCGCTGGTGCAGCATTCCGGCGCTCACATCGACGGCGCCGTCCTCGCATTCGCACTCCTCGGCTCTCTCGGTACGGGCTTGCTTTGCGCGCTGCTGCCTGCGCTCGAATGCATGAAAGTCGATCTTACAAGTTCGCTCAAGAGCGGATTTCCGGGCGCGGGTGTGCGGAAGACATGGTTACGTTCGGCCCTGGTGATAGGGCAGTTGGCGCTCTCGCTGGTTCTGCTGAGCGACGCGGCTTTTCTGCTGCGCGGCTTATATCGTGTTGTCAGCGCGAATCCGGGGTTCGACTCACAACACGTTGCCATGGCGGCCGTCGATCTGAGCCTCGCGCAATATTCCGAGGAAAAGGGCCGGACGTTTTTCAGTGAGTTGCTAAACAAGCTCGATACCATGCCCGGCGTGGTATCCGCGAGCCTGGCGGGCACCGTTCCGCCGACCGAATGGCCCGGTGCGGTCTCCATTTTCCATCCGGGCCAGGAGCCGCCTTTAGAGGTGCTGAGCGCCCGCGAGTTCGAACTGGGCTTGCGGGTCAATATCAATCATGTGGCTCCGCACTACTTCCGGACGCTCGGCATTCCGCTGCTGCAGGGACGCGATTTCACCGATGCCGACCGTAACGGCGCACCTGGCGTGGTGATTGTGAGCCGTAAGCTGGCGGAGAAAATGTGGCCGGGCGGGAATGCCATCGGGAAGCAAGTCTCGTATCCGGCGTGGGAGGGGCCGCAGCGGCCTCCGTTCGAGGTGATCGGCGTGGCCGGCGACGTGAAGCATCTCGCCCTGACCAGCGATGTTCCACTTCTGCTGTACGTTCCTGTTTTTCAGGAATTCGGCAACCGCGCGTGGGTGGTGGTGCGAACCGCGTCCGATTCCCACGCTGGGATCATCGAAATTCAACGAGCCTTGGCCGCCACGGACAAGAACGTAGCGGCCAGTTTTGCGCAAACGGGTCCGGAGCATTCCTCCGATTCGCTGTGGCAGCAGAGGTTGGCGGCGAACTGGATTGGCGCGTTCAGTGTTATGGCGCTGTGCTTGGCAGCTGTGGGGCTGTATGCCGTCGTCGCGCAATCGGTGGCGCAACGCACCCGCGAAATCGGCATTCGGATGGCCCTGGGCGCGGATCGCGGTGCGGTGGCCGGGCTGGTAGTCAAGCAGGGCATGCGGCTCTCTCTGGCGGGCATATCCATTGGTTTCCCGGCAGCTATCGCATGTAACAGCCTGGTGCGGCGCTATCTCACCGGCATCGAGGGGCGCGGTTTATTCAGCTTGGCCGTGATCTCTGTTTTGGCCGTTCTGGTGATGCTGGCCGCCTGCTGGGTTCCCGCGCGCCGGGCGGCACGGCTCGACCCGATGGAGGCGTTGCGCGAATAGGAGCGCCACAGCTACTTCCTGACCAGATAGACCGCTACTTCCGCGCGCAGATTCGGCCGCGCTTGAATGCGCCGCTGACCCGCCAGAAAGAAGCGCCGTTCGACGGCCAGCCCCTCCTGCCGCGCAAGCTGCTCGAAATCGTACACGGTCAAGAAATGGATATTTGGCGAGTCGTACCAATCATAAGGAAACAGCCGCGTTTTCGGCGCGCGCCCGGCCGTCAGCATCGACAGCCGTACCCGCCAATGGCCGAAGTTGGGGAACGCCACGATGGCTCGCCGTCCCACGCGCAGCATCTCCCGCAGCACCTGCAGCGGACGCCGCGACTCCTGCAGCGTCTGGCTCAGGATCACGTAATCGAACGCGTGGTCCGGATAATCCGCCAGGCCCTGGTCGATATCGCCCTGGTACACCGAGACGCCGCGGGCGATAGCGCGCTGCACTTTCGCGCCCGAAATCTCGACGCCACGCGCGTCCACGCTCTTGTTCTGCGCCAGCCATTCGAGCAGTTCGCCATCGCCGCATCCCAGATCCAGCACCTTCGCGCCCGGCTCCACGATTTCGCCAATAATCGCGTAATCGCTGCGGCCGAGTAACTCGCCTACAAATGGCTTACCGTGCGGCGGCGAGTTGGCGGAAATCATCCGGCCACCTTCTCATAGGTGCTCGAGAGAAAGCCGCGCACTAACTCGGTCTGCTCGCCCACATCCACCAGAAACGCGTCGTGTCCGTAGTTCGACGGCAGCTCGCAATAGGCTACATCCACGTTGCGGCTGCGCAGCGCGCGCACGATCTCCTGCGATTGGTAGCTGGGATACAGCCAATCCGAACTGAAGCTGATCACCAGGAAGCGCGCCTGGGCACGCTCGAAGGCCGCTGTCAGCGAACCGTTACCGTTCGCCAGGTCGAAGTAGTCCATCGCCTTGGTGATGTATAGGTACGAGTTGGCATCGAAACGGTGCACAAACTCAGTGCCGCGGTAGCGAAGGTAGCTTTCCACTTCGAAATCCACATCGAAATCGTAGCCGAAGCTGTTCTTGCCACGCAGCCGCCGTCCGAATTTCTCGCGCATGGAGTCGTCGCTCATGTAAGTGATGTGGCCCACCATGCGCGCTATTGCCAGCCCGCGCGCCGGTGGCTTGCCGTCATAATAATTGCCGTCGTTCCAGTCGGGATCGGCGATGATCGCCTGCCGGCCCACTTCGTTGAAGGCGATCTGCTGAGCGCTGTGGCGCGCCGTGGCCGCGATGGGTATTGCCGAAACCACCGATTCGGGGTACGATACGGCCCATTCGAGCGCCTGCATGCCGCCCATCGAGCCGCCCGAAAGGCTCAGAAGCCGCGGGATGCCCAGGTGATCGATCAGCATTTTCTGCAGCCGCACCATGTCGCGAATGGTGATCACTGGAAACGACATGGCAAACGGACACCCGGTGGCTGGATTGACGGAGGCGGGTCCAGTGGTGCCGCGGCATCCGCCCAGCACGTTCGAACAGATGACAAAATACTTATTCGTATCGAACGCCTTGCCGGGCCCAATCATGTTGTCCCACCAGCCCGGCTTGCCGGCCTCGGGACTGACGCCAGCGGCGTGCGCATCGCCGGAGAAGGCATGCAGGATCAGGATGGCGTTGCTCTTGCGCGCGTTCAGTGCACCGTAAGTTTCGTAGGCTACATCGACTGGCGCGAGGGTAGCGCCGCCATCGAGAGAAATCGAGTCAAATCGGACGACATGGGCCTCCACAATCATGGCGGGGAACTTTCATCATAGCAGCGCCAGCCGGGCCGCCGCCTTGGGACGCTCTACCGCGCCAGAATCGCCTTGGTATATGCCACGTGAAAGCCGTTGCGCTCATAGTTGCGCTGGGACGAGCTGCCCGGCAACGTCGACGCGGTGGCCAAATCGCATCTCTCCTCCGCGGCAACGCGCAGGCGCGCCCGAATCAAAGCGGCCTGCAAGCCTGCGCCGCGAAAGCCTGACAGGGTGCTGTCTGCAAACAGCATGGCCAGACCGAGGTGGACGGCCAGGGCACCCGCCGCGACTGCCCGGCCGCCGGCGAATCCCAGGTAACAGCGCGCGCCCGGCACATGCCAGATGGCACGGCCCACATCCATCTCCTCCGCTGTAAGTTCATCTTTCTCCAGAAACCCGCGCCCCACTGTACTCGCCCAAAGATGCTCCTCGTCTGGATTGGCGGCGCGTACCGATTCGGCCGGAGCGATTTCCCCGTCCGCCAGCGGGCGCACCAGCACATTGTTGAACTCGAGCAGGCCGTAGCCTCGCGCGCCGAGTAGCTCGACCAGAGTCGCATCGGCCAGTGGACAGAGCTCGACGGCGGCCGCAGTTCCGCGCGCACGGTAGAATTCCTCGATGCGGTCCATCTCATCACCGGAAACGGGACCGCGCATGCCGAGCGCTACAGCATGCGTCAGGGGCGAGTCCGCGCCCACGAAAATGGCGAATCCGCCGCCGGCTTCGAGCACCGCGGAGCCGAGTGCCGGATTGAGGTGCTGATGCGCTTCAGCGCACCCCACGCCGTTCAACCCGTCCGCGGCTTCCAGGCGCTGCGCCAGCTCCAGGCTTGCGTGCATCATGATGTTGTGCCGGCCGTTCCGAGGAAGTTGCGCGACCCCAATAGAGACTGCCCGCCGTCGCACACGCATATTGCGCCCGTGATGTATGCCGCCGCGTCCGACGACAGGAACAAAGCCAGATCGGCGATCTCGTCTTTGCTGGCGAAACGGCCCAGCGGCACGCTGGCCATCGCCTTGCCGCGCGCTTCCGGGGTGGGCGCCAGGCGCCGCATGCCTTCCGTATCGTCCACCGGTCCGGGCGCGATGACGTTCACGCGTACGCCTGCCGCCGCCCACTCGATCGCCAGCGTCTTGGAGAAAATGTCGATGCCCGCCTTCGCCGCGCAAACGTGCGCCTGGTAAGCGATGGGCACGAACGCGTGCGTAGCTGAAATGCTGATGACTGACGCGCCCGGCTTGCGCAAGTGCTCGTAAGCCGCGCGGCAGGTGTTGAAAGTGCCCAGCAGATCGATATCGATGACCGCCTTGAATCCATTGGCCGACATGCCCAACACAGTCGCCGGAAAATTACCAGCCGCGCCGCACACCAGGATGTCGATTTCACCAAAAGCCTCCCGCGTCCGGCGCAGCGCGTTTTCGCACTCTTCATAAAAGCGCACGTCGCCCGCGACGCCCAATGCGTCGCCGCCCGCCCCACGTATGGCTTCCACCGCGCGATCCAGCTTCTCCTGCTTGCGCCCCATCAAGCCGAGCCGGGCGCCCTGGGCCGCGAACCGTTCGGCGATGCGCAGATTGATGCCGCTGCCGCCGCCGGTGATGAACGCTGTTTTGCCCGCGAACAAATGATCGCGAAATATGTCAGACATCGCGCCTGCCTTCGGGTGCACCGTAGCATCCCGCGCTCCGCGGAGCAACGGTTATAATCGGAGCGGCATGCTGGTGGAGTTGCTGGTCGAAAACTACGCCGTGGTTGATCGGATCCGGGTGCGCTTTCATGCGGGGCTGAACCTGTTGACGGGCGAGACAGGCAGCGGCAAGTCTATCGTGGTAGATGCCTTCGGCCTGCTGCTGGGCAGCCGCGCATCGGCCGAAATGGTGCGTTCGGGCGAGGCGCGCGCGCGTGTGGCGGGCATCTTCGACGTGCGCGATCGCGGCGATGTGCGCGCGCTGCTCGATCCGGCGGGCTTCACCATTGAGGACAGCGAACTGCTGATCGAGCGCGAGATTCTGGCGGGCGGCAAGTCGCGCGCGTTTCTCGGCAGCCGCCCCGTGGCCGTGTCGCTGTTGCGTGAGCTGGCGCCGCTGCTGGGCGATATCCACGGCCAACACGATCAGCAGCTTTTGTTTTCCGCGGATGCGCAGCGCGACATGCTGGACAGCTTCGCCGGAGCGGGCGAGCCGCTCGCCCACGTGGGGGACATCTACAAAGCATGGAAAAGCGCGGGCGTGGCGCTCGAAACGCTGGAGCACACCGAACAGGAAAAACTGCGGCTGCTGGACCTGTGGAACTTTCAGTGCAAGGAGATCGAAAGCGCCGCGCCCGCCGCCGGCGAGGACGAAACCCTGGATGCCGAGCGAAGGGTCCTGCAGAACCTCGGCCGATTGCAGGAGAACGCCGGCACGGCCTATGCCGCGCTCTACGATGCGCCTGAATCAGCGCTGGCTCAGGTTCGGCTGGCGGCCAAGCGTCTCGATGATATATGCCGTATCGATCCCTCCCTGGCGGGGCTGGGCGAACAACTGCAAGCGGCGGAATTGGCGCTGAAGGAGGCATCTTACGGGCTGCGCGATTATCTTTCGGGTCTGGAGGCGAATCCCGGCCGGCTGGAGGAAGTGGAGAATCGCCTGGCACTGCTCGACAAGCTGAAGCGTAAATACGGCGCGTCCGTGGCGGAGGTGCTGGCGTTCCTGAGCGAAGTGCGCACGCAGATCGAACAGGTGGAGCACTCCGGTGTGCGCATGGAAGAGCTGCGCCGCGAACGCGAGCGCCTGGCGCGGGACTATGGGCGCGCCGCCGCCGAATTGACCGCCTTGCGCGGGCGTGCCGCTCGCCGACTCGAGAAAGAAGTGGAGGCGGAGCTGGCGTCGCTGGCTATGGAGCGCACCGCGTTTCGGGTCGAGGTCGCGCCGGCCCCCTGGTCGCCGGCCGGCGCCGACCGCGTCGAGTTCCTTGTATCGCCGAACTTGGGCGAGGAACCCAAGGCGTTGGAAAAAGTGGCGTCCGGCGGCGAGATCTCGCGGATCGCGCTGGCGCTGAAAACGTGCCTCGCAGCGCCCCGGCCCGGTGCGCAGGAATTCGCGCCCGGCCGCACGCTGGTTTTCGACGAAGTGGACGCGGGCATCGGCGGCAGCGCCGCGGAAGGCGTGGGACGAAGGCTGAAGAGACTCGCCGCCGCGAACCAGGTCTTGTGCGTCACGCACCTGGCGCAGATCGCGGCGTTTGCGGACCATCATTACTGCGTGGAGAAGCGCGAGAGCCAGGGGCGGACCGTGGCCGGTATCGACGAACTGGACCGTGCGGCCCGGACGCGCGAAATCGGACGGATGTTATCGGGGCAGGAGTTGACGCCGGAGGCATTGAAGCATGCCGACCGGCTGATCAAGAGCGCGGCCGCGGGCTAATGTGGGACGCGCTTCAGCGCCCACCAAAGAACCACAGCTTGATGGGCAGATACAGCAGATAGAGCGCTCCGGCCGTCAGCCACATCAGAGAGCTGACCGAGAACGCGCGCGCGGTGGTGCGCACTTCCGGCGTGCGGTCCAACTGCAGTAAGGGACCACCTTCGTGGGCGGCGGTCCGGTCGTACAGAAATAGCGGCGCGCCCGCATAGAGCGCAAATATTGGAAACCAGGTCGCGGTCACCACCTCGTTCGGCTGGTGGATCTGGTGGTTTTGCCACAGGTAGCCGATGGATTGGACCATCTCCGCCATGGCGAATGCGGCTAATGCCAGATGGCGAATGGCGAGGGCACGTCCCGCTGAGCGCAGCCCGGTCATCAGTTCGCGCGAGCGCGCGATGGCCGCTTTGCCTGACAGCTTTTCTACCACGCAGACGACCGGCCACAGGCAGTCCCCAACCACCCAGCCGGGGCCGAAAAACATCAAGGACCGGGCCTGCGTGGCCACCAGAACCGGCATCGTCTTCAGCAGCCTCCAGAAGACGCGGAACGACAGGAACCGCCGCACGCGAATTTGTTCGTCGCGCGCCATCAGTGCCGCGGCGGCGCGCAGCAGGTTGTCGGCAAAAATGAAAAGAACGGCCGCTGCCAGTGGCGCCAGCAGGATACGCAGCGTCGCCGCCGGCAGCAGTTTCCGCATCACGGAACCCAACACGGCCGTTATGGACAAGACGGCCCCATAGATGGGCATGAGCAAAAGAGCAAATGCCGCGAGGTGTTGCTGCAGAAATGCTTTCGATCTGCGCAGCGCCAGGAACTCCGCGTCCACCGCGTTATGGAAACGCCGCGTGAATGCGGTGGCCGACGGCGGGCGGTCCACGGGATTACGCGCGAGGCCCACCAGTATCGCGTCCGAGACGTCGCGCGGCATCTTGCGGATGCTCTCCGGCGAAGCCGGACTACCAGTCTGATGAAACGGGATCAGTTCGCTCGACTTTCCAGTGAACGGCAGTTGGCCGCAAACCAGGAAATAGGCCACCACGGCCAAGCTATAAATATCGGAACGGAAATCGATCTCCTTCCCCAACGCCTGTTCCGGCGACATATACGCGGGCGTTCCAATCAGGCTGCCCGGCATGGTGTGCGCGCCGTCGCCGCTGTCGAATGAGCCGGAGGATGAACTCGACGGAGTTGCGGCCATCGCCACGGTCTCGGTCCCGGTTTCGTGATGCGGCGCTTCGATCACGGCCGTTTCCATTTCGTCGCCGGCCGGTGTGGGCAGGCGAGCGGGCGTCTGCGAAGCGTCGTCCTCCGCAATCTCTGGTGCGGGCAAAGCCCAGGCGCCCAGCAGATTGACTTTGGCCACTCCGAAGTCGAGCACTTTTACGGTGTATCCGCCGCGGCCATTAGGTTCCAGCCAGATGTTGTCCGGCTTCAAATCGCGATGTACGATGCCGTGCCGGTGGGCATCCTCCAGCGCAAGTCCGATCTGGTCCAGAAGATCCGCAACCAGCGGTAGCGGGACCTGCGGATGAGACTGCTGGAAATCCGAAAGCGTCTGGCCGTCGAGAAACTCCATCACCAGGTACGGCATGTCGCCGCGAGCGCTTCTGGCGACTCCGAAATCCGTGACATTGACGATGTTCGGATGGCGCAACCGTCCGCAGGCCTGGGCTTCGCGCTGGAAGCGGGCCAGAAATTGCGGTTCCGCCGCCCACCGTGGAGCGATCACTTTCACCGCCACGACGCGCGTGGTTCCCAGGTGCGTGGCCAAATACACATTGCCCATTCCACCGGCGCCGAGTTGCTTGTCGATGCGGTATTTGGCGTCCAGGATTTCGCCGATCATGGATAGTTTGAAACGGTCCAGCCGCCATCATAGCAACTGCCGCCCGGCCAGATGCGAGACCGCGCGTCTCTTTCGGATATGCTGGTCTGAGGAGAAGACGAGAACGCATGGAATACCGGTTATTGGGCGCAAGCGGTCTGGAAGTTTCGATTCTGAGCTTCGGCACCATGACGCTGGGCGGTGAAGGGCGGTTCGCGGCCATGGGCAATGTGCAAGTGGAGGAGGCGCGCCGCCACGTGGAGATCTGCCTCGAGGCCGGCGTGAACCTGTTCGACACGGCGGACATGTATTCGTCCGGCAAGTCGGAGGAAGTGCTGGGCCAGGCGCTGGGCGCGCACCGCAAAGATATCGTGCTGGCGACGAAGGTCTTCGTGCGCATGGAACCGGGCACCAATAAGGCCGGACTCTCGCGCCGCCACATTCTGGAGGCCTGCGATGCAAGCCTGCGCCGGCTCGGAACCGACTACATCGATCTGTACCAATCCCATAACTTCGATTCGCTCACGCCGCTGGACGAGACATTGCGCGCGTTCGACGATCTGATCCGCGCGGGTAAGATCCGCTACGCCGGCTGCTCGAATTATTCGGGCTGGCAGCTTATGAAAGCGCTGTCCATTTCCGAGCGGATGGGGATTTCCCGCTACGTGTCGCAGCAGATCAACTACTCGCTCGTGGCGCGCGACGCCGAACGCGAACTGGTGCCGGCCGGTCTCGATCAGCGGGCGGGCATCCTGGCCTGGAGTCCACTGCAAGGCGGGCTGTTATCCGGCAAGTTTCGCCGCGGCCAAGCGCGGCCATCGGAATCGCGGCTGAACACTCTGGAGGTTGCCGGCACGGTGGATGACGAACGGCTGTACCGGATCGTCGATGTACTAGCGGAGATTGCCGGCCAGCGCGGAGTCTCTGTCTCCCAAGTCGCGCTCAACTGGGTCATTCGCAAGCCGGGCGTGGACACCGTGATTATCGGAGCACGCAACGAACACCAACTCCGCGACAACCTGGCTGCGGCGACTTGGGCGCTTACCGAGGCGGAGGTGGAAGGTCTGGACGAGGTCAGCGCCCTGCCGCTGCCTTACCCTTACTGGCATCAACGGAAATTCGCCGGTGAGCGTAACCCGCCGGCGAAGCATGTGCGGTGAATTAACGCAACCGCGGCAGATACGCAGACAAGAACAAAACCAATTAGCCGCCGATGCACGCCGATGCACGCCGATAAGAGCCCAAGTTAATGGCCCGATCTGTGTTCAGCAGGGGTTATCCGTTGTGGCTGATAGCTCCGGCTTTTATCGGCGTGAATCGGCGTGTATCGGCGGCTTATTCGTTCTGTTCTTAGCTGTGTCAGAAGCCTGAACTTGGCATTTGATAGGCGTAGGTGCGATACGGCGCGGCCACTGGTCCGGGCAGCGGCAGAATGCCTGTGAAGGGGTGGGCGCCTTCGCCGCCGATGCACGCCGATAAGAGCCCGAGTTAATAACCCGATCTGTGTTCAGCAGGGGTTATCTGTTGTGGCTGATAGCTCCGGCTTTTATCGGCGTGAATCGGCGTGTATCGGCGGCTTAGTCGTTCTGTTCTTAGCTGTGTCAGAAGCCTGAACTTGGCATTTGATAGGCGTAGGTGCGATACGGCGCGGCCACTGGTCCGGCAGCGGCAGAATGCCTGTGAAGGGGTGGGCGCCTTCGCCGCCGATGCACGCCGATAAGAGCCCGAGTTAATAACCCGATCTGTGTTCAGCAGGGGTTATCTGTTGTGGCTGATAGCTCCGGCTTTTACCGGCGTGAATCGGCGTGTATCGGCGGGTTATTCGTTCTGTTCTTAGCTGTGTCAGAAGCCTGAACTTGGCATTTGGTAGGCGTAGGTGCGATACGGCGCGGCCACCGGTCCGGGCAGCGGCAGAATGCCTGTGAAGGGGTGGGCGCCTTCGCCGCCGCCAAAGCCGACATAGGCGCGAAACACTACCTTAGTCGCCGACCAGAGGGTCAATCCGCCTCCGAAGCCCTGGCGCATCTTCGCCAAGCTCAGGTCCGACGCTTGCGCCGCTACCTGGCCTGCATCGTAAAAGATCATGATGCCCAGCGGCTTCCAGATGCGGCGATTGAATTCTACTTCAATCAGCATGTTGTCCGGATCGCGGAAGCGGTAATCGGGGAAAGCGCGCACGGTGGGGTCGCCGTTGATATCCGTGCCGCCCAGAGTGTCTTGTAAGTAGAATGGCACGCTGTTGCCGGCTGCCGTGTGGGACAGCGTCAACCGCCCGTAAAACGATAGGATGCTGTCGCGCCGCAGGTCTTTGCCGTCGTGCTCCAGATACAGATTGTGCAGCAGATCCGCACGGAAGCGCCCAAACGAATACTGGCCGCTGCCATGATCCTGATAATACTCATAGCCAATCTTGTAAATCAGGTTATACGGGTAGTCACGCGGTAAGTGCGGCCGCACATAGAACTGGTAGTGTGTGAAGGCGGCTTGTGACTCGATGCCCGGCGCCAGCGTCGGGTCCGCGCGATAGAAATCGGCCACCGACGGACTCATGCTGGTGGACGCCGGGCCGATAGACGGCCACAGTCCTTCCACTGTGGCGCCCGCATTCAGCCACCAGGCCAAGGGAATGGATGCGCCGACGCCCACGCGGATGTCGCGCTCGGTATAAAGCGCCAGCGCGCTGCGGCTGGATTGCGGGCCTTCGCCGTAGTAATTCAACTTAGTCAGTTGCTGCGCGCTGGCGTAGGGCTGGATCTCGAACTTCTCCACCATCCTGTGCAGCACGGGAGTGGTATCGGTGATGGACGGCGCGGGACGCTGCTTGTCGAAATGTGCCACGAAGTGGCCTTCCCACGCACCTTCGACCGATCCCATGCCGCCCAGATCCCAGTTATTCTGCCAGGCTTGGCCGAATGTGAACAGGCGCTTGTACCCCAGCCCCAGGGCCAGGCCGCTGCCTGGCGCGAACATCTGGGCATTCAAATGGAGCGGTGAGCCATTGACAATCGCCTGGGCGCACTGACCATCCTGCGTACGGTCGAGCAGTTTATCTTTCCAGACATCGTCGCAATAGTTGGTAATGGTGTGAGCTTCCTTGGTGAACTGGTCATCGCCGAACGCCAATGATGCCAGGGCACACGCCAGTGCGCAGATCAACAACGCGGTGCATTTCATCAGATACCTCTCAACCGCCGCGCCACGTCCTGCAGATAGGTTGAAGCCTGGCTTTCGGTTTGAATGTCGGCCGGCGATTGCCCGGTGCGCTGCTCGGGCGGAAGATACAGTTGTTCGGCTTGGTGGGCATGCGCCACCATGTCCGTCTGCAGGTTCGAAAGGTTCTTATTCTTGCTGGAAGGCGGGGCTTGGCCGGGCGCCACGCTGGCCGTGCGGGCGGCCATCATGGCCGTGTGCGCCTCTTGGAGAGCTAAGTGCGGCGCTCCCGGGATGTTATCCGGCGTAGGGAGATTCAGCACATGATCGAAGGTCGCCGCATTCTTGTCGCGGTTCGTGAGGAACGTATTCTGCCAATCCGGAAGAAATAATTTGCGAGCAGTTGCGATGATGGAAGAGTGATCGTAAAACGTATTATCGGCGCTTCCGATCACTGTACCCGCTTTGATGTAAGGCGAGACCATTACCGCCGGCACGCGAATACCGAGACGCGTGAAATCGAACGGTGGATCAGCCGAATTCTGGCCATCGGGATTTTGGCAGGCCGGCGGCGTGACGTGATCGAAAAGCCCGCCATGCTCGTCATAAACGATCAGCAGCATCGTTTTCTGCCAGACGTCCGGGTTGCTCCTCAGCGCGGTATAGACCTCCTGAATGAGGGCTTCTCCATCGCGCACGTCATGGTCGGGATGCTGATCCGCCGGTTCGTGCACACCGCCCGTATCATCGGCGTTGTAGCGCGGTTCCAGAAAACAGTAATTGGGCAGCGCTTGCGGATCCTTGGCTTCGTTCAGGAAATCGTCATAGAGGCCAAAGTATTCCGTCTGGTTACCGAGCAGTTCCTTGAAGGTCAGCGCCATGGTAGCGTCCTGGTAATAGATCTTGGCAGTGACCTGGTTCCCGTTCAGCACCGGATAAATGGTGCGCAGGTTCCCGAGGAAAGGCGGACCGACGGCCGACCCCATGGAAGTGGCCGCGTGTGCGAAAGACCGGTTCGGCAGCGTGGGTCCCGGTACGGACGAAAACCAGCGATCGCAGACCGCATAGTTGCGCGCCAGGTAAGTGAGGTTCGGCAGCGTTTGCGGCGAAAAACATTTCATCACATCCTTGGCGCGATTGGGATCGCCGCACACCTGGAAATAGCTTTGGATGAATCCCTGCATGGGGGGCGAGGCGCCCGGAGTGGCCTGCTGGTTGGAAAAGATCTGGACGTTGACGTCGAACAGTTCGTGGCCGGGATCGGGTTCGTAGTCACCGATGTATCGAGCGTCGCTGGTGACTTTAACCGGAGCGCCGGTGGTGTCGGGGTTAGTCTCCGCGCCGGTAAGCCCATCGATGCCTGGAATGCCGCAAAACCCGAGCATATGATCGAAAGACCGATTCTCCAGCATCAGGACCACGAAGTGCTCGATACGGCTGTCGTTGAACGGCATGTCTCCCCCACTTAATAGTGATGGAGGACGCGCTTTCATTTCAAGTACGCTTAGACGACGCAGCCGCCATCGTCCTCCCAGCGGGCGAGGGCTAACAACTCGGCGTGACGCACCCCGGCGCGGTCGTAGTGCGGGCACCACGCAATGGTGCGGCATCCACGGCAGTCCCGCAGCGATTCCGAGTAAGCCGCGAACAACAGACACCGGCCTTCGCGCACAAAGGTGGCGTTGTGGACAATTGGCATTTTTGAATTCCCCTTCTGGCCAAACTATACGGCCGGTGTTAGGGAAATCAGGCGGGAATTGCGGAGAAGTCGTTGGTTTGGAAAAACAAAAAAATAACCGGAGCGCGTGACGCGAACTGGAAAGCGGGCTTTAGCCGGCGCGGGGCTTTTAGCCCCGCTCTTGCCCGCTGCAGGCTGCGCGCCGGCACCAGAAAGCAGCATAGCCGCAACGAAAAGAGTACGCTGCAGCGGGGCTGAAGCCCGGCGCCGGCTAAAGCCCGCCCTCCAGACGGCGCGATAGGGCGCGCACCACCATCCGCAAACGGTCCGGCCACGGCAGCCGCGCGAAATTCACGCGCACCACCCCCTCCGTGAAGTAAGTCTTGCGCGAATAGTCGATCGCCACCTCCACCACCACTGGACGCCTGGCTTCGGTCAGCGCGTACGCTTGTCGCAAAACGGAATCTATTTCTGCATTGTTCGCCAGCAGCAGGTACTCGGCGCCTATCGCCCGGCAGAACGCGAAAATGTCGCAATCCGGCAGCTCACTGCAGCTTTTGCGGCCCAACGCGGTCTGCTGGAACTGGGCAATCTGCGCCAACTCGCGATCGCGCAACAACAGCACCATCACCGGTAAATGCAGTTGCGCGGCGGTGAGCAGTTCCAGGCCAGTCATTAGAAAAGCGCCGTCACCCGCCAGCGCGACCACCGGCCGGTCGGGGCACGCCAGCGATGCTCCCAGCGCGGCCGGCACGGCGTAGCCCATGCATGAGTAATCAATGGGTGCCAGAAACGAGCGCGGCCGCTCCAGCCGGAGACACTCCACGGCCAGAAACGTACCGTTTCCGCTATCGGTGGTATAGATCGCCGCCGGACCCAATAACTCCTGCACGGCCTTGAGTAACTGGGGTGGAGTAACTAACCCGGCATCGGCCGGGGCTGCCCAATCCGACCATACCTTGGTCTGACCCGCGCGTATGGTTTGCCTGAGTGCCGTATCAGGCTGGCGCGCCGGTAAGTTGCTCAATAAGGCGCTGATGAACGGGCCGGCATCCGCAGCTATGGCTAAGTCGGCGCGATAGTTCTTATCCAGCACGGAAGGATCAACATCCACGTGAACTAACTTGCCGGGTATCTCGAGGCCGTAGCTTCCCGTACCGACTTCTGAGAAGCGGCAGCCGATAGCCAGGGTCAGGTCGCAACTCGCGGCGACCTTCCGCACAAACGCGGGAGCGGACGCGCCGAATCCGCACCACAGCCACAGGGGATGCGTTTCGGGAAAAATGCCTTTGCCCTCGAACGTGGTGGCCACCGGAGCTTCCAGCCGCTCGGCCAGGGCGACCAGATCGGCTCCCGCGCCCGCCGCGCCCAATCCCAGATACAGCAATGGCCGGCGCGCCCCCGCCAACAGGTCGCGGGCTTGATCCAGGTCGGCAGCGCGGAAGTTCGGCGCGGCGCCCCCCTTCTCCGGCTCGGCCCGATAGGCGTCCAGGTCCACATCGTGGCGGAAAATGTAGTGTTCCGCGGGTACCTCGACGAACACCGGTCCGGCGGGTGCCGCACGCGCGATGCGGCAGGCGCGGCGGATGGTGGGGTACAGATCGGCGCCGCGCTCAATCAGGAACTGCGCCTTGGTCACCGGACGCGCGATTGCCTGTTGATCGACGGCGTGCAATTGAAACGCCTTGCCGGAGTCGCGCCGGATGCCGCAACCCAGCACCAGCATGGGGATGTTATCGAGCCAGGCCTCGGCGATTCCAGAAAGAGCGTGTGTGAGTCCCGCGCCTGGGACCACGTTGGCGGCGGCCAGCATTCCAGACGAGCGCGCCACGCCATCGGCCATGAAGGACGCACTCTGCTCGTCGGTCACCAGAATCGGGCGAACCTTGGTGGAGCGCACGAGCGAGTCATATAATTCGATGTTATGTGTGCCGGGAATACCGAAGGTGAACGGAATGCCTTCGTCTTCGAGCGCGCGCACCACGATGTCTGCGCCGGTCATTTTCATGTTTATCTTCCCAGCAGCGCGGGGGCCTCCTCACGGATGCGCTGGGCCACGCGATCGGCCAGCGCCATGATGGTGACGTAGGGGTTGATTTCGAGGGAATTCGGAAACAGGCTCGCGTCGGCTATGAACAACCCGGCGGCGCCGTGCACGTGGCCGTATGAGTCGGTGACGGAGTTGATCGGGTCGCTGCCCATACCGCAGCCGCCCTGCGGATGCGCTGCGGAAACGGGTGTCTTCCCAGGCGTGAATTCCGCATGCGCAGCGATGTCATCCAGACGCGCCGCGTCGCCGGCCTCGACGGTCGGGTTGCGCGCCACAGGGACGTGCACGCGCGTGGCGCCCGCTGCAAACAGGATCTTGGCCGAGGTGATGGCGCCGCGGATCAGTCCGCCGATGGCCTCGGGCTGGAACCGGTAATCGACCACCGGGCCGCCCGCCTTATTGATAGTGACCCGATTGTGCTCATCCGCTTTGTCGCAGGCCAGCACCAGGATCATTTGCAGCCGTGGAAAGGCCCGCATGAACGCGCTGTGCGGCGCGCCGAAACCAGCCAGGCTCTTGGCCGTGATAAACGGAAAGTACATGCAAGTCTCGAGAACGAAATGCTCGCTTTCGGTGAACTGATCGACGTAATAGCTTTTGGGGTGGCCCACGAAATTGACGACCGGCCGCGGGTGCTCGCCCACGATGATGAACGCAGGATGCACGGTGAAACCCCGCCCCAGACGCGGCAAGCTGTTTCCCATTCCGGAGCGCAGCAGCAGTGCCGGAGTATTCACAGCGCCCGCCGAGAGCACGATCACCTTCGCGGCGATCTGATAATCGCCCGGGCCCCACGGCGAGGGATCGCCCTTGCCGCCGTCCGGTTTGGCGGAGACGCGCGCGGTGAGCGTCCTGTCGCCCACCGTCAGCACCTGGCAGCGCGTGATGACCTCCACGCCGTTGCGCTCGGCATTCGGCAACTGTACGCGGTCCGTACCCTGCTTGGCCTGATTCGGACAGCCCAGATTGCAAAGGCTCGATCCGCGGCAGCCTTTGATATTCACGGGAAACTGGCGCACATCGTAGTCGAGCTTGCGGCAACCCGCCAGGAACAGCTTGTTATTTTCGTTGATCAAGCCGTCTTCCAAAAGGTGCGCGTTGTTTTCGGCCATGAACTTTCGGGCGCGGCAATCCAGATCGGCGTGCGTGAGGCCAGGCACATCCCAGCGGCGAATAACGCGTTCCGGCGGCAGCATGGAAGTGCCTGTGTAGACCACCGTGGACCCACCGTACGCGCAGCCAAACGCGATGGTCATAGAGCCGTCCGCGGTGAGGAAGCCGCCGCCGTCTTCGTAGAGCGCACCGGCCATCTCCAGTTCGCGGCCGGTGAACTCATCGTCCCGCAGCCGGGGACCTTTCTCGAGGACGGCGATGCGCACGCCGTCGCGGCAAAGCGGCGAAAGTTCCTGCGCGACCGTCCCGCCGCCGGCGCCGGAACCGACAATGACAATGTCGTAGTTGACGCGCTTCACGCGCGGGCCTCCCATCCGCGGCGACTGGCGGCGTAGCCGATGGCATCGGCGGCTGCCGGTCTGCCGTAATAACCGGCCAGCACGATGGTGCGCAGTCCCCAAAAACCTACGCGTATTTTCTGTATCCGATCGTTCTGCAGATGCGCGAGGACGCGCGCGCGGCGGGCCGCATCCAGGCGCGTGAACGGCCGGCCGTAGCGCACGACTGGCAGCCACTGAATCGCGCCAAGAAAAATGCGGATCTGCCGCTTGAGCGATTCCGGACGGTCGCGCAGGAGCGCTTCAATTACCTGCACGACCTCGCGCCAACCCTGTTCATCGAGGGCCGCGGCTTCCGGCACGATGGTCGACGCCACGGCGCGGAAGATGGCGCGGTCCGGATCCACTGGCATTCCAGCTCACGGTATCATGAGACCTCTTGTGGGGGGAATCCGAGTGTTACAATTGCCCGGCGAGGACGCATCAATGACCGGCAAAGCGCAACAGCCTTACATGAACACGAGGGAAGACCCGGCAGTCCGGTTTTTAGGTTTACCGACTATCATGAGGTCCACCGGCGAGACTACCAATGGAGCTTTCGGGCTGATCGAGCACCCGATGGTTCCCCCCGGGTGGGCTTCGCCGTACCACGTCCACCATCTTGAAGATGAGGCGTTTTACGTCCTGGAAGGAGAAGTCGCATTCGTCAGCGACGGCAGGTGGTTGAAGGCCGGACCGGGGGCCTACGTGTTCGGGCCTCGCGAAATTCCACACGGCTTCAAGATTGCAAGCACTGTCCCCGCAAGGATGCTGATTCTGTGCGCACCCGCGGGCTTTGAGCAGTTCGTCCTGGAACTCAGCGAGCCGCATCCGGACCTGACGCTGCCGCCACCCGCGCCGGACATGGGGAAGTTGATGGCAGTGGCGGCGAAATACAAGATTGATATTCTGGGGCCGCTGCCGGAGCCTTAACTACGCAGGCCCAGAGCTTTCAGAATCGCGTCCGTATCGTAGACGCACCCTCCCCACGTGCCGCCGCTCACCTGTTGCAGCGCGGCCCACAGGCGGGTCTCGGTAGGGAGCGCGGGATCCGGCGCGAGGTCGGGCCGCAACGGGCGGGCAGCCAGCACACGGTCGCCTTCCGCCGCGCCGAACACATCCGTGTCGTGCCCGACGAGGTTCACGGCGCCTTCCAGATGAACACGGTCCACCACGATCTCGATGATGTCCCCGTCGAGCACCTTCCCGATGGGCCCGCCGGCCAGCGCTTCGGGCGAGATGTGTCCGACGCAGGCGCCCGTGGATACGCCGCTGAAACGCGCGTCGGTGAGCACTGCCACGTGCTTGCCGAAATCCAGGTACTTCAACGCGGATGTGATCTGGTAAGTCTCCTCCATCCCCGCGCCCATCGGTCCGCGGCAAATCAGCACGATGATGTCGCCGGCGCGCACACGATCCGGTCCCTGGCTCTTGATGGCCGCAATGGCGGCGGATTCGGTGCGGAAGACGCGCGCGGGGCCGGTCTTGCGGTAGATGCCATCTGGACCCACCACGCTGGGGTCGATGGCCGTGCTCTTGATGACGGAGCCTTCGGGCGCGAGATTACCGTGCGGGAAGGTGACTGTGGAAGTCAGCCCGGCGCGGCTGGCGCGAGTGGGATCCATGATGACGTCGTCCGGATCGATAGCATCGCGCGCTTCGAGAACCCGGCGCAATTCGGTGCGGCGCGCGGATCCCTCCCACCAGTCGAGCGCGGCGCCCAGCGTCTGGCCGCTGACCGTGAGGACACTGGTATCGAGCAAGCCGGCGCGCCTGAGGTGCAGCATCACTTCGGGCGTGCCACCGGCGAGAAAAACTTGCACGGTGGTGAAGGAGCGCGGGCCGTTGGGTAGCGCGTCTACCAGGCGCGGTACGCGCCGGTTCACGGCCGTCCAATCCGCGGCGGTGGGGCGGCGTAATCCGGCCGCATGCGCCACGGCAGGCAGATGCAGGATCAGGTTGGTCGAACCGCCGAAAGCCGCGTGCACTACCATGGCGTTGCGCACCGCAGCATCGGTCAAGACGTCGCGCATGTTCAGGCCTCGGGCTTCCAGCGCCATCGCGGCGCGCGCGGACCGGCGGGCCATGTCCAGCCAGATGGGATGCCCGGAGGGCGCCAGCGCCGCGTGTGGCAGCGACATGCCGAGCGCCTCGGCGACCACCTGGGATGTGGCCGCCGTGCCTAGAAACTGGCAGCCGCCGCCGGGAGTGGCGCAGGCGCGGCACATATTTTCGGCAGCCGCTTCGAGCGTGATCTGACTATGCGCGAAGCGCGCGCCGACGCTTTGCACGCGCCCGGCATCTTCGCCCTGCTCGGCCAGCAGTGTGACGCCGCCCGGCACCAGCACGCACGGCAGATCGCCCGTGGACGCCAGCGCCATCATCATCGCCGGCAGGCCCTTGTCGCAGGTGGCCACGCCGATCACACCGCGGCGCGTGGGCAGCGAACGGATCAGGCGCCGGAACACGGTAGCGGCGTCGTTGCGATAGGGCAAGCTATCGAACATGCCGGTGGTGCCCTGCGTACGGCCGTCGCAGGGGTCGGTGCAATATGCCGCGAAGGGGATGGCGCCCAGCGCTTTCAGTTCGCGCGCGGCGGCCTCCATCAGCAGGCCGACTTCCCAGTGGCCGGTGTGGAATCCCAGCGCGATGGGCGCGCCGGTGGGGTCGCGGATGCCACCGTGCGTGCTCAGGATCAGGATTTCCTTGCCGCCCAGCGCACGCGGGTCCCACCCCATGCCGGCGTTCTGGCTCCATCCGAACAGATCGCCGGAGGGACGGGTGAGCAGCATTTCGGCGGTGACCGGGACAGTGCCTAGCGGACCGGGCGCGGTGGTGCGCACGTCGAATAGCGACGGGTCGCCGGAATCGAGGATCTGGTCGTCGGTCATCGCGTGGGCAATACCAGCGCAGGCGAATGGGCCGACCGATCCGATATTTGCCGCCGAAGGGCTTCCGCCGTATTCGGGTCCGTGCTCACCGGCTCCAGGCGCAAGCTCTCCAGCCCTTTGCGCCTGGCGACAATGCGATAGTCGAAAGCCACACTGGATTTCCCGGCGTGCAGTTCGTGCACTTCGAAGCTGGTGGCGGTCTTCTGGGTTACGTACAGGCCCTCGCAATCGCCGTTGGGAGTCACGTATACGTGATAGCCTGCCGGGTTCACGGTCTGCATAAAGGTGGGATCGAGCGCGATAGTGGCGGCGCCATCCTGCAATTGGCCGGAACCAAAATCTTCAAACCAGTTCTCCGGGCTTTCGACGGCATAGAGCAGGACTGAGCGATTATCCGGCAGCGCCACCGCGGCCGACTTGGTTCCAGTAGCGATGAAGTTTCCGTACGAAAGCACCGCCCAGCCCGTGCTGTTGGTGTTGACGGCCATTACCGCCGAGCCGCCGCTGTTGGCCGTGGCGTTTATGGCGTCAACAGGAGACTCAGTTACAGTATTGTTCACTGTAAGTGCGTTGGCGGCCCCGCCGGTTTGAATGGTCTGCCCGGCTGTGAAAGTGTTGCCCGAACCTAAGAGCGGCACAACGGTCGCATCCACCGCCAGGCTCACGTTGCCACTCGTTCCTCCGCCCGTGAGGCCGTTTCCCGCCGACACGCCGGTGATCGTGCCCAGGGTGGAGCCGCCCGTGCCAAGCTGGCCATTGGCATTAATCAGCACCGGCGCCAGGCTGCCGGATGGCGTCACGCCGGTTACCCCCGCCATGTATGCTGCGGTTTGAGTACCGGCCGTGCCAATGCGGATGACGCCCGGATCCCCCGCGACACCCACGTTAGCGATATCGATATTATTGCTGTCGGTGGTCATCAGGCCGTCGCCGCTTCCGTACCCGATCAGGATATTGCCGCTTCCGCCGGAGACGTTGGTTCCCGCATCGTACCCGATCGCCACGTTGTTGGACCCGCCTGTCAGATTGATCAAAGCTTGCACCCCCAGCGCCGTATTTCCGCCACCCGAGGTGTTCTTGTAGAGGGATCCCCAGCCGGCCGCGACGTTGTTGCTGCCGCTGGTGTTGTCCACCAGCGCATAATACCCGTTAGCCGTGTTGCTGCCGCCCGTGGTGTTGTTCATTAGGGCATCGTAGCCGGTAGCGGTGTTGTCCGCGCCGGTGGTGTTGCTGGCTAGCGCGTAATAACCGCCGGCCGTGTTGCCGCTAGCGGTGGTGTTGCTCGAGAGAGCAAAGTACCCGATGCCGGTGTTGCCGCCACCGGTGCTGTTGTTCGTCAGCGTATAGCCCCCGGCGGCGGTGTTGCCGCTGCCCGTAGTATTGACGAGGCCAGCGTCCGGACCTATGAACACATTTTTCGTGCCTGTATTGTTCGGCCCGGTGCCCGCGTACGATCCCACGAACAGATTATTGCTGCCGGCCACGCTCAGCACCGGCGCCCCGCCGATCTGATAGGGATTTGTGGAGTTGATGGTGGAAGCCGCCAATGTGCCACTTAGCGTGCCGCCTGAGAGCGACAGGAAGTTACTGCTCGCGTAAGCCTCCGCGGCGCTGATGCCCGCCGTCAGGTCGGATTGGAAGGCCACCACGCTCTCGTTGACATTCAGGGTCACGTTGCCGCTAGCGCCGCCGCCGGTGAGCCCCGTGCCGGCGGTCACGCCCGTGATGGCGCCAGTGCCGGGGAAAGTCTGGCCCGGCGCGAAGGTAATTTGTCCATTGCCGGCGATGGAAAATCCGGTGTCGGCGGGGGTCGCGCTGCCGGCGGCGTAAAGCAGATTCATGGATGCGGAAGGGCTGGCGGTATCGTTCCCCAGCGGCTGCGCCTGCCACTGGAAAAGCTGGCTGGTGGCGGCGCTGGTGCTGCTGTTGAAGGCAGCCGCGTTAAAGCCGGCCGGGTAAGAACTGGCGCCCGCCGCGGCGGTGGCGGTACCGGCGGCGCTCATTTTCAACGCCCCGAGCAGCGTGGTGGATCCCTTCACCTCCAGCGTCGCAGTGGGCGCTGTCGTGCCGATGCCTACCTTGCCGCCGGATTCCACGATGGTGGACGGCTCGATATTGCAAGCGCTGCTGAACAGGGCGATCTGGTTCGCAGCCGCCGTACCGTCACTTGTGATTTTGCTGCACGCGGTGTCGGGTGAAGCGTCTGCAACGGTATCGGCCCTGGATGTACTGATTCCCGCGGGCGGCACTGCTGCCGCCGACAGAAATGCCGAGGCCGGCAATCCGCCGAGGGTGTCCGCGTCCGCTGCCTTCAATGCATACGGAACGCCCACCAGCAAGATGCGCGGTGGTTCGGACAGTCCCGCCACCTGCGGCGCGACACCGAGCCATCGCGCTTTGCCGCTGGCGAACAGGTCGAGCGGCAGGCCCGCGGCGGTGGCGGATCCCAGCAGGACTGTGTAGCGGCCGGCACCGTCCAACGCCACGTTTTGAGTTTCGGACCATAGGGGTGCCCCACCCTGCTGCTCCTCATATAGGGAGAACGTGATCCCCACCGTACCAGTGCGCGGTTCTCCGGCCGCATCCGTTATCACGCCATTGAAATACGTCACGCGGGGAACCGCCGGTTGCTGCGCGTACGCGGCCGCAGGCAGCCAAAGGACCAAAACAATTGTCTTCAGTTTCATGCTCTCCTCCATGAGGCCAACACTATACCCGGAGCGCGGCGCGCCGTCAATTCACATTTCTAATATTGATCGCGGTTAGGGATTCGGCATGGGGCCGAACAACTCGCGCGTGCCTAGCGACCGCCAGAAGGCGAAGACCGCGATACCCAGCAGGAGTAAGAAGGTGGCCAGTCCGGCCGGGGCATACCAGGTCTTCCAATCCGTGCCCAGCGTGATCTGATTCATGGTGTCGATGTAAAAAACGGCGGCAATCGTAGTCACCAGCCCGAACCGCAGCAAGACAAAAACGAGCACGGAGTAAACGCCGATATAAATCGCGACTGCAATCTTCCAATCCGCCGAGAACGTGCCGCCGTTGGACAGCATCAGCAGCAGGGCTGCCAGGATGGCGGCCGGAATGTCCTTCCGCACCAGCCGGCGCAGGCCGCAGATGGCGAAGAAGACCATTAAGCCGAAGAGTAGGTCGCCCGCGAGATTGCCGGCGTGCACGGCCAGCCACTGGCGGGCTCCCAGAGTTGCGGCGAGTTGCCCCACGGAGCCCAACCCTCCAAACTGCCAGTCGGCAAACGAATCCGCCGCCACCCAAACCGCCGCGCCCACCGTGGCCCCGATGAGGATATGTGAGCTCACCTGCGCATCCAGCCAGCGTCCGGCCAGCAGTCGGCTCCAGGTGACGATGGAGTGGGGCCAGCGCGCGCGCACCAGCGGTTCCAAAGCCAGGTAGAGCAGCGCCAGCGCGGCGCCCCACATCAGCCAGGTGGCGCAGTTCGCAAAAAAGAGAGGAACCATGGATTCGTCCGGCACCGCATGCACCGTGCCCACCCACGCCACGAATCCCAGCAGGCAGCGGGCAATGCCGAGTCGCAGGGCGCCTTTGTGGTCCACACGGTGGAGCCTCCAATTGCGGCGCGCGAGCAGCGACGCCGCCAGCAGGCCCAGCGCTGACAAAGCCAGCAACACCGCGCCTTGCAGACGGGACGCCAGACTGCTGGACGATGCGGCGGCCGCCACACCTTTGGGCCAGTCAAAATTGATGGCAGTCTGGGTGACCCGTCCTTTCCATGACGCCAGGTCAACGGTCAAATTCAGGCCCGGGATGCGGGGATGCGGCCCTTTCCAGGAATGCGTCTGGTCGGAAGCCGTCACCGGTACGAACTTTGCGGGAACTTCCGTGAATTTCGTGATATCCAGGCCGGCGTCGCGAAAGACTTTGTCCGGCTCGACTGGCGGCGTGAGAGCTTGCGCATCCGTGTACGGATTCGCCTGAAACTCGCGCAACCTTCCGGCCCCATCCAGCACCACATGCGCCATTCCGGGCGCGGTCGGCGCGGGATTGTTGGGCGTCACATCTCCATACGGATCGGCTTCCAGCGCGGAGAGGCTCTCGCGATAATCGGCCTGAATGGGCGCTTCCGCCGCCATCCAGTCGTCCCATTGTTGCGGCGCGGGGAGACGTCGCAAGCGATCGAGCATCTCGCCGCGGTTGGCTAGCGAAATGGCGAAGTCCGCCGGGCGCTTGGGATATCCGAATGAGGACGCCATCTCGCGCGCCTGGTGCGCCAACACCTCCGGCGGATTATCGAGCGGCGTGTGCATCACGGCCGCGAATCGCTGATGCAATGCTACTGAGGCGCACAGGCAGACGACGATGCCCGCCAGGCAGGCCACGGAATATCGGGGGGCCAGTCCTTCCTGTTTTCCGGCCGCCGCCACCAGTTCCGGCGACGGCATCTCGCCGGCCGCAAGGGCAGCCGCCAACGGATCTCCGCCGGGCAGTGCCGCGGCTACGGACAGGACGCTCTGCGGACGGCGTGCGGGATCCGGATCGAGACAGCGGCGAATGGCTTTCTCAACTCCCGGATCGATGTCGGCCGCCACTGACGTCATGCTGGTCAACTGCGCCGACTCCTGCTGCTGCAGCATGTCCTGCATGGTTTTGGCTTCGTACGGCCGTTTGCCGGTGAACAACTCGTACAGCACCAGGCCGAGCGCATAAATATCGCTCCTGGCGGTGACCTCCGCGCCTCTGAGTTGTTCGGGCGCCATGTAGGCGGGCGTGCCATTATGCACTTCCGCGCCGGATAGCTGATCGGCGATGGCGGCCAGCCCGAAATCCATGATGACCACATCGCCGCGCTTGTTCATCATGATGTTCTGCGGCTTCAGGTCGCGATGGATGATGCCGCGATCGTGGGCCGCGGCCAGGCCGGCGCACAATTTGCGCGCAGTTTCGAGAGCCTTGTCGGCGGGCAGACGGCCGATGCGCAACAGCAGCGACGCCAGATCTTCGCCGTCCACATACTCCATGGAGATGAACGGCATGCCTTCCGCCTCGCCGATGTCATAGACCCGGCAGACATTGGGATGCGAGACTTGGCGGGCGATGCGGACTTCGCCGTGAAACCGCTCCAGCAGGCGCTGGTTGTGGGCGGCTTCCTCGGGCAGAAACTTCAACGCCACGGACTGGCCCAGCGCCAGGTCGGTCGCGCGATATACTTCGCCCATGCCGCCTCGGCCTAAGATCCCAATGATGCGGTAGCGCCCGCTCAGTAAGGTGCCGGGGAGGAAGCGGCCCTCGTCCACGTCGGAAGAGGAAGAAATGTGCGAGATGGAAGACCGGGAAGAGGGTTCGGCCACAGTCTCGGCGAACGAGGGGTCGGCGCGGCGCTCCATAAGACGATTCTACTCTGGTCTTGGTGCTCGCGCAGATTTCGACCGAATATAAGATTCTGGGGCATTTTTCGACATGAAAGAAGGAATTTCGACCGTTTGCCATGCTATGGTGGTTTTCGACTAGACATGCAATCTTGCTGCTGTTTTCGACGGCTCCGAACGTTTTTCGACACATGAGGCTTGAACTCACGCCCATCCCTGTCTTCCAGGAGAAGACTGTTCCGCACGACACCAAGCTGGCCGGATGGGCGGCCCTGGCCCACGCGCTGGCCATTCAGGGACCGGTGCGCCGGCCGACTTGCGTCTCGGAACAGCATATTCGCGGTAGCCGCCGGGAAGAAGGCGCCTGGACGGTGTTCGATAAACGTTACTGGCCCGGCGACACTTTCGCTGACCATCTGACGTTTGCCCTCCGCCACGAAGACATAGACCTCCTGATCCTGAAACGGGTCTTTGCAGCGGTACCGCGGGCCCAGGTCAAGGCCATTGCCCGGGCTGCCCCCACGGGTGTTCCAGCCCGGCGCGCGTGGTATCTCTACGAAATCCTGACTGGCCGGACGCTCGATGTGGCCGCCGCGCCTGCCGCCGCCGCTATCGATCTGCTCGACCCCGCGGCTTACTTCACCGGCAAGCCGCGCCTTTCCCGGCGTCATCGCGTGCGCGACAACCTCCTGGGTACCGGCCGGTTCTGTCCCGTCATCCGGCGCACTAAACCGCTTTCGGAATTCCTGGCGCTCGACTTGGCCGCCAAGGCGCGCGAAACCGTGGGGCGCACCGGAACTCATCTGGTGGCGCGCGCGGCCAGTTTCATGCTGTTGGCAGACAGCCGGGCCAGCTTTGCGATCGAGGGAGAGCGTCCCCCGCGCTCGCGCCTCGAGAGATGGGGCCGGGCGGTTCTCGAAGCCGGCAAGAACCCACTGACGCTGGACGAAGTCATCCGCCTGCAGCGCATTCTCATTGAAGACACGCGCTTCGTGCACGCCGGCCTGCGCCCCGAGGGTGTATTCGTGGGCGAGCGCGGACGCTTCGGCGATCCGCTCCCGGAATTCATCGGAGCGCGCCCGGCCGATCTGGCCGATTTGATGGGCGGCCTGGTGGAGGCTAACGACCGCATGCGCGACGGCGGCGTCGACCCCGTGCTGAAAGCCACGGCGACCGCCTTCGGATTCGTCTACATCCACCCGTTCCAGGATGGAAATGGCCGGGTGCACCGCTGCCTGATCCATCATGTGCTGGCCGAACGGAAGTTTACGCCGCCGGGCATGATCTTCCCGGTTTCCTCCGTGATGCTCGATCGCATTGACGACTACCGCGCCACCTTGCAGGCACATTCCGGCCCGTTGATGCCCTTCATCGAATGGCGGCCGACGCCCGATCACAACGTAGAGGTGCTCAACGAGACGGCCGATCTCTACCGCTACTTCGACTGCACCGAACAGGCGGAGTTTCTGTACGCGTGCGTCAGGCGCACGGTGGAGCAGGATCTGCCGCGGGAGATCGACCATCTGCGCCGCCATGACGAAGCCGTCCGGCGCATCATGGAGACGGTGGAAATGCCGGACCGGTTGGCGGAAATCCTGGTGATGCTAATCCGGCAGAACGATGGAATGCTATCCAAGAAGCGGCGCGTGGGCCAGTTCAAAAAATTGCGGGATCAGGAAGTGACTTGGATCGAGGATATTGTGAACGAGGCATTCGCAGGCTTTGATTAGCGCGCGAACCATCTGCCGACCAGGGCTTTCAGGCGGGCGTAGAGGGACGGTTTTGGTCCCGAGGTGGCAGGCGCGGGCGATGCCGCCTTATAGCCGGCAACCTCGACGCCGGGCAGCAGGCTGCCCAATTTCTCGCATGGCTGTTCGCCCGCGAAACGCACGGTATTGATCTGGAAAGAGTAACTGCGCCGCACGCGCTGGCCTGCCGCATTCGTCACGCACACGGAGAAACCGGCAGGCTTCGCCAGCACCGGAAAGTAGCCCTCCACATTGCGCTGGATGTAGGCGGTCTCATAGCGGTGCCGCCGCAGGCTCCAGGTGAACACCCGGAAGCTGTCGAAATCGTAGGGATGGATGCCGCCGGCAACGGTGGTCCACAGCCAGTTGTGCTTCACCACTCCGCCATCGGCGACATCGGAGAGCGCGAAATACGAAGTAATGCGATGGCCTTCGGCATACTGCGCCACCTCGTCGGGGATGGCCATGTAGAGCCCGCGCGTCAGCACCCATCCGCTCTCACCTTTGGCGTTGCGCACCAGGGTCCAGTCTTCCTCCGGTGGCGCATTGGCGGCACGGCTCTCGGCAATCTCCTGCTGCACCTCCGGCGGGGTCTTAGAAAGCTCTTTCCAATTCGCAGGCGGAGGCGGCGGGACCGGCAGCGGCGGCAGCGGGTATCTTTGATCGGCGTGCTTGTGCGCCGGGAGCGTCTTAGGCTTGGGCGGAATCAGGGGCTTGCGTTCAGGCGGCGTGCGCGGCGCGCTCAAGTGCGCCACCACATTCACTTTTTCCCCTTCTTTGATTTGCAGAAAACTGGGAGACAGGCGATTGGGCTGGGTGTGTACGTTCAGTTGGTCGTAAGTGCTGGCCACACCCTGCGAGGGCAGCGTCAGGGCGCGCCGTTCGACCTCCTGTAACGCGCGAATGTCTTCCGAACTCAACAACAGATAGTCTTCCACCCAGCCTTCAGCGCCGCCCGACGTGCGCACCTTCATAAAACGGCGGTGCCGTTGGACGATGGCGAGCCGCTCGCCATGTTTCACCGTAGCCACTACCGGCGATTGCCGCGGGATATCGCGGCGCAAAGGCAAAGTAGCCGGACCAGCGTAAGCTTCGCCGATAGCCGGTGCGTGCGGCTCGCCGTTGCGGCAGGCTGGCGCCCAAAGCAGCACGACAAAAAGGCAGATAAACAGGTGGTGGTGCCCCATCACCCTCTCTCCGTGACGATGGGTCGGCTATACACCTGGCGGAAAGCGTCTCCCGAGCGCTCCGCGGCCCACTGCTCCAGGCTGATGTCGGCCGGAGAAGTGAGTTGCAGCACGACCTGTCCATCGCGTATGTGACAGCTCAGCGACTTGATGCGCTCTTCGTGACTGACGTCGAGATTATCGGCCAGCCGCAGCAAGGGAATCAGCAGCAGCACCACGCGCTTGTCATCCGCATTCAACGCCTGCCAATTGGAGTGCACCGGCGTGGGCATGCTTTTGCGGTGATAGCGGCATAAATTCGCAATCACCTCGCGCTCCCGATTCGTAAAGCCGGGCATGTCGGAATTGTTGACCAGATAATACGAATGCTTGTGATGGTTGGAATCGGCCACGAAATGCCCGGCATCGTGCAGATACGCGGCGGCTTCGAGCAGCTTGCCGTAATGCTGCGGCAATTCGTGCAGCGGCTGCAAGTCGGTGAACAGGGTATGCGCCAGCGCGGCTACTTTGCGCGCATGCGGTAATGCGACGCCGTATCGCCGGCTCATCTGTTCCACTTCCCGGCGCTGCTCGCGGCTGAGCTGCGCCAACTCGCGCCCCACGCCGCGCGCGTACAAATCCGCGATGATACCGTCGCGCACGCCGGCCGCCGAATAATAAACGCACGGCAGTTGGTAATCCTCAAGCACGCGCATCAGCACACTCACGCCGGGCACGATGATTTCGGCGCGCTTGGGGCCAATGCCGGTAAATTTGCGACGGTCCGCCAGATCCAGCACGCTCAGTTTCTTGTACAGGCGGCGCACTTCGTGAATGGACGCGCGCATGCGATCCGCCTGGTCGCGCTTGGTGCGCGGAATGCGGTTCACCGCGCAAACCACCGCCGAAGCCGTGGCCGAAGTGGCGATCACCCGGTCCCATCGCGTATTAGCCAGCCGTTTCCCGATGCCCGCCAGCTTCTCTTCGATATATTCCTGCATCTGGTGCAGTTCGCGCGGCAACGGCGGATCGTTGCGCAGGAAGATCTCGCGCAAGCGCACGGCACCCAAAGGCCGCGAGAATGAGTCGCGCAGCTTGCCGGATTCGCCGGCGATCAACTCGGCGCTGCCGCCGCCGATATCCAGAATGAGCAGGCGCCGATCCGGATGGGGCCAACGCGCCTCCACTCCCAGGTGAATCAGCCGCGATTCCTCGCGTCCGGAAATGATCTCGACCGGAGCGCCGATCGCCTCCGATGCCCGTTCGATAAATTCGGCCTGGTTGCGCGCGTCGCGCACCGCGCTGGTAGCTACGGCCCGCACGCCGACCACATCCAGCTTTTGGTACTGTTGGGCCATGCGCGCCAGCACCGTGCAGGTCAGTTCCAGCGACTCCTGTGCCAGTAAGCCACTGCGAAAGACACTCTCTCCCAGCCGCGTGACTACCCGCTCGGAGGCCAGCACCCGCATGCCCGAGCCCGGCAGAACTTCGGCCGCGGCCATGCGAATGGAGTTGCTGCCAATGTCTATCGCCGCGTAACGAGGCATATATCAGTTATAGGAGATTTCGCGGAGGTGCATGAACGCCATCCGGTTTCTGGTCGCGGGGATGTGCGTGATCGGGGAAAGCGTGCGAAACGCTATCGCCGCGGGTGGCTTAAGTTCAGTTGCGCGGCGCCGCTACCGGGGTGCTTGTCGTGCCACTCCAGCTGCGTATTCCAGACCATGGTTTGCACGCCGATACTGAGTCCGAGGGCCGCCCCAATTAGAAAATCCACCAGCGGGGATCCTTTGGCCAGAAAGAGCACAGCCGCCAACAGAAGCGTCACACCCACAGTCAGAATCCGTAATCCGGTAATGGGCCTGAGAAGCCGCATGCCGACAGTCTAACATTCCACGGATATCTTCTTCAAAACCGGTCGCGACCGACACGCGCCGCATGCCGGCTGTCCGCCGGGTAAGGCAGGCGGCCGGCCGGGATCGCCAATTAGCACGTTACTATCGACTAATGGAGATCTATATCCTGCGCCATGGAATCGCGGAGGAAGGCAAAGCGGGTGCGCCCGATGCGGAACGCGCCCTGACCGACACCGGCCGGGAAAAGTTGCGCGCCGTGCTCGACCGCGCGCGCGAGGCGGGTGTGAAGCCTTCGCAGATTCTGACCAGCCCGTATAAGCGGGCGCAACAGACCGCCCATATCGCCGGCCACGTACTGGGCTGCAATAAAATCGTGGAGAGCGAGGCTCTGACGCCCTCCTCCACGCCTAAGGCCGTCTGGGATCTGGTTTGCTTGCGCCGCCGCGAGCCGGCTCTGCTGATCGCCGGACACGAGCCACTGCTGGGAATGACCGTCGGGTACCTGCTGGGCGCGCCCGCACTGCAGATCGATCTGAAGAAAGCCGCGCTGGTGCGCATCGATCAGGAAAGCTTCGGCGCCGCCCCGCACGGCATTTTGAAATGGATGCTGACGCCACGCTTGGTATAATTTGGCGGGGTGGTGGGTGGTGGCGAGCTCTTTGGCCGTTTGCCGTGCGTAGGCCACAACCCATAACCTGCAACCCACAACCGTCTCTCGTTTTATGAAGATTCAAAAAGCTACCGCCCGCTACGAAGCGTGGCTGGCGAAGCAACTGACCATCGTGCCGGTGGACCTGCAGCTGAAACACGAACAGATGTCGGCGGCTTTGTTTCCGTTCATGCGCGCGACCTACTACCGCTGGGCGCAGATCTGGCCGGAAATCTGCGGTGACCTGGCGACCGCGCCGGTGGTACTGGGCGTGGGCGATTTACACGTCGAGAACTTCGGAACGTGGCGCGATGCGGAGGGCCGCCTGATTTGGGGCATCAACGATTTCGACGAGACATGGCATCTGCCGTACACCAACGACCTGGTCCGGCTGGCCGCCAGCGCGCACATTGCCATCTCGGAGAATCACCTGGCGCTCGATCTGAAGGAAGCCGCGGATGCCATCCTGGAAGGGTATGGCGAGTCGCTCGCGTCCGGCGGCCGCCCGTTTGTCCTGGCCGAGCACCACGCCTTGCTCCGCGAAATGGCCGTACACCGGCTGAAAGAAGTCTGCAGCTTCTGGGAAAAGCTCGAAAGATGTCAGCCGGTCAAAGGGAAGATCGCACCGGGCGCGGACAAGGTCATCACCCGCATGATGCCCGATCCGAAGCTCCCGCGGCGGTTCGTACACCGCGTGGCGGGCTTGGGGAGCCTGGGACGCCAGCGCTTCGTGGCATTGGCCGAATGGCACGCGAGCCACATCGCGCGCGAAGCCAAGGCGATGGCGCCGTCGGGATGCTGGTGGGCCGCGGGCGCGAAGGGACCCGCGCGCATTCTTTACCAGCAGATCCTGGACACCTCCGTGCGTTGCTGCGATCCATACGTGAAACAGAAAGGCCGGTGGATCGTGCGCCGCCTGGCGCCGGACTGTTCGCGTATTGAATTATCCGAACTTCCTCAGGAGCGCTCTGAGAGAGTGCTGCTGCGCGCCATGGGCTTCGAAACTGCGAACGTGCATCTGGGCAGCAGGAATGCCAGGGCCATTCAGGCTGATCTGAAGAAGCGCGGCAACGGCTGGTTGGTGAAGGCCGCCGAAGACATGCTCGACTGCCGTGCGCCGGGACTGGGAGGACTGGCGCAAGTCGCATCCGGCAGAGAAAGCGGCCAAATGATGTGAGGAGATGAACCACCACTTCTCATTCGATCCGCAGAGCTTCTACAGGCGCAATACGCGTGGCGCGATAGCCCGGGATCCAGCATGCCAGAAGCGCGACCCCAATGAGCAGTGCGGCGACCGCGAAGAGGGTTGGCGGATCGGTCGGTTGGACGCCGAACAGCAGGCCGGTCATCCAACGCGTAACGTACAGCGTCACTAACATTCCGGCTGCGGTTCCGATCAGCGCCAGCTTCAGACCTTGGCCCATCACCAGGCGCAGCACATCGCCGCCTTGCGCGCCTAGCGCCATGCGAATTCCGAACTCATGCGAACGCTGGCCCGCGGAGTACGCCACTACGCCGTACAGTCCTACTGCGGCCAGCAGCAACGCCAGACCCGCGAAGAGCTCGAACAGAACAAGGTTCAAGCGCCGGGGCGCGACCGATTCGCCGATGCGCTCCGACATCGTCTGGGCACGATCGATCAGCAGTCCCGGGTCGAGTTTGCGCAGCGCGCCCTCGACATCAGCCATCACGCTGCCGGTATCGCCGGCGGTGCGCACGGCCAGTTCAAATCGCGAGCGCGGATTGGATTCGAGCGGCGCATAGGTCGAGAAAGGAGCCGGCGTATCCAGTCCGATCTGGCGGACATCGCCGACCACGCCGACGATCGTCATCCACGGCGCTCTTTCGCGCGGACCTACCTTGTAGCGTTTGCCGATCGGGTCGGCACCGGGCCAAAAGTGCCGCGCAAACCCGTCGTTGATAAGCACCGGATGAAGGCTCGAGTCTCCGTCGCGATCCTGAAGCGCGCGGCCCCGCAGGAGCGGAATTCCCATTACCTCGAAATAGTTCGGCATCACATGGCGGAACGTGCTGGCGCCCAGTTCGCCCTCGGCGGACGGCCGGTCTTCAATCGCAATGTCGCCATTCCCCTCGCCGCCGCTGATCGGCAGTTGGCTGACGATGGTGGCGGCGCTGACTCCAGGCAGCGCGGACAACCGTTCCTGCAACTGGCGGTAGAAGCGCTTTACGTCCGCGTCCGCGTCGTAGTTCGGGGGCAGACCGATACGCATGGTGACCAGGCGTTCGGTTCGAAAGCCGGGATTGACGTCGAACAAGCGATGAAAGCTCTTCATCAGGATGCCCGCTCCGGCGAGCAATACGAGGCAAAGTGCGACCTCCAGCACAACCACGGTTCGCTGCACGAGTGCGTGGCCACGAGAACCTGCGGCGCGGGGTCCGCTCCTCAACGCCGCAGTGGCGCCGGTGCGCGCAGCGCTGATCGCAGGCACGATGCCGAAGAGAATGGTTGCAGCCACCGTAACGGCGGCAGCAAAAGCCAGCACGGCGCCGCCCACCGGCACATTCACCAATCGAACATCCCGGGTGAGTAGCCCGAGCGCGCGAGTCGCGAGGTACGCGAGTCCGATTCCCGCGATGCCCCCGGCGCCGGCCAGGACGGCGCTCTCGGTGACCAGTTGACGGAACAGCCGGGCGTATCCAACGCCCAGCGCCCGCCGGATAGCCATCTCTTTTGCGCGGGCAGTTCCACGCACCAGCATCAGACCGGCTATGTTGCCGCAGGCAATCAGAAGCAGAAGGGCCACGGCGCCCAGCAATATCAGAAGCGCCGGGCGAAGATCGCGACTTAACTGATCGCGCAGCGAGAGAACGCGGACCACCAGCCCGCGCCTGGTCTCCGGGTGCGCCCGGCGGATTTGAGCGGCGATGGCTTCCACTTCCCTGGCTGCGGCAGCGGGCGATATTCCGGCACGCAGGCGTCCCACCGGGTCCAGCATCCACATATTCCGGTGGGTTAGGGAGACGGGGTCCAGCTCCCGCGCAAGCGGCGTCCAGAACTCGGCCAGCCGGTATTCAAAGCCGGCCGGCATAACTCCGATGATGGTGTACTCGGTGCGGTCAAAACGGAGCGCACGGCCCAGAACCGCGGGATTGCCGCCGAACTGGTCCATCCACATGGCATGGCTGAGCACGATTACGCCGGGCGCTCCCGGCCGGTCCTCTGCTGCGCCGAAGATGCGCCCCATGAGCGGGGCGACGCCCATTACCTCGAAGAAGTCATACGAGACGGCGTCGCCGGAGATGCGCACCGGAGTGGCGCCCTCGCGCAGAATGTGCTGGACGTGCATGACGCCTGCCAGATGCTCGAACGAGGCCGTACGGGCGCGCCAGTCGAGGAGGTTCGTCCAGGACGCGCCCCAGTAACTGTCAGGATCGTGAGCATCCACTTCGCCGGCCATAACCAGGCGGTCGGGATGCGGATACGGGAACGAGCGCCAAAGCACGGCGTGCGCGACGCTGTACATCGCGGTGTTCACACCGATTCCCAGCGCCAGGGTGAGCAGCGCGACCACGGTAAAACCCCGGCTGCGCCGCAGCGTGCGCACCGCGAATCGAAGATCCTGCAGCAGAGCAGTCATGAGCTTGTCTCCTTTGGAGTGTGGAACGGGAGTCGCGCGGCCGGAGAACCGTACCTGCGCGGCAGCGAAAACCAAATCAACCAAGGTGCGTGCAACCAGACGGCAGCCGGGCTGCTCGTGCCAGCGCGTGTCGAAGGTGGCCAGCATTTCGGGGCCGAACTTGCGGCGGAACGCGGCCGGAAAAAGGAGCAGCAGCGCGGCGACTAACCGGCGCATCAGGCGTGGCCCTCGGGCAGTAATTTTCGCGCACGGGACAATTCGACCAGACCGGCCAGGCGCTCCGCTTCGGCTTTAAGGACACGGTGCCCCAGGCGGCTGATGCGATAGTAGCGGCGCCGCTCGTCCTCGTCCGCCTCTTCGATCAGTCCGCTGTCGAGCAATCGCGCCAGCAGGCGGTACAGAGAACCGATCTCGAGGCGAACACCGCCGTGCGATTCGCGCTCGACTTCTTTCATGATTCCATAACCGTGGCGGGGCCCCTGGGTGAGCGCCATGAGTATGTGGAAATCGGCGGGCTTGAGAGCGTCCGGCATATAAGTATTGTGATTATATGTATTCTGCCTGTAGACAGTCAAGCGGGCCATTTCCGATGACGCGGGTGCGGCCCTCTAAGGAGTTGCCGATCAAAAACTATGATATTTTGAGGCGCCGGCGTCCACTACGGTAATGTCGTGAAATCTCTATTCGTCGCGCTTACGCTGGCCGCCGGCCTGTGCGCCCAGAGCAGCAATGCACCGAGCTATACCGCCGCCGGCATCGTGAACGGCGCCAGTTTCGCTTCCGGCCTGGCACCCAATACCATCAGCTCAATCTTCGGCACGAACCTTTCCTGGGGCACCCAGACCGTCGGCGCCAGCAACATGTCCGGCGGCGTCATGCCGACTACGCTGGGCGATGTGCAGGTCTACTTTGGCGGCTGGCCCGCGTATCTTTATTACGTCTCGCCGCTGCAAATCAACTTCCTGGTTCCCTGTTCGCTGCTTCCCGGCACCTTCCAGTTTTGGGTGGACCGGCAGGGCACCATCGGCCCATACGTAACCGTGACACTGCAAAACGCGGCACCGGCCATTTTCCAGTATCCGGCCGGAACCGCCATCGCCACTCACCTGGATGGGGCGCTGGTTTCGACGGCCGCGCCGGCTACGGCCGGTGAGATCGTCACGTTATGGGCAACCGGCTTGGGAAGCACGAATCCCGAGCTCGAAGACGGCGTCTTGCCGCTGGCCGCGCAACCGCTCAGCCAAATGAATTTGTTCGAAATCCAAATTAACGGGGCCGCCCTCGATTCCAGCGCGACACTTTATGCCGGCGTGGCGCCGGGGTACGCCGGGCTATACCAGGTGAACGTGCAACTGCCCGATCCGCTGCCGGCCAATCCCGAAATCCGCCTGGGCGTAGCAGGCACGTTGAGTCCGTCCGGGCTGATTTTGCCGGCAAATTAGCCGTGCGGGCACCCGCCTGTGCTAGCCTTGTGCTAGCCTTGGGCGGCGCGCCCCTGCGACCTGGCGAGGTCAAGGAAACCGGAATCGGCCGTTACGATCGTAAAGCCCCAGACCGCTGCGTACTCCCAGATCTTCTCATCAGGCGTGGAGTGAGCCAGACCCGTATCAAAGACGTGCACGGACCCGGGAAAGAGGTCTCCAAGACGGCCACAAAGCTTAGGCGAGAGATTGGCGTAGAATAAGAGTTTCAACGCGACTTTCGCTCCCGCCCAGCCTGCGAAGCATAGGCATAAACGGCGGGAAAATCGGCCTTTTCCAGGTACGGGTAATCCCCGAGGACTTCATCCTCGGTCATCCCGGAGGCGAGCCTATCAAGTACATCCCAGACAGTTACCCGCAGGTCGCGAATGCAAGGCTGCCCAGAACGATGGCCCGGCACTATGGTGATCCGCGACAGATCCGCCTTGTCGGTAGTGGCCATAAATCGTATTATCCTAACTTCGGACCCCACGATGTTCCGGAACGCAGGCGCGCCGGCAGGGATGTGCTCCGTCTGGCCTCTCTCAGCCGGCCGCACCGGTTTGCGGAAGCTGCTTCACTTCCCGTTATTGCCCGCGTTCACTCCCACGCCTGTGCAGACGTCCCAGCCCTTCGTCGCGAATCCGTGAAGTCCGTGGTCACCCCAATCTGGCTGTAGACCTCCGTGAGCTCCGCATTGGTTGACGGGTACAGGTGTCCCGCCCAATTGACGATGCCAGCCATCCCGGGTTGACCGGAATCGTGTCATAGAACCAAAGCGGCGTGCGGCATCCGCCACGAATGCCAGGTCGGGAGTGCCGCGCTGGCTCCCCACAATACTGGCGACGCCGCTTTTGATAGCTCGGTATCGGTTCGTTCGGCGAAGGACCGCCGCCGGTGTCCGGCCACACGCTCTGTGCTTCGAAATCTCCAGTGGTGGCATTGCGGCTGATGGTGGTGCCGCCCACGCAAACCGCGTTGGGCGAGGTGCACGGATAGCTGATGGCCGCCGAATCGCCGGCCGAAGAAAAATACACCACGCCGCTGGTGGTGAAGTAGCCGTCCAAACCATTCTCGCCGGCGAAGTCGCCAAAGCCCCAGATCATGGCTGCCTCGTTAGCCGCCCTCTTCTCGGGGCAGGAGTTGTAGTTTTCGCAAGAGCGGGTCCGCGGGAACCGCGCAGGCAGGGTGCCAGGCAGGGCATAGGCGTTAAGATAAGGCGCTTGGTCGCCGATGCTAGTCCCTGGGCTCAGGCCGATCTCTCGCGCTACTTCCTCCAAACCGGACTCCGGGGGAGCCTGGGCGTCCACTTCCACGGAATGGCGTTTTACGTCAATGTGAAAGCGGCGTTGCGTAAAGGGTCCTTTGCGCCCATCGGGCCGGGGACCGTCCCGGTTGAAACCGTGAAAGTTATACGACCCAATCACGTTTCGGGTCTTTCACGTATAAACGTTTTACAGTGCCGCAAGAGGTGCACAGGTCAGCAAAAAGGGTCTCCCTTCTGTCCCTTTCGGGAGACCATCCGAAAAAGCGTTTCTTTTTCTCTTTGCAGAGGAGGCCGGGACGTACGTCGCCACCACCACCAGAAGCAGAAACAATGAGACCGCTGATGAGTTGTGAACCGCCGCAGTGTTGACATGTATTGTTGGGCATGGACAACTATAGCCCATGGGGGTAACTCATGATCTCCCGTACCGTCCCAAAAAGGGTAGGTTTTGCAACATCGCCGGAGGGCCGGTAAACATTGGGTCCTGCATGTTGCGAAACTCTCTCGCAAAAGTTCGGGTCTGCTCCACGGGCTCTGACTGCTCCGATTCAACGAATCTAACGTGGCCGCGTTTACAGAGGTGCTAGGGCCCGGCAGGTCCCGAGACGCGTTCTGGGATGCAAGCACCAGGTCAGCGATGCACTCCGTCGGGTGAGACGCCTTATTTTTAACGCATGTGGCCAGGCAGGGTGCCAGCCCCACAACCGGCGGCATCCGGCCGAACCGTCCCGGGTACACTGAAATGGTGTTCCGCGCGCGAGTCCTCTTCATCCCGCTAGTTCTGGCGCTGGCCGCATCCGGTGCCACGCCGCACAAAACGCCCGTGACGCCAGCCAGGCAATCGGCGTTCGTGCGCCGATGGATGAAATCTCTCACCTTGCGCGAGAAAGCCGCGCAGTTGGTCTTTATCCCGTTTCACGGCGCGGCCCCTAGCACCCGGTCGCGCGAGTACCGGCAATTCCTGAAGCTGGTCCGCGATGCGCGCGTGGGCGGCATGGTATTAGTGAACTGGAGCAATGGCCGCCTCACGGAGAAAGCCCAACCTTATGCGCTGGCGGCGTTTCTGAATCGCATGCAGAAAATGGCGCGCGTGCCCCTGCTGGTGGCCGGCGACTTCGAACGCGGCGCTTCTATGCGCGTGGACGGCACCACTGTATTTCCGCAGGCCATGGCTTTCGGCGCGGCCGGCGATACGGCCCTCGCGCACTTCGAAGGCGAGGTCACCGCCCGGGAGGCGCGCGCCATTGGCGTTCCGTGGCTCTTCTTTCCGGTAGCCGACGTTAACAACAACCCCGACAATCCCATCATCAACATCCGCTCGTACGGCGAGGATCCCAAGCAGGTTTCCGCCATGGTGACGGCGTTCATCGAGGGCGCGCGCGCGGACCCCCACTATCGCGTGCTCACTACCGCCAAGCATTTTCCCGGGCACGGCGACACGGCGGTGGATACGCATCTGAACATGGCCGTGATCCAGGCCACCCGCGAGCGCCTGGAAAATGTGGAACTGGCGCCCTTCCGCGCGGCCATCGCGGCCGGCGTGGATGCCGTTATGACCGCGCATATCGCCGTGCCCGCGCTGGCTCCCGCGGACGTGCCCGCGACTTTATCGCCCGCCATTCTTACCGGTTTGCTGCGCGGCGATATGGGGTTCAAGGGCATCATCGTCACCGACGCGCTGGAAATGGGTGGCATCGCCCAGGGCTACTCTAGCGGCGAGGCCGCCGTTCTTGCGCTCGAAGCGGGTGCCGACGCGCTGGTGATGCCGCCCGATCCGGAGGCCGCTATCCATGCGATCCTGGCAGCGGTCACGAGTGGCCGCCTAACCCGCGCCCGCATCGACGAAAGCGTGGCCCGCCTGCTGGCCGCCAAGGAACGCCTCGGGCTCGGCCGCCGCGCTACTGTCGATCTGGAAGCGATCAGCGAGGATATCGACCGGCCCGAAGATCAGGAGCAGGCGGCGGAAATCGCCAGCCGGGCCATCACTCTGGTGAAGAATGAAGGTAATCTAATTCCATTGCGCGCGCCGGCAAAAACGTGTTTCGTGACCCTGGCGGAGGGGCATTATTCAAGCCAGGGATTTGAATTCGCGCAAGAAGTGCGCCACCGGGAGAAAACCGCCACGGTGATTCAACTGGATGCCTCGCTGCCGGATGCCTCGTTGGATTTGGCCGTCCAAAAAACCGCGGCATGCGACAGCGTGGCCGTGGCGGCATTCGCCTCCGTAGCTGCCTATCGCGGCGATGTGGCTCTGGGCGGCGGATTCCCGCGCATGCTCGACGCGCTATTCGCGACCGGCAAACCGGTGGCCCTGATTGCCCTGGGGAATCCGTATCTGGTCCGCAGCTTCCCAAAAGCCGCTGCGTTCGTGCTGACTTTCAGCACCGTGCCGCCCTCGGAAGCCGCGGCGGTGAAGGCGCTGTTCGGCGAATCGGCTATCAGCGGCCACACGCCCGTTTCCATCCCCGGCGTCGCCCAACTCGGAGAGGGCGTCCAGTTGCCCGCCGCCCACTCCCCATAACGTAAACTATCACCATGCCGCTAGACCGTCGCACCTTTCTCGCCCGCAGTGCCGCGCTGGCTACCACTGCCCTCTCCTATAGCCGCATCCAGGGCGCCAACGAACGCATTTCCCTAGGCCACATCGGCATCGGTTCGCGGGGCACCGAACTCGCCGAGATCGTCTCCCAACTCAAAAACCGGCACAACGTCGAAATGACCGCCGTCTGCGATCTTTGGAAAATCAATCGCGACCGCGCCGCCGCCAAAGCCGCAGCCACTTACGGCCGCCCACCCCGATCTCTCCCGTATTTCGAAGATCTGCTGGCACTCAAAGATGTCGATGCCGTCATCATCTCTACTCCCGATTTCACCCATTCGCCCATCCTGAAACTCGCCGCCGAAGCCGGCAAAGACGCCTATTGCGAAAAGCCCATGGGCAACGTCCTCGCTGAAGCCAAAGCCGCCCGCGATGCCGTGCTCGCCCGAAACCGGATCGTCCAGGTCGGTACTCAGCACCGCAGCGAACCGTACCAGATCGCCGCCCGCGACCTCATCCGCTCGGGCGCGCTCGGCCAGATCACCAAGTACGAGATCGTGTGGAATTATCACGGCCCCCGCTGGCGCGGCCGCCCGGAAGTGGCGCAGCTACGCGAACAGGATACCGACTGGCGCCGCTGGCTGCTGACCAAGCCTTACCGCCCCTTCGATCCGCGCCTCTATTTTGAGTTCCGCCTCTACCAGGAATTCTCCAGCGGCATCGCCGATCAGTGGATGACCCACGCCATCGATCTGGTCCACTTTTTCCTGGACGATCACTTCCCGCGCTCCGTCGTAGCGCACGGCGGCATCTTCGCCTGGCCCGATGGCCGCGAAAACCCGGACACCTTCCACGCGCTGCTCGAATATCCCGCCGGCTTCCTGGTCAGTTACTCCACCAGCTTCGGCAACGATTGCGATAGCTTCACCCGCATCATGGGTAAGAAGGCTACCCTGATCAACATCGGAGGCGAGGGCAGCCAGCGCTGGAAACTGGTGGAAGAAAAAGGCACCTACGAGGACAACCCATTCCTGCATCGCGCGGAAAGTTATGTGACGATCCCCGGCAAAACCAGTCCCGCGCCCCCATTCATCAGCGACAATTACCCGGCCCATATGACTAACTGGTTCGAGTGTCTGCGCAGCCGAAAACAACCCAACGCTACGGTGGAAGACGGCTTCGCCCACTCCGTAGCTGTAATCATGGCGGCCCAGGCCTATCGCGAAGGCCGCAAGCTTCACTGGGACGCTGGCCAGATCGGAGTATGAAACGCGCAAACGTGGGCGCTGGGCTCGCGCTCGCCCTGATCCTACCCTCGGCGCTCCAACCGGCCGGCCCGGCCCACTTCACCCCTCACACCGTAGCCACCGGCCTGAAGGGAGGTTACCAGGTCGTGGCCATCGACATGAATCACGACGGCAAACCGGACCTCGTCGCCCTGGCCAGCGGCATGACCGAACTCGTCTGGTTCGAAAACCCCAACTGGCAGCGGCACGTGATTGCCTCCGGCCTCTCCGGCATGATCAACCTGGCAGCCTGGGACGTGGATGGCGATGGAATCCCTGTCATCGTGCTGGCCTCCGGCTTCTCCATGAATGCCAAGAAGAGCACCGGCATCGTCTCCGTGTTGCGCCATCAAGGCGATCCCCGCCAGCCCTGGAGCATGCACGAAATCGACCGCCTGCCGGCTTCCCACCGCCTCCGCTGGGCCGATGTCGACGGTAATGGCCGCAAGGTCGTAATCAGCCAGCCGCTCACCTCCGCAAGTGTCGACCACCCCCAAGATCGCGCCCACACTCCCCTGGTCCTCTACCGCCCCGGCGCATGGAAGCGGGAGATCATCTCCGATCAGGAAGAAGGCGTGGTCCACGGCATCTACATAGTGGATTGGGATGGCGCCGGTCGCGACGATATCCTCACGGCCGGCTTCAGCGGCATTCACCTGTACAAACCCGGCCCGGATAACCGCTGGACACGCACTGAAATCGCCCAAGGCGATCCCGCGCCGTGGCCCAAATGCGGATCGAGCGACGTCACCGTAGGTCATCTGGGGAAGAGCCGCTTCCTGGCGGCCATCGAGCCGTGGCACGGAAATCAGGTGGCTATTTATACGGAGAATGCCGGAGTGTGGCGCCGCCACGTCATAGACGATACTATTTCAGACGGACACACCATCCTGACCGCCGATCTGAACGGCGACGGCGCTGACGAAGTGATCGCCGGCTATCGCGGCCAGGGCGTCAACATCTATTACGCGCGCGATGCCCAAGGCGCGGAGTGGACGAAGGTTCCGCTGGATGACACCATTTCAGCCGCCGCCTGCGCCATCGCCGACTTGAACGGCGACGGCCGTCCGGATATCGCCTGCATCGGCGCCGCCACCGCCAACCTGAAGTGGTACGAAAACGTTACTTTCCGACCACCACAATAGAGAATGAATCCGGCACCATTTGCCCGCGGCGCTGTCCCGGTGGCGGCGGCGTAAATTCCCCTGTCACCGAGAAAATGCGCCCTGTCTTAGTGTCTATGGTCATGGTCCGGGCGCCTGCCTTGGTCTCGACGTTCTGCTCTACCGCAAAGCTGGTCGGGCTGTTTTCCTTGATGACGGTCAGCGTGCCGTCGCCCTGCGAACTGAACGCCTCCATGGTGTCCGGATTGAACCCGGCCCCGTCCACTCCTTTGCCGATCGGCAGCGTGGTGATGATCTTGCCGTCGTCGGCATTCAGTATCGCCATGTTCGCCGGTTCGTGGCAAGCCGCGAACAGAATATGATGCTTCTCATCCAGCGCCAATCCGCCCGGCTCCCCGCATTTACCGGCCAGATCGTAATGCGCGGTCACCTTCAGCGTCTTCGCGTCCACGGCGGCAATGCTGTTTTTGTCTTCCAGATCCACCCAGATGTGGCCCTTTTCGTCCGTGGCGGCCTGCTCGGGCGCGCCGCCCAAGTCGACCGTGCCCGCCACCGATCCGTCCTTAGCGTTGATCACGGTCGCGTTCGGTGCTCGATGGCTGAAGACCCACACGCGTTCGTTGAAGGGATCGAACATAATGCCATCCGGACCGCCTTCGACATCGATCGTCGTGATCAGCGCCAGCGTTTTCGAATCCCACATGGCCACCGGTTTGCTACTACCGAAGGCGTGATGCGATTTGGGATCGACAGCCACGCCGCGCGCATTGGTATTGGGGATTTCGCCGACCAAGGCCAGAGAATCCAGATCGAACACCGTGATGCGCGCGCCGGTTTGGGCCGGCCGCGGGATGTATAAGCGACGGCCATCCACGTCCGCATAGACGTAGTCGAAACCGCCGACTCCGCCGACCTTCACGATCTTCTGCACCTTGTACTGCTGGGCGAAGCTCGCCGACGCGGCCATAGCTATGACCGCAACTATCCGTCCTATTTGGCCCATACTATTGCCTCTGGCAGTCCACCGTATCACATGTATACCCGCCGCACTCGCGCGCTGATGCTGGACAGAATGTTGTAAGAGATGGTACCCGCCACGCGCGCGATCTGCTGAGCGTCGAGCCGCGCATCGCCCTCGCTGCCGAGCAGCGTAACATCGTCGCCGGGCTTCAGTTCCGGGGCGTGGCTCACGTCGATGGTGGTGACGTCCATCGAAATGGTACCCAGAATTGGTGCGATCTTGCCGGCTGCGATCACCTTGCCTCGATTCGAAAGCCGGTGAAACACGCCATCGGCATACCCCGCGCCAAGAATCGCAATGCGCATGGCGGATGGCGCGCGGAAAGTGCCGCCATAACCCACCAGCGTGCCCTCCGGAATATCTTTAACGGCCAGAATTTTTGCCTTCCAGGTGAGCGCCGGCTGCACGTCCAGGATCGGCTGCGGTCCCGCGCCGCGCGCGGGCGATAGGTAACCGTACAACGCATGGCCGGCGCGCACCATGTTGTGCCAGGCATCCTTGCGCGCGTAGCCGATTGCATTGGTGCTGGATGTGTGAACGTAATCGATGCCGATACCTGCGGCGCGCAAGCCCGCCAGAATGGCATGGAAGCGGGCCAACTGCTGGTCCGTCTGGGGCGATGTGAAGTCCGCCGCGGAAGCGAAATGCGTCATCAGTCCTTCGATGCGCGCGTGCTGCAATTGCCCGAGCGCTGTGACGATGTCGGCCGGTTCGGCACGCGTACCCAACCTCCCCATGCCGCTATCGATCTTCAGGTGGAACGCCGGCGGCTGGCCGGCGCTTTTCGAAGCCAGGCGGTCCAGCTCCGCGATATCGTCCAGCGAGTGCGCGGTTGGCGTGAGGTCGTACTCGATCAGCGCCTCCTGCTCCTGCGGCAGAAATCCGGCCATCACCAGGATGCGCGCGGCAATGCCGGCCAGGCGCAGCGTCACGCCTTCATCCACCGAACTGACCGCCAGCCATTTGGCGCCCTCGCGCTCGAGCGTGCGGGAAACGGCCAGCGCGCCGTGCCCGTAAGCGTCGGCCTTCACCACAGCCATCACTTCCACTCCCGCGCCCACGGCCGCGCAGACATTGCGGTAATTGCGCGCGATCCGATCGAGAGAAACCAGAACATAGGAGCGATAGGGCGGCGCCATCATTTCATTATCGACTGGAACAGATTTTCGTAAGCCGTGGCCACGGCATCCCAACTGTAATGCTGCTCCACGCGTTCCCGCGCGCGGCGGCGCAGCGTGTCACGTTCCGCCTCACTCATCGCCAGCGCCTGTTGCAGCTTCTCCGCCAGGTTGCCGTGGAATGGAATGCCGGTGTCTCCCGCCACCTCGGCGTTCTCAGGCGTATCGCGATACAGCACCAGCGCGCCGCGTCCCATGGCCTCGACTAAAGCGGGATGCGTGCCGCCCACTTCGGTCGCATGGATATAGGCGAAACAGTGCGCGTCCAGTTCATGATATCCCTGCCCATAAATCGCCCCCGGAATCACGATGCGCGGATCGCTTGTATCGCGCACCTGCCGGATATAGTCGCGGGCATAAGGCGCGTCGCCGATCAGGGCCAGCTTCAGATCCGTGCGCACGCGTTCGAAAGCCTCGCGCACTTCGAGCGCGTGGTTCTCCGGCTCCATGCGGCTCACGTACAGGAAGTAGCGCCGCGGCTCGAGTCGCAACCGCGCCAGCACGCCCGTGGATTCGACGGTGCCGGTCTCCGCGCCATAAGGGATAAACGTGGTGCGCTTGTGATACCGCTGCGCATAGTAGCGTTGAATCGAGCGTGCATCGGTGACCACCGCGCTGGGCAGAAACGTGGCCAGCCATTCCGACGCCAGGTACCAGGCCTTGGCGGCGCGGTTCCATTTCTTGCGTTGCCGCTCCAGTCCGTCGACATTCAACGCCACAGGCATACCGCAGAGCCGTGGAAGCACTGTAAAGACGGCGTTGGCGCCATTGCAATAGAGTGCTACATCGACGCGATGCGCAAGCAGATCGATGGTAGAGACGCACGTATGCACGATGGTATCGAGATACTTGTGGCGGATGGTAGGCAGATACCGCAGCCGGACGCCGCGATAGACCGGTTCAGTGGGACGCTGCCGGCAATAGACCACCACGTCGTGGCCGCGAGCCGCCAGGCGCGTAGACAACTCTTCCGCGAAAGTCTCAAAGCCGCCGTAATTGGCGGGTATGCCGCGGGTGCCTAGGAAGGCAATGCGCAAAGGGAAGGGTGCTGGGTCCTGGGTGCTGGGTCCTGGCAACGCGGAGGGTTCTGGGTGCTGGGTGCTGGGTTCTGGCAAACTCATCGTAGACGGGAGAGCGTTCTTGCCAGCACCCAGCACCTAGAACCCAGCACCCGTTCGCCGCAGGCGAACTAAGTCTTGGCCGCTTGCGAACGCGACATCAGCCGCGGCGCTTTCTTGGGAGCCTGCACACTAACCGGCGTGTATTTGAACCAACTCGCGATATAGGCGTGATCCACACGGCACCTGCGCTGGATCTCGGCGCGCTTGGCCATCACCCGCCGCCAGTTCCGCGCCAGGAACCAGAACGCCCGCAATGACGAGTGTTCCCACATCAGACAGCACGTCACCACGGTGACGTCACGAATGGTGATGGAAAGCAGGTTGCGGCGGTAGAGGTCCGGCGAAATGTTTTTAATGCGCATCAGGAAGCGGTTCTTCACCGAGTGCATGTTGATCTCGGGCGGGAGCGCGCCGCGATTGCCCGGCAGTACCTTGCGCACGTGATAACCGCGGGCGTAAGGCACGTAAATGCATTTCCAGCCCAATAACTGGGCCCGCCAGGCCACATCCGCGTCTTCCCGATACACGAAGAAATCGGAGTCGAAGAACTCCCCATCGAGCGAGATGTCGTCGATCATCTCGCGGCGATAAAGCGCCGCCGCCGCCGTCGCGCCGAACACGAACTCATATTGCAGATAGTGGCCGTTGTCTATTTCCTGGCTGCCGCGATCCAGATGGCGCAGCATGGGGTTGAAGTAGATTCCGGTAGAATCCACCACGGGCTTGGCTGGAATCTCGAAGGTGGCCGACATGGTCAGCAGCTTACCGCAGACCGAGCCGATGTTCGGATCGAAGTTACCGGCCTCCACGAGTGCCTGAATGAAATTCGGCAGCAGGAGCACATCCGGGTTCAGGGTCAAAACCCAATAACCGCTGGCCAGTGAAATAGCCTGGTTTTGGGCCGCGGCGAAGCCGATATTTTCTTCGTTATAGATGATCTGGCAGCGGTCTTCGAACTGTTCCAGGATGTCGATGGTGCCGTCGACCGAAGCGTTGTCGATGACGATGACTTCCTTATAAGGGTACCGCTGCTCCAACACCGATTCCAGGCATCTCTTGATAAAACGGCCGCTATTGTAAGTTACGATCGTGACAGATACGAAGTCGTTATGGGACATGAACTCGAACCTGAAATGACGCCGATCAACTGGTACATCCGTTAGCCCCAGACCGCGGGAACAAGGCAAAAAAGTACTCACCCGGCTGGCCGGATGAAAGTCTTGCCGGCCAGCGCCATCACCTTAGTGTATACTGCGATGGGCGTCAGGCTTCGAAATGCCGCCATTCCCCAAAACATCCTGGGTATGGTTCCAAGCAACACAGCCGCGCAAACCATTCTAGTATTACTAGACCGGTAGTGCTTGGCTGCGAACCCTAGTAAACTACGATACCAGTAAAGCTGCCGGTTCTCCAGCGAAATTTTTGCTAAGGAATGGCCGCCCGTGTGTTTAGCTACAGCGTGCGGCGTGTAGCATATGCGGTAGCCGGCTTGCCGGCAGCGCCAGCAGAAATCCACATCTTCGAACCAGAGCGGGTAGAACCGCTCGTCAAATCCGTTCAACTCCTGCCACGCAGCGCGGCGGATCATAAGGAACGCGCCTGCCGGTTGTTCTACTTCACCCGGCACAGAGAAGTCGAAACCTAAGCAACGGTAGTGCCAATTGACAGGATTGTGCGGCCATAGCCGATTAATCATTAGAGCCTCGCACATCAAGGCTGCGGGTGAGGGCAGGCTGCGTACCGCAAAACCGATCTGCGGGTGACCGGCGGCGTCCACCAATTTGCCGCCTGCGGCTGCCACGCCCGGGCGGCGGCAACACTCAACTAATGCATCGAGCGGCGCTGCGAGATGCGTGTCAGGGTTCAACAACAAGACAAACGGCGTCTCGAGCGCACGCACGCCTTGGTTCACTGCCGCAGCGAATCCACGATTCTCGCAATTTGGAATAAGCCGTACATTTCGGCGAGACACCTCCCGGCAGGTGTGGTCCTTCGAAGCATTATCCACCACCACGATTTCAGCCCCGGTAGGTACTGCGCTGTCCAGGCAGGCGCCGATTTCGGACTCCGATTCGTGTGTCACGATCACGATACCAGCCTCACCCATGTGTCACTTTGCCCCACTCGCTGTGAGAAGAAAGTACAGCGTCCAGTAAGAATCTTTCCCGGATTCCCGCTGCACGCGACGGATTTCCTGCTCGCCTTGGCAAAGAATGGATTCCGTAGCGGCAAGTTGAGTAACTGCGTCGAAACGCCCGCGCATTTCGGCGAACCGGCGCATCCCTTCCACCTTACCGCGCAGCCACGGCCATCCTCGCCCGTGACGCAGGGCCACCAGACCCCACAAGCCCTGCGCGACGACGATGGGCCACCCATACCTGATCAGCAGCCGCGCGGGATAATGCTTGGCGACGAGTAAGACCTGGTTGCGCGCGATGCGGCGAGTGGTTTCGGGATGCCAGCGCCCCAGTGTCGCGCTTCCCGCGTGCCAGGCGACGGCATCCGGCACGTACTGCCCCGCACAACCAGCCAGAGCACAGCGCAGCCCGAAATCCACATCTTCCAGATACGACTCGAAACGTTCATCGAGCAGTCCAACTTCGTCGAACAGTGTGGCGCGAAATAGCGCCGCGGTAAAAGGTGCGACCTGGATCTTGCGCGCCGTGCGAAACAGCGGCCCATCGGGCAAGCCGTGGCCCACGCGCCATGCAGTCCCGCCGCGGCAGGGCGCGTCATAGGTGGCATCGACTCGGGTTCGGTCGGTCGCCTGCAAAATCCGGCCGGTGGCGAACCAGACCTTCGCCTCGAATGCGGCCAGCAGTCGCTCCATCCAGTCAGCAGACAGCTCCACGTCATTATTGACGACCGCGATAAGCGGCGTGCGGCTTTCCCGAATCCCCCGATTTACGGCGCGCGCAAATCCGCCATGCCCGCCCATGCGAATCACCCTGGCCCCCAGGGATTCGGCGATCTCTGCCGAACCGTCGCCGGAGCCGTCATCCAACACCAGCACTTCCGCGGGCGCCTCGGTCTGCCCCCGCAATCCACATAGCAGCGTTTCCAGCAATTCGCGCCGGTTCCACACGGGCACTACCACCGTGACCTCGCCGCCCGTCATGATTTGCGTTTGCGCCGCGGCAGCCGCTTCTTCACCAGAAACAGCAGGTTGTGCAGGCCATCGCGCCAGGGATTCAGCTTCTTCTCGCCGATGCGCGACGTATACATGATGGAGATCTCGCCAAAGCGCACGCGCGGGTTCTTCAGCGCTTCGATCTTGATCTCCTCGGAGAACGCCATGCCGTCCGCTTCCAGATCCATGTCCTTCAGGATGGAGCGCCGCAGCACCCACATGCCGGATTGCGAGTCCCGCACCCAGCGGAAATAGAGGATCGACATAGCCACCGACAGCATCAGGTTGCCGAAATGGTGTTTGATACTCATCGCCTGGCGGTCGCGCACGGGAAAGCGCGAAGCGTTCAGGAAGTCCACCTTCAAATGACGGAAGGCCTCTAAGAGATACGAGATAGCATCCGGCGGATAACTATGATCGCCATCCAGCGTGATGATAAGATCGCCGGTGGCGTCGCCGAACCCGCGCTTGTAACTACGGCCATAGCCGCGCACATCTTCGCGTATCACTTGCGCCCCCAGCGCCGCGGCCACGTGCGAAGTGCGGTCCGTGGAGGCGTTATCCACCACGATGACCTGGTCGACAAATTCGGGCATGCTGCGCAGCACGCGCTCGATGCCCTGCTCCTCATTCAGGCACGGGATGATGACTGTGATCGTGTCGCCTTTGTACATTATCCGCGGATCTGCAGCGGGCCTGAAGCCCCGCGCCGGCTTAAGCCCGCCCTCCATCGTATCGTCTTTATGGGGGCGATCAAGCGTCTATTGTTATGATGAGAAATAACATGAAGTGGGCCGTCACGCTGATCTGCTGCCTGAGTCTCGCGCCCGCCGCGGAACTCACCACGACACACACCGTGTACCTGCTGCCCATGGGCCACAGCCTCGACCAGTTCATCGCCAACCGGCTTATCCGCATGCATGTGCTGCAGGTAGTCGCCGATCCCGCCAAGGCCGACAGCATCATCACGGACCAGTTGGGTATGCCGTTCGAGAACCGTCTGAAGGATTTGTATCCGCCGCCGCCCGATCCGGAAGCCAAAGAAGCGGCCAAGGCCAAAGAGGCAGCCGCCAAAGAAAAGACGGACCAAACATCGCCACACGCGTTCCAGAGCCCCGCGTCGATTCTGGCGAATACCGCCAACAAGGCCGAGAGTGTCGGGAGCATGGGTGTCGGCGGCCGCGGCCGCGGAACCATCTTCCTGGTCGATGTAAAGTCGCGGCAAGTGTTATGGTCCGTCTTTGAAAAGCCCAAGAACTCCAGTCCGCACGAGCTGGATCACACCGCCGAGCGCGTGGTAAAGCAGCTTAAACAGGATCTGACCCCGAAAACCAAGTAGGATTTTTTTCGTGCAGGGCGTCCCAATAGCTCTCGACTAAGCGCCCAGTGACGGTGGCCATGTCCCAGTTGGCCACGACCTCGGCGCGCGCGCGTGTGGCCATCCCGCAGGCGAAAGGCGGGTCGTCGAAAATCCGCAGCACCTGCTCCGCGAAAGCCCCAGGATCATCCGCGAGCAAACAGAACTCGCCATCCTGCGCTGCCAGGCCCTCCGCTCCAATGCGCGTCGAGACCACCGGAATGCCACTGGCGTAGGCTTCCAGCAGCTTCACCCGCACGCCTGAACCGGCGCGGACCGGGCACACGAACACCGCATAACGGCTGAGCGGCTCGCGCACATCCTCCACAAACCCGCGGATCTCGATGGCCGGCGCGCGATCCGCATAAGGGTGCCGCGGCGGCGCATCCGAACCGACCACCACCAGCCGCGCCTCCGGCTGGCCCGCCACAATACGGGGTAGAACCTGGTCGACGAACCATTCGAGAGCCACCGCATTCGGCGTGTGCCGGAAGCTGCCCAGAAACAGCATGGTGAACGGTTCGCGCGCGGCCGGGGAAAAACGATAGCGCGTGGTGTCTATAGCCGCACGCAATCCCGCCTGCATCCAGGCAGAGCGCGTGCTTTTGCGAGGCAGAAAGCCGGCCAGGTAATCGCCGTTTTCCCGCGTGCAAACCTGCACCCGGTCGCAACGCGGCAGCATGCGCAATTCATAGCGCAGCGCCCGCAGATACTCGTATCGCGCCTTGACGCGGGCCAATGTTCCGGGCATGTACGCCAGGCTGCGGGCGATGGATTGGAAATAGATATCGTGCTCAAACAGAGCGGTGGGAATGCGGCGATAGGCGCACGCGTATTGGCCCAGGGGCGTGTACTCGAGCTGCACCACGTCGATCTGCTGTACAAAAGTCTGGCGGTGAATCAACCACGCCAGATCGTCGTTCGCGAACTCCGCGACTGCGTGCGGCCGTATGGAACCGGCCGTAGCCGGGCGCGGCGGACGCACCAATAACTCGACAGATGCGCAGAAGCCGCGCAACTCCTCCTGCGCGGGCGCCTGGGATATATCGTCGAGCATAGCTACCACGTGCACGTGCGCACGCCGGGACAGTTCGCGCAGCGTCTGATACATGAACACGCCGCCGCCATGCACCGGCGGGCAGATGGGATATGGGGAAACGAACAGGACGCGCAGAATGGCAGGAGTCCCCGGCCGGTCCGCTTCGAATCGATCGCGGAAGTATCCACCAAGCGGCCTGCGGAACGCTTCGGTATCGTCCACCACGGCCAGGCCGTGCGCCCGCCAGCGGGAACGGATGGCGCCCGGAAGCTGGCGAAATGCACGCCACCAGCCATCCAGGTTGGCGCGGCCGGGCACGTCGCCGGCCAGGCTGAGCACCGCGCCGGCATAACTGAAGAAGAAGTGCCCAGCCAGCCTCCGCCAATCGTGGATATTCTTCCAGGTGAACAGCAGGTAGTTCTTCTTGAGCACTGCCTGGATTTGTGCCTCGCTGAAGCGCTTGCCGATGGTGCCGCGATGCTCGTGGTAGACGACGCTGCGCGCCTGATACAGCACCTTCCAGCCGCGTTTCCACGCCTGGTAGCCGAGGTCGGTATCTTCCAGATAGAAAGGCGCGAGCAACTCGTCGAACCCGCCCAGTTCCAGAAATTTACGCCGATCGAAAGCGCAGGAACCGCCGCCGCCATAGAAGCACGGGAACAGGCCGGTGATGGCCGGGTCGACGCGATGCCGCACTTTCAATCCGCCATCCTGCCACCAGCCTTCGGTGAGGCCGGTTTCCTCGCGGCGCCGGGCGGGGTCGCGAAAGAAGATCTGGCAGGAGACAGCGAACACGCATTCGTCTTCGAAGCCTTCGAGGAGCGGCGCCAGGAACTCCGGCGAGACCTGCATGTCGCTGTTCAGCAGGACCACGATATCGTTCCGCGCGGCACGGAAGCCGGCGTTCGAGCCGCCGCCGAACCCCAGATTCCGTTCGAGCGGAAGCAGCGTCACGCCCGGAAATGCCTGCCGCACGAAATCGGCGCTGCCATCTGTGGAGCCGTTGTCTACGACTACGATTTCGTTCTCCGCATTACCGGCCAGCGCCGTGATTACCGACGGCAGATATTGGGCCAACAGGTCGCGCCCATTCCAATTGGGAATGACCACACTCGCCGCATTCCGCCGGCATGCCTGGTTGCGCGGCGCAGTTCGCCGGCCGGCCAGCAGCCACGCCAGATCGGCAACCGCCAGCAAGGCGACGGCAGCCAGCCACATCAGCGGGGAAATGAGCAGCAGAAAGAGCGTACCGAGGACGCGCGCCACTGGGATCATTGTGGATCGGCGTCAGGTCCCAGCCCGACGCGGCGGCCCAACCGCACCCAGCGCGACGACTCCAGCAAATCCAGCTTGCGGCGAAGCTGCTCCACTTCGGCGTTCAGCGCCTGCGCCCAGCGGGTGCGCTCTTCCACGGTCTTCTCCGCGCTGTGCAGATACTCAACGCATTGCGCCAGCTCTTGCATTTTGGCTTCGAGTTGCGCATTCAGCTGCAGCGCCCAATCCGACTTGGCGGCGATCTCGCGGTCGAGTTCGGAAATCCGGGCTTGCGCGGCGGACTGCGCGGCAGCCAATTCGTCCTGCAATTCCTGAATGCGCGCGCCGCCTGCCGCTACTTCCGCGTTCAGCAGTTCGGCCCAGCGGTTGCTTTCTTCCAGGTCCGCCGTTTGCCGGCGATGGGCGAGATCCAAATCCGCCAGATCGCGCTGAGTTGCGGCCAGCCACTGGTTCTTCTGCAGCAACTCGCCTTCGAGTAGTGCGATATGCGTTTCCCTTTCGCGCAGCACGTTGGCCGCGCTCGGAACATACACAAACGTCGGGCTGCCGGTCTGTGGACGATGCGCGCACACCGCGACGAAAAAGTGCGATTCCGCGGGCGGACTTTCACCACCATCCACGCGTACCTCGGCGTTGGCCTCTATCGCACCCGCTTGCAGTGGACGAAACGCGACGCTCTCTACATGGTTCTCCAGGAAAAGTGAAATATGCGGAAACACCGCGGCCAGCGCGCGTTGGAACTCGTCGAATTCGAATTCGTGCGCGTGAAACGGATTGGCTCCAGCGCGGCTGCGGGATTCCGCGTAGTAGAGCTTATTCGGCGTGGAGACGATGAATTGGCCGGTGGGCGCGAGCACGCGCCGCGCTTCTATCAGGAAATCGCGCCACCCTTCCAGGTGCTCGATCACCTCGAAAGCTACTACCAGGTCGAAGACCGCGCCGGGATGCGGTAATTCGGTACAGGAAGCCCGTTCGAACTGCAGGCCCGGCAGTCTATAATGCTCGCGCGCGAAGGCCACCGCTTCGGGCGCGATGTCCGCGCCCACCACCGATAGCGCCGATTTGGCCAGTTCCGCCGCGCCGTAACCCGCGCCGCAGCCGGCATCCAATACGCGTTTGCCGCGGGCCAGCCGCGCCGCGAAGGCGTAGCGCGACAGGTGCTCGTTGAACAGGTCGGGATCCACCTGGCCCGGAATGACGCGTTCGCCGGTGAACTCAACCAACATGGCTCTCCCGGGCTTGTGACGCGAGCCGCCCCGCCAGCCGCGCATTCACCTCCACGCGGCACGGCAGGCGCAGAAATCCGTAGATCTCACCCGGCGAATGGCCCATCTGCAGCGCGATGGCGTTGTCGATCCAGTCGCACATGGTGTAGCCCAACAGCGTGCCGTCCGCGATGGCCGGCGAAAAAGAAAACGAGGCGGGATACAACTCCGGCATTTCCAGATGAAAATCCACTGTGTAGACGTCGTCCGGCGTCATGGCGGGCAGATCGTAGCCTTCGCGCGCCGTGTTGGTGCCGGAGAAATCGATGCCCAGATGGTTGCGCATCATGAAGCCCACGATGGGTCGCGGGATACCGGCGTGGGCGCGTACGCTGATGCGCACGGTGACGCGCTGGGATGGCTGCAACAAGTGTACCGGATCGCCTTGCGCATCGAGTACCGCGATGCCCAATATTTCGGCGCGGCCGTCGCCATAGCGGTGATCGATGTTCGGAATATGCTCGACAATTTCCGGGGCACGCACCTGTGAGCCGGTGTGCGCACGCTCAGGCGAGCCTTTCAGCAACAGGTACGCCGAATCCTTTTCCACCATGGCCGCCAGATATTTGGCCGCCACGCGGTCGGTTTCGCCGATTTCCCGGATGCGGCCGTGCTCCAGCCATAACGCGCGGTCGCCGATGGCTTTCACGTCCGCGATGGCATGGGAAACAAACAGAATGGTGATGCCGCGCGTACGCAGTTCGTGCACTTTGCGCATGCAGCGCTGGCGAAAATATAAGTCGCCCACGGCCAGCGCTTCATCCACCAGCAGAATTTCCGGATCCACGTTGATGGCTACGGCAAATGCCAGCCGGACCACCATGCCGCTCGAATAGGTCTTCACCGGCTGGTTGATGAATTCGCCGATCTCGGCGAACTCTTCGATGTCTTTGTAGCACCGATCGATCTGCCGGGTAGTCAGGCCCAGAATAGAACCATTTAAGTAGACGTTGTCGCGTCCCGTGAATTCCGGATTGAATCCGGCGCCCAACTCGAGCAAAGCCGATACCCGCCCGGTCACCTTAAGCGAACCGCTGGTGGGATGCAGAATACCGGCCACCATCTGCAGCAGCGTACTCTTTCCGGACCCGTTTTCGCCGATCAGGCAGAAGGTCTCGCCGCGCTGGACCTCGAAGCTGACATCGTGCACTGCCCAAAAATCTTTGTGGCACTTCAACCGGTTCAGCGAGAGCAGCTCTTTCAGACGGTCGCCCGGTGAGTCATAAATAGAGTAACTCTTGGAGACAGCCTGAAATTCGACGGCGTTCACGTTCGGTAACCTGGGAATTGCCTGGAACCATCAGTGTAGCGGAAGTAGGCAGGAGGTTGGGGAAAGACGAAAACGCCGGCCGCGCTTGTGGCACAGCCGGCGACCGATCGTTTATGTGCAGATCGCTACGGCGTAGTGACCGCGACGATCGGGTAGTGTCATTAGCGGACAACTCGCTGGCGGAGACAGGTCACCGCAACCTTGCTCGTTCTCCGTACGGTCGCAGCGACGTCCGTGGGCCAGAGGCAGCGCCGGCGTGGTGGCCGACACGGTCGCGGACAGCGGCGAAACGTCGCCGCCTATATCCGTCCCCTGGATCGCATAATAATATGGGGTCGATGGAGATCCGGAGGCGCCACCTGGCTCAGGCTGGCTGCGGTCGCGCCTCGCAGCACGCTGTAGCTCTGGATCGGCAGGCCGCCAATGGCCGCCCCCGCCCAGGCCACGCTAATCTTCGAAGTGGAGACCGGCGTGGCCGTCAGGTTGGTTACCGCCGCCGGCGCCTACGGTATGGTGACCTCGACCAGGGCGGACATGGGCGACAGGTCGCCTCCCGAATCCGCCGACTCGACGCCGTAATAGTATGTAGCCCCGGCCGTCACGCCGGTATCCCAGTAGGAGGTCTCAGAGTCGATGGCCACCTGGGTGAGATTGGAAGACGTGGTTCCACGGAACACATGATAGTAGTTGATGGGCAGGCCGCCACTCACCCCGGCAGACCAGGTCAGGTTGAGTTTGCTGCTGGACGCCGGTGTGGCCACCAGGTTCGTGGGCGCGGCCGGCAGCGCTGGTGTAGTTACGGACACAACCGCGGACATCGCGGACAGATCCCCACCCGTATCGGACGCTTCGATGGCGTAGTAGTATGTGGTGGCAGGGCTCAAGGAAGTGTCCGTATAGGAGGTCTGCGGATCGATGACGATCTGGCTGAGTCCTGTAGGCGACGTCCCGCGGTAAACATGATAGTAATTGACGGGTAGTCCACCGCTGGCGGCTGCCGACCACGTCAGGCCGACTTGAGTCGCCGAAGCGGCCTTGGCTGCCAGACCTTTGGGTGGATTGGGCGGCTTCGGAGTGGTAATCGATATGACTGTCGACATCGCCGAGGTGTTCCCGGATGTGTCGATCGCCTCTACCCCGTAGTAATACTTGGTCCCGCAGTTCAGGGGATAACTCGTGTATGTCGTTATCGTAGCGGGAGTGCGTACTAACTGGGTGAGTGTTGCGGGCGAAGGTCCCCAGAACACGAAATAGCCGCTGATTCCCACATTATCGGTGGATGGGGACCACGACAGGGTCACAAGTTGGCAATTACTCGCGGTGGCCGTCACGTTGGTTGGCGTGCTGGGCGGTGTGGTATCCTCGGTCGTGACGCTGAGCGGGAGCGTCGGAGCTGAAACGTTTCCGCCCAGATCGAAAGCCTCTATGGTGTAATTATACGTGGTACTTTCCGCGAGCCCGGAATCCAGATAATACAGGCTGGCTATGGTGGCGACACGCGAGCCGTTGCGGGACACGTAATAACCCGCCACACCTACATTGTCGGTGGATGCGGCCCAATTTATGGCTGTCGTAGTAGGACTGGCCGATCCGCCGTTGAGACCGCTGGGAATCGACGGAGGAGTTTTGTCGGGTGGCGAAACCAGTGACGCGTAATAGCTCATCGCGGTGCTGGTGTAAACCGAATTCTGCTGATTCAGGTTCTCCTGGACATTCTCCTGGCTCAAGATCGGGCCGGGCGCCAGATTGTCGGTGGAACTGTTGTAGGGCAGATAGGCGGCATAGTAGGCCGTGATGAACGGATCCATAAAGAGCATCTGCGTATGCTGCGCGAGGTTTTGCATGGTCTGGATAAAGTACGCGTCGAGCGGCGCCCAGAAGCTGAACGGATTCCGCGCCCGCGTCTGGTCGGCGGTCAGCACACCGACTTCGGAGTCCGCCAACTTCCACAGCCAGCATTCCGTCATGGCGACGGGCTTGCCGGCCGCCGCGGCCGTACTGGCGATGTTCAATGCGACTGGCAGGAAATTAAGATTGACCGGGTAGATGTGGAAGTCGATGAAATCCACCGCCTGGGCCACATATTGCTGGACGAACGACACGGCATTCGCCTGCGAGGCGCTGGTGCCAGCCCCCACCTGCATGCCCGGTACGCCGGCCTGCTCCAAGCTCGCCAGGATCTGGCTTAACAGAGAGGCCGATCCAGCGGGAGTGTCGGCTTGGCTTTGCCCGCTGTTGCCGGCTTCCGTGCTGGGCTCTTCCACCACCACCAGGTAATCCGGCTGCATGGTCTGCGCAATGGTCAACGCAGTCTGCGCGCGCGCTTGCTGGTATTGGCTCCAGCTTAACGTGGCGTAGAAGGGAGAGGCATCCCAACCGGCCGACACATCACTATTGGCCAGCAGCGTGTCATTCTCGACGATGACCTTGAGACCCGCGGCGCGGATCAGCTGCGCGACCTGCTGATAGAAGCTGACGAACTGGGCTTGCGTTTGCCCCTGGCTGGTGAGAAACGGAGCATAGAGCATGGGGAAGCCGACTTCGACCATTACCGCTTGTACTCCCATTGCCTTAAGCTCATTCAATTGCAGTTGGAGGCCCGCCATGGTACCCGGATTCACCAGTTGCGGACCCGCATTGGCGTCCGCATTGGCCAGAGCCGCCGTGGACAGAAGCGGAAGATTGCTCAGCGGCTGGGCATTCAAAGTCGTATTGAAGTTAGCGAGATACGTATTGAGTGAACTGTACGTCGCCTGAAATTCCGCCGGAACCGGCGGGGCTTGCGCTCTTACATTGCTATAAGAGAGCGAAGCCAAAAGCGATAACACAGTAATTAAGCAAGGGCCACGCGACCCTACAAAGGGGAACAGGTTCGGTTTGATGTTGTAGCGCACGATGTATTCCTATCGGTCAGTAAAATATAATAGGATCCATTTCTATTGTTCACTAATTACATACTTATTCTCAGGTGGTAAATGAAGTTACTAAGAGATCGATGAGGCTAACAGAATCTAATGCGCAGGAAGGAAAGAAAACAATAACATGAAAAAATTAACGGGCAACCGCCGGACCTTTCATCAAAACTCTATTCCGGGCCAGCGTGGCAAAAGCTGCTAGCCGGCACGGTTTGTCGACTGATTTTTATTCGTCGTCTGTGTGCTAAGACGAAAGCGCCGCCCGCGCTTGTGGCACGGCCGGCGCACGGAATGCTTGTGGGGGCGATGGTTACGGCGTAGTAACCGCGACGGTAGTCGACAGGGGAGAGAGATTGCCGCCCGTGTCTTTGGCCTGCACTGCGTAATAATATGTATCGCCCGCCGATACGGTAGTGTCACTAGCGTACGACTGGCTGGCGGAGACTGTCTTCAGCGATGTCAAGTTCGCAGCGGTAGTCCCGCGGAAGACGGTGTAGGAAGCCAGCGGCATGCCGCTTGCCGCCGCCGTCCAGGTCACGTTGACATGGTTGTTGCCGGGGGCGGTGGCCGCAACGTCCGTGGGCGCCGAGGGCAGCGCCAGCGTGGTGGCCGACACGGTCGCGGACAGCGGCGAAACGTCGCCACCTGTATCAGTCGCCTGGACCGCATAGTAATACCTGGTCGACGGAGAACCGGACGGATCCATATAGGTGGTTTGCCCGGTGGTCGCCACCTGGCTCAGACTTGATGCGATGGTGCCCCGGAACACGCTATAACTCTTGATCGGCAGTCCGCCGCTGGCCGCCGCGGACCAGGTCAAGCTGATCTTCGAAGAAGAGACGGGCGTGGCCGTCAGGTTGGTCACTGCCGCCGGCGGCGACGGTATGGTGACCTCGACGAGGGCGGACATGGGCGACAGATCGCCTCCCGAATCCGCCGACTCGACGCCGTAATAATATATAGCCCCCGCCGTCACTGTTACATCCCGGTAGGAGGTTTGCGGGTCGATGGCCACCTGAGTGAGATTGGCACGCGTCGTTCCACGAAACACATGATAGTAGTTGATGGGCAGACCGCCGCTCACCCCGGCCGACCAGGTCAGGTTGAGCTTGCTGCTGGATGCCGCTGCTCCCACCAGGTTGGTAGGCGGGGTAGGCAGCGCCGGCGTTGTGACGGACACAACCGCGGACATGGCGGACAGATCCCCTCCCGAATCGGCGGCCTCGATGGCGTAATAGTATTCGGTGGAAGGGCTCAGGGAAGTGTCTGTAAAGGAGGTCTGCGGATCGATGACGATCTGGCTGAGGGGCGAAGGCGCGGTGCCGCGATATACATGATAAAAAGTCACGGGTAGTCCACCGCTGGCGGCCGCCGACCATGTCAGGCCGACTTGGGTGGCCGAGGCGGCAGTGGCTGTCAGACCTTTGGGTGGAGTCGGCGGCTTCGGAGTCGTAATCGATATGACCGTGGACATCGTGGAGGTGTTCCCGGATGTATCGACAGCCTCGACGCCATAGTAATACTTAGTCCCGCAGTTCAGCGGGTAACTGGTGTACGTCGTGACCGTGGCGGGAGTGCGTACTAATTGAGTGAGCGTTGCGGGCGAGGGTCCCCAGAACACGAAATAGCCGCCGATTCCCACATTATCGGTGGATGGGGACCACGACAGGGTCACCAGTTGGCAGGAACTTGCGGTGGCCGTCACGTTGGCTGGCGTACTGGGCGGGGTGGTATCCTCGGTCGTGACGATGAGCGGAAGGGAGGGGGCCGAGACGTTTCCACCCAGATCGAAGGCCTCGATGGTGTAAGTATACGTGGTGTTCTCCGCGAGCCCGGAATCCAAATAATACAGATTGGCCGTGGTGCCGACACGCGAGCCGCTGCGCGACACATAATAACCGGCCACACCTACATTGTCCGTGGATGCATCCCAGTTTATGGCTGTCGTATTCGGGTTGCCCGATCCGCCGGCGAGACCGGCGGGAACCGATGGAGCCGTTTTGTCGGCTGGCGAGACCAGCGACGTGTAATAACTCATGGAGGTGCTGGTGTAGATCGCATCCTGCTGATTCAGGTTCTCCTGGGTATTCTCCTGGCTCAAGATCGCGCTGGGCGTCAGATTCTCGGTGGAACTGTCATATGGCAGATAGGCGGCGTAGTACGAAGTGATGAACGGATCCATAAAGAGCATTTGCGTATGCTTCGCCAGGTTTTGCATGGTCTGGATAAAATAAGCGTCCAGCGGCGCCCAAAAGCTGAACGGATTCCGCGCCCGCACCGTGTCGCCGGTCAGCACGCCGACTTCGGAGTCCGCGATCTTCCACAGCCAGCATTCCGTCATAGCGACGGGCTTACCGGCCGCCGCCGCGGTGCTGGCGATGTTCAATGCGACTTGCAAGAAATTGAGATTGACGGGGTAAATGTGGAAGTCGATGAAATCCACCGGCTGGGCCACATATTGCTGGATGAACGACACGGCATTCGCTTGCGAGGCGCTCGTACCAGCGCCAACCTTCATGCCCGGCACTCCGGCCTGCTCCACGCTCGCCAGGATCTGGCTTAACAGGGCGGCCGATCCGGTGGGCGTGTCGGCTTCGCTTTGCCCGCTGTCGTTGGCCTCTGTGCTGGGCTCTTCCACCACTACCATGTAATCCGGCTGCATGGTCTGCGCGATGGTCGAGGCGGTCTGCGCGCGCGCTTGCTGGTATTGACTCCAGCTTAAAGTGGCGTAGAACGGCGCGGCATCCCAGCCGGCCGACACATCATTGACCAGCAGCGTGTCATTCTCGACGATGACTTTCATGCCGGCGGCGCGGATCATCTGCGCGACCTGTTGATAGAAGTTGACGAACTGGGCTTGCGTTTGCCCCTGGCTGGTGAGAAACGGAGCATAGAGCATGGGGAAGCCGACTTCCACCATGACCGCCTGTACTCCCATGGCCTTGAGCTCGTTCAGTTGCAGTTGGACGCCCGCCATGGTGCCCGGATTCACCAGTTGCGGACCCGCATTGGCGTCCGCATTGGCCAGCGCTGCCGTGGACAAAAGCGGAAGCTGACTCAGTGGTTCCGCATTCAAAGTCGTATTGAGATTAACGAGATAAGTATTGAGTGAACTGTACATCGCCTGGTATTCCGCCGGAACGGGCGGAGTTTGCGCTCTTAAATTGCAATAAGAGAGCGAAGCCAAAAGCGATAACCCAGTAAATAAGCAAGGGCCGCGCGACCCTACAAAGGGGAACAAGTTCGATTTCATGTTGTAGCGCCCGAAGCATTCCTATCGTTAGGTAAGAATAGATTCGGATCTATTTATAGTGTTTGCTGCTTCCACACTTATTCTCGGGCTGCGTGGTTAATGAAATTACTCAGAAATCGATGAGCCAACGGAAGTTAATGAACAACAGTAGAGAGAGAAAGTAACGTGAGAAATGATGGGCGGCCGCCGGACTCTGCGATGAAACTCTATCCCCAAAGGCCGATGTGGCGGAAGCCGGTAAACGGCCCGCTGCTAAAACGAAAGCGCCGCCCGCGCTTGTGGCGCGGCCGGTGCACGAACTGCTTATTTGATAGTCGTTACGGCGTAGTGACCGCGACGGCGGCCGACATGGGAGAAAGGGCACCGCCGGTATCCTTGGCCTGGACGGCGTAGTAATATTTGTTGCCCGAAGATACAGTAGTATCATAAGCGTATAACTGGCCGGCGGAGATGGTCTTCAGCGATGTCAGGTTCGATGCGGTAGTCCCGCGGAAGACGGTATAGGAAGCCAGCGGCATCCCGCTAGGCGCCGCCGCCCACGTTAGAGCCACCTGGCTCTTGCTGGGGACGGTCGCCGCTACGTTCGTGGGCGCCGAGGGCAGCGCCGGCGTGGTGGCCGACATGGTCGCAGACAGCGGCGAAACGTCGCCGCCTGTGTCAGTCGCCTGGACCGCATAGTAGTATGTGGTCGACGGAGAACCGGACGGATCTGTGTAGGTAGTCTGCCCGGTCGTCGCCACCTGGCTCAGGCTGGCTGCGGTAGCGCCCCGCAGCACGGTGTAGCTCTGGATCGGCAGGCCACCGCTGGCCGCCGCGGACCAGGTCAGGCTGATCTTCGAAGTGGAGACGGGCGTGGCCGTCAGGTTGGTTACCGCCGCCGGCGCCGACGGTATGGTGACCTTAACGATGGCGGACATAGGCGACAGGTCGCCTCCCGAATCCGCCGATTCCGCGCCATAATAGTATGTAGCTCCCGCAGTCACTGTTACATCCCAGTACGAGGTCTGCGAGTTGATGGCCACCTGAGTGAGATTGGCAGGCGTCGTTCCACGGAACACATGATAGTAGTTGATGGGTAGGCCGCCACTCACCCCGGCGGACCAGGTCAGGTTGAGTTTGCTGTTGGACGTCGCTGCGACCACCACGTTCGTGGGCGCGGCGGGCAGCGCTGCCGTAGTGACGGACACCACCGCGGACATAGCCGACAGATCCCCGCCCGAATCGGCCGCTTCGAGGGCGTAGTAGTATGTGGTGGAAGGGCTCACGGAAGTGTCCGTATAGGAGGTCTGCGGGTCGATGACGATCTGGCTGAGTCCTGAAGGCGAAGGGCCGCGGTAAACATGATAGTAATTGACTGGTAGGCCGCCGCTGGCGGCTGCCGACCATGTCAGGCCGACTTGGGTGGCCGAGGCGGCCGTGGCTGCCAGACCTTTGGGTGGAGAGGGCGGATTCGGAGTGGTAATCGATGTGACCGTGGACATCGCGGAGGTGTTCCCCTCTGTATCGATCGCCTCTACGCCGTAGTAATACTTGGTCCCGCAGTTCAACGGGTAACTGGTGTATGCCGTGACCGTGGCTGGAGTGCGTACTAACTGGGTGAGACTTGCGGGAGAAGGTCCCCAGAACACCAAATAGCCCCCGATTCCGACATTATCGGTAGATGGCGACCATGAAAGCTTTACAAGCTGGCAGGAACTCGCCGTGGCCGCCACATTGGTTGGCGTGCTGGGCGGCGTTGTATCCTTGGTCGTGACGCTGAGCGGGAGGGAGGCAGCCGAAACGTTCCCCCCCAAGTCGAAGGCCTCGATGGTGTAAGTATACGTGGTATTCTCCGCGAGCCCGGAATCCTGATAATACAGATTGGCCGTGGTGGCGACACGCGCGCCGTTGCGCCACACATAATAACCCGCCACGCCTACATTGTCGGTGGATGCATCCCAGTTTATGGCTGTCGTATTCGGGTCGCCCGATCCGCCGGCGAGACCGGTGGGAATCGATGGAGGAGTTTTGTCGGGTGGCGAGACCAGCGAGGTGTAATAGCTCATCGCGGTGCTGGTGTAAATCGCATCCTGCTGATTCAGGTTCTCCTGGGCAGTCTCCTGGCTCAAGATCGCGCCGGGCGTCAGGTCATCCATGGAACTGGTGTAGGGCAGATAGGTGGACCAGTACGACGTGATGAACGGATCCATAAAAAGCATTTGCGTATGCTTCGCGAGGTTTTGCATGGTCTGGATAAAATACGCGTCCAGCGGCGCCCAAAAACTAAATGGATTCCGCGCCCGCGCCTGGTCGGCGGTTACCACGCCCACTTCGGAGTCCGCGATCTTCCACAGCCAGCATTCCGTCATGGCGACGGGCTTACCGGCCGCCGCGGCGGTGCTGGCGATGTTCAATGCGACCGGCAGGAAATTGAGATTGACGGGATAAATGTGGAAGTCGATGAAATCCACCGGCTGGGCCACATATTGCTGGATGAACGACACGGCATTCGCTTGCGAGGCGCTCGTACCAGCGCCAACCTTCATACCCGGTACTCTGGCCTGCTCCACGCTCGCCAGGATCTGGCTTAACAGGGAGGCCGATCCGGCCGGAGTGTTGGCTTGGCTTTGCCCGCTGTTGTTGGCTTCCGTGCTGGGCTCTTCCACCACCACCAGGTAATCCGGCTGCATGGTCTGCGCGATGGTCGACGCGGTCTGCGCGCGCGCTTGCTGGTATTGACTCCAGCTTAAAGTTGCGTAGAACGGCGCGGCATCCCAGCCGGCCGACACATCGTTGACCAGCAGCGTGTCGTTCTCGACGATGACCTTGAGACCCGCCGCGCGGATCAACTGCGCGACCTGCTGATAGAAGCTGACAAACTGGGCTTGCGTCTGCCCTTGGCTGGTGAGAAACGGAGCATAGAGCATGGGGAAGCCGACTTCCACCATGACTGCCTGTACTCCCATCGCCTTAAGCTCGTTCAATTGGAGTTGGAGGCCTGCTAGGGTACCTGGATTCACCAGTTGCGGACCTGCATTGGCATCCGCATTGGCCAGCGCCGCCGTGGACAAAAGCGGAACATGGCTGAGCGGCTGGGCATTCAAAGTCGTATTGAAATTAACGAGATACGTATTGAGTGAACTGTATATCGCCTGGTATTCCGCCGGAACGGGCGGGGCCTGCGCACTTAAATTGCTATAAGAAAGCGAAGCCGAAAGCGCTAACACAGTGAATAACAAGTGAGGGCCGCGCGCCCCTCTAGCGGGAAACGAGATCGATTTCATGTTGTGTGTCCGAAATGTTCTTATCGGCATTAACAATAGAAACAGATCCAATTATCTTGTGAGTGCACCCCATACTTTTTCTCGCGGCGCGGTTTAATGGTTTACACGGAAATCGATCAGCCTGACAGAAGCTGATTAGCAACAGGAGAGGAAGAGCATGAGCATTGAGAGAAAACGAGCGGGCGGGCTGCCGGCCCCACTCAACATCTTTTTTTGGCCGCAGGAGTCTGTTTGGCTGCGGTGCAAATACCCGCGGCGCTGCCAAAAAAACTGCGCCCGGCGCGTCACCACTCAACGGCTGTTATCTTAGGAACCGGTAGCCGCCCATCTTGTGGCGCTAAGCTTTTGGCGGGTCGGAAGGCCGATTGCCCGCCCGGTTCCACACCCCAATATGCAACCAGGCGCGCACCAGTGTCAAGAGATTTTTGGGGATTATCACCTTAGTCCTGTTACGCGCAACCACGCCGATCTCGTCTCTTATGCGCTACTGATCGAACATGCAGACGTTGCAGGCCGCTCACCAGCACGCGGTAGTCCGGTAGCTCTCCCCAGCTTGGACTTCAGACGCGCGTGGCCCGCTCTAACCCCGCCATCATAATGTCTACAGTCCACACTAAGCCGGGCGGTGAGGTCGGGAGAAGGCGCCGCCCGCCATCTATCGCAAAGCGATCGAGCCGCGGTTTTCCGGGAGTGGCCACCCAAATATGGGTCAGCGGCAGCTTAAGCGCACCAATGACCTGAGCGCGCGCCCAAAGGCCTGGATTTACGACATACAGTGCCTGGCAGAGCGGGGCCACATACGTGGAGTAAGACCGATTACCAAGCCTTCCGCTGAGGGGCGGCGCACGCGCGCAGAATTACCCCGCATGCGCCGCCAGAAACTCGCGCACGACAGGAGCGAGATCGGCAGCCACCCGCAAGTTCTGTTGTGGGTCCAGATCGGAGATCACATAAGCCAGGTAGTCGTGGCTTTCGAATCCCACCACCTGAAAACGATCGACGCCTTGCTGATAGATGCCGCCGGCCAACGACTCGCCGGGTTCGGCGCGCGTGAGGAGCACCGAGAGGATTTTGCCGCCGCCATCCACGATGAGATGCGTATACTGGCGGCCGCCCGCGCTGCAATGATGACCCTGGATGATGCGGAAGCCGGCGGGCAGCCTGGCTTGGACCAGCGGCACCAGGCCGGCGAATGCCGGACCTAAATCGGTGGCCATCTGGGTGGCGGGGAGGGGCTGTTTGGAATACTTGCGGAAAACGGCGCATTGCAAGTGATCCTGCAAACCCACGTTGAGCACGGCCGCCAGACGCCCGGTAGCCTTCCGTAAAATGGCTTGTTCCGGGTTCATCAAGACGCGTAGCCGGCCCACCAGGAAAACGCAAAGGATCACCAGGGCCGCCGCCGCGACAGCCCACAAGCCGGTGCGCCGGCGCGGGACATCGCGCGAAACGGAGGCCCCTACGCCACTCCGCACGGCGCGCCGGACCTTGGCATCCAATCCCGCCGCGACGGGTGTGGCGCGTACCGCGGCCTGCAGCTGCCGGCGGAGGCTGGCGCGGGCTTCCAGTTCGGCTGCGCATAGCGCACAACTCTCCAGGTGCCGCTGCAACTGCCGGCTGGGCTGTTCCGCCAGCTCACCGCTGAGATGCGCATCGAGCTGCGCGCGAAACGGTCGGCAGCCGTCCGCATGCGGAGCGCTGTTCATGCGCCCTCCTTACCGGCGGGATCGATCCCATAGGCCCGCGCGAGTTCGCTCAACTGCTGTCGCAACAGCTTCCGGCCGCGGCTCAGGCGGCTCATCACAGTTCCTATGGGAACATCGAGCATTCCGGCGATTTCCTTGTAGGAGAATTCGTCGACATCCGCCAGCAGAACAGCGGCGCGGTAGTCAACTGGCAGGCGGTCGAGCGCATGCAGGATTTCCCGCTGTGCGATGCGCTCCGGAACGGGCGCCGCCGGGATGGCGGTTTGCTCCAGGAAGTCTTCGCTCTCCTTCGCGCGGCGCCAATTGAACCACGCGCGCCGGTGATGGTGGATGGCATTGATCAGGATCTTAAACAACCAGGCGCGGCAATTGGTGCCAGGTGCAAAGCGGGCGAACGACTTCCAGGCTTGCAAATAGGTTTCCTGCACGACGTCTTCGGCTTTCGCGCTGTCCCCGAGCAACCGGACCGCGGTCCTGTACAACTCGTCGAGATGCGGCAAGGCAACTGTTTCGAATTCGTCGGTTCGCGGATGTTTCGAAAACAATACTTCCTATAGTGGCATAAGGCAGCGAGGCGGAGATTTATTCCAAAACGAGTCGATCTGCCCGCCTGTGCAGGCGAACGCATAGCGGCAGCGGCGTTTTGGTAAACTGAAAGGGACCCGACGGCGGCTTTAGCTCAGGTGGTAGAGCGTCGGATTGTGGTTCCGAAAGTCGTGGGTTCGAATCCCACAAGCCGCCCCAATTTACTTGAAGCGCAGAGCCTCGGCACTACGCGGTGGTGTTTTAAGCGAATTGTCCGCTGACATAGGGCGCGGCGAAACCGTCATTGTGCGCAAATACGGTCAAGCACGTTGAGAAGCCGTCCGGCGTGCGCCGGCGATGAGGCTCTCACTTTTGCCGGGTCGATCAGCGCGAGGATCTCGAATGAGTGCCCTCCCTTCGAGTACTCACCTTTGGCTGGGCAGGCTATCGTGGCCGCCTTCAGGCCCGCAAACAGATCGGCTTTCGGAATGTTATCAATTTCTGGACGCTGGCTGAGCGCCCCTGGCCGGAAGCCTCGGCCGAAGTACTCCTCTACCTTTTTCTTATCGGCGTGAAACCACGCCTCCATCGCTTGGACCATCAAATGGAGTTGATCGGGCGAAGCGCCATCCGGGCGTTGCCACCCATCGCGC
>CAVWOT010000030.1:0-514750 GCA_963756605.1 Bryobacterales bacterium | reverse complement strand
GGTGGAGAACGTGCCCGGCGCCGCATCCCTCGAAAGCCTGCGCGGCAAGCGGGTCCTGGTGGTGGACGACAATCGGACGAACCGCAGCATCCTCGAGAAACAGATTGGCAACGCGGGGATGAGCGTGACCGCAGCAGCGTCCGGCTGGGAGGCGATCACATTGCTCGAAGACGCGACTCGCAGCGGAACACCGTTCGATCTGGGCGTGCTCGATCTGCATATGCCGGCTATGAATGGCCTGATGCTGACCCGCGAGATTCGGTCCAGGGAAACCCTTCGCGGGCTACAGCTAATGATGCTCACGTCGGATCGGGACCGCGAAGAGGCGGCGCTCGCCAGCCGAATGGGAGTAAGTGCTTTTCTGGTAAAACCTGTTCGCCAGGCTGCGCTTTTCAAGGCCATCGCGCAAGTGTTCGGCGAAGTGAGCCCTTCTCAGGAATGCGGTGGGCATTGGCCCAGGGGTCCTGACGAATACCGGTGACTTGCCAGGAGACCTTTACCCCGGCTTTCCCGCAATCTTGAAGCTGTTGTTGCTGATCTCCTCGGCTACATAAGCCGGCGCGAAGCCGCCGATGCAGGTTAGTTGGTAGCGGAAATCGCGGTTGAGCACAGCAAACCAGTCCGGAAGCTCGACGACGGCCTCCCCGTTGCGTCCAGGACGGCATTCCCGTTGTAGATGTTCATCATGTCGGGTGACTCGACGAACGAGTGATAGAGATACTTGTTGGCAGGGTCGAGCGGATGGTCGATTTTGAATGAGCCGCTGCTTTTCGAGAGAGCGCCGTGGACCTCGACGGCCCCGCCGAAGTACCCGGCGTAACCGCTACCGGCGTTTGCTACGATTCCGTTTCCGCCAGAGCTGGAGTTACCGCCTATGAAAACGCCGCCGTCGCCATCAAGACTCGAGCCCGTGCCGCCAAAGGCGTTAATGCCGTCCGCTCCGTCGGACCCGCTGTCGTACGAGACGCTATTCGCCCCTTGGGCGTAAATTGCCGCTGGGTACCCGGGGCCAACCAGGGCGTAACCAAAAGCCGACAGGCCGCCGTCGACCTGGGTGCTACCATTGACCTCGAGCGTCGCCGCCGGAGTCGCGGTTCCGATACCGACCAGGCCACCATTTGTGATGGACATCTGGCGAGTGTAGTCCGTATAGAAGTCAAGCCCGTATTGGTTGGTCGCCCCGTTTTGGCGAGCCGACGTGATTCCTTCGCCCGCGCCGACGCCGCCGAAAAGAAGGCCCGGGACGAGCGCCGTGCCGTTATTCGTGTTGGCGGCATCCACGTACATGCTGCCGTCCGCCTGGGTGTTACCATTGACCTCGAGCGTCGCCGCCGGTGTCGTGGTGCCGATGCCGACATTCGTCGTGCCTTGGCCGCCGACGACCATCAGCGGCGTCGCGCCGCCGTTCTGATAGAACTTATAGCCGCCGTTGGAATTGAACCCCATGTTCCAGCTCTCTATGCCCATTCCATAGGAGGTGCTGGGCGCGCCGGTATCGTATAACAAGAAGTTGTAAGCGCCGTACCCGGTCGACCCCAGCGGCGGCGCGTACGGTGGGTTGCTGACCGTGAGTCTGCCGTGTGCCGTGGCGGTGCCGATTTCGATATTCGTCGTGCCTTGGCCGCCGACAACCATCAGCGGCGTCGCGCCGGCATTCTGATAGAACTTATAGCCGCCGTTGGAATTGAAGCCCATGTTCCAGCCCTCTATGCCCATTCCATAGGAGGTGCCGGGCGCGCCGGTATCGTATAACAAGAAGTTGTAAGCGCCGTACCCGGAGGATCCCAACGGCGGCGTGTAGGGTGGGCTGGCGACGGTTAGTCTGCCGTGTGGCGCTGAGGTGCCGATTCCCAGGTTGACGCCCGTGAAGACAAAGCCGGAGTTGCCTGTGACGTCGCAACTGGCGTCAAATACCGCCACCTGATTCGCCGTTGCGGTACCAGGGCTCGTCGCGCTGCAAGCCGCATTGCTCCGTGCATGCGCCCCATCCTTAGTGGCCACCGCCGAACTCGCTATGGACGGTCCTCCAATCACGCCGGCAGTCCCCACGGCCGCCTCTGTTCCCGCGGGAGCGGCGCCGCCTGAAACCGCCGCCAGTGCATAGGCAGAGGCAGGTTTACCGCCCAGCGTATCGGCATCCGCCGCCTTCAGCGCATAGGGCACCCCTACCAGCAGCACGCGCGGCAGTTCGGCCATGTCCACTCCCTGCGCCTCGATGCCCAGCCAGCGCGCCTTCCCGCTCGCAAAGACGTCCAGCGGCAGTCCATCCGTGCGGGTGGCCCCAAGCAAGACCGCATAACGGCCCTGCTCATCCAGCGGTACGTTCTGAACCTCCGACCACAGTGCCGCTCCTCCCTGCTCCTCTTCATACAGCGAAAACGTGATCCCCACCGTGCCAGTTTGCGGTTTCCCCGCGCGATCCTGGAGAACACCGCTGAAGTTGGTCACGCGTGGAACCGCCGGCTGCTGTCCCGACATGTTCAACGCGAACAAGAAACTGAAGCAAACGATCGTCCTTTTCATCTCCGACGCCATCTAAGCGCTGGCCATCAGAGGCGCGGAAGCTAGTGCGAAAGTACTCGGTGACGATCTGGCTTGGAACGTACTCGATGTGTTCGCGACCATTCCGTTCGATGGGTTGCGTGACGTCGACGATAAAGTCATAGAGAAAGCCGACTTTGTCGTAAGAAAACGACGCATCGGCATCGTAGAAACTCGGAGCCTAGACGTTTCGTCAGGTCCAAAACGAGGAGCGGGTGGGGGCTCGTCCAGCATGCAATCGTACCGTACTCGGGGAACTTCCCGGCTGGAGACCGCAGGTTTCCGCGCGTGCTGTGCGCTGGTTCATCGCGCCATAGAACAGAGAGATACCTGCCGGGCTCATCCTGCTGTTGACTGCGCGGCCCGGTGGCGGTGGTCCAAGATTCGCGGGCGCTGTGGGGTTCTCGTCCTTTTGTGCAACCTCAGTCGGAAAAAGCGTGTTCCGCTGGGTAGGGCGGCGGTTAACCTATGATCCAACACGACCCTTCCGAGTTCATTGAGCATTTCGGCGACCGGGATGCCATCATCATGGGGCTGGGTTGGCTGTCGGATAAACAGGTATCGGATTCGGTGTTTGACGGTGTTGCAAAACGATTCCCAGCTACTATCGTACCGTTCCCGGTAGGAAAGGCTTGCGAAATTGCGCTGGCACCACTCGTAGTCTGGAAGACAGTCGATGATTTGTCGAAGTACTTCCTCGTTCTCTGATGGTGTCGGAATACGAAGCGGACGATCTCGTAGCTGCTGTAAGTTGTGCCAGCGTGGCAGTGGTCTTCGTCATCCCAGGGAATCGTCTCATTATTGGCATCGTTATACCTGACCCGAATCGCGGACGCAATGATTTCCATCACTTCGTCGAAGGGCACAGAGCTGGCGTGCTTGCGTAAGGTACCCTCGCAGAAGTCGCACGAGAAGCCGTGCGCGTTGGCCTTGATGTGCGAGCGCAGGTACGGATCAGAGAGACAGCGCCAACAGATATCCATGCCGCCGATGAACCGCCAGTCCTGGCGACGGCTCACTTCCAGGTCCGTGCAGATCTGGCTAGCCGTCGGCCCCAAACCTCGGAAGCCCAATAAAAACGAGGGGCTTACAGATTCCTGGCGACGAGCGGTCCTGGAGGACCCGCGCAGACCAGGGGGGTCCGCCCCACAATTTCTCAGTGTTCCAACCCGTGCGAAAACTAGGCGGCATTAGGCACTTCTGCCTGCGAGTGAAGGTCGCCCCCGACATGCCTCCCGGCCTGTCCACTAACGTCCCACTGCAAAACCCGGCAACCCCGGCAGCGCCAGCTTGCGTCTTAGTCTGTGAGGAGCACGGAGGAATCGATGAATTATTCTTCATGGCCGCGTCAGACGATGGCGGTCGCACTTTCGCTGCTGCTAGTAGGGTTCGCACAAACCAGCATCTATGCCCAGGCGCCGCCGCCAGGAGCTTATGCTCCGCTGGATGCCATGCAGCTCGATCAAATAGTGGCGCCGATCGCGCTTTATCCGGACGCGCTGGTGGCTCAGGTGCTCGCCCCGTCCACGTTTGCCGACCAAGTTAACGACGCCGACAACTGGTTGCACGAGAACGGCGGAACGCCTCCCGATCACCTGGCCGCCGCGGCGGACAGCATGCCCTGGGATCCGAGCGTGAAGGCTGTCACCGAATTTCCTTCGGTGCTCGACAATATGGCTCGAAACAACGGCTGGACCGCGGCTCTGGGCAACGCTTATTACAATCAGCCGGGCGATGTGATGAATGCCGTACAGGCCATGCGCTTCCAAGCGCATAGAGGCCGGCACTCTACGCAGCACTCCGCAAGAGCGGGTGTTCTACAACGGCGGTTTGGTGGTGATTGAGCCGGTGAATCCGGCGCTGATTTACTTGCCTTATTACAACCCATGGTTGGTGTTCGGCGCGCCGATTACGCCTTGGGGCGGTTATTATTGGGCTGCGCCGCGCGGAATCGCGCTGGGCGCGGGCATTACCATCGGCTTCGGCGTCGGCATTGGGATTGGCGCCTTCGCCCATTTCGGATGGGGCTATCACGCTTGGGCCCCGAACTGGCGCGGTGGCGTCGTGGCATATAATCACACCACTTACATTTCACGCAGCACCACGGTGATCAACCGGGGACGCTTCGGCGTGTACAACCGCGGGGTCTTCGAGCATACGGGAGTGGGCGTGCCGGGCGGCTTTCATCCAGCGGTGACCGCCCAAACGGCCGCTTTCGGACATCCCGGAGCGGCGACGCCATATCGCCCCGCGGCAGCCGGCACCTACCATCCAGCGCCGGCGAGCACCTACCATCCGTCGACGACGCAGACTTACCATCCGGCGCCGGCCAGCACCTACCATCCGTCAACGGCGCCGACTTACCATCCGCCGGCCGCCGCTTCTCATCCGGCAGCCGCGCCAAGCTATCATCCGTCGAGCCAGCCCGCCTCCAGAGCGCCACCGAAGGGAGGAACTGCAAAGTCGCCGCCCCACAACGCACCCAAAGCGGAGCACCACGATAAGTAGGGCCGCACTTGTACATCGTACAGATAGTTGTTTATATTAATAAGCACTTCTGGTACGCTGGGTTATGCCTCGTGTGGCGCTATCCCTCAATCTCGATGTGCAGACACGCAAGACTCTCGATAAGTTCGTACTTTCGGCTTCGACGCCCCAGTCATTAGCCCTGCGCAGTCGCATCGTCTTGGCGGCAGCAGAGGGATCAACCAATCAGCAGATCGCGGCTGCCTTGAAGATTCCGCCGATCACAGTGGGAAAGTGGCGACGGTCCTTCGCCATCCATGGCGTCGAGGGCTTGCGCGACGCCCCGCGGTCTGGCCGGCCCACCAAGTATGATTTCGAGACCCGGCACAAGGTGCAGACGCGCGTGTGTCAGCAACCGGACGATCAAAGCCGCTGGACGGTGCGCACCCTGGCAGCCGAATTCGGGCTGCCCGCCAGCACCGTGCATGCCATGCTCGTCGCCGCTAAATTGCAACCGCATCGAATCCGGACATTCACCTTCAGCCCCAATCCAGATTTCGAAGCGAAGTTACTGGACATAGTCGGCCTGTATTTGAACCCGCCCCAGAATGCACTCGTACTGTGCGTCGACGAAAAACCCAGTATCCAGGCGCTGGATCGAACCCAGCCCTTGTTGCCACTGGGTGCCAAGAAGCCGCGCGCTGGGACCAACGAATCGGTCCGCCATGGCACTCAAACTCTATTGGCGGCGCTGGAGATTGCTACGGGCAAAGTGGTCGCGCATATCCGGGATCGGCGGGCGACAGTTTTGAGTTTTATGGACGAAGTCGTCCGCTCCCACCCCGTTCGTGAACTTCACGTTGTGTTGGATAATCTCAACATTCACAAAAACGAAGCGGCCAAACAGTGGCTTCTTCGCCATCCCCGAGTACATTTCCATTACACCGCCACGCATGCCTCCTGGATGAACATGATCGAGTGCTTCTTCAGCATTCTCACCCGCCAGGCACTCACCCACGGTGTGCAGCGCTCCAAGAAGGACTTGAAGGATTTCCTCATTCGCTATCTGAAGAAGTACAGCGAGAATCCCACCCCGTTCACCTGGACCAAAGGGCCGGTACATTCTCAGCGCATTGTCGAAGCAACCAAGCAGTACCAGGCCGCCCATCCCAAACAGCCAAAGCAGCGAAAGGCCCAGGACTAATTGGACGATGTACTAGTGTGGGCGTCAAGCAGGCTCGCTTCCAGCACCGGCGAGCATCGCACTGGCTCGGGTAGCTTTGGCAGGACGTGGTTCCCCAGCAGATCCCGCCGCATCACGTGCGGCTCGCGCGTCCCATCTCGCCCCCGACCATCAGCACGTCGAATGCATAGAAATACACATCGGTGGCGCCGTTTTTCAGTAGGCTGAACACGGGCTTCCCCGGCTGCATCGAGCGCCACTACCTTTCCGTCGATCACGGTTTTATCCGTTAGATCCCTCAGCGCCCCACAACCCCGTGATAGCGCTTGGTGAAGTCCTTATCATTGTGGGATCTGAGTCGAACCTGGCCGCCGCTCTTGATCGCCAGCGCCCGATAGCCCTCCAACTTGACCTCGTACTGCCAGCCGTCGCCCTCGGGCAATTTGTTGGTCCGTAACAAGAGCATGGGTTCGATGAACCGGGCGATTCGTTCTCCGTTCCGCACACTCAAAGGATGACACAGCGGCAACAGAATTTGCCTAACCGCGTGCAGCGGTTGCGACAGCCGTCGTTCCGAGTCTGCAGTAATCCCGGCATGGGCGTCCCCGCATTCGCCTTCCCCAGAACCTTCCTCAGCGTCTAACAGCCCGTGTCTAAACCGGCCGATTTTCGGCTGGCGGTAAAGTCAGCCAGCGGCATTGTGATTTGGCAGAAAACCGAGGTCATGTGGTCGATAGTACGTCGACTCCGACACGAAGAGGTCTGGAACGGTTTTTATGACAGCCAAAATCATCAAAATGACCTCGGCAGCTCGGTCATGCGCAGCTCTTGGCTTGCCTGCGCCATACCTTGCCGCAGCAGAGCGCGAGGCTGCATGCGGCGGCTTGAATCAGGAACTTCTTGTGCACGTTCTCCAGGCCTCGCACGTACAGCCGGTCCAGTCCGCCGGTGTCGAACTGATGCGCGAAGTTCCTCTCGATCCGCTCGCCCCGTTGCCGCTGCAGCCGCTTGCCGCGTTCGCCCTGCACGCGCCGCCGATTGCCATGCACCGCTTGCTTCTCCGCCGGTTTGCCGTCCCAGTTGCGCGGCCCGCGATCCGGCTCGGCAACGTAAGATCGTACTTCCATTTTGGCCAGTCCAACCATCACATCGTTGCTGTGATATCCCTTGTCCGCCACAACTTCTCTCACACCCTCCGGAAGCACACTTCATACTCACCTGCGGGCGTCTTCTCCGCGCTCAAGCCAGCCACTGCGATGCCAGCTTCCATCACTGTTTCTTTCACCGTCGTCGTGTCGGCGGCGGCTCCGCTATGCGTGGTCACAGCGACGATCGCGCCGGTCTCCATGTCCACGGCATTCTCGGCTTTGTAGGCCAGAGCCGTGCGTCCGTCCTTCAGTTTCGTGATTTCCGCTTCCCCGTCGCTCGGGCGTTTCCAGTCTGCATTGGAACTCTTCTTCTTGCGTTTGCGATCCATGCGTAGCAACGCCGCCGCGCCACGCGCCTCGATTCCTTCGGCCTCGGCCAGACGCTGCAAATAAGTCATGTGGCTTGCGCCCGTGTCGCGGCGCACGATCGTTTTCACCGCCGCGTTGGCTTCCAGCGTGGTCGAATCCACGCCGATGGTCTTGCCTCTGATGAGCCCGGCCTGCGCTAGTTGCTCCAGCATCCAAGTGAAGATGCGCTGATGGGTTTCGCCGTCGATCAGCCGTCTGGTACGGGAGATTGTGACGTGATCCGGCGTCTTCTCGTCCAGTCCGATGGACAGGAACTGCCGCAGCGTGAACGAATCGGCAAGCCGCCAGGCGATGCCGCGCTCGCTATCCAGTCCTTCGAAGAACCCGATCATCATGATGCGGAAATACCGGCCCGGAAGCAGGGATGGACGTCCGAGTTTGTGGTGATAGAAACGGGCGCAGGCAGTTTCGCAGAATGAGTCGAACTTGGCCTTGTCGAGAACCTCATTGAGCCGCGTGTAGAAGGGTGACCCGGTGCCGTGGGCAACTCGCCGCCGTACCACAACTCCTCTTGTCTCTCTCGCTTCTTCCGGGTGCCCATCGCCATAGTTCGATTGTATGGCCAGAACATTTTAAGCACAACATGTTTTAGGACCTTAAGACACAGCCTGCTAACACCGACCCTTGTGTATCCGCGGTCCTGCTCGACATCGTGGAGCAATCGATGCACGCCTTGCGGTCTGACTGGCTCTTCTTCCGCGAACTGCCATTTCGAGAGTTGCTGGTGCCGCCAGTGTTGATGCTGACCTGTCGCCGATCAGGCTGACCAAATCGAATCTGGCTCACCGTGCCGGCGGAAGCGCAGTATTCTCGGCCACATCCAGCACGATGGCGATCCTGTCCGAGTCTTTCAGCCGACGATACACAAGTGCGGCACCACCCTTTCGAAGCGGGAGTTCGACGCCTCTGACAATCGACGCCAGTTGGAGCACGGCGAGCAGAAGACACAATAGTAGCTTCCGCACTGCGCCGTTTCGGACTTGGGGGTGGTTAGGGACTCGGAAGTATCCGCTTAATTTCCGCCGTCCCCCACGGTCTCGCTTGACAGCGCCGAGGTTCTAAAGCGGGAATTCCGGTGACGGATCTAGCCATACGGTCCCAGTCAGGGGGATAAGCCATAAATTAAGAAAAGCCACCTTGGACATTGCGACAAAGTCGAGCAGTCAATCGAAAACGCTCTGGAGGCTAGATGTCGCCGAACCACCGGGATAACCTCAAGGGTCTCGGTATCACATCAGCATCCCCCTCTGGCGCAGTGAATCACGCGTATCAGATCCGGCAGGTTCTGCTTCAGGGCAAACCCGCAAGCACCCGCTTCAGACGCTGCGATGCGTAACTCTTCATCGTCGTAATCGGTCACTATCACCACATGCGCGTAGGCATCGAACTGCCTGATTTGCCTGGTGGCGGCCAAGCCATCCATGCGCGGCATACGGACGTCCATCAACACAACGTCGGGCCGAAGCGCAGCGTACGCCGCCAGCGCCCCGACCCCGTCATTGCACTCGTGGATATCCCTGGCAATCTCACTGACTGCGTGCCGCAATAGCCGGCGGACTCCCTTATTATCTTCGACAATTAGAATAGTCATGGTTATCAGGTCCCCAAAATCGACATAGGTAGGCTGTCGCCAGCTTTCCCTGTCACACCACCGGACATGCGGGTCCGCATCCGGCGGTTCGGCGGGTTGAGCTATCGTCCGACAGTCAATCTCGGAATCCCGAGCGAGTCGAAGTAAGCATTGGGCAGCGCAATCTGAAGTGCCGGGCTATTCGCCAGCCTCCACGGACCGTGAGCGCTGCCCGCCGTTTGGGCGGCGAGATCTTTGCCCACTCCCCGTTTCCGCAGTTCGGCGAATCGAACCGGCCCCCGACTTCCACTGCTTCCAGAGCACAGACCGTAGCCTGCGCCTAGTCCACTCCTCAAGACCTTGCAGCACCGAAGGCGTCTGACATTGACCAAAATAGCCAATCCAGCCGCGAAGGTAACGGCCCAACTCCTCGGCCATCTTCTCCACGTTCACGCCCCGCGTCCGTCGCGTCACTTCCCGGACTTTCGCTTTGAACCGGGTCACCGCTTTCGGCGCGATCCGCCGTTTCGGTTCCCGATTCGCCGTGAAACTGAAGCCCAGAAACTTTCGCTCCCATGGCCGTGCCACCGCGCTCTTCTGCTCGTTTACCTTGAGCTTGAGCTTCGTCGTGATGAATCGCGTAATGCTCGCCATCACTCGCTCCCCGGCCCGCCGGCTGCGAACGTACACGTTACAGTCGTCCGCATACCGCGCGAACCGGAGACCTCTCCGCTCCAACTCCCGGTCGAACTCGTCGAGCACGATATTACTGAGCAAGGGCGACAACGGTCCGCCTTGCGGCGTCCCCTCGTCCACCGGACTCACCAACCCGCCTTCCATCACTCCGGCCTTCAGAAACGACCGGATCAGCTTCAGCAATCGCCGATCGCCGACCTTGGTTTCGATTCTGGCCATCAGTTTGTCGTGCGAGACCCGGTCGAAGAATTTCTCCAGATCCAGGTCCACACACCAGCGATAGCCAGCTGCTATGTACTGCTGTGCCGCTTGCACCGCCTGATGCGCCGAGCGCCCGGGCCGAAACCCGTAGCTGTGATCGGAAAACGTCCGGTCCCACTTGCGTTGCAGCACCTGCATCACCGCCTGCTGGACCAACCGATCCAGCACCGTTGGGATGGTGGTTTCATAATGCACTTCCTCCAATGACCTTCATGATACCCGCTGAATCCTTCGAGACCTGCGTACCCATTCTCGAAGCCTCTGTTCGTCTTGATCGCTGAGAGTGATCCAGTGCGGCATCCCGGGGTTAATGCGCCGCGACCGGATCACGCTGTGATCGATCCAATAATAAACGACCTGATCGCTCGTGCCAAACCGTTCGGCCACTTGTCGGACTGTCAGTTCCTCGGGTCTCTTGATTTCGGCAGGTGGAATGCGGTATCGGCAACGGATCCACTGGACGATCTTCACTGTGTAGGGTAGCCCTTTCGCGCTGGCCTGTCCTTCCCGGTTGAGCTGATCGGCGATCTCATCATCAGGTAAGTTGCAAGCCAGTTTTCGAATTCTATCGACCACTACGGAAGGGTAGCGCACGCGGTCTGCGATGTTGAGCGGGAGTTGCACAGAGATCTCGCTAGAGGCGCCGCCCTGCCATCGGATGTGCACCAAAAGCTGCTTTTGATTGACTGGCTTCTCAATAGTGATGTCCTTGATCACCAGTCGTAACATCCGCTTCCGGTCCTTAGACTGCGTGGTGGAAGCCTGCCACAATCGCGGCAGATCCTTTGCCAGCGCCAGGACTTTGGCTTTCTGCTCGGGTGTGGCGACGTGGGCTTCCTGATGCTGAAATTCCGCGGCTTCCTTTTTGAGATCCTCTAAATGAACCAGCGCGTCGTTCCAGCGCCGCTCCAGCGTGCCCGCTACCAGACGATTCGCCGGATCGACCTCTTGGTAGCGCCGCTCGGCGAGCGCCGCTTCGTACTCGGCGCGTTCGAGCCGCATCTGCCACTGGCGCAGGATGGATTGATCTCGCGATTCCAGCTCATGGAGAGCCGCCAGGGCAAGTTCCAGTTCGGCCGGCTGTAGCGCCTTCAGCATCTCCTCCGCAACGACCCCGTCGAGCAAGTCACAGCGGAAGACCATGCAGGACTTGGTGGCCAGGCCTTCGTGACGCAACAAATTGCACTGATACGTGGGACGGATGCCGCCATTGCTGCGGTATCGTACGGTGAGCGCGTGGCCGCAGTTGCCACACAACAGCAGGCCTTGTAGTAAGGCCAGTCCTTCGCGCGCCGGACCGCTCAATATCGTCTCCTCGCCGTTCGTGCGGTTCTTCTCTAACCGTTCCCGATTCTTGACGAACTCTTCCAGCGTGATGTATCCCTCGTGGTGCTGATGCAAACTGACACGCCAGTCGGGCATGGCAACCGCCTGCATTCGTTTCCGCACTTCGCCATCGAGGGTGATCTCGCGACGATACTGGTAACGGCCGAAGACGTAGATCCCCGCATAGGATGGATTCTTCAGCATACCCAACACGCGGCTGTGGCTTAGCCGGCCCCAAATAATCTTGCCATCCCATGCCCCGCCGTAGGCTCGCTTGGGAAATCGTAAGCCCTTTTCCGTGAAGCGATGTACGACTGCATAGGCGCTGCCCGTTTCGCGAAACAGACGAAACACCATTTCCACTGCTCCCCGCACTTCGGCATCGACGTCCGGAACGATGCGGCCTTGCTCGTCATAGCAATACCCGACCGGCAGCGGGAAACGTAGTTCGCCTTTTTTCGCTTTGTTGAGCTTACCGCCCTGGAGGCGCGCGTGCAAAAAATGTAGTTCCGCTTGAGCCATTGTTCCCTTCAATCCGAGCAAAAGGCCGTCGTTGAAATCCGACGGATCGTAGCAACCGTCTTCGTCGATCACCAGCGTCGCGGTGAGTGCGCACAACTCCAGCAGCCGATGCCAATCGAGATTCGAGCGCGCCAGCCGTGAAACTTCCAGCGCAAACACCGCGCCCACTTGGCCCATCGAGACATCCGCCACCAGAGTCTTGAAATCCTCCCGCCGGGTCATCTCGGTCCCGGTCATGCCCAGGTCCCGGTCGAGCGTCCGAATCGCCGACTCGCTCCAACCCAGTTCCAGCGCCATCGTTCGCAATGCATACTGGCGCTCCGTACTTTCCTGGTGGTGGAGCACCTGGGCATTCGTCGACTGGCGGACATAAATGTAGGCCGGTCTGCTCCGGTGTTGTTCCGTGATCTTCGAGTTCATTGCCTGCCTCCGCGCTGGTCACACCCTCCGGGTTGCCAATGAGCCAAGCCTCGATCATATTGGCAAGGAGCACGCCGCCCAATCCAGCATCTATGGGTGCGTGGAGGGCGGCGAGCACTTCGGGCATAGTGACCTTTTAGAGCGCCTCCCGGCGGCGCAGCAGTTCGCGGTTGATCTCGGAGATCGCCTCTAAGATCTCGCGGGCTCGGTGGTAGTTGGCGACAAACTCGACAATCTTGGCGTAAGATTCCTGCGGCACATAATCCATTTGTGGCCGTAGGCCCGGGTGGCTCACCGAAAGGTAATACTTGGGGCCATGGCCGGGACCCTCGGCGCATTTGCACTCCGGCTTGCCGCAGCGTTTGTAACGCTCGATGAGCGAGCCGCGCAGGATCGCCTTGAGCGGGGGCAACTGGCGCAGAAGCGCCTGGCGCCGTCTTCTCAAGGTGGCAGCTGGCTCGTTTTCCATTTCTGTCAGACCACGCGTATAACTGGTCTGATTCTACCAAAGGAAAACACATTTTTCAACCCTTTTGTTCCGGCTTGGTTAGCTGATCCAGTAGAGCAGCCAGCTCGAAAAGTGAGTCAGCATCGAGCCGCCGCAGTGGCAGTCCCAACCCGCCATACGGAGACGGATCGGCCCAGTCTGTCCACTCGCGCGCAATGCTGAAGGTGCCGCGATCTTGCTCGCGGAGGAGGAGGGTATCAATACCTGTTGACCGGCGCTCCTTCAAAACCTGGAAGCGCTGGCCGCGAAGCGGATGGAACGGATGGCGGATCTCCGCCCATCCTAAATGCGATTTGTGCTCCAGTGCAGTTCGCGCTGACCGTGGGGATGCCTAGCTTTCGCACCCCTCCGTCCGGCTTGGGGATTTCCACCCTCCTTACCGGCTGCGGCTTATAGGTCCCGCTCAACAACTGTTCCCGGATGGCTGGCCAATGCTCCTTCAGAAACGCTGGCAACTGCTGGACGGTCATCCCATCCACCCCCGCGCTTCCTTTATTGGCCTTGACTCGTTTCAATGCCTGCTTGCAGTTTTCCCGCTCGCAGACTTCCTCCATCAACTGTTCGGTGATGGCCGGGCTTTCGATCCCGCGCTGTCCCGCCGACGATTCGGTCCCTTCCGGAAGGCATTTCGGGGCTTCACCCCTATCCTCCTCCAGGAAGGCCAACACTAGCTGGTTCTTCTGCCGCTTGTCGTCCATGAGTCGCGCTGTTTACTCACCGCTCCCATTACCCTCCTTGCGGAGGACCGTTTGGGCCTTCATCCGTTGCCAGACTACTACGCCCGCTGCTGACTTCTGCCGCCCGGTCAGGATGAATCGCTCCACCCTCAGTCCGGACTCCCGGACAAACGACAGATCTCCCGAGGTAAGCTCGACCGCCTTCCGCACACAGCCGCCGGAATTTACAACCAGTGCCTTTGATGGATATGGGCTTCGCTGTCAGTTGCCAGCTCGCCCGGCACCGTATGCCTCGAATCCGGTTCTTGTACATCGGCTCGTACGTTTGCTCCACGCTTCTTTCAGACCCCGTCTCGCGACGACGCCCTTGCGCTTCGCTATGACTTCACCTCCATCAGGTTGTCAAGGGGACTTTCACCCCCGAGCTGTCGAACATGCTCGGCACACCACACAAATCCCGGCGGCCTCGCGACCGCCGGGAGGATAAGTTTCGCGGTTGCGTTACTTGACCGTGAACGTCGCGGTCGCTGTCTCGGTCAGCGATCCCGAGACGCCCGTGAAGGTGATGGTGTAAGTGCCGGCCTTCGTGTTCGCAGGGAACAGAATCCCGGTGAGGGCCAGCGCCGTTCCATCGACATGGACGGTTTGTGGCAGGTCCACGCACACCGAGGAATTGATGCTGCTGGAACAGCTCAGCGTCACGTTGCCGTTGAACCCTTTGACGGATTGCAGTTCCAGGATGAACCCGCCGAGCTCAACGCCCGGGTTGACAGTCTCGGAGCCTGGAATCGGCGTGATGGTGAAGCTGGTCCCCGCGTTCACCGTAAAGCTTTGCGTTACCGGAGTGGCGGCGGCGTACTGGGCATTGCCAGGTTGGGAGGCCTGGACGGAGCAAGTGCCGGCGGCGACCATGGTAGCCGTGGGACCCGATACCGTGCAGACAGCCGGCGTAGAGGAAGCGAAGCTGACCGGCAGGCCGGAGCTAGCCGAAGCAGTGAGTGCGACGTTGGCACCCACGGTTTGAGCGGGAATCGCACTGAAGGTAATGGTCTGGCTCTCCGCACTCACTACGATACTCTGAGACACCGGAGTAGCTGCTTTGTAGTTGGTGTTGCCCGCTTGAGAGGCTGTTACGGTAACCGTACCTGCTCCCGTGATAGTCAGAGTCGAGCCGCTAATGCTCGCCGGACCTGTCACGCTGTAGCTCACGAGCAGCCCGGAGGAAGCGGTAGCGCTCAGGGTATAGGGACCCGCGGAGCCATAAGTCGCCGTGGCGGGCAGACCGGTGAAGGTGAGGGTCTGGCTCTCGGCACTTACCGTGATGGTCTGCGACGCTGGAGTTGCCGCCGCATAGTTGGTGTTACCGGCTTGGGAAGCAGTCACCACAACGCTGCCCACACCAGTGATAGTCAGGGTCGAGCCGGAAATGCTCACCGGACCCGAGACGCTGAAGCTCACCGGGAGCCCGGAAGTAGCTGGCGCGCTCAGAGTATAGGGACCCGCGGAGCCATAGGTGGCCGTAGCCGGAAGTCCGGTGAAGGTGATGGTTTGGCTGGCCGCACTTACAGTGATGGTCTGCACGACCGGCGTGGCAGCCGCGTAATAGCTATTACCGGCCTGTGCGGCGGTCACCATTACCGTGCCCGCACCCGTGATAGTCAGGGTCGAGCCGCTGATGCTCGCCGGTCCCGTGACTGTATAAGCCACCGCGAGTGCCGATGAGGCCGTGGCGTTGACCGTGTAAGGACCCGCTGCGCCGTATATAGCCGTCGCCGGAAGTCCGGTGAAGGTGATCGTCTGGCTGGCTTGATTCACGGCAAAGCCTTGTGTAACCGGAGCAGCCGCCGCATAGCTGGCATTGCCCGCCTGCGTGGCCTGGATCGAGCAAGTACCGGCGGTAACCATGGTCGCGGTGGTGCCCGACACCGTGCAAACGCTGGGGGTCAAGGAAGTGAAGCTGACTGGCAGGCCGGAGGTGGCCGAAGCGCTGAGCGCCAGCGTGCCGCCGGCTGTCTGGGCGGGAATCGAACCAAACGAGATGGTCTGGCTGCCCACTTGGCCAGTGCCGTTAAGAGTGATGTACTGCGTCGCCGGGTTGGCGTTCAGCGCGTTGTCCGTCAGCATAACGGAGCTCTGAATCGAGCCAACTGCCGTCGGCGTGAAGCTGATGCTCAGATTGCAACTTGTGCCGGCCACTAGCGAGAAATTGGCAGTGCAATCGGCTGGAGAACCGGAGCCGGCTACCTGCGCAAAATTTGTGCCCACGGTCAGGCCGGTGGCAGCCAGCGCGGCGGTGCCGATATTTTGCACGGTGACCGATTGCGGGCTGTCGCTGCTGGTGGAGCCCATCGGCGTCGCGGCGAAGGTCAATGTGGGCGCCATTGCGCGCTGCGCCTGCAGCACCATACCGCCTGATGTGATGTACAGATTCCCGGAATCATCCAGCGCGAGGCCGAAACCTACAGCGAAAGGCAGGGTGGTCTGCGTGCCATTTGGCGCGACTTGCTGTAACGAGGTCGCACCACCGTCGCTCACGTAAACATCACCGGCGCCGTCCACGGCTACCGCCTGGGGAGACTCCCATCCGCTCCCGATGGGCGTCTGCACGCCGCTGGGAGAAATCTTCAGCACACTCTTGCCAGCCGGATTCGCGGCATACAGATTCCCGGTGGCGTCCACGGCGAGTCCGAAGGCGCCTTGGTTGGCTACCGTGCTCTGGACGCCCATGGGCGTGATCTTCATCAGCGCGTTCGTTCCGGTGTCGCCGACGAAAACGTTACCGGCTCCGTCGACCGCCACGCTATAGGGTTGACTCCATCCGCTGCCCACCGTGGTTTGCGCGCCGGTGGGGGAAACCTGGAGCACGCGGGCGTTGTGCGAATCACAAATATAGACGTTGCCGGCGCCATCGAGCGCCACTCCGAAGGGAAGATTGAGGCCGCTGGCCACGGTGCTCTGCGCGCCGCCCGGGGCAATCTTCAACACCTGGTTGTTTTGGGTATCCACGACGAAGAGGTTTCCGGCCGCATCCACCGCGGCTCCAGTGAAAGCGGAAGACATGCTGTTCACGAACGTGTTGCTGGGGGCCGGCGCGAAAGCCATCTGCGGAGCATCGCCAATGCCATAGATGGGGGTGGACAGAACTACACCGCTGGCGTCGGTCAACTGCACAACGCCGCTGCGTAGTCCGGGAGCGCTGGGCGTAAATGTCACTCCTACCGTACACTGAGCAACCTCATTAGGAGTCGCGCCGATGCAGGTACTGTTCGCGACGGTGAAATCCTGATTCGCAATTCCCTGGGTGACCACGTTGACGGGAGTCAGCGTGTCGACGGTACTGGTAGCGAAAGCCAGCGTTAATGTCTGGCTGCAGGGCGATGGCGCAGTCTGACCGGCGGGGCAGACGTTAACGCCTCCAAAACTATTGCCGTTCGCGCCTAGCTTGACTACAGTGTTGGCATACTCGAGCGTTACGTAGACGTTGTTGGCGCTGTCCACCGCGAGATACAAGGCTGAGTCCTCGAGAGGGGACAATGTGATCTGCGCGCCACCGGGAGCGATCTCGGCGACGATCGAGTCAGTAGCGACAAAGAGATTGCTGCTGGCATCCACGGCCACCCCCCATAGTCCGCGTAGCCCACTTGCCACGGTGGTCTCGACCCCGCTGCCGGCGGCAATCTTTACGATGCGGTCGTTGTCCGTGTCCGCCACGAACAGGTTGCCGGATGAGTCCACCGCCAGGCCGTTCGGATAGTTCAAGCCGCTGCCCAAAAGGGTTTGCGGCCCCCCGCTGGCGGGAATCTCCACCACCGCGTTTTGTTGGGCCGACGCCACGAAAATATTGCCGCTGCCATCCACGGCAATCCCACGCGGGCCCGCCAAACCTGTAGCTAGGATAACGACGCTGCCACCGCACCCCTCCGTCCGGCTTGGGGATTTCCACCCTCCTTACCGGCTGCGGCTTATAGGTCCCGCTCAACAACTGTTCCCGGATGGCTGGCCAATGCTCCTTCAGAAACGCTGGCAACTGCTGGACGGTCATCCCATCCACCCCCGCGCTTCCTTTATTGGCCTTGACTCGTTTCAATGCCTGCTTGCAGTTTTCCCGCTCGCAGACTTCCTCCATCAACTGTTCGGTGATGGCCGGGCTTTCGATCCCGCGCTGTCCCGCCAGACGATTCGGTCCCTTCCGGAAGGCATCTTCGGGGCTTCACCCCTATCCTCCTCCAGGAAGGCCAACACTAGTTGGTTCTTCTGCCGCTTGTCGTCCATGAGTCGCGCTGTCTACTCACCGCTCCCATTACCCTCCTTGCGGAGGACCGTTTGGGCCTTCATCCGTTGCCAGACTACTACGCCCGCTGCTGACTTCTGCCGCCCGGTCAGGATGAATCGCTCCACCCTCAGTCCGGACTTCCGGACAAACGACAGATCTCCCGAGGTAAGCTCGACCGCCTTCCGCACACAGCCGCCGGAATTTACAACCAGTGCCTTTGATGGATATGGGCTTCGCGGTCAGTTGCCCGCTCGCCCGGCACCGTATGCCTCGAATCCGGTTCTTGTACATCGGCTCGTACGTTTGCTCCACGCTTCTTTCCGACCCCGTCTCGCGACGACGCCCTTGCGCTTCGCTATCACTTCACCTCCATCAGGTTGTCAAGGGGACTTTCACCCCCGAGCTGTCGAACATGCTCGGCACACAACAGAAAAATCCCGGCGGCCTCGCGGCCGCCGGGACAAATTGGGCTCCTTACCGGGTTACTTGACCGTGAACGACGCGGTCGCTGTCTCGGTCAGCGATCCCGAGACGCCCGTGAAGGTGATGGTGTAAGTGCCGGCCTTCGTGTTCGCGGGGAACAGAATCCCGGTGAGGGCTAGCGCCGTTCCATCGACATGGACGGTTTGTGGCAGGTCCACGCACACGGAGGAACTGATGGTGCTGGAACAGCTCAGGGTCACGCTGCCGTCGAACCCGTTGACGGATTGCAGTTCCAGGATGAACCCGCCGAGCTCAACGCCCGGGTTGACGGTCTCGGAGCCTGGAATCGGCGTGATGGTGAAGCTGGTCGCCGCGTTCACCGTAAAGCTTTGCGTTACCGGAGTGGCGGCGGCGTACTGGGCATTGCCAGGTTGGGAGGCCTGGACTGCCGGCGGCGACCATGGTAGCCGTGGGACCCGATACCCTGCAGACAGCCGGCGTAGAGGAAGCGAAGCTGACCGGCAGGCTGGAGCTAGCCGAAGCAGTGAGTGCGACCTTGGCGCCCACGGTTTGAGCGGGAATCGCACTGAAGGTAATGGTCTGGCTCTCCGCACTCACAACGATACTCTGAGACACCGGAGTAGCTGCTTTGTAGTTGGTGTTGCCCGCTTGAGAGGCTGTTACGGTAACCGTACCTGCTCCCGTGATAGTCAGAGTCGAGCCGCTAATGCTGGCCGGACCGGTCACGCTGTAGCTCACGGGCAGCCCGGAGGAAGCGGTAGCGCTCAGGGTATAGGGACCCGCGGAGCCATAAGTCGCCGTGGCGGGCAGACCGGTGAAGGCGATGGTCTGGCTCTCGGCACTTACCGTGATGGTCTGCGACGCTGGAGTTGCCGCCGCATAGTTGGTGTTACCGGCTTGGGAAGCAGTCACCACAACGCTGCCCACACCAGTGATAGTCAGGGTCGAGCCGGAAATGCTCGCCGGACCCGAGACGCTGAAGCTCACCGGGAGCCCGGAAGTAGCTGGCGCGCTCAGAGTATAGGGACCCGCGGAGCCATAGGTGGCCGTAGCCGGAAGACCGGTGAAGGTAATGGTCTGGCTGGCTGCGCTTACCGTGATGGTCTGGGAGACCGGAGTAGCTGCCGCATAGTTGCTGTTGCCGGTTTGCGAGGCAGTCACCACAACGCTGCCTGCACCGGTGATGGTCAAAGTCGAACCGGAAATGCTGGCCGGACCCGTCGCACTGTAGCTTACCGCAAGACCGGATGAAGCGAATGCACTCAGAGTATACGGACCAGCGGAGCCATACGCCGCCGTAGCCGGGAGACCAGTAAAGGTTATGGTCTGGCTGGCGGGAGTTACGGTGATAGTCTGCGAGACAGACGTGGCAGCCGCGTAGCTGGAGTTGCCGGCTTGCGAGGCAGTCACAACAACCGTACCCGCGCCGGTGATAGTCAAAGTCGAACCGGATACAGTGGCCGGACCCGTCACGCTGTAGCTCACCGGCAGCCCGGAGGACGCCGTGGCGTTCAAGGTATAGGGGCCCGCCGAGCCATAAGTCGCGCTAGCCGGGAGACCAGTGAAGGTGATGGTCTGGCTGGCAGCGCTCACCGTGATGGTTTGGGAAACAGAGGTAGCAGCCGTGTAATTACCATTGCCGGCCTGCGCTGCAGTTACCAGAACCGTGCCCGCTCCGGTGATGGTTAGAGTCGAACCGCTAATGCTCGCCGGACCTGTAACGCTGTAGCTCACCGGCAGCCCGGATGACGCCGTAGCGTTCAGCGTATAGGGACCCGCGGAGCCGTAGGTAGCCGTGGCCGGAAGACCACCGAACGTGATGGTCTGGCTGGCCGGGTTTATCGTCATGGCCTGAACGATCGTCAAGGCAGCCGCGTAGTCCGCGTTGCCGGCTTGCGAAGCATATATATTAACGACCCCCGTACCCGTGATCGTCAGAGTTGAGCCGGATAGGGTGGCTGCCGAACCCACCAGGTTATAACTCACCGGCAATCCGGAGGAAGCGGTGGCATTCAGCGTGTAAGGACCGGAGCCATACGTCACGGTGGCCGGCGGCGCGGGGAAACTGATCTGCTGGGAAGCCTGCTGGCCGGTGCCGTTCAGGGTGATGTACTGCGTTGCCGGGCTGCCATTCAATACATTGTCGGCCAGCATAAAGGAGCTCTGAATCGTACCCACGGTGGACGGCGAGAAGCTGATGCTGATGTTGCACTGCGCTCCGGGCGCCACCGCGGAACTGGCCGCGCAATCGGCCGGACTGCCGGGTCCGGATACCTGCTCAAAATTGGTTCCGGCCGTCAAGCCCGTTAAGGTAAGCGACGCATTTCCGATGTTCTCGAGAATGACGGACTGCGGCAGGCCGGTGCTGTCGTAAGGTTCCGCCGAAAAAGTCAATGTGGGCGGCTGGGACACCGGCACCTTCACGAGATGGTCCCGAGTGTCCGCCACATAGAGATTCCCGAGGGAATCCACGGCTACACCGGCTGTCGTCGTGACGCCGGTAATGATGCTCGATTGGGAGCCGTTGGGGAACACTTCCAGTAAGGTGCTGTCCGCCTGCGTAATGAAAACGTCGCCGGCCGCATCCACGGCCACACCGTTCGGTTGAAGACCACTGGCCACCACGCTCTGGGCGCCGCCAGCCGCGATCTCGATTACTTCACCGAGCCGTACATCCGCAACCCACAGATCCCCCGCCGCGTCCACGGCCACTGCGGTCGGCGCAAGCCATCCGGACCCCACCGTCATTTGCGCGCCATTGGGAAGAATTTCGAGCACCCGGGCATTTAGCGTATCCGCCACAAAGATGTCACCGGAGCCATCCACGGCCACTCCGCTCGGGGCCGAAAGGCCACTGCCTACGGTGATCTGTGAACCGCCGGAGGCCGGCACCTCGGTGACGCTCGTGGAGTCCTGTTCGACTACGAAGAGATCTCCGGCGCCATCCACGGCAACGCCGTTGGCCCCAGGCAGACCCGTGACAGTCGTTATGGCGCCCGCGGATGAGATTTTAGCTACCTGGTCGCCTTCCGCGACATATACATTACCGGATGCATCGATGGCCACACCGCCGAGTTTGGGCAAGCCGGTCGTCAGGTTGGTACCAGTGGCATTACCGAATGTCACTTCCGGAGCGATACCATTGCCGGAGATATAGGTGGTCGCGAGTACGTTCCCGTTCTCGTCGAGAAGTTGCACGGCGCCGCGGCGAAGTCCCACTGCCTGCGGAGTAAATGTTACGCTCACCGCGCACGAAGACACGGCGGAAAAGCTTCCGGTGCAGGTGTTGCTCGCCAGACTGAAATCGAGGTTCTGAGCGCCTTGAGTGACCGCATTGACGGCACCCACCGTTACGCCGGAATTGATCGTGTAATTCCATGTCATCGTCTGGCTGCAGGGAGCGGGCGCGGATTGACCCGCCTGGCAAACATTGACGTTCCCGAAGTTTGGCGGCGCCAGGTTGAATTGGAGCACTTGGCCCGTGTTAGTCTCCGTCACCAGGATCATATTGCCGCTGCTATTGATCAGCATATTGACGGGCCCACTGAGTCCGGCTTCGACAATCGTCTCGACGCCGGGGGGGTCTGCTCACGGATGGTCCCGCTGCCCCGTGCGACTACCCAGATATTGCCCGCCCCGTCCATCTTTACGTCGGTAAGATCCAGCCCGCTAAACGTGACATTGCAACAATCGGCAGCGTTGTTAAGTAGCCCACTGCCGGGGTATGCGATGTATACAACGTTGCCTGGTGATACCGTTGCGGATGAACACATAGTTGCAAACAGACCAAGAAAATTTAGCAGTTTACCGCTCGGCGAGAACTCGTCAAGTTGGCTCGTTGCGATGTCACATGCGTAGACGTTTCCCGCACTATCCAATGTGACACTGACGGGAAGTGGATTGAGCGTGCTCGCAAACGGAGATACAGATCCAGTCGGGGAGATTTTTTGGATGTTGAGTTGCGCGGAGTCGGCAACCCACAGCGTACCCGTCTGGTCTAGATACAAACCTTCAGGCTGGTACCAGCTACCCGGAAGCCGGACCGGCGTGTTGGTGCCTGACGGAATTTTGAGGACCAAGCCCGCCGTAGTCCCAGTAAGGTCAGGAACAGACACGTAGAGATTGCCTGCCTGGTCCTGGGCGAGGCCGTACACGGTTCCCAGTCCGCTGGCAGCCACGGTTTCGACGCCCGCGAAGGTGACGTTCTGCGCCTGGAGCGCGGCCGGCGCCATTACGGCGCCCATCATGAGACTGGCGGCAAACGTTACCAGCCCGTATTTAAATCTTTCTCGTCGTTGTTTCGTTCTCGTAAACATTTTGATTTTTCCTTTCACTTCTAATTGCAGCGGGTCCTGGTTGGCAGGCTGGCGCTGGTTACAAGGTCAGAGTAAGTGGAAAGGCTGTAGGAAGAATATAGAGGTGATTACACAAACACCTGTGCGTCAATACACGGCGCCATGTGGTACCACACGGGTGTCAGGCCGAGGGTCCCCGTTCGGCTCAAAACTCGGTCTTGTTCTGCAGAGCGTAGCGAACCAGGGCGTTGGCCCCTTCCAGTCCCAGCTTGCGACAGATGTTGGTGCGATGATTTTCGACAGTGCGGTAATGGATGGACAATTCCGCCCCGATCTCCTTGCTCGATTTTCCAGCCGCGATCAACACCATGATCCGGCGTTCGGTAGGTGTGAGCTGACTCGCGGCGCCGCTCACAACCGCGGCCGCGTGCAAGACGGGCGGCTGCAGCAAACCGGCGGTAAGCGCCGAACTGTAGAATGGCCGGCCGGCCGCGACGGCCCGCACGGCCACCACCACCTCTTCGATGGCGCTGTCTTTCAGGATGTAACCCTTGGCGCCCAGTTCGATAGCTTCGCGAAAGAGATCTTCGTCGGTATGCAATGTAAGGAAAATGATGTTAACTGCCGGGCCTTGCCGCGCGATCTCGCGCGCCACGCCGAATCCGTCCAGCTTTGGCATGTCGATGTCCAGCACGGCAACCTGCGGACGCAGCTTGCGAATTTGCTCCAGCGCGGTTTCGCCGTCACCGGCCTCGGCCACTACTTTCAGCTCAGAGGCGGCTTCGATGCTGGTCCGCAATCCCTTCCGGACCAGGGGGTGATCGTCCGCAATCAAGATGCGTATTTCATCAGCCATCGTGTGATGCCCTCAGATCGGTTTCAAATCTCACAGTTGTGCCGCGGCCAGGCGCTGATTGCACGGATAGCGCGCCCCCGAGGAGGCGGGCGCGTTCCGCCATGCCGATGGTACCGAAGCCGCCGCGTCCCGGCTCAGCAGTCGTGGCTGCGGGCGTAAAGCCGCGGCCATCGTCCCTGATGGTCAGCACCACGCGATCCACATTCCGCCTAATCCCTACGCTCACACTGGAAGCCTTGGCGTGCTTCACGATATTGTTCAGGCACTCCTGTACGATGCGGTAGGTAGAGACCGTTCGGATCATGGCGCGGATGGCCTTGGTCAATCCTAACCGGTCCAGTTGAAACGGGCGCAGGTTATAGGCAATTTCGCGCGTTTCGTTGATGGCCAGCGATGCTTCCGCGGAGATCTCTGCAACGCGGCTCAACTGGCCGTTGGCGGCGGCCGTTGCGCCTTCCTCCTGGAGATAGAACAGCGCCAGATTCTTTACCACCACCAGGCGCTGGCCTAAGCTATCGTGCAGTTCCGCCGCAATGCGCTTGCGTTCGTTTTCCTGGGAGGCGATTAATTGGCTGGAAAACGCCTGTTGGACTGCCCGTTCGCGCTCGAGCTGCGCCACGCGGTAGCGCCATGCGGTCCAGACCAAGGCGACGGCGCCCAGAAATGCCATCGTCTCAAACCACCAGGTGCGGTAATAGGGTGCCAGCACCGTAATCGCCAGGCTTTTGCCATCGTTGTTCCAGACGCCATCACTGTTGCGGGCAATCACGCGAAACACATAGTCACCCGGCGGCACGTGAGAATAATACGCGGTGCGCCGCGCGCCTGGATCGATCCAGGCGGACTCCAGACTGTCTAACTTATATCGGAAGCGGATCTTTTCCGAACCTGTCAAACTGAGCGCCGTATATTCAATCTCGAAGTTCGTCTTACCTGGTGGAATCCGGATGGGGCCTTCCACAGAGAGCGGCTGGCGATCCAGCAGAAAGGATTCGATCATGACGGGTGGCGGCAGCGGATTGCGCGGCACCGACTCCGGATCGATTACCGCCACGCCGTCCTGGGTAGGAAACCACAGTTTTCCGTCGCGCGCGCGCACACCCGCCGGCCAATACCCGCCGTTGCACTCCGCGTTACGCATGCCGTCGCTTCGACTGTAAGCTAACGACGTAATGGAACTCCGTTTCCCGGCCGCGAATTCGTTCAGCTCCTGTTTGTTCACGCGGTAAATACCGCGGTTGGAACTCATCCAGAAATTGCCGCGCGCATCTTCCAGAATCTGAAACACGCCGTTATTAAAGAGGCCGTCGCGCATCGTGTAGCAAGTGAGGCGGCCCTCTTCGAGGCGTCCCATACCGCCGTCGTATGTGCCGATCCAGACCACGCCGTGGCTGTCGACATAGATAGCCCGGACAGTGTTGCTGGGCAGGCCGTCGTGTTCGGTCCATCGTGTGAATTGGCCATTCCGCAGCCGGGTGACACCGCCGTAACCCCCGATCCACAGATCGTCCGCGGCGCCGTCGACAATCACCCGGACATCGTGGCCCGTCAGCCCATCTTTCTCAGCCAGTAACTCAGTTCGGCCATCGCTCGACCGCAGCAGCCCGCAGGATGTTCCGATCCAGAGCCTCCCGTGCCGATCCTGGTGGATGGCCTGAATGATGACACCGCGCGGAATGGCGGGACCCGCAGGCTGGTAGAAGCGCTCGTTGCGCAGAATTCGGAGGCCGTCTTGCGCGCCAACCCAAAGCTGGCGTTGTTTATCTTCATAGAGCGCCGTCACGTGATTGTTTGCCAATCCGTCGGCGGTGGTGTAGTTCTTAAAGTGTCCGTCTCGATAACGGCTGAGGCCGCCGGCCCAGGCTCCGATCCACATCGCGCCGCCGGCATCCTGATAAACGGGATACGCACCTGGACCTGCCAATCCTTCTGCCTGCGAATAAACCGTGATGAACTGCCGCTGCGCGCGGTATAGACCCTGTCCCTCGGTACCCAGCCACAAGTTGCCTTCGCGGTCTTCGAAGAGAGTGGAAAATTCAATTTTCCGCGTGGCGCCGGCTGATATCGCTTCGAAGTAACGCAACAGCCGGGATCCTACGCCGATGGTCCAGAGGTGTCCGGCGCGATCGCGGTAACTGATCGCTGAGTCACGGCTCGATGGTGTTGCGGGAAACGGTGTGACTTTGCCGTTCCTAATCGTAGCTTGTGTTCCGTCCACAGTGTAACCAGACCTCTCCACTCGCATCCCGCGCCACCATCCCCAACGAAGTTCCGGGCAGCCAGGCGGGCAGCGGGTATGTGACAAGACGGCCATTGAGATAGCCGCGCAACGTGGTTTTGTCGGCCGCCCAATAACCCTCCCCACCCCAAACAAGCGTGTTGTAGTTACTCGCCGCGGGCTCTGTAGTAATCTCTGCAAATCGATCTGCCGATTCCTGCCACCGCAGGATCGCGCGGCCGGAAACGACCAATACATGGCCGGCCCCATCACCCGTAATGGCACGTATCGAGCTGTCGGGTAATCCTTGTTGCGTTGTGTAACTGGAAAAGGCCCCCCGGTGATACCGGGTCACCCCTCCCGATTCGTTCAGGAGCCACAGATCGCCATCTCTATCTTCGTAGATAGAAGTAAAGCGGTTGGAAGCGATCCCCGGCGAATTGGCCTTGTTAAAGACCGTGAATCGCACGCCATCGAAACGGGCCAGTCCATCCAGCGTGGCCAGCCAGAGATACCCGTCAGAAGTTTGGCAAATGCCGCGAATGATGTTCTGCGGCAAACCGTTATCCGATGTCCAGACGTCGTAACGGTATTGCGCGCTTGCCGGCCAGGCTAGGGCGCCGAGAACAATCAGCCGCCAAACGTACGAGCGGCTGGAGAAGGACGCCATTCCATCAAATTATCGCGCCGCGCGGGCACGATTCAAAACGCCTGACTATACCGGCTGAAGTTCAGCCGTTGAAACCGCTCAGAATGCCGGGGCCCCAAAAATACCGCGCGAAGTAATAGGTGCCAATCAAAACAGGGATGGTTGCCAGGCTCAACACGGCCGCCGCCGGGACGCGAAATGCCGCGTGCGACGGCATTCTGCGCGCACGAATGAATAACTCGGCGAGTACCAGGTTCGGCACATAAAAGAAAAACGCCATCACCACATCGAAAGGGCCGCAAAAATCCGGCCGATGACCCAACCTGTGCGCGGCGGTCAGCCAGAAACCATAGTCCATTCGGGTACAACCAGGACCCGATTGCCAGCGCGAACAAACGAATCGCCCACGCACGATGGATTTCAAATTGCCCGCGCCGGGCATGGCGGTACGTTTCGGCTGCGGCCAGGATCATCAGCAAACCATACAGGCCAAACCGGCATTCATGGGAGCGCGGCCAATGGTTCCTCTACTTACGATGAAGCTCAGACTCCGGATCCCGGCCAAGCCCGCAGTCAGGACGTAGAGGCGTCCGCACCAGCGATGAAACGACGGCCAGCGGCGGCGGACGATACCAATCAACTGCGGCCCGAGGAGCAGGACAACGCTGCCCGTCGCGAGATGGGCGCTAATGGCTGCCAGCGCAAACAGACTGTGTCTGGAATAAAGACCGGGAAGATTATCGTTCCAGCGATCCAGGTGTTGGCCGGGAAGGGCGCCCAGATAAAATGCCACGATGTACATCCCAAATATCGCCGCGCTCAACCAGCTTGCCGAAACCAGACAGATGCCGGAGCAGCGCAAGATCGTCGCGGGCCAGCGAGACGACCCGATCTCACCATGCACGTCGGCTTTGAACCTGGCGATCATAATTCGATGGATCAGGTCTGGAACGTCCTCTTGAAGTCTTCCGCGCTGCCCGGATACGTTGGATGATCAACCAGCCGTACACCCCGATTGATCGTGGTGCCGCCCACAGAAACCACATCGTAGGTCTTGTCGGCGTCGGTCACCTGCATGGTCCACGTCGTGCAACCGATGCTGTGACCGGAGGTCAGGTGATCCGTTAACGCTACTCTACCGAGCGTCACGCGCTCGCCGTGGAGGCCGCGTGGTCACGTGAACCGGCGGATACGTTACCTCCCGCCCGAATCGCGAATCGGTTTTCCGCCGCTTTCGAGCACGCTGACTTCGCGTTCGCTCGAATAGATCTTCGCTCCAGTCAATTTCTGTAGCGCAGCCTGACCCGCAATGTGGTCGAAGTGCGCCTGGCTGTTAAGGCTTCGCCCTGGTCGTGAGGAGCCAATCGATAGTGATCTTCGGAACGATAACGCCGAAGCTCATCGCTAGAATAATCGTGACGGCGGTCAGGCCGTCGGCGATCGTGGCGCCTAACAAACTTAGAGTCGTGTTCGAATTGTCTGCAAGTTGTAGCAGGCCGCTGACCATCCTGAACAGATAAACGCCGGGGATCATCGAGACTATCGAGGCAAAGCCGATGGCCGCAAATGGCATGTGTGAGCGGCGCGCGATTGGAGTCAGAATCAGCCCGACTACCAGGCAGGCGGCAAATGCCCCAGTTGCAACCCCTGCGCCGGCGGACAGCGTCAACCATCGCAGAGCATGCGCCAGCATGCCGACTGCGACCGGCCATCCCAACATACGTAGCGGCGTCGAGAAGTAGATGCTGTAGGCGGCCACCGCTACTCCGGCGGCAAGGACGTCTAGCCCTAGAGGCACGGCTCGACCGGGCTCGCCGACGGGCAAGGAGACGCCCAGGAGGCCCAACCCGAGCAGCAGCCCTGCTGAGATGGCGAGAGTCACCACGCCGGCGAACACCAGGCGGGCGGCACCCAGGCTGACCCGCGCTGCGCCGACGTCCATCATGCCGTTGAGCACATGCGGCCCCGGCACCAGAATCATGCACGGACAAACCGCGACCAGCCGCAGCGACGAGCTCAGTTGATAGCGCACAGCCAACGCGCCGATAATGCCGGCTAGCAACGCGGCGCCGAGGGGTTGGAGGAGCGCGTTCGTGCTGTACCGCGAGATGGCGCGGCGAAGTACGGCGCCCCCCGCCGAACTGGCGACGATCAGAGCCACCGCTGCGAGATGCCGGACCCCGAAGATCACCGACAGCGCAGCCGCGCCCGCTGCGGCGGCCACCGCGAACAGCCAGGTTGACGCCGCCGGCGCTTTTGCAATCGCGTCGACCGCCCCCGCGGCATCGGATAGTAGAAGGCAGCCGGCCTCGATATTGTCGATTGCCTGCATGGCCTGTGCAACACGATCCATATTCACGCCCGTGGGATTGGCGGCCGCGACGGAGACCCATCGATCGTCGCCGTCGGTAGCCTGAACCTGCAGGTCTCCCCAATGAGGAATGATGGTGGCATTGAGACAAAGACTCCTGCTGAGCCGGCCGGCGGCCGCCAGGGTTTGATGCGTCGACTGCCCGTTGATCTGCAATACTCGCGCGAACGCGAGCACCAAGTCGGACCGTTCCCGGACGCTGCGGCCTTGAACCGCTCCGATTCCGAAGTGGCTGGAGATGCCTGTCGCGGAGGTGTCAGGCCGTGGTTGCAACATAGGGCTTAACCATCTTACCCGGATCGACGATGCGATCGAATTCCTCCTCGGTTACAAACCCCAGCTTTAAGGCGGCGGCCTTGAGCGTCAGATCGTTGTCCAGCGCGTAGTGAGCGATCTTGGATGCCTTGTCATAGCCGATGACCGGGGAGAGAGCAGTCACCAGCATCAACGAACGCTCGACATACTCGTTGATCTTCTTCAGATTGGGCTTGGTCCCCTCGACGAGAAACTTACGGAAGTTAGTGACGCCGTCGGTTATGATCGCGATTGCGTGGGTAACGTTGAAGATGATCAGGGGCTTGTAAACGTTCATTTCCAGGTATCCGCCTGCACCGCCAAAGCCCACCGCTACGTCGTCGGCCATCACCTGCACAGCAATCATGGTGAGAGCTTCGCATTGGGTCGGGTTGACTTTGCCCGGCATGATAGAGGAGCCCGGCTCATTAGCCGGAATCGTCAACTCCGCGAAACCAGCGCGAGGGCCGCACGACATCAGGCGAATATCATTGGCAATCTTGTACAACGAAACCGCCAGGGTTCGCAGGGTGCCGGAAAGCTGAACCAGCGCATCGTGGGCGCCCTGCACAGTGAATTTATTAGAAGCTGTTACAAACGGCAGGCCCGTGAGATTCGCGATCTCGGCCGCCGCTGCTTCGGCGAAACCTGGGGCTGAGTTGAGGCCAGTTCCTACGGCCGTGCCACCCAGCGCCAAGCGGTACACTCCCGGAAGCGCCGACTCGATCCGGTCCAGGCCGTCTGCCAACACACCCACGTAGCCCGACCATTCCTGGCCCAACGTCAGCGGCGTCGCATCCTGCATGTGAGTACGGCCGATCTTTACGATGTCGTTCCACTCTTCCGCCTTGTCATTGACAGCATCGCGCAGGGCTGTCACCGCGGGAATCAAGCGCTGCTTCACGTTCATTGCGGCCGCGATGTACATGGCCGACGGAAACGAATCATTCGAGGACTGGGCCATGTTCACGTGATCGTTCGGGTGCACCGGCGCCTTGCTTCCGAGTGGCGTGCCGGCGAGCTGGCAACAGCGGTTCGAGATCACCTCGTTCACGTTCATGTTGAATTGGGTGCCGCTACCCGTCATCCACACGTGCAGCGGAAACATATCGTGATGCCGGCCGGCGAGAATTTCGTCGCAAGTCTGAACGATCAATTTGTAACGCTGATCGTCCAGTCGCCTGCTGTCGTGGTTAGCTATCGCCGCGGCCTTCTTCAAAATGGCGTAGGAGGTGATCATCTCACGGGGAATCAGATCCTTGCCGATGCTGAAATGCTCGAGCGAACGCTGGGTCTCGGCACCCCAGAGCTTGCCGGCGGGGACTTCGACCATGCCGAGGCTGTCAGTTTCTTTACGAGCGCCTTGCTCGTTGACTTCTTCAGCAGACGTTGTACCCATGAGTCCTCCTCTCTCGCTCTCGCGATAGGCGTGGGAATGCCAGCAAGCAAGTCGCCATTTCCGCCGGTATCTGTTGAGGGTCGCGACAGTAACGCGAAAACACGCGGGTGGCGCCTTTCAAGCTTATGGCACTGGTTGTCGAGCCGATTTTCCAGCGCGGTTTGCATGGGCTGCGGCCTTCCTCAACATGGCGCGCACCGAAACCACCTCCCGTGGGGCCAGGTCGTCGCCGAGGGTGAAGAGATCCAATAGCATGGTGGAGGCGTATTCGCGCCTGTCCACCACTAGACTAGCTTAGACGACTACTGTCGAAACGTCGACACGTCTTCCCGAGTGAGCTGTTGCTTCCGTAGGGCTTGAACGTAGCAGCGGCTTACCTCCTTAAAGAGAGTGTGGATCGGCTGTGGATGTACCGCGAAGCCGCGAGCCGGACCGCAGCATCGGTGGAGCGAAGCCAGACGAATTGCTGCAAAAGCGCTCAGCCGAAGCCTGCAAACAGAAACTGAAGGATGGGCGGAATCACCGTTTTCTTCCGGCCCGGGTATTTCGCGGCCGTGTCCCGGATAGGATTTTGAAACGCGGTGGAAACTCACTGCCGAAGCCGCTCCGTCAGATCCGTCACTGTCAGGGTCAACTCCCGCCCGGACGGATGGCCGCCGCGGTAGGCGATAGCTTTCACTACCCAAGCGTCACCGGGGATCGGCACCGGCCCGCTGGCGTATTTCAGCATGAACGGGTCTGGATTAGTCCCATCAAACGTGTAATAGATATCGCAACCGCTCAATTCCGTACTCATACGCACGGCCAATTTACCCGCGGTATCGCGCTCAGGCGTTATGGCCACATCGTACATAGTGCGCGCGTAGTTCACTTGCGCGTTGTCCAGCCGCGTGAATTGCGACTCGACACGGCCCACAAAATTGTCCCAGTTACGCGCGTCTTTGGGCGACCAGAAAACCTCGGCCAGCGCGAAAGACCGCGGCCACGTCATGTATTCGGCATGCCGGGCGTTGGGCACGGATTCGGACCACAGGTTGCCCTGTCCTCCCAGAATGTACTGCGGATCGACTCCCTCTGGCGTGGGATTAAACCGGTAGCACGTGCTGAGCAGCAGGCGGGCGAAAGTGGAGGGTTCGAGCGTTGGATCGCCCTGGTAATAATCCAGGTAAACGGAATCCGTGGGCGTCATGACCACCCGGTGGTGCATCTTCGCCGCGGCGATTCCGCCTTCCATCCCGCGCCAGGACATTACCGCCGCATTCGGCGCGAGGCCGCCTTCTAGGATTTCGTCCCACCCGATCAGCTTCTTGCCCTTCGATTCCAGGATCTTTTCGGCGCGGCGCACCAGGTAACTCTGCAGTTCCTCCGCGCTCGCCAGATGCTCGTCGGCCATGCGACGCTGGCACTTCGGGCAAGTCTTCCAAAAGCCCTTGAAACACTCGTCTCCGCCGATGTGCACGTACTCGGATGGGAATAATGCCGCGACTTCGCTGAACACCTTGCCAATCAACTCGAAGGTCTGGTCATTGCCGGGGCAGAAGGCGTTATCCACCTTCGCGTAGAACTGCGTGCCCGGATCCACATAAAACGGGCCGCCGGTGCAGGAGAGCTCCGGATACGCAGCCAGCGCCGCCAGGGAATGGCCGGGCATCTCAATTTCGGGGAGCACGGTGACGAACCGCCGCTTGGCGTAGGCCACCACCTCGCGGATATCGTCCTGCGTGTAGAAACCTCCGTCAGTGGCAGCTTCATCTGCGCGCGGCGGTTCGCTGGTTCCCCATTTGGCCAGCCGCGGGACGCGCCATGCGCCGACCTTGGTCAGCTGCGGCAGGCTCTTGATCTCGATGCGCCAGCCGTTGTCGTCGGTAAGGTGCCAATGGAAGACATTCATCTTGTAGCGGGCCATGCGATCGATATACCCCTCGACGAACTCCTTGGTGAAGAAATGCCGGCATACGTCCAGCATCAGACCGCGCCAGGCGTAGCGCGGGTAATCGACGATGTGGACCGCAGGGGCGATCCAGGCAGCATCGCGGCGGGTGCGGCCCTCGATTTCCGGCGGCAGGAGCTGCAGCAGAGTTTGCACGCCGTAAAATAAACCCGCGGGTGTCGCCGATTCAATCAACACGCCGCGCGGCGTGACAGTCAGGTCGTAACCGTCGGCATGGGTCGGGGCAGAGTTTGTGGCGATTGCCAGAACTATTTCATCGCGGCGGGCGGCGGGGCGTGCCGATTCGGAGATCTTCCATTGCCAGCCGGTGGGCGGAGCGAGCGCGTCAGCGAGGTATTGGGCGGTCTGCCGTGCTTCGGGCGCACCGGCGGGAGCTACGATGGCGATGCCGGGATGCAGGCGGAATACGCCGGCGCGCATCTCGACCGATACCGGCTGCGGAATCAGCGCCGGCGTGGCGGCCGGCGTGGCAGCGGGGCGGAGGAGAAGGAGAGCGTTGAGATAAAGGACGGCATTCTTCATAGGCGCCGCCATTATATCGTGGGGCGCGCTGTTGCAAGACGCAGTGAGGCAAACTTCCGGGTCTGCGGCGGGTCTTTATGCGCGTTCTCACCTTGGCGGAAGCGGTCGGGCTGTTGCGCCCCGAAAGTGGGCCGCGCCGGCCACGACGCCATTAAATTGCACCGACCAGCGCAAGTCTCCGCCAATTGCCCACTTTCCCGAATGCTTCCCGTGGTTACGCGAGCGAAACTCGATCTCAGTAGATCAGCTTCAATGCGAATTGGATCTGCCGCGCCGGCTGGGCTGCGCTATATTCTCCCGCGCCAGGCGAATCGAAATAATTATTCAAACTGTTGGCGCGGAAATTCGGGTGGTTCACCATGTTGAATACTTCCGCCCGAAATTGCATCCTGGCGCGCTCCGTGAGCGCAAAGTCTTTGAACAGCGACGTATCCACGCCCACTTGGGGCGAGGTGTAAATGATATTGCGCCCGGAGTTGCCGTAAGTGCCGAAAGCGGCCGCGGTAAATGCGGCCGGATTGTACCAGAGGCTGGCATTCTGGTTAGCGGGATAGACGGGCACGCCCAGCACGCGATTGGGGCGCTCCTCGGCATCGCCATCGGTATTGGATTCCCCGATCGACGCCAGAATCGTCAGCGGCAGGCCGCTGGTATAGGATTGAATACCCTGCAATTCCCAGCCGCCCAGCAGAGCGTCGCCAACGCCGTGCAGGTCGCCCCCGAAGCGTTTGCCCTTGCCGATAGGCAGCGTGTAACTCAGGCTATTCACGAAGCGGTTCTTGGCGTCGAAATCGGAGGGACCCTTCTCCCATTGCGGGTCATCGTTGTTGCGGAAACCACCGCCGTTGTGGAAGCCCAGGGAAGCGTTGGATTGCTCGTCGATGGATCGGCCAAAGGTGTAAGCGGTCAGAAAGCTCAGGTCGTTCGAGAGGCGATGCTCCAGTTTGGTCTGCATCGAGTGGTAGGTGGAGCTGTTGCAAGCGCACCAGTAGGGCAGATCTCCCAAATAAGGCCGCGCGCGCAGGTCTGCATAATCGGCATTGGGATTCGAGGATGGCGCCACCTGGTTGTCATTTCGGAATTCGTATAGTTTGGTGCCCTTGGAGCCGGCGTATGCGACTTCCCAAACTGTGTTCCACCCCAGCTCCTGTTGCACGCTCATCTGCCAGTGTTGGACATACGGATTGCGGAAGTTGGGATCGACCGAGAATAAGGACGGAAGGGACGGATTCTGCAGAGCGTTAATTGGAAATCCCTGGGAAAGATAGCTCACGGTCGGGTTGAGCTGCAGGAAACTGGGAGTCACGTAGTTGGTTTGTTCAAAGAAGGGCGGGTTGTTCCCGGGATTGGGAATGCTCAAAGGCCCCGCTTCATAGGACGAATAGAAGATGCCGTAGCCGCCGCGCACCACGGTGTTCTTGTGGAGGTTGTAGGCGAAGCCGACGCGCGGGCCAAAGTCCAGCTTGGGATTGGGAACCAGGTTGCGCGGCGCATTGCGGACTACTGGGATTTCGGGATAGAAGTTCGGTGGCAGGGGATCTTGGCGGTTGCCTGCAATATCCAGCGTATTGGTATCGACGTTGAAGTTGGCTTCCGCGTTGTATTTCTCCATCACGTGGGTGACGAACTCATAGCGCAGACCGAGGTTGAGGGTAAGCCGCGGACTCACTTTGAAATCGTCCTGGAAATAATAGAACATGCCCGGCTGCTGGAATTCGTCGTTGATGAACGAGGAAAGCTGGGCGCTCTGCACGGTGCCCAGCAGAAAGTCGGCGGTACCGAGGCCGGTGTTGGACACGTTGTTGGGGTCGGCTGTGAACTGGCCGGTAAAGCTGAAAGCGCCGCGCGGCACAGGCGGCTGCAGAATGGAGAAATTCACGCGCGGTTTTATTTCGGCGCCGATCTTCATGGTGTGGCGGCCGCGCACCAGCGTGACGCTGTCGATGATCTGGTAGACCTCCTGGGATTCGACCGTAGGCTGGTACTCCGAGCTGCCGAAAGTGTTCAGGCCCGTCACAGAAAATTGCGGCAAGCCGCCGTTGTTGGTGCTGTAGGGGATTCCCGGAATGCCCACCTGCGCCGAGAGGTCTTCGTTGGCGTCGAATTGCAAACGCTCGGAGCGGTTGCGCGAATAGCCCAGGCGCAGCTCGTTAACGGTGCGTGGAGTGAAAATGTGGGTCTCGCTGAGCACTACATTGCGCGGCTGGTTGATGAAGTTTCCCGAAGAAAACGAGGCGGCATCGAGCGGAGGAGGAATCGCGCCGGGAGGATTGTCGGTGTTGTTGGAGAAGCTGAAGCGTCCGAAGATCGAGTCGGAAGCTGAAATCTGTTCGTCAATGCGCAGATCGAACTGGTTGGTATCGTTGGGCTCCACGGGGTTGCTCAGGTAATTATTGGAGATGCCGAAGGAACTGGCCTGTCCCGCCACGTTGGGCGCCGGGAACATACCGAGCAGTTTCGCGGCAACCGGATCCCAGCGCGTCTGCGGAATCAGGTTTCCGGCGAAAGGCACGCGCGTGGCGCTGCCGTCGGCATTGATGACGGTGCTCGCCGGATCGAAGATCTGGTTGTATCCGGCGAAATTGCCCGTAGCCCACGCCGGCGGAGGCACCGACGCCAGGTACGTTTGCCCGGTGCGGATGCGCGTCCCCTGGTAATCGAAGAAGAAGAAAGTGCGGTTCTTGCCATTGTAGATCTTTGGGATCCATACCGGCCCGCCGACGCTGAAGCCGAACTGGTTCTGCTTGAACGGTGGGATCGGACTGGTGGGTGAGTCGAAATAATTCTTGGCGTCCAGATCGCTGTTGCGCAGGAATTCGTAGACCGTGCCGTGCAGTGCATTGGTGCCGGATTTGATGGTCACATTCAACACCGCGCCGCCGGATCGCCCGAACTCGGCGCTCATGGAGTTGGTCTGCACCTTGAACTCGGCGATGGCGTCCGGAGGAGGGCCGATCACGAAGCTCTGCTGGCTCACCAGGTCCTCCGACAGGCTGTTGTTGTCCACGCCATCCAGAATGTAGTTGTTTTGATAGGGCCGCACGCCGTTGGCGCTGAAACCGCCGGTGTTTTCGTCGCGCGCGCCGGCCGGTGTAGGCGCCGTGCCCGCCGTAAGCACCGCCAGGCGCGTGAAGAACCGCCCGTTCAGCGGCAGATCTACAATCCGCTGGCTGTCCACCACCTCGCCCAGATACGAGGTGTCGGTTTCGAGCAGCGGAGCGGCCGCGGCCACCTCCACTGTATCTGTGACGGCGCCTACTTCGAGCGCGGCATCCACGCGAATGCGGTCTTGCACGTTTACCGTTATGTCCGGGCGCACAGATTTCTTAAAGCCCGCCGCCTCCACCATCACGGAGTATCGGCCGATGTGCAGGGGCGTAACAACGTAGGCGCCCGATGTGTCGGTGGTAGTTTTCACCGCGATCCCGGTATCCATGTTGGTAACCACCACAGCCGCACCCGCAATCACACTGCCGCTCGGATCTGTTACGGTGCCCACGATCGCACCTTCCGTCGTTTGCGCCCGCAGAGAAACCAAGCAGACGGTGAAGCACAACATTAGCCCGATGTGAAACGTACGCATAGCCTGCCTCCGGTTCGGTTATTGTATCCTCAAATGCGGCGATCGGGGCGAAAATTTTTTGAATGGGTTCTATTCTCCCAACTCCCGAAGGGCTTTTGCAGCGGCGGTGCTCCCGGGCTTGACTTTGAGCAACTCCTGCAAGATGTCCCGCGCCCTGGCCCGGTCGCCAGCCCGCGCATACACACGTGCCAGATTCATGTACGACGTTTCTTCATCCGGCGCCACCTGCATGCCGTAACCGAAAGCGGCCACCGCGTCGTCTACTTTTCCCATCTGCATGTACAGCACGCCCAGGTTGTTGATGGCCCAGACATTGTCCCGTTGCGTGGCGATGGCCTGCTCGAAACACTCGCGGGCCTCCTGCAGGCGCTTCTGGCGCACCAGCAGTAACCCCAGTTGGTTCGCGGCGTCGGCGTCCCGGCTGTCGCTCGCGAGCGCGCGGCGGAACAGGGGCTCCGCGGCGGCATCATCCCCCAACGCGGCGTGCGCCTGGCCGGCGCTCATCAAACCGAAGGATGAATTCGGATTCAGCTCCACCGCCTGCTCGAAATCCCGCAGCGCCTCACGGTAGTGCTTGCCCTCCATCTGCAGACGGCCGAGGTAGGTCCAGGCATCCGGGGATCTGGGCAGAAGCTGCAGCGCGCGCTCCAGGTTTTGGCGAGCCGGGCCGTCCCGACCGGCTTCCATGTGAATGAATCCTACCGCCAGATGCGCCTTGCCGTTATCGGGCTGCTCGCGAATCGTCTCGTTCAGATAGACGAGCGCCTGTTCCGGATAGCCCGCCCAAAAGAATGCGGAGCCCAGGCGAAAATGGTTGCGCCGCGGCTGGGCGTAATACTGCCCGGGAAACGGCAGCGCCAGCCGCAAGCGATCGAGATCGCGAAGGGACTGCAAATCGGCACGCAAACGCTGTGCGCTGGGAACGTTCGGATAAATCTTATGCGCGCGCCCGAGTTCGTCCAGGAGAATCAGCATAGGCAGGCGCAAATCGGTCCGGTAATCAAACAGGTAACGGCGGAACAAAGCGTAGCCCGCTGTCACATCGGGCGATTCCCGGCTCAGGTCCAGCACTTCACCGGGGATTCCACCGGGAAGTGCCAAGCCTCCGCCCGCCGTGAGCAGGAGAAAACCGGGGCCGCGCCGGGGCTCGGGAATCGGTACCGGCAAAATCAGCCAGGTCTCTTCAGATTCCGGACGGTTGTCCGCCGAAACCGGCGGCGCGGCGGAGAGCGGAACTGGCCGCGCAAACGCTTCCGGGCGCGGTTGATTGTCGCCCTCCGCGATGTCGTACCGAAAGCCTGCCTCCACGTCCCGGAACTCCTGCCGCATCCCCGAGGGCCAGCGGATTACAATCCGGTCGGCCCGGGTGGCATCTCCCAATCCGAAATGCAGAGTCTTCGTATGTTGGGATAGATAGCCCGACCCGGCCTGCACGAATGCGATGGAATGCTTGCCAGCCCACTCCACTTCAACCGCGGCGCCGATCGCGTCGCGATTCGAAGGCCCGCCCGTAAGCCGGATGGCGATCGCGCGGCCGCCGCTTCCCCACGCGTTTCGCAGCACGCGCACTTGCGGCCCCAGGCGGCTTTTCAGCAGCACATCCAGATTGCCGTCACCATCGAAATCGGTCACCGCGAAGGCACGGCTGTCGGCGGCGAAATCCATGCCCGATATGCCCGAATAATCGAAATACCGGCCTCCTCGACGTGCATAGAGTACGTTCGGCTCGTGTCCGTTCCAACTGTAATCCTCGCGAATAAACTGATTGATCGCGTTCCAGCCGTTCTCATATGCGGGCGCCGGCGATTGCGCGGCTGGCGACTGCGCCACCACCTGGCGCCAGAAGAAGCTCATTACATCGGCGTCTTCGGCCTGCGCGGCTGGCGCGGGGCTGGTGAGCATGCCGCAAGTTACGTAGATCTCCGGCGCGCCGTCGTTATCGAAATCGAACCCATCCGCCGACCACGCCCAGCGGCCCATCCCGACTCCCTCCCGCACCTCGGTCTCCTCAAAGGTGCCATCGCCGCGATTGCGATACAGCGAATTGCCCTTTGTATGCCGCCGGTAGGCTTCCGCAAGCCCGTCCTTCGCCACCGGCGCGAAGTGGGCATCGGCGGCCACCCGCTGGCCCGCGGCCGTCCACATGTTGCTTACGTAAAGGTCGGGCCGGCCGTCGCCATCATAGTCGAACCAGGCCGCACTCATGCCGGGACCCATGTCCTCCACGCCGGCGGCCGCGGCCACATCGCGGAAACGGCCTCCTTCGTTCTTATAAAGATTCTTGCGCCCGAAGTCATTGGCGACATAGAGGTCGGGCCAGCCATCGCCGTCATAATCGCACCAGGCAGGCGCAAAGCTGTAACGGTTGTTGTTTTCGTCCAGACCGACGGCCGTGGTGACGTCTTCAAAAAAACCTTCGCCATCGGCGGTGAGCCGATTGTGAAAGAGAAAATTGGGCGGGCCGTTTTGCGCATCGTGGTACGGCTCCGGATAGCGGTACTGATCCTCGCTCTGGAAGTAAACGTAGGTACAGAGGTAGAGATCGACGCGCCCATCGCGATCATAGTCGGCGGCGGACATGCCGGTGAAGGTTCCCTGGGGCGGCGTGGCGAACCGGAACGCATCCGGCCGATAGCGCAAGGGAGCGCCGTCATTCAGAAAAAGGAGCGGTCCCGAGGTGGTGAGTACCACCAGGTCCTGGCGGCCCACGTTGCGCAGATCCAGAAACAAGGCCGCCGTCGAATCGTCCAGGACCGCCGCACCCCAACGTTCCGTGATGTCTTCCGCGCGACCGCCCGCGCCGAGTTTGTAGAGCCGGTTGGGAAGCCCGCCCGGCTGGCAGATGTAGACTTCGTCCCAGCCGTCCCCGTCGATATCACCCACGGCGATTCCGTTGTTGCCGTATACGTCGATGCCGGATGCCGAGTCCAATCGCGCTCGCCAGTACGGCACGCCGCGCCGCAATTGCTTCTGGAACGACTCGATCGATCCGAAGACGTCGCCGGTAACATCGCAGAAGAGCGGCCGCGGAGCAGTCACCAGCGTTTCTTCTAGTGGCTCGAATTCGGAGAGAAATTCGCCACGCCATGCTTGTCTCCAGACGCCCACGCGATAATTCAGCAGCCCGCCCTCGGCCCCGGCAACTTCGTACCGCAAGCGTCCGCCGCCGAGCACAAAGAAACGCGCGCTGCGGATGTCGCCCAGCTTTGCAATCCAATCTCGCAGGCCGCTTTGGAAGGCGCGATCGGTACGGTCGAACTCGGCCGCGAAAGTCCCGCTGGCAATCTCTTTGTATCGGGCCGGCATGGGGGTCGCGCCGCGAAAGTCATCCGCCAGAGGGATCGCTCGCGTCGCCAGCATTCGGCTCCAGCGCGCCGCGATTACGGCGGCTTCCCTCTCCATCGCGAATTCGTCGTGGCCCGGTTCCACCAGGGCGCGTAGATTTTCGTAAGGATTCGGCTTGCGGAAATGCACCGGAAACACCGCCGGTGCGGGCCCGGCGCGCGACGGCCACGACCAGGTGCAGGCGGCTATGCCCGCGGCAGCCCCTCTGCGCAAGAACTTGCGGCGCGTCCAGCTTTGACCCAAACGCATAGGGGCAGTATACTAGTTCCAACTGTGAAGGCATCTGTCAAGATCGTGCTGCTCAGCGTAGCGGCCGCTACGCTTTTCGCTGCGGAAACGGACACCACAGACAAAGAAGCGAAATTTATCGGTTCGCGTGGGAAGTATTGGGCCTTCCAGCGCGTGGCCCGGCCGCCGGTCCCGGCCGCCTCCGCCACATGGGTGCGGACGCCCATCGACGCATTTATTCTGACTGCGCTGACAGCTAAGAAGCTAGCCCCGTCCCCGCCGGTAGACCGTGTCCGGCTCATCCGGCGCGTCACGTTCGACCTGCTGGGCCTGCCGCCCACGCCTGCCGAAGTGGACGCATTCATCGAAGACCGGTCTCCAAACGCCTATGAAAAGGTCGTGGACCGCTTGCTCGCCTCCCCACACTACGGCGAACGGTGGGCCCTGAAGTGGCTGGACGTGGTGCGCTATGCCGATACGAACGGTTTCGAACTGGACGCCGACCGGCCGCACGCCTGGCGCTATCGCGACTACGTGATCGACTCGTTCAATCGCGACAAACCTTATGATCGTTTCATCAAGGAGCAAATCGCCGGAGACGAGATTTTTCCGGACAGTAAGGAAGCGCTGATCGCCACCGGCTACCTGCGCGCCGGACAGGAGCACCTGGTCGCGGGAAATATCGATCCCGAAGTGAGCCGGGAGGAAGTGCTCACTGAGATCGCCACATCGGTGGGGCAAACGTTCCTGGGTCTCACGGTGAATTGCGCACGCTGTCACAATCACAAATTCGATCCGATCCTGCAGGCCGACTACTACCGGATGCAAGCTGTCTTCGCAGGCGCCGCGGGCAAGGAAGTGGAGATCGCCACGCCGGAAGAAAAGGCGGCATGGGAAACGGCAGACAAAGCTTACAAGGAACGCTTAAAGCCGGTTAAGGATGCCCTGGAGCAGCTCGCCAAGCCATACGAAGATCGCGTCATGGCTGAACGGCTGGCGAAGCTCGATCCCAAGTTACAAGAAGCCTGGAAGACGCCAAAAGACAAGCGCACGGCGGAGCAGAAGGTGCTGGCGGAAAATGCCAACGATCAGATAGAACCCACCTGGGATGTGGTGGTGGCTGCCATGACGCCGGAAAATCGCGAGAAACGCGCGCAACTGCGCGTCCGCCTGCATGAAGTGGAGGCGACGGAGCCTGACCCGCTGCCGACGGCTTATGTTTACGTGAACGGCAAAGAGGCAGCGCCGCAGGCGTACGTGCTGCGCATGGGCGATCCGAAGAATCGACTCGACCCGGTCGATCCGTCCGTGCCGCGCGTGCTCAAGGCTTCCTATGAGATTCCGAAAGCTTCCGTGGGGAGGCGCGCGGCGCTGGCCGTCTGGCTGGCATCCGCCGGGAATCCGCTGACTGCGCGCGTGATGGTGAATCGCATCTGGCAGTTTCGCATGGGAACTGGGATCGTGCGCACGCCCAACGATTTCGGCGTGATGGGCGATCGTCCATCGAACCAGGCACTCCTCGACTGGCTGGCGTCGGAGTTCGTCGCGCAGGGCTGGAGCGTGAAAGCTATCGACCGCCTGATTGTTACATCGAACACCTACCTGGAAAGCGCGTTGCCGGACAAGAATCGCGAAGCCATCGATCCCGACAATCGATTGTGCTGGCGGATGAATCGGAAGCGCATGGAAGGCGAAACGTTGCGCGATACGATTCTGTCCGTTACCGGAAGCTTGAATCCGCAGTTGGGCGGGCGACCGGTGCGGGTGCCCATCGAGCCGGAAGTCTATAACCTGATCTTCACGGAGCACGAGCGGGACGGATTGTGGCCGGTCAGTCCCGACAAAAACGTGCAGAACCGGCGCAGCATTTATCTGTACGATAAACGCAGCGTGCGCCTGCCGCTGTTGACGGCTTTCGATCAGCCGGATGCGATCACGTCCTGCCCGGTGCGGCCGGTGAGCACGCATCCGCTGCAGGCCCTGTCTATGCTGAACAGCGACTTCATGCAGGAGCAGTCCCGCGCGTTTGCCGAACGTCTGGTAAAGGAATGCAGAAAAGACAACCGCGCGTGCGAGGTGAAAACCGCGTGGAAGCTGGCTTTGGCGCGGACGCCTTCGCCGGCGGAGCGGAACCTCGCAGCGAAATTTTTCGCGCATGGCGGAAACCTGGCTGACATGTGCCTGGCGTTGTTAAACCGGAACGAGTTCGTCTATGTCCCATAAATGCCCGCAGTGCGACGATTCACACTTCCGTCCGGCAGTGACCCGGCGGGATGTTTTGGTGCGCGCCGCGCATGGTTTCGGAGCCATCGCGCTGGCATCGCTGCTGGATCCGCCGGCGCAGGCTCGCGAGCGGGTGAATGCGCTGGCCGCCAAACCGCCGCACTTTCAGCCCAAGGCGAAGTCGGTGATCTTCCTGTTCATGGTGGGAGCGCCCAGCCATATCGACACCTTCGACCCCAAGCCGGCGCTGGAGAAATACGATGGCCAGTTGTTGCCTGCTAGTTACGGGACGATAGTCAGCGAGTTCACCAAGGGCGACACGCCGCTGCTGAAGAGTCCCTGGAAATTCGGTAAATACGGGCAGTGCGGCCGGGAAGTCTCCACGCTGTTCCCGCATCTTTCCCAGCGCGTGGACGACCTGTGCTTCGTGCGATCGTTTTATACCGAAAGCACCGTGCACGCTCCGGCCATGTATCAGGTGAATACCGGCCGCATCCTGATGGGATATCCGAGCATGGGCTCATGGATCACCTATGGCCTGGGTAGCGAGAGTGAGAACCTGCCCGCGTACGTGGTGATGCCCCAGCCGGAGGGAACGCCCGAAGGCGGCACGCCGTGCTGGGGAGCGGGCTTTCTGCCGGCGGTGTACCAGGGAACGGTGTTCCGCCCCGGACCGAATCCCATCATCAATCTCCGCCCGCCGCAAGGCGTCACGCCCGAGAGGCAGCGGCGCACGCTGGACTTTTTGCAGAGCATGAACGAGATGGACACGCTCGATACCGACACGGAGATGGCCGCCCGCATCAGCTCTTATGAACTGGCGTTCCGCATGCAGAGCCACGCTCCGGAGGCTGTGGACATCTCCAAGGAAACTGAAGCGACGCGCCGGCTCTACGGCCTCGATCAGACGCACACCGCGGAGTTCGGAACTCGCTGCCTGCTGGCCCGGCGGCTGGTGGAGCGGGGAGTGCGCTTCGTGCAGATCTATTCAGGCGGGGGGCCCGTTTCGATGCAGTGGGACGCGCACAGCAACCTGGTGGAGAACCACGAAAAGATGTGCGGCATGACGGACCTGCCGGTTGCCGGCCTGCTCGCGGACCTGAAGCAGCGCGGATTGCTGGCGAATACTCTGGTGATCTGGGGAGCGGAGTTCGGGCGGCTGCCAATGTCGCAAGGCGGCAACGGGCGCGACCACAATCCGCACGGGTTCACCATGTGGTTCGCCGGCGGCGGCGTGAAGCCGGGCACTTCCATCGGCGAGACCGACGAGATGGGCCTACGCGGGGTGGGACAGCGATATCACATGCGGGACTTCCACGCCACTATCTTGCAGTTGCTCGGCCTTGACCAGAACCGCCTTTGGTTCCTGCACAACGGCAGAAACGAGAAACTCACTGATTTTGGCGGTAACGTGATTCAAGAGATGTTGGCGTAATGCGGCGCGTCTGGCTGGCATGACACCCGAGAGCCCCATCAAGAATTACGTATGCCGCCGGACGACGCGGCCCCCGGCGATGAATGGACGGCTGGACTCGCCGGCGTGGCAGAAGGCCGAGCGCTCTCCCCGATTCGTGGACATGGTCACGGGGGAGCCCGCGTTTTTCGGCACACAGGCAGCCGCGCTGTGGGACGATGAGTGTCTCTATGTTGGCTTTTGGATCGAAGAGCCATTCGTGCGCGCCAGATTGACCGAGCGCGACTCGCTTATTTTCCAGGAGAGCGATGTCGAGGTGTTCATCGACGGCGGCGATTGCTACTACGAGTTTGAGATCAACGCGCTCGGAACCATCTACGAGGTATTCTTCATCTGGAAGGACGCATTCGCCCGCTTCGACCAGGCGGAATGGGACGTGCTGCGGCGCGATGCGCTGACTTTCGGAGGTGACTATGACCGGCATCCGGAATCGTTTTGGCGCGGCACAAACCCACGAGGGACGCGGTGGGCATTTCTCGATTACGACATGCCGGGGCTGCGGTGGGCCACGCATGTCGACGGTGTCATTAACGACGACTCGGTGGTGGACAAAGGTTGGACGGTGGAGATCGCCTTCCCCTGGTCCGGGATGAAGTGGTTGGCGAAAGGACGGTCTCTGCCGCCGATAGACGGCGACGAGTGGCGAATATTCTTCGGGCGGTTCGAGGCGCTGCGCGCCGGCGGCCAGGAAGTCTCACCGCACCCCGCATGGGTCTGGAACGCGCACGGAGTTTACGACACGCACCGGCCCGATCGATTTACGCGCATTCGCTTCTCCGAAGAGGAGTTGGTGCTGTAAGCGGCTTCCACTGGAGGATTTCAACGCCAACGCAGCTCTCTAGTTTCCGCCGGGGCCCGGCCAGCGCTCCGTGAACGGTCCGCCCGACACTCCGATCATCGACAGTATACCGATCCAAGCGTGTTGCAGATCCCAGTTTTTGTCAAAAACTGTTTTTCCGGTTGTCGAGGATACGCCGTGTGCTCCGACTGTCCTATGAACGCTCAGAAAACTGGCGCGACAATGAAGGGACTGGAAAGACATGAAATACATTTTGATGATGAACACCATGAGGGCCGGAGAAGGCGTTCCTGACTGGCCCAAAAACGATCTACAGGCGCACATTGCGTTTATGCGGAGGTTCAGCAAAGAGCTCCATGAATCCGGCGAGTTAGTATCGGCCGAAGGGTTGGCCTTTCCGGACCAGGCGAAGCTCGTGCGGGCCGGCAAGGATGGGATCCCGATCACGGACGGCGTATTTCCGGAGGGCAAGGAATTTCTCGCCGGCTATTGGATTGTCGATGTGGGGGACTCCGAGCGAGCCTACGAAATTGCCGCGAAAGCATCGGCGGCGCCGGGACCGGGTGGAGCACCATTGAACATGCCCATCGAGGTTCGGCCGGTGATGAGCGGTCCGCCGCCTGAAATGTTGTAACGAGGCCGGCCATGACACCCGCACCAGGGAAGATCCACGTCACTACTGCGGCGGCTCCTGCGGACAGCACCGGCGTAAACCCTTCCGGTATTTCCGGTGTGCGCGCATCGGTCCTGCTTTACACAGGCGCGTGGTTCATGGATTGGCGGCGCATGGCGTTCACCATGCGGCGGAAACCGCGATCCCAATCGGGGAACAAATCGATGTACTGAGTCTCACGCTGGATGCGCAGAGGCACGGGGCAGGGATCCAGGCGCGCGGGAATCAGGAAAATCTGGTCAAGCGGGACGCGCTGCGTGCAGTCCAGGGCGTAGCGGATTTCGGCCTGAAAGCCACCCTTTTTCTTCACCGACCGGTGCGAGAAACAGGCCAGGAAGAAGTCCGAAGTGTCTATGGCCTCTTCTATGGAACGGGGCCAGTTCTGGCCGGGCAGCAGCTTGCGGCGATCCAGCCATGGATCGAAACCGGCAGCTTCCAGATCCTCGAAGAGCCGCTCGGCGGCGGGGGCGTCTTCCTGGACATACGCCACGAACACCTTGGGCCGGTTGCGCGCCTGGAAGTGGAAGCCGCGCTCCGCGTCGGGAATGAAGCTACCCAGACCATCGATCTCCACGATGGCGCCCTCGGCGAGGCATTGCCGGACCAGACGGGCCACCTGCCGGCTCGAATGGCTATTTTCGCTCATGGCCTGCAGGCTTCTCCTTCTTGAACTGATAGGAACCTTTGGTACCTGGGGTGAACAGGCCTAATCCGGGCAGTGGCGCCTGCTGGCCTTTGCGCAGCTTGGAGAGGATCTGGTGGATGACGCGATCCAACTTATCGGCGGCCTCGGCATTGGAGACTCCCGACTGCCGGGCCAGGCGTTTGGCGATTTCCGCTTTCTTCATGCCGGTCCTATACTAGCAAGGCAGACTTGAGGGCTTTGACCAGAACTTGCGCTGGACTGCGCCAGCCTATTGCAGATAAATGAGATATCGGCTAAGCGAAAAGTTGTGACTGCGGGCGTTGGGGCGTAGAGTGATTCATTCGCTACGCAGGCAGTTGATGGGGTCGATGCGGGATGCGCGCCACGCCGGGAACATGGCCGCGGCCATGGCGACCGCCAGAACCAGGACCGTGACGGCGGCGAACGTCATCGGATCGGTAGCACCCACTCCGTAAAGCAGGCTGCCCAGATAGCGCGTGGCGACGACCGCCGCCAATACGCCCGCCGCGACGCCATACAGAGCCACGCGCAGTCCTTGAGCGAGGATCATGGACACGATGCGGGGGCGGGTGGCACCGATGGCTACGCGCAAACCGATCTCATAGGTTCGCTGGGATACCCAATAGGAGACCAGGCCATAAATGCCGATAGCGGCCAGCAGAATGGCGGCCGCGGCAAAACTGATGAACACGCGGATGGTGGCGCGAAAATTGGCGATCGAGCCGGCCACCACTTCATCCAACGGCTGCACCTGGCCGACGGGCAGGCTCGGATCCTGATCCTGCGCCAGGGTTCGCATCTCACGCGCGGTTCCCTCCTGGCTGCCCCGGGTCTTCACCAGCAGCGTCATGGCTGCCGGGATTTGCCCATCCTGGCGCACGGCCTGCGCGTAAGGCATGTAGATGGCGCCGACGATCCAGTCCGGCATGCCTTTGCTGAGGCTGTATTGGCGCACATCGCCCACCACGCCAACCACGGTGCGCCATTGCGGTTCGTCAGCCGCCTTGATGTGCTTGCCAATGGGATTCTCGCCGGGCCAGAAACGCTGGGCCGTGGACGCGGAAATCAAAATAACGGCAGCGGACTTGGCGCCATCCGCCGTGGCGAGATCGCGGCCGCGCAGCAGCGGAATGCGCATCATACGAATGTAGCCGGGGCTTACGGCGCCCGACCACAGCATGGGGGCGGGATAATCCACAGACTTAGGATGGCCTTCCACATCGACGGCCAGATCGGGCTGCTCGGCATCTAGGGGAACGCCGCTCGAGACGGCAGCATCGGCCACACCCGCAACTCCCCGCGCGCCTTCCAGCAGGCGGTCGTAGAGCGCGATGCACGCGGCCCGCTGCAGGCAAGAAGAGGCATTCGGGCTGATGCGTACAGTCAAGATCCGATCGGCCGAGAAGCCGGGCCGCACGTCAGAGAGCGTATACAGACTCTTGATCAGGAGGCCCGCGCTCACTACCAACACTACCGTGAGCGCGACCTCCACGCCGATGAGACTGCCGCGCAGGCGCGTCCAGAATACAGCGGTGGAGCGCTGGCTGCCGGTGCGAATGGATTGCGCCAGATCGACCTGGGAAGCGCTCAGCGCGGGCGCGATCCCGAAGGCCAGGCCGGTGATCAGCGCCAGAACAGCCACAGCAGCGGCAATCGGCCAGTCGATGGCGGCCTGCGCCAAGCCCGGCGTGGAGGACGGTAACAGCGCCTTGAATACGGAAAGCGCGCCGGTGCCGATGAGAATTCCCAAGCCGGCCCCCGCCAGCGACAGCAGCACGCTTTCGGTGAGCAATTGGCGAATGATGCGCATCCGTTGCGCCCCCAGCGCGACGCGCAGCGCAATCTCCTTGCGGCGGGTAGTCGCCCGCGAGAGCAGCAAGCTCGCCACGTTGGCGCAGGCAATCAACAGCACCAGTCCGACCGCACACAGCAGGATGATCAGTTTGCCGCGGATATCGCCAGTCAGATCGCGCTGCAACGGGATGGCCGTGGAATCGCGGTTCCAATCGCGGGCCATGGGATAGGGGAACGTCTGGCGGAATCGATCGACCAGCGGCTGGATCTCGCGCTGCGCTTCGGCCTGCGTGAATCCGGGGCGCAGACGGGCCACCAAGGGCACAAACGCGCCGGCCCAGTATTCCAGATAATTCGACGAATCCAGGCGCAAGGGGATCCAGGCCTGCACCTGCGCGGCCGGATAGCTGAATGCCGGCGGCATGATGCCGATAATCTGCCGATTAAAGCCGTTTAGCGCAATCACGCGGCCCACGACGTCAGGATCGCCGCCGAATTTCGTCCGCCATAAGGAATTGCTCAGAATGACGACGGCATCGCGGCCTGGGGAATCTTCTCCGGATGTGAAGCTACGTCCGCGGGCCACGGCGGCGCCCAGGATGGAAAATGCGTTGGCCGAAATCGCGCTGCCGGCGATGCGGATGGCTTCGCCCGCGCCGGTGAGGTTGTATTCGGCCGCGGGGCTGACGGCGGCAATCTCCATGGTGTGGGTCTGTTGCTCAAAAAAGGGCACGGCGGCGCGCGGAAAGATACCCGTGACGCGCATCAGCCGGTCCGGCGCGCGGTACGGCAGCGGGCGCACCAGCAGCGTGTTCACCAGGGTGAACATGGCGGCATTCCCACCGATGCCCACGGCCAGCGAGAGCACCGCAATCGCCGTAAAACCAGGGGTGCGGCGGAACATACGCGCGGCGTAGCGGATGTCTTGCCACAATCTCTCGAGTCTCAGAAAACTCCACATATCGCGGCACTCCTCGGCGGCCAGCGTCATGTTGCCCATTTGAATATGACTGAGCTCGCCGGCGGCTTGTCGTTTCAGCTCAAAATGAAAATTCAGTTCTTCGGCGAGATCGCGCTCTAACGACGTGCGCCGGCGGTGATAGACTATTCTGCGCCAAGCGCGCGGCAACCAGGTCTGGAGGGGCAGGCTCATGCCATGTTGAGAACCTTTTCAATGGCGCCGATGACACGGGCGAATTCGGCGCGCTCCGCGGAGAGCTGCTTGCGGCCGGTGGCGGTCAAGGTGTAGTAGCGCGCGCGCCGGTTATTTTCGGAAGCGCCCCATTCCGCTTTCACCCAGGCATTCAGCAGCAGACGCTGCAGCGCGGGGTAAAGCGAGCTTTCGCCCACCTGCAGCACATCGCCGGATACCTGGCGGAGGCGCTGCGCGATGCCGTAGCCATGCATGGGACCGACTAGCAGAGTGCGCAGAATCAGGAGATCGAGGGTACCAGGCAGGAGTTCGGGCGCTTCGGGCTTTCCCATCGTCTATCGATGGAAGTATGCCACGACGCGGCCGGTTTTGTCAATCTTGCACAATTGTGTGCAGGCCTTCGGCCTGCGGCGGTGCGCTTTGAGCTTCACGAGGTGTCAACTTACCGGAACGCCGTTTTCTGGTGACCTTCCGAGTGTCCGACCATCTGGGAGTTGAAAGATTTCGGCTTGGACGCGCGTCATTAAATTGAAGTAATGTGCCCCGCAATGAAGAGCGGATGGAGTTGGAGAAAGCTGGGAGACCTTCGGTGGAATGTTGCCAGCGGTGCGTATGGCAACATGGGTCTCTCCTCCATTGGTCAAATATTGCACGTTAAGGGAACTGACGCCCTGGCGGGCTCCACATGGGGGCTCGCGAGGCCGGGGCACTGAAACTCTAACGCTGCGGCGTTACTTGCGGGCAATATCCTGGAATCTTGCCCGGCTGGCAAGGTGTTCCCGATCAGCCTCGAATCTCACCGCCCATCAGGTTGACCAGCCGCTTGGAAATCACCAGTCCCAACCCGGTGCCGCCATAGCGCCGCGTCATCGAGCTGTCGGCCTGGCTGAAGCTCTGAAACAGCCTCTCCCGGGTTTCTTCGGTCATGCCGATACCGGTGTCTGCAGCGCGCGGCGCAGCTCGTAACGTACGGCGCGCGCATCATCCGCATAGACCGACTCCAGAAGGAGTTGGGCGTTTTCCGTGACCTCCCGAGCCGTCCTGCCGCACAGGCTTTCGAGACCATCGCTGATGAAAAGGAATTTGCCGGCCGCTACCGCTCTGCTCGAGCCGTCAGGCTGCGATATCATCTTCTGGAACTGGAAGACCGCGCCAGGCAGGTTCGCGGTGAGGTCCAGGAGTTGCCTGCGCTGCCTGTGCGTAACCTCCTCCGCGAGGCATCGCTCCGTAATGTCGCGCAATATGCCGACGCATTGCCGGCGTCCGTCAATCTGGACTTCGCTGACGGCCAGTTCCAGGGGAAATTCGGTGCCGTCCTTGTGCCGGCCGGGTACCTGTCGGCCGATGCCGACTGTGTTGCGCTCGCCGGTCGACCAATCATTCGAAAGGTAAGAGTCATGCCCGTCCCGATGCGGCGAAGCCATCAAACTGCGGATGTTGGATCCCAGTAATTCCGCCCGCGGAGTAGCCGAAGATGCGTTCGGCCGCCTGGTTGGCCATCGCGATCACGCCACTCTCGTCGGTGGCGATGATCCCGTCGAGTACGTGCTCGAATACCACGCGCATGCGATTTTCGCGGTCGCGAACACCCGTCTCCAAGCGCACTCGCTCAGTGGTGTCGGTTCCGATCGCGATAAAGCCAGAGACACTCCCGTCTTCAATTACCGGTTGGCAGTCGATGGCATGGTAGAAAAGTGTGCCGGACTTCGTGTAGTTGATCAGCTCCGTTTGGAAACCGCGGCCGGCGGCAAGTGCCTCCCGCATCTGAGCGATGGCGGCCGCGCAGTGGCGGGGCCTTGTAGGAAGCTTGGTTTCCGACCGATGACTTCCGCGAGATTGTATCCGGTGCGCGCGTAAAGCCGTCATTCACCCACACCAGCCGGCCATCCGGATGGGTGATCATCACGGAGTTGTGTGTCCTGGCCGCCACCTGGGCCAGGCGCCGGGCCTCCGCCTCCTGCTTTTGCAGCAGATCCTGGGCCCAGTGGAAGTCCCCGTTGACTTTTTTCAAAACCTCGACCCTGCGCCGCCGCTCCAGATTGGTGACGACGTAATACAAGAACGTTGCTATTACCAGGAGCAGCAGCCCGGTCTCAAAAGCGGTCCGATAAAACGCCCTCGGAAGTCGATGAAATCCACCGCCTGGGCCACATATTGCTGGATGAAGGACACGGCATTCGCCTGCGAGGCCCCGGTTCCGGCTCCCACCTGCATACCCGGCACGCCGGCCTGCTCCAAGCTCGCCGGGATCTGGCTTAACAGAGAGGCCGATCCAACGGGAGTGTCGGCTTGGCTTTGCCCGCTGTTGTCGGCCTCCGTGCTGGGCTCTTCCACCACCACCAGGTAATCCGGCTGCATGGTCTGCGCAATGGTCAACGCAGTCTGCGCGCGCGCTTGCTGGTATTGGCTCCAGCTTAACGTGGCGTAGAAGGGAGAGGCATCCCAACCGGCCGACACATCACTATTGGCCAGCAGCGTGTCATTCTCGACGATAACCTTGAGACCCGCGGCGCGGATCAGCTGCGCGACCTGCTGATAGAAGCTGACGAACTGGGCTTGCGTTTGCCCCTGGCTGGTGAGAAACGGAGCATAGAGCATGGGGAAGCCGACTTCCACCATGACCGCCTGTACTCCCATTGCCTTAAGCTCATTCAATTGCAGTTGGACGCCCGCCATGGTACCCGGATTCACCAGTTGTGGACCCGCATTGGCCAGAGCCGCCGTGGACAGAAGCGGAAGATTGCTCGGGGGCTCGGCATTCAAAGTCGTATTGAAATTAGCGAGATAAGTGTTGAGTGAACTGTAAGTCGCCTGAAATTCCGCCGGAACAGGCGGGGCTTGCGCTCTTACATTGCTATAAGAGAGCGAAGCCAAAAGCGATAACACAGTGAATAAGCAAGAACCACGCGACCCTACAAAGGGGAACAGGTTCGATTTGATGTTGTAGCGCAATGTATTCCTATCGGTCAGATAAAATATAATCGGCTCTGCTTATAGTGTTTACCAACTACATACTCATTCTCAGGTGGTAAATGAAGTTACTCAGAGATCGATGAGACTAACGGAATTTAATATGCAAGAGGAGAGAAAGACAATAACATGAGAAAACTAAGTCGGGCGATGGTCACGGCCTAGTGACCGCGACGGTTACCCACAGGAAATGTCTTTGGCCTGCGTAATAGTATGTATCGCCCGCCGATACGGTAGTGTCATTAGCGTACAAACTGGCTGGCGGAGACTATCTTCAGCGACGTCAAGTTCGAAGCGCTAGTCCCGCGGAAAACGGTGTAGGAACCCAGTGGCATGCCGCTGGAGGCGGCGTCCAGGTTACGCTGACATGGCTCTTGCCGGGGGCGATGGCCGCTACGTCCGTGGGCGCCGAGGGCAGCGCCAGCGTGGCGGCCGACACGGTCGTGGAGGGCGGCGAAACGTCGCCGCTCGTGTCAGTCGCCTGGCACCGCATTAGTAATACCTGGTTGACGGAGAACCGGACGGATCCGTATATGTGGTCCGCCCGGTCGTATCCACCTGGCACAGACTTGATGCGGTGGTGCCCGTAACACGCTGTAACTCCTGATCGGCAATCCGCCCCTGGCCGCCGCAGACCAAGCCAGGCTATCTCCGTAGTGGAGACGGGCCAATCTCCGCTCAATCGTTTCTCAAGTACATCACATGGCACGCCGACGGACCAATTTTCGTGCAGGCATCCGGAACGATACGGAGAACCCGTTGGAAGCCAGTCTTCCGAGGGAGCATGTCGGGAAGGCGCAATCCAGAAAGCAGGAGCGCTCGCGATGGACAAGAAGCATGACGAAAGCTCAAACGTGGAGGATGTGAGGCGCGAGGAGCTGAGCCGGTGCGGCGGCCGGTCCGCCTCGAACGCCAGCAGACGGCGACAGGAACCCATGCGCGATACGGACGATTTCGTCGGGGCTATGGGCGCTTTAGGGCTCAAGGCCGATTCATCGGGTTGGGACAAGCTGATCCGGATTTGGCGCGAGTACCGGCCTTGAAGACAACTTGGTGAAACGCCCGCAACCTATCGGCGCGGTCCGCGGGCGACATACGAGCGCATAATCTTAAACGAATCCCGGTCCGGGGCGCGATGGCCAGCGATTCTCGGCTCGACGCGACGCCCCGGTCAGACCGGTTCCCAGAGATTGCGGCTGGTCCTTTTCTTATAGAGCGCGATGAGAGGCTCCCAGCCGCGAAACGATTGCGCCAGCGGGCGGCCATCTTTATCCTGATCACTTTCGGCGCGACCGGCTGTTCCGCGGCGTGAGTGCCATCGGATTGCTTGGTTCGGCGTAGATTTCTGGAAGCCTGCTCCGGATATTATGCCGCCGATCCCGCGTGTGCGCATCCCAAGTCCGGATAGATCAGCCGGCACCGCAGCCTTTCATCACCGCCTCACCCCCAACGCCACCTCCCGCGCCGGCGACACAAATTCGAGCAGCGCCCGTTTGATTTCCGGCGGAATGCTGAACCGTTCGATCTCATTCAAGTCGCCGGCCGCATACTTCACCGCGTCTCCATGCATGGCGACCGCGATGAACAAGTGGCGGGTCACTTCGTGGAACAATCCGCGCGGCTCCTGTTTCTCGGCTTGAAAAGTCAGTGCGCGGGCGGGAATCTCGTCTTCTGCCAGGCTGGTTTCGTACGCCATTGCCACCTCGGTCGAAATGCGCTTTTCGTAATCGGCCTGGATGCGCCGCGCTTTGTCTCGCCAGGAAATTTCCTGGTAGACCAGCGCGGCGATCGCCAACAGCAATAGAATTTCCATGGACGTCATCGCATGCTCCTTCGCGCGCGGCCTGCCCACCAGCGGGCCTGCCGGCAGCCTTCAGCCCCGCTTCGCCTTCATATCCGCCAGCATCTTCTCGATCTGGTCATGCTTCTCCAGCGCCGCCAGTTGCTCCTCCACGTCGTCCTTCAATAGCTCCGCCTTGGCCTGGCTGACGGCTTCGCTGTGGCGCACTTTGTCCTTCATCCGGTCGAACGTAGCGCCCGTCGAATGATCGCTGGTGGCGAACTGCGCGTCCGTGGCCTTAGTGGCGGCCCGCGCGCGGCGATGCTGCGCGATCAGCACATCCTTCTTGGCCTGCGCCTCCGCCAGTTTCTGGTCCAGCTTCTGCAGGGCGGATTTCAAATTGTCCACCTGCGTCCGCTGATCCGCCACCTGCTGCCGGAAGCTCTCGGACATGTTGCGGTAGCTCACCGAGCGCTCGAGCGCCACGCGTGCCAGGTCGTCCTGTTTCTTATCCACGGCCATCTCCGCTTTGCGCACCCATTCCGCGGTCTTCTCTTCGTTCTCCTGATGCTTCTTCTCGAGCACGTGCTGATCGGCGATGGCGATAGCCACCTGTGTTTTCACCTGCAGCAATTGATTCTGCATGTCGAGAATCACCTGCTTAATCATTTTTTCCGGATCTTCGGCCTTATCGATGAGGTCGTTAAGATTCGCGCGAACCAATGTGGATACTCTTTCCAGTAGTGCCATAATCGTTTTCCTTTTTTAAATTGGGGCCGGACGCGCCGGCCCCCGCAACGCTCCCGTTAAGCACCCGCTCCGTTGGCCTTGTCCACGGGCGGTTTGTTTTTGTTCTCGCCGATCTGTTTGACCTTGGAGAACAGCTCGGACATATTCATGCCGGAGAGGCTTTCAAACAGCGCGGGAATCTGCGCCGCCATGGCGGCCATATCTCCGGTGATCTTATTCATTCCGGCCGCGTGGCCATCGCCGGTCGAGACGATGGTGATCCTATCCACGTTGGCCAGCGGCGCGGCCAGCGCGCGCACGATTTCAGGCAAGCCCGTGATCAGCTTGTCCACCACCGCGGCCTGGTTATATTCCTGGTACGCCGCGGCTTTCACGTTCATGGCGCGAGCTTCGGCGTCGCCCTTCTTGAAGATGATCTCGGCTTCGGCCTCGCCTTGCGTGCGAATAGCCGCCGCCTGGCCTTGGGCTTCCAACTCCAGCTTCTGCTTCTGCGCCTGGGCCAGCGTCTCGATGCGCTGGCGCTCGATCTCGGCCGGCTTCAACACGGTGGCAATCAGTTCACGTTCGCGGCGCTGGATCTCTGCGTCCTGCACGGCGACCTCGTGTTCCTTCTGCACCTGCTGGATCTTCACCTGCTCCGTGATCACCTGTTGCTGCATCACGTTGGTCTGGATCTCGTAGGCTTTATCGGCGCTGGCCTGCTGCTTCTTGATCGTCTCGTTGTAGTTGGCCTTCTTGATCTCCAGATCGCGCGTGGCTTCGGCCTGCTTGGCCTGCGACAGGGTCTCGGCCAGCACGCGTTCCTGATCGGCTTGCGCCTTGGCTACCGCGGCGGCGCGGGTGGCTTCCGCGCGCTTGATGGCCGTGTCGCGCTCGGCCTCGGCGGCGGCGACATCGGCATCGCGCTTGATGCGGGCCACGTCCGGCCTGCCCATGTTCGAGATGTATTCGTTCTTGTCGCGGACTTCCTTGATGGTGAACGAAATCACTTCCAGTCCCATCTTGTTCATGTCATCGGCGCAGGTGGAGCGCATGCGGTCGCCCACCATTTCCGGCTGCTTCACGATCTCTTCCACCGTCAACTGCCCGATAATCCCGCGCAGATGGCCTTCCATCACCAGCCGGATCAGTCCCTCGCGCTCCTGGTCCGTCTTGGTCAGAAACTGCTCGGCGGCAGTCTGAATCGATTCCGGGTCGGACTTCACTTTGATCTGCGCCACAGCTTCCACCGTTACCGCCACACCTTGGCGGGTGTAGAGGTCCTGCTGCGGCGCCACGTCGAACGACATCAGCTCCAGCGATAGGCTCTTGTAACTCTCGACCACGGGCCAAATGACTGTTCCGCGACCTTTGACAATGCGCGTGCCCTTGCGCCCGTAAACGATCAGCGCTTCATGCGGGCCCGCCTTGCGATACAGCCGCGCCAGCATCGAGGCGATCAACACGATCGCCAGCAACATCAACAACACGACCACCACTACCATGTCCTTCTGCATACGTCTCCTTTTAGAGCCTTATGAATTGTGGCCGGCCGCTTACTGCCCTTGCTTCACGGCCAAATCCTCCGCGCTGCCCGCCAGGTCTTCCCAACGGCGCACGTAGGCGATGCCCTTCTCATACCGCTCGACCACTACTTCGGCGCCCTTCGGTATGGCCGTCCCATCGTCCGAGCGCGCGCCGGTAACATGGCGTACGCCCTCCTGCGAGAAGATCATCTCGCCGGTCCCGCCTTCGCGGATCGGAATACTGAGCTTTCCCAACACGCCAACCATTTCATAGTCCGCCGGATCCAGGGCTGCATCATCCGACGCCAGCTTCGACAGGAACCAGAAAACGATCGCCGCGCCGCCCAGTCCGCTCAACGCCGCGATAGCCAGCGCCACCAGGAACCAGACCGCGTAAAAGCGTTCCAACAGATAACCCGTGCCTCCGAACCACGCCAGAAACGCGGTCATGGTTCCGAAATTCAGCCACGGTATGCCTTCGGCGTCGGCCGTCTCCGGTGCATGCAGATGCGGCGCGTGCAGGCCCGGAACATGCGGCATGTGCAGCCCCGGCACGTGCACGTGCGGCAGATGCAGGTGCGCGCTGCCGGTCAACACCGACAACAGGCTCAGCGCCAGGCCCAACAAAAAACAGATCAGATAGAAATCCGCCCACGTCATTGCGATCGCCTCCTCAATTTGGGCAAAGCCTCCGCGGCCGGTGCCGGGGAGGGCTTCAAAACCTGCAACAACCGTTCGGCGAGGCCAGCGTTATCCAGGATGGCGCCCAGCAACACCAGGCACATCCGCGAATCCTGGTGCCGCGCCACGCGCAACAGCGCCTGGCTCAGTTCGGCGTCGCCGCGAAAACGCTCCGCGCCGTTGATCAGCCACATATCCAGCTTGTCCTCCAGCGCGCCTACGTCGGACATTAACTCTTCCTGATAACCCTCCGGGTCGTCCACCAGGTAACCCGGATGCACCTTGTAAAACTTAGCCAGCAGCATGCGGCTGGAGTTGGTCAAGTGCGGCCGCGCGCCGTTCTCGATCTGCGACAGATATGCCTGGCTAATGGTTTCGCGCTGCTCCTTCCGGAGCAAGCGCACGACTTCGGCCTGCGTCAGCGCGCCCTTGCGTCCACGCAACGCGCCTTCGATTTCCCGCAGGTACCGCAGCTTTTCGCCTAGTTTCATTTATTGCAGATCGTAATTAGAATATAGCAATATGCGATATGTGTCAAGACAAATATCTGGCTTGTTTTCAATCTGGTGCCCTGATGGCGGGAATTGCGGTGTGGTTCAAACTGTGGGGCAGACCTCCAGGTCTGCGCCTAACCCAGCGATTTAAGGTGAAACGGGGATGTTACTGTTTGGAGCGGGGGGGCACGTAATCCGGCGGCAGGGCCGCGCCTTCGCCGAAAAAGTAGTCGTCCATCTGCTTCAGGAGAAATTCCTGCGCTTCTTGCGTTCCGAGGTTGAGCCGGTATTCGTTCATGAGCATCTTCATGTGCTCAACCCACAGTTTCCAGGCTTCCTTCGATACGTTGTCGTAGATCTTCTGGCCCAGAGGGTGGCCTTCAAACGGCACTTCGTCCAGTCCCGGCAACTGCCGTTGAAACTTGACGCAAAACACCATGCGCGCGCCGGCAGGCGCTTCTATATTCACCGGATTCATCGATCCACTACCGCAGCCCATGCCAATACCCTCGCTTTCCAGGATACTATGGTCTCATAGCGCCGACGAACCCTTTTAAGTAAACGACCAGCCTTTGCGGAACGCCGGCATCAAATATTTGTTCGCCTCCGCGTTATTGGCGAACTGCATCTTCTGCGCATCCCACTCGAGCTTGCCGGGCACGCGCAGGGCGATCGTGCCCAACAGCATCCACTCCACGAAGGGCACCGCGACATTGAAATTGGAGCAGGCCGGATCGCCGCCTTTACAGGCCCGAATCCAATCGTGGTAGTGCCCCGGCGAGCGTGTCAGCAGGGGCTGCGGGAACTGATAGCCCTTCATCTTTTCGACTGGAATCAGCCTGGTTTCCTCGCCGTAAGTCCCGGTAGTGAGCATGCCTTTATCGCCGATGAACAGGCTGCCATCCGGTGTGGGTTTCTCCGCGTTCGGATCGTTCTTGACCGCGAGGAACTTGTCATAGTTAAACACATCGCCGATGAACCCGGTAAACGGTGGTTCCTCATCGTACCGCCGCCGTGGCTCACGCTTTTCGGGCAGATCGCCGAGCAATTCGCCATCCGGCACGCCTGGAATCCGCGGCGTTTCATCCAGCCCGTCGTGCCAGAACAGCTTCACCGGGGCCATCGATCCGCGCGCCGGAAAATCGTAGCGGATCACCGATTTCCGCGGAAACATGAACGGGCTGGGACCCTCGATCTGAATGCACTCCACACTGGCCGGCGCGCCCAGTGCGAGCGCCAGGTTGGGCGCTCCGAGGATGTGGCAAGCCATATCGCCCAGGGCGCCGCAACCAAAATCGTAAAAGCCGCGCCAGTTGCCCGGCTGATAGAAATGCCCGCCGAGCGGCGATTTATAATCGGGTCCGCCCGTGGCGTAGGGGCGGCTCTCGGCAATTCCCAGCCACAGATCCCAATCGAGCGTCGCCGGTACCGGTTCGGTAGGAGGGACCTCCGTCAAACCCTGCGGCCAAATCGGGCGGTCGGTCCAGGCGTGCACCTCGGTGACCTGCCCGATCTCGCCGGCCCAGATCATCTCGGCCGCCTGGCGCGTGCCTTCGTTTGAGTAGCCCTGATTACCCATCTGTGTCGCGACATTATATTTGTTGGCCGCCTCAAGCAGTTGCCGCGCCTCCCAGATTGTGCGCGTCAGCGGCTTCTGCACGTAGACGTGCTTGCCGCGTTCCATCGCCCACATGGCCGCGGTGGCGTGCATGAAATCCGGGATAGCGATGATCACCGCGTCGATCTGCTTGGCTTGCTCGTCGAGCATCTTGCGGAAGTCTTTGTACTTAGGAACATTCGGATAATTGAGGAACATGCGCGCCGCGCGCTGCTCATCCACATCGCACAACGCCACGATATTCTCAGCCGAGCATCCCTTGATATCGCTATAGGCCTTGCCTCCCGCGCCGATCGAAGCGATATTCAACTTTTCGTTGGGCGACTTGTAGCCCAACCCCTTGAGCGACGGTACGCTCCCGAATCCGCGTACTGGAACCGCGGCTGCCAGCGATCCAAAAAAGAAATAGCGCCTGCCGAAACGGTGTGCCACGACAACCTCCCCATTACATCTTACGCCCCGGCGAAGCGCGGCGCACACACAAACCATCGGGTTAAAGCCGAAACACTTCGGTTTCACCGGAATGCTCAGCGGCGCCGACGGTGCGCGGATAACCCTAATATCCTCAATGGGAACTTCGGGCGCGGTGTTGGACTTGCGATTGCCTTAAGGGAGCATATGCCGACCTCCGCAGCATCCGGAAAACCCCTCTGCAATTGGAAGGGCTGGACGATACCCGCCCGTAAGGGTGCGTCGAACTGCGATGGAAACCGCAGAAGCCTGCGCTTTGAATTGACGCTTCCAGTGCGTTACCGGACTGCGGAGGATGCGGGGTGGGGCGAGCTGCTGAACATCAGTTGTTGCGGCGCGCTGTTTACGACCGAGCGCCCGCTGGAGCTGAGGTCGCATGTGGAATTGCGGGTCAAATGGCCGGTGATGCTGTCCAACTCTGCGAACCTAAACCTGGTGGTTGCCGGCAAGATCGTACGCGTCGAGGAGGGGCGGGCTGCCCTGCGGATTCAAAGATACGAATTCCGAACCTGCAGTCCGTCGTATTTCGTCGGGACTGGTGAGCCGAACATCTTACGTACCGGCCTTCGCCTTCAAGTTCAGGTTGCGAATAATGCGGTGCAGGGAATTGGGATGTAACTCGAGCAGGCGGGCCGCTTCCGCGTGATTGCCGTTGACCCGCTGCAAGGTATCGAGGATGAGACGCTTCTTGGCTTCGTTGATGGAGGCGTTGAAGCCGCCTGCGGAATCGGGCGCGGAGCCGCCCACTTCAATCACGGATTCGGGCAGATCCTCCGGCTGAATGCGATCGCTGCTGCCCAGCACCAGGGCGCGCTCGATGGCGTTCTCCAGTTCGCGCACGTTGCCGGGCCAGTCGTAAGCGCGCAGCAGCGCGATGGCCTGTGGCGAGATACCGGCTGTCTGTTTCTTCAACTTTCGGCTGTGCTTGTGCGCGAAGTGGTTCGCCAGCGGCTCGATGTCCTCGCGCCGGTCGCGTAAAGGCGGCATGTGCAACGCGACTACGTTCAGGCGGTAAAACAGATCGGCACGAAACGCGCCGCTGCGGAGAGCATCTTCCAGGTCGCGGTTAGTGGCAGCGATGATGCGCACATCCGTCTGGATGGGGCGTGTGCCTCCCACGCGCTCGAACTCCCGCTCCTGCAGGACGCGCAGCAGCTTGGCCTGCAGCTTGGGAGAGATCTCCGTCACCTCATCGAAAAAGACGGTGCCGCCTTGCGCCTCTTCCAGTTTTCCCTTCTTCTGCGCAACCGCACCGGTAAAGGCGCCTCTCTCGTGGCCAAACAGCTCGCTTTCGAGCAAAGTCTCGGTGATGGCCGCGCAGTTGATAGCCACGAACGGCCTGCCCGCACGCAGGCTGTTACGATGCAGCGCGCGCGCCGCCAGTTCCTTACCCGTGCCGCTTTCGCCCCGGATGAACACCGTGGAATCGGTAGGGGCCACCTTGGCGATAGTGTTGTAGACCCGGAGCATGCGCGGACTCTCGCCCACCATATTGTGGTCCAGGTTGGCCGCGGCCGAGAGCTGGCGGATTTCACTTTCGCGTTCCCGCGTGCCGAAGCCGTCATCCAGCAGCGCGGCGGCGATGCCGGCGGCCTTGGTTAAGAAACGCAGATGATGCTCTTCGAAGATTTTACGCTGATCGGCCGTGGCCAAACAGAGGACACCGACGAAGCGCTCGAACGCCAGCAGGGGAACGGCCACCAGAGAGCTGACTCGCCGTTCGGCCATGATACCGGACGGGACCGGGCCAGCCTCCGCTCCGGCACGGATCCATATTCGGGGGGCCGGCTCCCGCATCATGCGCTCCAGCACCGCGCCGGGTGAGACCGAGATCATGCCGCAGCCGGGTCCTTTTAGCCACTCACTGACCGCGGCGGGCTCGTCCGGACTGGGTCCCGCTACGATGAGCACGCCCTGCTCGGCCGGAAGGGCACAGCATAGCGCTTCCAGGATGCGGCGCCCCGCATCTTCCGGGTCCGTGGCGGACGGAATCGCCTCGCCCACGGCCAGCAGCGCATCGAGGTAATTTCCGGGAGCGCCGCTGAAACGCCTCGCTTCCGTTACGGGCAGCAACTGGGTGTTGGCCAAGTGGATCGTGCTGGCCTCCGGCAACGGCGCCACGTTCTCCGGCGCGCGGCGTTCGGCTTCGGTAAGAAACAGGAACAGCGACTCGCCGATCTTGATTTCATCGCCATGCCGGAGGTTGTGTTCGGTGAGTGGCAGGCCGTTGACGTAAGTGCGGTTGGCGCTGCCGCAGTCGGTGAGGACGGTCTCCGCGGCGCGGCGCGTGAGCACGCAATGGTTCCGCGAGATGGAGGGATCGGCGATGCACAGGTTGTTGTTCACCGAGCGGCCAATGGAAAAGGCTTCCGCTTCGTTTTCCGGGAGGGGGAAGACGCCTCCGCAGAGCGGACCCACGATCGACACCAGCTTGGACATGCGAGAAGGTCAGTATAACGTGAGTACTGGACAAACAAGTACTCCGGGTACGAACCGCAGATGAAGACGGATGAACGCGGAGAAGACCAAAACCGCCCGTGCACGCGGATGCAGGCCAGGATTTCGTGGCCGAGATTTCGGGTGACAGGGGCGGCCAGGTCTTTGACGATCTGATGAACGTAACCGACGGACCGGCCAAACTGCCTTAAGTGGACAGCAGCCACATGGGCGCCATGGGCCGGTCGTATGGCGGCCAATGATGCATTGGTTCGAAGGCCATACCACCCGTTTTCGGCGATCCGCGTCGCTGATGGGCCTGTTCGATCTGCCGCGACGTACGGCGCCACCGAAGAACTGTGGTTTCCCGAATGGGACGCGAATCGGCGGCCGTGGGACTCGGCGCTCTACGAGAAATTGTCGCCCTCCAAATATGTGGATCAGTTCCAGACACCTTGCCTGGTGATCACCGGCGAACGGGATTAACGCGTGCCTTAAACCCAATCTCTGGAATTCTTCACGGCGCTGCAGAGGAAGAACGTGCCGTCGCGCCTTATGGTCCAGGCGAATGCAGGCCATTGGCCGGACTGGTACGAAATGGCGCTCTATTGCACGGCTCACCTGGAGTGATTCCACAAATATCGGAATGCGCCGCTCCGCCGTGGACCACTGAACAGTTTCTGCGGAATGCCGTATTCGACAGCGCCACCGGAGAGCGGATCAAGTAAAATTGTGGGGCAGACCTAAGCAGGCCGACGTGGACGTCGGCCGCAGGACTGGAGTCCTGCCCCACAATTTGTCCTTTGTTAATATGAGTTGCATCATGCCCGATCTCAGTTCAGTGACCGCACCGATATCCGAGGCCGTTACGCGCGACATCCGCGTGGAAGTTCTGTCGCGATACTCGCCAGAGAACTCGCGGCCCGCGCAGGACGAATGGGTCTTCCAATATACGGTGCGCATCACGAATCAGGGTACCGAGACAGTACAGCTTTTGAGCCGGCACTGGATCATCACCGACGCCTTGGAGCACGTGGAAGAAGTGCGCGGTCCGGGAGTCGTCGGGGAGCAGCCCGTGCTGGCGCCCGGTGAGTCGTTCAAATATTCGTCGTGGTGCCCGCTCAAAACTCCTATGGGGATGATGCACGGTGCGTACCAGATGGTCCGCCCTGACGGGAGCCAGTTCGAGATCGAGATTGCGCCGTTCGCGTTGAAAGCCCGCTACACGGTGAATTGAGCAGACAATTCATCAGGCCACTTCGGCGGCGGCGGCCTGGTCCAAAAACCAGGTGACCCGCTTACCCTGCCGCGAAATCAATTGCGCCGGGTAAAGTTTCGGATCGAATTCGGCATGGAACACACTTCCCACGTTCGCGGCCTTATCCGCGCCGCTAACCAGGAATACCGTATTTTTGGCTGCCAAAAGGGCAGCGGGCATCAGGGTGATGCGCCATTTTCCAAACTTCTCGACGAACACCGCGTTCGCGATGTGCTCACGATCTTCGATGGACGCTTCGCCCGGAAAGAGGCTGGCGGTATGCGCATCCGGTCCCATGCCGCAGTGCACCACGTCAAAATGCGGCAGTTGCCCTTCTTCCAGACCGAAGAAGTTGCGGATGTCGTCGACATACTGCTGCGCGCCGGCTTCCGGTTTGATCTCCGCGTGAATGCGGTGCACCTGGTCGGGCGGAATATGCGCCGGCGTGATCAGGTTTTCGTTCGCCAGGCGGTAATTACTTTCCGCGTCGTTGGGCGGCACGCAACGCTCGTCGACGAAAAACAGGTGCACACGCTGCCAGCGGAAGCCGGAGGCCACCATGCTCTGAAAGAGCAGCTTCGGCGTGGAACCGCCGGAGACAGCCAGCGTGGCGTGTTCCTGCTCGGACAGCGCCTGTTCGAGCAGCGCGCTGATATATTGCGCGCAGGCGGCGGCCGTCGCATGCGGGTCTGGATGGGTGAACCACTGCACGCTCATGTATAAGGATCACGATAGCGCAAGTCTGGCGGCAGCGGCCAACGTACGTTCGAATTCGGGATCGCGGCCGGGGATGGAGAGTTCCTCGCGCATCAGGGCATAATCGTTGAGAGCCGGCAGCAACGTCTTGCTGACCAGGCCGCCTACGTGCACTTCGACAGCCTGTCCCTCGATATGGGCAATGGAGGCGATCGCATCCGCACTACCTTGCGCGCGGAGTTCCACCAGGCCGAACCGCCAGGCGGGCTCCCCTCCTTCGGCCCGAAACTGAACTTGCGCGTGCGCGCCGACCTTCGCCAATCCCTCGATCAGCCAGGCCGCCAGATAAAGCGCCGTAGTCGGCACGGATCGGCCACGGTGCGAAATCAGGATTTCCGAAACACGGGGCAGATTGGTCAGCTGGGCGCGATTCTCAAATATCTGGGCGATCAGTTCGCGCCAGCGTGTCAGACGCGTCCACGAGAGATCGGCAAGCGGATGTCCGGCAGCTACCGCATCGCGCATCTCTTTCAGCGCGGAGGCTTGGTCGTCGAATGCCGCGCTATCGAGCACCAGCTTCTGCGCGATGGACGAAAGCTGCGGAAAAGCTTTCAGCCGGAAGATCCGCGGGCTGCGGCACCATAACATCACGGGCAGGTCCGGCACCTTCAGGGGCACCAGCACGGCGGCCACATCCGGCAGAGCGGCATCCGATGCGGTGATTTCTATCTGTTCGCAGCAGATTTGTTGGCGGTGTCCGAAAGGCATCCAGCACTGTGCGAAGACGCGCGCAGCCAGCGAATGCCGATCCTCAGCGCGGAAGCGAATCACGATCGCGCGGCTGGGATGTTCGGGCATGAGGGCGGCGACCGTCTCGCCGATGGCTTGCGTGTCATCCGACTCTTCGGCCGCCACCACCAGGGTCATTGAGCAGGCGCGCAGCACGCCGCCGTCGCCTTCGTTCTGCTTGCCGAGCGAAACCCACAGGTCCCCCATCTCGTGCAGGATGCGATCGGGTGCGATGGTGCCCCCGGCAGCGCCCATCAGGGTTGCCTCCAGACATGGCCGCGGCGCGCCAGCATGTCATCCGCGGCTTTGGGTCCCCAGGTGCCGGCGGCGTAGTTCGGAAAGTCGAACTTGGTGTCGTCCCACACGTGCTGGATGGCGTCCACCACCGTCCAACTGGCTTCCACCATGTCCTGGCGCGTGTATAGCGTGGCGTCGCCGATGATGGCATCGAGCAAGAGGGTCTCATACGCGGATGGCGAGCGTTCGCCGAAGCTGGAACCGTAGTTGAAATCCATGGACACGGGCCGCAGTTTCATCCCCGCGCCCGGACGCTTGGAGAGAAACTTCAGCGAAATACCTTCCTCCGGCTGTATGCGCAGGATCAGGAGGTTCGGCGCGGTGGTGGTCTCGTCGCCGTTGAAAATAGCTAGCGGCGCGGCATTGAACTGGATGGCGATTTCCGTGACGCGCTTGGGCAGGCGCTTTCCGGAGCGCAGATAAAACGGCACGCCGGCCCACCGCCAGTTGTCGACGAAGAACGTGACCGCCGCATACGTGTCGGTTTGCGCATCGGGTTTCACGCCGGTTTCCTGGCGGAATCCGGGCACCTCTTCGCCGCCGATCCGCGCGCAGCCGTATTGGCCGGAGACCGTATTTTGGAGTACTTCATCGGGCTTCATCACCCGTATGGAACGGAGCAGCTTGGAGCGCTCGTCGCGCACGGAGTTGGGACGGAAGGTCGCGCTGGGCTCCATGGCAATGGTCGCCATCACCTGCGAGAGGTGATTCTGAATCATGTCGCGCAACGCGCCGGCTTCCTGGTAATACGAGCCGCGGCCCTCCACACCGATCGATTCGGCGGCGGTGATCTGCACGTGGTTGACGTAGCGCCGGTTCCACAGCGGCTCGAAAATGCCGTTGCCGAAACGGAAGGCCAGGATGTTCTGCACGGTCTCTTTGCCGAGGTAATGATCGATACGGTAGACCTCGGACTCTTCGAAGGTGCTATGCAGTTCCGCGCTCAGTTTCTGCGCGCTGGCCAAATCGTGGCCGAACGGTTTTTCGATGACGATGCGCCGCCAGCCGGCGCCCTTTCCCACATTCGCGGCTGCCAATCCTTGCGCGATGGGGATGTATTGGCTGGGCTGCGCGGAAAGATAGAACAGCGTGTTGCCTCCGGTGTGGCGCGCAACGTCGATCTCTTTCAGGCGGGCGTCCAGTGCCGGGTAGAGCGCCGCGTTGTCGAAGTCGCCGGCCATGTAGAAGAGACCCTGGGCGAAGGCCTTCCAGACGTCGTCATCGAAGGGCGAGTCCTCCAGGAATTCCTTCACCGCCGGGAGCATTTTCTCGCGAAACTGGTCGTCGCTCAGGGGCGTGCGCGATATGCCCAGGACCGCGAACCCCGCATCCAGGCGGCGCTCGAACGCCAGCCTGTAAAGTGCGGGCAGCAATTTGCGTTTGGTCAGATCGCCATTGGCCCCGAAAATGACCATGGCGCACTCGGGTACGCGCCGCTCAAAGCGCAAGGGATCCTGGAAAGGATTTTCCAGCGACATAGTGTCAAGGTACCACGCCGGGCAGACCCTTGGCCCGCGGAATCGCGAATCAGTTACGATGAATCAATCGAGGCGCGCATGGCTGTCGAGACGTCACTGCTCACGGTTGAGGATTTATTGCGGTTACCACCGCCCAAGACAGGTCACTATGAGCTGCATCACGGCGAGATCGTCCATATGACCACATCGAAATGGGGCCACCAGCGCATCCAGGACCGGCTCGTAGCCCTGCTCCGGTCGGTGGCCGGCGAACGGGCCTACGTCACGAAAGAGATGTCGTTCCGTCCGGCGCCGGAGTACGAGGTGTGGGAGGCCGATGTGGGCCTGGCGTTCGCGAATCGCGCCAATGAAGTTGCGGACGACGAATACCTGATGGGGGCTCCCGATCTGGCCGTCGAGGTACTTTCGCCTAGCAACACGGTGGATGAGATCAACGAAAAAATGTCCATCTGCCTGGCCAACGGATGTGCTAGTTTTTGGATCGTCGATCCGAAACGCAAACGCGTATCCGTGACCGAGGGCGACGTGACCCGACACTACAGCTCGGCAGCATCCATCTCGTGCGACTTACTAGGAGCGGATGTTCCAGTAGCAGAGATTTTCAAGGGTTGAGCGTGGCGCACGCTTTAGCGTGCTGGGGCGAACTTCAGTTCGCCGTGCCGCCATTTTGCCGAGCAGCAGTCGGCCAACGCCTACGGCGAACTAAAGTTCGCCGCGGCAAGCTAAAGCTAGCGCCACGTCGAAATGTAGAAACGTATTGACCAACCTTTAGACACCGGGCGGCTTACGCTTGTGCCAGTCCGTGCGGCTCTGGAACTCCTTCGCGACCGCCAGCAGCGTATTCTCGGTGAACGGCGGACCCGCCAGTTGCAGCCCTATGGGCAGATTGCCGGCAAATCCGCAGGGCAGCGCCAAGGCCGGGATACCCGCCAGGTTGCCCGCCGGAATCAGCGCCGTAAGACCCGTATCCGCCGGCCTGGCGCGATCCGGACGGTGATCCAGCGCCTCGTTGATCTTCGGTGCGACAGCCAGACGGGCCGGCGTGAGCAGCACATCCACTTCACCGAAGAGCCTGAAAATCGCCTCTTGCGCCAACCGGCGGATGCGCATGGCTTTCAGGTACACGTGGGCGGGGACCTCCAGCCCGGCTTTCAACCCCGCGATCTGCTTCTGGTCCGCCAATTCCTCCACTTTGCCGCCGGCAATCAAAGGCTCAAACACCGAAGCCGCATCCACCGAAATAATCGTACCGATCATCTGGCCGTAAGGAAAATCGGGCAGCTTGGTTTCAGTCATCGTCGCGCCCAAGCCGCGCATCGTTTCCAAAGCCTGCTGAAATGCCGGACGGGCTGCCTCCTCAGGCCACTCGTTGAAATCGACCGGCGCGAAGCCAATGCGCAACTCGCTCATCTTGCGCGCGTATTGCGGCGTGTAATAGAAGCTCTTGCCGGACGATCCCGGATCATGGTGATCGCCGCCGGCAATCACCTCCAACACCAGGCCGCAATCGTCGGCGGAGTGGCAAAACGGCCCAAGCTTATCCAGCGTCCACGAAAGCGGCATAGCGCCGTGGCGGCTCACCAAGCCATAGGTCGGGCGGAGAGCCGTCACGCCACAAAACGCGGCCGGCGTCAGAATCGAGCCGGAAGTCTCTGACCCGATGGCGAACGGCACTAATCCGGCAGCCACACCGATAGCCGAGCCGCTCGACGAGCCGCCCGACCAGCGGCTGCGATCCCAAGGATTCAGGCCCGGTCCAGTGAGCGAGGCCGCCGCGTAACGGTACCCTGGCCCGCCCGCCAGTTCCACCATCGCCAGTTTGCCGGCCAGTGGCGCGCCAACATTTTGCAGTTTCTCAATTACGGTGGCATCGTAATCGAACACCTGCGCGGCGAAAGGACGCGCGCCCCACGTGGTAATCTGGCCAGCCACGCTGAGCAGATCCTTGGCGCCATAGGGGACGCCCTGCAGCGGGCCACGCAACCGGCCGCGCTTGATCTCGCCGTCTACCTCTTTTGCCTGGCGGATAGCCCGCTCGGTCAGCGGCAGCGCCAGCGCGTTGTAGCGCGGCCCAAGGGTTTCGAGGCGCCTGCCGAATGCGCGCGCCAGTTCGACCGCGGTGGTCTCTTTGTCGCGCACCATCCGGTTCAGCTCGGCGATGCCGGCGAAGTAAACGTCGCTGCCCAGTTCCGCCATAGCGCCTCAGGCGGTAAAGCGGAAGGCCGGTTCGGTCGCGATGGGGACCGCGACTTTGTCCAGCGATTCGGCAGTGTGCTGGTTCTGTTCGCGCGCAGCCGCCAGTTCCGCCGCGGGTGTGGAGGCCGCGACGGGGGCGGGGGCTGGCGTTTGCGCAGCGGCCGCGGTGGCCAACATCGCGCCCGCCAGTTGGCGGCGAGTCATCGGGTTTTTCATGTCATGCAGCTCAGCGCTTCCATTGCGGCCTTCTCCATTACGGATCGCGGCGCCTGCTCGCCAGTCCAGGTTTCGAACTGTCGGACAGCCTGCTCAATAAACATTTGCATGCCGCGGATCACCGTCTTGCCCTGCTCGCGCGCGCGCCGCGTCAGCTCCGTTTCAAGCGGATTGTAAACCATGTCGAGCACCACGTCGGCGGGGATGCGGCCATTGAAAAAACATTCGCGCACATGCGGAAACATGCCGAGAGGGGTAGCGTGCACCAGGGCGTCGAAATGCCGCTCCGCCAGTTGTTCGGTCACCAGGGGCTCGGCGCCGCATATTTTCGCCAACGACCGCACCCGATCGGCGTTTCGGCCCACCAGTGCGATACGCGCGCCTGCATCGGAGAGCGCGCAGGCCGCACTGCGCGCCGCGCCGCCGTTTCCCACAATCAGTATGGAGGCATTGTGCAGGCGCATCTGGTTTGCCAGCGGCACCGTGACTCCCGCCGCGTCGGTATTGGTGCCGCGCCATTTGCCCGCCTTGCGCCACACCGTATTGACCGCGCCGATACGCCGCGCCAACGGGTCCACGATATCCAGATAGCGCAGGATCCTCTGCTTGTGCGGAATCGTCACGCTGAAGCCCGCCACCGGCAGCCGGTCCGCCAGCGCGAAGAAATCGCGCATCTGCGCGGGCGCCACCAGGAAGGGCAGATATACCGCCTCCATGCGCCGGAATTGGAAAGCGCGGTTGAGCACGGCCGGCGAGATCGAGTGGCGCACCGGATCGGCCACCACTCCGTAAATCCTGGTCGTTCGCGAGAGCTTGTCCACGCGATAAATGTGCCGCAACTGGCGCGCGCAAACCTGCCCCGCCGCAGTGCCCTGCGTGGCCGTGGGAGCAGCGTAAGTGTACAGGCCGCCAAAAGCGGCCGAGAGCACCCGGCTGGGAAAACCAAGTTCGCCCATGGTCAACACCACCAGCGGCGTGCGCGGGTGGGCCTTAGCCAACGTCAGCACGCGCCCATAGTCGGATGGCTTGCGCGCCGTGGTCACGATCTTGTATCCATCGGCCGGGACGCGCGTCATGCGGCTCAGCAGCGTATCGAGTTGCGGCGTCGCTTCGTAATTATGATAGGAGACGATCAGACGTGCGCGTCCGCGGAACATACTGAGCTTGGCGGCGGCGGTCTCGGCGCTCTCGATCTCCACATCTACCGCCTGCGCGCCGGCGCTGACGGCTACATCCAGGACCCGCATCTCCTCCTCGATGCTGCCGTTGAATTTGCCGTGATTCTGGTGACGGCGACAGGTGGCCAGCACGATGCAGTCCGGATACTGTTCGAGGAACGCGTGAATCGCCTGCGCGCCGCGCGCGGGCTGCTCCAGATAATCCAACCGGAACTCCAGAAACGATTCCCCGGCCTCGGCTTCTCGCCGCGCGGTCTCCAACAATCGATCCAGATCCGGAAAGCCTAGCGCGATACAAATGCGCGGGAGGGGCCTCGTCTGTGCCATTTGGGACTCTATAGCATACCACGGTAGACCGGCCGCGCCGCGTATTTTCCAAGAGGCAACTACCGGGAGAGAAATTGTCTTTTGCCCGGCGCTAATCCAGATATTTTTTCACGTCCGGGAACAGCAACTTCCGGATCGCGGGCTTCTCCAGATCGCCCTTAGTGACCACCGTGGCGCTCAGGTCGATCTGCTTTGGCGGGTTGGTGCCATGCAGTTTATCGACCAGTGTCTTGACCCCTTCATAGCCCATGCGGAAGGGGTCCTGTGCCACCAGCGCGTCGATTGAGCCATCCTTCAAATCCCGCACCAGGTCGTCACTAGCATCGAACCCCACTAGCCTGATTTTGCCCGCCAGCCCGCGCGATTTCAACGCCAGGGCGGCACCCACCGAACTAGGCTCCGAAGAGGCAAACATGCCGTCCAGATCCGGTTGGGAAGTCAGAAAATTTTCCGCTGCGGTCATGCCCTTGGCCCGGTCGGACATGGAGAACTGGCTTGCCACGATGCGTATTGCAGGGAACTCTTTGTCTAGGACCTCTTTGAACCCGGCTTCCCGGTCGAGCGTGGACTTACTTCCCGGGGCATTCATCAGCATGGCAACCTTACCTTTGCCGTTCAGCAGTGCTGCCAGTTTGCGTGCGGCCATCTGTCCGGCCTGGTAGTTATTCGTCGCCACGTAAGTCAGGTAGTTACTGGAATCTACTCCGGAATCTATGATTGTCACTGGTATGTGGGCGGCGGCCGCACGATCCAGTGACCCGTTCAGCGTGGTGGTGTCCTGCGCGGCTACCGCCAGGCCGTCTACCTGCCGTGCGATCATGGAATCGACAATCTGCACCTGGCGCGCGTAGTCGGTTTCCGCGGCAGGGCCGTTCCAAACAACGTCCACATCGAGATCCCGACCCGCCGCTGCCGCCCCCGCATGCACCGACACCCAGAACAGGTGCGCGGTAGCTTTGGGGACAACCGCAATGGTTTTGCGATGTGTGCCGTGGCAGGCGGTCAGTCGCAGGATAAACAGGACTGACAGCACCGTGATCGAGGTAGTCCGGCGCCTGACATAGACCTTGGTCCGCATACTGGCAACTTAGCGCGAATTCGAGCCAAACGCGAGTTGCCTCGGCGTGCGAGTGGGACGGGCACAACCACCAGCCACCGCCCACCAGCCACGGCGGTCGAAGCTCCACCAGCCTGCCGACCCCCTATGAAGCCTTGGCCGCGGGTTCAAAGTAACGCTGCGCCAACTCCGGTTTGGCGATGACCGCCTTTCGCCAACAGGAGCGCGCCTCGAACTCGTTGCCCAACGACATCAGCGCGTGCCCCAGGTTCAGCAGCGCTTCGCCGAACTGCGGGTCGCCCTTCAGCGCCTCCTTGTAGAGGACCGCCGCATCCTCCGGCTGGCCGCGGCGCTGGCAGATCAGACCCGCATTGTAGAGCAGTTCCGGAGTGCGTTCGCCCGCATCCAGCAATTGCCGGTATATCTCGAACGCCTTGTCGTATTCCTGATGTTCCAGCGCCAGCGCGGCCAGCCCGCGCAGCGCTTCCTTAGAATCGGCGCCCGACGACGTCAACTCCTGGAAACACGCGCGCGCGGCATCTTTGTCGCCCGCGCGCCAGTGTGCAATACCCAGGTTCAGGCGGGCTTCCGGCCAGGTCGGACGCTTTCGCAGACAGGATTCGAACGCCTGGATGCTGCCGGAATGGTCCGCCCTCTCGAGCCGCAGATGCCCGATGCGAAACGCGGCATCATCCGCGTCGGGCGAATTGTCCGGCACTTGCGCATAGAGCTTTTCCGCCACCGCGGAATCGCCCATTTGCTCATGTACCAGGCCCAGGTTCCAATGCACTCCGGGCAGCTTCGGATCGATTTCGAGCGCGCGCTGATAAGCCGCGCGGGCGCCCTTCAGATCGCCTTGCTCCTGCAGCGCGACACCCAGGTTCAAGTGTGCTTGCGGAGAATCCGACTGCACCCGGGTGGCGCGCTCGTAGGCTTCCGCGGCGCACGCCAGATCGCTGGCTTTATGGCACGCGACCCCCAGGTTGAACCAGTTCTCAAAAACCAGCGGCGCCAGTTCGGCCAGCTTACGCGAATAATCCGCGGCTTTCTTATGGTCACCGGAGGCGAAGGCCGCGCCGGCCAACCCCTCCAGCGCAATCTGGGACTTCGGTTGCACGTCGGCGAGGCGTTGCGCATACTTGCGTACCTGGTCGTAATCCTGGTTGGCCAGGGCCATCGAGACCAGGTTGCCGAGCGCCTCCTCTGAGCGCGGATTCCGGTTCAGGATGCGCCGGTACAACTCCGCCGCTTCGCTGCTGCGATCGCGCTTCTGCAGCGCCACGGCTTTACCGAAGAGCGCTTCGTCGTGTTCCGGATGGTGCGCCAGAAACCGGTCGTAGGCGTCCAACGCTTCGTTATGCAGGCCCAACTGCAACAGGCAGGCGCCCAGCGCCAGGTGCGCTTCGGTGCGCGCCGGATCATTGGAGATCGCCTTGCGGAACGCCTCCGCGGCCTCTTCCCAACGTTCCACGCGTCCCAGGCATACGCCGGCATTAAAATGCGCGGTGGGATGCAGCGGCTGCATCAGACCCGCGTGCGTGTAGCTCTGGGCTGCTGGTCCATAACTCTGCATTTCATACTGCAGTTGCCCCAGCGCGAAATAAAGGGCCGGGTGTCGTTCGCCGCCATCCAGCGCGCGCACCAATTCCTTGGCGCCCTCATCGAGCTTTCCATCCAGATGCAGCGACGCGGCCTTCGACAACACCTGGCTGATGCGCACTTCCTGCGCGGTGCTGGCATTTTTCTCCGTGGCACTCCGGCCAGATGCCGCGCCCGCGTCCGGTGCTCCTGCGTGCCGGTAATCCATTGCTAGTGTCTCCTTATTTATTTGTGGATTTGTGGCGCCGCAAGCAGGGCGACATTCTCCAATAGATTCGGGACTAAATCCATCGCTTGGGTCTCCCGGCCTGTTGCGCGGCTGCCGTCACCCGACAGCAAACCGCAAATCCTGCCTAATATGTCGCCGTGGCTCTCGAGCTTCACCCAATAAACGCGGGCGTGCTCACCGGCCTCGCTGAAGAACCCGACGCCGCCCGTCTTCAGCCGGTCCTCCGTCCACAAGTCGGCTTCCTGACCCTCGACATAGGCGCGGTACCGGTTGCCCTTTACATCCACCGTGACGCGGTAGGGCGTGTTGGCGTGGATCATCAGGCGTACGGGCGTCTCGATGCGTTCGCCCCTATGGCCCTCGATCACGGGATAGCGAACCATAGCTACGATCGGCCGTGGCCCCGGCTCCACCACTGCAAATTTCAACGCGTAGTAGTTGTCGGCGTCGTGCGCGCGCACCACCCAATCGACGCTCTTGTTCTCAATTTGCGCCATAAACTCAAACCGGTAGTCGGAAAGCGGCACCGACGGACGGTAGAGCGCTAATTGTCCTGGATGAATGAAGCCATCCGTGTTGTACGACCAGCTCTTGGGCCACTTGGCCTGCACACCTTTCCATTGATTCAAGCCGGCGCGGAAATCATCCGTGAAATCTCGTGTGGCGCGTTGCGACATCCACTGGCGAAACCCGACGCCGCGCCACGGAAGAGAGGCCGCGGTTACCTTGGCAGGGGCCAGCAGACGCAGCGAACCTGCCAGCAGTACGACGGCCGCCGCCACACCGATGTACTGCCATTTGGACCTGGGCGAACGCGGCGCGGCCTCCCGCTTCATCACGCGCAGGTTGTTCTTGACCGGGCGGACGTCTTCGAGATCCCGGCTGTATTGCATGCTCTGGTCCGCACGCAGCAGGTCGCTGAAGCGCGGCCGGACGGGTTCCATCCGGAATCTCGGATTGCATAGATGGACCACGCGCAGCGTCCACAGCACGGCGCAGGAGCGGACCGAACGTCCCGCAACGGGCGGCAAGGGGACGGCGGACCCTACGAGCGCGGCAGCCGGCGCCGGACGCCAATCGACCGGGGAGAGAACGAAGTCCGCCAGCGGAGCCGATGCCTGGCCGTTCGCCGCCGCCCTGGTGTCATCCCAGGACGGTACAGCCGTGGACGGCGCGGCAGGCGCGGGCGCCTTCGCCTCGCATAGTTCAGCGGACACCGTGGCGCCCGGCAATGCGGACATCGCATGCGGCGTTGCCGGCAGCTCCGCGCGAAGGGGTAATGCCGCGGCCGTTCGTGGATTTTGAGCGCCGACGGCCTGCTGGATGGGTGATGATGCCGGCTCGATCAATCTGGCGAGGGCGCCGCCCGGAGCGGCCGAATACCGGGCCGGCTTGGCGAACTGCGCCATCGCCTTGATGCGCGCGTCGGCACGGGCCGCCTGCCACGCAGGCGAGGCCGCCGGCACTTCCGCATCTTGCGGAGCGGCTGTTTGCGCCATCGGCGCCAGTTGCAGGCTTCGTTTGATTGCGGGCGCGGACGGGAGTTCAGGCAGGTTGATGGCCGGTCCGGCCTGCGAAACCGACAATGGCTGCTCCGCCCGCATCAGCCGGGCAGTCCGCGCGCGGCGCAGAGCGGCGATCCAGGTCGAGGATGCTGCCGCGGCGGCGGGCGCTTTGGGCAGCATGATTCCGATATGGCGATTCCCGAACGGATCGAATGCCACCGGGACGGCGTTCTCCAGCGGAGTCTTCAACCCCGCCGGTAGCATCAAGGGGTCGGCTTCGAGCGACCGAGGTTTTGCAGCGATCGCCGCCGGCGTGATCCCGGCCTGCCGCGCGGAAGCTGGTTGATCGAAGGCCGCCGTCTCCGCAATCGTAGTACTCGAAGCGCGAATGGCGGCGGCGTGCACAACAGGAGGCACAGCGGCGATGGCGGCCAAATCGGCGGACGCAGGAACCGCAGCGTTCAGCTGTGGCCAGTGGGGGCCAGCCTTCGCCGGCGTGGTGGCTCGCGCGGCCGCCGGCAGCGAGGCGGTATGAGGCAGCGGGTCGGCCGCCTGGTGCGCGCGCGCCGCGGCAACCAGCGGGTGTGCGATCGAAGGTCCGGTTTCTAATAATAAGGTGGGTGCAACGCCGGCCATCGGCCAATCGGCAGATGCAATCCTTATGGGCGGCAAGGCGGTCGAGACCGGCAGTGCATAAGTGGCGGGGCTGCCTTGCCAGGCAAGCCGGGTAGGCATCCCCGCCAGGCCTTGCGTGTTTAGCCAGCCCGGTCGCTCCAACCAGACACCCGCGGCCTCCACCTGCATGGCGGGCTGCCGTTCGCGGGAAAAATGCTTGCTTAACAGGCGCAGCAGGCTGTGCGGCGCGGGCCCCGCCGCGGGCGGCGTTCGCTCTATGAAATCGGCGCACTTGGAAGGAGCGGGCGCCGGGGCGAGCGCCTCGTAAGCCTCCTGCCGGTAAATGTCGCTGAACTTATTGCGATGCGCCTCACTGCAAAACGACGCGCCACGGATCTGGCGAATCGGGCCAATTCCTTTGCCGCAATAAAGACACTGCACGCTACGCCTCTTCCTCCGACTATGTCAGAGTTATTATAGATGCGCTATCTGCCGGGAACAATCGAAATTTTGGCAAATCGGGAAAGTCACTGAATACTAACTAGTCGACTGCTGGTACCCTATGTTATCTTCGGTTAACTGATGTCAACCATAGTTAGTGCTAACTTCGTAAACTATCCGATAACAGCGGCCGGCGCCCGAGTCCCCTGGCAGGCACTGCCATAGGTTCCTGGGCAATTGCGTTACGCTGGATAAATGCGCACCTTATGACGAGCGCAAAATCTATGAGCATGGAACAAGCGCGCGAGTGGTTGCAAAGCGCCCCGGCTGTGGCGGTACTAACGGGCGCCGGAATCTCCGCCGAAAGCGGTGTGCCGACGTTCCGGGGACCCGGCGGGCTGTGGAGAGAATACAAGCCCGAGGACCTGGCCACGCCCGAGGCGTTCGCCCGCGATCCGCACCTGGTTTGGGAATGGTACAACTGGCGGCGGGAAGCCCTCAAACAGGCCAAGCCAAACGCCGGACACGTCGCACTGGTGCGCCTGGAAGTGCAAAAGCCGCACTTTACGCTGATCACGCAGAATGTGGACGGTCTGCACGATATGGCAGGCAGCGGCCGGATACTGAAGCTGCATGGCGATATCTGGCGCATGCGCTGCACCACCTGCGGCAGTAACTGGCCCGACCGGCGCGCCCCGCTGCCCAAGCTGCCGCCGCATTGCGGCTGCGGTGGCCTGGCCCGCCCGGGTGTGGTGTGGTTCGGCGAGCCATTGCCCGAAGGCATGATGCAGGAAGCCGAGCACGCTACGCGCAAGGCGCAGGTTTTTTTGGTCGTAGGAACGTCGGCGCAGGTCTATCCCGCGGCCGGACTGATTCCGCTGGCGAAACAATCCGGCGCGCGCGTGATCCAGGTGAATCTGGAGCCAACGCCCTACTCGCCGATTGTGGACTGCGCGTTAGAGGGTCCGGCCGGGGAGATCCTGCCCCAGTTGATCTAAGCGGAGATCTAGCGGCAGTGTTACTGCGATAGCCGAATGGTGATCTGCCGCGCAATGGTGTCGAACGCGTACGCCAACTGCGAGGCATCCGGCGCCTCCGCGAAATACCCATGCGGCTGGTTGATCTGCTCCTGATAAAACGTCAGCCCAGCACCGGTATCGCCGGCCAGGGACGGGTCGTTGGCAATTTTACGCAATAACAGGGTATCGGGCATATCGTCCACTGGCCCGTCACCATCCAGTGCGATTGTGTATATAGAGGGATTCAGTGTGGTATTGGTTCGCACCTGGGTGGCCGCATTGTCCACCGCATTGCTGGACGCAATAACGATCTGCTGAGGTATGCTGACTGCTCCAACCGGGTTGAACGGCGTGGTAAACGGCCAGGTCCCACTATTGACCTGGCTGTAAGGTCCCGTGGTCAAGTTACCGTAATAGTCCTGAGTAGGCAGATTCTGGATATCTTTCCTTACGTTGGGCAGATTGTTGCTGCCATAAAACTTGCAGTCGCTGCCGGCGCTAATGGCGCCCTCGTTCGGTCTGGTGAGACTGGTTGTGCTGTAATTCATTACACCCGCCGTGCTGCCGCTGGATACGGCGCCGCCGGCCCACTGTGCGATAACCCCGACGAAGGGTTGGCCGGCCGGAGTGCACCCGTCCGTGACCAGGCTGGAGTAGTCGGCCGTGATACCGTTGGGGCGGCCATCGGTCATGAACATGATCACGTTCATGCGCGTGGGGTTGCTAACCCGCTGCAACTCCGCGTATGCCAACGAGATCGCTTCGGCTGAGGAGGTATTGGCGCCGCAGCTGATCTGCCCAATGAGTGATTGGATGGTATTGCCGCTGGCATCCGGCGTCGTGAAACTCGTGGTGGACGGGTAGACATAGACAGCGCTGCCGAATACGACCAGGCCGAGCTGGTCGCGCCCGGGTGCGAAGTAATTGACGAACGCGGCGGCGTCCGCCTTCATGATCTGGCAGGCCGTCTGGCCAGTGCCGGCAACTGTGCCGTTCATCGAGGAAGAGCGGTCGAGCACCAACATCAAGAGCACATCCCGCCGGCCCGCCTGACTCACTACGTTAATAGTCGAGTATTGCTGGTTAAATATACGCAAGAAGTACAAGGGCGCCCGCACTGTGGCATTGACAATAACCGTGCGGTAGTTAGGCGTCGAAGTACTGTTCACCGACACTGTGGCGCTGGCGCCGCTGCTGTGCCAGTAACTCGTAGGGAAGTTTCCGGCAAAGAAGGTCTGCGCCGTACTTTGTGCGCTTGCCTCCTGGGCGGCTTCCGTAGATCCCTGCGCCAGCGCCCGTGCGCCCGCTAGAGCGGCGGAATCCGCGGCGGCGCCCAGCTTCGACTTGATCAGGTATAGCGTGGTGACGTCGAACCCCAGTCCCACGAGCGGCAGAGTCACTGTGAGCGTCAGCGTGGTCAGGACGATCGCGACGCCTCGCGAACGTTGGTTGCGGCTGCGGAGATTTTGCATGATAGCTTCCCTTCCTTTTAAAATACGGAGCGGTTGAACGCCCCGAGGTTGGTGATGAATCCCACAACGCCCAGGTCTTTGAAAGCGAAATCGCCTTCCGCCATGTATGCCAGGCCGCCCGGTGCGATAGTGATCACCGACGAAACATTGTCTGCCTGGGCCCCCGTGTCGGTTGAATAATTCGGCACGCTCCCGGAGGAACTGATGGATGTGGGGCTCCCAAACGGGCTGGTGTAGAGCGTGTTATTGCCAATGACAATCCGGTCCACCACCACCACATGGCCGGCGTTCCCGCAGTTGCAGGACGCTGTCAGGCTCTCGAATACGGTCAGCACCAGGACGCCATTGCCGGTGCTGCTTCCGGTGACGTTGCCGCTGTTGGCCTGCAGGCTCAAGCCATTCGCCAGGTCGTTGGCGATCAGATTCTGATTCGCCTGCTGCGAAAAATCCACGCCCTTGGCCATCATGTGCCCGACATCGCGAGTGAGTTGATTCACCTGATAGTTGCGGACCAGGGCGATGCCTAGCGTGATCATACCGAGTATGACGGGCACGAAGAAGAAGGACGCCACCAGCACGAACTCAATGTATATATTCCCTTTTTCGCTGTTATTGCGGCACATGGCTTCGATTCCTCTTTTCCAGATGTTGGACATCCGCTAATTGCACGAAGACGGCGCCGGATTGATAACCGCCGGGCAGCCGGTCACCGGGCACGCTTCGAGCACATCCGACGAACTAGCGGTGATACTGATGGGATTGGAGCTTTTCAGAACGCCCACGGGAGAGTATTGATAGCTCGAGATGGACACTTCCACTATGTCGCCAGGATTGCCCGTGCTGGTCTGACCGGTCACCGGGTTGGTGTAATTGATGTTGATCATGCAGGCGCCGTGATTGCCATTCAGCAGGCCCTGCGCGTTTTGCTGCACTACCTGCACGATGGAATCGTTCATATAGGATTGGCCCGACACCACTTGGTCGGTGACCGCGAATCGCACGCCTGCCCGTACCGCGGACTGTAAGGTTGCCTTGGTGAACAGCGCCAGCGACAAATCGACCACCAGGAAGATAAGCCCGAATATCAGCAGGATAATCGCCGTGCCTTCCAGCATAGCCCCGCCTCGTTCCGCCTGTTTTTCACTCCGTCTGACGCTCGTTTTCATTGCAGTCATCCTTTCCGTCTGCACTGAATCTACCCGAGATTTCAGAGGGAAGTAAATGATTTTGCGCGACCTATAAGTTACAGCGGCACTACTTGTACCTTGGCATAGTCAGTACCAGGTTCAGGTCAGTAAGTAGTGCGCCGTTAACTCAGCAAGTAGTGCGCAGTTAACTATGGTAAGTTGCGGGGCAAGCATGCAATGCGCGGCCGATTTGAGTCGTCCACCTGCGCACCCTCTCGCGGCTGGCCACGATCCGATATCGGATCGCCTGGTACTCGCTGGCCAACGTAGGGCCGAATCCTGCATACTCCTCCATGGACAGAATCTTGATGGCCTTCTGCTGGATCTTTTCGGAGCAACCGCTTCACCTGCCGTACGCCCAACCCTAGCTCTTCGGGGGCTTCCCGTTGCTTGATCAGTTTCTTCTGGGCTGGCCGCAGTGTCACCAACCGGTCCCTGTCAGCAGTGTCTGCAGTCGATTGTCAAAACCGGGTTGGGCGTGGTGACCGCTCAGCTCCTTAAAGTCCTTTGGGGGCGCCGCCGATAGCTGTAGTGATGGCGAAGCGAGTCACGGCGCCCGGTGCGCGTCTTCGAATGCGGGCAATCACCCTGGTGATACTCCTGGCTGGTGTTTGCCTGAACCGGTCGCTGGGGGCGGGCGACGCGACCGAGGACGAGCCTACGCAACCTGGCACGCGCTCCGAAGACGAGATCAAGAGCGAACTCTTGTACCACTTCATCAAGTTTGTGGAATGGCCGAGTCACGAACTGGTCCCGCCGCCCGCACCGGTGGTGGTGGGCGTGGTGGGAGACGACCGCATGTTTCCTGTCCTGAAATTGGCGCTGCGGGACAAGACCCTTTACGGACACCCGATCGTGGTGCGGCTCCTCGATTTCGGCGGCGACTTGAACCACTGTGCGGTGTTGTTCCTGGGCTCATCGGACAGAAAAGAGCTTGTTCGCATTGTGCAGATGGTGGGGCGCTCGCCTGTGCTGACTGTAGGCGATAATCCTCAGTTTTGTCAGTTGGGAGGGATCATTGCGTTCTTTCGCACGGGTAACCGGGTGCGGTTCGCAATCAACCCGGACGCCGCCGCGCGGGCTGGTCTGCAGGTGAGCTCAAGACTGTTGCGGCTGGCCTTGGTATCGCGGGAGGCGCGCCCGCGGGCCGGGAATTGATATGCGGGCTTTTCGCGACATCTCCATAAAGAGCAAGCTAATCGCCATCATCATGTTGACGAGCACGGTGGCCTTGATGCTGGCCTGCTCCATGTTCCTGGGCTACGAGCTGATCACATATCGCAAAACGGCCACGCGACAATTGGCGACCCTGGCGCAGGTGGTCGCCGACAACAGCACGGCTGCGCTGGCTTTCGAAGATCAGCGGTCCGCCCGCGAGACCCTGGCAGCTCTCCGGGCCGAGCCGCACCTGGCGGCCGCGTGTCTCTACACCAAGGATGGGCGGCCGTTTGCGGTATTTCTGCGGGGAGAATCGCGGCGGGATTTGCCGCGCTGGCCGGGGCCCGACGGCGCCGAGATCCGCAATGGATATCTGACCCTGTACGCAAGCGTGACTTTCGATGGAGACCGGGTCGGTACCCTCTACCTGAAACGAGATCTGCAGGATATATACGCGCGTCTGGAGCGTTATGCCGGAATCGTCATGGGAGTGCTGGTGGCCTCTTTGTTTGTGGCGTTGTTGGTCTCTTCCAGGCTGCAACGGGTGATTTCGGAGCCTACGCTTCGACTGGCCGAGTTGGCCGGCCGCGTTTCCTCCGAGCGCGACTACTCCTTGCGCGCTGCCCAGCGCGGCAACGACGAGATCGGCGTCCTGGTAGGCAGTTTCAACGAGATGATGGGGCAAATCCAGGCGCGCAGTATGGAATTACGCGAGACCCAGAACGCGCTCGAGCGGTATATCGACGAGCTATGCGCGGAGATCTCGCGGCGCAAGCGCGCGCAGGAGGAATTGCTGGCCGCCAAGCAGGCCGCCGAGGAATCCAGCCGCGTCAAGGGTGCATTTCTGGCCAATATGAGCCACGAACTGCGTACACCGCTGAACGCCATCATCGGGTACAGCGAGATGTTGCGTGAGGATGCCGAGGAGCGCAACGAAGCAAGCCCCGTGGTGGACCTGGCGCGCATCACCGCGGCGGGTAGGCACCTCCTCACTTTGATTAACGAAATACTCGACTTGTCGAAGGTAGAGGCGGGCAAAGCGGATCTGGTGTGGGAGGAAGTCTCGACCGCGCAGATCCTGGAGGATGCGGCCGGCGCCATGACGCCGCTGGCCAACAAAAACCGCAACCATTTAGTCATGCACTGTGCCGCGAACCTGACGTCGGTCGAGGTGGACGTGGTGAAGTTCCGGCAGAGCCTTTACAACCTTCTCAGTAACGCGTGCAAATTCACGCGGAACGGCACCGTCGGCGTAGACGTGCAACAGGTGACCGTGAATGGCGCGCAGTCGATCGAATGGCGGGTCAGCGATACCGGGATCGGCATTGCACCGGATCAGTTGAAAAAATTGTTCCAGCCATTCTCGCAGGCAGATATTTCCACCTCCAGTAAATACGGCGGCACGGGTCTCGGATTGGCCATCAGCCAGAAGTTTTGCCAATTGATGGGGGGCAGCATTACCGTCGCCAGCGAGCCCGGTAAAGGGTCCACCTTCACCATACATCTGCCGCAGAGGATCGGCGGCGAGCCGGCTGTGCACGAATTGCTGCCCTTACCCGGCGCCACCGTAGCTGACGCGGGGTTCAACCCACCACTGAATACGGTCGTGGTCATCGACGACGATCCCGTGGTGCACGACCTGATGGCGCGCTCGTTGCCGCGCGAGGGCTTCCATCTGGTAGCCGCCTCCAATGGACCCGAAGGATTGCGTAAAGTTCGCGAGATTCGTCCGTGCGCCGTGATTTTGGATGTCTTCATGCCCGGCATGGATGGCTGGACCGTCTTGAGTACGTTGCAGGCAGATCCGGAACTGGCTGAAATTCCCGTGATTCTGGTCACGATTTCAGACGACCGCAAGCGCGCCTGCATGCTGGGAGCGGCCGAATTTCTGCAAAAACCCGTGGAGCCGGAAAGGTTGCTGGCCGCCTTGCAGCACCGCCTGCCAAGCCGGCTGGATGGTCCGGTGCTGGTAGTCGACGACGATCCGGACTCGCGTGAAATGAGCGCCCGCGTCCTAAAAAGAAGATTCGGCGAAGTGATCGAGGCGGTGGACGGCCGCGCGGCCCTGGAATCCATCGCCCGGCGGAAACCCGGCTTGATCCTGTTGGATCTGACGATGCCCGCTATGGACGGCTTTGATTTCATCACCAGGCTGCGCGAGGTGGAGGAATGGCGCAAAATCCCCATCGTGGTGTGGACCGCCAGGGAAGTCAGCACGGAAGAGCGGATGCGTCTGAGCACAAGCGTGCGGCGCATCCTCCGCAAAGGCGATTTTTCAGGTATGTCGTTGGCGGGCGAAATTGCCGATCTATTGAAGGGATGCCAGCCGGCGCAGTCCAGGGTGGCCGAGGAGTATCGATAAAATGGCGCTGCTGATAGTGGACGATGAAGAGAGCAACCGCGACATGTTGTCCCGCCGCTTGCTGCGCCAGGGGTTTGAGGTGCTGGTGGCCGAAGACGGCCCGCAGGCGCTCGAAGCCATCGCGCGGGAGTTGCCGGACATAGTGCTGCTGGACATACGCATGCCGGGCATGAGCGGCATGGAGGTATTGCGCACCATTCGCGAACAACACTCCCCCGCCCAGCTTCCCGTTATCATGGTGACCGCGGAAGGTCACAGCGCCAGCATCGTGGAAGCGCTGCAGATGGGCGCCAATGACTATGTCACCAAACCCGTAGACATGCCCGTGGCGCTGGCGCGCATTCGTACCATGCTGTCTCAAAAGACCGTATCGGCGGCGTTGCGCGAGAGCGAGGAGCGATATGCCCGGACCGCGCGGGGAAGCAATGACGGACTATGGGACTGGGATCTGGAGAGGAGTGAAATTTATTACTCGCCGCGCTGGAAGGGGATGCTCGGCTACCAGGACGAAGATATCGGAACGCGGCCGGACGAATGGCTGTGCCGGGTGCACGCGGACGATTTCCCGCGGCTGCAGGCGGAAGTGGCGGCGCATTGCCGGCGGGAGACCCCCCAGCTCGAATGCGAACACCGCATGCATTGCAAGGACGGCACCTATCGTTGGATGTTGAGCCGGGGGCTGGCAGTATGGAATGATGCGGGCGAAGCCGTACGGATCGCCGGCTCGCAGACCGACGTTACTTCCGCGAAGATCGCCGACCCGCTGACCGGCCTGCCCAACCGGCTGCTCTTCATGGACCGGCTGGAGCGGCGGGTCGAGCGCGCCAAGCGCTACGTAGCCGGCCAGTTTGCGGTGCTCTTAATGGGTATCGACCGCTTTAAAATCGTGAACGACAGCCTGGGACACATGGCCGGCGACCTGTTGCTGAAATCTCTGAGCCGGCGATTGCGGGAGGGCCTGCGCGCTAGCGACACCATAGCCCGCCTGCAGGAAGACTGCGCCATTGCACGTCTGTCCGGCGACGAGTTCGGCATACTGCTGGATGACGTCCGGCAGCCTGGCGATGCCGTGGCGGTCGCCGAGCGCATTGGCGCGGAGATGCGTGCCCCCTTCGTGCTGAACGGGCAAGAGGTGTTTGTTACAGTCAGTGTGGGGATCGCGGCAAGCAACGGTCACGAACGAGGGGAGGACCTGATGCGCGACGCCGATACGGCCCTGCACTGTGCCAAAGCGGCGGGACGGAATCGCTTCGAGATTTTCGATGCGGGCATGCGGAAGCGGGCGGTAACCCGGCTGCAAATCGAAACGGACTTACGCCGCGCGCTGGCGCGCGACGAACTGCGCCTGCATTATCAGCCGATTGTCGATTTGCGCACGCAGGGCGTGGTGGGATTTGAAGCCCTGGTACGCTGGCAGCACCCCCTGCGAGGCCTGGTGCCGCCCGCGGAATTCATCCCGGTGGCCGAGGAAACCGGGCTGATCGTGCCCGCAGGCCATTGGATTCTGGAACAGGCCTGCCGCGATACGCATCGGTGGCTGAACACGGCGGCCGGAGCTATGCTGGGGACGGGTGGAAGGTCCCTCATGCTGCACTTGAATGTGTCGCCCATGCAGTTGGCCGAGATCGGCGCGATCGACGAGATCGAGCGCATCGTACGGGCGAGTTGGCCGGGCGGCCGCGGATTCGGGCTGAGCTTTGAGATTACCGAAGGCACCATAATGCGAAATTCAGAGGCCGTATCGATGCTGCTGGCGCGCTTACAGGATGTGCATGTGGGGCTGGATATCGACGATTTTGGCACCGGCTACTCATCCCTAAGCCAACTGCAGCACCTGCCGGTCCAGACCCTCAAGATCGACCGCGCTTTTGTCAGCCGGATCGGCGACGGCGACAGTCTGGAGATCATCCGCACCATCGTGGCGCTGGCCCACAATCTGGGGATGGTGGTCATCGCGGAGGGCATAGAGACAGAGCAGCAGCTTACCGAACTGCAGGCCCTCGAATGCGAATTCGGGCAGGGTTACTACTTTGGCAAGCCCACAGACTGCGAAACCGCCTGGTCCCGCTTCGTGGCTGACGGATTAGAGAGTGAGCCTTTTGGCGGGCTGGTCACCACGCCCGTTACGCGTGTGGAATGCTCCCCCAACCTGTAATTCCCGCATCCCTCCGCCGGAAGCAGGCATCCCTAAGAGGTAACCGATCCCAGGAGGATTCATGAAACGAAACGCATCGGCCGTCTGGCAAGGCGACCTCAAACAGGGTAAGGGCGCCATATCCACCGCGAGTGGAGTGCTTTCCAATACCCAATACTCCTTCGCGGCGCGCTTTGAAAACGGGGTAGGCACGAATCCGGAAGAACTGCTGGCCGCCGCGCACGCCGGTTGCTTCGCTATGGCGCTCTCGGGCCAATTGGGCGCCGCGGGCCTCACCGCCGAGCGCATCGACGTCACCGCAACCGTTTCTCTCGAAAAGACCGACAGCGGCTTCGCCATCACCGAGAGTCACCTTGAATTAAAGGCCAAAGTCCCGGGCGCCAGCCAGGCCGCCTTCGACACCGCGACAGGCAACGCTAAGGCCGGCTGTCCCGTTTCCAAACTCTTCAATACCAAGATCACCCTCAACGCCACACTCGAATCCTGATGTGCTCCTGCTGAAGAAGCCATCCCACGAACGGATTTGCGCATTCCTGGACGCGCAGAGTGCTGCGCCGTTTTCCTATCCAGAACGGGGCGCTACAGGCGCGCAAGCGCCGCTTGGCTATACAATCGATCACCATCGGATCAAACTGGGGCGCGGCAGTGCGGGCTTTGCGCGGGCGGTGGAAGCCGTGGGGCAGTGGAAGATGTTCGATACCGGCTGGATAAGTCTTTGCTGGCCGGACACGCCGATTCAGGTGGGATCCACGGTCGCCATACTGGTGCGGCATTACGGCTTCTGGTCTCTGAACGCATCTCGCATCGTATATGTGGTGGACGATCGCGGCGAGAGGCCGCACTTTGGTTTCGCTTATGGAGCCCTAACCGAACATGCGGAGATCGGCGAGGAGCGCTTTACCGTGGAATACGAGCCAGAGGATGAAACCGCGTGGTATGACATCTATGCTTTCTCGCGCCCGCACGGACTGGCACGCCTGGGTTATCCATTGTCGAGAAGGTTGCAAAAAAACTTCGCGCGCGACTCGCTGCGGGCCATCCGCCGCGCGACGACGGCTGGTCAGTGAGCCACCGCGGCCGCCTGCTCGGGATGACTCAGGAGCGGCTGTGTATCGGTTTGGTGCCGGTGAAACAGCTTACGCTTCACATCGGGCCAGAATTCCTTCATAACCTGCGAAAAGGCGTCCGTGGCACACGCTATTCCCAGCCTCTCAATGTTATCGCCCACCGTGCGCGTGTCCGGATAATAGGCATTGGATATCGCTACGGCTGCGCTGTTGCCCAGCCATTCCGAGAAATTGAACTGCTGGCCTCCGCTATCCGTGCGGCTGACGAAAATTCGAGTTGCCGCGTATAACGTCCGGTGCATCACGCTGCCGCGGCTGCTTCCCAGCCGGAAGTACCGCGGATCCTGGTGCAGCAGGCTGGGCATGAAGCTTTCGGTCATCATGTTGCCGATGACCTGATCCGCTAGCGCCGTGCCATACCGCCGCGCGTAACCCTTCATGCCCTGCCCGAATGACGGGTTTTGATTCTCAATCTGGTAGAGGGCCGCGAACGCGCCGCCGGTGAGATATACCGGCCAATCAAAAGAATCCTTCAAGCCAATAAGGATTTTCTGCTTGGCGGAGATGGTTTGAAATGGTACGTTGTCGTCGGTGGTGCGGTAGTTCGGGAACACGCCAAAAACGCGCTTGTCGATCTTCTCAGGTTGCGGATTGTTGGTGGTGTCCACGCCGGCCGCCGGCTTCGGCGGATCGGCGGCATCGCTCGATTGCGCGGCGAGAGGCATCCACGCTGCCATTGACCAAGCAAAGAAGCCCCCTAAGATGCGCGTTCGGGCGCGAAAGAATGATGACATGTATCAGGTTCCTGGGCAAATCCGGATCTTCAGCAATCAGAGATGGTTACACCTCCGATTACTAATCTGATGCGATTAACGGCCGAATGGTTACGCATTCAGTTCTTTCGGGCGAAGCTGCGGCGAAAGTCGGCACTATGAATCCACCTTGGTGGCCAGCACGGCATCCAGCACCGCTCCGGTGCGGGTGCCCTCCACAACGGCGAATCCAGCGTCGCGCAACAGCTCACGATATTCACTCAGTGTGCGCTCCTGGCCCTCCGCGCAAACCAGCATGTTGAGCGACTGCATATGGGCGGGCGTGGGCCCCGATTTATCCTCGTCCAGCAACTTTTCGGCAATCAGCAGGCCACCTCCGGTTGGCAATGCGCGATAGATCTTCGACAGTAGCAGGCGAATGCGGTCGAGCGGCCAATCGTGCACGATGCGCCCAAGCGAGTAAAGATCCGCCTCCGGTAAGGCGTCGTGGAAGAAATCCCCAGCCACCAGCTCAATGCGTTCCCGCGCGTCCGACGCCGCTATGTAATCCTGCGCCATGTCGACTACGTGCGCCAGATCGAAGACCACGGCGCGCAGTTGCGGGTACCGTTCACAAGCGGCCGTCGCTAGGTGTCCTGTAGCGCCGCCCAAGTCGGCCAGTCTCCGGAAACGCGAAAGATCGAACGCCGCAACCACCAGCCCGGAACTCAATTGTCCGAACCCATGCATGCCGCGCAGAAAGCTCCTCCGCCGCTCATCGGTTCTAAAGAAGTGCTCGAACAGCGATCCGCTCCCGCCGAACGTTTGCGTCCAGCGGGGCGTGCCTTCGCGAATGGCGTCTTCCAGGTGCGCCCACATCGGGAACAGCGCCTCATTGGAGTAGAGCACGTAGCCGGTAAGAGAGAGCGGGCTATGATCGCACAGATAGGTTTCGGCGACAGGCTGGTTAGCGTAAAGGCCGTCGCGTTTGGTGAGCAGACCCATCCCCACGCACGCATCCAGCAGGCGGTCAAGCGGCTCAGCCCTGGCGCCCGGGACAGGCAGGCGGGTGGCCAGACTGGACGCGTCCGCGGGGCTATCATGCAATGTCTCAAACACGCCCATGGAAACAGCCGCGAACATGGCTTTGGAGCGGCGGAAAGCGTCAATCAATTCCAGCACTGGAGCCGGATCGGGATCGTTCATCGGGAGCCTCCGAAGTGGTCATAGCCGCGAGGCGCCAGGCGTTTTCCGGAGAGGAAGACGGCGCCGGGACGGCCGCGGCACAGGACGCCGATACGGGTCAGGGGAATATTACCAAAACGCGCGGGCACTTGCGTGCGGGGCCGCACGGTGAAAAGCAGTTCGTAATCTTCGCCGCCGTGAAGAGCCTGATCCAGCGTGGCTCCCGGGAATAGCGGAGGCGGGTCGATGGATGCCTCCAGTCCGGAAGCTAGCGCCAGACGATGCAAGTCGAGCGAGATTCCATCGCTCAAATCCATGGCGGCCGAGGCGCCGATGCGCTCCCGCAGGAAAACACCCAAACTCAGTCTCGGCTGGGGGCGCAAATGCCTGTCCCAAGCCTTACCGGCCATGGTTTCCAGTCCCAGGGCCGACCCTCCCAGCCGCCCGGAGACCCAGATGGCATCGCCCGCCCGAGCGCCATCCCGCCGCAGGGCGCGGCCGCGCGGAACGCTGCCGCAGACCACGATATCGCAGGCCGTCCGAGCCGCGCGTGCCAGATCGCCGCCGGCCAGCGCCACCCCGCTGCGGCGTGCCAGGCGCAACAACCCGCAATAGAACCGATCGATCCAGTTCCGATCCGCACGCGGACCGGCGGCCAGCGAAAGCAGGCAGAAGCGCGGCACGCCTCCCATAGCGGCGATATCGCTCAAGCCGCGCGCTAGCGCTTTATGGCCCAGCGCTTCGGGAGGGTGCGTGCGATGGCGGAAATGCACGTCTTCGAGCAGCAGATCGGTGGTGAACATCAGATCCTCGCGCGCCCCCGGCGGATGGTAAATTGCGCAATCGTCGCCGATACCCAGCAGCAATCCGCCTCGCCGCGGCGCGCGCACCCGGCGGCGAATACTTTCCAGAATGGCCGCCTCGCCGCCCGCCAGTCGCCCCCCGTCGCGCATCTGATTCCTCCGCAAGATTTTATGATAGATCGGGCTTGACCGCATGGGTGCCATTTGAGATAATCCCAAGTGCAAGTTTGAAATGGTTGTTTCGTCCCGCGCCGCCGAAAGTCCAGAAAGCTACGAGCTTTAGCTCGTAGCTTTTTCTTTTTGGATTTGTTTTTGGAGCCAGGGCAAACAATGAATTAGGAGAAGAAGTAGTGAGAGAAAAAGGTATCGTGAAATGGTTTAACGCCGCGAAAGGCTATGGTTTCATCCAACGTAGCAGCGGCGACGACGTGTTCGTACACTTTTCGGCCATCCAGGCCAACGGCTATCGTTCCCTGGATGAAGGCGCGGAGGTAGAGTTCGAGGTGAAGCAGGGGCCCAAGGGACTGCAGGCCGAGAACGTGGCCAGGGTCTAGATTCGAGGATCGTTCCAAAACTTTGCGGAGTAAAGGCCCCCAAGACCTGGGGGCCTTTTGATTTTAGGGTTCCAACGCCACTTGCACGCGATTACTTTCCTGCCCGTCCGCGGTAATATACAGTTCGGACTGGCCCGCATTCACAATATCCGGCAATTGCACTTCGATTAAATAAAAGCCTACGTATCCCGGCGCCAGCGCGGCGTGCGTGACGGCGACCGGCACCCGGTCCAGATAAGCTTTCACGGCAGCCGCCACCGCCGGCGGATTCTCCAGCGGCGCGGCCATACCGGTGGGCCAGTCGGGCTGCACTCTGCCGAGCCCGGTGGCCAGGATCTGCAGGCGCGATCCCGAATGCGCCGTATTGCGGCTGTCCAGCATTAGGCCGCTATCGCCATCGAGCACCATGGGCGAGCCGTCGCGGTTCACAAATATCGCGGGCGATACGGCCTGCACGGGTAATCCCAACGTGACGCGGCGGCCGCCCGTCTCCAAGGCTAGAGAGATGCTGGTGGGCGAGGCTTCAAACGGCACCTGAATCTGCGACTCCGTATCGGAAGCCGCCAGGACCGGAAAGCTCAACGTGCCGGCATTGGCGGCCCGTACGCGGCCCCCGACCACGCTGATGAGCGACCCCGGCGCAGCGGCGCGCGTGCTGAAGTCGGCTGCATTCAGCAGGCGCAAAGTGTGCGCGCGGTGTGGGGCGGGCGTGGCGTATACACCATAACCATCCAAGGCGGCATAAAGCTGATACCCGTTGGCATCCAACTTCACATCCGTCGCCGGAACCGCTGGCAGACTAGTGGAAATTGCCGTCCAGGTGACTGCGGACTGGCTGGCATTCTCCAGATCGGCGGAAGCAAAAAATACGCCCTTGTCGTTGGCCACATAGACCGCTCCGGCGCTGCGCTCGGCAGTCACGCTGCGCGTGGGGGCATCCGGCAGGTTGGCGGTGAGATCGTCCCAAAAACCTCCGCTGTTGGTGGTGCGCAGGACATGGACGCCCGCGCCGCCGAGCGCGGCCAGAGCCACGCGCGGCTCGTTCGCATCGGCGAAGATCTGCTCGACCGGCCCGTTGCTGCCCGGGCGCGGCGATGAAGTCCAGCTTCCACCGCCATCGAGCGAGACCCAGATGCGGCCATCCGCCGCGCCGGCGTATACGGTCTGGCCGGCAGCCGCCACCGCGGTGATGCGCGTCCCCAACTTCTCCGACGCCCGGCGTAATTCGTTATCTTCTACCAGGGCCTGAGCGTTGCTGGTGGGTCGCCAGGCCTCGGCGCCGGGAGCCAGTTCCATGGCCCCCAAGTCCTTGACCAGAATGCGCGCACCATGCGAATCACCGGGAGTGGCTAAAATACGGCTGGCGGGCAGGTTCGGCAAATGCAGATTCAATCCCGACCAGGAAAGGCCGCCGTCCATCGAGCGCCACACGCCGAAATCGTTCGCCACGGCCAATTGATCCGGGTCGCTGGGGGAAACGGCCACGCTGCGTTGGTTGGGGCCGATAACCGATTGGCTATGGAAAGCCGTCAGATTCGACCAGGAGTGCCCGCCATCGTCAGACCGATAGAGCTGCGTACCCAGAGCATAGACGCGGCCGGCCGCGGCAGGCGCCATGGCCAGCTTTGCACCGGGTTCGGGCAGGCGATCCACAGCCGGAGCCGGCGGATCGGCCGGGTCCGGAGTTCCTTGAACAGGCACCCAGCTTTCAAAATCATTGGTCGAAAAGACCTGCCCGGTGCGGGTACGCGCAAAGAGTTGCGCGCCGTCCGCCGAGTACCAGACGGACGCGACCGGTCCGGTAGCCGGGGCGGCCAGCCCCACTTCCATTGCGGGATTGCCCATGCGGCGCCACTCCACCGGAGCGGTTTGTCCTGCCAGAACAGTGGCAGATACTAAGGCTATCGAAAGATAGCGCCAAGCCCGAAGTGTTTCCTTGTGACACACAGCCGAGTCCTATTTTATCCTATTCCGCGCCGCCTGCATACTCCAAACAGTTGAATCGATGCAATTTGTAAACACTTTTCATACGGCGCGGGAGTTGCCATGCATCTTTGGTGCTAGACTAAAGTTTTTCAAACGCGCCCATCCAATAAGGGTGCATTTGAAGCGGCGATTGTTTCATGTCTTCGCGTGGATTATACAGGCCGGCCCGTTGGCTGCTGTTTGCGGCAGCGTGCATCTATATTGTCCCGGTCCACGCCCAAAGTGGAGCGGCTAAGGTCATCACCCTAAACGGACAGGTTTCCGTGCTGCGCGATGAGGCCCCCTGGGTGCTCAATATGGGTGATTCGGTACAGCCGCGGCAAATCATCGTAACCGGGCCAGACGGTTTCGCGGTTTTTCAGGTTTCCGACGGTAGTACGTTCGAAGTTTTCCCCAACGCGCGCGTGGTTTTCCGGGAGAACGCAGGCTCCTGGCGCGACCTGCTGGATCTACTGTTGGGTCGCGTCAAGGTCCACATTCAGAAGCTGGGCGGCCAGCCGAATTACAACCGTGTACGCACGCCGACTGCGGTGATTTCGGTGCGGGGCACGACTTTTGACGTGGCTATTGAGGACGAGGATGATACCACGCTGGTGAGCGTGGAGGAGGGGTTGGTGGGGGTGCAACACCTGCTCAAGCCCGGCCCCGAGCGCATGTTGACTGCGGGCGAGTCGATCCGCGTGTACAAGAACCAGCCGCTGGCGCAGGCCGCCGTGGATAAGGATTCGGTAATTCGCGAATTTCTGCGGCGTGCCGAGCAGGCGGTTTATGAAGCCGTGTACCGCTCGGGCGGCACAGGCGGGGTCGGTCCGGGCGTTTGTCCTGCTTCGGCGAGCTGCGATAAGAAGAATCCGACGCCACCGCCTACCACGCCGCCACCGACCAGTCCGAACTAGGGGAGAGAAGTCAGGAGACAGAAGTCAGGAGACAGAAGTCAGGAGACAGAAGTCAGGAGTCAGAAGACACTTCAGAAACTTTGCGGCGGCGTCTGCCCGGCTTCCGCTTTGATTTCCGCCAGCCGGTACTCGATCGCGCTCAGGCTGCCCTGCACGCGCACGATATTCACATTGGCGCTCCCATACGGCACGATACTCTGGTACAGTTCCAGTGCGCGGCGATAATCGTCGGCGGCTTTCTGAATCTGATCCTTCTCCTGCGGTAGACCGCGCACATCACGCGAGTCCCACCAGAGGCGGTCGGCCCGGTCGCGATAGCCATCGGCGAGCGGCGCGTACTGACGGTTGCCGGGCTTGCCCCCGCGGCGCTGGACCTCTTGCAACGCGGCGTAAGCCTTGTCCAGATCCTTCAAGCCGGAAGCGTAGACTTGCTCCAGCCCCAACTGCGGATCTGGCGACCGGGGCAGCGCCTGCTCCGCCTCTTCGAACTTCTGCACAGCCTCATTCAGCACAGCCGCGTTGTGATGCGTCAAACCGTTAATGCGATCGATCTGTCCTTCGCAAAGCCGCAGTTCGCCGCGCACGGTCTCGTCTCCGGGATCTATTTCGAGCGCCCTCGCCAGATCCTGCCGCGCGTGCTTCCAGTCATTCTCGTAGACCGGCTGCGGATCGCTCGCGCGGTACATTTCGATCACGTGGTCGGCCGCCGCTACCAGCCTTTTCTTCACCGAGTGCCGCGGCCCGAACAGCGCCCACGACTGGGGGTTGCCCTTGGAGACCTCGGCCCAACGGCTCCAGATGGCATCCGGATCGCTTAGCACCTCGGCATGTATGTCGCGGTCCAGTTGTTGACCGTGGCGCCACAGGACCACGCTGGATGTGACGGCGTAGGCTGTGTAGGCGAGCGCCAATCCGGCCAGCATCACGAATAGGCGGCGCACGTTATAAGCGAGTTGGCTCACCGGTTTGACCGCGCGGGAGGCCGGCGCGCCAGGTTTAGATCCGAACCGGCTGCCGGCGGTTCTGACGGTGCCGGAATCCTTCCCCGGCGCGCCCGTACTAACCGGCTTCGCGGTACGGCGCGTGCCCTCGTCGATGCCCGCCGCGGCGCCAGCGGCGGGATGGAACGTGCGGCGGGTAGCACCGGCGTCTTCTTCCGTTTCAGCGCGCACCGCTGCGCCAGCCCGAAACGCTACCAGGTTGGCGGCCAGATCGGCGGCCGATTGATAACGCCGTTCCGGCTCGGGATCCATGCTCTTCATCAGAATGCGGCGCAGCGGTTCCGGGCAGGGGTCGGGCGCGGGCGGCGCCGGAATGCGCGAGCGGATCATACGTTCCAGCCGCTCGGTATTCTCGGCCCGATAGGGTTGCGATCCGGTTACCAATTCGTACAGCAGGACACTCAGCGACCACAGGTCCGACATGGAATTCACGTCACCGGAATCCAGCCGTTCGGGCGAAGCATAAGGAACGCTGCCGAACTCGTTGCGCGTCAACTTGCGCGAGAGGGACAACGCTTTGGCGATGCCGAAATCCAGCACGCGCACGCGGTTTTCAATATCGATGCGGATGTTCTTCGGCTTGATATCGCCATGCACGATGCCCCGGCACGCTTTGCCGTCGATGGTTACTTCCAGCGTGTGCGCGTTGTGCAGCGTCTGGCAGATAGCCAGCGCAATATCGGCGGCATCATCAACCGGCGCGGGGCCGTGGCGCATCAGGTCGGAGAGATCGTTTCCTTCGACGTATTCCATGGCCACCGTGAAGTAGCCGTCCACGTCGCCCACATCGAAAATCTGCACCACGCGCGGGTCGATCTCCGCGAGTTTCGCCTGCAACTGCGCGCCGCGCCGTTCGGCTTCAATGGTCTCGCACGAGTCCGCGTCCGTCCCGTGCTCAATCACTTTCAACGCGATGGTACGCTCGTGTTCCGTATCCTGAACCAGGTACACGTCGGCCATGCCGCCGCGCCCCAGCTTGCGCAGGATTTCATAGTTTCCGACTTTACGCCGCTCGGGGATGACCATTAATGTGGCGCTCCTCCCCGATTACGCGCGGGCGGCTTGGCCGGAGTCATAAAGAAGTTGTATTTCGTGATCGGGCCTTGGTCCACACCTTCCGGCAGCCGCACTGGCTCGGTGCCATCGTCTGCAAATGTGTTGCCGATCAGCACGGGATGCGCGGGTGCTGCGACGGTCACGCCCGACCCCGGCAGCGGCTTCGCATCGCGCCGGCCATCGCGCAGGATGGCGTTATACAAAAGCCAGGGTGCGGCATCGCCCGAGATGCGGATTCCGGTGTCGCGGCAATCCGCGATGGAGTTGGCACGCAGCACCGCGCTGGATTTTCCGCGGATCTCCACGCCCGTGGCCGCGCCCACGATTTCGGTGTCCTGCAGTTCGAGGTCGGAATCCAGGATGGCCACGCCCGCCGTCAACGGCGCTGTCTCATCCGCCCGGATACGGAAACCGGAGACGAGCGCGCCGTGCACGCCTTCCGCGACGATGGCGATGGCGGGTCCGTTCAGGTTGGGGGCGGCACGCAGGACCGGTACATCGGGCAGGCGCCCACGCAGGGTGACTCCATTCTTGAGCCGGATCTGCTCGGGATATTCGCCGCTCGAAACCTCCACAGTATCTCCGGGACGCGCTTTCGCCAGTGCTTCGCCGATAGTGGTGAAGCCGCCGGTTCCTACTTTGAGAGTCTGGACGGGCGGGACTGCGGGTTGCCGCCGGAGCACGCCGAAGTACACGAGCGCGGCCACGATCAGCGCCGCGCAAAGTAAACCGTAAAGGAATATCGCCGGCCTGGAGGCGAACATATTTCCCGCCGCGTGCTCGATTCCAACCGGCGCTTCCCGCGCGGCGGCGAAACGCTCCCCTTCGACGATCAGTACCGTGACGTTGTCCTTGCCGCCGGCGCGATTGGCCGCGGCGATGAGTGCCCTGACAGCCGCGCCAGGATCGCCCGCATGGGCCAGCACCGTGCGCAAAATTTCAGCCGAAGTCAACTGGTCGCTCAATCCATCGCTGCACAATAACAGAGCGCTATCCGCCTCAAAAGGCATGCTCAGCAGTTCGATAAAGTCGGGATCGTCAGGCGTGTGCTCCTGCGATCCCACGTCGCGGTAGACTTCATTGCGGCGCGGGTGCCGCATGGCTTCCGCCTCCGTGATCTCGCGATTGTCTTCACGCTCGCCCACCGGCGAATGGTCGTGCGTAATCTTGTGGATTTGTCCCTGGCGGATCTGATAAAGCCGCGAATCGCCGACCTGTCCGATGACGGCGCGACCGTTCTCGAGCACCGCAACAGTCATGACGCAAGCCATGCCCTGCCATTCGGGGTTGGTAGCGGCCGCTTGCAGAATCTCGTTGTTGGCGACGGTGATGGCCTCGCGGATGCGTTCTTCGGCGGTACCGGTTTGGCGTTCCAGGCGCGCGCGCACGCGGTTGATCGCGATGTCCGCGGCCTTCTCACCGGCGGCTTGCCCGCCAATGCCATCGATCACCAGGAAGATGCCGTGGTCCGCATCGAGGTAGACACGATCCTCGTTGTTGCGCCGCACCACGCCTACGTCGCTCTCGCCCGCGCATCGCAGTTGGGTCTTGACCGGCATGTCAGCGTGCGCCGCTGCCGGCGGCAGCCTGGAAGTTCAGGAAGACCACGTCCGCCAGGCCTATCCGGGCCGTGGCGGGCAGCTTCACTTCCACGTTCTTGTCGCGCTTCTCGCCATCCACATATTCGACGCTGGTCGGAATTCGCTCGCCGTTGACGCTGGTTCCCAGACGGCTCAAATCCTTGATGAAGAATTCGCCGGAGTCCGCATCGCGGCGCAGGCGCACGTGCTCGCGCGAAACATCCGGCAGCGTGTCCAGCTTCAGATCGGTCCAGTAGTCCCGGCCGCCGCGCCCGATCACGATCTGATTCTTGGCCATGCGGTACGTCTTGCGGCCCGTCTGGTCTTCGTATTCGATAGTAGCGAAGGCCTCCATTTCCTTTGTTTCGGGCAGGGTCTCGGGCAGCCGCTCTTCGTATTTCTGTGACGCGGTGGTTTCGCCCCCCACGCGGCGGGTGTTGATGCGCTTGGTCATGCTGCCGGCGCCGTACTCGGGCTTGGCGGGCAGCGCCAGTTCGGAGTAGATCTCGATATCGCCCGCCGCGACGCCGTCATCGGTGTTCTCGAAGAATTCGATACGCCATCCACCCTCGGGCGGGACGACTTTAGACGCAGGCTTGCGCGCCAGCTTCAGTCGCTCGCCGAGAGAGGCGCGATTCAGTTCCGCCATCTCATCGTCGAGCGCCTTGCGCGTCTCGTCCTGCATGCGCGGAAAGATGCCGCGCAGGCGCGCGAAATCCTCGGAGTGCAGGTAAACGTGATAAATGGCCGGCGGCAGTGTGGTGTAATGCAAAGGCTCGAGGCCCTCGCGCATATTCCGGATGACTTCCAGAATGATGTCGCGCGCGGTGACCGGGCGGCGAACGACCGGAGTGCTCATGATCTTGGGGGAGAGCCGTGCGGCTCCTCACTCAATTCTAGCGCTACCGAGCCGCGACCGGCGCGCTAGCGAACCGCGACCGGCCGTGTTACCGAGCCGCGACCGTGAGGGAGCGGTCCCAGATCAAGGGGTATCTCCCACGAACACAGCCATTGGTTCGCCCTGCTCATCGACGACGTACCTGATTGCTTCTCGCACATCCTCGTCCTTGAACAGCCATCGCGTGCTTCCATGCCGTGCCCATCGTCTGCGATCCGATCCGTCGCCTACGAGCCGGTTCAAACCTCGACTGGCGTAGGATTTGAAATCGTTCATGACTTTCTCCGGTTGCGCCTCGGCCTCTACGGCTGCATGCACATGATTCGTCCGCACATGCGCGGCCAGCAGACTCCAACGCCGATGCGCGCAGACCTCCCGCAGGGCTTCCAGAACGGCCGCCCGCCTGTCCCGGTCCAGCCAAAACGGCGCCTGCTTCATGCTTTGGCGTTCCAGCGCCGCACGTGAAGGATCGGTCTCCAATAATCGGCTTCCAGGTAAATTGTGGCGCCGGTCCACGGAACCCGATGCATCGCCGTGCAGGTGCGCGCCATAGCACGCAAAGATGATGAAGTACCGCATAAACGCAGCCGCGGCACCTCTCCCTTACCGTCGCGGCTCAGTAACTACATCGGCTTGCCGTCGGCATCCAGGAATTTCAGTTCCCCCAGATTCAGTTCCCGCACCCCCGCCTCGATCTTCGCGCGATCGCCTACTACCACCCACACCAGGTTGTCCGGCCGCACCACGCGCTTGGCCATGGCTTCCACGTCGGAAACCTGCAGCAACCGCACGCGCCCGGCATATTTTTCGTAGTAATCGTCGGGAAGGCCATACTCCACCAGGTTGTCGATCGAATTGGCCACTTCGCCCATGGTCTCGCGCGAGCCCGGCAGGCTGAGCGTCTCAGTGTCTTTCACCTTCGCCAACTCCTCCTGCGTGGGTGGTTTCGGTCCCAGAATGCCGCGCAATTCCTTGTCTATCTCCGCCAGCGATTCTTTGGTCTTATCGGTTTCGACCGGCGCAAAAACGATAAACGGACGCTGCCCGCGCGCTTCCCACAGCAGGCTCTGCGCGCCGTAGGACCAGTGCTTGTCTTCGCGCAGGTTCATGTTGATGCGCGCGCCAAAGTTGCCACCCAAAATGTCGTTCATGGCCTCGATGCCGATTTCGTCGGGGTTGTTGCGGGGCGGCGCAATCTCGCCGGCTAGAATAGTCGATTGCATGGAGCCGGGCCGGTCGAGCATATATACCACCGGCTTCGGCTGGTACGCGACGGCGGCAATGTTCTTCGTCGGCACGGTACCCTCTTTCCAGCCGTCGAACAGGCTTTCGAGTTTGGGTTTCAATTCTCCGGCAGTGGTGTCGCCCACCACGATCAGCGTCGCGTGATTGGGCTTGAACCAGGTTTCATGGAATTTTACCAGGTCCTCGCGCGAAAGCTTCGCTACGCTGGTCTCCGTACCCGATCCGGTGAGCGGATTGCCATACGCGTGTTGCGGCCCATACAGCAGCCCGGGGAACACGCGCAGCGCCATGGATACGGGCGTGACCTTCTCTCGCTCGATAGCGGCAATCTGCTGCTTTTGTTGCCGCCGGAAATCCGTTTCGGGGAACGCCGGATGCAGGATGACGTCGGCATACAAGTCGAGTGACGGGTCCAGGTTGCTCTTCAGCGCGGAGAGTGAAACGGTCGAAGTGTCCAAATCGGAATAGCTGCGCAGTTGGGCGCCCAGCGACGCGGCTTCGTCGCTGATCTGGAGGGCCGTGCGTTTCGCGGTTCCACCATCCAGCAATGCGGCAGTCAAACTGGCCGTGCCGGGCGCGGCAAACTGATCGGCCGCATAACCGGCGTCCACCTGAAGGCGGAATTCCACTACCGGGATTTCATGCCGCGCGGCCAGGATCACCTTCAGGCCGTTCGAGAGCGTCATGCGTTCGAGTTGCGGTAATTTCAACTCGGGCGGCGTACCCGGCACCGGCATCTTCGAGCGATCCACGCTTTCCGTATCGGTCTTAAAGCTGGGGAACGGATACACATCCAGAATGTATACGCCGTCCGCGAGCCAGCGCCGCGCGGCGGATTTCAGATCCTGCACCGAAGCATCCTGCACGCGCTGCAGTTGCGTTTTGTAAAAGCCGGCATCGCCCAGATAAGCCTGCCCGCGCGCCAATACGTCGGACTTGCCGCCGAAACCGCCAATGCGGTCCACGCCGCGAATAAAGCCGGCGGCGTATTGGGTTTTGACGCGTGCCAGTTCCTTCGGGTCGGGACCGCCTTCGAGGAAGCGCGCCAGTTCCTCATCCACTTCTTTCTCGACCTTCGCGAGATCCTGGCCCGGCCTCGCCGTAGCTTCGATTGCAAACTGGCTTCCGATTTCCCTCTCGTCCACGTAAGCCCGCACGTCCGTGGCGATCTGGTCGTCGTAAACCAGCCGCTTATACAGTCGCGACACCTTGCCTTGCGCCAGGCAGCGGCTCACCAGCGTGAGATAATCCGTATCGGCCGCACCGTATTGCGGAACGTTCCAAACCTTATAGAGACGCGCTTGCGGGACGCGATCCTCGACCGTGCTGCGATGCGTGCCCGTCATTTTCGCGACCCACACTTCCTGTTTCGCGATCGGCGGTCCGGGCGGAATGTCGCCGAAATACTTCTGGGCCTTTTCCCTGGCGGTCTTCAAATCGATGTCGCCCGCCAGCGCGAGCACCGCATTCGATGGCCCGTAATGGCTTTTGAACCACTCCTTCACATCGTTCATGGAGGCGGCGTTGAGGTCGTCCATTGAGCCGATCACGGTCCAGGAGTAAGGGTGGCCGGCCGGATAAGTATTTTCCGTGATGAGCTGCTCGGTGACGCCGTAGGGCTCGTTCTCGCCCTGCCGCTTCTCGTTCTGCACCACGCCGCGCTGCAGGTTCAGCGTCTTTTCATCGAACGACCCGAGCAGATGTCCCATGCGATCGGATTCCAGAAACAGCGTGTAATCGAGCGCCGAGGTAGGGACATCTTCGAAGTAGTTAGTGCGGTCATTGTTAGTGGTGCCGTTCAAGTCGGTGGCGCCCACCGCCTCCATGGCATCGATGTAGCGGCCGTGAAAGTTTTCGCTGCCGCCGAACATCAGGTGCTCGAAGAGATGCGCGAAGCCGGTCTTGCCTGGCTTTTCATTTTTCGATCCCACGTGATACCAGATATTCACGGCCACGATGGGCGCCTTGTGATCTTCATGGACGATCACGGTCAGGCCGTTGTCAAGCACAAATTTTTGATAAGGGATGTCGACGCCCGCAGTCTGTGCAAAGGCGCACGTAGACAGAACAAGAGTGGGGAGAAGCTTACCGAGCATATGGATGATTTCATCATATGACGGTTCAGGACCTGCCGGCTGGGGGACGCTTCCATACGCCGCGACGGATCAATTGAGGATAAATTTTCAGTACCCGCCCCACGCGCCGACTTGCAATGCTATAATCACAGCTTATGCTTTGATTCACAACACCGCTAAGTTTGGGCTTCGCGCCATACCCTGTATTTCTTCGGCCGCTCTGTTTGGGCCGGTTCTTTTAGCAACCAGATCTCAGAAACGAGGTAACTCGATATGCGAAAAATGCTTTCGAACGGTTTGGCCGTTTTTGCCGGGGTAGTTTCCTTGCCCGGGCCAGGAACCCCCGCGGATTCCGCCAAGCCATCCACTGCCGAGCATCGCAACGAACCCAAAGATTCCAGGCTCGCCTTCCTGCGCGCCTTCTTCGACCATGGCAATTGTCCCGCTGCAAGGCTCTCTCCCGTCTTCCTGGAAGCCGCCGATATGTACGCGCTCGACTGGCGCCTGCTGCCCAGTCTTTCCTTTGTCGAGACCTCCGGCGGGAAGGCAGCCAGAAACAATAACCTTTTCGGATGGGATTCCGGGCGGGCCGCCTTTTCATCGGCGGCTGCCGGAATACGCGCCGTGGCGGCGTCGCTGGCGCACTCGGCGCTGTATAGGGACAAGGATGTAGATGGAATTTTGAAGACCTACAATGGAAACGCCGGTTATGCGCGCAAGGTGAAGGATGTGATGCGCCGGATCGCGCCTCTGGCTGAGTAATCGCCTATATCGTCTCTTCACTCCGCGTATGGCAGACTGAGAGCGTGGATCATAGCCTGCCCTCATGGCCCTGTGGGCCACCAAATGTGATGAAAACCCATCTTGGGGCAGACCATCGCCTCGATGGTGCCCGGCCTGCATCGCCGTGCTACATTGTGTAGTCTAATTCCAAGATGCGAGACGTACTGATCATAGGCTCCGGCTGCGCCGGAAACACGGCCGCGGTCTACACGGCGCGCGCCAACTTGAAGCCCCTGGTGGTATCCGGAAAACACGCCGGCGGGCAGTTATCCATGACCACGCTGGTGGAGAATTTCCCGGGTTTTCCCGAGGGGATCAATGGCCCCGACCTGGTGGAAAATATCAAAATACAGGCGCAGAACTTCGGTGCGGAATACGTCCATGGCGACGTGCTGGACACCGAGCTTTTGAGCCGTCCTTTCCGCGTGAATATAGAGGGCGAGTGGGTGGAAACCCGCACGCTGATCGTCGCCTCGGGCGCATCGGCGCGATGGCTGGGCCTCGAATCGGAGCAGAAGCTGATCGGCCACGGCGTCAGTTCCTGCGCCACGTGCGACGGCTTTTTCTATCGCGGCAAGAAGATCATGGTGGTAGGAGGCGGCGACTCGGCCATGGAGGAAGCTAACTTCCTCACGCGCTTTGGCTCGGAAGTCGCCCTAGTGCACCGCCGCGATCAATTCCGGGCATCCAAGATCATGCTCGATCGCGTGCGCCACAATCCCAAGATCAAGTTGCTGACCAACACGGTTGTGCAAGACGTCTTTGACGCCGGCCAGCACCTGGTCACCGGCGTGCGTTTGCAGAACCTGGCTACGGGCGAAGTGTGGGAGCAGGACGTCGACGGTTTCTTCGTGGCCATCGGGCACATCCCCAACACGGCTGTTTTTAAGGGGCAGATCGACACCGACAGCGACGGCTACATAGTTTCGAAAGGCGGCGCGCGGACCAACCTTCCCGGGGTTTTCCATGCCGGCGACGTGCAGGACCGCATCTACCGGCAGGCTATCACCGCGTCGGCGGCCGGCTGCATGGCGGCCATGGAAGCGGAGCGGTATCTGGAAGCGGAGGGACATTGATGATCGAACGATTGAGTCCGCCGGGCGTCCCGGCGCCACGCGGACCGTATTCGCCGGCGGTGCGCGCGGGCGATTTCATTTTTGTATCCGGACAAGTGCCGGTAGACCCGGCTACCAATGAGGTCAAGTTAGGCGATATCCGGCATGAGACGCGCCTGGTGCTGACCAATATTGGCCGCATTCTGGAAGGCTGCGGAGCTAGCCTGGCCGATGTAGTGAAGTGCTCCGTGTTTCTGGCCGACAGTAAGGATTTCGCGGCCATGAACGAAGTTTACGCGGAGTTTTTCGGCGCGGCCAAGCCGGCCCGTACCACCGTGGCGTGCCAGTTTGCGATGCCGGGGCTGAAGGTGGAGATCGACTGCATCGCGTACCACCCGGCTCACTGACCCGATCGCGGCCCCAGCGGGAACAATTGCTCCTCGGGCACCGTCTACCCCCAACGCGGCGACACTCGAAGTCTGTCATGTCACCAAGTTCTACGGCCGGTTGAAGGCGGTGGACGATGTCAGCTTCACGGTCCGGCCGGGAGCGGTGTGCGGTTACCTGGGTCCGAACGGTTCCGGCAAAAGCACCACCATCAAAATGATCACCGGCCTGTTGCCGCCCACGACCGGCAGGGTGCTCTATGATGGACGCAATATACGGCTTTTGTCGAGAGCGTCTGCACTGACGTGGTCATCCTGCATCATGGAAAGGTGGTGGCCAGCGGCCCTCTCGACGAAGTGCGCCGTCTCCGCGGGATGCCCTCGCTTGAGGCGGTGTTCGCGGACCTGGTCGCTGCGGAAAACGTCGAGAGCACGGCGGCCAACATCCTCGAACTGATGGAGGCGTGATTCGTGCATGAGCGGCACCAGTTCGCGAAGCTGGCGCGAAATTTCCTGGCGCGCTTCTTCGAAAGCCATGGTCTCTCGCCGCAGGCGGATTTCCGCGCCACCCTCAGCCAGGCGCTGGGGCTGGTGGCGGCGCCGGGCCTGTTCATCCCGCTGCTGTTGTTGCCCCTGTTGATGGGGACCCGGACATGGCCGCCAGTTGGACCGGTAAGCTGCTTTTCGTATTCCTGTCGATGCTGGTGATGGGCGTGTTGAGCGTGCTCGAATGGGACGCGCTGACGCTCGATTACCGGGACCAATCGATTCTGACCGCCCTGCCGCTGCGGCCGCGCACAGTTTTTGCCGCGAAATTCTGGGCGCTGGCGCAGTTCATGCGGATCTTTGCGGTAGATGTGAATGCGGGTTCGATTGTGATGCTGCCGCCGATCGAGATGATGGGCATTCCGCATGCCGGTTTCCTGACCCTGGCCCGCTACGCATTCGCGCACGCCGCCGGCACTATCGGTGCTGGAGTATTCACATTCTTGTTCGTTGTATCCGTTCAGGCCACGTTGATCAACATCTTCAAGCCGAGGTGGTTCCGACGGATATCCACCGTGATGCAGGTGGCCGGGATCCTGACGCTGTTGGCTGCACTGTTTTTCTTTCCGGCCGTAATGGGGCAGTTGCCGGACTGGAAACTGCACACGAGCGCGATGTTTCGCTGGTTTCCGCCCATGTGGTTCGTCGGCTGGTGCGAGGTTCTCGAGGGTGCGGCCGACCCGCAATTCCACTTGCTGGCGCGCATGGGCCTCGGCGCAATCGCCGCGGCAGGCGCTTCGGCCGTGATCGCGTATGGCCTTGCTTTCGGACGATATACGCGTTCTTCATTGGAGATCCCGGCTAAACCTGGCGGCCAACGCGCGCGCTGGCGGCAGCGAAGTCGCTCGTCCGGCGAGGCCCTGCTCGAGTGGTTTGTGCCCGATCCGCTCGAGCGCGCCACGTTCCGCTTTACCCTGAAGACCATGATCCGGAGTCCGAAACACCGGCTGATTCTGGCGGCGTATGCCGGCACGGCGCTGGCGATCGTGCTGGAGGAGATTCTTACGTCCTCGCTTTCAAGCGGCGGCGCATGGCGCCAGGCGCGGCAAATGGGGCTCGTCTCGCTGCCGCTGGTGATTTCCTTTTTCCTGCTCTCCGGCATGCGGTTTGTGTTCAATATTCCGAGCGAACTGCCGGCCAACTGGATATTTCAGATCACGGAGGGCGCCGGGAAACACGCTTATCTGGCTGGCGTGCGCAAGTCGATGTCGCTGGCAGTGGTAGCTCCGCTGGCGATTCTGGCGCTGCCCATATACACGTTTCTGTTCGGACCGGCGACGGGCGTGCTGCACATAGCGTATTGCTCGTTGTGGTCGCTGATCATGATCGAGTTGCTGCTATGGCGATTCGAAAAGGTGCCCTTCGCCTGTTCCTACTCGCCGGGTAAGGTTCCGGTAGTCGCGCTTCTGTGCGGCTACTTCCTGGCTTTCATGGCCTATACGGACTTATTGGCGTGGATGGAAACGTACTTACTGCAAGAGCGGCTAGCGGCTGTAACTTGTGTGTCATTGCTATCCGGAGCGCTCTGGGCTTTGATCGCGTATCGCGCACGCACATCGAGGGAAACGAGCGCGCTCCTCTTTCTGGAAGAACCCGAGCCGGTGGTTCAGACGCTCGATTTATGGGCGTAGGCAGCGGCGAACTGCGGCGGCCTGCGAGGCCGCCCGCAGGCTGAGAGCCTGCCCCACCAGTCTTCCCGGCAGCACACTGCCCCTCCAAAACGATTTACATCTTATTTACAAGAGTGACGTAGGTCCACTTACTTAGTGCGCCTATAATCGACTCATGCAAGCCCGCCTTACAAATCTCCACTGCCGGCTGATAGCCGGCGTCTACCTTATAACCGTGGTCCCGGCTTACGCCCAAACACAGCCGCAGTTCTCGTTCTTTGCCCGGCACGATATTATCACCGAGGCTGCCGGGGCCGCGATTGCGGTGGCCGATTTCAACGGCGATGGCATCATGGACATCGCCACGGTCGACCCAGGCGGCAGCATGGGGGTGATGCTGAGCACGGGCCATCTCACCTACACATCGTGGTTCTACCCTCCGCCGGCTGGATTGGGCCAACTCTTTACCCTCGTCATCGGCGACTTCAATAACGATGGGCATCCCGATATCGCCGTGGGCGGCTTCCTGTCCGGAGTGGGTGTCTATATCAACAACGGTGACGGCACATTCAGCGGGCCAACGACGTATGCGGCTGACGAAACCACCTTCGGCCTTGCAACGGCGGATGTGGACAACGACGGCAACCTGGACCTGATCGGTCAAGGGTTCGTCCTGCTGGGGCTGGGCAATGGGACCTTCGAGGAGGTCGCGTCTTTGGTGCAGACGAGCACGCGCCCCGCCGGCAAATTGCGGCCGGGCTCCGCACCGAAGGCCACCAGCGTCATCGGCGGCCCGGTCGCCGTGGCAGATCTCAACGGCGACGGCGTCGTGGATGTGGTGTACGCCCCAGACCAGGGTGGGCCGGCGCTCGTGTATCTGGGCAATGGGAACGGCACGTTCACCCAAGTGAGAAAAATCGGCTGCAGCGACTTCAACGGCCCGGCAGTAGCCGTCGCCGATTTCAATAACGACGGCATTCCGGACTTGGCCTTCCCCGCTACCGGCCAGGTGGCCGTCTGCCTCGGCAAGGGTGACGGAACCTTCGGAGAAGCACGCATCTTCTCCAACGGCGGCGACATTCCTGCCCAGTCCGTCATTGCGTACGACCTGAATGGCGACGGGAACATGGACATTGCCGTGGTGGATCTCAATCTCCCCGCAGAAGGCCACATCGGGCTGCCGTCCCCTATGGCCGTGCTGTACGGCAAGGGGGATGGCACGTTCAAACCGGCCGTGGATTATGAAACGATCTTTCCGTTTGGCCTGGCGGAGGGCGACCTCAATGGCGACGGCATACCCGATTTGGTAGTCGCCGGCGGCGATTTGGTTTTCGCCTTTCTGGGAACATCCAACGGAAAATTCCAAGCCCCGGCAGACTTCAACTCGGGGGTGACGGCTCCAGAGGCGTTTGCCGTGGGTGACTTCAATGGTGACGGCAACCTGGGCCTGGCCGTCACCGGATCGCAGTCGAACAATGTCGGCATCCTGCTCGGTAATGGAAAGGGCGGCTTCTCGCCGGGCGCCGCGTTCGATACCGGCGCCACGCCCATCGGCGTGGTATCCGGTGACTTCAACGGCGACGGCAAATTGGATCTGGCCGTGGTTAACAACGGGCTGGACGACGTTTCCATTCTGCTGGGAAAGGGCGACGGTACTTTCGAGCCGGCGGTCAATTTCGGGGCTGGCCAGTCACCGGTCTACGTGGTTACCGGCGATTTCAATGGCGATGGGAACTTGGATCTGGCCGTAACGAATTCGGCCGGCAACAACGTGTCCATCCTGCTTGGAAATGGCAAGGGCAAGTTTGGGCCGCCAAGAAATTTCAACACTGGAGTCGAGCCCGAGTTCATCGCGGTGGGCGACCTGAATGGCGATGGAAACCTGGATCTGGCGGTCGCCAACGTTGCCGAATTTTTCGGCGATGGCAGCGTTTCAGTTCTGTTCGGCAAAGGCGACGGCACGTTTAAACCCGCGGTTACGCTTGCCACCAATGCCCTGGAGGCAACGGGAATCGCCATCGCCGATTTCAATGGCGACTCCAAGCCGGATATCGTGGTGGCCAACTTCGGAGGCGCGTCCGTGTCGGTTTTCCTGGGAAATGGCGCCGGATCGTTTCACAGCGCGATTACGACCCCGGTCGACAATACTGTTTCCTCGCAGCTGTTTGCCCTGGTGCCCGGAGACTTCAACGGCGACGGCAAGATGGACGTGGCGGTATTGGCGTACGGACTGCAGGATGTGGTGCTGCTGCCCGGTTTGGGCAATGGTAGTTTCGGGCCGCCCACGCTGTTCGGGGCCGACGCCCTGCCCTACGCCATAGCCAGCGTGCCGCTTCAGGCGGGGCTGCCGAACGCCCTGGTGGTTGTAAATGCCCAAACAAACCTGGTTTCAGTGCTGCGGAACACCGGAAAGTAGAGGACCAATTCGATGCGTAAAATGATGCCTGCAACCGCACTCTTCCTGCTGGCTCAGGTGCTGCTCAGCGCGGCTACGCCGACGCCGGTATCCTTTTTCGCCCGCCGCGATTCTCCGGTCGGTGCCGGCAATATTCTGGGCACCGGCGCCGAGCCATCCGCTCTGGCCATCGCCGACTTCAACGGCGATGGACGCCCGGATGTGGCGGTTCTCAGTGTTTCGACGAACTCGTTGCTTGTCATGATGAATCAGGGCAATGGCGCGTTCAAAGCGGGCAAGCCGATCAACGTGGGACCAGAGCCCACGGCGCTGGTGGCGGGCGACTTCAACGGCGACGGCAAACAGGACCTGGCCGTAATCTCGCTCGAAGGGACCGGCATTCTGCTTGGCAAAGACGATGGCACGTTTCAGCCGCTGGTGAATATCCGCGATGCGTTCGGCAATGCCCTCGCGGTGGGCGACTTTAACGGCGACGGAATCCTTGACCTGGTGGTGGGCGACAACCAATTCGGCACGCTGGGTCTGTTGCTGGGCAACGGGAACGGGACCTTTCAGCCCATGATTTCCTTGCCTTCGGTGGCCAATCCCGTGACGCTCGCGGTAGCCGATCTGAACGGCGACGGCAATTTGGACTTAGTAGTGGCTACGGGCTCGGACGGCGAAATCGTGACGATCCTCGGCCACGGCAACGGCAGTTTCGGCCCGCCAAACTCCTTCTTCGTACCCGGTGCTATGGCCCTGGCAATCGGCGACTTCAACGGCGACGGCAATGTGGACGTAGCTTGCGCCACCCTTGTGAACGTCACGGCTGAAGTGGTTTTGCTGCTGGGTGAAGGGAACGGCCAACTGGGAAGCCCGGCCAAGATCGTTAGCGAAGGCAGCCCGACCCTCACCGCCATCGTGGCAGCGGCGGATCTCAACAACGACGGCCACCTGGACCTGATTGCTGCCGACGGGTCGTATGCCTCCGAGGAAACGCTGGTGCTGCTCGGCAACGGAGACGGTACCTTCAAGAAGCCCACAGTCTATTCGATGGGCGGTCCCACGGCGTTGGGCGCCGCCGATTTCAACGGCGACCATAAGACCGACATCGTCACCGCTAATGCCTTTAACAATGGCAGCCTGGTATCGGTGCTGCTCGGCGAGGGTGATGGAACCTTCCAAGTCGCGCCGCAAACCGCATTGAGCGCCTTCAAGGCGGGCGCCAATTCCGTTGGCATGGCGTTGGCGGATCTCAACGGCGACGGGTTGACCGACTTTGTTGTCGCGGAATCCACCGGCGTGCAGGTGCTGTTGGCCGCGGGCGGCAATCAGTTCACCGCCGGGCAGTTCATCGGCACGGCGGCCAACGCGATCACGCTGGGGGATGTCAATGGCGACGGCAAGCCCGACTTGATCATGACCACTCCCACCGATCACGTAGCAGTGTTTCTTGGCAATGGCGACGGCACTTTCCAGCCCTCCTTGAATTCCAATGCTAAGGGAGGACAAACCGCCGTAGCCGTCGGTGATTTCAACGGGGATGGCAAGCCCGATTTAGCTCTGATTGTCGCTACCGGTTCGCTCAGCGTGATGTTGGGGGACGGAAACGGCAAGTTCGCGCCGCCGGGGCCATCGTACGCCGTGGGCGACGACCCCGACTCCATTTCCGTAGGCGATTTCAACAACGATGGAAAGCTTGACGCCGTAGTAGCGAATTTCGGGCTCAACGCCCCCGCCAGCATCTCCGTTTTTCTTGGGAATGGCGACGGAACCTTTCAGCCCCCAACCAACCTTCCGCTGCCGGCCGGTGCCGGTCCCTGGGAGGTGGCGGTAGCCGATCTGAACGGCGACGGAAAACTGGATATCCTGTCGTCCAACAATAACGAATCGTATCTCTCCCTGTACCTTGGCAACGGCGACGGGACCTTCCGGCAGCCCGCGAAGATCACGTGCGAATTTGCGCCGGAGAACATGGCGATCCTGGATTTCAACGGCGATGGCATTCCCGATATCGCATTCATGAGTTATGGCGAGCGGGACGCGGGCCTGCTGGCAGGCCGCGGCGACGGGACATTTGAGCCCGCGGTTTTCTTCGGCGCCAACCTCTTCCCGATACAGATTGCGGCGGGGACGCTGGAGCAGGGCGGCAAGCCTGGGCTCATGCTGGTGAGCACCGGCGGGCCCGTGGCTTATACCGTGCTGCGGAATACGTCGAAATGAGGGCTATCCCGGGAAAATATTAAAAACATAAATAGGTCGCCCTGGTTAAGAACGAAACCTTCTCCGCCCGGCGGGCTCATGGCCGGATACATGGCGTGGGCGTAGCGCTGGCCAAGCGCAAACAGATCCGCCGCCGCGGACGCAGATCACGCGGGCCGCTGCGCGCAGGCACGAACACGCCTACTTCTCGGTGGAGGATCAGGGCATCGGCATGGACCGGAAGGAGGTCGACGTTGGCTCTGGTCTCCACGAGCGTGTGGCGGCATACCCGACCCTTCACGTTCTTAACCGCCCAGCGCTGCGGGTAACCAATCCGTCGCGCCGTGCGCTCCTAAACAAGGGCCGCAACACTCGATGAAACACAAAGTGTTCCTACTGATCTGTATGTGTACGCCGCCTGCGGCGGCGGACGAGGGCATGTGGCTGTTCCAACAGTTCCCCAAAGACGCCGTGCAACAGAAGTATGGCTTCGAGGCCACTCGCCGGTTCCTGGACCATTTGCGATTGGCGTCGGTAAGAATCGGCGGCGGTTCTGGCGCTTTTGTATCGCCCCAAGGACTGCTGATCACCGGCCGGCATCTCGTGCCTGGCTGCATAGCCGGGCAGGACAGCTTTTACGCGTCGGCGGAATCGGGCGAGGCGCGCTGCCCCGGCTTGGATGCCAGCGTCCTGGTGCAGATCGACGATGTGACGAAGCAAGTGAAGGCCGCCGCGCGGGAGGGCGCCACCGCAGCCAAGGCGCTGGAGGCTCGCAACGCCGCGATCGCACGCATCGAAAGCGAATGCGCGGCCGGCTCCGCAAACATCTGTTCCGTGGTCACCCTGTTTTCCGGCGGCCGCTACGATCTCTATCGCTACCGCAAGTACACCGACGTGCGCCTGGTTTTTGCTCCGGAATACGCGCTGGCTTTTTTCGGCAGAGAGCGGGATAGCCTGACGTATCTCCGCTACGGGCTGGATATCGCGTTCCTGCGCGTCTATGAGAATGGCAAGCCGGCCGCCACGCCGGACTATCTTAAATGGAGCGCGGCGGGAGCCAAGGACGGCGAACTGGTGTTCGCGTCAGGCAATCCGGCCACCACCCTGCGCGCCACCACGGCCGCGCAACTGACCTTCTTCCGCGATACGGCGCTGCCGGTCGCGCTGGCGCGGTTGACGCCGCGGATTCAGCAACTGAACGCGTTCGCCGCCAAGAGCGAGAGCGGCCGGCGGGCCGCACAGCCGGTGCTGACGGCATTCCTCGAGAGCTACAAATCGGCCGCCGGCAAGCTGATAGGCCTGCGGGATGACCGGCTGGTTTCGCGCAAAACCATCTTCGACGCGAAGATCCGGCAGGCCGTGGAGAACGACCCCAAGTTGGGCAAACCGGCCGGGCAGGTGTGGGACCAGGTGGCCGCCGCATATAAGACTTGGGCTCCGTTCGAGAAGCCCTATCAAGTCCTGGAAGCGTCGCCCGCGCCGGGCTCGGAGCTGTTCCGGATCGCCCGGGAGTTGGTACGGGGCAGATCCGCGCAGGGTGCGCACGGGCCGATTCACGACGCACTGGAGGCTATTCTGATGACGCAGTATCTCGAGGAACTGAAGAATCTGAAGGACAGAGATGCGCCGGTTAAGGCTATACTGAGCGGCCGGACGCCCGAGCAAGCCGCCGAGGAGTTGGTGAAATCGACGACACTGAAGAACGCCGCCGTCATGAACCCGGACGACCCGATGATCCGGCTGGCGCAGTTGTTAGACGCGCCGGGCAAGCGTCTGCGGAAGAAGCGGGAAGATCTGATCGGATCGCTCGAAACTTCGGCCGCGGAGAAGATCGCGCAGTACCGCTACCTGTTATTCGGCGACGCGGAATATCCGGATGCCACATCCACACCGCGGGTGGAGTTCGGCACGGTCAAGGGGTATACCGATCGGGCCGGAACGCTGCAGCCGTACGCGGCGACACTGGGAGGTCTGTTCTATCGCCGCACCAACGAGGGGCCGTACGGGGCGCCGTCCCGCTGGCTGGAGAGCCGGCCAATGTTGAGCCTGACCACTCCGCTGGACTTTGTGAGCACCTGCGATATCGGCAGCGGAGACGCCGGCAGTCCAACGGTGAACCGTGCGGGCGAATTAGTCGGCGTGATTTTCGATGGAAACCTGGAAAGCCTGCCGAATACGTATCTATATGTCGAGGAGCAAGCCCGCGCAGTGCACGTCGCGGCGCAGGGAATTGTGGAGGCGCTGGAGAAGGTATATCATGCCACGCCGCTGCTAGACGAGTTGGGAGTGCGCGCCGGCGCACCGAGCGGCTTATAACACCACCAAAGGCGCGCGCGGAAATGCGAACTTACGCCCTAACTGGTCGATCACATCGATCTGGCAGACATACCGTCCCGGAGCCAGATCCTTGAGCGGAACCTGGATCTGCACGGGCACCGCTCCGGGACGCGTGGCGGCCAGACGAGTGGCGTCCACCGGCCCCACCTCGAAGGCTTTCACGCCCTTGCGATTGAACAGGCTCATGCGCACTTTCAAGCGGCAGGCTTGCGCATTCGCGGGATCGCTCTGGGCGTCATAGACGTCGAAGGTCACATACAGATTCTGGCTGCGGCGGAAAACGCGCGTGATGTTGGGCACGATTTTCTCGTCGTCCACGATCAGCGGATTGGCCGCACGTTCTTTGGCGGTGATCTTTTCGGCCGCGCCCACGGCGCCTTTCAGAGGCTCGCGCTGGCTGCTCCACACGATGGAGCTGAGCTTCAGGCCGGTGGTATCCGCGCTCAGATCCGGGATGGTGAAGCGCGTATCGAACGTGCCCAGTTTGCCCGTCACGTTTTCGCGCACGACAAACTTCAAGCGGTATCTGCCGGGCTCCAAGGTGAATCCGGCGTCGTATTGGAAACTCTTCTGGCTGGTCCTGCCGGCGCTGTTGTCCTTAGCGAGGTGGATGGTGATGTTATCGCGCACATTGCCGGCCACGGCATGCTGTTCGTCCTGGATCTGGCCGGCAAAGTCGAACTGCGTCACGCTCGCGCCGCCTTTAGCGGCCAGCGCCACTACCGACCCCGGAATCTTGATCGAAACCGGAACGAAGTAAGTTGTCGGAGCCACGCGGAAATAGTTAACCTGGAGCGCCAATGGCAGGTCTGTGACCGGATCGCCCGCCGATAGCGCCTCCTTCAACTGCTGCTCCTTTTCCTGTCCGTTCAACTTGCCCCAGATCTTGGACGCGTAATAACCCTTGCGGTGTTCGAGCTTCGCGGATGTCAAGGTTATTCAGCTTGACGGTAATCTTACGGTACTTGCCGTCCTGCGCCCCGTTAGTGGTGTAGTAACCCAGCAGATAGTAACTGCGCATCTGCTGCTGCGCCTGCACGATGCCGGCCGTAATGTCGTTGCTGTCGAAGAAGGCCTTGCCACCGGTATCGGCAGCCAGGGTATAAAGCGTCTCCTGCGAGTCGTTGATGGTGGCCCTTTGCTGGTTGTAAACGGAGCCGTTGTAAATACCGGTTCCGCGCGAAGCGGCGTGGCTGGCATCCCCGCCGGGAGGGTCGGCCATCAGCCCGCGCGCGTCGATCGGATAGATGGCCAGATTGGCCTTCACGGCTGCGTTGATGGTAGCTTCCAGTTGCGCCTGATTGTCGATTCCGGTCTTGTTGACGCCGGCCGAGAAATAGATCAGCGCCTTCTTTTCCGGCAACGGCGCGAGCATGCGGGCGGCCTGTTCGATGGCGGCCAATTTCTGGTCGGTATTGAAGATGTTGAATTCGGTCTCGTCGGCGACGAAGGCCGCGCCGGTATCTTCGCCGTTGGTGTCGCCGGTATCCGCCAGGCCGGCCAGCTCGCTCATTTCGCCGATTGGCAGAGCCTTCAGGATGCTGTCGATAACGTCGCGATCCGCGGTGAAGTCGGTGAGCACCTGAATCTGGCTGGTATAGAGCAGGATGGCCACCAGGTCGTCCTTGGTGATGTGTTTGGCGGCGTAGTCCAGCGCGGCCTCTTGCGCCCGCAACTGTTCGGGAATACCCATGGACGAGAAGTCCAGGTAAAAGACCATCAGCCGCTTGTCGTGATACTGCACCTGGCCGGGCCTTTCCGCGGTGATGGCGGTCTTGGGAGCTTCGGGAAGCTTGAACTGGTCGGCGAGAGCTAACTTGGGCGGCGGCTCGGGCTCCTGGCTGAGTTTCTGAAATTCAAATACGGCGATCTTCTGGGGCTTGCCATCTTCGAACACGGTGAAATCCGATGGCTTCAGGCCGTCGATCGGCCGGCCGGATTTGTCCCGGACGGTCACATCCACGATGACTAAGTTGCTGCTCGCCGTGAAGGTCGGCTGCGGCTGCTGTCCGGCGACGGAGAGCGTGAGTAACGCGGCAATGACCCATCGTCTCAAAAGCTGAACCTCATGAGTAGCTGGACCGTGCGCGTGGCGGTAGCCGCGGTGGGCAGCCCATAAGTCGCCGAGTTAACCGTCGTGCCAAAACTGGTAATGGCCACATGGTTGAGCGCATTAGTGGCGCTGAGCCGCAACTGCAGTTGGCGCCGGGTGTCGCCGAACCGGAAGGCGCGATTCAAGGCGGAATTGAACGAAACGTGAAACGGTCCCGGAATGGTGTCTCTGCCGGCGTTTCCGAATTCGCCAGCGGGAGGCGTGGTAAATGCCGTCAGGTTGAAGTAGGCGTTGCCGCCACCGGAGATGGGAAGCCCCGTGGCTTCGGCGCGCGTGCTGCCGGAACCCGCCAGCCCGGCCGTATTGGAAAGATTGCCGGCGACCAGCGCGGTGAGCGGCGTGCCGGAGGCGGCCGTGAAGGTTCCACTGACCGTCCAGCCCGTCAAAGTCCGTTCGGCCCAGCCTCCGTTGCGCAGCAGACCATGAACGCCGACCGGCGAGGAGAGCAGGAAAGTGGTCTGCAGGTTATTGCGCTGGTCGAAACTGGAGAGGCCGCGCTCGAGATTCAGATTGTCGATGAATTGCACTACGGTGCCTCCGGGCCCGCTGAAGCTGGATGCATCGTCGATGGATTTCGAGCGTGTATAAAGCATCACCCAGGAAACTCCCCGGTTGAACCGCCGCGTGAAGCGCACCTGCCCGGCATTGAAGCTCGAATTAGCTTGTGATGTTTCGTAAGTGAAGCTGGTGGCGTAGGGGATCTGTAACTGCTCCTGAGTGTCCAGCAGCGACGTTCCCGGCAATGGCCGGTTGGGCTGCTCCGCCACCGGCAAATCCGTGCCTTTCGTGCCAATGTATTCGAGTTCCAGCAGGAAGCCATGCGGCAGGCTATTCTGAATCGCAAGACTCCAGGTTTGCGCGTACGCCAGCTTAAAGTTCGGATCCACCGCGAAGGTGTTTGGGATAGTCTGCGAAGGTATGATCGGAAAACCGCTTTCGATGGTCAGCGGAACCGCCGAGCTGGTGGTCAGCGATAGGTTAGTCGAATAGGGCGGCTGGGTGGCCAAGTAGGTCCCGAGCTGGGAGTATGCGGAAGGGCTGTAGAAGATGCTGTATCCGCCGCGGATGACCGTGGAGGCTTTCGCGGAAGGCCGCCAGGCAATGCCCAGGCGTGGCGAGAACGCGTGCAGGTCGGGCCTGATGAGGCTGCTGGGAAGGCCGGCGGCGCCGGGTGTCGCTACGGAAACGCCGGTGAATCCGGGATACACCAGCAGGTCCGCCAGATGGCCATTCAGCTCCGTATAGGGGGCGAAGTACTCGTAGCGGATACCCAGATTGATCGAGAGTCCCCGGCTGGGGCGCCAGTCGTCCCGCGCATACCAGCCCGTGGCCCAGCTCCGCAGATTGTAATTGCCGTCGCCGTATTGGAGGGAACTGGATTGCGGCAAGCCGAGCAGAAAGTCGGCGAAGTCGAAGCCCGTGCCGGGAACGGGCTGCCCCTGGGCAGTCAGTTGGCTGGTCAGCAGACCGCTGAAAGTGAACGATCCGCGGGCGTTTTGATAGTTCAAACTGTCGACATCCAAGCGGCGGTAGAGGAAGCCGATGCCCAGGTTATGGCGCCGGTGCAACACGTAGGTGAGGGTGTCGGTAAAATTGGTGGTTTGATTGTGCGTTAACGCCGGAGCGGAATCCGACAGTCCACCTAAGTTAGTAAAAGAAAGGCTCGGCGGCCCATAGTTTAAGGGATTCTGCAGAGTGCCGGTGATGCCCAGATTGCCCTCGATATTCTCCGTATCCGCAAAGTACGGCAAGGTTTGGTTGACGTTACGGCTGAAGGTTAGATTAGCGCTGTTGTTGAAGCGCGGTGCGAAACTGTGGCTCCAGCCGGCCGAAGCGCTCAGGCCGTAGCCGCTGGTGGAATCCTGGAATCCGAAAAGCTGCTCGGCTTTCGAATCACGGTTCTGAAATTGAACATTGAAGTTCAGACGGTCCTTGTTCGAGACCGGCAAGTTCAGCCGAAGGCCGACATTGTTGTTGTTATTTGGGGTGGACGTGACGATGGCATAGTTCTGAACCAGGCCGGTGTAAGTGGGAAGCGGAAAGTACTGCAATAGTCCAGCCGATGTCGTGGCGATTCGCGAGGCGGGTATAACATCGTTCGGAAAGGGCGCGTGCGTGATCGGATCGAAGATAGTCACGGGTGCGTTGTTCACCATCGTCTGAGAGAAGTCGCCGTCGCGCTCCGCCGGCGTCGGAACCGACGATTGCTGGCTATAGGGATTGCGGCTCTGCGTGCCCTGATAAGTCAAGTAAAACGAGGCGCGCGGGTAATGCAGGATCTTGGGAATGTTGAGAGGGCCGCCCACGTTCAGGCCAAAGCTGTTGATGGCATAAGAGGGTTTCGGCTCGGCGTGGCCATTGAGCGAAAATGGAGCGGCATCCAGGGCGGAATTCTCCAGTTTCACGAACACCGAGCCGGTGTAAGTGGGCTGGTTCCGCCGCCGGTTGCCGAAGCTGGCGTATTGGCCGTTGTAGGGGCCGCGCCGGTTGTTGTTGCGGTTGGAGCCTCCGCCGCCACCGCCCCCAAGTCCGCGGCCCCCGGCGCCTCCTCTTCCGCCGCCGAAACCGCCGGGACCTTGGCCGCCGCCCGTCCCGCCGCCAAAGCCACCATTGATGCCGCTGGCTCCGAAACCGCCCAAACCGAGCGGATCGCTGCCAGGGGCGCTCATTCCCGGCGGTAAGCCCAAGGTCTGGCTGCTGCCCGGCCCGCCGCCCATTGCAGACCCGCCGTTGACGCCGCCTGCTCCGGCCATACGCTCCCGCCGCGTCTCATCATCGCTCGATTGCGCCAGGCCGCCGCTGGTGCTGCCGTTTACCAGCAAGGCGTCCTCGGCCTCGGCGCTCAAACCGGCGGACAAATCGGCGGAAGCTGCGTTCGCGGCCGCATCGGCCAGCGCCTGTTGGCCATCGTCGGTGGCTTTGACCTGGGCGTTCTGAAACCCTCGACCGACAGCGGAATTCGGTCCGGTGCGCGGCCCGGTGTCCGGTCCCGCGCGAGGTCCGTTGCGGGGACGGCGCGCCAAGGGCGACGATCGGGCGGGCGCCTGAACGATGCGCGGCATTTCCAGGGTCCAGTGCCGGATGATTGGTTGGCTGCCAACGTTGACTTGGGCTTGCTCGGTTGTAAACCCGAACATCTCGACGCGGATATTCCAGACACCGGGCGCCAAATCCAATTGGTACCGGCCGGCATCGTCGGTGTACGCCACCAGTTTGGCGCTGCCCTGAATGGCGGTGACCGTGGCGCCGGGAACCCACTGGTCCGCGGCCCTTACCGAGCCTGTGCACTGAGTCGCGGACAGGAGGCGAGGCCCGAGTAACACGGCAAAATACAGAACTGGAACCGTCAACGTTCGCATCGCTCACCGTCGGTCGCGAGGGCCGGAACAGGCCGGTGTTTATGGGGCGCTCGACGGGTCACACGGGTTACCGCCGCGGAAAAGCTTACGTTCTCGGAACAATTGACTCCAATTGGAGCGACAGCTGAATAATGGCCGGCCTAGCGAGCGGAGAAGGATTAATATGGGCGGTGCGGGACAAGAGTCAGGAGCGGGCGCCGATTCGATCGCCACTGTCGTGCACCAGATCGTATACGCAGAGCGTCCGTCGGCGCGAGCGCGGCCGCGGATCTCCCCGCGGCTTTGGACGAGGTTTTCAAGCGCGGGTTTCGCGAAAGACAGCCGCGTCCGATATCCGAGGACGTGTTGCAACCACGGCGGCCGGCGTCTGGTAGGGTCGGGACATGATAAAAAAGCCGACCGGTACTGTTGTGCTGTTCCAGCGGGACGGTACATCAAGTTACCAGCAAACGTGCCGGTCCAATCTTGGGAGTTGGCGGGCCAGCCTGCTCCGGCCCTGCATAGGCGCCTGTTTCCTCCCGTGCCTTGATACTTGAGATCCAAGTGTGTGAGAATCCCCTGGACAGGTAACTGACCAATAGAATCAATAATTTATGTGGATTCTAGGATATTGCTCTGGTAGCCTGTTCCAGGCCTGTTAGCAGGCCTAAGCGCTGCAAGCACTTGGGCAAAGTTTCGGCTCAAAAACACTGATGAAGGCGGCGTTGCGGTTTGGCCGCGCACCGTTTCCTTTTGATGCTGGTGATGTTTTTACGGGAACGGGTGGTCCTGCACCTAGTTGCGGCACCACGTTCCGGCTGTCTTTAGGTCTGGGCCCGTTTGTGAAAACGCTCCCTACCGCAGGCAAGGCGGGATCGGTGGTGAAAATCCTGGGAACCGATCGGACCGGCGCGACCAGACTCAGCTTCAACGGCATTGCGGCGACTTCGGCTTCGAGTCGCCTTCGCTGATCGTGACGACCGTGCCCACCGGCACGGTTCAGGTAGTGACGCCCAACGGCACTCTTTTGAGTAACGTATCCTTCCAAGTTAAATAGCGTCGTTAATTGGCGGCGCGCCGGATTCAGCTTGCGGCCAGCCAGCAGTACCCACAGCCGGACTGTCGCCATACCATTGGCGTCGTGTCTGCGCGGCTTCTTGCTTTGCTCGCCGGCTGGCCAGATTATACGCGGTCCCCGTCGAATTCTCAGATCGGATAAATGACCCGGTTGCGTCTCGACCGTGATCCATCGCAGTTCAGTGAATGCTTCGATACCGGCCGTGCCGCCGAAACGCCCGTAGCCCCGACCTTGACACCACCGAATGGCATGGACGCCGCCAGTCCAAATTCAGTGTCATTGGCTAGCGAGGTCTTCGACCTCAAACCGCCCAGTCAGGCCTACAGCGTTTCGCTCGGACCCATGCTCATCCCAATCCGGCGGTGCCTGCCCCAAAACGGGATCTGGGAACAGTCCGGCAGCGCCGGGCAAGGGCGGCTCATGCTTGGTCTCCGTGAAGGCGGCTTTGCCGCAACTCGGCGACCAGCGCGGGCGTGTCTTCGACATCTGGCGCCTCAGTCAATGGCCAATTCCGCGGAGCCCGCGCGGGGCGGTCAAAGCGCCGCTGGGCAACCACGTCCGGGACCCTATCCATCCGGATCCTATCCCATCCACTGCGGATTCCTAGCGGTCCCGTCGAATACATTCGACGTCTTGAAACGCTCCAGCCGCCCTGTCATAGCCACCTGCTTCGTCTTCGCCCGCGCCGCGCCAAGCTGCGCCTCCGTCATAGGCTTAAAAGTCCGCGTGGCCTCCAGCGCCTGTTCCAGTCGCTCCATGCTCTCGCACCCGTTGATCACCACGGTGGTCGGCAGGCTGAGCGCGTAATGCAGGCATTCGTTCGCGCTTAACAGGCCGCTGCGTGGGATCTCGCCCTCCGCCAGAGGCTTCATCCCGAGCACCGCGATGCCTTGCTCCACCAGCCTCGGCACTACGTTCCTTTCGAAGCTCCGAAAATGCGCGTCCAAAACGTTCAGCGGCATCTGGCAACTGTCGAAATGGAACTTGTGCTCCGCCGCCATCTCCAGCATCCGCAAGTGCACGATGGGATCTTTGTGGCCCGTGAAGCCGATGAACCGGATCTTACCGGCTTTCTTGGCCTCCTCCAGCGCCTCCAGGGGCCCGCCCGCTTCAAAGAAACGGTCCGGATCCTCCAGACGGATGTTCTCGTGAAACTGCATCAAGTCGATGTGGTCTGTTTGCAGCCGCTTCAGCGACTCGTCGATCTGCCGCGCCGCCGACTCCCTAGTGCGGCCGTCAAACTTCGTCATCAGGAAGACCTTCCTCCTATAGCCGTCGCGTAGCGCTTTGCCCATCACGACTTCGCTCTTTCCGTCATGATAGTCCCAGCAGTTATCCATAAACGTGATGCCCCGGTCGATGGCTGTCCGCACAATACGGATCCCCTCGTTCTCGTCAGCCGGCGAGCCCACGTGCGAGCCACCCAGCCCAATGGCCGAAACCTTGATGCCTGTTTGCCCAAATGTGCGATAAATCATGTCGCCGCTGCGCTCGTCCGCCGCGCCGCCCGTCGGACTCGCTGCCGCCAGCGACGCAGCCGCCAGCACCCCAAAAACTTCCCGCCGGTTGCAACTGTTGTCAGATCCCATGACACTGCCTCCCCAAGAAAAGATCGAACAGGCCCATTCTAAGACATTACAGGCTGCGGGCCGCCGCGCTCACGAAGGACCACGTCGAGCAGCTGGCCCAGTGGTGCATCGTGGTAAGCGGCGCGGCCGCCGGCGGGGGGCGGTATATTCGCGCGCGGCCTACGGCTCACACGCCGGCAGCGGCAGGCGCTCCAGGGTCACCGCTTCACTCATCGGACGAATGCGGCTCCTCCAACGCGACGCGCATCCCGACACGCGCACTCGTGGTCGCGGCGAACGGACAACGAGTCGCCGGCGAAGGAATCGGTGGGCACCTGGCAGCGCGAAGGGTCGCCATGCGTTGGGCCGTCCATCATCGTTCCGGGTCCAGATCTGCGGGGTTCGTCACGTCTTCACCAACTTCCATTACCGCGTGCGCGATCTCCGGCGGCAACAGGCACCGGGCGGCTGAGGTCCACTTTTTTCGATTTACGCATTATCCAGATACCCCATTCTTTCACCTGAATCATCGCGGTGCAGGTTTATCTTGTGAAAAGGAATGCTGCATCGGGCTGGATGCTGGGCGCTCGGCGTCAAACTGCGAGAGGAAACGCCCGACTCGCGGAGGTGCCCGGCCGCGCGATCTCACGGGCCGTTTATGTGAACCTGGTCTAGCATCGCGATCATGAGTCGGCTGTCGCGCCATTGGAAAAGGCTCACTCGACGCGCGGCCGACTGAGCCGCGTGATGTGAATGGAATGATCTATGACATCAGGCCGAGCGGGACATGGCGAGTTTACAGGACGACTCGCTTAGGCTAAGGCGTGGCCGGTGCTGGGACAGTTGTGTATAGCCGGTCGCTTGGTTTACGTCCGTTTGTGGAAACACTGCCCGCTTCAGGCAGGATAGGATCGGCCGTTCGCATTCTGGGGACCGCTCTAACCGGCGCGACTAGCGTAACGTTCAACGGCACGCCCGCGACTCTTACTGTCGTTCCACCGGGACCAGCGATCACCGCCACTATACCTGCCAGCGCCACCACGCTTGTTAGTCCACGGTCCAGCTACAGGCTGGTTTTGGATGGTTGCGGCCTACGGAGAACACACGCCGATATCATACCCCCACAGGAGCTAATGGGACTCAAAACCCAGCCGCCAGCCGAGCTTCGCGGAATCGAACCACGAGATCGGCGTCCCGAACCAGGGCGTCTTCGATGCGGCTCTGTAGTGGCCATGCCGCTGATCCAGCACGAAGGCGCATGGCGCTTCGCCGAACTGCTCCAAACGCGCGGTCAGCCAGGAGTCGCGGTTCAACGGTTGGGCAAGTACGACCGGCGTGCCGCCCAGTAAGGCCAGGTGCGCTCCAAACGCCTCATCCACCTCCTTGATGGGCGGCGGCACGTCGTACGCCTGGCGGTAGCGTTTCACCGAAGCCTCCAGATCGTGCACTGCAATCACCACCTTGATCACGCCGCCGAAATCCTTGTTGACAGGCTTGCCGCCCGGGAAAGCTCTGGCCTCGCGGGCAGTGAAGTCGTGAATGAGGAAAGGAAAAAAGGTGCCTGAAATGTCCGTCCCCACTTGCGCCGTCTCCCAATCGAGATGCACGCCGTCCGGCCGCTGCCGCCCATTTCGCACCGGCGCCGCAACCGTGACTCCGGCCGCGCGGAGCCGTTGGACTTCCGCTTCTACATTTTTCTCGCGCACCGCCCACGCGCACGGTCCGGCATCGCCCAGTATGAACTTTGTCCAAGGCTGGCGTTCCAACGTTTGCCGGTTCGCGTTGGCCTGAGGAGCCATCAATTCCAGATAGGACCCATCTGGAAAACTGACCAGCGCCATCTCGGTCGCGCCATTGCTGTGCGGACCTCCGTAAACGGTCTCGATCCCAATCGCCAAGAGATTGCTCTGAAGTTGTTTCAGGCTGCTGCCGGCCGCGGTGACATGGTCCACCTTCAAATCAGCGGGCAGATCAGCGGGACTCGCCATTGCCGTCCATACAGCCATCAGCAGAACACATCGCATATTAGCGATGGTAGCGCCCGTACAGCCAGCATGTTCTTGTATGATTTCGTGCGCACTCGATCTACGGCGCGCCTACCGGCGTGTCCCTGTGGAAATATTTCTTGTAGGCAGCAATCCAGTTGGAGGCGATTTCCCGCTGCGCCTCGGTCAAATCTATGGTTCCATCGCACACCATCTCGCGGAGCCGGTCCTCTAACGCGTCCTTTACGCGAGCGTTCCAAACGGTGGACGAGTACGAGTGGGGCCAAAGATTATGAATGTCATCGGCCCCGCCCAATGCGGGCGTAACCAGGTAATCGACCTCGTACGCCCGCGGATCGGCCTCCCGGATTCCGTATTCCTCAAAAACACGTTCCCGCACGGCGGGCGCGACGGACTTGTTCTTGGTGTTCGGCTGTGCGCACACGGCCAGTTGATTGACGAGCAGCGCGGCGCCAGGCGTCAGCCGAGCGTCAGGAATCAAAATAACGGTGCCTCGCATTCTCGGCGAATTTCGTCGCCAGCCGCCCAGACGGGCCAGAACAAAGCCAAGAATGAGAACCGCACAGACTGCGGCTGCTATTGATGCTCGGAAGACGAGAAACAACCTTGGCCGGCGCTTAGGTTCCCTGGCAGAAAGATCCGTCAGCCGGGCTTTGAGCAATGCGCGCGGGCCGTCCATCGGCGGCAGTTTCGGATCGAACTCCCGCTGATAAGCACGCACAAAATCGGTAATCGCATCCTGGAGTTCCTGTCTGCGGGCGCGGCATTGCCAGCAGGCCGCCAGATGCGTCCGGGCGAGCCTCTCGTCGCGTTTGGAGAGCTCTCCATCAATATCGAGGACCAATTGCTGGTCGGAAAGGTGAGAATCTGGGTGCTTCATAGGCGGCCGCTTTCCAGGGAGCGCGCGATGCGCGCAAGAGTTCTTGCCAGAGAGAGGGATACCGCACCGAGGGACATATCGAGGACGCCGGCGATCTCTCGATACCGCAGGCCGCTGGCCCTCAGAAAAAGACATCGGCGATCCTGTTCCGACAGGGCCGCCACAATAGCCAGGAAACGCTGCCGGGTCTGACTCTTGGCTACCAGATCTTCAGGATTTGGGGCCGGATCGATGCTTAGATCCCCGGCGATTGCGGCCGTGCCCACTTCCGCAGCCCGCCGACGGCGATAGCGTCGTCTCAATGCCTGGTTATGGGCTACACGGAACAGCCAGCCACGAACGTTCTCCAACGGTTTGCCGCGGCCGAGATGCTGGAATAGCGAGAGGAACACATCTTGTACAACTTCCTCGCCCTCCTGCACCGGCAGTCCGCAGTTCCACATGTAGCGAAGCAGCGGCTCCCTGAACTGATCGAAGAACCCGGCGACATCAAGTCCCAGCTTGGCCCGGTTGCCGTCCAGATCTGCCAATTGGGGAGGGGTGACGGGCAGGGCAATCAAATCTGCCAAACGAGAGGACATGCAGGCTTCCATATTGTATATTCCGCCACCAGCCATTTTGTTCACTGTTTTTTGGGTAAGTTTTCGAGGATGGGGGATCGCCGGCAGACAGGTTGAAAAAAGCCTGAACAAAACAGCTGCTTGGGGAACGTAAATATATGGACTCATGTGGAATCCGTCTCACGAAGGCCTCGGTTTCTCTCCTTCTTGCGCTCGCGGGAGCAGTCGGGCTGGCGCAGCAACCCACAGGTGAAGTCCAGCTTCACGTGAAAGACTCATCGGGGGCCGCGATGGAAGCATCTGGGACACTCCGGAGTTTGACAGGGACAGTAGAACGGAGCTTCCGTACCGACGCGCAGGGCACATACAGGATTCGTGATCTTCCCTATGGCCGCTACCGCCTGGAAGTTTCCAGGGCTGGATTCGCCTCTCAGTCCCAAATCATAGACATTCAGTCCTCCACACCGATCTCGCGCAGCCTCACGCTGCCTGTCGGCACCCAGTCTGCAAGGGTCGATGTTGTCGGAACGACGCCACTCGCCGGAACCGACCTGGCGATCGAGCAGATAGCAGGCCCTGTCCAGACGGCGACCGCGTCCGATATCGAAAATAGCGGCGCGCTCGAACTCGCGGATTTCATAAACCGGCGGTTGAACGGTGTGTATTTCAACGAAATGCAGGGCAACCCGTTCCAGCCCGATGTGAACTTCCGCGGCTACACCGCTTCGCCGCTGCTCGGCACGCCCGAGGGTATCTCGGTCTACGTGGACGGCGTCCGGCAGAATCAGCCGTTCGGCGACGTCGTGAGTTGGGATCTGATTCCCAAAGACGCGATCTCGGAGGTCACCCTGGTGCCGGGTTCGGACCCCCTGTTCGGCCTGAACACGCTGGGTGGCGCGATCTCGGTCACCACCAAGAGCGGGCTCACCAATCCCGGCGTGAGTGGAGACATCCTGTACGGCAGCAGCGGACGGAAACAGGTCGAAGGCGAGTGGGGCGGCGGCAAGGCCACCGGGTTCAACTGGTTCGTCTCGGGACTCGCATTCCACGAATCGGGCTGGCGCGTCGATTCTCCTTCCGACGTCGGCCAAGGATTCGCGCGGCTTGGCCGGCGTACCGATAAGACCGATTTCGCCTTCACCATGTCCTATGCTTACAACATTCTGATCGGCAACGGGCTGCAGGACTACCGCTTGCTCGAGAACAATTATTCCAGCGTCTATTCCATTCCCGACAGCACCCAGAACCGCTCGCCTTCATTCAATTTTATCGCCCGGCACAGCTTCAACAACAATCTGACCCTTACTGGCAACGCCTGGTACCGGAACATCCGCACCTATGCAATCGATGCCAATTTCAACGCGGACGCGCAGGGCCAGTTAATCTATCAGCCAACCCCGCAGGAACAAGCGACCCTCACCGCGGCGGGTTATACGGGCTTCCCGACGAGCGGCGCCAACATCGCGAACACTCCGTTTCCGAAGTGGCCCTGTCTGGCGGAAGCGCTGGTGCTAGGCGATCCCGACCAGACCTGCGACGGCGTGAATATTTACTCGAACGAAGTGCAGAACGAATACGGATTATCCGGGCAGATAACATGGCTCACTTCTCCCAGCGTCGGGCGTAACCAGTTCGCCGCCGGCGCGTCGGTCGACCGCGGCAGCGTCACCTATACACAGACCATGGATTACGCTTATGTCAATCCCAACTACACCCTCACCAGCGTCCCGGCATGGCAGGACGGATCCACCAGCGTGGATGGCTCGCCCGTCGATTCAGCCGTCGGCCTGCATGGCGTCACTCCCAACTGGAGCCTCTATTTCACCGATACGCTCACCCTCACGAAAACCGTGAATGTGACGGTCTCCGGACGTTATAACCGGTTTACGGTTGATAATACCGACCTGCTCAATCCCATTGCTGGACCGGGCTCGCTAACCGGCGATTATGTATTTCAACGGTTCAACCCCGCCATCGGGATTACCTGGAGCCCGTTCTCCACCGTGAACGCCTACGCGAGATACTCCCAAGGCAGCCGCGCGCCGACTTCCATTGAACTCGGCTGCGCCGACCCAAGCGCTCCTTGCAGCCTGCCCAATTCGCTGTCCTCCGACCCTCCACTCCAGCAGGTGGTCACGGACACATGGGAAGCCGGCCTGCGCGGGAAACCGGAGATTTCGTTCCTCCACAACCTAAGCTGGAATGTGGGGGCATTCCGGGCCGAAAACCACAACGATATCCTTTTCATCGCAGCCCCTCAGACTGGCACCGGTTATTTCCAGAACTTCGCCAAAACACTGCGCGAGGGGTTCGATGCAGATCTCGATGGCCGCATCGGGCGGGTCACCTGGGGACTGGATTGGACCTTTCTGTCGGCCACCTACCAGAGCACCGAGACCCTGGATGGCTCGGCGAATAACACCAACAACCTCGCATTGCAAGGATATCCGGGACTCGATGGCGTCATCACTGTCCAGCCAGGGGATCGCATTCCGCTCATTCCGAAGCAAAGCGGGAAAGCGTATGCGGAGTTCCAGGCCACTTCAAAACTGCTGTTCGACCTCAACGAAGTGGTGGTGTCGAGCTCGTACGCGCGCGGCAACGAAAACAATGCCTACCAGGCCGACGGCGTCTATTACCTAGGGCCCGGCGTTTCACCAGGCTACGCCATCACCAACTTCCGCGCGCATTACGATCTTACGCGGCACTGGCAACTGGCCGTCCAGATCGATAACCTTTTCAACCACGAATACTACACGGCGGCTTGGCTCTCGAACACGGCACTGAGCAGCCAGGGTGCCATACAGTCTCTGCCGTTCCCCGTCTACACCACCGGACCACAGGCCGGGAGCGCCCCGTCGCAGAGTTCCACGTTCTTCTCGCCGGGCGCACCGAGGCGTGCCTGGGTCGAATTGAGGCTAAGGTTCTGATCATCGGTATACGCGGCCCGTCTCCAGATGGAATCAAGCGGGATGCCTCCATCGGATTTCAAGGCCGCAGCCCTTGGTTACAGGTAGATCGGCTAGCGATCATCGCAACTTGTAGCGCTGTACCTTTCCAGTGGTGGTCTTGGGCAACTCGTCCATGAATACGATTCGCCGGGGCGACTTGTAACCCGGCAAACGCTGCAGCACGAACTGACGCAACTCACTCGCCAGAGTTTCGCACGCGGTATCCGGCTGCTTCAGCGTCACGAACGCGCAGGGCCTCAGGAAACCATTTTCGTCCGGTTGCGCCACGACGGCAGTCTCCAGGATGGCCGGATGCTCCACCAGCACGCACTCCACTTCGATAGGCGACACCCACTCACCTGACACGCGGAACATATCGTCAGAGCGTCCCGCATACCAGAGATATCCGTCGGCATCGGCGCAATACTTATCGCCGCTAAAGAACCAGCCGTCGCGCATGCGGTCCGCCGTAAGTTCCGGGCGATTCCAGTAATGCGAAGCGTTGCTGCGCCCGCGCACCCAAAGGTCGCCCACTTCACCAGCCTGCAGTTCGCGCCCTTGCTCATCTGTGATGCGGATCTGGTAGCCCGGCACAGGCACACCGGAGCTGCCTGGCCGCACGCATCCCGGCCGGTTCGAAATGTAAATGTGCAGGACCTCGGTGGAGCCGATGCCGTCCAGCACTTCCGAGCCAAAGCGCGCGCGCCAGCGGCGAACCAGTTCCGCCGGCAGCGGCTCGGCGGCCGAGACGCCCAGGCGCACACTACTCAAGTCGTAGGGGTTGGCCGCGTCGGTCTCCTTCAGCATGGCTGCGAAGTGCGTGGGCACGGAGAAGAACAACGTGGGACGGTATTCGTGGGCATGCTCCAGAATCGTTTTCGCCTGCGGCTTTCCGGGATAGAGGACTGTCGTCGCACCCACGTAGAAGGGGAACATCAAGCCGTTGCCGAGACCGTAAGCATGAAACAGCCTGGCTGAGGAGAAGGTAACGTCGTCGGGCCGGATGTCGAGCACGCCGCGCGCGTAGGCCTCGCAGCATACGAGCCAGTCCTGGTGGCGGTGGACGGCTGCCTTCGGTGGTCCGGTGCTGCCGGAGGTCCACAGCCAGAAAGCGGGGGAGTCTGGTGATGTGGGGTTGCCGCCGAGCTCCGCCGGACACGATTCCAGACCGGGGATACCTTCGTCTCCGACGACCAGCTTGGCCTGGCTCTCCTCTACCAGATATGCGTAATCCGCCGGGCGCAGCGCCGTGCTCGTAGGTACGGCAACGGCTCCGATTTTCATCGTGCCGAAGTACGCTGCCACAAACTCGGGGCAGTCGCGCATCACGATCATGACGCGGTCGCCGGGCTCGACGCCGGCCCGGCGCAGTGCATTGCCAGCCTGGTTCACTTGCGCGGCAATCTCGGCGTAAGTGGTGCGGCGCCCTTCACAGACGATGGCAGTCAGGCCGCCGCGGCCTTCGGACACATGCCGGTCCACAAAGTAAGACGCGAGATTGAACAGTTCGGACATCAAGATGAGTCTACGTCAGGCGGCCGGTCCCTCTTCCACGGTAACCCGTGGGCGAACGCCTGAGTTACGGTCTTGGCCTTCGTGCCGATCAAGATGCAGTCTCGGGCCATAACCCACCGAGGCTGCCACCCATCTGAAATCAACTTTCTTCCCGAGGCGCGGGATCAAGCCAGAGGGAACCGGCGCAGTGCGCGTCAGAACTAGCTGGTTTCAGGCCATCTGCGGCACCTGAAAAGGAAGGGACCGGATGGACCGACAACCACCTGATCGCTTTTGACGACGCGGTGCGGCGGCGCGTGGGGCGTTCCGGGCGAATTGGCCTGTATAAGGCCGTAAACCGTCCGAAGCCACGACGAACCGGGACCAGATCCACACGTCGAAGCTATCCGTCAAAAGTGGCAGTTCCAAGACAAACCTCACGCAAACAAGAGCCTCCCCTTGGGCTCAGGGATAACGACGGCCAAGTTCCCTGGCCGTTTCCAACCATTCAGCGATCACGGCCTCGACGTTCGCGAGCGCCTCCTGCCGCGTAGCGCCATCCGGCGCGCAGCCAGCTAACTCCGGCACTTCGGCGACTAACGCATCGTCATCGTAGCTCCAAAACAGGACGACTTCGTACTTCGTCATTAATCCTCTTCGCCAGTTTATATCGAACTAGCACTTGGCGCACCTGTTTTACCTGGTATGGTTTCGCCATCGGCCCTCGCAGCTGGAGGTTGAGAATTTCATCAACGCCGTCCCGAGTGAAGATATGGTCTGCTCTTGATGCGCTCCGTGAAGCTCAGTCGCCAGAGAAGCGCGCGGAGGTCATCAAAGCGGAGGTCATCAAATCGGATACCCGCATCCGACGAGCTCGCGTACCCGCGTCAGAATGGAATCACCCGCGTTTCATTATGCGCACAGGGGCGACTCACGGTCGCGCGGTTCTCGGTCGTCTATAATGGACCCTCGCGTCCTTCGCCCTGCTGGTGAACGAGCCGATGCTCCTGGCCGATCCTTATGGTGGCCACTTACTTTGGCGACAGCAACTTCTACGGGGGCATCACGGCGCAGATTCCGCAAAACGTGGTCAACTTTGCAATTTCGCGGCGCCGGCGCGAAATTAGCGGCGAGTGCACCACCGCCGGATCCGATGGTCATTACGTCAATGCGGTGGTTTTGGGACTCAGATTCTCCCCCTACACCGCAAGTCATAGATGCGTCGCCTTCCGCGCGCGTACCCTATCGGGGGCCGGCGGTCGCGGCGGCGACGGACAGCTGCGCTGATTCCGGCGCCAAACCCGTACTTTATTCCCAGCGAAACACCTTCGCCGAGAGTGCCGTGCAAATCGCAAATACGACCACGAGAGCCGCGACGTCGCCAATGTGCGCCGACCACGCCTCGCCTTTCCAGATCCCCTGGAGCAGCGACACCGCGTAGGTCAGCGGCAGCACTCGCGCCACGACCTGGAGCGCGGGCGGCAGCGACTGCAGCGGCACGAACAGCCCGCACAGGGCCAGCATCGGATACAGGATGGCCGCGCCGATCGGTTGCGCGAAACGCGCCGTCGGCACGATGCTCGCGATCAGAAAACCGATCGACAGGATGCTCCACGTGCTGATCAGCAGCGCGACCGCAAAGCCGAAAATGGGAACGTCTACATGGATCGGGTAATAGCGCTTGCCTGCCAGCACCATCAAGGCCATGGTGACCACCGTCAGCGCCAGCTTGACCAGAACGTGAGCGGTGAGAATCGTCTGCGGGCGGAGCGGTGTGGCACGGAGCCGTCTGAGAATGCCGCCTTCGCGATAAATCGAGATGATCGTGACCAGCGACAACACGCCGCTGAGTGCGATCAGCATGGCCACGAAGACCGGCAGTCCCGACGCGCACGAACCCGGTAGCGGCGATCGCAGCTTGGCGTGAGCCGCCGCCCAATAGCCGGCCCACCACCACGAACACCAGGACGGGAAAGAGAATCGATCCGAACGCGCCGAGCGGCTCGCGCAGGAAGATCTTGATCTCCAGCCAGGTCAGTTTCCAGAGTCCGCGGAACATGGGTGTCTCTCCTGCCTGCTTTCCTAATCGCGAATCGAATGGCCGGTTAGCTTCAGAAAGACGTCTTCCAGATTGGGCAGCACGGTGCGAAAATCGGTGACCCTGATTCGGTTTTCCGACAGACACTGGATCACCTCGGTCACGAAGTCGTCGCCCCGCCCTTGAATGGTGAACCGGGAGTCTTGTCGCGTCACGATCTCCACTGGACGGGATCGTGCGCAGGCGCTCCTCGGCGACGCGCATCGTCGGTGGCCAGCACGACCGTTCGCGCGGGGCAGTGCCGCCGCACCAATTCCCCGGGGCTGCCGATGTCGATGATCTTGCCGTGCTCGATGATCGCCACCCGGTCGCACAACCGCTCGGCCTCCTCCATCAGATGAGTGGTCATGAAGACCGTCTTGCCGCGGTCGCGGATGCCGCGCACCAGTTCCCAGATGGCCCGCCGCGACTGCGGGTCGAGCCCGGTGGTCAGCTCATCCAGAAACACGACCTCCGGATCGTTGATCAGCGCCAGCGCGATGAACAGCCGCTGCTTCTGCCCGCCGGAGAGCGTCATGAACCAGGCGTTCCGTTTGTTGGCGAGGCCCGAGTTGTTCGAGCAGCCGATCGCCGTCCACCGTCTTCGCATACAGCGACGCCCAGAGATCCACCGCCTCCCACACCTTGATCCTCTTCTGGAGCTGCGCCTGTTGGAGTTGCACGCCAATACGGTTCTGCAGCCGATACACGTCGCGGAACGGATCCAGGCCCAGAATCGAAATGGCGCCCCGGTCCGGCCGGCGCACTCCTTCGACGCATTCCATCGTGGTGGTCTTCCCGGCGCCGTTCGGTCCGATCAAGCCGAAGATTTCGCCTTCGTTGACTTCAAACGAAACCTCGGACACGGCCACCGTCGCCCCGTAGCGTCTTGCGGATGCCAGAAACTTGGATGACTTTACGAGCCCCGGAAATGCCAATCCGTTGCTCGCCAGCCTTGCTAATGGTTGGACTACTCTCTTCTTGCAGTACACAAAAGAATATCATAGGTTGATCGGGCATCCGGAAGTTAGCGCCCGACACAACGGCGCCCAGCGTGCAAGCTACTTGCGGGTGCCTTCCGTACCCGGTATCAGATCCGGCCTACGACTCCCACAGACCCGGCGGCAGCTCGGGATGCCATCGGAGTGAGTATCCCTTTCGCAGACGCTTAACTTCATTTAAAACGAACTCCTCATGGCGCCTGCTGCACGCAGGAGGCGATGACTGCACTTTCATCGAAATGACCACCTTCGCGCCGGAATCACGTATAATCGAAGCGAAGAATGGAGCGTAAATGGGGAAAAAGATAGCCATTGGTTGTGCCGGCGTGACACTCGTCTTCGTGCTGATCGTGGGAGTTTCAATCAGCGGAATGTACAACTCACTTGTGCAACTCGATCAGGCCACGCAGGCGCAGTGGGCCCAGGTGCAAAACGCGTATCAACGGCGCGCCGATCTGGTGCCCAACCTGGTGGCGACAGTCAAAGGCGCTGCAAACTTTGAGCAGAGCACCATGACAGCGGTTACGGAGGCACGCGCCAAGGTCGGCCAGGTCACACCCGCCGCCATGGCGGACATCACCAAAGATCCGGCAGCCTTCCAACGCTATCAGGAGGCGCAGCAAGGCTTGTCGTCGGCGCTGTCTCACTTGCTGGTAGTCACCGAAAACTATCCGCAGCTCAAAGCCACCGCCAACTTCCGGGACCTACAAGCGCAACTTGAAGGCACCGAGAATCGCATTACTGTTGAGCGGCAGAGATTCAATGAGGCGGCGCAAGCCTTCAATACCCGCAGGAGCAGCTTCCCGGCAGTGCTGTTCGTTGGCTTCTTCGGTGATAAATTCGCAACCAAGCCTTACTTCCAGGCACAATCCGGAAGCGAAAAGGCGCCCGAAGTGAAGTTCTAGGTTGCTTGTGCGCCGTAGTTTGCTTGTACTTATCGTCCTGGTTTCGACCGTGCTGCTATACGCGGCTGAAACGCCCATACCTCCCTCGCCCACCCAGTGGGTCACCGACACCGCGAACTTCCTCTCGCCGGAAGCAGTGCGCTCACTAGACGCACGCCTCGCTGCCTACCAGCAGGCCACCGGCCATCAATTGATTGTGTACATCGCCGCTACGACGGGTGATGCCCCGATAGAGGACTGGGCCGTCCGGGCCTTCGCAAAATGGAAGGTGGGCCGGAAGGGGCTGGATGATGGACTGGCCCTTTTCATTATGTCCCAGGATAAAAAGATGAGGATCGAGGTCGGCTACGGACTCGAAGCCGTAGTGCCCGATGCGATCGCGTCCCGTGTGATCAACGAAGTGATGGCGCCCCGGATTCTTGCCGGCCATGCCGATGAGGCGGTAACGGCGGCTATCGACTCGCTGATTGGAGTCATCGGCGGCGAGGCCAAGGCGCCTCCGCCCACGCCCGCTCCGGAGCGGTCCAAGCCATGGACCCCGTTTCAATGGATCTTCTATGGCATCGCCGGGATACTGATCCTAGCCTTGGTGATTACGCATCCGGCACTAGCCTTCTACTTGTTGGCCAGCATCGTGTCCGGCGGCGGTGGAAGCGGTGGTGGAGGAGGAGGCGGCGGATTTGGCGGGGGCGGGGGACGGTCCGGAGGTGGAGGAGCGAGCGGATCATGGTAGCCATCGACAAGGATCGGATCAAGCAAGCCATTCAGAAAGCCGAGCGGCGGACGTCCGGCGAGATCCGCGTTTCCGTGTCACCGCTGTTCTGGGGCGATGTTCGGAAAGCCGCCGAGAAGGCATTCGAGCGGCTGGGCATGACCGCGACGAAGCATCGCAATGGCGTGTTATTCTTCGTCGTGCCCGCGCGCCGCAAGTTCGTCGTATTAGGTGACAGCGGCATCCATGAGAAGGTTGGTCAGGAGTTTTGGCATCACATCGTCCGCACCGTGTCGGAGAAGTTTAAGCAAGGTGATTTTACGGGGGGCCTTGTCGCCGGAATCGAAGCAGTCGGCGAGGACCTGGCGAGGCATTTCCCCTACCGCGCAGCCAGCGACGCGAACGAGTTGCCGGATGACGTCGACGACGGGCCCGGGCTATAACGGTCGAGTCCGTGCCGGCCCGAAATGGCGGTGGACCGGCGCTGGGCTGAAGAGGCATCGAGCGCTATTGCATAGGGCTTAACTGGTGCCGTGAGCAGCCTTTGCGCACCCGCCACAAGAAACGGCAATCACTCTCGAATCGTTGGGTTTTAAGCCTGTCCACCGCGGCGGTGAGTCGCGAAGGCGCCACCTGTAGGTATCCTCGTTGCGCTGTACGCTGAATTCGAAACCCGCTGATATACTGTGAGGAGAATCCGCATGAAACTCCTGGTCGCTCCTTTGATATTCTGCTCGTGCGTACTGGCACAAGGACATCACCATGCGTTGAATGCCGAGCCGGCTGTGGACCTGGCGAAACTGCCTGGGCCTGTTGCCATGGAGGGCATTGGCCACAGCCACATTCCTATCACGACGAAATCGCCGGAAGTGCAGCGCTGGTTCGACCAGGGTTTAGCGCTTCTGCATTGTTTTTGGGATTACGAAGCCATGCGTGCCTTTGAACAGGCAGCGCGGATCGACCCGGATTGCGCCATGTGCCATTGGGGCCTGGCGCGTGCGCTGAATATGCGCGGAAACGCAGACCGGGCCAAGCCGGAATTAGCCAGGGCTGAGGAGCTGAGTGACAAAGCTTCCGATCGCGAGCAGCGCTATATCCGCGCCGACGCCGCGTCCCAGGATCAGAAGGACGACACGGGCGACCATGCTTTCGCCGAGGAGATGGAAGCCCTGATCCAGCGCTACCCGGACGATATCGATGCCAAGCTGTTGTACGTGCTCTGGTTGAACCATGGCTATGATGAAAAGGGCGATCCACGATCTGGCACGTTCTACGGTCAGGCGATGTTGCAGGAGTTGCTGCGCCAATATCCTGATAACGCCGCCACGAATCACTACTGGATTCACGCCATAGAGGACAGTGATCATCCGGAGTGGGCACTCGAGAGCGCAGAAAGGTTGGGCTCGCTGGCGCCGGCGTCCGGACACATGGTGCACATGCCTGGTCACATCTTCTTTCGGGTGGGCGATTACGAGCGAGCGCGGGAGATCTTCCTCGCGGCCAAGCGTGTGGACGCGGACTACATGGCCCGCCAGCACATCGCCATTCGCGACGACTGGAATTACGTGCACAATATCAGTTACCTGATCGCCGACTGCGCCGAGGAGGGCCGCTACCAAGAGGCACGCGAAGAGGCGCACACGCTGGCCGGAGTAGCCGATGATCCCGACCGCACGTCCAACCCGTTCTTTTATGTCCTGCAGATCGGCAGTACGGAAGCGCGCCTGGCCGTGCGCTATGCCCGGTGGGACGACGTCATCGAGCATCCGTTGAATTTCGGGGTGGCCGATGAAGAGCTAAACGCCTGGGCACGTGGATACCGGGATGGTCTGCTGGAATATGCCCGCGGTATGAAGGCGGCGGAAGCGAGCCGATTGGCCGATGCAGAGACCCACGCGAACGCACTCGAGGCGTTGCTTTGGCGTGTATCGCAGGAAGATCTGGACGAAAAGAATCAAGGCGGGCAAAAGCGAGTGCTGAAGCTCCTGGGAACGGCATCGCTGGAACTAAGGGGCTTGATCGCGGGACAAAGGGGCGATTTTGAAGCCGCCCGTAAGCTGCTGATCCGCGCCGACGAGGAAGAGAAGAAACTGGGTTATTCCGAGCCGCCGCTATACTCGCGTCCGGCGCTGGAAGTGCTCGGCGCGTTATCTGTTCGGGCCGCCAAATTCGACGAGGCTCGCACGGAGTTTGCCAAAGCGCTTGCGCGACGGCCGCATTCCGGATTCGCTCTGTATGGTGTTGCGACGGCTTGGGACAAGGAGGGCAAGCGCCCCGAAGCGGTGAAGGCCTATCGCGAATTCCTGGACGCTTGGTCGCATGCAGATGACGATCTGCCGCAGGTGAGAGCAGCCCGGCAGTATCTTGCTGCCGCGAATTCGATCGGCACGGTCGGCACAAGCCGCGGAACCAGGTGATCACTTCGGAATCGGCGTGCTCGGTTCGCTGCGGCCAGCCGGCATCTAATACCTACTTGCATAAATTAGAGTAAAGACGTTGGGGCTTGGATTGGTGGACGACAGCCGTGCTCCCCTCGAAGGGCGAAGCTTTCGGATTGTAACCTCGACGAAGGCGTCAACGGCGTCCCTGCGCTGGCGGGGGGGACGTGAAGCTGGCACCGTGCAGTACCGCGCGGCTCATCATACTGAACCAGCATTCCACCTGGTTGAGCCAGGAGCTCTAGGTGGGAATGAAGTGCAAGTGGACATTGGGATGCGATTCCAGCCATCGGTCCCGCTTGGGCTGGTGGGTATTCAGGTGGTCCAGCACCACGTGAATCATGCCGATCGCGCTACGCGGCGCTGGAAGGCGCCAAACGGCGTTTCGCGTGGCATGGTGCCCGCGCCCAATTCCGGGCACCAGCTCGCTGTCGGCGCCGCGACCTCGCGTAGGCGTATCGGGGGATGCGCGCCGCGCTGGGTGCCGCGCATTTCTTCCCGTCCTTGAAACGGTGACCCGCAGAGCGACTGGCGCTGCCAGCGTGCGAGCGGTATGCCGCGCCTGACACGCCGCGCGTGACACGCCACCCCGCGGCCCATCGTAAGCGCAGCCGTGTCCGTCACCGGCGTCACGGCCGTTGGGTCAAAATGAGATTATGATCGATCCGTGGACGTTCGGCGGCCTTTCTTGGCGGGAACTGTTCAAACGAACCGTGAAGGAATCGTGGGAAGATGAGGTGTTTGGCCAAGCCGCTCGCCTCGCCTTCTACCACTTCCTGGCGCTGTTCCCGGCGCTGCTCGTGGCCGCAACAATACTGGGGCGATTCTCGGGAACAGGTTCCGATCTTCTCAAGACGCTGGAATCCTCACTCGGCAGCATTCTTCCGGCGCGCGCGTTTGAAATGGTAACGCGCTTTTTCGCCGAGATCAGCAAAGGCGCTGCAAGGCACACAGTCTGGTTCGCGATGTTTGGATCGCTGTGGGCCGCCCTGAACGGCACCTGGGCTGTGATGTCGGGACTCAACGCAGCCTACGAGGTTGAAGAGCAGCGATCGTGGTGGCAGGTCACGCTTACTGGCGCAGGCCTGACCATCGCGCTTGCGGTGCTCGGGTTTACCTCACTTGTTCTTCTCTTCTACAGCCGGAAAATGGAGGTCGCGATCATGCAGCGCTCCGGCGTTTCGAACGGCGTTTCTGGAGTGTGGCAGGTTGCGCAGTGGCCCATTCTCGCAGCGATTTTGCTGATCGCCTTCGCTTTGCTGTACCGCTTCGGTCCGAATCTTTCCGACAGAGAAATGCGCTGGAGCACGCCGGGCGCGGTTATCGCTGTGATCCTCTGGCTGGGTGCGTCCGGACTGTTCCGCGGTTATATGACATATCAGGCGTCGAAATACGACCAGGCGTACGGTTCCGCCGGAGCTCTTGCCATCCTGCTCCTATGGTTTTACTTTACAGGTGCCGCCATTCTGATCGGAGGTGAGGCAAATTCCGAGATTGAGAATGCCGCCACGCAGCACGGTCACCCGGATGCGAGCCGCCCCGGAGAACGCCGTCACGGCGGGGTTCCCCCGGAACGCGTTTGAATCAGCCCCTGATCATGCGAAACAGGTTTGAATGGGATACCCCGTGTGCGGACTCAGGACCGAGTCGATTGTTGGGGGGTTCCCACACCGCCTTGGCAGTCTGGTGGCTCATGATGCTGCGGCCGCCTGGCACGTAAATCACCCCCGCACGGCCTCCAGCACCATCCGCAACGTCGCCGCCTCCACCTGGTGGCCAATTCGCAGCCATTGCCCGTTCTTCAGTACCAGCTCAAGTGCGGAAGCCGTCCTGCCGGTGTCCGCCGGCGAGGTCTCGAGCAGCGCAAATCGCATTGGAGCGCTTTTCCGCAGCCGTTTTCTCCAGTAGTAAAACGAAGCCTCTGTAATCCCGCGCTCGCGGCAGAACGGCAGGACCTTTTGCGCGCTGGCCTCCTGCTCGGCGATCAGTTTGCTCCAATACTTCGGTTTGGTTTCCGACACCCCTCCAATATGCCGCCTTAACGGTCGCCGGTGGAAGGGCGGTTCACGAGACGCTTACCAACGGGTAGATGGTTCGAGAGCGAAAAGCCCTACCAATCGAAGGGGAACGACGTTTTCCCCAAGATCGAATCGAAAACGGGCTTGAAGATTCCATCGCCGTTGGAGCTGTTTGTCATGATGAGGAGGCCGTCGCCATTGCTGAAGCATAGGCCCTGATGTCGCCATCCGTCATCATGTCCGCCTTTGAAGAAGGCATTTCCGTAGGGAGAGGAGTAGAGCACCCAACCCAAACCGGCACTCAATTGAATCGCGTCGTGTGCGGTGGTGGTCTCGGAAGCGAGCGACGGAAACTGATGCGTGGAGTGGATTTTCACTTGAGGCCTAAACATTTCTGCTGACATTTTTGGGTCCAGGATCTGGGATCGCATAACTGCGCTCAAAAAGGTTGCGTAATCGTGCAGCGTGGTCTGCATGGAGCCCGCGGCGCCTGGTTTAGAACGCTTTTGCGGGCCTAGTGAATGCCCGTGTTCGTCATATCCGTTGGCAAAGTCGCTCTCGAACCGCGGCTCCCAAACCATGCTGGTGCGAGTCATCCCCAAAGGACCGAATAGATCTTCTCCCATCAGTGCAGTCAGCGATTTTCCGGTCACTGTCTCGACGACGAGTTGCGCAAGCTGGAATCCCTCACCGCTGTAAGCGTAGCGCGTGCCCGGTTCGAAGTGAATCTTGAGCTTGTGGTCGTCCTCGAACCACCGCCAATTGGGAAAGCCGCTGGTATGGCTCAACAGAATTCGCAGGGTAAGTTTCTTGTACCGATCGTCGCCCAGGAGGTCGGCATATTTCTCATACTCAGGAAGGGGCTTTGGCAAGTATCGCTGGATTGGCAGATCGAGATCGAGGACGCCATTCTGTACCAGCTGCATGACCACAGTCGCAAAAGCAGCCTTGCTCATCGAGGCAGCGGGCATTACTGAGTCCGGCGTAAGCGTCAAGCCTTTCTCGGTATTGCTCTGGCCATAGGTTTTAAGGTACGAGATTTTGCCATTGTGAAAGACCGCGATGCCTACGCCGGTGACGTGGGCATCCTTCATGAGTCGTGCCACCGTCGCGTCGATTTCTGTGGACGTTAAACCGCTGCCGTCAAGGCGCAGAATGGCCGCCGGGGCCAAGGGTTGCTGCGACTGGGCGGGCGAGAATCCGAGCAAGAATACTATTGCTGCCAGAGTGTTCGGTTGGATCAATTCATCCCTTCCAGCTGGACGCTCCGATCATCGACAGCGCAACAGAGAGTCCATGGCTTGGCTCCCCGCCGGAAGGACCAGTCTTGCAGTTCCGCGTAACCGCGCATACCGGCTCGGATGGCCACAGAATGAACGGGGGGGTGGTTTCCATTGAGTACCTGGACGACCTTCTGCGCGTCGTTTGCCACGAGCGCCAGGTGTCCCTTGCCGGTAAGAATCGCTTGCGCCAGCATTAGGAGGCGGAGGTCATCAGCCACCACGAGAACGGTATGCGCAACCCGATTCCCGGAACCAGCCTTCATGCCAATTGCCTCTTTTCCACCGCGCAGGCAGGTCGGTCTGCCTACGCAGTTTAGACTACTCTAGTACACGTAGCAAAACACTTGCCGTTCTGTCTGATCAAAACTGCTCACGGCGCCGGGGATGATCAGGTCACATTTGCTCACATCTGCTTTGAGCCGGTCCAGACGGGCCTTCCGCGGATGGAGCGACGCGATCCAAGGGGATCAGGTGGGACATAAACCGCGTGTTCGGCGCGCCGGCCGCGGAGTGCCTGCAGGCGATCGCAACCCTTTCGGCGGTGCGCTCGCGCACCTTCTATTTCGGTTCGTCGCGGGCCTGCGTGAGGGATCCTTCCGCTTCTTTGCGCTACTTCACGAACCAGCAGGTCAGCGGCGCCGGGATGGCGAAACGTACAGTGGGTGACGCGGATTTTCCACGCCGCCGCGGCGGATCCTGACGATGCCTATTTCGCTCCGGTAACCAGAAGTACAAAGACGCTTGCGTCGGCCTTGCCTTCTACGATGAAGTACTCCACCGCCCCCGCAATGTGCCGGGAGTGGAAACCGCCGAAGTCACCGAGTCGTTGCCCCCCCGATCAGCAGGGCGATGCCGAGACTCTTGCGATTGAGGTTTCAGCCTGGCTGATATGCGGCAGCTTTTATGGATTCCGCGAGGACACCCCGCCTTCCGAGCGCTGCCATATCCTGGCGCGCCGCAAGATCGCCGAATTGGACTAACTGGCGGGCAAGATAGCCGACAGCAATGAACTGCAACACCCTTGCGTCCTGGGGTGTCGCAGAGTGCGGCCGGCGATCTTCGCGAGAAAGCGCCCGCTCGCGAAGGGCTGTAGAATTTCATGAGTTGCAATCGGCGCTGGCGCCAGTCGATTATCCGTCGCCACGACCGCGAGTGCGCGTATCGGGATGCGCGCCGCGAGGGACGCGCCGCATTCTTCCCATTCTTGAAGCGGTGACCCGCAGAGCCACTGGCGCCGGTGGCGTGCGAGCGTATGCCGCGCATGATGCGCGAGGAAGCGACCACCGTTCAGGCCCACTGCCCCGCGGAGCCACGGGCTGATCCCGCCCGCTGCCGGATTTCAGGGCTAGCAGACGTGCCCTCGTTTCTTTTGCGCTTGCGGGTCATGACATCACAGGGGCAGCGCGGGCGCTTGCGCCAGCCCACGGGGCGGCCAGGACCGGCGCCGTGGGTTCTAAGCTGGGCGGCCATCTTGCGTACCTGGCGGGCTGTGAGCTCGCGGGACATATTTTCAGCTTAGGCGGGCGGGTGCGCTGCGATTCAGTTTGGTTGCGCCTAGCTGTTTAAGTGGCAAAAACGCGCGCAAAAAAAATTGCGTCAAAAGTGTAGTTAGCAGGCTGGTTAGCGGGCGCTCCCACGGAGCGTGGACGCGTTCGGGATTTCTGAACACTCCACCCGGTTCTTGCCCAGGCGTTTGGCGCGGTAAAGAGCATTATCCGCCTCTCGCACAAGTTGCTCACAGTCTTTACTGTCATGAGCACAACTGACTCCGAAGCTACAAGTGATATTGAGTGACCCGCCATCCAGCACGATGGGCCGGCTTTTGATCTCACAGCGGAGTTGCTCGGCGCGCTCCAGGGCTTCGCGGTCGTCACAATCCGAGAGTACGATCAAGAACTCCTCTCCGCCATAGCGGCCCACAAAGTCCGAGGCGCGTATGCAGGATTGAAAGCGCGTAGCTATCTCTTGCAGCACCCGGTCTCCGGCCGGGTGGCCGCGGCAGTCATTGATTCTCTTAAAGCTATCGAGATCGCACATGATAGCGGAGGTCGGCTGGCCCGGCCGCCTGCAGCGACTGAGCGTACTTTCCAGCATGTCAAAGATGGCGCTTCGATTCCAAACCCCGGTGAGGCCATCGCGGGTGGCCAGTCTTTGCAGGTCCTCGCGGGTACGGAGCAACTCAGCTTTCTCTGCAGCCAGGTCCTGTGCGGCTTTCGCGAGTTGCCGGGTCCTGAGGGCTTCGATCTCCAGCTTCCGGTTGATGGTTGCGGTCTGCTGACGGACTCTCCGCCGCAGCAGGAGAACCCACAGCAACGCCCCAAGGAAGAGTAGTCCGCCCACAACAATAATCCGATGAGCCCGTTGGGCCGTCCACCAGGGCGCCGGATGCAGGATCCGTATGTCGCCGGCGGTGCGCAAGCGCAACTCGAAGCTCTCCGGAATATTCTCGCCGGTGGCGACGGGCGCGGTCACCGAGCAGATTCCGCGCATACGTAACACCGCGCCCGGATCCAGGATTTCGCGGAGAGAGAGATTGGCCTCCGAGTTGGCGGTAAAGTAGCGCCCTGACGACTCTACCAGGAGATGCAGCCCGATGGGAGTCGGGATCTGGCTCACGAGTCGGGCATCCAGTTCGACCAGTTGCGAGTCGAGATTGCGATCTAGAATCTGATAAACCGTCGTGTGTGGTGGTTGCGGGGGCGGCCCGGGCCTGATCCTGCAAATCCGGGCATCCTCCAGCACGGCGCCCAACCGGGTCGCGGCGGGATATCCGGCCGCATCGATGATATCTCCCAACTCCAATTGAGTACTGGCCGTGCTTAAGACCTGGATGCCTCGAGTGGCGTCCCGCATGAATACCGAGCCGGATGATCCCGCCATGGTCACGACACCGCGTAGGCGAACCTCGCGACCGGGTCTCTCGGAAGGCGAGAATTGCAGCAGATCCCTTATCGAACGAACAGGGGATATGAACGCGTCGGGACGGGGCTCGATCACACGTACGAAATCCGGACGCGGGACGTACACCTCGATTCCGTTGAACTGTCGTCTTGAATTGACGCTGGAGCCGCAGGCCCCCGTTAGCCTGACCCGCGCGCCCAGTAGATACTGGGGTGGTGTCCGCCAGCCATCCAGATAGGCGGTGAGACGTGTTTGCCCGTCCATCAGTCGCAGGGTTAAGGGGCCATTGGATGGTTCGAAGGAACGAGCGACGGCCTCGACGGTCACTCGCTGGCTGTCCATCCGGCCTGACTGCAGATCTTGGTGCGTCATTACGGTAGCGTGCGGAAGTGCGCTCTCTCCGAGATGGGTAACCTCCGCGTAGCTAATGCTGGGAGCGAAGCCGCCAGGCGATGACTTTCCGCGGACCCGAACCCGCCAACCGGCTCGGATGCCTCGAGGCAGAAGCCCGAGAGTATTTATAAAAATGCCACTGGTGGGGTCCTGCACGAACAGAATGCCCGAAACTGAAGAAGCGTAAGTAACCGTCCCTTGCACATCCACCGCCAGACCTTTTGCGGCCTCTCCCGCTGCCAGCGCCCGCACGTCCGATATACGGCGCAGAAGGGCCGCTGGCCTAAATGCGGGACGACGTGGTTCGTCCGGCGCCGCGAGCACGGCATCTTCCAGCACCAGACCACCCGCCAAAGAACGCGGGAACGCCCACACATTGAGTCGATGCCCTGTAAACGCCAGACTATCCAGAGCAACATTCAACAGCAGAGTCCCCGTCGCATCGATGAACTGAAATCCTCCGCGTCCGTCCTCCACCACGTCGCCGCATAGCCGCACGCGCAAAGGCAACGAACTAGAATCTATTTCTCGAGCACGCTGCCGCAGGCTACCGACCGTGACTGCGTCAAAACTCGAAAGCGGCAGAGCCGCACGGACAATCTGGAGGTCGTCGGAGGAATCGACCCAGATACGGTAGTCCTCCACCGATCCTGCCTCATCGACAACGGGGTCGGCGACGCCCTCCAGATCCACGAGGGCGCCCGGGAGAGCAACGCGATTGGAGTCGGTGTTATCCTTAATCCGCACGCCGAACACCTGTTGACCGACGTGCACGCGCACACGAAGCGCACCGTTCTGGTCCATTTCGGCTGACTGAGCGATGCCATTCATTCTGACCTTCCGACTTGCGTAGTCCAACGACACTAGTTGCGACGGACGGACCAGAACCGCCGGCGGCTGTTGCGCGGAGCCCAGGATCGTGATGGAGGGATGCACTACGAATGGCAAACGTGAACTTCGCAGCACCAAGCCCTGAACTTCGATGAATTCCGAACGCTCAGGTAGCGGACTGAGATTGCCGACCTCCACTTTGATTCCAGTGGTCGCGTCCTGTACAAACAGCAGGTGGTTGACCGGGTCGGTATAGGTGACTACTCCGCGAAAGGTTACGGCAGCGCCCTGGACTGGCGCTTTTTCACCGACTGCCTTGACGCTGGCTACCGTGAGTGGGGAGTCTCTGGGGCTCAACGCCCTGCAACTCACGGCTGAAAAGGTCGTCACCAAAGTCAGGACCAGCGCGCCGGCGGCTTCCAAATGGCGTCTGCCGAGCATTCGACAATTCTTCTCTTTATGTCATATCGGCACGCCAGCGGCAGTCCTTTAGTTCAGGCAAGAAGCGTTATGGCTCGCGAGGGTCCTCTGCTGCCCCAGCGGTGGCCCATCCACCGAATCAGGATAGCCAAACTGACGGAGCGTTAGTGTACGGGTACCTGGAGAATGGTAAATCGGAAAAAGTGGACCTCGACAAGCCGGCATACGTCACGACGCCACGTCGGACTGGCGCCGGCCGCCGCCACACAACATGGCGCGCGCTTCGTGCAGTCTGGTGCCCGCCGCCCAGTTCCTGGCACCAACCCGTTGTCCGTCGCTGCGACCGCACGTACGCGTCGGGATGCGCGCCGCGCGGGAGGCGCCGCTTTTCTTCCAATCCTTGAAGCGATGACCCGTAGAGCGACTGGCGCTGCTGGCGTGCGAGCGGTATGCCGCGCGAGAAACGCCACTTCCACGATGCACACCGGGCCGACTGCACGACGTGGTCCTTCGTAAGGGCCTCCACGTGGGACTGGCGCGCGGCGCGATGCTTGGCAGAGCAGCCCCAGAGCCTTTACGGGACGCCACGCGGGAGCCCTCTCAAAGCCCCCAGCCTCCGGCAGCTTCGCTGCTACGCAATCGCGCGCAGCCTTTTTCAAGGCCACCAGCCTGCCGCGGGCCATTGCGCGCCTGGGCTTTGTCCAGGCCGACCCGACGCGGACGCCGCTCGCGACCAGGATCTGATCCTCGCGCAGCGCGTTAAGGACTATCGCGCCGGCGAATTGGAGCGCCGCTACCCGCGCCTAAGAGGCGTTCTTCGTCAACTACGGGTTCCTGCCTCGCGAGACCTTGGCGCTGCTGCATCCGCGCGGGGCGCCGCGCGCGTGGGACGCCAGGATGCAGGCGCGCGCCAGTATGGTCGGACCCACCCCAAGGAGGTGCAGGCGCATTTCCACCATGGCCGCATCAAGCGCTGGGGCGGCGACCTGAATGCCATAGTGGGCCACTGTGACTCTTTCAGGGCTTGACAGCATAACTTCGCTTGCGGTAGCGATGTCAGGGGGTATGCTTCAGGAAGTCCGCTTCCATCGCCTTGTTGAGCACTCCACTTAGTTCCGCGGGATCGGAGAGCATCGCATCGCGCGTATCGCTCGGTATCGTGCCGGGTGCGTCATCCGCAAACGTGCGCTCGAAGGGCACCACTAGCCAACGGCGGAAGAATGCTCGGGAGGCGTCCTGGCTCTTGGGCGGTGGTTGGCCGAGAATACCATTCGGGCGTACGGGGCGAACTCTAGCGAGTCCTTGAACTTATACTCGGCCATGAGGGGGTCGCCGCCGGTGATGGCCTTGAAAACCGAAGTGCCGGTGAGGTCGCTGCCGGGAAGGTCGGGACATATGTTCGCCAGCTTGCCAATGAGCCTTGCGGCTGAGAAACGATCGTTCTCCAGTTTGTGGAGTATGACCGCAGAGATATTGCGTTTACCAATGAATGCCATCACGCCGCGCAGATACGTTGACTTGCCGTTGGCGCCGTCTCTCATCAGAAGCACCGCTCTCTGAAGTGATGTGTCCGGCATCATAAGCCAAGCCGGGATCTCCCATGCGATAGCCTCGGCGTCGTCTGAAAACACCTCACTGATGAACTTTTCCCACTCTGGACAATGCGAGGCGGGTCGAACTTCATGGGTAGCTGAACAGGTGACAGAAAATCGGGGGAGTGCGTCGATGCTTCCGCACTTTGACACCCAAGAGCCCGTTTAGGACACTCACGTGATCCAGCGGTGGGCTCTCCCAAAGCTGCGGCGCGTCAATGATGAGGTATTTCAACACAAAGCTAATTGGATCGACAACTTCCTGATTCTAATGGTGAGCGCGGTAGGAATCGAACCTACAACCTAGTGATTAAGAGTCACTTGCTCTGCCAATTGAGCTACGCGCCCGCTGGTGGTCTTTCTGGCAATTTGACGTCGTCCCCGCTGACCAAAACCGCGCGGCGCGCCAATTTGAAATTATACCATCGCACGCCCCGCCGCTGTCTCGATGGATGCCGCCGCAATCTGCGCGATATCCAGCAATTTGGGCGGCGTCTGGCTCAGCGTGCCGAATGCGTCCCGAAACATCGTCTGGCAGAAAGGACAGGCCGTTCCCACCACGCCCGCTCCGGTCGCGGCTAGTTCCGTGGCGCGTTCCACGTTGACGCGCCGGCCCTTCTCCTCACCCAGGAACATCTGTCCGCCGCCCGCGCCGCAGCAGAACGACCGCTCGCGCGCACGCGCCGGGTCCGCTACCTCGCCCGTGCGCGCGATGACTTCCCGCGGTTGGTCGTAAATGCCGCGGTAACGCCCCAGGTAGCACGGGTCGTGGAACACGACGCGCTCCCGCCCGTTCGTCTGCCGGGGCAACTGGGCCTGCCAGCGCGCTAATAATTCGCTGTGATGCTCGATGCGAAAATCGGCGCCGAACTCTTTCCAGTCCTCTCCGATCGTACGCACGCAATGCGGGCAGATCGAAAGCAGCTTGGTCACTTTAGCGGCTTTCATCTGCTCGATGTTCGCCTCGGCCATTTGCGAAAACAACAGATCGTTACCCAAGCGCCGCACCGGATCGCCCGTGCACTTCTCCTTGCGCAGCACCCCGAATGTCACGCCCAGGTGGCGCAACACCGCGACCAGCGACAGCACGATCTCGCGACCCTGCGGATCATACGAGCCCATGCAGCCGAGCCAGAGGCAATACTCCTGTGAGCCATCGTAAATCGGCAGTTCGTTTTTCTCGATGAATTTCAGCCGCTCACTCGACGCGAAGCCCAGGGAATTTCCGTTCCGCTCCATCGCCAGAAACATCTTGCCGCCGTAATCGTCGTCCCACTTCCCCGTGTTCACCGCGCCGCGGCGCAAGCCGATAATCACCGGCAGGTGCTGGATACCCACCGGGCACTGAAACTCGCAGGCGCCGCAGGTCGTGCATTGGAAGGCGGCCTCCATAGAGATGTGTTTACCCAACAGCGGCGCTTCGTTGCCCGGTCCTTCTTCGTTCAGATACTGCCGCAGCCCCAGTATGATTTCTTTCGGATTGAGGATCTTTCCCGTATTATTGGCGGGACAGTGCTCCGTACACCGGCCGCACTCCACGCAAGAGTAAGCTTGCAGCGCGTCGATCTTGGTTACGTCCTTGCCGGTATCCAGGCCAAAATCCTCATCACCCACCAGCGGCGGAATTTTGCTGAACCCGTCGCGCCGCAGAAACACGGTAGCCGGGCTGATCACCAGGTGCAAGTGCTTGGTATGCGGGATCAGCGGCAGAAATGCCAGCAGTGTCGCGGTGTGCAGCCACCAATTCGCCCGCGCGGGCAATGTGGTTTCATCCAAGCGCAGTCCGGCCAGATATGTGACCATCAGAATGAAAATGAATAGCGCGATCACGCCGGATTCCGGCGACACGGTACCCAGCCATTTCGGACGCGTTATGAATCGGCGGATCGCCAGGCCCGCAATCGATACCGCTACCGCCACGGCGAACGCGGCCACCAACGCGAAATAAGCTTTACCGAATCCGCCGGCGCGGCTCAGGAACGGAACGCCGAATCCGGCGGCCAGGTGATTGACGGTGATCAGCGCGAACGCACAAAATCCCCAGAAGACGAAGGCGTGTGCCAAGCCGGGCAGGGGACGCTCTCGGATCACCTTGCCTTGCAGCATCACTTCCCATATGAACTGCCGGATGCGCGGCGCCAATGGCCGGAGTTTGAAATCGGGATTATCGCGGGCGCCGCGGATGGCATCCAACGGCTTGCGGAAGCGGCGCCAGAAAAGCGTTCCGGAGATGCATAACAGTATCGCCAGGATCGCAGTTTCCAGCCAGGATGGGTGGACCATGCGGTAACCTTGAATGTAGCACCTGAGCGGGCGCAATGTCCGCTGCAGAATCATTTTCACGGGGTATTCGCTTGCGCATCCTGGTTACCGGAGCTGCGGGATTTATCGGGTCGCATATGTGCGACCGGCTGCTGGCGGAGGGCCACTCAGTTATCGCCGTTGACAATTTCCTCACTGGTTCGAAAAAGAATCTGGCGCATCTGGATGCTGTCTCGCGATTCCGGTTCCTGTATCACGATATTACGCAGCCAATGGCGGTGGACGGCTCGCTGGATGGCGTGTTGAATATGGCATCCCCCGCCAGTCCCAAGGACTATATGCAGCATGCCATCGCCACTCTGGACGTAGGGAGTGCCGGCACCCGTAACATGCTGGAACTGGCGCGCACGAAGGAAGCGCGCTTCCTGCTCACTTCCACTTCGGAGTGTTATGGCGACCCGCTCGAACATCCGCAGAGCGAAACCTATTGGGGCCATGTGAACCCGGTAGGGCCGCGATCTTGCTACGACGAAAGCAAGCGCTTCGCCGAGGCCCTGACGATGGCTTACCACCGCACCTACGGCCTGCGCACAAATATCGCCCGCATCTTCAATACCTATGGGCCGCGTATGAAGCTGGACGATGGCCGGGTGGTGCCGGCCTTTCTGGATCAGGCTTTGCGCGGCCAAGCCATTACTATCTTCGGAGATGGATCGCAAACGCGGAGTTTCTGTTACGTGAGCGATCTGGTGGACGGCCTCTACCGGCTCATGCAGTCCGATGAGCCCAATCCGGTGAACTTGGGCAATCCGAACGAGATGACCATCCGCGAGTTCGCCGAACAGATCTTAGGCGCCACCGGTAGCGCGTCGGCGATGGTGAATCGCGATCTGCCGGAAGACGATCCCAAGCAGCGCCGTCCGGATATTTCGAAAGCGCGCCGGTTGCTTGGCTGGGAGCCGCGCGTGCCGCTCGCCGAAGGCCTGCGCCTTACGCTGGATTATTTTCGCGGGCAATAGTGACGCGGAAGCCCCAGCCTGCGGCGGCCTTACTGCGCTGGCACGTATACCTTGGACGGCCCTGCAACCTTCACACGCGGTTTCTCAGTCCTGATCTTGACCGCTTGAAATCCCGCCTTGCTTTCCGGCGTGGCCAGGAAAGTAAGTAAGTACTGCCCGTTCAAATGCTGACTGATATCGGAGAGATAAGGCGCCAGTGAGACCGGATTGGTCGCGCCCAGCCAATATAATTCGCCGCCAGTCTGGTCACTGAGCTGTGCGAGGTAGTTCTGACCCCAAAAGATCTGGCGACCGTTGTGTCCCCAGCGTCCTGCGCCTGAGTAATAGATCGAATACACCACAACTCCAGCGCGTTGCGCGACGTCGACAGCCTCGTTCACATAAGGATCATCGGGGCCAGCGCCATATTCAGGATCAATGCCGCTAGAAACCATCACCACTTCCCGCGGGCCGGAACTGGCGGGCCACTTGTGAATCAACGAGGTCAACGCCAGGTACGGGCTCGCCGAAATACCAGCTATACCGGTGGGCAGGCGCATGGCCTTCGCGGCCAGTTGATGGTCAGTCGTCAGCGGCTGCGCAACTTGCACCCGGCCGTAGTTCATGTAGCCGACACCCACCTGGGTATTGGCAGGCAGATCTGACAAGAAACTCTTCAGATCGGATAGTTGTGTTCCCAGATTGGTCGTGGTGCCGTCGTCGAGCAATAACCAAAGTTGGCGGCCGCTTTGCGCGCGCAATGGCTCCAGTCCGGTGACCTGCAGGTGCTGCTTGTTTTGCGAGACCAGAATGTCGTCCACTGTCAGCAGTGGGGCCGGGACGCCTTTTTGTCCGGTAACGGTGACCACCACATTAACGGGCAATGCCGGTTCCGGCACATCGCGCGCGGACAAACCCGCTGCCATCGTAACCGCGATAAGAATGCCGATACGTGTCATAATTCTGTCCATCCCACTGTATTGGACGTATCAGAGCCAGCCAGGGATACAAGACCGTGCCGTACGCCACATCTGCCTCTCTCGCGACCTGCTAAAATCCAGCAAATGCACTCATCGCGGCGCGTGTTCCTGGGAGCGGTCACGGCGGCGTCGTACAAACGGCTATTAGGCGCCAACGATCGCATACAAGTTGGCTTCATCGGTTACGGCCTGATCGGCCGCCAGCATGTCCACGATTTCAAAAACCAGAACGATGCGGACCTGGCCGCCATGTGCGAGATATGCCAGCCGCGCCTGGAGGAGGGATTAGCGGCGTGTGGTTCCGGTGCCAAGGGCTACAGCGATTTCCGCAAGCTGCTCGACAACAAGGAGATTCAAGCCGTGGTGGTGTGCACACCGGACCACTGGCACACGCTGCTGACTATTCTGGCGTGCGCGGCCGGCAAAGACGTCTACGTGGAAAAGCCGCTCACGCTATTTGTGAAGGAAGGGCGCTGGATGACCACGGCCGCACGGCGCTACCAGCGCGTGGTGCAAGTCGGCACGCAGCAGCGCTCCGGCCCGCATTACCAGAAGGCTCGCGAACTGGTCCAGACCGCCTATTTCGGCAAGGTGCTGAGCGCGCGCATGGGCGCCTATCGCAACGTCATGCCCGGTTTCGGCAATCCGCCCGATGGGCCGCCGCCGCACGATCTGGATTACGACATGTGGCTGGGACCCGCACCGCAGCGGCCCTATAATCCGCACCGCGCGCTGTATCATTTTCGCTGGTTCTGGGATTACTCCGGCGGCCAGATGACCAACCTCGGCGCGCACGATATCGACATCGTGCAATGGTCCATGGGCGTGAAGGGTCCGTCGGCGGTCTCGTCAAGCGGCGGACGATTCGCCCTCCAGGACAATGGCGAAACCCCCGACACGCAGGATTCCGTCTTCGAATATCCGGGCTTCACCGCGGTACATTCGCTGCGCGAGGCCAGCGCCGGACGCCGCGCCGGTTATGGCCTGGAATTCTTCGGAACCAAGGGCAGCATGACGGTTACCCGGGGCGGATACGAAGTGATTCCCGATATGAAGATCGACCCATCGAACGCCATCCCGGTGTTCGAGGGGCAGCCCACCGGAGGCCCCCAGCATTCCGCCACGAAACCGGAGCCTTGGGTCGACGCGCGCAAAGAGCCCGGCTCATCGCCGCAGCAGTTCGACCTGCATGCGCGAAATTTTCTGGATTGCATCAAGAGCCGCCAGCGGCCCATTTCGGACGTCGAAGATGGACACCGTACGGCGGTCGCGTGCCATCTGGCAAATATCTCGCTGCGGCTCGGCCGCAAAATCCGCTGGAATCCGGAGACCGAAGAGATCGTCGGCGATACGGAAGCTTCCGCCATGCTGGTGCGGCCTTATCGCAAACCGTGGGATGACGTGCTGCGGAGCCTGAACTTATGAATCGCCGGACTTTTCTGATCACCGCCGCGGCGGCCGGGGCCCTGGCCAGCGAGACGCGCTCGCGGATGGGGATCGCCGTTACTTCTTATATGGGCTTCGCGCGGCCCAAGGATAACCTCGAATTTCTGGAACACTGCGCCGGGCTGGGTGCGGGCGGCATTCAAATGCAGTTAACCTCGCGCGAGCCGGAGTACATCCGCAAACTGCACGCGCGCGCTGCTGAACTGGGCATGTATTTCGAGGTGATCGCCAGATTGCCCGAAGCCAGCGACACCGCGGAGTTCGAGAGCACGGTGACCGCCGCCAAACAAGCCGGAGCGCTGGCGATTCGCGTCAATTGCCTGCCCGGGCGCCGCTATGAGAACTTCACCAACCTGCCGGATTGGCGCAAAGCCGTAGCCCAAGCCCGCGAGAACATCGACCGGGCGTTGCGCATCGTTGAAAAACAGCAAGTGCCGCTGGCCATCGAAAATCACAAGGACTTCACGGCCGAGGAGATGGCGGCGCTCATGCACGAGAAGCAGAGCCGCTGGCTGGGTGTGTGCCTGGATACCGGCAACAACATCTCGTTGCTTGACGATCCCATGGCCGTGGTGGAAACCCTGGCGCCCTACGCCGTCACGACGCATATAAAGGATATGGCCGTCGCGCCATACCCGGATGGCTTCCTGCTCTCGGAGGTGCCGCTGGGCACGGGTATGCTGGACATGCGCCGGATCGTAGATACCATCCGCCGCGCGCGGCCGGAGACGCGTTTGACGCTCGAAATGATCACGCGCGATCCGCTGAAGGTGCCTTGCCTGACGGACGCTTATTGGGCGACTTTTCCGGAACGGAATGGAGTTTACCTGGCCCGCACCATGCGCATGGTGCGAGATGCGCAAGGACGCCCGCCGCTGCCCGTGCTGACGGGCCTGGCGCGCGAAGAGCAGGTGCGCCGCGAGGAAAACAACGTGCAGTTGTCGATGACCTACGCGCGAGAGCGCTTGGGGCTATAAGCGGCTACTTCACCAGACTCAACGCGCTTTTCTGCATATCGTCTGCCACCTTGATGCTGTCCAGATTCGCCTGGTAACTGGCTTTGCCTTCGAGGAGAGACACCGCCGCATCACTCAAGGAAACCTGATCCTGCGGCGCGCCTGTGCTGAATGGCGATCGTGCTAATAGTGACGCGGTCCGATCCACCTGATCCTCGGCTTGCTGCAGTCCTCCCAGGGCCGTATAGGTAATTTGCATGGCGTGATTCCTTTGTCTTCTCATCGGCCACGCGCGGCATTTCTTGCGCCAGTCAGCACGCTGAAACGTGCGCCACAGCGATACAATCGGGATGCATGCGCTTTTTGATCGTCCTGGCGATTGCCTCGGCCGCGCGGGCACAGGTGGAGCAGCCCGCCGCCGAACCCGTGCAAATCCAGCCGCTGGTGAATGCCGGCAAGCCGATGGTCGTGGAGTACCAGTGCGGCGAGGAAGACATCCGGTTGTCAGGTCTAACTTGCACGATAGAAGATCCATGCCCGGTCTATCTGGAACTGGCGTCGGTGGAGACCGTGGGCAACCGGATTTTTCTGGCGGGCAACATTCATACATCCTCCACTACTCTCACCGCCGTGCTGCTCTCCAGTGACGATGCCGGCAAAACCTGGCGTGAGCCGCAAGAACGAATCCGTCTGGCCGGGTTCGACCGCATCCAATTCATCGATTTCGAGAACGGCTGGGTCAGTGGTGAGGTGCTGCACCCGCTGCCGCATGACCCGTTCCTGCTAGTCACCACGGACGCGGGCAAAACATGGCAGTCGCGCCCGGTCTATGGGGACTCGCAATTTGGAGCGATCCTGCAATTTTGGTTTAGCTCGCGAACCAATGGCAGCCTGGTGATCGATCGTGGCCGGGCGAGTGAGTCAGGCCGTTACGAGTTGTATGACACGTCCAACGCTGGCGATACTTGGACGCTTCGCCAAGCCGGCGAGCGGCCTGTTCCCCTGAAGCGCGCCAGTGAAACGGCGAATGCGGACTGGCGCCTGCGTGCGGACGCCGCCAGCAAGTCGTACCACATCGAACGGCGCGTCGGCGGCGCCTGGCGCAGCGTGGCGGCCTTTTCGGTGTCGATCGGCGCTTGCAAGCCACCTGAGATGCCGCCGCCGGTGGCGCCTTCGGCCGAGCCTATAGGTGATCAAAGATGGCGCTGATGGGAGTGCTGAAGCCCGGCAGGCCGTCGGAATCTTCGAGATTCTGGTCTTGTTCGAGAGTGACGGTGTGCCCGTCTGGGTGGCTGACCTGAATCGTGCGCGTCTCGAGAAATATCAGCCAAACCGCCTTGGCGCCGTGCTTGAAGTAAAGCCTGATTTTGGTTTGCAGCCGGTTGGCGGTTTCCGAGGATACGATTTCAATGGCCAGGTCCGGAGCGCCGCGAAGCAGGTCTTTGCCGCTCTGGTTGATCCGTTCGAGGTTCAGCACGCTAATGTCCGGCGCAAGCAAAGAGCGTTCCGCGAGCCGGTACCCCGATTCGATAAATACTTTTCCGACCCCGTGCTTAACGAGCCAAAGCACCAGGATTTCATTCAGATTCGACTTTACCGCTCGTGATTGGGCCCCCCAGCAGGCATGTCAGGCATGTCAGCCACCGCTCCTTCGATCAGCTCGACCCGCTGCTCCTCGATATCGGGCAGGCTCAGGAATTCATCGACCGTCATCGGTGCGGTGGTGGTGCTCATAATCGAGATTATTTACGTTATGCTTGCGCGCGGGAACGGAAAATAGGCCTACAAACCTTCGAAGATTGCACTGACGGGAGTACTGAAACCGGGCAGGGCAGCGCGGTCTTCCAGCACGTCCGCGCACTCAAAAATCGCGACGTGGTTATTTGCGCTGTAAACTTCCACCAAACGCTGTCCCGGATAGATTGCCCAGACCCCCTTACCGCCGTGCTTGAGATAGAGCTGAATCTTGGAGCGCAGGTGCGCGGCGGATTCCGACGAGACAACCTCGATGGCAAGGTCTGGTGCGCCCGTCGGCAAATCGTCGGTAGCGGGTATCAGGCGCTCGTTGCGCAGCACGCTCAAATCGGGCATGACGGCCACTTCCGCGTCGAGGCGATATGTCGTTTCGAGGAAACCCTTGCCGAGCCGGTGTTGAAGGAGCCAAGCGACCAGAATCTCGTTCACGTTGGATTTGACGCGCTCGTGTATGAATCCCGCATAGGCCATCGAAACCACCTCTCCATGGATCAACTCCGTTTTCTGTCCCTCGACCTCGGGCAGCTTCAGGAATTCGTCGACCGTCATCGCCGCTGCGGTGGTGCTCATAATTCAGATTGTACGCTAAACTCCCTGCACGGTAGCCCGCCGCTCCAGCTTGCCCCAGCCGACCACGCGGCCCCGTACAGCATAGATAAGCGACTTGGCCACGACGTAATACATCAGCTCGCGGTAATAGATGCGCTGAAAAAACAGCAGCGCCAGGTCCCACGGTTTTTCGCCTTCCAGCCAGTACGCCACCAGGCCGGTCAGAAACTCCAGTACGAAGAAGGCGAGATAGAATACCAGCACGATGCGCCAGTTGCCCGCAAATAATGCCACGATCATGGCCAACTCGGCGAAAGGTGAGAGCGCCGACAGCAGCACCTGGAAGATCCAGATGCTGGGTAGGGCCACGAAACCGAGCGATCCGTACTTGGGCACAAACAGCGCGTCGCGATGCTTCCACGCCGCCTGCAACGTGCCGAACGCCCAACGGAAGCGCTGCTTGGCCAGCCCGCGCGTATCTTCGGGCGCTTCGGTGAAAGCCACGGCTGCCTCTTCGTAGCGGATCTGGTATCCCGCACGGCGCATCTGCAAAGTCAGGTCGGTATCTTCGGCCAGCGTGTCGCCGCCGAATCCACCCAATTTCTCGATCGCCTCTTTGCGCCACGCGCCCACGGCACCCGGCACCACTGTGATGGCGTTCAGCAGGTCGAGCGCCCGGCGATCCAGGTTGAAGCCGTAAATATATTCGATGGATTGGAAGCGCGTGATCCAGCGGCGCCGGTTTCCCACACGCGCATTTCCGGAAACCGCACCCACGCGTGAGTCGGCGAAATGCCGAACCAGCTTGCCTATCGTGCCGGCGCGGAATATGGTGTCCGCATCCAGGGCGATCAGGATATCGTGGCGCGCGTGCGCGATCGCATTGTTCAGTGCGGCCGACTTGCCGCCGTTCGGCTGCGTCAGGATGCGTACCTCGGGCCGCGCGCCAAAAGTCCGTCGCAGCACGTCCAGTGTGGCGTCCCGCGAGCCGTCATCCACCACCACCAGTTCCACATCGTCATACCCGTTGCCCAGAATGGATTCCACCGTGCGCAGGATCACCTTCTCCTCGTTGTACGCGGCGATCACTACCGATACCGGCGGCCGGAATGCCGCATCGAAACGCCGATGCCGCGTGCGCCATTTCTGCGCCAGCGCCAGAATTCCGTAAAACAGCGAGCGCGCCAAAGTCAGATAAATAGCCCACAGAAACAGCATGCCGATGATTTTCTTGAATGTTCCCTGCGAGTCGAAAGCGCCGCCTTCGATGCGCGCCCAGCGCATCTCAGCACCGGATGGCCGCGGCATCAGTTGCGCGCGAGTTTGTCCCAGCAGTTCGCTCAGCGGAACGAACCGATAGCCTTCCGCCTGCAATCCAACCAGGATGCGCGGCAGTGCCGCCACGGTCGCCGACCGGTCGCCGCCGGCATCGTGCAACAGAATCACGTGGCCCGGGTCCTCAGCGGATTCCAACTCGTTGCGCACGTCCGACACGATCTCATCCGCCGAAACACCCTTCACCCAGTCGCGTGGATCGATGCGCTCCCCTACCGTCACATAGCCGGCTTTTTGCGCGCGCAGCACCGGCAGGATCTCCTCGGGAGTCTGTGGCTGGCTGTCGGCGTTATACGGCGGCCGGAACAACACGGTGGAAACGCCCAGCGCATTTTCGATGATGCGCTCCGTCGTGCTCAGTTCCAGGGCCGCCCGCTCGTCCGACACCAGCGCGATATTCGGATGCGTGTAAGTATGGTTGCCGATGTCGTGGCCTTCGGCGTACGCACGCTGCACCAGTCCGATGTTCTGATCGGCATTCGCGCCGATGACAAAAAATGTCGCCCGCACGCCGCGGTTGCGCAGGACGTCGAGGATCGCGGGAGTGTAGCGCGGATCCGGACCGTCGTCGAAGGTCAGGCACAGAACCTTACGATCGCCTTGGCCCCCGGTGGCTTCGATCGTATAGTATGACGGCGCCTGCCCATACTGCTCGGCGTAACGGCCATCCGTGGCGCGCCACACCTGGCGGCTCCCATCGCGCGGCGTTTCCACGATGCGCAACACATCGCCATTCCCATATTCGTCCACGGATTTTTGCGCGCTCAGGACCGCCAGTTGCCGGCCATCGTAATCGGTGCCAGGCCACCCGTCCGGCCTGAGCACGTTCCACAGGTCCGGATCCTCGGCGCCCAATCGCCACAGCGCCACGCCGCGGAAACCGCCGTCGGCTACACCACGCGCCTCGTTCAAACCGGTGACCGCGTCCAGGAACCAGACTTCATGCTGCCGGCCGCCGGATTGGTAGCGAAAAACCGGGTTGGCCATTACCGAATCCCATGCCACAGTCACGCGATTGCGAGCGGCCTGCGACATCACTTCGCCAAATTTCGCCTCTGTAGACCCCATGCCGCCGATGGTCCAGTCGTAACCGTAATTGCCGATCCCAACCACCATCTTCGCGGGCGCCGCGATCCGGCCCAAACGATCGATCTCTTTCTGAAACCAGGCCTGTGACGCAATGGGACCCGGTTCACCGGACTGGTAGTGCTCGTCGTAAACCATAGGCACCAGATAATCGTTCACCTCCGCCAGTTGCTTCAGGTCGTAAGCCGGGTCGTCGATCGGGACGCTCTCGGTGAGCAGCAAACCCGCCGGCTCGATTTTCGCGCGCAATTGGCGCATGAATGCTACGAAGGGCCCGCGATCGCGCGGCCCCAACTCTTCGAAATCGATATTGACGCCGGCAAAATGGTGCTCCGTCAGATTGCTGTAGATGCTGTCGACCAGATCGGCGCGGGCATCGGCATCGTGCAGGATCTGGTGCACGTCGCGCGGCTGCCAGCCATCTCGGTAGTTGGTGACCAGGGCCAGGATGGGCAGCTTCGCCTGCGTGGCGATGGCCATCACGGTGGGATCGCTCTGGTCATCCAGATCGCCTTTGTTGTTGCGCAGAATCAGCCACTCCGGAACCAGATGAGTAAGATGTGTGATATGCATACGCAGCGAGACCATGCTGGCCGGATCCCAGTTCACATAGAATCCGAACACAATCGGACTGTCCGTCTTCACGCGTGCGGCGGTTTTGGGATGCAGCACGGGCGAGGCGGACCGCACGTATTTGATATTGCCCGCGGCCCGCCGCAGCTTGAACGGCACGTTGCGTATGGGCCGTTCACCGCGAATGATGGCGGGGACATCTTCCAGCCCAGGGATATGCTCGACCTGCGGCAGCCCTAAAGCGGGAATCTGCGGGCTCACCGCCATGCTCAGTACGAAAAGCACCAGCAGGATGCCGACGAAGATCGCGCCCGTCTGCAGGCTGCGCCGGAAGCGTTGCCAGCGTTTGCCGCTCGGATCGTGGAAAACGAAAGTACGATGATTTCCCGCCACGTGAAGGTGTTTTTTCCAGTCTATCCTACGGTCGCCGTGGGGCAGGACTCCAGTCCTGCGGCCGACGTCCACGTCGGCCGAGGGCGGGTCCTGGAGGACCCGCACAGGATTGGAATCCTGCCCCACACTGCCAAGCCGCCGGCGCCGCAATTTGCGCGAAAATTGGAAGGGAGGGGAATTCCACATGCCAATAAAACTGCTCTCGTTTACCGCCGCCTTGCTCGTTCTGGCCAGTCCAGAAGCCGCGGCCCCGGCGGACAATGTTAATCCCCCGCGCCAACCGGTACTCGTAGAGCTATTCACCTCCGAAGGCTGCTCCACTTGTCCGCCCGCCGACGCCCTGCTCGAGAAACTGGACCGCGACCAGCCCATCGCCGGCGCGCAAATCATCGTTCTCAGCGAACACGTGGATTACTGGAACCACGATGGGTGGACCGATCCCTACTCTGCGGCGCTGTTCACCACCCGCCAACAAAACTACGTCCGGCGCTTCGGACTCTCCGATCCCTACACACCCGAGATGGTTATTGACGGCAATGCCGAATGCGTTGGCGGCGACCGCCAAAAGGTCGAAATCGCCGTCCGGCAAGCCATCGGGCAGCCTAAGGTCGGCATTCGCATTCTCCCTGCGCCGTCTGGCGATGGTAGCCTGACCCTGGAAGTCGATCCTCTGCCCGCCGGCAAGACCCATAAGGCGAATGTCTATGTAGCCTCTGCCGCGGATAGCGGGACATCGAATGTCCTGAGCGGAGAGAATCGCGGCCGCCGCCTGCATCACGTCTCGATCGTATCGGACATCCGGCAGGTAGGCAGCATCGGCACCGAGAGTGTGCTTCGAACCAGGCTTTCGCCGCGCACATTCAAAACGCCGGCTGGTTCCCGTCTAATCGCCTTCGTGCAGGAGTCCGGCGATGGCCGCGTCTGGGGCGCCGCTGTGTATGCCATTCCCGCCCAGTCCGGCCACCCTCTTCCGTAATGATTCGCTTCGATCGCGCCGCCTGCCGGAATCTCGATGTAGCCCTACGCCGCGAATGGCTCCAGACTAACGGGCTCGGCGGGTATGCGTCGTCCACCATCATCGGGCTGAATACCCGCCGCTATCACGGCCTGCTGATGGCTGCCACCAAACCGCCCGTAGGCCGCATGCTGCTGCTTTCCAAGCTGGAAGAGACGCTGGTCGTCGACGGCCGCCGCTACGATCTCTCCGCGAACCGCTACCCCGGCGTGGTTCATCCGCACGGTCACCTGCTGCTGAAAGAGTTCCGCCAGGACGCTTTTCCCGTTTTCGTCTATGAAATCGAAGGACTCGAATTCGAAAAATCGGTCTTCATGGCGCCTGGCGAAAATACGTCTATCATTCGCTATGAATTGCGCACACCCGTCCGCGCGATCCCGGCCACGTGCACGCTCGAGTTGCGGCCTTTGATCGCCTTCCGCGATTACCACGCCACCACACACGAAAACGCCGCGCTCAACCCGCACTTCGACGTCGCTGCCGGCTCCGTCAAACTGACCCCCTATAGCGGCCTTCCATCGCTCTATCTGAATCACTCAGGCGCCGACATTCAGCCGTCCGGCTGTTGGTTCCGCAATTTCGAATATGACTGCGAACGCGAGCGCGGCCTGGATTTCCACGAAGACCTGTTCAACCCACTGGTCCTGATTTTCGATCTGCGCCGCGACCGCTCAGTTTCCATCGCGGCCTCCACCGCAGCGCGCCCGGCCCGCGCCGAGATCCCCGCGCCCTCCGCCATCCCCCTGCTGGTGCGCGCCGCCGGTCAATTCATCGTGCAGCGCGGCAGCCAATCGAGCGTGATCGCCGGCTATCACTGGTTCGGCGATTGGGGACGCGACACCATGATCGCGCTGCCGGGACTCACCCTCGCGACCGGCCGTCCCGATATCGCTAAAAGCATTCTGCTGGCGTTCGCCGCGCACGTGGATCGCGGCATGCTGCCCAACCGATTTCCGGATGCCGGCGAAGCACCGGAATACAACACCGTGGATGCCACGCTTTGGTTCTTCGAAGCTGTGCGCGCCCTGCTCGAATATACCCACGACTATGATTTCGTCCGCACCCATTTGTATGACGTGCTTTCCGAAATCGTCGCGTGGCATGCACGCGGCACACGCTACGGCATCTATCTGGACCACGACGGACTGCTCCACGCCGGCGAAGCAGGCGTACAGTTAACTTGGATGGATGCCAAAATCGGCGATTGGGTGGTGACGCCGCGCACAGGTAAGCCGGTCGAAATTCAGGCGCTCTGGTATAACGCCCTGCGCGTGATGGAGGATCTGGCGCAGCGCTACGGCCACGCGGACGATAGCGCACATTATCGCGGCCTCGCCGATCGCGCGCGCGCCAGCTTCGTCGAATTGTTCTGGAACGCGGCGGCTGCGTGCCTCTACGATGTGCTCGATGGCGACGCGCGCGATGCTTCCCTCCGGCCCAACCAGATCTTCGCCGTGAGCCTCTTCCACAAAATGCTTCCGCGCGATAAAGCCAAGGCCGTGGTCGACGCCGTCGAGAAGCATCTCCTGACGCCTTATGGACTGCGTACGCTGGCCCCCGGCGACCCGCACTACCGCGGCCGCTACGAAAGCGATCCCGCCAGCCGCGACGGTGCTTATCATCAAGGCACGGTCTGGCCCTGGTTGATGGGACCGTACGTGTCCGCATACTCCTACGTGTACGGTCGGGCCCCGCAATGCCTGGATGAGCTGCAACGGTACGCCGCGCAGGAAGGTCTCGGCCAGATTCCGGAAGTCTTCGATGGCGACGCTCCGCACCGTCCTGGCGGTTGCATCGCACAAGCCTGGAGCGTAGCCGAGTTCCTCCGCGTGAGTGTGGATGGCGGGCTTTAGCCGGCGCGGGGCTTAAGCCCCGCTCTGGAATAAATCTCCACAAACTGTCTTCTATAATTGAGAATATATGCTGGTCAAACGAGGGGATGAAATCCGCAACTCGGAAGTAACACCAAAGAATGTCTATCTGAACCGGAGGCGTTTCCTGGCTGGCATTCCGCTGGCCGGCGCTGCCTTGTTCACCACCCGCGCGAGCGCCGCCGCTAAGCTTTCCGCGGTCAAAGGCCCTTTCAGCACCGACGAAGCCATCACCCCGTTCAAGGACACCTCCAATTACAACAATTTCTACGAATTCGGCACCCGCAAGGATGAGCCCGCGCAGAATGCCGGTAAGCTGAAGACCTCGCCCTGGAGCGTCACCGTCGAGGGCGGCGCGGCCAAGAAGCAGGTTATCGATCTCGATGCCCTCATGAAAATGGCGCCCCTCGAAGAGCGCATCTACCGGCATCGCTGCGTGGAAGGTTGGTCCATTGTCGTACCCTGGATCGGATTCCCGCTCAACAACCTGATCAAGGCCGCTCAGCCCACCGAAAAGGCCAAGTACGTCGCGTTCCAAAGCCTCTATGACTCCCACTACATGCTCTCTGACCGCGAGGCGGGTATCAATTTCCCCTACGTAGAAGGCTTGCGCATGGACGAAGCCATGCACCCGCTGGCACTGCTCTGCTTCGGTATGTACGGACAGGTTTTGCCCAACCAGGATGGCGCGCCTGTGCGCCTGGTGGTGCCGTGGAAGTATGGTTTCAAGAGCATCAAGTCGATCGTGAAAATCAAGTTCGTCGAAAAGGAACCGCCCACCACCTGGAACATGTCCGCCCCGCGCGAGTACGGCTTTTATTCAAATGTGAACCCGGAGGTGGACCATCCCCGCTGGAGCCAGGCCACGGAACGCCGTCTGGGCGAGTTCGGCAAACGCAAGACCCTCATGTTCAACGGATATGCCGATCAGGTGGCCAAGCTCTACACCGGCATGAATCTCGTCAAGTATTACTAAGGCCGGCATGCCCGCGACGCGCCTTCTTTCCCGGCGATGGCTGAAGATTCCGCTTTTTGTGCTCTGTCTGGCGCCCGCTCTGCTGCTTGTCTGGAAAGCTCTTCACCAGGACCTCGGGCCGAATCCCATCGAATTCATCACCCACGCGACTGGCGATTGGACCTTGCGCTTTCTCGCGATCACGCTGGCGGTCACGCCGCTGCGCCGGCTGCTGGGCCTGCCCGACCTGATTCGCTTCCGCCGCATGCTGGGCCTGTTCGCATTCTTCTACGGATGCCTGCACTTCATGACCTACCTGTGGCTGGATAAGTTTTTCGATTTCCATGAAATTGCGAAAGACGTGTGGAAGCGGCCCTTCATCACCGCCGGGTTCGTGGGTTTTGTGGCGATGATCCCGTTGGCCCTTACCTCCACCGCCGGTTGGATCCGGCGCCTGGGCGGACACCGCTGGCAAATGCTCCACCGCTTGATCTACGTGAGCGCGTGCGCGGGCGTCATCCATTATTACTGGCTGGTGAAGTCGGATGTCCGGCTCCCGCTGCTCTACGGCAGCATCGTGCTGCTGCTGCTGGCGGAGCGGGCCGTCGCCGCGTTCCGGAAATCGGCTGCCAACCGCCTGCGCAGCGCCCCCGTCGCGGCCGCGAAATAAGAGGCTCAGCTCTTGCTGTGGGTCCGGTCGGCCCGCAACGCAGGCGTTAAGACTAGGCCCTTTCCAAACGCAAGTCTCTCGTCGGGGTTCGATATGCGGCTCATCGGAGCGCGAGCAGCTTCGTTTACCAAGGACTATGTCTTACTCGTGCTGCAGAGCCGCCAGCGGATCAATTCGGGACGCTCGCCGCGCCGGCACATAGCCAGCGAGAATCGCGGCGCTCAGAAGGACGATACCGGCCAGCGCCAGGGTTCCCGGATCATTGGGCTGGGTCTCGAACAGAAACGATTTGACAAGCCGGGACGCGCTCAACGCGGCAGGCACGCTGATCGCGAGTCCCACCGCCGCCAGGAGTAGAACGCTGCGTAGAACCATCCATACCACGGCGCCGCGTTGCGCGCCCAGAGCCATCCGGATTCCAATCTCGCCGACCTGCCGCGCGACGTTGTACGACATGGTTGCGTAGAGCCCCACCCACGCCATCAGGAGAGCCAGAACGGCGAAACCCGTGCATAGTTTCGCGAACGTGATTTCCCGGCTGATCGTCCGATCGATCTCCACAGCCTGGGTGACCACGTTGGTGACGGGTATGCGTGCATCTGCCTCCCGCACGATCTCATGCACACTCTGCACAAACCTCAGCGGGTCACCCACAGTGCGCAGCGCGTAGGTCACTCGGTCCGCAGAAAACTGGCTGACCGCTACGAACACGGTCATGGCACTCTCCTCTTCATTTTTCAGACCACCGTAGCGCAGGTTAGCCGACACGCCGACGATTTCGAGATCGCGCTTCTGGTCCGGGAGCGTAATGCGCCGGCCGACCGGATCCTCGTTCTCGAAGTAAGTCCGCGCCAGCCGCTCGCTGATCACTGCCACCGGTCTGGAGCCCGGTTGGTCGCGGTCGTCAATCTCACGCCCGGCCAGGATCGGAATCTGCATCGTCGTGAGGAAACGCGGTCCGGCGGCCAGCACGCGCGCCGCCTAACAACCATTAACTCGTTCAGCCGAAATTGAAGAGACGTGGCGAACCAAGCGCTGGACGACGGCCGAACGACTTGATTTCTGAACGCGCATTTGTTCACCAGGGAGCGTTGTCGAGCGTTATCGCCCAGCCTCTAACGTCAACCCGGAAGGCAAATCGGCGTATCGCGCGTTTTACGGCCAAGCGGCTTGAAAGCGGGCCTGTCGGACTCTTTCGTCCGGGTCTTTCGGCGAGTCTTCGGTGCCCCCAGAGGGACCTGCACCAACCGTCCGAATCGCGGAGGCACGGCGTCCGCACAGACGATCGGGCCGGCAGCCCAGCAGCCTCTTCCGGCGAGTTCGGAGCTCGCATACCGCCCGGCAGCGGGATCACTCCTCACGGGCGGCCATTGGCGGCAGGCATCAGCGTAACGCCTCCTTTGCATACGCTGGTCCTACTGGCTACTGCGATACGCTACTGCGGCCGAGGAGACCGGGATGCCGAATCCAGGAGATCCTTTGCCCCTTGGTCACTCGGGTTGAGAAGCAATCCACGCTCAAGAAAGATTTTTGCTTTACGGCGTTCACCCTTCTTCAAGAGCATCCGTCCGAAGTTCATGTTGGCGACAGCGTCATCTGGCTCCAGCGCAAGTGCCTGCTCATACAAACCGTGAGCCCTCTCCCAATCACCGTCGTCTTCGTAGAGATTGGCCAACGACCATAAGGGAAACGCTCGATCTGGCGCGGCCTCACGAGCCCATTCATACTCAGCGATGGCCCCAGGAACATCCCTTCGCTCCCACAACAAATTCGCAAGGTACACGTGTGCCCAGGCACTCTCCGGTTGAAGCTCAATTGCCCGCCGCAGATGATATTCGGCCTCAGGTAGCGAACCATGGCGCCTGAGCGCCCATCCTAGTTCGGCGTGCGCCGGTGCGTAGTCAGGATCGAGCTGAAGTGCTTTGGCAAACAAATCTCGCGCTTGGGCAGGATCGCTCTCTCGCAGGAGCGCGCCGAGATTGTAGTATGCCTCCTCAAAGGCGGGATCGATTTCAATGGCTTTGAGGTAGCTTTGTCGAGCATCACTATTACGCACAAGCCCTCTCAAGGCGACGCCAAGCATGCAATACCCAGAGCGCGTCGGGTCGAGCTGAACTGCTTTGCGAAGAAACTGTTCGGCATCTTCGAATCCGCCTCGGTCGATGGCCATTGAGCCGAGCCCTTGGTATGCTGGCGCGAAGCTCCCATCGAGTTCTATTGCCCGCCGCAAAGCGTGTTCGGCCTCTTGCTTTTCACCAAGTTCGTAGGCAAGCCATGCATGACGGCATAGGCTGTGCGCCTCCGGGTGTGCCTCCGAAAGCTCCCTCCAGAGTTCGAGCGCGCCACGCTCATCGCCGCTATCCTCCAGACGATCCGCTTTTTCGAACAATTCCTCGGGAGACACGTTAATTCGACTCTGCGTCTTTCTTAGTCTTGAGCATCCACTTGCAGATTCAGATCTTCCAGAGCGCGCGCACCGCGGCGCGTGTCAAGCACTTTGAGACACCCAGCATAGAAATTTACTGACTATCTTCCTTTGTCTTTTGGCCGGGCGGAACCGGCTTGTTGATCCAGACCTGCGTTGGTAAAGGCAGTGGTTGTGGAGGCCGCCGAACGAAGCGGTCCGGGTGCGCTTGGTAAGCGGTATCGAGCACCAGTTGGCGGTGGGCCAGGACAGCCTGGGCCTCGCCGAAGTGAACCACGGCCGGGGCGAGCAAGCCGATGCCGGAATGACGATGCTCTTCGTTATACCACTGGAAAAATTGCTGACAGAAAGCGCGGCTATCTTGGATGCAGCCGAAGCGATCCGGGAACTCCGGACGGTATTTCATGGTGCGGAAGTGACTTTCCGAATAAGGGTTGTCGTCGGAGACGTATGGCCGGCTGTGCGTCTTGGTGACGCCCAGATCGGCCATCAGAAAGGCGACCGGCTTGGAAGTCATGACCCGGCCGCGGTCGGCGTGGATGTTGAGCTGGCCGGCGGGGACTTGGTGTTTACGAATGGTTTCCTCGATAAACTGCTTGGCCAGTTCGGCGGCTTCCCGATGAGCGACCATCCAGCCAGTGACGTAGCGGCTGAAGACGTCGAGGATGACATAGAGATAGAAGTAGGTCCACTTGGCTGGCCCCAGAAGTTTGGTGATATCCCAGCTCCAAAGTTGGTTGGGTGCGGTGGCCAGCAACTCGGGTTTTTGGTAAGACGGATGCACGAGTTGATCGCGGCGTTCGCCGGATTCGCCCTCTTTTTCGAGGATACGGTACATGGTTCGAGTCGAGCAGAAGTACTGACCTTCGTCCAGCAAGGTGGCCTGCACGGCCGCCGGAGAGCGGTCCTGGAATCGCTCGGCATGTAAGACGGCCAGCACACCGGCGCGTTCGTCGGGACTGAGGGACCGTGCGGGAGCGGGCCGCGCCGTGGGCGGAACTGGCTCGGACGGTGGTGCTGCCGAAGGGCCCAGCACCGGACGCTGCCTATAAAAGGAGGCGCGCGCCACCCCCAGAAAATCGCAGGCCGCCACTACCCCTACGGTGGGGGACAGATGGGTGACGGCATCCATCAGTGCGTCTCCTCGGGGTCCGCCTTCGGCAGGGGCCACCCCAACAGAGCGCCCACTTTTTTTTGAACATCAATGACGATCTCGGCTTTACGCAGTTGCTCGGTCAAGCGCTGGTTGTCCTTGCGGAGCTTCTGGATCTCCTCATCCTGCGGATTGCGTTTGGACTTGGGGCCGCGCTTGTGCGGGGTCAAGCCCTTGAGAATGCCGGTCCGCCGCTCGCGACGCCAGGTGGCCAGGTGCGAGGAGTAAAGATTTTCACGGCGCAGCAAGGCGCCGATGGCGCCGGTTTCAGCGGTGGCGGCGTCGGCCTCCGCCAGGATGCCCAGTTTGTATTCGGAGGTGAAGGATCGGCGCTTGGCGTTGGCGACCACCTCCGGGTTCGGCCGAGGTGGGGCGGGCGGCTCGGAGGCGCCGGTTTTGCCCGCCTCTGCACTCCGGTCGGCCTCGCTCCGCTCGGCCTCCCTACGTTGCGCAGAGGCGGGCAAAACCGGGGGAGAAGCAGGAGAAGCCGAAGATATTCCGTTGTTCTTCACATGGATTCCTATTCTCGCCCTGCTCAGTAATTACGACCAGGAGATCTGTCTCATCCATGTTGGCACGGAGGGCCGAGCAGTTGAAGATCGCCTATCTCAGCGAAAACGACTTCGTCCACGGTCTCGGACTTATCCAACATAAGCACGGCGTAGCCAACTGACCGTGTAATGATCTGGCCGTTCGCCGACTGAAATTGGAGATCCTTCTTACGCCGCTCAATCCCGATTGCCTCTAGTGCCATAGCGCTGACCCACGTGGACGCGGCGCCCGTGTCGACCCTCAGGCGCCGAACGGCGGTCGACTTGGAAGTCATTGGATTGAGGACCCGGCAGTCAACGTAAAAAGGTCCCATCTATCCGCAATGATAACGCGAAGAATTCCGGCCCGCGCGAAAGTTGAAGATGGCTGACGCCGAAACGGATTGAGGTCGAACCGCGAAGAGCCGCGCAATATGGGGCCGTGGCATTTCATCCACGATCAGTTGCAGCCGCTGCTGGCGCCGAGCGGACGGGACTTACGCTATGTCGGCCGCCCGGAAAGCGCCAGGCCGGCGACCGGATCGGGCAAGCGTCACGAGGAGGAGAAGGTCGCCACTGTGGCTGATACCGGGTGATGAACTCGTCGATGACGTGCCGATATCCGCGTTGGGATTCCTTTGAACTGCCGATTTGGCTTGGTCGAGGTCAGGCAATTCAAGCTCTGCTTCGGGGAAGACTTCTTCCGTGAGCCACGCTTGTCGCGTTTCATAAGTGGGCCTCCATGCCCCAGCAAATGAACACGCGGCGAGGTTGCATCGAAATCGTCGATACCGGTGGGTCGTTACACGTCAAATGCCGCCCGGACGCACGCTCTCACGGCATCCCAGTCGCGCACACTGAGATGGCCGATCACGCTCAACTCCGAACGGTGAGCAGTCAACACGTAGGCGCGGAAGCACGACTCCGCGCGGAGTCCGGCAGATCGCCAGTCCTGGAGAACGTAATCAGTCGTGCCTGGCGTTCTTGGCAGCTTCGTCGTGAGAATCCCTACCACTGCATCCGGACGCTCGGCGAGATAAGTGGGGCTCGCGATGACCACTGCCGGCCGGACCTTGGTTTCATGGGCGCCGACCAGAACGCCCACCACCGCGTCGCCAGGCCTCAATCCCGATCCTCTGATTCCTCAGCGTCGAGGCGGCGAAGGGATGCTGCCCTGAAATCATTCAGGTCTTCATCGGACCAGGAATCAGACCAATCGATCCTGTGGTTCGGCGCGAGTTCCGCTAGTCGCTCCGCGAGTGCCGACAGTTCTGAGGCCGTATCCGGAGGCAGGCGGCGAAAGGCGCCTACCAGTGACGCTTCTCGCTCGTTGAGCTGCATTTCCATATCCCATATTCAGTATAACGGCCCAACCGCCGGCCTGGAGCTCCACTTGGCCACGTAGTCGCCGTTCCGCCAACTGACCGGCGCTAGTGTGCACGGATCAGTGCCGGGCGTTCCTCGTCAACTTGATCTCTACCCACCCTCCGGATGGCGCATTATCCGGGACTTCGCTATGGCCGCGTCCTCGATCCCGACGTAGCTCGGCCTCTATCGCGAGCAGCTACCATGATCAATGTGCGCGGGCGCGGAATATTTTTCATCCTTCGTTGCGGCACGGAGGACCATGTCCTACTCGTGCCGCAGAGCCGCCAGCGGATCAATTCGGGACGCTCGCCTTGCCGGCGCATAGCCAGCGAGAATCGCGGCGCTCAGGAGGACGACGCCGGCCAGCGCCAGGGTTCCCGGATCATTGGGCTGGGTCTCGAACAGAAACGATTTGACAAGCCGGGACGCGCTCAACGCGGCAGGCACGCTGATCGCGAGTCCCACCGCCGCCAGTAGTAGAACGCGGCGCAGAACCATCCATACCACGGCGCCGCGTTGCGCGCCCAGAGCCATACGGATTCCAATCTCGCCGACCTGCCGCGCGACGTTGTACGACATCGTTCCGTAGAGTCCCACGCACGCCATCAGGAGAGCGAGAACCGCGAAACCCGTGCATAGTTTCGCGAACGTGATTTCCCGGCTGATCGTCCGATCGATTTCCGCAGCCTGTGTGACCACGTTGGTGACGGGTATGCGTGAATCTGCCTCCCGCACGATCTCATGCACACTCTGCACAAACCTCAGCGGATCACCCGCAGTGCGCAGCGCGTAGGTCACTCGGTCCGGAGAAAACTGGCTGACCGCTACGAACACGGTCATGGCACTCTCCTCTTCATTTTTCAGACCACCGTACCGCAGGTTAGCCGACACGCCGACGATTTCGAGATCGCGCTTCTCGTCCGGGAGCGTGATGCGCCGGCCCACCGGATTCTCGTTCCCGAAGTAAGTCCGCGCCAGTCGCTCGCTGATCACTGCAACCGGCCTGGAGCCCGGTTGGTCGCGGTCGTCAATCTCACGCCCGGCCAGGATCGGAATCTGCATCGTCGTGAGGAAACGCGGTCCGGCGGCCAGGACGCGCGCGTCTTCGATGGTAACAGCGCCGATCTTCATTGGCCCCCTGATGGCCTGCCCGGCGAGGCCGGCGTTGATGATCGAGGATTGCGAAAGCGTCGCGCTGCTCACGCCGGGGATCGATTCGAAGCGCTTGCGCAGGTCCGCGTAAAAAGTGGTGATCTCCGGGTCGCGATGCCCGGCCTGGCGCGCATTCAACGAGAACAGAAGGATGTTCTCGCGGGCGTATCCCAGTTGGACGGAGTGCAGCTTGTTGAGTGTCCGGACAAACAGACCCGCGGCGACCAGGATGAGAAAAGAGATCGCGATTTGGGCGACCACCAGCACGTGCTGCGCGCGGCGGCGCGGTCCGCCCCCGCGGCCATTCTTTAGCGCGGGCATGACGTCCGGACGCGTCGACTGAATCGCCGGAGCGAGGCCAAATAACAGGCCGCAAACCACAGAGAGCGCCGCCGTCACGCCCAGCACGTTCCAGTTCAATTCCGCGTGCAGCGTAAAGTTCTCCTGCCCGTTGGAGAGCAGAAGCGTCAGCGATCGCACGCCCCAGATCGCAAACAAGACCCCTAATGCTCCGCCGAGCGACGCCAGCATCACACTCTCGGTAAGCAACTGCCGCACGACGCGGAACCGTCCCGCTCCCAGGCTGAGCCGGACAGCCATTTCGCGGCGTCGCGCGGCGGCCCTTGCCAGCAGCAGATTGGCGATGTTCGCGCACGCGATCGCCAGGATCAATCCCACCATCGCCAGGAGCACGTACAGAGGCTTGGAATACTGGCGGCGCAAGCTGCCCAGACCGGCGGCGCCGGGATTCAGCGTCAGCGCGGGCAGTTTGGCGCGCTCACCGTCGGTCTTCGCGGTGGCGGCAACCCATTGATGGAAACGAGGAGCCAGCGCTGCCTGCGCCTGGGCCATGCTGACACCGGGACGCAGACGGCCCATCATTTCGATCCAGTAGAAGTTTCCGTCGGGATACATACGAGCCGCTCCGGCGCCGTCTACGAGCAGATTCGTGTGCAACGGAAGATAGAGGTCCGGCGCCGCCGCAGGGTCTACTCCGAAGAATTCCGGCGGCGCCACGCCGATCACCGTGAAGGGAATGTTATCGACGAGAATCGATTGTCCAATCGCATTCGGCGGTCCTCCAAAGCGATTTTGGCTGGTCGCAAAACTGATTACGGCGACCGGCGCCGCGCCTGGACGGTCGTCTTCGGAGTCGATCAGACGTCCCGCGGCCGGCGACACTGCCAGGCCGCGAAAATACTCGCCGGTGACGTACTCCGTGCCGGCGCTCGTGGCCTGCCCGCGGATGGCCAGGGTACGGTTAAGTCCGTTGAAGTATCCGAAAAGCGTGGAAAAGACGGGATTCTCCTCGCGAAGCGTCTCGAACGCGCCGTATGGGAACATCCCGCTGACCATGGCGCCTTTGTCGCCCGGCCACGCCATGCCCTGTACCCCGTGCATGACGTGGACCGATTGCTTGCCGCCGTCCCGGGGCGGCCGGCTATGCCAATTCAAGACCACCAGCGACTCGGGATCGGCCACCGGCAGCGAGCGCAACAGAATCGACTCCATGAAGCTGTAGATCGCAGTATTGGCCCCGATGCCGAGCGCCAGCGACAAGACCGCCAGGGCGCTGAATGCCTTGTTGGCGGTCATGGTGCGACAGCCATAGCGGACATCCTGGCCAAGTTCCGACCAAAACCGTGTCATCCAAATCTCCCGTGACTCTTCGTGCTTCAGTCCGACGTTGCCAAATCGCCGGCGCGCTTCAGCCCGGGCGCGCTCCGCCGTCATACCGTCTGCTTCGAGTTCCGCGGCTTTTTCCGCAAGGTGGAGTTCCATTTCCTCGCGCAGCGCCTCGCTGCGCCTGGCGCTCTCCATCCAATACCTCAGCCGTCGTATCCACATGTCCGTCACTCCGCTCCCATCACACGGGCGATCGCCAGCGTGAGTTTGGCGTACTTCCGGGTTTCAACCGCCAGCTGTTTGCGGCCAGCCGCCGTGATCTTGTAGATCCTCGCCCGCCGATTGTTCGACGTCACGCCCCAGACACCGTCGATCCAGCCGTTTAGCTCCAGCCGCTGGAGAGCGGGGTACAGCGAGCCCTCCTCGACGAGGAGCTCATTGTCGGACGATTGCTGAATGAACTGGACTATGCCGTATCCATGGAGGTCGCGCCGCGACAGCGTCCGCAGAATCAACATGTCCAGTGAACCGGGCAACGAATCGTTCTTTTGCGCCTTGCGTCCCATACCAAGAATTCTTAGCTTACGGCGACGAGATTACGCGAGTCAAGTTCAGATTGGCGAGCCCTCGCGCCGCGAATTCGCTATGGCGCGCGTTGCCGCTGTCGACCAACAGGCTACGTCCGATCTCAACTGGCGAAAGGGTCAGAGCGCTCGTGCGAGTCGTCGGCAAGCCGGAGGTGATCCAGTTGGACGATAAGTCGCCATCTCAGACCTTTGCCGCCGCATAGTCCCAGGGACCTGCTTGTGCCCCGCCGCATTAATTAACGTTTGGTCCCACGTTGGCGCAATAACCCCGCCAATCCCGCATGCCCCATCTTCTCCGCCCAAGCCAGCGGTGTAGCCCACGGCTCGGCATCCGGCTCACTCACCGCGGCGCCCCGCTCGATCAGCACTTCCGCCAACTCCTGCCGTCCCCATCGGCAGGCCCACCCCAGCGGCGTCGACTGCAACAACTCGTCCCGCACGTCCAGCCGCGCGCCGCGATCGATCAGCATCGAGGCAAACCGCACGCGCTGCGCCCCGGTCGGATTGGCCCGCGCGGCCGTGTAGTGCAGCGCCGTCTCCCCCCGCCGCGTTACATTCGGATCGATCCCGTGCCCGAGCAGCAGCGCCATGCACCCAAAGAAATCGCCGTCGTCCTCACGGTCGCCCACACTGCGAATCGGCTGGATCAAAATCCAGTGCCATCGCGGATCGTCCGCCGCCCACTCCAACCGCGGCAGCGCCAGCTCCACAATCGCCGGACATCCATTACAGGCGGCCGACCATACGAACTCCCGCGACAGCTCTTCGCCGGTGTCCGCCTCCAGCATGTGGCGCGCTTCGGCCACATCATGCGCCATGGCGATGGTCCACGGTTGCGGCGTCGCGCCGTGCTCCAGCAGCAACTGCTTCATAGCGCCATCGTGCCGCCGGTACGCGTGGTCGATCGGCCAGCCCGACGCGTAAACATTTCCGTTAGGATCGGCGCCGCGGTCAAGCAGCAATTGAGCGATGTCGCGCCTGCCGGCCCGCGCTGCATGCCATAGCGGACTGCCCCAGCTTAGCGTGGGCTCTTCCAACTCGGCGAGTGTAGTGCGCTCGTCCACATCGGCTCCCAAATCGAGCAAGAGTCTCACCATCTCGATGTGGCCATGTTTCACCGCCAGGCTAAGCAGTCCGCCCGTCTGCCACCGGATCGCGCGCAGCACGCCGGGATCGGCCTCGACCAGTTCGCGTACACGCCCCCCTTCCTGCAAGGCCACCGCGGCCCGCACCGTCAGATCCGCGCCATGCGTCAGCAGCAGGCGTGCCACTTCAGGAAAGTGCTCCGCACCGTCGTCCCATGCGCAGGCCGCTAACACCGCGCGGTCGAGCGGTGTCCAGCCATGCAGGTCCGCCTTGCGCGCGTTGGCCCGTTTGTGCAGCAGCCACGCCACCATCTCCTCGTTCATCTCCGCAGCGGCGGCGTGCAGCGCCGTACCGCCCTCCCGGTCGCACGCCCGAATCAGCGATTCATCCGCCTCCAATAGACGCATGGCCGCGGCGTTATCGCCGTCCCGTATGGCGCGATTGATCTGGTCCTGCACGGGCGAAACCGTCGCGTTAGGGCAACTCATGGTCTCGCGGCGATGCTGCTCTTCTTCCTCGATCGCGCTGACGATATCTTCGTAGCCGCGTTCCCGCGCCAGAGCCAACGCCGTAGTCGCATCGCGATGCGGAAAAATTCCCTTGCGCGCATCCGCGCCGGCAGCCATCAGCAGACAAACCATCGCCCGGTCGCGCCGCAACACTGCGTAATGCAAGGCCTGGTGCTCGTTATCGCCGGCCATGTCCATGCTGGCCAGTTCCGGACGCGCGCGCAGCAGCGCCCTTGCCTGATCCACATCGCCGGCCTGCACGGCCTCCGCCAGCCGGGCGACGTTCGCGCCATCCACGAATGCTTTGAGCCTCGCCCAGCTTTGGTAGCCGTACGCACGCGCCAGCACCCGTTGTGCATCATGCAGCGCGAATGCTGCCGGGTCGGGATGGCGCTCAAACTGGCGCACTTCTTCGACGGCCGCCGGTTCGCCGGCGCGATATTCGTGCAGCAGATCTCTGGCCTGCTTGCGTAACTGTTCCAGATTGGGTTGCCGCGGCAGGCGGCGCGCAGGATGTGGCTCGCGATTGGGCATGACGATCTCCTTTAGTCATTGCCCGTTGTCCGCGTGTCGGGCGAAAAAGAAGATTCGTCGTGTAGCTGGCAAAACTTGGTGATCGGTGGGCTCAGCCCTTCCCGCGGACTCGGTGGCGCCCGACACGCTGACTTCGTATTTTACCACGCAGCCGTTTAATCTAGAGGATGGTCATGAAGCCCACCCCTCTAATCCTTCTATTGCTGCTCCCACTTCTCGCCGCGCCGGCAAATGCCGGAGATGTACCGCCCGGTAAACCCGAGGACGCCGGCATGTCGTCCCTGCGCCTGCGCCGCATCCACGAAGCCATCCAGCCGCACATCGATGCCGGAGAAATCTCGGGCGCGGTCACGTTGGTAGCCCGCCGCGGCCGCATCGTGCATTTCGAGGCCCACGGCCTGATGGATATCGAATCCAGGCGCCCCATGGAAAAGGACGCTATCTTTCGCATCGCCTCCATGTCGAAGCCCATCACCGGCGTAGCCGTGATGATGATGGTGGAGGAGGGCAAGCTGCGATTGAACGACCCGGTGTCGCGGTTCCTCCCTGAATTCAAGAATCCCAAGGTGGCCATTTCTCGCGGAAACCCCGGCGACTTTTACACCATTCCGGCGGACCGCGAACTCACTATTCGCGATCTCCTGACCCACACCAACGGCCTGATGACCGGTGGTGCCGGAACCAAAGCCAGTCCGCCGCGGCCCGCGCCCGGCGACACATTAGCCACTTACGTACCGCGCCTGGGCGCGGTGCCACTCGACTTCCAGCCCGGCACACAATGGGCTTATAGCGGACTGGCCGGCCCCGACACGCTCTCGCGCATCGTCGAACTCGTTTCCGGGCAGCCCTACGATGAATTCCTGCGGACGCGCATCTTCGAACCCGTCGGGATGAAGGATACTTTCTTCTATCCGCCAGATGACCGCCGCGTGCGTCTGGTGACTCTATACCGCAAGAGTCCCAACGGTCTGGTGAAGGCTGAGAATCAGGATGGCTTCTCGCTAAAAACGTACTTCTCGGGCGCCGGCGGGTTGATGTCCACGGCGGAAGATTACCTGCAGTTTGCACAGATGCTGCTGAATGGCGGCGAATGGCGGGGCCAGCGCCTGCTGAGCCCCAGAACCGTTGACTTGATGGCCTCCAATCACGTGAGTGACATGTTCAACGGAAAGCTCGGCCGCCCCTCCCATGGCATGGGATACGGACTGCTGGTGGGCATCGTCGAGGACGGCGTGGCCGCCGGCCTGCGCGTCTCTAACGGAAGCTTCGGTTGGGACGGAGCCTACGGAACTCAGACGTGGATCGATCCGCGCGAAAAGATGGTCACCATCGTGATGATCCAGACCCAAGTGACTTCAGTGCAGAGAGACTTCGAGAACGCCGTCATGCAAGCGATCGTGGACTAACGTCCCGTGGCGCAGTCTTAGCGTGAACAAACATGCCGAAATAGCGCCGCCGTGGTAGCACTTTTCAGGCGCGCGAATCATCCACAAAGGTAGAAGGATTGGTAAGCGGATGGTCCGCATTATTACAGTCGTGCTCCTGCTGAGATGCTTGCCGGTCTGGGGTGCGGATGTATCGAATGCCGGCGCAGACGTCGCCGCCATCGTGCAGCGTTCGGCGCAAGCAAATGACCGCGACTGGGCCGCGGCTCCCGGTTTTAGCTACCGCGAGTCCGATAAAACAGTACAAGGCACCCGAACTTATCAGGTGCTCATGATCGCCGGATCCCCATACCGCAAACTAATCGCCATCAATGGCGAACCCCTGGCGCCTGCTCTGCGCGCGCACGAGGAGCACAAACTTACGCGGACCATTGCGCAGCGGCGGAATGAAACTAAGTCGGAGCGGGATGCGCGGGTAGCCGCCTATCAGAACGGCCGTGGCCGCGACCATTTGCTGATTAGCCAGCTGGTAAGCGCCTTCAATTTCGAACTAGTGGGTCAGCAGCAGCTCGGCCCGCATCAGGTCTATGTGTTGCAGGCAACTCCGCGGCCCGGCTATATACCGCCGAACCGCGATACCAAGGTGTTGACCGGCATGCAGGGTAAGCTTTGGATAGACACCAAGACCTATCAATGGGTGAAGGTTGAGGCGCAGGTGATCCGGCCTGTATGGATCGAGGGATTTCTGGCAAAGGTAACTACCGGTACCCGTTTCGCTTTGGATTATGCGCCCGTGACCGGCGATGTTTGGCTGCCCGCGCGCTTTACCATGCAATCGCGGGCGAAGGTTCTGGGTTTATTCTCCCGCCACGGCGTAGCGGACGAATCTTTTTCCGATTACCAGAAAGAATCCGCGCAGTAAATTGTGAAGGCTCCCAGCCGCCTTATTGCACCGACCAGTAACCCTGACGCGTTTTGGCCTGCAGTTCGGGCCGATTCCTCACCGCCACGCGCAGCGCATGAAACTGTCCCGGCTCGTCGCCCTTCGGCCCGAATGTGAGGATATACTGGCGATGCACTTCTGCGCCGACCAGTTGGATAGCATCTTCCAAGGCGTTCTTCTTTAGAAAACCAAAAGTGCGCCCACCGGTAGTGGTGCTGAAAAGCGCAGAGAGGTCTGGCTTATGCAGCCGCGCCAATTCACCCAGGGCGTACATCGGTCCTCCCGGTCCCAGATCCGGTGGGACCGGTGTATCGTCCGGTTCCGGGCAGAGGTCGCACTTCCGCACCTTGATCCGCTCCGCTTCGGGTTTGGTATCCTCCACGGTTCTCGGCCTGGTTGTGAACGGCTGGAGGAACGGTGAATAGCTCAGCCAATAGACCGCCGCGTTCAGCCGTTCGACGCGCTCCATCACCTCCGGTAGCTTCACTTTGCTGGCGCGGTCGCGTTTCTCGGCAATCATGAGAATGATCCGCCGCCGGGCCGGTGGCCGTTGTTCGAGCATCCCGAGCGCCTGGCGCATGGCATCCAGGATGTGCGCGTTGCCGCCTTCCGGACGCAGCATCTGCAACGCATGCGTGACCGCATCCGGGTTGCTAGTGAAATCCTGGTGGACCTTTACGTCGTCGCTGAACGAGATCACGGCCGTTTCGCCGGCATCGGCTGCCAGCAGTTCCGTGAAGAGAATGCCGCTGCCGCCCAGCTTGTCGATTACGGCTAAAGAATTTCCGCTGGCCTGCACCGCGACCACCAGCGAGATCGGATACGTCATCCAGTCCATGCGTATCGCCTGCGGCACATTGTTGTCGTAGAGGATCAGGTCCGCGGTGGTCAGGCCGTCCACATAATGCCCTTTGGAATCGGTAACGGTGGTGGGTGCGACGACCAGCGGAACAGTGCTCTTGAACTGTGCCCAGCCTATGCCGGCAATGGCAAGGAACCCCCACACGAAACGCATCGGGGCCATCGCTGCACTTCTGGTGCCAACAGATAAGGCGCGTACACGCGAAGCTATAGCTCCGCGCCGGCTGAAAGGCTTGCCCTCCCAGCCGGCTAGATTTCTCCCGGCCGGTAGGTACGGCGGGGGACGGCCGGGAATGCGGCTACCGGGGGTGGAGCGGCTGGCCGGTCCACCGGCCTCTCCAGCACCAGCGACCGCAAATTGGGGATGGGCGCGTTGTTGAGCCGGCTGGGCTTCTCCGAAGGCTGAGCGTGCCCGGCGGTAAGGTTCTTTAAACCAAATAGAGCCAGCTCAAAGCGATCTTTCACACCCACCTTTTGGAACAAACGGGATAAGTAAACCTTCACCGTGCCCTCGGAAATCTGCAGCGTGGAAGCGATTTCCTTGTTTTTCAGGCCGTGCGACAGCAGCGTAATCAGTTGTCCCTCGCGCTGGCTCAATACCACCCTCTTGGCCGCCAGGAAGCTGTCGGTGAGCGCCTTTTCAAACCAGAGTTCGCCTTCCTGGACCTTCTGCAGGCACTTCACTTGCAAATCGGCCGGCAGAGTCTTGCGCAGGATGCCGCGCACACCAAGTCCCATGGCCTGGAACGCCAGCTCGGTGGAGATGGTATTCACCCATAGCACCAGCTTGGTTTCCTGCACCACGCGTTTGATGTCGCTCAGAACGCCGAACGTGACTTCCGGCGTCAGGTCCAGCAGAAGGATATCGGGGGCTTCGGTTTGTAACCGTTCCACCAATTCCGGTATTCCAGAGTAGGAACTCTCTAATTGGAAACGCCCCGTAGCCATCAGAACCGCTTCCAAACCTTTGGCCAGGATGGGTTGATCGCTATATAGATAGACGCGCGTCATACCGCCTCTTCGACCTTGCGGCCGCTCTCCCTAAGATTTCCACCGGTCTAGGGCACCGGGGACGACACCTTGTTGCGGGTACCTGATATTGAATTGTTACGTCCGCATTGGCCGATTGTCAATTGAATTTGTAAAAAAAAATTGAGATTTTTATTACACTCCGGAAGCAGCCGCCTAAACCGGCCCGGAAGCGTTGCTGAATCGGCTTTTGGCCCGATTTCTACATGCATTTGCGGACGCTCTCCGAATTAGAATGCGACGCGTAATTCCGCCGGCGTACCCTAACGATCGTTAATTTGTGCCGCTAATGCCGCATCCAGAAGTGCCCGCAAGCGCCTGTTTAGGCCACTTCTGGCATATTAACTTCGGAAAGCAGATAGTTATCTCCTATTTACGGTATTGCGAGTTGCCGTGTGGCGGTCTACAGTCGCATCGTGTACCCGGAAAGCATTTCGAGAATGAATCGCCGCGGCAGCACCCGCGTCGCGGTACGGCTGGCATGCCGGGTGATTTGGCTGGAAGGCGGAGAACGCCGCACCATGCTTACGGAGAACATCAGCCGTGACGGCATGCTGTTGCGGTGGGAACATGCAGGCGGGCGTCTTCCGAACGTGGGAGAGATGTTGATCGTCGAGGTAGAGCTGCCGGAACAGGACGGTTTCGAGCGGCGCTGCATCCGTTGCCAAACCACCGTGGCCCGCGTGCACGCGGAGCCGGCTGCCACTTTTACCTGGGTCGGACTAAGAATTCACGCCATGGATTTCCGCGTGGCGCAAGACGAGCCCGTGCGGCGCGAGCCGGTAAGCTTCAACGGGCGCGGTACGCGGGTGTTCTAGAGCCGCCATGTCGAATACTAAAACCAGTCCGGTGCTGCGGTTTCTGCCTTCCATGACGGATTTTGCATTTCTAATGCCCCTTATTTTTATTTTCGAAGGCATGCGCGGCGCCAAAACTCTGTTGGGCGATGGCGACACCGGGTGGCACGTGCGTACGGGCGAATGGATCCTGAGCCATGGACGTGTGCCCCACACCGATCTGTTTTCATATACCAAAACCGGGCAGCCGTGGTTTGCCTGGGAGTGGCTCTGGGATGTGATCTTCGCCTGGCTGCACCAACACTGGGGTATGGCCGCGGTGGTGGTGGCCAGCGCCCTGGTCATCTCGCTCACTTCCGCGCTGGTTTTCCGCCTGGCGTTCCACAAGTCCGGCAATCCGCTGATCGCCATGGCGCTCACTTTTCTGGCCGTGGCCAGCTCTTCCATTCATTTCCTGGCGCGGCCGCACCTGTTCACCCTGCTGTTCACGGCCGTGTTCTACACCATCCTCGAGCGGGTACGGGAACAGGTACGGGAAAACCAAAGTGCGCGCTTGCTGTGGTGCCTGCCGGTGCTGACCGTGCTTTGGACCAATTTGCACGGCGGATGGTTTATCGGCATCGTCCTGCTGGGGTTGTATGCCGCCGGTGAGCTGGCCAACGGGCTGTGCGATGGCCGGCCGGGCGCGTGGGTGCCGGCCATCCGGCGGATGTTGCCTTACGGGGTTTGTGCGTTGGCCTGCCTGGCGGCCAGCCTGATCGGACCATATACCTACCACCTGCACGTACATATCTGGAGCTACCTGACGGATTCTTTCCAGCGCGAGCACATTCAGGAAATGCTGCCCATCAGTTTCCAGAATCCGGCCGCGCGCTATTTCGAAATCCTGCTGCTGGTGGGCGGCGGGGCCTGCCTGTGGCATCTGCGCCGGATGCGCTTCACCGAGTGCCTGCTGCTGGTGTTTTTTGCGCATATCGGCCTGATTGCATCGCGCAATATTCCGATTTTCGGGATCGTAGCCGCGCCGGTACTGGCGCTGGCGGTCACGGAATGGTTCAAAATGCTGGAGGATGCGCCGGTATCCCAGTGGCTGCGCAACCTGGCAAAAGCGCTCGCCGGCATGGGCGAGTCCCTCGGCAGTCTGGAAGGCGCCTGGCGCACGCACCTGTTGAGCGCCGCCGCCGTCGTGCTGGTCACCGCCATCCTGTACGCTCCCGCGCCGCCGGCGAATTTCCGCGCGCGGTTCGACGCCAAGGAGTTTCCGGCCAAGGCGCTCTCGAGTCTGGGCGGCTCGGCGGCCCACAGCCGCATCTTCACGTCGGACCAGTGGGGCGATTTTCTGATCTATAACCTGTATCCCCGGAGCCAGGTTTTTATCGATGGCCGCAGCGATTTCTACGGTTCGAAATTCGTGGACCAATACCTCGAGATTGTAAGTGTCAAGTACAACTGGCAGCAGCATTTGGATAAATACGGTGTGGACACCGTGCTACTGCCCACCGACGCGCCGCTGGCCGGCGCTCTCAAGGAATCCAGCCGATGGCACGTCGTCTACGACGACGGCGATGCCATTGTTTTCCGTACGGCCGCCCGTACGGGAGGCTCCCCAGTTTCCGCCGCTGTTCGTGGCGGGAAGGATCGTGATCGCGAGATCACGAGTAAACAACCCAGTGATCGGACGATCACCAAAACCAAAACCTAGGAGAAAGAACGAACAATGACGACGTTATTGCGCAACCTGTGGAACGACGATCAAGGCCAGGACCTGATCGAGTATACGCTGCTTATGGCTTTCGTGGCCCTGGCATCGGCCGCCCTTTTCATCAGCTCGGGCACCAGCATCAGCAAGATCTGGAGCACGACCAACATCAGCTTGAGCCAGGCGGCCAGCGCCGCTTCGCAGGGCAGCTAGAAGCAAAACGGCGTCCAGGAGCGCCTTTACCGGGGCGCTCCTGACGCCTGAACTGTGGCGCCGCTCGAGAGAATCGGTAGGCGCGGGCGTGAGCTCCCGCGGCCGGAATAATAATGAAAAAACGAATTGAGGAAATAAATGAACCAGCGATTAATCTCGGTATTGGTATTCGCATTTCTGGTAGCCGGCTGCGCCAGTCTGCTGCTGTATAGATTGACGGTCAGCCATCCGACCGCGCAAGCCGCGCCTACGGCCAAGGCGCTGGTGGCGGCCAAGAACCTGGAACTGGGCGCCATCATCAAAGATCCCGACGTGAAAGACGTCCCCTGGTCCGGCACGCTGCCGCCTAGCGCGGTTCTGAAGCGGGAAGACATTATCGGGCGCGGCGTCACCACCACCATCTACGAAGGCGAGCCCATCCTCGAAAACCGGCTGGCGCCCAAAGGTGCAGGCGGCGGCCTGGCAGCCATGATCCCCTCGGGTATGCGCGCGGTGGCCGTGCGCGTCAACGACGTGGTCGGCGTGGCCGGATTCGTAGTGCCCGGCATGCGTGTGGACGTGCTGATTTCCGGCAGCCCGCCGGGTCAGGGCACCGCAACACAAGGCAGTCTGACACGCACGCTGCTGCAGAATATCGAAGTGCTTTCCGCTGGACAGGATTTCAAAAAGGACAACGAAGGCAAACCGCTGGGCGTAGGCGTGGTGAACCTGCTGGTCACGCCGGAGCAGGCCGAGATGCTCAGCCTGGCCAGCAACCAGACCACCATCCAGCTGGTGCTGCGGAATCCGCTGGATACGCAAGTGGCTAAGACGCCGGGCACGGCGGTGGTGGAACTGTTCGCCATCAACGGGCCCAAGAAACGGCCCGATCCGCAAAAGGTGTACGTGAAGGTGGCAGCCAAGCCGTTGCCGCCCCCCGCGCTGGAAGTGAAACCAGCGCCGCCCATGCGCCAGACCTTCGTCATGGAAGTCATCAACGGCAACCGCAAGACCGAAACGAAATTCGATACCACACCGGAGGTTAAATAACGTGTCGCGCGAACGCATGTTGCATCACCTGGCCGTGGCGTGGGGCTTGATCGCAATATCGGCGGGAGTGGGTTCGCTCTCCGCCGTGGAATTGCAATCCCAGAATACGCCGCTCGTGGTGACCGTGGGCAAGTCGCTGGTGCTCGACAATTCCATGAACATCCAGCGCATTTCGCTGGCCAACGGTGATCTGGCCGAGGCGGTCGCGGTGAATCCGCGCGAGGTGTTGATCAACGGAAAAATGGCGGGCGAAACATCGCTGGTCATCTGGCAGCAGGGCGGACCGCGGCTGCTGTTCGACCTCACGGTGCGGCCCAGCAATAGCCGGCTGGATAACGTACGCGGCCAACTGGCGCGGGAGTTGCCGGCCCAGGACGTCAGCGTATACCTGGAGGGCGACACGGTATTCCTGCATGGCACGGCGAAGGACATGGTGAGCGCCGATCGGGCCGCGGCCATCGCCGCCACGCTGGGAAAAGTAGTCAACCTTTTGCATGTGGTTACGCCTGCGGAGGAGCCCCAGATCCTGCTGAAAGTACGCTTCGCCGACGTGGATCGCAGCGCCAGCTCGCAGCTCGGCTTAAACGTCTTCAGTACGGGTGCGACCAATACCATCGGCACAGTCACCACGCAGCAGTTTCCGCCGGCCACCATTGGGATTCCGAGCCCCGGCTCGCCGGTCACCGCCACCATCTCGAATGCGCTGAATATTTTCCTGTACCGCGCGGACCTGAATCTGGGCGCCATGATCGAGGCGCTCGAAGCCAAGAACCTGCTGCAGATGCTGGCGGAGCCGAACGTCCTGGCCATGAACGGCAAACCGGCCAGCTTTATTTCGGGCGGCGAGTTTCCGGTTCCCGTGGTGCAAGGCGGCGCGAACATCGGCGCGGTCACCATCCAATTCAGGGAATTCGGCGTGAAGTTGAATTTCTTGCCCACCATCACGCCGCGCGGCACCATCCGGCTGCAGGTAGCGCCCGAAGTCAGCACGCTCGATTACTCGAACGGAGTCGTACTCAACGGATTTACGGTTCCGGCGCTCGACACGCGCAAGGTACAAACCGAGATCGAGCTGGATAACGGCCAGAGCTTCGCCATCGCCGGATTGCTGAACAACACCTTCAACGAGACCATCGACAAGATTCCGGCTTTGGGAGACATCCCGCTGCTGGGCAAGCTGTTCCAGAGCCGCACGCGTACCAAGAGCAACGAAGAGCTGCTCATCATGGTGACACCCGAGCTGGTGCGGCCGGTTCCGGCCGGACAACCGCGGCCGGACGTGCCCATGATCAAGCCGTTCATGAAAGACACGCTGAAGGAAGCGCCGCGCAATCCCGGCGTAGACGTCACCGGCCCGGTGCCGGTGAAACCGCAGCGCGAAACGCTGCCGCTCGAAGAATTGCAGCAAATGCAGCAGAAGGAGCAAGGGCCGGTGCCCGGCAGCGGACAGCCGACTCTGCTGCTGCCGCTGATGATGAACCCGGCGGGCGGCCCGGCCGGTCCCGGAACACCCGCTGCCCCAGCCGCGAGTGCGCCACCCGGAGCCACGGCCCCAGCGCCCGCTGGTTCGGGATCGGGATCAGGGCACTGAGCCATGTATTCGCTGACGCTAGGCCTGGCAATCGAAACCAAGCAGCTCTGGGACGAAGTTCAGAGCTGCTTGCCGAACTTGCCGTTGCGCCCGGTCATCGAGCATCAGGACATGTCCACCATCGGCTCCTTTTTGGAGCGGCTGGAACGCCTGCGTCCGGAGGTCGTGCTGCTGGACGTGGCCTTGGCCAAGGAGCCGCTGAGCGAATTGGTTCCCATGATCCGGGCCAAAACGCCGGATGCCACGATTGTGGCTCTGCACATTTCGCCCGATCCGGACGCCATCCTGAGCGCCATGCGGGCCGGTGTGAACGAGTATGTCTATCCGCCGATCGAGTCGTCCCTGCGCGGCGCGCTGGAGCGCCGCGCTACCGACGGACGGCGCCACAGCGGCATGCGGTGGGGCGGGCGCACCGTGGGCTTCTTCTCTTCGAAGGGCGGCTGCGGCGCCACTACGCTGGTGTGCCACCTGGCTGTGGAGCTGGGGCGCAGCGGCCAGAAGGTGTTGCTGGCGGATCTGGATCTGGACGCCGGGCTGATTGGTTTTCTGACCAAGGCCAAGCCCGGCTACTCCATCCTGGACGCCGTCAACAACCTGCACCGCATGGATGTGAGCTACTGGAAGGCGCTGGTATCGAACGGCATTCCGGGCGTCGAGATCATCGCGGCGCCGGCCGCCACCGCCGACAAAACCTATCCGCGGCAGGAGCAGTTGCGGCAACTGTTCAGTTTCCTGCGGTCGTGTTACGACTTCACCCTCATCGATCTGGGGCGCAGCCTGACGCGCGTGGGCGTAGCGGCCCTCGAAGAGATGGATGAGGCTTACCTGGTAAGCACGCTGGAAGTTCCGGCGTTGCACCAGGCCAAACAGGTGCTGCAAATCCTGATGGACGCGGGTTACGGCCGGGACCGTCTGAAACTGATTCTGAACCGCGTGCCGAAGCGCTCGGAACTGGCGCCCGGCGAGATCGAAAAGATTTTGGGGTTGCCCGTCTACGCGGTGCTGCCCAGCAGTTATCCGGAGTTGCACGAGTGCTATTCACTCGGCAAACTGCTGCCGGAACGCAGCGTTCTGGGGAAACAGATCCGGGAATTGGCTATGCGCATGGCGGGCGTGGATCAGCAGCCCAAGAAGAAAAAGTTCGCACTGTTCGGGTAATGTGGCGCGGACCTCCAGGTCTGCGCGGGTCCTCCAGGACCCGCTGGGAGCTTAATAAACGTGGCTACGACCATAAACGGATCGCTAACGAAAAACGGTGAAAAGGAAGCGGGCTGGGTCAGCCGGCTGTTCACGCAGGATCGCGCCGCCCTGGAACACCAGGAGTTGAAATTCGCGATCCATCGCAAGCTGCTGGACCGCATCAACCTGGAAGCCCTGGCGACTCTGGGCGGCGAGCGCGTCCGCACGGAAGTACGCGGTGCGGTTGCCAAGCTGCTCGAAGAAGAGAAAACACCGCTCAGCCTGCTCGAAAAAGAGCGCGTGGTGGAAGAGGTTCTGGACGAGGTCTTCGGACTCGGTCCGCTGGAGCCTCTGCTGCAGGACCCCACGGTATCGGACATTCTGGTGACCACACCGCGGCTGGTCTACATCGAGCGCAGCGGCAAACTGTTCCGCACGCCAGTGGAATTCAAGGATAACGCGCACCTACTGCGGATCATCGAGAAAATCGTTTCCCGCGTTGGGCGGCGCGTGGACGAATCCTCGCCCCTGGTGGATGCGCGCCTTCCGGATGGCTCGCGCGTGAACGCGGCTATTCCCCCGATTGCGGTGGATGGACCGCTGCTTTCCATCCGGCGATTCGGCAAGAGCCTGATGCACGGCAAAGACCTGGTGGCGCGCCTCACGCTTACCGACGGCATGCTGGAGATGCTGCGCGCGGCCGTGCGCGCACGCCTGAACGTCCTGATCTGCGGCGGCACCGGCGCCGGAAAAACCACCCTGCTGAATGTGCTCTCGAGCGACATTCCGGAAGACGAGCGCATCGTCACCATCGAAGACGCCGCCGAGCTGCGCTTGCAGCAGACGCACGTGGCGCGTATGGAAACCCGCCCGCCCAATGTGGAAGGGCAGGGCGCCGTGCGCATCCGCGACCTGGTCATCAACGCCCTTCGTATGCGTCCCGACCGCATCATCGTCGGTGAGTGCCGCGGCGAGGAAGCGCTGGACATGCTGCAGGCCATGAACACGGGTCACGACGGCTCGCTGACCACGGTCCACTCCAACAACCCGCGCGACGCCATGTCGCGCCTGGAAGTGATGGTGGGCATGGGCAATTCCAATATGGGTGTACGCGCCATCCGCCAGCAGATATCCGCCGCCATCGACCTGGTAGTGCAGGTGTCGCGCTTCAGCGATGGCACCCGCCGCGTCACGCACATGACGGAAGTGACCGGCATGGAAGTGGACACTATCACGTTGCAGGATATCTTTCTGTTCGAAAAAAGCGGCGTGGCCGAAGATGGCCATGTCACCGGACGGTTCCGCGCCACCGGCATTCGCCCGCGGGCTTACGAGCGCATCAAGGCGTGCGGCATCCAACTGCCGGCCTCGCTGTTCCAGACGATCGTGGAGATCAATTAGCATATGTCACTTCTGATGGCAGGCATCTTTCTTCTGGTCTTCGCCATCGTCATGGCTATTGCCGTGTTCGGCTTTCTGTACAGCCAGCAGCACCGGCAGAAGATCGTAAAAGACATGCTGCATACCGTCGCGGGCGCCCGCCCGATGCCGGTAACCAAGCTTCTCAAAGACATTCAGCCGGAAGTCGCCGGCTTGGCTAAGCTGCTGCATTCGATGAACCTGTCGAATCATCTGCAAACCACCCTCAAGCAATCGGGGCTCAGTTGGACGCCCTCCACGCTGTTCATGGCGAGCGCGGCCGCGGCCCTGCCCGGACTTCTCGTTGGTCTGCGTTTTCCAATCCTGGTGAACGGATTTCTGACCGCCTTGCCGCTGGCGATTGCCACCGCGGCGATACCTTACTTTTTCGTGCGGACGAAGCGGCGCAAGCGGCTGGAGGCCCTGGAGGAGCAGTTCCCGGAGGCGCTAGACTTCATGGCCCGCTCAGTGCGTGCCGGCCACGCCTTCATGATCAGCCTCTCCATGGTGGGCGAGCATGTGCCCGAACCGCTCTCCACCGAACTGCGCACGGTCTTCAACGAAATCAACCTGGGCGCCCCTATTGGCAACGCCCTGAACAACCTGACCACGCGCGTGCCGCTGCTCGATTTTAAATTCTTCACCTCCACGGTGATGCTGCAGCGCCAGACCGGCGGCAATCTCAACGAGATTCTGGGCCGCCTGGCGCATGTCATCCGCGAACGGTTCCGCTTGAATGGGGAAGTGAAAGCGGCCAGCGCGCACGGCCGGCTGACCGGCTTGATCCTGACCATCCTGCCGGTGGTGACGGCCTTCCTGCTGCTGGCGGTGGCCCCCGGCTACCTGCAGGGAATGGCCAAGGACCCGGATGGAAAGTATCTGATCATAGGCGCGGGCGTATCCGTGCTGCTGGGAAATTATTTTATCCGTCGCATCGTCAAGATCAAGGTGTAACCATGCCCATTTATGCGATCGTCGCGTTCTTCTTGCTGGTGATGGGAGCCATCGGCGTCTTCGGCTATCAGCGTTACGCCAAGCCCGGCCAGGTCTACGAACAGCTCGGCGAGCCGGTAATCGAGGCGCCCACGGCCGGTAACCAGGAAGACGTCGAGGTGCGTAAGGCGCGGGAGTTCAAGTTCATTCAGAAGGTCGGCGAGTTGATGCCGGTGTCCTCCGACGACAGCTCGGTCACCCGCACCATGTTGACGCACGCCGGCTACCGTTCCGACAACGCCGTAAAGATTTATTACGGCATCCGCCTGCTGGCCACGGTGACCTTCGGACTGCTGGGGCTGCTCCTGCGCAATTCCATAAGCGCTAATCCGTCGCTACACATCGTATTCCCGGCGGCCATGGCGCTGGGCGGATGGATCGGGCCGAATTTCATGCTGGAAAAGCGCATAAAGAAGCGGTTGACCATCTTGCGGCTGGCGCTGCCCGACGCCCTGGACCTGATGGTGATCGCGGTGGAAGCCGGCCTGGGCCTGGACCAGGCCATCCAATACGTCGCCACGGAATTGCGCAACGCGCACCGCGAACTCACCGAAGAGTTCACGCTGACGAATCTCGAGATCCGGGCCGGTAAGCGGCGCGCGGACGCGTTGAAGAACCTGGGCGAGCGCTCCGGGGAACCCGAGTTGCGCAAGCTGACCGCGATCCTGATTCAGAACGACCGGTTCGGCACCAGCGTCGCGGAGTCGCTGCGCCAACATTCCGATCACCTGCGCGTGCGCCGCCGCCAGGAGGCTGAGGAGCGCGCCGCCAAGGTGGGCGTGAAACTGGTCTTTCCCATCTTCTTCTTTATTCTGCCGGCCATGATGCTGGTATGCGCCGGGCCCGGCGTGTTGGGTGTCGTGAAGTATCTGCTGCCGCTGATGAAGGGCTTCTCGTAAGCCGGAACGCGGACCGCGAACAATTTTTGGAGCATGAGTCACTCTTAAGAAAGGAGACAAGGTCATGAATAGCACCATGATGCAGGTTCTGATCTGGGTTGCGGCTGGCGTAGTCCTTTTGCTGCTCTTGCAGCGCCGCCGGCGCCGCAAAGCTGTACGGTAGTTGCCCCCTGTATTTACTGGCTCGCAAGGCATGTGGCGCGGCGCGGCGCTTACCCGTAGCGCCCCCGCGCCTTTTAGAACTGCCGCAAAAAAATTGGCGGTTTTGGAGCGCGGGCTTTAGCCTCAATGCACTTAGTTTTCGCGCGACCGAACACCTGCATAAATTGTGGGGCGGGACTCCAGTCCTGCGGCCGACGTCCACGTCGGCCTGCTGGCGTTTGGAACGGCTGATTCCAAGCGCGAAGGGCGGGTCCTGGAGGACCCGCGCAGACCTGGAGGTCTGCATGCAGCATTCCCAATATTGGGATAACTAAATGGCATTGGGGCTGTAGCCGGCGCAGGGCTTTAGCCGGCGCAGGGCTTTCGCCCAACTAGTAAAAGGATCACTGGTTTTGGAAATCGATCACAGCGCGCTCGAAACGATCCGCGCGGCTCAAAATCCGGACGGAGGCTGGCCCTATCACAAAGGCGGCTCGTGGACCGAGCCTACCGTTTACGCGTTGCTGGCCTGCCAGGCAACCCGCGCCACCGCGCCACGGAAACCGGATGCGCTCGCCTGGCTCGAATCGGCACAGGGTGCGGACGGCGGGTGGAAACCGCGTCGCTCCGTCGATCGCAGCACCTGGGTGACGGCCTTGGTAGCTCTGCTACCCCCGGAATCGATTGGGCCCGCCAGGCACGCGCGCGCCGTCCAGTGGCTCACTGGTCTAAGCGGCAAGGAATCTTCGGCGATTTACCGTTGGGGCTGGTTTTTGCGCGAGGGCAAGTTTCCGGATGCACACGGTCTGGACGGCTGGCCTTGGTTTCCCGGCACGGCTGCGTGGGTCACCCCCACCTCTCTCGGAATTCTGGCATTGCAGGCGTGCTGCCGGCGGCAGCCTTCGCGCGATCTCCGGGAGCGTATCGCCCGCGCGCAGGCTTTCCTGTTGGCGCGGCGGTGCGCCGACGGCGGTTGGAATCACGGCGCCGCGCGCGCCCTGGGGTACAACTCGGATTCCTACCCGGAGACCACCGGGCAGGCTCTGTTGGCGTTGGCAGGTACGGACCGGGCGATGCTGGGGGATAGCTTTCGCCTGGCACAGCGTTTTTTGCGGGAGCAACGGTCCTCGGGCGGAGCCGCCTGGTTACGGCTCGGCTTGCTGGCTCACCGGCAAGTTCCGGCCGCTGCTCCCATTTTTTGCATGCCTTGCCGCACCTTGCCGGACACCGCGTTGACCCTGCTGGCGGCCGCGGCCGAGCAGGGCCACAACGTATTTCTGGAATAGGCACTGGAATAGGCAAATGATAAGGAGTTGGCAAACGGTAGCCTGTGCAGCCGCCGGCCTGGCGGTGACGGCGACGCTTTTCCTGCCCCCCATCCGGCATCGAGTGAACCGCAGCGATAACGACTTCCAGGTTTCCTACATCTCGGGCCAGCTCATGGCGCGCCGCCAGCTCTTCAACGCCACGCAAGTCCTGCAGACCGAACGCGCGATTTCCGCAAGCATACATCCGGATCTTCTGGACACCCGCCTGCCATTCCTGGCGTTGGTCTTCTGGCCGCTCGCGCAGCTTCCTTACCAGGTGGCTTGGCCCCTGTGGGCGGCTGTGCTGACCGGCGCGGTGATGGGATTACTGTGGATCTCGATCGCGCTGCGCATTCGCCACTCGCGCCCGTTTCTCACCGGACTGGTGCTGGCGTTATGCGCGGCCAAATTTCACTTGTTCCCGCCGCTGCTGCTCTGGTGCCATCGATTGTGGCAGGGCTTAGTAGCCGGCGCCGCGGCCCTGCTGCCGATCTCGTTCGCCGTGGCGGGCCGGCATTGGCCGCTCGAATACGCCGCCATTATGTCCAATCTGCACGGCCTGCTCGTTAGCCGCCATGCATACATGCAGGATTGCGCGCTGCTGCTGCCTGCATTGCTCATCGTGCTGCCCACCGCCCGCGGCGCGGGTCTGCTGCTGGGCACCCGGCTGGCCATACTCGCTTTTTTGGGTTACGTAGTGGTCCAAGTCCTGCCTGCCGTGCAGGCTTATCGGGAGGCCCATGCCGTCTAGCCGCCGCGATTTTCTCCTCGGAACCACGCTCGCTCCGGCGGCCCTTGGTCTGGCCGCCTGCAGCCGTGCGCGCGCGCCGCGCCCGCATGCGCTGGTCAATATCACGCGTGCCGCTACCTACTCGCAGGATCTTTACGACACCATGCGCCGCGTGCTGGCCGCGCACCAGCTCAATGTGCGCGGACGCCGCGTCCTGCTGAAGCCCAACCTGGTGGAATTCGAGCCCGAAAGCACTATCAACACACACCCCATGATGGTGCATGCGGCGCTCGAAGCCTTCCGCGCGTTGGGCGCATCCGTGGCCATCGCGGAGGGTCCGGGCCATCGCCGCGGCACCCTCGACCTGGCCGACGCCGCCGGATACTTCCGCACCATTCCCCATTTCGACGACCTGTTTACGGACCTGAATCTGGACGAAGTCTCGCCCGTCGAATTGCCGCATCCAGTGTCCCGCCTGCGCTCGCTTTACCTGCCGCATACGGTGCTTTCGACCGATCTGCTGGTTTCCATGCCCAAGATGAAAACGCACCATTGGGCCGGCGCCACCCTGTCCATGAAAAACCTGTTCGGCATCGTTCCCGGCGGAGTCTACGGATGGCCCAAGAACGTGCTGCACTGGGCCGGTATCCACCAAAGCATCGCCGATTTGCATTCGCTTTTTCCCAACCACTTCGCCATCGTGGACGGAATCGTGGGCATGGATGGCAACGGGCCTATCCAGGGACAGCCCAAGCCCGCGGGCGTGATCGTGACCGGGCACGATCCCATCGCGGTGGACGCCACCTGCTGCCGCATCATGCAGATTGAGCCGTCGCGCATCGCTTACCTCACGATGGCCGGCGGCTTAGAAGGAATAGCAGAAGAGAATATTCAGCAAATAGGCGAAAAGCCGGATTCCGTAGAGGCCCGCTTCGAACTCATAATGGAGCTGCGGGGGCTGCGGAGAGAACGGGCGTGAATGCGAGTGTTCGGCCGTCCGGTTGCGTAATCGGCTTGTCCGGGCTGCTGCTGGTGCCCTGTGTCTGGCAGCCGCGCATCCAGGCCGGCGATCTCTCGAGTCACATTTACAACGCCTGGCTGGCCCAATTGATCGCCCGCGGGCAAGCGCCGGGGCTGACCCTGGCCACGCAATCCAACAACGTTTTATTCGACCTGATGCTCAGCGGCCTGATGCGCGCCTGGGGGCCGGCCGCGGCCGAGCGCATCGCGGTCTCGATGGCCGTGCTGATCTTCTTCTGGGGCGCGTTTGCCTACGTGTGGTCCAGCTCGCGCGTGCGGCCCGCTACGCCGCCCTGGCACTGGGCGCCCTGCCTGGCCATGTTGGCGTATGGCTGGGTCTTCCACATGGGCCTGTTTAACTTTTATATATCGCTGGGCCTGTGTTTCGGCGCGCTGGCGTCTTTTCGCCGCCGGGAGCATTGGGCGATGGCCGGCGCCGCGGCTCTGTTGGCTCTCGCTTTTGTGGCGCACGCCCTGCCGGTGGTTTGGGCTCTGGGCGTGCTCGTCTACGGGCGCGCCGCGCAAGCTCTGGCGCCGCGGCGGCGTTTGTGGCTCCTGGCTGCGGGCACGGTGGCACTGGCCCTCGCAGGAGCGATTCTTGGGTCGAACTTCGCCTCCACCCGGGGTCCAAGCCAGTTCATGGCCATGACCGGAGCGGACCAGGTTTGGATCTATGGGCGAAGCTACATCGGCATTGCCATTGCCCTACTGGCGGTGTGGGTGGTGTGCTTTGAGCGCGTCATTGCCAGCCGCGGCGCCCTGCGCACGGTGCTCGACACCCGCTTTCAACTCTGCCTGCTGAGCGCCGCGGCGATGGTGCTGCTGCCGGATGGCGTGCTGTTGCCCGGCTTCCGCCACGGGCTGATGTTCCTGGCCGAGCGCATGTCCCTGGCCGGCGCAGTGTTGTTCTGCGCGCTGGCCGCTGCGGTGCGGCTGCCCAAACCGCTGCTGGGCGCCATGGCGGTGATTGCGCTGGTATTCTTCGGCTTGTCGTATCGTGACGAGCGCGCGCTCAACGTGGTGGAAACGCAAATGGAGCAGGCCGTGGAGCAACTCCCGCCAGACCAACGCGTGGTGAGCGTGCTGGCGGATTCAGCCAGCCGCGTAAACCCGTTGGCGCACCTGGTCGACCGCATTTGCGTGGGCCGGTGTTTCAGCTATGCCAACTATGAGCCATCCACGGCGCAGTTCCGCGTGCGCGCCAATCGGGAGAACCCGTTCGTAGTCTCGCAGTACGAAGAATCCTGGAGTATCCAGACCGGCGGGTATGTGGTCAAAATGCGCGACCTGCCCTTATACAACATCGATCTCTGCGCGCCGTCGAGCGCGCGCATCTGTGTGGAGCCTCTCCTCGCCGGAACTACGCTCCACCCCACGGACCTGCCGATCGCCGGGATTCCGGGTTTCTCAGCCCGTTTCCGCTAAATCCCAAATTCCGCCGGCAAATCGCCGCTGCACCTTCCAACAAATCGCCAGCGTCACAATAACCAGCCCCCACGAAACCGCCGCATGCAAATTCCCATATCGCAGCACGGCCAGCCAGATCAAAACCATCCCTGCGCCCACCGCTAGTGGGAATCTCCGATCGGGCGCATTTGCCGCCAGGGCAAAAATAGCCAGCGAATACGGAACCGCGACCACTAGATCGACCAGGTAGTGCTCACCCATGCTCATCGTAGCCAGCGCCGTCATAGCACAAATTCCGCCGGTGAACATCCGCAGGCGCGGCCACGGGCGCGACAGCCAAAAAACCATGAGCGTGCCGGCCATATGCAGAGACGGCATGGCGTTGGGGATGCCTTCGAATCGAACGGCTCCGGCGCGCACCGCCGCGGGCAGATTCGGGAACGCGGGAAATGCATACCTCGGACCGGCCGCCGGAAAAACAAAGTAGAGTGCTACGCCGACAAAAACATCCGCGATCAGTAGAACCAGGATGTTAATCCGGTGCTTGCCATGTGCCCTGGTATGGGCGGCATAAACAATGCAGAACCACAATCCCAGGCCGTTGTATACCGTGGCGGTCAACCAATCGAGCGCCGGCACGGCCCGGACAAGCTTGCCGGCCACAAAGCTGGGCTCAAACCCGAGCGAGCCGTCAAACGCATACAGGAAATAGTCCAGTTTATGCGGCAGCGCGAGTTTGGTAAATGATAGGAGGAAAATCGCGCAAAATCCCAAGTAGTTGAATGCGGCAATCACGCCCAGAGTACGCAGGATCAAAGCCCGCCGCGCGGTCTTCACCCGCATCGCCTCGATCAGCAGCACCAGAACACTCGCCAGTCCCAGGTAAGTGCCCGCGGCGATCCAGACCCCACCCGAATAACCGCTGTCACCCGTCGCGCCGGCGTAGAGCAGGCGGATGCACAACCCCAGCGCAAGCGTGGCGCCGATCTCTTTCCGGCTGGGGCGCGTGGCCATGTGCACCACGAACGTACCCCACATTCCCATGCCCGAAATGATATTGAAATGGATGGCCCTGTCTACAAACGAATCGTATCCGACGCGCCAGGCAATCAGCAGCGGAACCAGCACCAATGCGCCGACGCCGATTCGTTTCAGCACGGTTTCCGGACTGACAGATTTTGGCTTGGCCTCTATGATGCCGATGGCGTGCATGTTCGCTGCAGAACCCCAGTATCGCATTCGACTCCAGGCGGTTTCCTGCTGCCGCGGCCAGTAGCTAACCAAATGGAGTACAGACGCCGCCGGCTGTCCGCCTGCATAATACGGAAGGAGGCAGCCATGCACGATGGAACCGCCGCGGATTACGCGCTCGATCAGTTGCCGCCGGCGCTAGAGACCCTAAGCCACACCACTTGGCGGCATTGGAAAACCATTCCGTGGAGGCGGGTCGTAGTCGACGCCATTCTAGTAGCTATGCTGATGCTGGTCTCAGCCAGCTTCTTAACTGTAAGATAACTGCCCCGGGTGTCAGATTTCTAAGCATCTCTATCTAAAATAAGCTGTTGTTGGCGTTCGTCATCTACCTCTGGACCCGGCCTGAGCTCCCGAGTCTGGCTGGCGCTCCGTTGTTTGGCGCCGTTTTTGCGGCAATCTACGCCGTCATGGAGGGCAGGGAAGTGCTGGAAGGGTCCCTCGCCTTCCTGGGCTTGGGAGTTTGAAAAGCCTGCTGTTCCTGATCGTTTCGGGCTTCTATCTAGTAGCAGTAACATTATTGCATCCAATTATATACTGTCTGTTATTATATGTATTTCATTAACACTAGAGCGTCCAGCCGACCTTCCTCATGAGCCAACTCTTGGCACGCCTCGGGGCGATCGTCTTTGCCCTGACGCGGAGCGGACGCACTATGACGCGGATCGGACGCACTATGACGCGGAGCGACGCCGCCAGCAGACGTCGCGCATCCTGACCGCATTCCATGGTGGCGGTCCACCGGAGGGTTTCTCGCCTACAACTTTTATCCCGCGGTAAGACCGGTGCACATCTTCGGGCCGAGCTTTCCCTACTCGCCTCCACCGGTTGGCGTGCCGCCTTTCGCCCCCAGCACGCGCGCACATCCGGACGCACATGCCGTGTACTGGCGGGTGCGCTTCTCGGGGTTACGGTGATGGCTATCTTGGCATTCCGGGAGCACTACCTGGTAGGCCTGTGCTTGGCCTTCCGTCGCGGCGGGCGCGGTTTGGCTCGAATCCCGCCTCTTCCGGATCGCCCCCCCACTGTGGTTAACAATCGGGAGCATGCGGAAGCCGGCGCTTGCCGGGATAATGAGTGCTGTGTTCCGTTTAACCTGCCTGATCGGAGCGAGTGTCTGCCTTTGGATGGGGTTCAGCCTATTCGAACGTACCACCGACTTTAACCAGTTCTATTGCGGGTCGCAACTGGCCGGCAGCGGCCATCTATACGACTGGGATCGCTTAGAGGAACTGGAGCTGCACTACGGAACACACCCCGTCCCCTTCGGGCGCTTGCCGGTTTATGCCATATTGATCAAGCCCCTGACAGCGCTGCCATACCAGTATGCGCGGGTGGCCTGGATGGCCATCAACCTGGCCGCGATGATTGGTTTTGCGATGCTCTGGCCGGTGCACCGCCGCCTGGATCTCATCATGATGCTGTGCTGGTCGTGCCCGGCGGCCATCCTGCTTTCGACCGGTCAGGATACCGGGCTCTTTCTGTTTTGCATCACCGTGGGACTGCGCCTGTTGCGGTCCAAGCGGGATTTCGTGGCTGGCCTGGTCTTCTCGTTGTGCGCCGCCAAGTTCCACCTGGCGCTCGGAATTCCGGTGTTTCTGCTGGCCCGGCGCAGGTGGGGCGCATTGGCCGGCGGATGTGCGGGCGGCGCGCTCCAATTGGCAATTTCTTTCGCCGCGGAGGGGCGCGGTTGGCCTGCGCGACTGCTGCGGCTAGCGGCAATTTCCGATTTCAGCCCGTCACCTGCCAAGATGCCCAATCTCTGCGGACTCACGCACGCGCTGCCATATGGGGGCCCTCTCGAGGCCGTGCTGGCCGTCCTCACACTGGCCGCGGTCTGGATCGTCGCGCGGCGTTCCCCACTCACCATAGGAGCCACCGCCGCGGTGACCGGCGGATTGCTCGTCAGCCATCACGCCTACGTCTACGATGGACTGCTGCTGCTGCCGGCCTGCGCCCTGGCCCTGCGGCTGCCGGTTTCAAAGGCGCTACGCTATGGTGCGCTCCTGCTTTGCGTCCCCTTTCCCTATGTGCTGCTGATGCAGGAACATGGCGAGTGGATCGCCGCCCAAATAGCCATCCAGGCATTCTCGCTGTCGCTATTAACCCTGCTGGCGAGTCATAATCTAATGTGGGGCTCAGCCCAGGCTCATCCCGTGGCCGCCTCGTAAGCCGCCCCTCCCGTCGAGTGAAAATTACCATTTGAACCCAAACTATCGGGGGTCTGATCGGCCGCAAATTGCAAATCCAAATTTTCAAATTAAGGTTGACACTGCCGCCCACATGTGTTAACCATAGTTAAGCTCGTTCCCGACACCGTGATTACGACCGCGAATCCCGCCTCCCGCTCCCTGGCCGATGTCCACTCCACTGTGGACACCGCCGACATGCCGGTCTGGCGGCGCCTGTTCGCCTTCGCCGGACCCGCTTACCTCGTCAGCGTCGGCTATATGGACCCCGGCAATTGGGCCACCGACCTCGAAGGCGGCGCGCGCTTCGGCTACACCCTCATCTGGGTGCTCATCATGTCCAACCTGATGGCCATCCTGCTGCAAACCCTCAGCGCCCGCCTCGGCATCGTCTCCGGCCGCGACCTGGCGCAGGCCTGCCGCGAAACTTACCCGCGCCCCGTCACCGTCGCCCTCTGGGTGCTCTGCGAAATCGCCATCGCCGCGTGTGATCTGGCCGAAGTCCTGGGTGCCGCCATCGCCCTCAATCTGCTGTTCCACATTCCGCTGCTGATCGGCGTGCTGCTCACCGCCGCCGATACACTCTTGCTTCTCTGGTTCCAGGGCCTCGGTATCCGGTACATTGAGGCGTTCATCCTGGCGCTCATCGCCGTAATGGCAGGCTGTTTCTGTATCGAAATCATTCTCGCCAAGCCCGACGCCGGGCACATTCTGCGCGGCGTGATTCCCCGCATCAGCGGCCAGACCCTGTATATCTCCATCGGCATGCTGGGCGCCACCGTGATGCCGCACAATCTCTACCTGCATTCGGCACTGGTGCAGACCCGCCAGATCGGACATTCCGAGGCGGGTAAGCGCCGCGCCTGCCGCTACAATCTGGTCGATTCCGTCGTCGCGCTGAACGCCGCCCTGCTGGTGAACCTGGCTATCCTGATCCTTTCCGCGGCGGTCTTCTTCCGCCACGGCGTAGTCGTCACCGAGATCCAGCAGGCACACCTGCTGTTGGTCCCGCTGCTGGGCTCCGCCTTCGCCGGCATCCTCTTCGCCATCGCGCTGCTATGTTCCGGCCAGTCCTCCACGCTCACCGGCACGCTCGCCGGCCAGATCGTGATGGAAGGCTTCCTGAATATCCGCATGCGCCCCTGGCTCCGCCGCCTGATCACCCGCACCATCGCCATCATCCCCGCCGCCATCGTCATCTACGTTTCCGGCGACAAGGGCACCTACCAACTGCTCATCCTCAGCCAGGTGATCCTCAGCATGCAGTTGCCGTTCGCCGTCATTCCCCTGATCCACTTCACCAGCGACCGCCGCCGCATGGGCGCCTTCGCCAACAAGGCCTGGATCCAATGGCTCTCGTGGGCCGCCGCCCTGCTGATCCTGGCCCTCAACATCTGGCTGCTCGTCGATGGCCTCGGTCAACTGCTCGGCTCTTCCGTCAGCCGTCCCATCATCTGGTTCCCGCTGACCCTGGTGGGGACCGGCATCGCCGGCCTGCTGCTCTGGATCTCGTTTGAGCCGCTGATCGCCCACTGGGCGCGGCACGGCTTCGGGCGCGCATCGCTCAGCATCCCCGAACCGGGCGCGGAGCCGCCCGCCGCCATCGGATACCGCCGCATCCTGGTTCCGCTCGATCACACCGAGCTCGACCGCCAGGCTGTCAGCCACGCCGCCGCTATGGCCAAACTGCACGGCGCCAAGCTGTATCTGCTGCACGTGGAAGAGGGCGTGACCAGCCGGATTTATGGACCGCTATCGTCCACCGCCGAAGTGGAGGCGGGCGAGCATTACCTGGATGGCATCGCCCAGGCGTTGCGCGCCGAGGGCCTGGAAGTCGAAACCGCCATCCTGCATTCACCGCGCCCGGGCCGCCAGATCGTGCAGTACGCCAATCAAGTCCACCCTGACCTGATCATCATGGGAGCGCACGGCCACCGCCGCTTGAAAGATCTGATCTTCGGGGATACTATTAATCCAGTGCGCCACGAGCTGCGGGTACCTTTATTGATCGTCAGAAAATCATAACTGCGTTTTCCGTGCCGCACGCGCACTTCCGAACCGCGCGCGCAATTCCGAGCCGCGCGCGTGAGCAAGCGGTTTCCCGGAGTTTAAAGCTGCAGGAGTTCATGGTGCGAAATCCGGCTGCAGGCGGGTTACGTGACTGCACAAACGAGAGGCCGGCCGTAACATTTGGCAAGAGGTTCTCGAAGGGGAACGAAATAAAAGCCGGGCGCGGCAAGCGGACCACCGTCGAGCCGCATTCACCCATCACGCGAGCACGGCTCAAGTCCGGCCTGACGCAGGCGCAGTTCGCGGCCCTGCTGGGCGCAGGGCGCCGCGCGTCGAGTGGGACGGCCAAGACGCTGATTCGGGTCGCGGAGCTGCATCCGGAAGTGCTGCGCGAAATCGCGGCGTAGCGGCGCCGAGCCACGGAGGGTGCTCGATGAGAAACGCGGTTTTGCTAATTCTGTGCTGTAGCGCGCTCGCCGCACCCACTATCACGCAACCCAAGTTTTTCGCACGGCGCGACTATCCCTCTGGAGGTGTGTATGTATCCGTAGCCGATGTCAACGGCGATGGCAAACCGGATATCATCGGGGTCGGCGGTTTTCCCACCGTTAGCGTCTTGCTGGGAAATGGCAACGGCACTTTTCGGGCACCTACTAACTCGGACGTACAGTGGGAGGTTATCAACGGTGGAGTACCGGTTGATCTGAACGGGGATGGTAAGGTGGATCTGGTTATCGGCGGGGGACCCGCCGGCTTGCGCCCCGGGGCAGGAATCGGCGTCTGTTTTGGCAACGGCGATGGGACCTTCCAAGCGCCAATTTTGTATTCAGCGGGTACCGACGTCACGGTTGGGAACCCGGTTGTGGGAGACTTCAACGGTGACGGCATTCCAGACGTTGTCGCTTCAGGCAGCAGCGGCATTTGGTTGTTCGCTGGCAAAGGGGGTGGTGTTTTTAGTTCTGGCATGCTCGTCCTGGCCATTTCTGGCGATGCCTATTCTCCGCCGGTGCGTGCTGTTGCTACGGCAGACTTTAACGGAGATGGCAATCTCGACCTCGCACTGACCTACAGCCCAACCGGCAAATCGAATGGAATCCTGGTGTCCTTCGGCAATGGCAACGGTACCTTTCAGACTCCGGTATTTTATGGCGGCAGTTCCCCAATCTTCATCTCGGTCGCCGATGTAAACGGCGACGGCCATCCGGATATCGTAGTGCCCGGCGCCACCATCTATTGGAATGACGGACACGGAGGATTTCCGATCCATACCCAAATCTCCATTACGGGCAATCAGGTCGCTGTCGGCGACGTAAACGGAGATCACATACCGGATCTGGTGAGCAGCTACGGCGATGTCGCACTCGGCTTGGGCGACCACAAATTCGCGCCGCCGATTAATTATCCTGTGGCGAACACCAACGGGTGGTTCAGCGTGGTGGTAAAGGATCTGCGCAACAATGGCGTGAACGACATCGTCACTGGGCTGAACCAATCCGTGTCCGTGCTGCTCAACCAAGGCAACGGCACGTTTATCGACGGCAAATGGACTTCGGTGCCAGGCGCCGGCAACTGCGGCGCAGCGGCGGATTTCAACGGTGATGGCAAGCCGGATTTGGCGGTTCCCACCACGCAAGGGATCACCGTTCTATTGGGCACCGGAAACGCCAGTGCCCCTTACGCTACCGGACCATCGTTTGCGGTATCTGGCGTGGGCTGCCCGATCACGGGGGACTTGAACGGCGACGGCATTCCGGATCTGCTGGTCGGGGCCAGTGGGCTGGGAGGAGTAGGCGCCTACTTGGGCAACGGAGACGGCACCTTCCGGCTGGCGAGCGTTATTCCGGTCGGCCCCACCATTAACATGGTGCTGGGCGATTTCAACCACGATGGGAAACCGGACTTCGCGGACTCCTCTAACGAATTGGCTCTGGGGAACGGCGATGGGACCTTTCAATCGCCAGTGACCATCAATCCTGCGCCGCCATACCCTGGTTACAGTTGGATCGCCGCTGGGGACTTGAATAATGACGGATGGACTGACATTGTGGGCGTGGAATGGAGTGTTGACGGGGGCGTAAAGGGCGCGCTATACGTTCTGCTGAATGACCAGGAAGGCGGCTTCACGCTTACCACGATCACCGACAGCGGCGGACCGATTGCGATCATGTTACGCGATCTGAACAGGGATGGAAACCTGGACGCCATAGCTACCGAAGATGGCAACGCCACGGCCAGTGTTTATCTCGGCAATGGAAAAGGAGGGCTTAAGTTGATCCAGCAGAACATTCCATTCCCGTTTGTCGACGAACTCCCCGCCCAGATCGGGGATGTGAATGGCGATGGAATCCCAGACCTCGTGCTGCCGGCGGACGGCAGTATCGGGATCGCGCTGGGCAAGGGAGATGGCACATTCTTGGCGCCGTTCGCCGTGGGAGCGGGTGGCGGGTTGGGCCAAGTCTTATTCGAGAATCTGCACGGGCGGTCGCCGAAAGCCGACCTGCCGGACTTGGTCGCGCCGGACAGTAACGGCGGCGTGACGGTGCTGATCAACATTACCAAGTGAGATACAGGTGTGCGGCGGTCCGGCCGACTGTCGCAATTGCGAAATTGCGGCCATTGTGTCATACTTCAGTTTGGTGGTCGAAAGGCCATCGCAGTCTATCCGCTACGCTCGTAGGCGAGCACTATACGAGGCCCATTGGGTTCCACCCTTTGGGCCTTTTACTTTTATGCCCGGCAAGATCGCGGTCATGCTCGACGGCGGCCACGTCCGTGTGCACGCCAGACATGCGGGGAAAACTTACGATCCAGCTTACATAGAGAAAATCGGACTGGCCTGCGCCATCGCGGGCGAGACCATCCACCGGATCATGTACTACGATTGCGCGCCGTATAACGGTACCGCCGTCCTTCCTGTCTCCGGCCAAAGCACGACGTTCACGGGAAGTGACGCCTGGCTCAAGACGCTTTCGTACAAAGACCTTTTCTCGGTACGGTTGGGATTACTCAAATTTCGCGGCTTTGTCATCAACAACAACCGAATCCCTTACACTCCTGGCCAACCGCTAACAGATGCCGATTTTCACCCGGAATTCGAACAGAAAGGTGTGGACATGCGGATCGGCATCGACATGGCGAATCTCTCGTCCAATCGCTCTGTCGATCTGATTGCGCTGGCAACAAACGACACCGACTGCATCCCAGCCATGAAGCACGCCAGACGATCGGGCCTCCAGGTCGCGCTCGTCACCTTTCCTGGCTATCAGCCGGTACCGGAACTGCTGGCCCACTCTGATTTCCGCCGAATCGTCGCTTGGCCGGTCTAAGTCGCTGCAGACTGGTATATACTGGACATACTGTGACCCACGTAAGTGGGCAGTATCTCGGAGGTGACCGCCGATGAGAAGCGCCGTCCTGCTTTCGATTCTGTGCTGTAGCGCGCTCGCCGCGCCTACGATCACGCAACCGAAGTTTTTTGCGCGGCGCGACTATCCCTCTTCTGGTGGGCATGTATCCGTAGCTGATGTCAACGGCGACGGGATCCGGTGAGCAGCGATGGTGATGTCTCCCTCGGCTTGGGCGAGCACAAATTCGCGCCGCCGATAAATTACCCTGTGGCGAACACCAATGGGTGGTACAGCGTGGTAGTGAAGGATTTGCGGAACAATGGCGTGAACGACATCGTCACTGGGCTGAACCAATCCGTGTCCGTACTGCTCAACCAGGGCAACGGCACGTTTATCGACGGCAAATGGACTCCGGTGCCCGGCGGCGGCAACTGCGGTGCAGCGGCGGATTTCAATGGCGATGGTAAGCCGGACTTGGCGGTGCCCACCACGCAAGGGATCACCGTTCTTCTGGGCACCGGAAACGCCAGTGCCCCTTATACTACAGGACCATCCTTCGCGGTGTCCGGCGTGGGCTGCCCGATCACGGGGGATCTGAACGGCGACGGCATTCCGGATCTGCTGGTCGGGGCCAATGGGCTGGGAGGAGTGGGCGCATACCTGGGCAACGGAGACGGTACCTTCCGGCTGGCGAGCGTTATTCCGGTCGGCCCCACCATTAACATGGTGCTCGGGGATTTCAACCATGACGGGAAACCGGACTTCGCGGATTCCTCCAACGAATTGGCCCTGGGAAATGGGGATGGGACCTTTCAAGCGCCCGTGACCATCAGTCCGGCGCCGCCATACCCCGGCTATGCCTGGATCGCGGCCGGAGACTTGAATAATGACGGATGGACTGACATCGTCGGGGTGGAACCGAGTGTCAACGGGGGTGTCACCGGCGCGCTGTACGTTCTGCTGAACAACCAGCAGGGCGGATTCACAGTCACCACTATCAACGGTAAAGGTACACCGATCGCGATCATGCTGGCCGACCTAAATCGGGATGGGAATCTGGACGCGGTGGCAACTGAATTCACCGCCACAGCCAGTATTTATCTCGGCAATGGAAAAGGAGGGCTTAAGTTGATCCAGCAGAACATTCCATTCCCGTTTGTCGACGAACTCCCCGCCCAGATCGGGGATGTGAATGGCGACGGTATCCCGGACCTCCTGCTCCCGGCGGATGGGAGCATCGGAATCGCGCTGGGCAAGGGAGACGGTACATTTCTAGCGCCATTCGCCGTGGGAGCGGGTGGCGGGCTGGGCCAAGTCTTATTCGAGAATCTGCATGGGCAGTCGCCCAAAGCCGACCTGCCGGACCTGGTCGCACCGGACAGTAACGGCGGCGTGACGGTTCTCATCAATATAACGAAGTGAGTATCACCCGCTGGGGCATGCCGCCACGAGCGCGTGTCCAGGCAACCCAGCCAGCTCCGCCCATGCTATAATAAGTCTTTTAGTATCAATCAATTGTAACGGTATGCCAATTGCCTCCCCCGACAATGTGCTGAAATCCGTGCGCGCGGCGCTGTGCCTGGCCCTTTGGGCTGCACCGGCTTGGAGTGCCACCTTAGAACTGCTCAGCCTCAACGACCTGATTTCAAAATCCACCACCATCGTGCAGGCGCAGGTCGCCGCATCTTCGGCCTCCTTCACCGGTTCTTCCATCTACACGCACTATACGGTGAACGTCGTGGCCCAGTGGAAGGGCCCCAGCCAAAGCACCATCGATGTGATGGTTCCCGGCGGAACCGCCAAAGGCATGCGGCAGATTTGTCCCGGTGTGCCGCAGTTGGTCACCGGTCAGCAATACGTCCTGTTTTTGTGGAAGTCGAGCCGCGGCCAGACTTATACCATGGGCTTCACCCAAGGCGTGTTCAACCTGCTGGGAACGGCGGGTAATCTGACCGCCGCGCAGATGCCGTCCACCGAAACTGTCCTGGCGCCCGCCACCGGGCTGGCGGTCCAGAGCCAGCCCATCAGCATGCCGCTTTCGCAATTGATCTCGGCCATCACCACGGGAGGCACGACGTAATGCTGGTGCGGCTCAAGCGATGGCCCTCCATAGCGGGCGTGCTCGCTATCGCCGTGACCCCGTTGGCGGCCTACTACCACTACGTCCATTATCTGACTTCCTCGCCGCAGTACTCGCTGGCCTTTGAAAAATTCGATTTGACCGCGCTCCCTGACAACACGGTTACCTTCTTTGTCTCGAACGCCGGCCCCAGCAGTTTTACGGCGAATGACAGCTTTCCTTCGCTCGTCCAGCAGATCCGCAATGCCACACAGGTCTGGAACGCGCTGCCCAGTTCGGCGTTGCGGGTCGCCTTTGGCGGGCTACAGATCGCCGGCACGAGCCAAAGCGTACCGGGTGGTGAAGTGGCATTCACCGATCAGATCCCGCCGGGAGTGCTGGCGTATGCCACACTGCAGGTGCCCGTTAACACCGTAGCCACCGCCGCGGATGGAACCCAATTTGTCCCGATCCAGTCCTCCCAGATATTCCTGAACAGCAACATGGTGCCGCTGCCGGGGGCGGCCGCCAATGGTTATGAAGGTTATACGGGGCCAAGTTACTCGGAATCCTTCTTACTGACTCTGATTCACGAGATCGGGCATGCTATCGGCTTACAGCACACTTATACATCCGCCACCATGTCCACCGCGGTATCGCGGGCTACCAACCGCGCCCGGCCGCTCGATGCCGACGATATCGCCAGTGTCTCGCTGCTATATCCCGCGGGCGGTTTCCCGGCCGGCTATGGTTCCATCAGCGGTCAGGTGACCATGGGCAGCCAGGGCGTACACATGGCTTCCGTGGTGGCCATCGAGGCTAACGGTTCGGCGGTCAGTAACCTGACTAATCCGGATGGGACATATGAGATAGACGGCTTGCCTCCGGGCACTTACTACGTTTATGTGCACCCGTTGCCGCCAACTTCTAACATCGCCGGCCCCTGGGATCTCAATGATAACCTGGTTTCCGCCAGCCCGCCCTTCGTGAGCACTTTCTATCCAGGAACGTGGGACTCTTCTCAGTTCACATCCATCCCCATTGCGCAAGGCGCCAGTGTAAGTGGTATTAACTTCTCCGTAGAGCCCAGATCGGCGCTGGAAATATTCGATGTTACTAGCTACTGGTACCCTCCTTATCAGTACCCTGCGAGCCAGCCCGGTTATTTACAGCCGGCGTATCTGAACGCGGGGAATCCGAATGTACTTCCGCAGGTGGTGGCACAGGGCACGGGAATTACATACGGAACTAACTCGACGGCGGTCCAGAGTGTCGCGGCGCTGGGCGCTCCCGGCGGCTGGTTGCCGGATTACGGAACCAACGTTTATCAGGATATCCAGGGTTCGCTCGACGTGTCGCTGATGGCGATCTTCTTCAACTATCCATCGCCGCCGGCCATCGGTCCCGAGCATCTGTTATTCACGCTGCCCGACGATATCTTCGTGCTGCCGCAGGCCATTCAAGTGGTCCAGAACCCGCCTCCCTCGATCACGTCCGTAAACGTGAATGCCGATGGCTCTGTCACGATCAACGGAACCGGCTTAACCGCGAGTAGCCAGGTTTACTTCGACAGCCTGCCGGGGCAAGTTACCGTGGCTTACTCCGCCAACCAATCTGGTTCCACCAGCCAGTCCGGGTCGGTCACGGTGATGCCGCCGCCGGGCGCCAGCAGCCAGATCGCCACAATCAATGTATATAATCCGGACGGCCAGAACTCGACCTTCCTGGTTTCGCAGACACCGGGTAGCTTCACTTACTTTTATCCGCAGACCAATCCGCCGCAGGCTAACATCTCCATCTTGCAACTGCCGCAAGGAGTTTCGGCCATGGTGCATGTCACTAGCTCCACCATGCAGTTCACGGATGGCATGACGACTCTCGGGTTCGGCTCTGGCGATGTCGCCGTGCGGCGTTTATGGGTGCTCCCTCCCGTAAATGGCATCTCCCATGCCATCGCCAATGTCACTGTGTCGCCATCCGCCCTGCAGCAGTCCAGCGTCGCCAGCGTGATCTCGGGCTTCCAGGTTTATCAGCAAACCTCGGGCTTCCAGGTCGTGCCGGCTGGCCCCGGCCTGCCAATCATCAATCTCCCGGTTAGTAACGCCTTCTACCCGTTGCAAAACAGCCTATACCCGGGGGCTAACGCTTACATGTTTGGCCAGAACCTGCTGGCCTCCAGCGGCGCTCCGTCGATGACCGTGGGCGGGGCGAGCGCGCAGATCCTGTACGCTTCGCCAACGCAGATTAACTTTGTCATTCCGGTAGCCAATGCGAACGGACCCATGCCCATCGGACCGGCGGTGATGACCTTCTCGAATGGCGCCGTCCAGGCTTATTCGATCATCTTGCAGATCGATCCCCCGCCGCCGGCCATCGTGAGCGTACTATCGGCCGCGGGAGTCCCCTTGGATGTGGCCGAGCCCCCGGCGCCAGGCGACACCATCACGTTGGTTGTGAGCGGCACTGCCCAGGGAGTGGTCTCGACTCCCAGCCGCATCGGAGTGGCTGAAGGCGGCGTGAGCATTCCCGTGTTCACTATCCAACAGGCGCAGGACGGGTCGGGGAATGTGCTGATACAGTTCGCGTTGGCCGCGTCGGTGGTGGGCCAGCAGGTGCCGGTAACAGTGTCACAGGATGGTGACCTGAGTATGCCGTTCTATATCAATATTGCCGCGATTTAGAGCAGGACGGGGTCAAGGCTGCCGCCCGGCGCCGGCGGCGCGCCACGCAGCTCGCCCTCAAGAAACTGCAACAGCTCGTGCGAGGAACTCTCGAAATACGAATCCAGGAACTCCTGCAGCGCCAGACGGCGCATAGCGTCGCGCGATACAGCGGGATCGTAGACAAACGCGCGGCCCGCTTTGCGCCGGGTGACCACCCCACGCCGGGCCAGCCGGTCGAGCACCGTCATCACCGTCGTGTAGGCCAGCGGACGGCTGGGAGCCACCAGTTCACGCACATCCTTCACGCTGCCTTGCCCCAGCGACCACAGGGCATTGAGACAGAGTAACTCGAGCGGCGGCGGGACGGGGCGCGGGGCGGCTCGGCGCATCAACTCTCTCGCTTAACCTCGACGGTGTGCAAGGCTTCGAGCAGCTTGTTGCCGAAGGGGGAAGTGCGCTCCTGCGACACTACGGGAGCCGGTTTGGGAGCTTGCGCGGCCGTAGCCTTGGTGGGCGGAGTGGCCGGCGCGCTGGCAGCCGCACATCCGTTAACCGCAATCGGACCCGCCAGGTACCGCTCGGTCTTCAGCACCACACGCTCGAGACTCTGGCTATAACTGGTGAAGTTGCCCGCCATCTGGCGATCCGTCTCGACCAGGTGGCGCATGCATTCCATTTTGGAATCCATATCGTCGAGATAGTGCAGCATCATGGCTTCCGGAAAAACAGGCGTCTTGGGCGATCCGTACTCCAGTTGCCCATGATGGCTGATGATCATGTGCTCGACCAGCGAACGCAGCCGGGGTGGAAAATCGGGAATATCGCGCAGCTTATCTCCGATCAGCCGCACGGCAATCAGCATGTGCCCGAGTAACTGGCCTTCGTCACTGTAACTGAAGCCGCGCTCGTAACTCAACTCGTACACTTTGCCGATGTCATGCACGATCACGCCGGTTAGCAATAAGTCGCCATCGAGGGCCGGATAGTGGCTGGCGGCCATGCGTGCCAGGTGGCAAAGCGAAAGCACGTGCTCGATCAGTCCACCCAGATAAGCATGGTGGATCTGTTTGGCCGCCGGCGCCAGGCGATAACGCCGCGCGATGTCCGCGTCGTCGAGCAACGCCGCTACCAGTTTATGCAAGTGCGGGTGCGCGATCGCCGCGGCGAATCCGCGCAGCTCCCGCCACATCTCCTCCGGGTCGCGTTTGGACGCCGGGAAATAGTCGGTGAAATCAACCTCGCGGTCATCCAGGCGGTGGATGGTATGCATGGTCAACTGCGGCCGGTTATGAAAGATCTGGAGCAGCCCTTTGACTTTGACGAAATCGTCGCGCTCGAAAGTCTCCATGACATCGGCGACGTTGTCCCACATCTTGGCATCCAGCTCGCCGGTGCGGTCGCCGAGCTGCAGGGACAGGTAAGGATCGCCCTTCTTTTTCTGCCGTATCTCTTTGGAGCAAACCAGGAAGCTGCTGGTGATGATCTGGTCCGGCTTGAGTTCGTTCACATACAGCGACTTCATGGTGGCCCGGGGCTACGGATTCGTGGGCGCCGCCGGCTTGGGAGAGGCAGGGGCCGCGGCCGGGGCGGGGGAGGGAGGCGCAACGGCATCAGGCGTGGGAGGTGCCCCGGCCGAGGCGCTCACGGGCGTCGCCGCAGTCTTGCTGGCCGGCGGCTTCTTGTCGCCCGTGCCCGGAACAGGGATGGCGAACAACAGCCGCTTGCGGCGATGATGCGCCGCTACCTGTTCCTTGGTCACGGTCTGCGGCCTCAACTGGGCGACATCTTTCCAGGTGGTGTCTTTGCCGGGCGCCGCGCCGCTGTCCACAAAGCCCGGCTTGATCTCGAGAAAGGCTTCCTTGCGCAGCGTGGTCAGATACGTCCGCACCTTGGCGTTCATCTGCGGCATGACCAGGCGCTCATTGATCTCGTTTTCGACCTCTTCGTAAGTGGCCTGTCCTTTTTCGTAGCGGTCCTCGATGCGGAAGATCACAAAACCATCCGCTACGCGAATCGGATCGGTGACGTAACCTTTCTTCTGCGCGAACACGATGTCGTCGATCTGTTTCAGAAACTGGCCGCGCTTGAAGGGCGGCATGTCACCGCCAGCGCGCGCAGTTTCCAAATCGTCGGAATTGGTGGCGGCCAGGTCGCCGAACTTCTCGCCTTTGCGCGCCCGGGCTACCAGGTCCTTGGCCTTCTGCTCCGCGGCGGCCACCTGATCGGGTGTCTTCCCTTCGGTGGAGATAAAAATCTTCCGCGTGAAGACTTCCTCGTCGCGCACGAAATCGGCCTTGTGTTCGTCGTAATATTTCCGCTTGTCCGCCTCGGGTATGGCGATGCGAGAGCCGATCTCCTCGCTGATGACGCGCTGCGTGAGCAACTGATTCTTGGCCTGCTGCTTGAAATCCTCGAAAGATATGTTCATCTGCTCGCGGATGAAGTCGTGGAATTTGTCTTCGTCCACGATCTTGCTTTGCACCTGCATGGCGGCCAGGCGCTTGGAGATCTCGGTATCTACATTGATGTTGAGATCTTTGGCCTTCTCCACCAGCAGAAGCTGGTCGATCTGATCGCGCAAAGCATCGGCAGCTTTCTCCTGGACGGCCTGTTGCAGTTTGGCGCCGGATAATCCCTGCTGATGCAGTTCGGCTTCAATCTCCGCATGCGTACGTTCCAGTTCGCCGCGGGTGATGACATCGTTGTTTACCTTGGCGACGATCTCTTCGACGATGTGTACGTCGGCTGCGGCAGCCCCGAAGATCGAGGCGGCGAGAAGGATAATAAGCCTGCCAGACATATATGCGCCATTTTAGCAGCTTGTGGGGCCAGGCTTCGTAGGCCGGCCCCGCGCTACGATGAACTCTCTGATATCCGATGTCCCCAGACAGTGCTAATCTCATCATCATCGCCGGCCCGAACGGCGCAGGCAAAACCACGGCCGCTGCGGACGTCCTGGTGGGCGCGCTGGCCGTGCATGAATTCGTGAATGCCGACATCATCGCGCGGGGGCTTTCGTCCTTCCAGCCCGAGAGCGTGGCCTTCGATGCCGGGCGCATTATGCTGCAGCGCTTGCATCATCTGACCGCGCAGCGCGCCAATGTGGCGTTCGAGACCACTCTCGCGAGCCGCACGTTCGCCTCGTGGATCAAGACATTGACGCCAGGCGGCTACAGATTCCGGCTGCTGTTCTTTTGGCTGCCGTCGGCCGACATGGCGGTTGAACGTGTGCGGAGGCGAGTAATGGAGGGCGGCCACCATGTGCCGGAAGATGTGATCCGGCGGCGTTACGAAGCAGGTTTGAGGAACTTCTTCCGGATCTACCGTCCAGTGGCCGCAAGCTGGCAATTCTACGACAACTCCATCCACGGGAAGCGGCGTTTGATCGCCAGCGGTGATATGCATCAGGCGGCGATGGTCTTCGATCAGGATTTGTGGAACAATGTGAACAGGGAGTGGACATGAATACGGAAAAGTCGGAAGAGAAGGATATTGGTCAAATCTTTCGCGATGGCACGGCGATTGAGGAGGCACTCGAACGAGCTTACCGCCGCGCAGTCAAGCAGCATCGCCAAAACGGCGTCCCCATGGTCTTCTGGGAAAACGGGAAAATCGTCGAAATTCCCGCCGACCAACTCCCCGATCTTCCCATCGATTGACGAAAATTTCAGCACCCGTTACACATAGAACCATTTCACCACCGAGCGCGCCCGATTCGCGGTAAACTCCGACTGATGACACCTATTCGCCATGTAGCGGTGCTGGGAGCCGGCACTATGGGCGCACGTATCGCGGCCCACTTCGCCAATGCGGGCATCCCGGCTCTATTGCTCGATATCGTTCTGCCCAATCACCCGAACCGCAATGCCGCCGCGCTGGCCGGATTGGACGCGGCTCTCAAACAGAAGCCCGCTGCTTTCTTTACTCCCGAAACCAGGTCTCTAGTCACACCGGGTAACTTCGAAGACGATCTCGCCAAAATACGCGATTGCGACTGGATTGTGGAAGCCGTTACGGAGAACCTGGAGATCAAGCGCGCCCTCATAGAAAAGGTTCTGAAGCATCGCAAGCCTGGCTCCATCTTCTCCACCAACACCAGCGGCATCCCTCTGGCCAGCATCGCGGAGGGATTCCCCAGCGAGTTCCGGCAAAATTTTCTAGGCACGCACTTCTTCAACCCGCCCCGCTATCTACATCTGCTCGAAATGATTCCCGGCCCGGAGACCCTGCCGGAAGTGCACGATCGCGTCGCCGATTTCTCCGACCGACACTTAGGTAAAGGCGTGGTGCCGTGCAAAGATACGCCTAACTTCATTGCCAATCGCATCGGCAGTTTTCTCGGCGCCACGGTGCAGAACCTGACGGTAGAGATGGGCTTCAGCATCGAGGAGGTGGACGCTCTCACGGGGCCGATCATCGGACTGCCTAAAAGCGCGAGCTATCGGCTGCTTGATATAGTCGGCCTGGATGTATGGGCGTATGTCACTGAAAATCTCTACGAGCTGGTGCCGGACGATCCCTGGCGCGAACGCTTCGTACTGCCGTCCTTCTTCGCGCGAATGATCGAGCGCGGCTGGCTCGGCGATAAACGCGGGCAGGGCTTTTACAAACGCACCGGCAAGGGCGATCAAAAGGAAATCCTGGCGCTCGACTTGAATACGCTCGAATATCAGCCGTCCAAGAAGGCGCGCTTCGCTTCGGTCGATCCTGTGCGCAATATAGAAGACCTGCCGCAGCGCCTGCGTGCCTTGATGGCGCTGACCGACCGCCCCGGCACTTTTCTGTGGAAGCTCTTCAGCGACCTGGTGCTTTATTCGGCCAGCATGGTGCCCGAAATTTCCGATCGTGTGGTTGAGATCGATCGCGCCATGCGCTGGGGCTACGCCAATTCGCTTGGACCATTCGAACTGTGGGACGCGCTGGGGGTGGAGGAAACTGTCGCGCGCATGCGCAAAGAGCAGCGCCGGATCCCGGAGAACGTCGAGAAGATGCTCTGCACCGGCGCGAAATCGTTCTACCAGGCGCCGGACCACGACCGCCGTCCGCACCACGAATACTTCGATTTCGCCGCGAATAGCTACAAGTGGTTCGAAGACCGGCCCGGCATTACGGTGCTTAAAGATGTCAAGCACGCACACGGCGTGGTGAAGAAGAATGGCGGCGCATCGCTGATCGACATCGGCGACGGCGTGCTCTGCCTGGAGTTCCACAGCAAGATGAACTCGCTCGGCGACGACCAGATTTCGCTGGTCCGCGCCGGCATCGAAGAGACCAGCAAGAATTTTGCGGCCATGATTATCGCCAACCAGGGCGAGAATTTCAGCGTGGGCGCCAACCTGATGCTGGTGCTGCTGGCGGCGCAAGAGGAAGAGTGGGAAGAACTGGAAGCCGCCATCAATCGCTTCCAGCAAGCCACCATGATGATCAAGTACGCGCCCAAGCCCGTGGTGACAGCACCGTTCGGCCTGACGCTGGGCGGCGGCTGCGAAATCGCCATACACTCGGCGCGCGTGCAGGCATCCGCGGAAACGTACATGGGCCTGGTGGAGGTAGGCGTCGGTGTGATACCGGGCGCGGGCGGCACCAAGGAGATGCTGGTGAGATTCGGCAGCGCGCAGAAAGCCTTCGAGCTGATCGCCTACGCCAAGGTTGCCACCAGCGCCGCCGAAGCCCGCAGCTTCGGGCTATTGCGTCCGCAGGACCAGATTTCAATGAATCCGGAGCGGCTCATCGACGATGCCAAGGCGCTGGCGCTGGCCATCGCGCCCGATTACGTGGCGGGTGTGCCGCGCACGGATGTGGAAGTGGGCGGCGCCGAAGATCTGGCGTTGTTGAAAACGGGCGTCTATCTCGCGCGCCAAGCCAATTACATCTCAGATTACGACACTGTGGTAGGGCAGAAGCTGGCATACGTATTGAGCGGCGGACCACTGACTGGCCGTCAAACCGTCTCCGAACAGTACCTGCTGGATCTGGAGAGAGAGGCCTTCCTCAGCCTGTGCGGCCAACGCAAGACACAAGAGCGCATGCAGCATATGCTGAAGACGGGAAAACCACTGAGAAACTAGGGTCCTGGATGCTAGGTGCTGGGTGCTGGCAAACTCCCCCCGGACGGGGGAGCGGGTTGCCAGAACCCAGCACCCAGAACCCGCTTACAGGAGTTAGCAGACATGCAAGAAGCCGTTATCATCGATTGTCTCCGCACCGCCGTGGGCAAAGCGCCGCGCGGCACGTTGCGGACTTCGCGTCCGGACGATCTGGCCGGCGCGGTTGTCAACCGGCTTTTGGAGAAGCATCCGCAAGTACCCAAGGATGAGATTGAAGATATCATCCTGGGCTGCGCCATGCCGGAAGCCGAGTCGGGCAATAACATGGCGCGCTGTGTGGCCCTGCGCGCCGGCCTGCCGGATAGCGTAACCGGCGTGACGATCAACCGGTTTTGCAGCTCCGGTCTGCAAGCCATCGCTATGGCGGCCGATCGCATCCGTTCGGGCGGCGCGGATATCATCATCGCGGGCGGCGCCGAAACCATGAGCCTGATGCCGCGCGGCGGCCATAAGGTCGCGCCCAGCCCCTGGTTCGTGGATCATCGCCCGGAGATTTACATGAACATGGGCCTCACCGCGGAGTGCGTGCAGCGCAAATATAATATTTCACGCGAAGAGGCGGATGCCTTCTCGTACCGCAGCCATCAAAATGCTCTGCGCGCGCAGGCGGAGGGCAAATTCGACGACGAGATCGTGCCGTTCGAAATCGAGTGGGTCGCTCCTAACGGCAGGAAGCCCAAAGTCACCAGGCAGGTTTTCGCCAAGGACGAAGGACCGCGCGCCGATACCACTCCCGACGCGCTGGCCAAGCTCAAGCCGGTGTTCCACGCCAATGGCACAGTGACTGCTGGCAACTCGTCGCAGACCAGCGATGGCGCGGCGGCGGCGATCGTTATGTCCGATCGCAAGGCGCGCGAACTGGGTCTGAAGCCCATGGCGCGCTTCGTAAGTTTCTCCGCCGGTGGTGTGCCTCCGGAAATCATGGGCATCGGGCCGGTGGTGGCGATTCCCAAAGCGCTGAAATTGGCGGGCCTTTCGCTCGATGACATCGGCGTGATCGAACTGAACGAAGCCTTCGGCGTGCAGGCGCTGGCCGTCATCCGCGAAGCCGGCCTCGATCTGGAAAAAGTGAATTTGAATGGCGGAGCTATTGCCTTAGGACATCCGCTGGGATGCACCGGCGCGAAACTGACCGCCACCATTCTGCGCGAGATGGCGCGCCGCAATGTGAAGTATGGCATGGTAACCATGTGCGTAGGCGGGGGGCAGGGAGCCGCAGGAATCTTCGAGAGACTCAATTAGTCGATGGCCCGCCCGAATGCAGGAGTACGACATTGCGCTAAAGGTACTGTTGCAGAGCCCGGCCAAGCGCACCATCGGCGACGCGACCGGCAAGACAATAGCCGGGTGGCTGGATGTCGAACTTCCCAAGGTACAAAACTTGCGGCTCGACCTGCTCGGCGAGACCGTTGAATGTAATTGCAATCCTGGCGCACCTGAGCGACTATGGTGAGGCGGTGCGTAGGATTATGGCGCGGCTTGCCGAATTGGAGCCGGCCAGGCGGGCAGCCGCACTCGAGCAGTTGCTTATTCTGGCCGGGTTGCGTGGGCTCGAAGAGACGATAGAACGGGAGGCGCGGAAAATGCCGATTCATATCGATATTCTGCAGAACAAGGTTTTAGGACGCGAGTTCAAAAAGGGTTTGCAGGAAGGTCGCCAGGAAGGACGTCAGGAAGGACGTCAGGAAGGACGTCAGGAAGGTGAACGGACGATCCTTCGGAACCTGGTTGAAACTCGCTTCGGCCCGCTCCCATCCTGGGCAGAGCAGCGCCTGGCTGACGCGACCACTGGCGAATTGGAAGAGTGGGCGACGCGCGTGCTGAATGCCGCAAATCTGGACGAATTGCTCCGTAGTTGAGACACACGAGAACACGAGGATCATATGGCCACGGCAACAACCGCAATATCATTACCAAAAACTAAAGGCGGCGCATTCCTGATCGAAGAGCGCGAGCCCAACGAAATCTTCACCCCCGAGGATCTCACCCCCGAGCACCTGGCGATCGCGCGCACGGTGGATGAATTCTGGGCCAAGGAAGTCGGCCCAAACGTGGATGCCATCCAGCACCATGAGCCCGGCGTGGCGCGTAAGTGTCTGGAGAAGGCAGCTGAACTTGGCCTGACCGGCATCACGATCCCGGAGCAGTACGGCGGCATGGAACTCGACATGGCATCGGCCATGGTGGCGGTGGAGCACATGGCCGGCGACGGCTCCTTTGCCGGCTGGTACGGCGCGCACGTGGGTATCGGTTCGCTGCCCATTCTGTACTTCGGCACGGAGGCGCAGAAAAAGCATTACCTGCCCAAGCTGGCCAAAATGGAAATGCTGGGCGCTTACTGCCTGACCGAGCCGCACGCCGGTTCCGACGCGCTGGCCGCCCGCACCCGCGCCGATCTCAGCCCGGATGGCAAACACTACATCCTCAACGGCCAGAAAATGTGGATCACCAACGGCGGCGCGGCCGATTTATTCACCGTGTTCGCTAAAGTCGGCGGCGAGAAATTTACCGCCTTTCTGGTCGAGCGCGCATACCCCGGCGTCTCCTCCGGCGGCGAAGAGAAAAAGATGGGCATCAAGGGCAGTTCCACCACTGCGATCTATTTTGACAATGTGCCCGTGCCCGTTGAAAACGTGCTGGGCGAAATCGGCCGCGGCCACATCATCGCTTTCAATATTCTGAACGTCGGCCGGCTGAAGCTGGGTCCCGGCACGGTGGGCGGCTCCAAGAACGTGCTGTCGGTTTCGTTGAAGTACGCCAAGGAGCGCAAGGCGTTTGGCCAGTCCATCGCCGAGTTCGGCATGATCCAGCATAAGCTCGCCGAGATGGCTATTCGCACTTATGCGGCTGAATCGATGACCTATCGCGTCGTGGGCATGATCGAATCGCTGCTGGAAGACTTTTCCTGGTCACAGCCCAATGCCGCGCAAACCATGCTGAAAGCGGTAGAGGAGTTCGCCGCCGAATGCTCCATCATTAAGGTTTACGCCTCCGAGGTGTTGGACTACGTGGTGGACGAGGGCGTGCAGATCCATGGCGGCTACGGCTATCACATGGACTATCCGGTCGAGCGCGCCTACCGTGATTCGCGCATCAACCGCATTTTCGAAGGCACCAACGAGATCAACCGTCTGCTCACCACCGGCATGCTGTTGAAGCGTGCCGCGCGCGGTCAGCTTGGTTTGGTGCAGGCAGCCACCGGCGTCCTGCAGGAGATCCTGGGCGGTCCGCGCGGTGGCGAGGACGAACCTACCGGTCCCTTTGCCGATGAGACCAGGATTCTCATCAACGCCAAGAAGATCGCGCTCATGCTGATGGGCGTGGCGTACCAGAAGTACATGCTTGAAATGGAAAAGCAGCAGGAGATCCTGGCGGGCATCTCGGACGTCATCATGGATATCTTCGCCATGGAATCGGCTGTGCTGCGCGCGCGAAAGCTCTCCGAATCGGGCAGAGGCGCCAACGCCGCCGATATGACCGCCGTGCTCGTGCGGGATGCCATGGCACACATCGACGTGACCGCGCGCATCGTGCTGGCCGCCTGCTCGGAAGGCGATTCGCTGCGCACCAACCTGGTGGTGCTGCGCCGTTTCGGCAAGTACGAACCCGTGGACGCCATCGCCCTGCGCCGCAAGATCGCACACCGGCTGCTGGACGCCGAACGCTATATCGTGTAAAACCTGGGCAGGCGGTCCGCATACCCGCTCTGCTATGCGCGCCTTGTTACTAACAGCGTTGGCCGCGTCGGCTCTTGCGCAGGAACCGCGCGATCCTGCGATCCGACTTTTACGCGCGCGGCAAATCCTGACGGAGAGAAACAAGCGACTGCCCGATTACACGTGCGTCCAGACGGTCGATCGCCGCTACTTAAGGCCGCGGAAGGCGCATCATCCGGCCCCGCCCTGCGACAAAGTACGCGCGCGCGATCCGAATGAGCTGGTCCTCGAGAAGACTGACCGGTTACGCTTGGAGATCAAGGCCTCCCGGGGCGAGGAGATCGGATCCTGGCATGGCAGTCCATTCAATTCGCGCGATATATTCGAACTGGTCGGCGGAGGACCATACGGAACCGGCGTCTTAGGCGCGCTGATATGGGATGTATTTATCAGTGGCGGCGCTACCTACCGATACATAGGTGAGGAGACCAGCGGAGGCGCCCGTCTGGTGTCGTACAGTTATGCGGTGCCCTTGGCGGCCAGCCACTATCGCCTCAAATCAGGATCAAATTGGGCGACCGTCCCTTTCGCCGGCGTTTTCTGGCTTGATGCGGATTCGCTCGACCTGCAGCGGCTCAGGGAACAGGCAACCGACCTCCCGCCGGTTACCGACGGCTGCGAGACCGACACGGCCATCGATTACCAGAAGATGAAAGTAGGTGGTGCGGAGTTCCTCCTGCCAAAGCAGAGTAGCATGCGGCTGGTAATGCAGGATGAGAGCGAAACGCAGTCGACCGCGGTCTATTCCGGTTGCCGGGAGTATCGCGGCGAATCCACCATTCGTTTCGATGAGGTCCCGGCACCCGACGAGACCAGGCGCGGCGCGATGCCTCAGCCTCCACTGCCCGCGGGATTGCCGTTTACGCTGGCCCTGACCGCGCCCATCGATACGGATGTTGCGGCGGCTGGTGACATCGTCAGAACCAAGCTTCGCAACCCGGTGCGCGATGCGCGATCCAAAGCGGTTCTGGCGCCCGCTGGAACCGTCATCCAAGGCCGCATCGTTCATCTGGAGCATTGGATCGAGGCGCCGCGGCGTTTCACGATTTCGATTGTGTTGGAAAAACTGGAAGCCGGCGGCGTGCCGCAGCCTCTGTATGCAAAACCGGTTCGCCATTATCGGGAAATGCTGACGTCCGGATCAATCGAGATCCCTCTACCGCCCGACGCGAAATCGCCGTTTGCAGCTGAGTTTGCTTTCAGGACGGATAAAGATCGTTATCTCGTACCGGCCGGTCTTCAGTCCGACTGGATGACGGTGGCGCCGCCCTCGGAAGAGAAGGAGTGACAAGCGTCCCGCACGCTTCAGCACCAGCGCGGCAGACCATCGGGTATGCGGGAGTCGCCCATTACTTCCGGCGCCAAACATCCATCCTCGTTGAGACAGCGTGTAGACCGCGCTCGCTATGGTGGTAGAGTAGCTTCGTGCACCGCCGGACGTTCTTTCGTTCACTGGCTGCCGCCTCGGCCGTCGCAGCCGCAAAGCCGCCGGGCCTGATGGCGGCGGTTCCCAAGACCAGGATCACGCGCGTCCGTATCTATGCGCCGCCCGAGCGCAATCCGCTCTTCAACCAAAGCGACTTGATCGTCACCGTCGAAACCGACGCGGGCATTAGCGGCATCGGCGAAGGCGGCTCCGCCGAAATGCTGGAACAGTGCGCCGGCCGCCTGATCGGCGAGGATCCGCAATATATCGAGCGCCTCTGGCAGGATATGTCGCGCGCCTTCTTCTACCCGCCCGGCCGCGAGAAAGAGCACGCACTGGGCGCGCTCGACCTCGCCTTATGGGACATTCGCGGCAAAGCGCTGGGCGTGCCTGTACACGCGCTGCTGGGCGGCACGGTGCGCAACTACTGCGAGTGCTATAACACTGCCGGCAGCATTCCGGGCGTCCGGCCCGGCATGTCAATAAAGGAACGCGCGCAGTTGACCATCGCCGCGGGCTACCGCGCCTTCCGCATGGGCGCCGCCGACGCGCCCGCCAACACCACCTACAACACCCGCGAACGCCTCAATCAGCTCTATGACGATTGCGTCCAGGCCCGCGAGGGCGTCGGCAAGAATGGCGACTGGTGCGTCGATTTTCATCAACGCTTCGATCTGCAGGAAGCCGTGCGCGGATGCAGTCTTATTGAGAGCCTGGCGCCGTTCTTCGTCGAAGACCCGGTCCGCACCGAAGCCTTTCAGGAGGATCTACCCCACCTGCGCCGCATGGTGAAGGTGCCCATCGCGGCCGGCGAGGAATGGGGCAATCGCTGGGACTTCAACAAGCTGGTTGAGAACCACGATATCGACTACGTGCGCGCCACCCTGCCGAACGTTGGCGGCATCACCGAAATGATGAAGATCGCCGCGATCTGCGAAACGCACTTCGTGGGCATAGTGCCGCATTTCACCGGACCCGTATCTACCGCCGCCCTGGTTAACTCTCTGGGCACTTTCTCCGGCCCTGTCCTGATGGAGTACAACTTCCAGGGCCGCACGTTTACATACCTGCCCGTGTGCCTGGATTTCAAAGACGGCAAGCTGTATCCCAACAGCCGGCCCGGCTTGGGGGTGGAGGTGGATTTCAAGCCGCTGCGGCAGATCGACGAGGTTACCGAGCGCGTCACCAATCGCGCACAGACTTACTTCCGCCCCGATGGCTCTATCACGAACTGGTAGCCGTGTCCATCATATCTTAGTCGTGAAGCCTACTTAGACCTCATCGCGTCGCGCACTGCCATCATTTCGCGCGGCGGACACTGGCGGCGACGCGGCCAAATGGGATGGATGCGCAAGTTCCGGCGGGACGGCAGTAGGCCGGGCGCGAGTAACACGGCTACGATCGTGGTCGAGTTAATCAGCGGCTGCTGCCAAAGCCGGGCGCTCCTTGAGGAGTGCTACGGGTTCCCGCCAGTCACAGCGATGCCGAAAGGGCCGGCCGCGCCTTTGATGAAGCTCTCGTTAACGTCACTGCCGTCGAGATTCGCCCGCCCGATCGTGGTGCCGCTGTAGTCGCTACCCGAGTCCGCCCAGAAGATGTACTTGCTGTCGACTGCGAGGAACGCGACGTTCCCGCTCAGGCCGGTAATGAAGTCCGGGTTCCGATCATGCACGTCGAGCGTCATACGCCCGATCCCGGTGCCGCCGTTCGAACAAAAGTAGATGTAGTTACCGTGGATGGCGATCCCCTGGCCTCCATAATAGACAAAGGTCTGGTTCACGTCGGTGCCGTCGACATTCGCCCGGCCCATGTAGCCGCTCCGGTAGCTACCCCAGTAGACGTGCGAGTCGGTGACCGCAAGCCCGCACCCTTCGCTTCCGGCGTCGATGAAGTTCTGGTTTATGTCGCTGCCATCGAGGTTCGCCCTGCCGATGTAGGTGCTCTCGTCGCCGTACCAATAGATGTACGAGCCGTTGACAGCGACCCCGCATGGATTCGCGCCGCCGGTAATGAAGGTCGGGTCCGCGCCGGTCCCGTCGAGGTTGGCCCGCCCGACGTTCGTTGCCGTTCCTCCGTTGGCGCCGGACCAGTAGATATAGTCCTTATTCACCGTCAGCCCTGCATTCCCAATCGCCCCGCCGGTTGTCGAAGGAATGAAGGTCTGGTCTCTTTCAGTGCCCTTGATTGTGGCCCGGCCGATCGAGCCATTGTTATAGTTCGTCCAGTAAACGTACGCCTGGGTCGCGTTCGGCTTGACGGTCTGTGCAGGTAACGAAGCGGCCAACGCGCAGGACACAGCCAAGACGGTTTTACCGAAGATACGCTTTCCGGTAGCGCGGTGCATCGTATTTTTCATTTTCCATCCTCCTAAGTGACATAAAAACCTACTAAGAGCCTTTGAAGCCATCATAGTTACTGCTGCCCTTCGGATTATAGCGTCCTACGATCAAGCCGGAGTCGTTGATGCCGTCAGCGTGCGTGTTCGTACCGACGGGAACATCGACCAGATAGTACGCGCCGCCACTCAGCAGTCCGCCGTGGGCGTTGCCGTCGCCGTCATACCAGACATACACGACGTCGCCGCTGCTGTTGAGGCCGTGCACGTCGAAATTATACGTGCCGGGCAAGTTGACGCTGGTATAAGTCGAACCATTGTAGACCGATGCTTCCGTATAGCCCGCTGCGTCGCCCCACCCTAAGGTGATGTTTCCCGAGGCGTTTATGCTAAAGGCATAGGTATAGGTCGCACCCGGCGCATCCAACTGCGTGTAAGTGCCGCCCGGACCGCTCAAGAGAAACCCATGTTCCACATTACTGGAGTCGACGAAATAGCCTGTAATCTGACCGTTGTCGTTGATGCCCTCGGCGGCGGCCGAGGCAGCGCCGGCGGGACCCGTGATGTCGGTGAAACTGCCGGCTGCGTAATAGAATCCGACTGTCTGGCCCGTGGCGACGCTGGTGTAAAAGCCCACCACCTGGTTATTGTTATTGATTCCATAGCACCAGGTGCTGCCCGTTACAGCTTTTGGGTCGTCGATCTTGGTCACCGTGGTCCCATCCAGCATCATGCCGAAGGTATCACCCTTGGAATTGACATACTGACCCACTGTGATACCAGCGTTATTCACGGCAATCGTGCTGGTGCTGATCGCGCCGGCGATCTTGATCGTAGCCGGCTTGAATGACACGGGCGATGCCAGATAGCCATAAGTAACGCCCGGAGGGCCGACGTAATATCCCACATAACTGCCATTGTTATTTATGCCTTCGATAAATGGCAGGTCCGACGTGGTGAAGACACCGGCATAATAGGTAAAACCGTGCCCTACATTGCTGCTATCAATGTAATAGCCCGTAATCTCGCCGGCGTTATTAATGCCTTCGCAGGCGGTCTGGGTGGCTCCCGGGTAAGTAATCTTCGTAATCACGCCGCTCTGCCACATGAAACCGTGGGAGAGTTGGCTGGCATCGAAGTACTGCCCCACTGCCACGCCGGAATCGTTGATACCGTATGCATAAGTAAGATCGGTGCCGCTGCCGTAGAACATGGTCACCGTACCCCCGATACTCACGAAACCCTGGTCGTCGGCCGCGCCGGCCAGATCTCCATTATTGTCGATCCCAAAAAGGTCAGTGTCAAAATGGCCCTTTCCCCCTGGCACGTCGTACTGGGTCAGCTTGCCGCCAATGTCTGTGAAGCCGTGATAGTAGCCGTCCTTTTTGCTCAGGAAGTCTCCCACAATCTCTCCGGAATCGTTCATGCCCAAAGCCCGCGTGAATTTGTTCGAGCCGGGGAAAACGATGGCTTTATAGGCGGGTCCGCCGGTCCACTTAAAGCCTTCTGTCGCTCCCGTACTGGTGACGTATAGCCCTACGACTTCGTTCTTGGTATTGACACCGGTCCCGTACGTCGCAGTTCCGGCCGGAAAAGTGACTTGCGTGACCTTGGTCCCCTGGGCGCGTAGGTCAGCCGTATGGGCACTTAGCACCAGAAAGAGTATTACAAAACAGTGACGGTGGGCGTTCATCGTGTTCCTCCTTGCATTTCGGCCAGGCGCGAGAGCAGCGGGCTGAGGAGGACGTGCTTTATGGCGGGTCTTCCGCTGCCGGCTCTCCCGGAATGTTACCACACATAGCCAGAATATCGGCGATCCTAAACGGTACTGCCAATACCATTTCCGATTCGGGTGCCGTCTGAGAACAGAAGCTCCCGCTTGCGGCATGCGCAGCGCCAAGTTATGATGCTCGCCATGCAGGAAATTCACGGACTATCGCGGAGAAGCCTTCTCCAGTTGGGCGGGGCTGGACTGGCCGGCGCCGCTTATCTCAGCGCCAATCCCCTGGGCTTCCCGATTGGATGCCAGACTTGGCCGGTTCGGCAAACGATCGGCAAAGACCTGGACGGCACGCTGAAGGAACTGGCCGGCATGGGATTCGAGAGGATCGAGATGTGCTCGCCGCCCGGATATACGCAGATGGGCTTCGGACCACTGGCGGCCATGAAACCCGCGGACTTGCGCGCCCGCATCGAGGCCGCCGGACTGCGCTGCGAGAGCTGCCACTTCGGCTTTTCGGAATTGAAGGATCACCTGGATGAGCGCATCGCCTTCGCCCACGATCTCGGGCTGAAACAAATGATCATTTCCACGTTTTGGCTGCCCAAGGAAGCCAAGATGGCCGACTGGATGCGAGCCGTGGATGACGCCAACAAGTTCGGCGAACGGACGCAGAAGGCCGGCATGCAGCTCGGCTTCCATAATCACGATTTTGAATTCCAGAAGATCGACGGCGAACTGATCTACGACAAGCTGATGGGGGCGTTCGACCCGAACCTGGTGAAGATGCAGTTCCAGGTGAGCGTAATCCGGCTGGGGTATCAGGCGGCGGACTATTTTGAGAAGTATCCGGGCCGATTCCTCTCCATCCACTTACAGGATTGGTCGCCGGCCGAGAAGAAGGAAGTCGCGCTGGGGCAGGGCATAGTGGACTGGAAGAGACTGTTCGCGGCAGCCAGGAAATCGGGCGCGCGGAATTACTTCGTGGAGACGGAACGCGAGGACCTGCGGCCCAGCGCGCAATTCCTACGGGGCTTAAGCTGACCTGCCTTACATCGCGCGCGCGGCTCGGAAGCCCGTCGCATGTCTGCTTTCCGCAACCCGCCACTTAGGCCCAGCCCATCACAAGCAGTGCGGAAACTTTCAACAAAGGAATTCACCTGAGTAGAGAACCAATTTATAACTATTCGCAAAAGAAAACTCTTGCTTACCAGTACATACTCAGGTATAGTTATCGAGATTACTATTTAGAGGGCAGGTTGGCTTGGGGATCCAACCTCCAAAAGGACGAGACGGATTCTCAGGCTCTTGAGAACAATCGGGGGGGGTAATTGTAAGGCCACTCTGTGCGCCGCCCTGCTCTCCCTGCCGCTAACAGCCACTATCTGCCGCGCGCAATGCTACGCTGGGGCTCTTTCACCGGCGCCTCAAATATCCCTTTCACCGCAGTATTACGCTCCGGGACAGACCTATAACGCCGTCCTCACAAACCCCCAGGGATACTTTGTCCCTGGGCCGGTGGGAGGCAGCTTTACGCCCGCGATTTATGTAATTACGGCGGAGTCCTACAACGAAGGGATCTATTACCAGGAAGACCCATACGTGGCCACGTCCAACCTGGCGTACGTCAACTCGACCACGATCACGTTCACCATAGCGGTTTCGCCTCTCGCCCCTCTTGAGTCCGATGGCTTCGGGCTTTGTCTGGAACAGCTATACGGAGCCCCTGGGTATGTCGACATCACGCCCTGCGCCGTTCCAACTACCCCAACCGTCGCTTCTATCGTGCCCGCTGCATGGTTCGCGGGACAATCCACCAACGTCACCGTCACTGGAACTGGCTTTATCCCCACAAGCAATGCAAATTCGTGCATTCCCAGCGCGCTTTCCGTGACCGTGGGGACGGGAAGCGGGGCACTGTCCAACGTGAACGTCGTCAGTTCAACCCAGATTCACCGCCACTGTAGTCCCCCAGGCCGGAGACCCCGCCGAGCAGGCCACCGTCACAGTAGCCAATGCAGTATATGACCCTCCACCCACTAACCTAAGGGCTTGCTAAAGAATAATCTGTACAAATCAACGGAGATCGGTTATGTTTTATTTAAATGAGGAGCTACGGTCCACCCCGCGGTATGGCGACGACCTCAGAGAGAACATGGCTGCGCGTCCTTGGGACCATGAATGAGTACCAAGCACGTCTTTTGGTGGCAGAGAAGGCTGCCCAGTTTGGTCGAGGTGGGATCAGTCAACTGTCGCGCTTGACGGGAATGTCGCGCGTCACGATCACCCAGGGAATGAGGGAGTTGCGGGTAGGTAAGCTGCGCAATCCGGCCGCGCGAGGAATCCGTCAGCCGGGAGGCGGACGCAAGAAAGTGGAACAAGCAGATGGAGAATTGTCCCGAAAGCTGAAAGAGATCGTCGAGGAGACCACGGCTGGTGATCCTATGAGTCCGCTGAAGTGGACGAGCAAGTCCACGCGGACCATCGCTGAGGAACTGACCCGTTCGGGGCACTCGATTAGCAGCGTAACTGTGGGCCGATGCCTGGAGGATCTGGGATACACGCTGCAGTCCAACGTGAAAACGCGAGAAGGGCCGCAGCATCCGAACCGCGATGCCCAGTTCCACTATCTGAACAAGCAGGTCAAGGTTTTCCGCCGGTCGGGTGATCCCGTAATATCGGTGGACACGAAGAAGAAGGAACTCGTGGGAGCCTTTAAAAACGCGGGCCGCAGGTGGCGGCAGAAGGACAAGGCGGATGCAGTCAATGTCCACGATTTCCCGCAGTTGGGTCATGGCAAGGCCATTCCCTACGGAGCCTACGACATTGCACGTAACCGGGCGGTGGTCAACGTAGGAGTGACGCACGAAACCGCGGAGTTCGCCGTAGAGAGTATTCGGCGCTGGTGGCGGCTGGATGGCAAGCGCCACTATCGCGGCGCCGGACGTTTGTTGATCTGCGCCGACAGTGGAGGCAGCAACGGTAACCGACAGCGTGCCTGGAAACTGTACCTGCAAGCCTTGAGTGACGAGATAGGGATGGCGATCACAGTCTGTCATTACCCACCGGGGACCAGCAAATGGAACCAGATCGAACATCGTCTGTTCTCCTTCATCAGCCTGAACTGGAGAGGGAAGCCGCTGGTCAACTTTGAAACCGTTGTGAACCTGATTGGCGGGACTCGAACACAAACGGGGCTGAAGGTCAAAGCGGTCCTGGACACCAACGAGTACGAAACAGGAGTCGAGATATCAGATGAAGATATCCATCAGCTACGGCTCAAGCGGCACAAAGTACATCCGAACTGGAACTACACATTGATGCCGAGGAATTGAGGTGTCCTTCTTTCTGTCAGGGGTTCCGGCAATTGTACAGATTATTATTTAGCAGGCCCTAACCGCAACCAGCAACGGCGCTACTACCCAATCCGCGGTCACCGGCCAGCCGATCAACCTGACCACGCATCCGACGGTACTTCCCAACGGCATCGGGATCTCCCAAAGCACCTGGGACGTGGGAGGGACGAACGTCAGCAGCTACGCGCCGATGACCAGCGGGGCGGCGGCACCGCAAACTACCCTGAACACCTACTGGGCTTATTCATCGGGCACCGGCGACAGCTTCGAGGTACGATACCAGTACTGTGTCGATGTTGAGGGTCTTGCAAATCCATGCAGCCCCTTGTCTACCGCGACGTTCAGCGTGGCGGGAGGTGGGCTAATGTTAAGTGTCCCGTACTCCCTTTTGACCATTGACTATCTCCAGGTGTGTGGCAGCCCGGCTGGCACCATGGAGAATTTCTTAGTTTACGGAAATATAATAGGATCAAACTGCGCAATGACCATCCCGGGCAGCACGCCCGGTATCGAGTTTACACCGTCAGGTGCACCATCGGCGGGCACTTACACATACGCGCAGCTAATCGACAGCGACACATGGACGATTGCGCAGAAATGCGTATCAAGCCAGGGGCTGGACGGAAACTACCCCTACAGGGGTATCATAGCCGGCACGAATCCTCTAATCGCCGTAGACGCTCCTAATAGCCCACTGCCGAACGGCTACGTGGTAAGCCGATCCTTTACTGCAACTATGTTCCTGCTTTGGACCCCGAGCATCGCGAATTCGATCCCAGTTCCGATTGGTTACCAAACCTGGGAGTTTGCAGGAGGAGCGCAACAGAATTTGCAGGGAGTCTGGATCGCATCGACCGCCTCGGCCGGGACGATAGGCGGGTTTGTAAGCAGCAGCGGGAGCCAGCAGAGCGATGGATACACCCTCCTGCAAAGCGGATTTCCTTACTGGGGCGGCCAGGCCACCTCGACCTGTAACTAGCGAGAGAAAAAAGGACGATTTTATGCGAATTCCGCTCGGACTGTTGACGCTCGGAGTGATCGGCGTTGCGTACCCCCAAACATCGCAAGAACCGTTTTCGGTCACTATCAGTACGCGAACACCTCAGGCGCAAGTGGGCGCTCATTTGAACATCGAGATGGCAATGAAAAACACCTCCGGTCAGCCCATAGACTGCACGGTTTGGAACGTTGCCCACAGCTGGGACGGCAACTATAAGTACGAAGTTTTCAGGGAAGACGGCCAACCTGCGCCGAAAAAAGACAACCACCCGGAGCTTTTGCCGAGCAGCGCATCCCCCCCCTGCATCCTCAAACCAGGAGAAACATCGGTTTCGGGGGCGGCGATCGCCCAGCTTTTCGATTTCAGCCGCCCGGGCAGATACACCCTTCAGGTTTCGCGTCGTATTTTCATCGAGAGGCCAAATAGCCCAGTCGTCAAGTCAAATACTATCGAAATTACAGTGCTCCCTGCGAAAGCCCTCACTGCTGCGCGGGTGGACGCTACTGCCTCTCCCGCATCCGGCGAAGCGCTTCCAGGCCGCGGCGGACGGAAAGATTTTTCCGCTCCAGCGAAAGCCACCGCCGTAGCGGTTCCCGAAGCCGAAACGCCAAAGCCCGAGTTTACTCTTACCATTGCAGAGGACAAGGACGCCCCGCGCAAATTCCCGAGCCTGCATCGTGTGCTAGTGAAATACACCAGGGTCGCGATCGGCGTGGAAAGCTACGAGTTCCACAAAGAAGTCGAAGGCATGTATAACATGATCGTGCTGCGTGACGGCGCCCCAGACGCTGAGACAGAAACGATGCGGGAACTTAGAAGGTTCCGAAAGGTCGACCATGACCCGGAAACACTGCGCGCGCAGCCACTCAAACCAGGAGAAAGCTGGACGCAACCTTTGGATGTAAGCGACTATTATGACATGACCAAGCCGGGCGCGTACTAGGTTACTGTCACGCGCGAGTCTCTCCCGTTAAACCTACGCTACAGCGTACCGGTCAGTTCCAATACGATCACCGTCGTGGTCCCCCCGGGAACCGGCGAAGCGGAGGAGGCGACCGAAAAGCCGGAGCCCAGATTCGCGCTGACCATCTCCGCTCCGGATTCCGGCCCATCGCCGCCGCTCATGATTCGGGCGGAGATGGAAAACACTTCGGACAGCGTCATCCGGGAACGCAAGTGCTGGCAGTCTTCGCTGTACGATGTCTCCCTGCTGCGGGACGGCGAACCGGTCGAGCCGAACAACCAGACGCGCATGCTGCAAAAGGGCAGGGCAGCCGGCGAGTGCGCGGGGAACGCGACCCTCAAGGAGATCCAGCCGGGAGCGGTTGACGTGGAGGGAGTCAATATTCGCTATTTGTACGATGTCTTCAAACCCGGCTCATACCTGGTGAAGATCAGCCGTGAAACATATCCGTACAACCCGGCGAAAAGTGTATTAGTCGAGTCCAACACCCTCGGCTTCACTGTCTCACCACCGCCACCGCGGCACTAGCGACGCCGAAAACCTACTTCTTAGGCTCCAATTTTAAATTCACTACAGGCTGCTTGCGTGAGTCGAACGAGCTAAGCGTCTTCGCATGGCTGGAGGCGCCATCAAAATCCGCCCGCAGCTCGTAATCCACATCCGTGTTGAGTCCGTGAAAGTAATAAGCGCCATTATCCCGCGTGATGAACGAACGGATCTGCAGGGTCTTGGTATTTTTCAACTGCACCACCGCGCCATTCACCGCCTCGCCCTGCGCGCTGCTCACCACACCCTGCACAGACCGGATGTTGGCGTCTTCCTTCTTATCCGCCCATGCGGCGCCCGCGGCCAGCAGCAGCACACACGCCCCCGCCCGCAGCCGGCGCAACCCGCGATGCCTTACATTCCGTGACATGCGCTACTTCCAATCCTCCTCTTCTTCCTCTTCCGCGTCCTCCGCGAAATCTTCGTCTTCGTCCTCTTCCAGTTCCTCGGCGGACTCCAGTTCGAGAGGGTCCGTCCCGATCACTTTAAGATCCGCCCCGCACTCGTCGCAACTGATGGAGTCGCCTTCGTCTACGTCCTCTTCATCGACATCAATGGCCCCGTCGCATACCGGGCATGTAACCATAAAGAGAAATCCTCCCGAGCACTCAACAATTACATCCAGCGAAAGTCGCCCACACTTGCAATTGTATTGTACAGCCTTTGGCGCCTCAGCGAGCAGCCTGTTTCGCCAGCCGGCGGCGGGTGGTGGCGGGCACCATCCCCTTCATCCGCATGTACAGGAATAGCTGCGCTCTGTGCGTAAGCTCGTGCTCTTTCACAAACTGCAACATTTCCAGGCGCGTGACCCGCGCGCCGTCCACGCGGGTGATGATACCGGAATAAAACTCGGCTGGCCGCACGGCCAGTTCCAACGTGCGCTGTTCCACCGAGGCGCGCAGCTCGCGCGCCAGATCTGCTGGATTGGCGTCCGCCGGCAGCAGCGCGAATCGCGCCATCTTCTCGCGGAACTGTGCACCGCCGAGCACCTCCTCGCCTTCCAGCAACAGCCCCGTCAGGCCATGCCCGGCCACCAGAATATGACGAGCAATTTCACCGAATGTCATGATGTCGGCGGCGGGCTTGTAGTTGAACTCAGCGGCTGGAAATTCCTCCACGGCCGCGGCCGTATCGGCGCGCACCGCCCTCCACGAATCCAGAACCTGTTCCAGTCTCACCATACGCTTCCATTGTACTCACGCATGGCCGGGGCCGGAATGCCGCCGCAGGCAGGGTTACCCGCCCACGGCGGCCATCGACTTCTCGCGCCACTTCTCGCGCTACAAGGAGCGGAGGAAATCCAGCACGTCCTGCTTCTGCGACGAACTAAGCCGATTGAAGTTGTTGATCACCTGGTTAGCCTCCGAAGCGCACGTCCCACCGCCTCCGCCGCTGGTGTTCGCCGGGATGCTCGAGTTGCCGACACAGCTGTACCCCTGGCTGAAATGATCCTCGATGGCCTGGAGCAGATCGGAGGTGCGCCCGTCATGCAGAAAGTAGAGGCGCTGCCCGACGCCCCAGAGCGGCGCTGTACGGAACTGGTCCGGTCCGGCCGCGCCCTGGTAAATGCCGTCGGCGAGTGTGGCGCCCATGTGGTGTAGGGCGAAATCCGAGTATGGGTGGTATTGCATGCCCGATAGGGCAGGGAAGACGGACTTTCCCGTGGTCAGCGAGGTGGAGTGGCATAGATTGCAGCCGATCTGGCTGAACAGTGTCTGCCCGGCCAACTCGAAGGACGATGCCGTGGTCGGTGCGGGAGGCGCCAGCATGCGGGCGGTGGCGGCGAAGTTGATTACGTCGGATGACATTTCCGAAGCCGTGCCGGCGGTGCTACCGGTGAGCGTAATATTTGTGGAGTCCTCCGGTGTTGCGTTAAAGGTGCACCCGGCGATTACCGACGCAGAGGTGCCGGCCGGAAAGCGCTCGTTGGGAAAGTTCTCGTTGCTCACGCCCTGTTCCACGTTGTATGCTTCGCCGGCGAATATCAGCAACGATTTGTTCTGTGCCTTCCAGCCAAATCGCGTGATAGTGCCATCATTGGCGCTGGTGTTGAAAATGCCGCCGATACTTAACGCCGCCCGCTGCGAGGACGTGCCGGCCAGGTTTGTTTCCAGCGTAGCATCGGGGGTATCTTCCACCAAGCCAAGGCCGAAGAGCGCGGTTGGGATGCGGAAGATCACGTTGTTCTGGGAGAGCGCCGTGGCAAAGTTGTTTTGCGGCAGAGTGCAACCTGGTGCGTCGGAGCGGCCCGCAATGGTGTATAGGTCGTGGACACCGCCATCCAGTCCCCCGCTGGGATTGCTGGGATTGAGATAAATGAAACGGGCCTCACGCACGGGGCCATTGGCAGTGATGAACGATGGCAGCGTGTTTCTGGCGCCATCTAACGTTGCCAGGGCCACCTGCGGGTTGGGCACGGGGTTCTGCGGACTGGCCAAGCCGGGACTGCTGCCCCCGATGGCCGGCTGCAGATGACACTGGGCGCAGCTATTCCCGTTGAAGGTCGGCCCCAGACCACTGCCGGACTCGATAGTTCCCGACACCGAATCGACTTCCTGAAAACGCTGGAACGCTGCGGCGAAGAACGCCAAGTCGTTCGCATTCAGGGTAGCGCTGGTGTTATCGAGGACGGGAAACGTGCCGCCGGCGCCCGCCGCCCCCCCTCGCGGACCCGGGTCGGTTTGAGCCCGGCAACAGAGCGCCGCGATCGACAAACATACCGGCAAACAGCATGCCCGCATAAGTTTTGAAGCGTTCACAATTCGCATAAATACACTTCTCCTTTATATGTTTTCCGCCCCTCAGGAAGCGCGGAAACCGTTTAATTTACATAGGGGGTCTATTGCAAATAGCGAACGGCAGGTTAGAATGGATTTGCAGTAAGGATGCCATTCACCTGGTATCCGCATAGGCCGACCCTCGCCCCCAAGCGGGGGTTGGCCACTTCACGTGCACACTCCTTCCTAGTCGCCCCGTATCAGGGCTCTACGACATCGCCAAAGAATGGGCAGGAACCTGAAGCAATTTGCTGGCCTCAGCGCATGTCATTTAGTATCGCGACTATGTTGTTGTTTTTCGGTTGCGCAGGCGGAACAATCGGAAATTTGACCGTGAAATTGTTGTAAAACTTACACAATCGCCCTGGAAGAAAACGCGCGGCAGCCGGCGGCTCTCGGCGGCGCCCGCGCCAAGCTAAAATCGACACTAAATGCTGGAAAAAGTGGATCTAACCCGCGCCCTATCCAAGGAAGTATACAAATCGCGGCTGCCGGCGTTGCAGGCGAGTCTCTACGAGCTGCAGCTGCGCACTTCGGAAGCGGGCCTGCCCAGCGTGATCGTTTTCGAAGGCTGGGACGCGGCCGGCAAAGGCACCTCCATCAACGTGCTTACCAGCCGTCTGGAGCCGCGCGCCTTCCGCCTGCACGTAATCCAGGCGCCGCGCACGCACGAGCTGCACATGCCCTGGCTTTACCGCTTCTGGCACTACATTCCGAATTACGGACAGATGGCCATCTTCGACCGAAGCTGGTATCGGCGCGTGCTCGAAGAGCGCGTGGAGCGCATCACACCCAAAAGCGATTGGCGCAAAGCCTATCGCGACATCGGCGACTTCGAGCGCACCTTGGCCGACGATGGCTACACCATAGTGAAGTTCTTCTTCCACATCAGCCAGAAGGAGCAGAAGAAGCGGTTTCAGAAACTGGAGAGCCATGCGCTCACGCGCTGGCAGGTGCAAAAGGCGGACTGGCGCCGCCATAAGGATTACGGCAAGTATCTGCTGGCCGTGGAAGAGATGCTGGAGCGCACCGAGTCCGAATGCGGGCCGTGGACCATTGTGGAGGCCACCGACCGCTACTGGACGCGTATCGCCGTTTTTGAAACCATCATCCGGGCGCTGGCGGCCGCGGCCGCAAAGCGCGCGGCGCGCAAGCCGAAGGCCTGACCATGCTCGAAACTCTCAATCTCGACAAAAGCCTTTCGAGGGCGGAATATGAGCGCGACCTGCTGCGCTACCAGGTGCAGTTGCGCGAGCTGGCGTGGCAGCTCTACCAGCGCAAGCGCTCGCTGATCGCGGTATTTGAAGGGCGCGACGCGGCCGGGAAGGGCGGCACCATCCGGCGGTTGACCGAGAAGCTGGACCCGCGCGGGTACGAAGTCTTTCCCATCGCCGCGCCCGAAGGCGAAGACAAGACGCATCATTATCTGTGGCGATTCTGGCGCCGGCTGCTGCCACCCGATGAGAAGCAGATACAGATCTTCGACCGAAGCTGGTACGGCCGCGTGCTGGTGGAGCGCGTCGAAGGGTTCTGCAGCGAAGACGCCTGGAAGCGCGCCTATCGCGAGATCAACGATTTTGAGCGGCAGCTTGTGGACGCGGGCGGAATAGTGGTGAAGTTCTGGCTGCAGATCAGTCCCGAGGAACAATTGAAGCGATTCGAGAAGCGCCAGGACACGCCCTACAAGCGCTGGAAGCTGACGCCCGAGGATTGGCGCAACCGCGAGAAATGGGGACGCTACGACGAAGCCGTGGAAGACATGCTGCTGAAGACCAGCACGCTCACCGCGCCGTGGACGGTGGTGGAATCGAACTTCAAATGGTTCGGGCGGGTGAAGTGCTTGAAGACGATTGTGGAGACGGTGAGCAAGGCGCTCGACTACAAGCCGGCCGACCCGGTGGCCCAGGTCAAGGCGGGTAAGGCCGTCAAGAAGGTGAATAAGGTGAATAAGGTGAATAAGGTGAATAAGGTTCGGGCTTGAGCGCGGGATAGCGTATAATAAGTCACCTGGAGGCTACACCGATGCCACTTACCCGGCTCATCCGATGCTTGGGCCTGCTAGGTGCGGCTATGGAGACGGCCGGTGCACAGACGTTCACAGTCCTGCACAGCTTCAGCTTCACCAACTATTCGGGCGGCGCCGCCCCTGTGGGCAACCTCGCTATGGGCGCAAATGGAGTGCTCTACGGAGCCACACAGCTCGGGGGCGCGTACAGCTCGTGTCTCGGCGGCGAAGACAGCGGCTGCGGCACTATTTACGCCCTGACACCGCCAAGTTCTCCGGGCGGCGCGTGGGCCGAACAGGTGCTCTGGAGCTTCGGCGGCACGTCGACCGACGCATACCTTCCCTCAGGTGTGACAACGGCGCGGGACGGCATCCTCTACGGCCTAGCGAGTGGCGGCCCATACGACTACGGCACGGTGTTTTCGCTGACACCGCCAGAGTCTCCAGGCGCAGCCTGGACAGAGAAAGTGATTTACCAATTCGCAGGTCCTCCCGACGGCGAGCAGCCCCCGCCCCCGTCCTCTAACCTCGCAATTGGCGGAGGAGGGGTAATGTACGGCACGACATATTTCGGCGGGACCTCAACGAAGTGCTACACCGGTGGTTGTGGTACGGTCTTCGCCTTGGCGCCGCCATCCCCTCCCGGTGGCAACTGGACGGAAACCGTGCTCTGGAGTTTCGGCGGCGAGCGGGAGGGATCCCACCCGGAGCAGGCGCCGGTAATCGGCGCGGACGGAGTGCTCTACGGCACTACTCCGATGGGCGGGAGCGAAGGTTATGGCGTCGTTTTTTCGCTCAGCCCGCCGGGCCGCGCCTGGACCGAAAAGGTGCTTTATAACTTCCCGGCGAGCGCCGAACAGCGGCCCGCTTCTCTGACGCTGGGAGCGGATGGCGTGCTGTATGGCACCACCAATTCCGAGCTGAACGGCAAGCATGGCGGTACCGCCTTCTCGCTGACGCCACCCACATCGAGTGGTGGCGCATGGACCGTGGCAACGCTGTTCACGTTCCCTCTGCGCTTTGACCAAGCCCGTTCCAGCGACCTGCCCAACGGCCCGCTGGTCCTCGACAAAGATACAGGATACCTGCCTGGCGCAACGGGGTTCTACTACGGTGAGGGAACGACGGAGCCGCCCTTCGCGGCGGCGCGTGCAATGTATGCCCGGGGGGCAGAAACACCGGCTGCGGCACCATTTACTCGCTGACGCCCTCCGCGTCCCCAGACGGCGCCTGGCCCGAAAAGGTGCTGCGGAGCTTCGGGGGCCCGCCCTTTGATGAGGCGTACTATCCTGCCGGCGTGACCATGGGAAGCCGGGGCACTCTGTATGTTATGGCGGGTGTCGGCCCGTCCCGCTACGGCACGGTGTTTCGCTGACGCCGCCCGCCGACCCCGCCAGCAACTGGACCGTAAGCCTGCTGTACCGGTTCTCTGGCCACTTACATTCCCTAAACCACCCGGTAACTGAGGCGCCCTGCGTCGGCCCCTGCGACTAATGCGCTGCCACGAACGTCACGACACCTGCTGGAAGCGGGCTAATAGCCGTGTGAGTTCCCGGGTTTCGCGGCGCGAAGAGCAGTGCCTGCAGGTTGATCAAGCCCAGAAAGCTCGGGGTGCCTCCGAGGCTGCAAGGCGTCGCTCCGTAATCCGTCACCAAGCCCATCGCTGCGCCAGTGTTGGGGCTGACATACGCTGTAACAGTGTGGGGATCGCACCCCATGGAAAAGACGTTCCCGTCCGGATCATTCGGGAGAACTGCCACCACCCAGTCCACCAGCGTGGGAACGCCGCTGCCAGAGGTGGACGGAAGCTGGATTGCAATAATCGCATTGCCCGAACTGGGCGGAGACGGGAACTCTCCCGTTACGATGCCTACATGCGAACCTGGTGCGACCGCGATGCCGTCCGTGCCGGCCTCCCCGGCAACAAAAGGGTTGAAATCGGGAATGTTTAGGAACATGTTTGGGGCGGTCCAACTGCCTGGCGACCCTGGGGTAAATTTAGCTTGAGTCAGGTCGGTGATAAAGAGATTGCTCGTAAATTCGTCGGTGGCCATCGCAATGCCGGTCAAGCAGTCTTCTGCCGCGGAATCGAGCTGTCCACCTACGGGATTTCCGAATTCCGGTGTCGACGAAGACGATGAGGTTTGGAACAGGTCGTAAACACCAGATTCGTTCGGAGAGAGGATCAGGTTACGGCCGGGATCCCACAAAATGTCTTCCGAAACTTCATTAACAGCGGGCACAGGCGTCGAAAAGGCGTTGTTCGCCAAGTCTAAGAACTGAATCCCACTACTAGAAATCGCGGAGCTCAGCCCAATCGTGATCACCGCGGTGTTTGTGACTGCGTTGATCGCTACGCCGCAGTTTGTGCACTTGCCGCCCGAGAAACCGGCCAGGCCGTTGCCCCCGCTCGTCAACGTCTCATTCAACGTCGATCCCGTGATGAGGTAGACATCGGTATTATTGGCTGTGCAGACCGTTTCCCCGGTCACGGGGTTCGATGAGCAGGAATTCACGGGATTCGGGGTCGGGATCGAAGAAGGCATCGCGGGGGGTTCGATGGGTACAACTTGGACACCCGTAGCTGAGGATGCCCAAGAGCCATTCGGGACATATGCGGTCACATTCGTTTGCTGAACGAGTGTGGTAAGAGAGCCCGTCGGCCTGCAGGAAGCGATTGGAGGTGGTACACCACCACAGGTACACACTCCATGACCGCTAAATTCGTTCAAAATGGCGTCGCACTTGGTCTTTAAAATATCCTCCTCGTGCGCGCTCAGCTTGGCGTCCTGATACTCAGTCGATGTCACAATACCGCCAGTCTGGATGTGCGTGCCCCAAGCGATGACGCCTCCCGAGACCGGAGCAATAGTACCAGGGCTGCAGCTACCCGGCGCCGAGGAGACAATGTCAATCATGCCGCTGGTCAGCGGTCCAGGGGTAGCCGGGTTGGACGTAAGATTAAGGTCTATTGAGAGCGTGAGCAACCCGTCCGGTGTAAGTGGGCAACCGCAACATTCCTTTAGCTCCTCTGAGGGGTCGAATACATAGATCAAGGCGCAGACGTTGCCACCGGACGTTCCTGGATTGGTTAAGTACAACGATGCACTGGGATAGCCCGAATTGGCGTTCGAAAAATAGTTTACCTTGAGTGTATCGGCCGGAGGCGCGGTCTGCGCCGACATTATGCCAGACGAGAAGACCACTCCCAGAACAATTAAAGCAACTAGAGTCAGCCGACGTGAGGCGTGCATTCGATTCACAAGAATACCCTCCTGAGCAGTGAGGGCGCCCCACTCCCGCCACTCAGCCTGTCGCTTTCATATGGATAGTAAACGTTGTGCCCTAATTATGCAACGGGCCATTTCTGCTATTTTCAATTTCTCAGCGCTTAAATCTCAGCTGTACAGGAAGGATGGCCGGCAGCGATAGAGCCAGCCCCCTGCGTCTGTCCTGGGGCGCCGGTCAATTCGGTTTCACGGGCGCCACTACCGCGTGAAAGTCTTTCTTGAACACGACGGTCTCGGGCCTGGGAAAGACGTCGAAAACAACTGGGAGGCCGGCCGGCGCGCCATGGGCGCGACATCATTCAGGGGCACGAAATCAGCCGGCTGCGAGGACCCCAGCGCACCGGGGGGATCGGGCACTGGAATTGCGGTTGCGCGTGCCGGTTTCGGCGACGCGGTCTCGTCCGCCGGTTGCCTCTCCAAAAAAACTTTGACGTCTTTCACCAGTTTGTCTTGGTGTTCCGACGTCCCAGTTTCCGTAAAACATCGCGTAGGGCGAGGGAAAGTACGAGGCCCAGCAAGGCACACCCCAGTATCCACAGCACTCCTGTGCGACCTGCACTGCCGCGCACAACAAAGATCAGGCCGGCTCCGCTGAGCAACAGTAACCACGTGCCCTGGTGTAGCCACCGTGATGTACTCTTCAGCCCTCGCTCGGCGGTCAGCGGGTTGAAACCCATGTTCCTCCTTCCGTCGGTCAAGTTCCACTCGCACCTTATGAGCCATCTCGCTGGCCGCCCATCCTGCTGTAAAGTTAGTAGGTTTTCCGCAAACCTGAGTCGAGCCCGGTGACAGAGTTGGCGCAAAACGGGCTCCGCTGTGACACGGCTGTCACAACGCTGTCACTTGGGGCAGGGAAGGCCGGTGGTAAACTGCGAAAGAGGTGCCGCGTGGCTTCTAATCCCGTCTCGAAAATCACTGAGGAGCAATATCTCGCTATCGAACGGACGGCTGGGTTCCGCAGCGAGTTTCTGGATGGCGAGATGTTCGCGATGGCGGGGGGTTCGAACCGCCACGCTAAGCTGCAACGCAATCTGCTGGTCGAACTCGCATTGGCTTTGGAAGGCGCCGCATGCGAGCCATTCGGTCCGGACTCCCGGCTTCGGATTTCGAGTGAGACCTACGTTTATCCGGACATTTCCGTCGTTTGCGGGCCGCAGAAGACCGCCGATGTGTTTGACGATTACCTGGTGAACCCCGTGGCAGTGTTCGAGGTCCTGTCGCCATCCACCGAAAAATACGACCGGGGTACGAAGTTTCAGTATTACCGTACAATGGATTCGCTCCAGGATTATGTGCTGGTCAGTCAGGATCAGGTTCGTATCGAGCAGTTCACGCGGCAGCCGGATGGGACTTGGTCTCTTCGCGATCACCAAGGTTTTGAGGACCAGTTAAGGATCGATTCAATTGGAGTTGCGGTTGCATTGCACCGCGCTTACCGCGGCATCAGTGAACTAACTCGCAGCTAAGGCGGCTTGGCCCACTCTCAATACATTCTTTGGCCGGATATATAAGTCGATTGAACACGGATGGACAGATCAGCCGGGTTAAAGGAAAACTGGATTAGATCTGCGCGCTCACCGGGTGCCAGACCCAGCGTTCTGGCGGGAACCCGCCCAGCACGCGCCGCGTTGGTGGTGGCCATGCTGACCGCGTCCGCCAGACTGAGCCCCGCGATGCGCATCAGGTTTTCCACTCCGCGGTCCATGCGCAATGCGGAGCCGGCCAGGCGCTCCTGGCCCACCAGCATCACGCGGTTGTCTTCCGTCAGAACCACAGCTTGCTCGCCCAATTGATATCTTCCCGGAGGACAGCCGGCGGGGGCCGCGGCGTCCGTCACCAGCACCGCACGCGCCACGGTCTTCGCGCGCAGGGCAACCTTCAGGAACGATGGCGGCAAGTGGATGCCATCCACGATAAAATCCGCCATCAGGCGATCCTCCGCCAATTGCTCCCACAGGTAGTTTGGATGACGCCGCATCACGGCATGCGCGCCGTTGCCCAAATGCGTGGATAGCGTGGCGCCGGCGCTCACGGCATCGGCCAGTTGCTGCGTCGTAGCGTTGGTGTGGCCGATGCTGGCCACTACACCTGCCGCGGTAATCGCCTCGATATAACTTAACGACTGCGGCCAATCGGGCGCCAGCGTCACAATGCGCACCTGCCCGCCGGTAGCTTCCTGCCAGCGGTGGAACTCGTCTATATCGGGCGGCCGCACCCAGCGGCGGGGATGTGCGCCGCGCGGGCCATCGTCCGATGAAATGTGCGGTCCCTCGACATGAAAGCCATCCATGGCCACGCCTTCGCGCAGCGTTTCCTTGGCGCACCTCAGGTTGCGCAGCGCGTCCAGCATCCCGGCTGGCGATCCGGTAATTACCGTAGGATAGAAGCGCGTCACACCGGTCGCGAAGAGTGCCCGGATGGCGCCCGCGATCTGCTCCGGCGTGCATTCCGGATCGTTGAAATCGATGCCCATGAAACCGTTCACCTGCAGGTCGATGAATCCCGGACTGAGATAGAGTCCATCGGACTGGCTCACCAGTTCGACGGCGGAAATGGTGTCGTCGAAGGTCACGCGTACCTGAGTTCCGCCGAAAGTTTCAATTCCAATACAATTCATCGAGCCTTTGCTTTATACACAGGATAGCCACAGCACGCGCGCGGCAACTCGAAGATTCTGCAATTCGATAAAACTGTTGAAAAGGGACGCAAATCTCAAATTGTCTCTGGCAATCGCCGGCGCGCATACGCTAAAAAGAGATAGTCCATCGGCTGCGGCGCATCCTGGAAAGCAAATCTCGGGGGAGGTGGCTTTCTGGGATGTGCGCGCGGCTTCCTTACTTGTCAACGCCCACTGGCTGTCGCGCGTGTACCGGCGACAGCCAGCCAAAACGATCCGGCGCGTCGCCGTGGATCAGCGCAAAGAACTCCTTTTGTAATTTTTCTGTGATGGGCCGATGATGAAGGTGGCCGATCGGAATGCGGTCAACCGAGCGGATGGGCGTGATCTCGGCCGCGGTGCCCGTAAAGAAAACCTCATCGGCAATGTAAAGCATCTCCCGCGGCACAAGGGACTCGACGGCGGGAATATTCAGGTGCTCGGCCAGGCGCAGAACGCTGTCCCGGGTAATACCGGGCAATACCGACGCACCGAGCGGCGGCGTATGCAGGCGTCCGTCGCGCACCAGGAAGATATTTTCGCCGGAGCCTTCGCTCACATAGCCGGCTTCATCGAGCGCGATGCCTTCCGTATACCCGTTAGTGATCGCTTCCATCTTGATGAGCTGCGAATTCATGTAATTGGCGCCGGCCTTGGCCAGCGCGGGCAGGGTATTGGGGGCGATCCGCTTCCAGCTCGAGATGCAGACGTCCACACCCTCGGCCAACGCTTCCTCGCCCAGATACTTGCCCCAGTTCCAGCATGCCAGATAAACGTCCACCGGGTTATGCAGCGGATTCACGCCGATGTCGCCATATGCGCGAATGGCGATGGGACGGAGATAACAGGAATCCATCTCGTTGACGCGGACCAGCTCCTGCAGCGCCTCTGCGAGTTCGACACGCGAATACGGCAGATCCATACGATAGATTTTGGCGGAATCCGCCATGCGCCGCACATGGTCGTGCAGCCTGAAAATCGCGGGGCCGGCCGGTGTCGCATAGCAGCGTATCCCTTCGAAAACGCTGCTTCCGTAACTCACGACGTGCGACAGTACATGGATGTTGGCCTGATCCCAAGGGATGAATCGTCCGTTATGCCAGATTTGTTGGGTGGGCGTGAGCATGGCTTAATTATAACGTGTCCATTTGCCCGGCGTTTGGCGAACTGACCTACTGATGTCTGAGCGCCACCATAGGATCAACTCGCATCGCTCGCCGGGACGGCGGCCAGGTCGCAACCAGTGCGATGGCCAGGAACAATAGGGACGCGCCGGCGAAGGAGACGGCATCGATGGTGTCGAGTCCATAGAGCACGCCGCGCAGGAGATGCGACGCGCCGGCAGCCAGAACCATACCGGCCAGCAATCCGGCAATGACGGGGCGAGTGCTTTCGCGCATCATCAGTGCGAAAATGTCCCGCTTTTGCGCACCCAATGCCATACGGATGCCGACCTCGCGTGTGCGCAGAACGACGATATAGCTGACGGTGCTATAGATGCCCATCGAGGCCAGCAGCAGCCCGAACAGACTGATGGCGGATGCGATCGCCGCCGAAAGACTGTCGATGAGAAACGCGTCTGTCTGACGAAGCATGTCCTGGAGAGTGGAAGTGGATGCCACCAGGCTGGGATCGACGGCCGAGATTACCGGCTCCATTGCCCGCATCACTGGCGTCGGATCGGAGTGTGTCCGGACAAGAATCGGGTAATCCTGGAGCCGGTCTGAGGGTAAGGGCAAGTAGACCTGCTCGGAGTCGCTGCCGTCCAGCGTAACGCCGCGGGTGTCCCTGGCAACGCCGATCACCTGCCAGGTCGGTCCGTCGGGCAGAAGTTCATTCATGTTGTGAAATTGCCCGCCGGTACCCAGGCGCAGGCTGCGGCCGAGGGGGTTCTGTCCGTGCCAGAGCCGCTGGGCAGCCGATTCGCTGAGGATGGCGAAGTGCTCCGGTCGGCTGGCCTGCGCTTGAAAGCCACGGCCCAATAACAGTGGAACGCCGAGCGTCTGGAAGTAGTTTGCCTGCACCCATGTGTAGTAAAGCGTCGCGTACATATCCCGGGCCGACGGTTGCTCTCCATTGAGTGAGACGGCCGCTCTTCGCCCGCCATTGTCGTCGGGAGCCCGCGCACTGGTGATTCCAGCCACGCCGGGCAGTGCCGCGAGACGGGTGCGAAGGTCGCGGACGAGAACGGCCTGATGCTCGGCAGTGTATTTGGATTCCTCGGGAAATTGAAGAGTCACATCTACGATGCGGTCGCCGTAGTAGCCAGTATTCATCTTGAGCGTGTGAATGGCGCTGCGAACCAACATGCTGCCGGCGATCATGAGCGCGAGCGACACGGCGACCTGGGCGGCGATGAGGAAATTGCGCAGCCGGCGGCTACGAACGGGCGAGGTTCCCGCGCCTCGGACCGTGGCGAAGAGCGCGGCCCCGGAACTTTCAATGGCCGGCGCGAGGCCAAACAGGATGCCCGCAAAAACCGAGATCGCCAGGACGTATGCAAATATTTCGAGGTCGGGATTTACGTTCAGGACCAGCGTGCCATATTCGGCAGGCAGAGCTTCGGCGGCCTTGGTTACCGCTACACGCAACAGAGTCCACGTTAGCGGCAGTGCGATGCATCCGGCCAGCAGGCCAAGCAGCGCGCTTTCCGTCAACAACTGCCGAATCAGGCGCGGCCGGCTTGCTCCAAGCGCCAGACGCATGCCGAGTTCTTGCTGGCGGCTGGTGGCGCGGGCCAGTTGCAGACTGGCGGCATTGGCGCAGGCGATCACCAGCACCATCCCCACAGCGACCATGATGAGCAAAATCTCAAGCCGGCGTTCATCCTGCCGGGAAACGAGAGCCTGGGGAGATCAATGCGGTAACGTCTTTACTCTGGTCGGAGTGCGGATCGTGCAGAGTGCGCAGGTGAGAGGTAAGCAGGGTGGTCTCGGCCTGCGCCCGCGTCATGCTGACGCCTGGAGCGAGGCGGCCAAACACACGACAACACAGGTCATCGCGGTCATGCAGCCGGCCGCTCAAAGCTGGTACCGATGAAGTCGTGAGGTGTGATTCCGACGATCGTGAAGGCGGCGCCATTGAGGCGGATGCTTTTTCCCAGCACCGCGGGATCGCCGCCAAACCGTCTCTGCCAGTAATTTTCGCTAATGAGAACCGACGGCGAAGCCGCCAGATCATGAAGGCCAGTGGATTCGCCGGTGAATTCGCCCGTGAATTCGAAAGTGCGGCCGCGCAATGCGGCCACCCCGAGAACCGAGAAGTAGTTTTCCGAAACGATGAAGGCGCTGGCGAACTCCGCATTGTTCGCGGCCGGGCGCAGCAGCCCCAGTCTTCCCATCAGCGACATAGACTGTGCACTGCGCTCACCCGCAATGCCTTCGCCGGTGAGGCGCAATTGGTCAATACAAAACGCGATGACGCCGGTAAACGAATGGAGATGGTCCCGATAAGCTTCGTAATCGGGATAGCTGAATCTGGCATTGGTGGCGCCGGACTGGAGACGCTCCGCGAAGTTGACCATCATGCTGGGGTCGCGCGCATCGAGAGGCCGAGCGATAAATGCCTGGTAGGCCGTGAAGACCGCCGTGTTGACGCCGATACCGAGCGCCAGGGCAAACATCGACACGGCAGTGAAGCCGGGAGTGCGGAGCAGGGTGCGTGCCGCGTAACGCAGGTCCTGAAGTAAGGTTTCTAGCACGATCATCATACATCACTCACGGGTTCCTATGGAAGACGATCGAGAGCGTCGACCATTACAACGGGTCGCGATCTTGGTGGATGTTTAGGCCTTGGGCGCTTGCGGGGGATGCTCGCGGATGTATCCGCCCATGGCGGAGATCATCGTTTCAATCCGCTCTCCGAGGCGCCTGTCGGTTTCCGCTATGCTGTCGCGCAGGCGCTGATCCGCGGCGCGGGATTCCTCGGCGATCTGAGTGACGCGATCGCTCAGGTCGGCGAGTTTGCCGGTGAGGTCGTTGAGCTGTCGCTGGGTGTCGCGCCATAGCGCGCGGAACTCTTCGCGGTCCTTGCGGCGTTCTTCGGCCAGACCCGTGGTGACACGCTCGATACGTTCAAAGCGTTCGTCGATGGTCATGGCTTTTTCTTCCAGTATATCTGAGTGGCATGCGGCACCACACGCGTTGCGGTTTTAGCAACTTCCCATAACGAATATTATGTAAACTTAGCGGTGGATGGCAAAAGTACTCATCATTGTCTTGCAAGGCGGCTGAGTACATTCCACGGCTTAAAAGTAGCCACCACTTCGCAAATTCCGCCACAAGCGTTGGCACTCTTCGCAGTCTGGAACTTTTGGGCCTACGCCGATGCATTGCTTTTTGGCCCCGCTTCTTCCGTTGGCGGTCGCTGCCCTCTTGCGCCTCGTGCTTTAGCAGCGCTTCTTTAGGTACAGAGAACAGCTTGCGGGCGGTGTTGTCCATGCGCTCCCTGTGTTGCCGGGAACATAGGAGGCGGCAAGGCTGCCTAGATTATTATCTCTGCGGTATATAGTTTCCCCCAAAGAACTGAAATTGCTCGGCTTATCGTATTACATTAGTTCACTGTACTGCATAGTCGTGCACTGTTTCCTTCATGCATCGTTCTCTTTTCAATCTTCGTTTGCTCTTAATCCACGAATGTGGGACACTTGTACGGTGAGGGACAGATTTATGCATCCGGACGCAGAAAAGTTAGCAGCGCTGGAAGCGGATTTAAGAAAGGACCTCGACGCCATTGAGCGGGTGAAGAGATTGATGGCGTTCAAGAACGGGTCTCTTTCTCCGCCTCCAGACGATCGCCAATACCGCTTGCCGGTTAGCCCGAGTACGATGGACCATGGCGAAGAAGAAGCCGAGGCCGGTCCACCTAAGACGCTAATTGGCACAATCGAGCAAATCATGAATGCGGACCCAAATATCCGCTGGACCACAACGAGAATGTTAAATCAATTGCAAAGTATTCAGTATCCGCTTGGCGCTAAGAAGCCGGTGTACAGCGTTGGTCAGGCAATCCAAAAGTTGCTGGAAAAGGGACGCATCAGAATCATTAAACGAGGTTCCGGTAACGCTCCCAACATCTACAAGGGACGTGTTCTGACCGAATCCAACAATGGGGACCTAACTGCAATTGGAGCTGTAACGGAATAATGACGGGGCTTGTTTAAAGCCCCGTCAAGCGGCGTTTCCAGTCCCTTGCTCCCACAAAGTGGGAGAGCCTAACCGGTGTTCTCAGCATCGGCCAAGTGCGGGCTGGCGAACAACAGGAGGTTTCATGAGGTTGGTTCTCATGATCTCCTTGATCCCGGCAGGCAACCTTACGGTTGTTACTACCGGGGTCTGGTTGGCCCCCTGCCACTTCGGTGGCGGGGGGTCAACCCCCAACTGATATCATATCTTTATGGGGCGGTAGTGTAACTGGGTAGCACGCGGGGATGTCACCCCCGAAATGCCGATTCAACCTCGGTCCGCTCCACTCGGACAAAATATCTCCAAACCCATCGTATGTGTATCCGTACGCATGAATCAAGAACTGAAGAAAAACTATTTTATATGGTATAACCTAACAGGCGTGGCTTTGGACCTCGAATTGCCCGATTAATAGATCCCTTTCGCTTCTGAAAGTATCCCGTTAGCTCAGCATAAGTTAGGGCGCTTGCCTACTATTTGGCGAACGAGCGAACTGAACCGGTCGCCGTCATTCATCAGTTTCCGATTATTGTATCTGAAGGCCTGTTCATCCACATACGGGAAGAGATGGAACGGCTCGACGCTGACGTAGGTACCGCCGATGGTTCGCTTTAGACAAGACCAGAAATTCTCGATACCGTTGGTATGGATATTTCCGTTGACATAAGTTTCCAGGTGATTGATGACCTCGTGGTCGTACTCGGCGCACAGACCGTCGCACCCTTTGCCTTCGTCTGTGTCGACGGTGGGCCCCCAGGCCAAAGTACACCACCGCTACGAATCGTCCGGTTTCGCAAGCAACGAAAAAAAAACGGGCCCGTAACCACCTAGCATCTGGTACGGGCCCGAGGGAAGAAACTGATCTCTTTACCGGTGGCCTCCGCCACCGCCATGGCCGCCGCTACTCGCGTGCGGTGTGCCGCCGGAGGAGTGGCTGGTGCTTTGGGTGCTGCGTGGCGCGCTGCGCGTCGAACTGCTCCCGCTCTGGGTCGACTTCTCGCGCACCAGCGAAGGCGCTACGCGAAGCGGTTGCGGACCGGTGCCGTTGGCCGGCGCCGGCGTCGAGTAGGAACGGTATCCGCCCGGCTGACTATAACCCGGCTGGGATGACGTGTTCACAGTACGCGGCTCGCCAAAGCGCTGCCATCCGCTACCCGTATTCGCATTCGCCGGCGCACTCTGAGCCGGCTCGCCCACCGGACGCCATCCGCCGTTATAAGGAGCGGAGGCGCCTGGAGCTACGCTACGAGTCTGCCCCGCCCCCGACGGCGCCGGAGTCCCGTTGCTTCGCCAACTGCCGGCGGCCGCGCCACTCGGCGTACTGCGCGTCATCGTGGAAACGGCCGGTTGCCGGCTGAACTGCTGCATGGCGCGCTGCTGCTCGGCAAAAGGTACCCGCTGCACGGGCGCTACCGTACTACGGCTGAAAAAGTGGGCGTTGTCCGCGCTGCGCGGAATGTTGGCAACAGCTCGGTTCGAATACCGGAGACTGGCGGCGGTCGGTGCGACTGGCAATTGGCCGCGTACCAGGCCGGCGTCATGAATCTGCGCTCCCGTGAAGCGCGCGATACCGCCAAACCTCCCCTGCCTGAAATCGGCGGCGGTTACCGATGAAATGCCGTTGGCCACGCGCGCATTACGGTATGCAGCCGCTACATTTACGTTGGTAACATTCACACCCCGGTTGAAGTATGCCGGATTGCGAAATCCGGCGTAGACTCCGCGACCCCACCATGCATACATCGGTTCAAATGGCGCCAGCGCCACCCAGCCGACATTCCCAAAGCCGAAACCCACGCCTATACCCGGTCCAAATCCGAAGAAACCCACTAGCGCCGGAGACCAGTAATGCGGACCAAAAGCTCCGGGGTACCAGCACCAGCCGTACGGCGCGGCGTAGAGCCAGCGGCCATAGTGAAACGGCGCCCAACCCCAGGGGTCGTAACTCACCCAAGTCCAGCCATAGTAGTCTTCCCAAACCCAACGCCCATTCTGGTAAGGTGCCCAATCCGGATCCACCTGGGGATTCCAGACTTCGCCATATGAGGGAACGTCCACCCACTGGCCATGGTTGTCCAAGTCTTCCGCGCCGTACATATCGTGCGGCACATTGCTGTAGCTCTGCGAACTGAGCATCTCGCGATCGCGCCGTTCGTTCCAGTCGTCCCATGAATCGCGCGCGATGGCGGGCACGATCTGAAATTCCGGATCGCTAGGACTGCCCCGCGCGAGCATGGTCTGTCCGGCCTGCAATTTTTCGCTGCCCTTCGGCGTGGACACTTCCGCCGCCCCCAACCGCACTGTGATTTCCGTTTGACCATCACCTTGAACATAGATACGGTAAGCGCCAACCTGTAATGGCTTTACCGACACAGTGGGCGTGTCCAGTTCCACCTTGGCTTGGGAGTCCCGCAGTACCCTGAAGCTCACCGTGCCATGCGCTACCTGCAGGTGATAATGGTTCTGGCCGAGTTCCGCCAGGCGGATTTCCGCATTGGCGCCTAACCGTATCAGGTTCGCGGAATCGAACTGCACTTCCGCGCGTGCGCCAGCCCCGGTTGAAACGCGATCTTCAGCCATGAGCGGCGCATTGCCTACGGCCGCGACCCACTCGCCCGAATCGCCCCGCCGTACAGAGACCTCACCGTTCACGATGCTGACGCGCGCCACCCCACGCTCCGGGGCTCCGGGGTCCTGGGGAGGAGCGCCCGGCGTGTTCTGGCCGTGCAGGCCGGGAACCACAGCTGCTAACAGGGCAATCGTCGCTACGTATCTACACCTCTGAGTGTGGCGTCTCATCATCGGTTCCGGCTGCCGTGGTTCCTGGCAATTCATAGTCCACTATTCAACTTACGCCGCAGCAAGGGCTTACGTTTTGTAACACGCGGCACGCGCATGGCTGAAAACCACCAACGGTGATTGGAATCGAGCAACGCCGGTAGTCCTATACCGAGTTCTATTCCGGCCGGTAGACCGAAAGGGTTATAATCAGGGGCCATGGATTCCCCCGCGCCCCGAGACGGCATTCCGCAGCAGATTCTGGTTGCAGATGATAGCCGGGTCTTTCGCGACCTGCTGCATGACCTGCTCCTCGAATGGGGCTACGAAGTGATCGCTGTGCCAGACGGTCAACAAGCCTGGGATCTCCTGCGCCAGGAAAACGGTCCACGCCTGGCGCTATTGGATTGGATGATGCCCGGCATGGAAGGGGCCGAGATCTGCCGGGAAGTGCGCGCCGCCATCCGAGACCGGTATGTCTACATTATTCTGTTGAGTGTCCGATCGGGCCTGGAAGATGTTGTGAAGGGCATGGAATCGGGTGCCGACGATTACATGGTGAAACCTTTCCAGACTGACGAGTTGCGCGCACGGTTGCGTGCCGGAGAACGTGTGCTGGCCTTGCAGCAACAACTGGTGGAAGCGCGCGAAGCCTTGCGCGAACAGGCCACTCGCGATGGGCTTACGGGGTTGTGGAACCGCACGGCGATCTTCGACATTCTGCAAAACGAACTGGCGCGCTCGGGCCGGAGCGCCGAACCGCTGATCGTATTGATGGCCGATCTGGATGGGTTTAAGCCGGTCAACGACCATTTCGGCCACATGGCCGGCGACACGGTATTGCGCCAGGTGGCCGCGCGCATGCGTGCGGCCGTGCGGCGCTACGACGCGGTAGGCCGTTACGGCGGCGAGGAATTTCTGATCGTACTGCCGGGATGCGAGCTTCCCGGGGGCCTGACGCACGCGGAGCGCATCCGCCAGGCGATTGCGGCCGAGCCGTTTCAGTTGGGCGACACCGAAATCAGCCTGACATGCAGTTTGGGCGCCGCCTGTGTGATTCCGCCCCTTATCCCGCGCGCCGATGATCTGGTGCGCGAGGCCGACATGGCCCTCTACCGTGCCAAGCACCAGGGGCGCAACCGTGTGGAATCGGCGACTACCGCCGGGCTGATACCAGGTTAATTACTACCTGCTCGATTCCGACTGAAAGTCGGGTTGCGGCGAAAAGCCGCATGGAGGGCCCGGCTGAGGGCCGGCTCATTGCCCGGTGGGCGCGGTGATCTTGAACCCCCGATCCTCGTTGTCCCATCGCCGGCTCTCGATATACTTCTTGATCGTATCCTCGTCCAGCGCGCCCACAATCGCGCAGCCCTACCCGATCTGTCGCAAGCAGGATCGCGCGCCCGCCAAGCCACTCGTCCGCGCAGTACTTTGTATCGGTATTTCGTAATCGAACACCGCGTGCGCGCTGGTCCGGTACTCGCCCATCCAGATTAGACCTGGAAGACGGAGCTAAACTGCGCTGAAATGTGTGCGGTCAAAAATCGATATAAATTCGCTTGCATCGGCGCGCATCTGGGTTATAATCGTCCTCGCCTCCCGAGTTCACGCGTACATGCTTACACTGACCCCTCCGCCCCAGTCCAGCGTTTGGTCCGCCATGAGCGGCCTCGCCCACGATCTCCGCCAACCCCTCAGCGTGATTGAGGCCTGCGCCGATTATCTGAATCTGGTTTTGCCGCCGACCGATCATCGGGCGCGACAGCAGCTGCAATTGTTAGAACAGCAGGTCGGTGAGGCAAACCGCATTCTGCATGAAGCCTTGTTGAAACTGCACTACAGCGACGAGCCCGCAGGGCCCGACGCGCAGCCCGCCACCAGCCGGCCGTTGACGAAGTCGGCCAGCGCCGCCGTCACGTACTGAGGCGGGTGTGCGCTAAAGCACAGCTTGTCCTGCCAGGCGTCGTGTGCCACGCCGGTCCACTTCGGCGGCTGCCCGCCGCGATCCACCAGAATGCACGCGTCCGCCCGACTGAGCAGGCGCCGGCTGGAAGGCTTGAAGTCGCTCTGCGCGAAGTCCAGTACTACCAAGTAGAGATCCGGCGTCAGAAGCTCGACCAGGCTGTTGGATTCGACAATCAGATTGCGGCCGTGGTTGCGGATCTCGCACACGGAAGGAAGCGCCTCCGCCAGCCGGCCGGTGGCCGTGCGTACCCAATAGGAGTGGCGCGCACCGGCTTCGAGGAAACGGCCCGAATCGGAATCGTTGGCTGAGCGCTCCTCGGTGATGGCGTAGGGATGATCGGGCGCCAGGCAACAATCGCACGCTTCGCCTGATGCGGAGCAAATCCCGTGGCCAAACTGGGTGATCTTCATGGCAGTCCACTCCCATTGCGGCAAGGCCTGAATCAAGCCCGCCACTACGGAGGTCTTGCCAATGCTGCGAGAATGCCCGCCAACTACGATCAGCATAAGTACCAGCCCTGTGGCGCAAGCTTCAGCTTGCAGCGGCGAACTTTAGTTCGCCGTCCCGTCGGCTGAAGCCGACAGCGGCACGCTAAAGCGTGCGCCACGCCGTCATCGGTCGCGGCTCGGCAACGCCGCCTCCAGCCGCGCCAGGCGTTGCTTCAAATCCGCAAACTGGCGGCGCATTTCCGGCAGCCGCGCCAGGTTGGCAAGCTGCTCCAGGTGCTCCTTTAACGGACGCGCCGGCGTGCCCCACACGGTCTGCCCCGCGCGCACGATCTTCGACGTCAGAATGCCGCAGCCCGATCCCAGCACCGCCCGCGATTCGATGCGGGCCTTATCGCCGATGCCCACCTGTCCGCCGATCACGGCGTAATCCTCCACCACCACGCCGCCCGAAAATCCAGTCTGTGCCGCCACTACCACGTGCCGTCCAATGCGGCAGTTGTGCCCCACATGCACCATGTTATCCAGTTTGGTGCCCTCGCCGATCACCGTCACCCCCAGCGCCGCGCGGTCCACGCACGAATTCGCGCCGATCTCCACAAAGTCGCCGATCTCCACGCGCCCCACCTGCGGGAACTTGTGATACCGGCCGTCTTCTAAGACGTAGCCGAAACCGTCGGAGCCGATCACGCAGCCGGAATGCAGGATCACGCCGCGTCCTATATCCACGTTGTCGTATATCGTCACGTTGGCGTGCAGCACGCAGCCCTCGCCCAGCACCACGCGCTTGCCGATCGCGCAGCCCGGTCCGATTCCGCTCGCCAGGCCGATGCGCGTGCTGTCGCCGATGGAGGCGTGCGGCCCGATGGCTGCCAGCGCGCCGATCTCCACATCCTTCCCGATCACCGCCGTGGGATGGATTCCGGGCTTCATCTCCAGGGTCGGATAGAAGCGGTTCATGGCGCGCGCAAACGCCGTGCGTGGTTCCGGCGCGCGAATCACCGTGCGGCGGCTCGGACTGGGATATTCGTGGGGCACGATCAGGCAGCCGGCCGCGGAAGAGTCCGCCTGCTGCAGAGCCTTGCGGCTGCCCAGGAACGACAGCTCGCTGCCGCCCGCCGTTTCGAGCGGCGCCACACCGGTCAGCTCCTTCTCACCATCACCTTCAAAAGTGGCCCCCAGCCATTCCGCCAGTTCACGTACGCGCATGTCTTATGATACAAGTCTATGATTGCGTCTACCGCTCGTATTCACCCGGACGCCAGGATTGGGCCGGAAGTCTCGATTGGCGATTTCTGCGTGGTGGAATCCGACGTGGAGATCGGCGCCGGTTGCCAGTTGGAGCCTTACGTCTACGTGAAGCGCTGGACCACGCTCGGAGAGCGCAACCGGATTTCTGCGGGCACCGTGTTGGGAACCGATCCGCTCGATAAAGCCTTCGACGGCGCGCGCAGCTACCTGCGCATCGGCCATGGCAATCAGATTCGCGAGCATTACACCATCTCGCGCGGGACGCAGCCGGAATCCGTTACCGAAATCGGCGACGAGAACTACATCATGACTTCCGGACACATCGCGCATAACTGCAAGATCGGCAACCGCACGGTGATTTGCAGTTGCGCGCTGGTGGCCGGCTACGTGGAAGTGGAAGACCAGGCGTTCATTTCGGGCGGCGTGGTGGTGCACCAGTATTCGAAGATCGGCAGGCTGGCGATGATCGGCGGCAACACGCGCGTGAACAGCGATGTGCCGCCGTTTTTTCTGTACTCGGACTTCAACGTCGCCGCTAAGGGCTTGAACCTTGTGGGTCTGAAACGCGCCGGCTATAAGCATTCCGATCTTGCCCTGCTGAAGAAGGCGTACCAGATCCTGTACCGCTCCGGGCTGAAGCTGGAAGAAGCGCTGGCGCGCATCGAGACAGACGCCCCCAGCCCCGAAACGCGCCACCTGGTGGAGTTTGTGCGCCGCAGCGAGCGCGGGATCTGCCGCGAGTAAGCCGCCGTAAGTAACCCCTTCTATGACATTCGAAAAGCTGAGAAACTTCATGCAAGAGATTCCCTTCAACGCGCTCGTGGGACTCCGCCTGGTGCGGCTGCACAAAGACGGCGTAACGATTGCGTGCACCTTGCGGCCGGAGTTGATGAACGGCTCCGGCGTGCTGCATGGCGGGGTGACCGCAACGCTGGCCGATGTAGCGGTGGGCATGGCGCTCGCGCGGCACTTGGGCCGTCCCCGCGCCGCGACGACGGTGGAGATGAAGATCAACTACCTGCGGCCGGCGACGCACGGCAAGATTACGGCACGGTCGCACCTGGTGAAAGTCGGCGCGCGGCTGTGTTGCGGGCGGGTGGAGATTTTCGATGCCGAGAAGCGGGCAGTGGCCGCGGCGCTAATTACGTATATGATTCTTGATGTGTAGGCTTAGATGGTCAATCACATGCAACCGGGATTCAGCTCTTAGCCCTGGCCCTGCAGCCATGCCGTTATCCACGCCGAGCTTAGACTCGTACCATGACAATGCGGTAATCTTTGCTGCCGCTAGCAGCTGTCTGACGTTACGCTGGGAAGACCCCAACACGTTAGTTGTGGCATGCAGCGACTCATCTATCCAGCCGGACCACATAGAAGTTCAGAAGCGGACAGCGCGGGAACAGCGATCTCATATCAAGTAACATAATGCTTTCCCTAAATACTAGATCCTTTCTTGCCCGCGCTTCTTGACTTCTTCGATTGGCACGGTAGAGAATAGCCCCAAAGGACGCGTGGTGTGAAGATCAAGAAGACGAACCTGGAAAGTCATCGATCCCTTCGATTCGGAGGCGGAGTATGACCCGTAAGATCAGAAAGTCTAACTGGAAGCGTCTGGCATCGCTATCGGCTTTAGGCGCTGGAGCGCTGGGAGTCACCGCGGGCACGACGGACGCTAGCACCATCGTATTCTCCGGGATCGTGGACGAAAAAATGGGCTTCGGACCAGGCTATGGCAGCCATTCGCTTTCGATCGCCGGTCCCAACGGCGTGGCTGTGACCATGGGCCTACGCACAGGGTTCTTCCCTCCCTCGGACGGTACCTCTAGTGGTTACTATATTAAAGCAGCCAGCGTTGGTGGCCGCAACGGAGATCACGGCACCGTTTTGCGCTTCAGGGGCATCTTCACCTTTTTCCCGGTGGGATTCTCGCAAGGCGCCAGGTTTGGCCATCCCGTTTCATCCAGGTCAATCGGCGGCGGGAATATAGCGGAAAGCCTTTACGGTACCACGGGCGGTTATTTTAACTCCACCCATTTCAATGCCACCGACGACTACCTGCTGTTCAAATTCACCGGCGGCGACTTGCCCCATCCCATCTATGGATGGGCGCAGCTGAACGTCAGCCTGCCCGGCCAGTTCGGCGGCCCGAACATCACTCTGGTCGATTGGGCCTACGACTTGTCGGGTGCGCAAATTCCCGCCGGCGATACAGGCACCCCGGAACCCTCCACGCTGGCGCTCACCGGCTTGGCCGCGTTGGCCCTCGGCGCGAAAGGTCTGCGAACCTGGCGGGCCGCGCGGAAGACCGCATAGGGTGACCCGATTGCCCCGCCTCTTGCTCGTCGGGTGGGACGCCGCCGATTGGAAAGTCATCGATCCCCTGCTCGCGCGCGGAGAAATGCCGCATCTCGCCGGCATTCTGGCCGGCGGCGTGCGCGGCAACCTCGCCACCATCTATCCTCCGCTCAGTCCCATGCTGTGGACCTCCATCGCTACCGGCAAGCGCCCGCCCAGCCACGGCATCCTGGGCTTCCACGAACCCACCGATGACGGGCTCTCGGTCCGCCCCATCAGCAACCTGGGCAGGAAAACCAAAGCTCTTTGGAACATCCTGAACCAGCAAGGGAAGCGTAGCATCGTGGTGGGCTGGTGGCCATCCCATCCGGCCGAGCCTATTCGCGGCGCCATGGTCTCGGAACACTTCAAGCTGTTCCCCGGACAGGACCCCGCCTCACCGTTGCCAACCGGCACGGTTTGGCCGCCTGCTTGGGCGGAGCGGCTGGCCGATCTGCGCGTCCGCCCCACGGAGATCACCGGCGAAATCCTGCAGCTCTTTGTCCCTGAATATCAGCGCGTCGATCAGGCCACCGACAAAAGCCTGCACGACCTGGCGGAGCTGATCGCGGAAGCCATGAGTATCCACGCAGCGGCCACCGAGCTCATCGAGAACGAGCCGTGGGATTTCGCCGCCGTCTACCACGTCGGCATCGACCACTTTTCGCACCGTTTCATGCGTTACCATGCCGGAAAAAGCGCGCCGGGAGGAGAGACCGACCCGGCCTTGTACCGGCACGTGGTGGTGAATGCCTACCGTTATCACGACCTGATGCTCGGCCGTATGCTGGCGCTGGCGGGGCCGGATTGCGCGGTGATGGTGGTCAGCGACCATGGGTTTCACTCTGATCGCCTGCTGCCCGATTACATCCCCGCGGAGGCAGCCGGGCCGTCGGTAGAGCACCGCCATTTCGGCATCATCGCATTACGCGCGCCGGGCGTTATGCGCGGCGAACGCATCTATGGGGCTAGTGTTTTAGATATCGCGCCCACCATCCTGGATCTCTTCGGCGTGGCTGCCGGAGCGGACATGCACGGCAAGGTGCTCCTCAACGCGCTGGAGGAGCCGCGTCCGCTGCCGCCCGTTCCGAGTTGGGATGAGATCCCCGGCGAGGATGGCCGCCATCCTCCCGAGTGGCGCTACGACAGCGAGGCTTTCGCCGAGTCTCTGCGGCAGTTGGTGGCGCTGGGATACGTGACGCCGCCGCCGGCCGACGCCCGTAAGGCCGTGGATGATTGTCTGGCCGAGAACCGCTACAATCTGGCGCGCGCCCACATGGACGCCGGCCGGCCCGATTTAGGAGCAGAGGTGCTGCGCGAACTGATTGCGGCGGATCCCGAGCAGGGCCGCTACCATCAGCACTTGTTCCAGTGCGCGTTGCAAATGGGCGAGGCGGGCGAGGCGGGACGAGTGTTAGAAGCATTCGAGACCGCCGTGACCGGGTTCGCGCCGCGTGCGGCGAGCGAACTGCAGCGCCGCCGCGCCGAGCGCGCGGACGAAGACCTGGTCTACCGCCGGCCAGCCGACCGGCGCGAGCAGTACGAACGGCGCGAGCTGGCTGAAAAGGCAGCGGGGTTCACGCAGTCGCGCCTGATGATGCGATGCCGGTCGGCGTTGCTCGAAACCCGAACCGCGGCCCAGAAGGGGACGGCGCGAACTTGGCTTGAGGAGTTGGCAGGCAGCCCCGGAGCCGGCCGCTCACTGGCGCTGTTTCTAGCCGAAGGTTACATGCGGCTGCGCGATCACGAGCGGGCGCTCCACTTCGCGCACCGCGCACGGCGTGCCGATGCCGAGGACTGGCAGGCCATATCCCTGGAGGCGCAGATTCATCTGGCCGCCGGCCGCTTCGCCGAATCGGCGGATTGCGCCATCGAATCGCTGTCGCTCATCTATTCCCAGCCGCGGCTGCACTACACGTTGGCTGTCGCATTACGCCGTCTGGGGGATGAAGGCCGTGCCATGGAATGTTTGCGCGCGGCGCTAAAGCAGATGCCTGGTTTGGCCGCTGCGCGCGAGGAATTGGCGAGGATACTGCGACGGCAGAAGAACTTCGGAGAGGCGGCCCTGCAAATGATCCAGGCGGCCGGGTTGCGGAAGCAGGCGAAGGAACGTGCCGGCCACAAACCCGCGCCCCAACCGCTGGCAGCGAAACCACAGCCCGCGCTGCCACCGTTTAAGCGCGCCGCGGCGACGCCGGTGGACCGCTCTCGCATCGTGACGATAGTGGCAGGGCTACCCCGCTCCGGCACGTCGATGATGATGCAAATGCTCGCTGCTGCTGGAGTCGAACCCTACACCGACCAGCGCCGCGCCGCCGACGAGGATAATCCGCGAGGCTACTTCGAGCATGAAAATGCAACCCGGCTGCGTCAGGATAAGTCCTGGATTCCGGACGCGCGAGGCAAGGCGGTTAAGATCGTGGCGAACCTGTTGCCCCACTTGCCGACCGGTGAGGATTACCGGATCGTCTTCCTGCATCGGAACCTCGACGAGGTGGTCGCCTCGCAACGCGCCATGCTGACGCGTTTGCGGCGTCCGGGTGGCAGAGTCGACGACCGTGCTCTGGCACGCACCTATACCAGGCAGTTGGTTCAGGTGCAGACGTGGCTCCGTCGCCAGCCTGAGATGTATGTTCTCCCTGTCAACTACGAGGTCGCGCTCGGCGACCCCGCCACAGTGGCTACCAGGCTGGCCCGTTTCCTGGGGCAACCGTTCGATGAACACGCAGCCGCTCTAGCAGTGGACGCCTTACTGCGACGGCAAGGGAATGCCCGGAAGATCGTAGAAAGTAGCGACTCTCCGCTGGCAGCCTTGATAGGCTAAGAGCGTTTTCTTTTGCCGGGAAAGCAGAGCCGCTATGAAGAAACCATACCAGATTTGAGGCGCAGCTCGGAAGACAGACGACAAAGAGGTCCGATTAGAAAGTTACGGGCTTGTTCCACCGCGGCAAGCCGCTGACCGAGACGGTGTGGAAGAAGTGATGCTCGGTCTGAGCGCGGAAATAAGGGCAACGCCACTCGGCAGTTCACCGAGGCGCACGGTTTTGAAGTCCCAGCCGCGCGTAACTAAACATTACCATGCTGGGGAACTGTCCCCGATGTTATGGCCCGCGCCGCGACGACGGTGGAGATGAAGATCAACTACCTGCGGCCGGCAACACATGGCAAGATCACGGCGCGGTCGCACCTGGTGAAAGTGGGCGCGCGTCTGTGTTGCGCGCGGGTGGAGATTTTCGATGCCCAGAAGCGGGCGGTGGCCGCGGCGCTAATTACGTATATGATTCTGGATGGTTAGATATGTCGGATGCGAAAATCGAATCGGTTGTCTGGCTCGATCGCGTCGTCCTGTTTGCAAGGTGCGTTGCGGTTTGGTGCGTCGTGCTTTACCGGCATCACGGCGAGTGCGGCAGCCCTAAAACTCGCTGCCTTCGTAAACCGGTGGGACGATGCGCCCGGCGTCGGTTTGTTAGCGCTGGGCACTCTGCTTTTCGGGACCCTGGTTGGTTGTCTGGCCGGGACGTACTCAGTGTCCGCGGCCTGGAACGGCCGCGCTAACCCTGGGAACGATTCGCGCGCCACGGACTTCTGGGCGGCCCAGTTGTGCGCTGTCGGTGCCTGCCTGTTTGCCGGCGCTGCACTTTCGTTGTTCTCGCGAAGGAACCTCATCGTCAGCTGCAGCATCGGGCTAGCGCTGTCCGCTGGGGCTATCCTTATGCTGCGGAAGGCTATACGGATGGCGGCGCGAGGACGAGCAAACTGAGCGCCGGCTCACGCTCGTCAGGAGCCGACGGCGCATGTGACAAGATGGGAAAGCCGGAGCGAACCTTACGACAGCCGAAAGGCTCCTGTTAGCCGCGACGCCCATCACCTAAATGATTCCAGATGGGTAAGTGCCCTTAAGTGGAAAATTCTGCACAATTTGGTGTGCGCCGCGCCCCAGGATCCTCAGTTTCCCCGGTCTTTAGTAGGGGAAAATCTGGTATCATAGAATCGAATTTGATTTGCCCGCAAAACCTGGCCGAGAATTGCGCCTAGTCTGCTCGCTTTCAAATATGAGGAGATCACGTGAAGAAGATTTTCGTAGGCAACCTGGATTTCAAGGCGACGGAAGAATCCATCCGCGCGCTTTTCGAGCAGCATGGGACCGTGGAGCGTGTTAGCCTGATGACGGACCGTGATACCGGCCGGTCGCGGGGCTTCGCTTTTGTGGAAATGACCGATGCCGCCGAGGCGGAACGCGCAATTGCAGCCCTGAACGGGTTCAGTTTCTCCGGCCGGGCGCTGAACGTGAACGAGGCCCGTCCGAAGGTAGAGGGCGGTGGACATGGCGGCGGTGGAGGTTTCCGCGGCGGACGCGGAGCAGGCGCCGGCGGCGGCGGACCTCGTCAGCGCCGCGAGCCACGCTGGTAAAGCGGCGGCAGCCGCTATGGCTGCAACGGGCTTGAGTTCCACGGAGGAAGTGAAAGACGAATCTTATGGCCATGAGATCACGTACTACTTTTAAGAAACGGCAGAAAGAACTTGCCCGCCAGGAGAAGCAGCGCGACAAGGCAGCGCGCCGGGTACAGCGTAAGCTGGAAAAGAACCTGCCGGGATCCGGGAACGATGCTGCGGATGACGCAGTGGATGATGTCGGCGATGACGTCGACGATTTGGAACCGGTGGCGCCGACCGCCGCGGAGCCGGACGAGGCGCATTAGCCCCGGCCGGCGCGTGGCTGTAGGTCCCCGCGGGCCAGTTACTCGGCCAGTGCTTTTTCGATCGCAGCCGTTACTTTCGGATCGTCGGGCTTCACGGCCGAGTCAAAGCGGTCGAGGATGGCGCCGTCTTTGCCAATCAGGAACTTGGTGAAATTCCACTTGATGTCGCCGCCCTTGGCTTGCGTCAGGTAGGCATATAGCGGTGCGATATCCGCACCCTTCACCGAGATCTTGGCGTACATCGGAAACGTAACATTATATTTGCGCGTGCAGAACGTTTTGATCTCTTCGTTCGTGCCAGGCTCCTGCGCGCCGAAGTTATTGGCTGGAAAACCCACCACCACCAACCCCTTGTCTTTGTACTTTTCATAGACAGCTTCCAGTTCCGTGTATTGCGGTGTAAAGCCGCACTTACTCGCGACATTTACCAGCAGGAGCACTTTCCCCTTATAATCACCGAGCGGCGCGGGCGCCCCATCGATGGAATTCAACGTAAATTCATAAACGTTCGCGGCGCCGAATAAAGCAGCCGCGAATACGAACAGCGAGGCAGACAGCAGCGTTTTGACCATGGAACCAGTATACGATGTCTCGTAGGCAGGACTCGGTTGCTGCGGCCGGTCTCCTCCAGACTCGCCAATCGAACTCGCCTAGCTGGTGTGGTCGTGGATGATCTTCCAACCGGATGGCGACTTCCGCAGAATCAGCGTGTAGCGTCCCGACGCGTCGCCCCCGCCGGCGGCGCTGCGCGTCAGGTGGAACTCGCCCATCACCAGCGCCACGGCCGCCGCGAGCATGCGCACTTCGACGTTGGTGAACGAGAGAGTGCCCATGGCCTCGCGCGTAGGATAGGCTTTGCGATAACGGTCGAGAATCGCCTGCACGCCTCCGCGCACTACTTGCCGGCCGATGAATGTCGTATCCGGCGAATCGTCGTAGTAAGACGCGAACGCCGCCAGGTCGCCGCGGTTCCAGGCTTCTTCGGAATGCGTCAGCACCGCGCGCACATCGTCGCTCTGCGCGAGCAACAGCGGAACAAAACAAATCAGCGTACACCAGCGAAGCATAAATATAGCATAGTAGATACAATGGGTCTCGCATGGACGCCCGCCCCATACTCTTCATGCTGGCACGCGTACTCGAGGAAGAGGGTTTGGAAGTTGTCATGATCGGCAATGCGGCCGCCGCATTGCAAGGTGCGCCTGTTACGACGCTCGATTTCGATTTTTTATTCCGCAAGACTGCCGGCAATCTGCGGAAACTGAAAGCCGTGGCCAGGAGCCTCAATGCCATGGTGCTAAGGCCGTACTATCCGGTCTCTGGTCTGTTTCGCATCGAGCGCGACGAAGATTCGCTGCATGTCGATTTCATGAGCCGGATCGATGGCATTCGGTCACTGGCCGCCCTGCGCAGCCGCGCCACAAAAATCGATCTTGGCGGCCACGCGTTGTGGGTGGCAGACCTGGCGGATATCATCAAGAGTAAGAGGGCAGCGGGCCGTCCACGCGATCGTGCGGTGCTGGAAATCCTGGAGAAGGCGCTCGATGAAAAGAAGAAAGCTGACGAAGCGTGAAGCATTCGCACGCGAAAGCGACCGGGTGCTGCGGGCTCGGATCCGCCGGCTGCTGGCAAAGCCGCCCGCGGAGCGGACCCACTTCCTGCGCAAGCGCATAGGCTTTACAGCTTCGTGTTTGTAACCGTCCGCGCCGCGGTGGCGCCCTTAGATGTACGATCGTCGATAATAGTACAAGGAGTCTAGCATGCAAAGCCGCTTCGAAATACTTGGTTCGTTTCTGTTCCTTGGGGCGGCCGTTTTCGCGCAGGATGCTATCAGCGTCGGTCCGGGGTCGTTCACAGGATCGGTCCACTTCAGCGTGCCGCCGCCCATAGAGCGCGCGCAAGTGGTCGCGGGACTTCCTTATTCCGCCGACGAGACCGAGCAGACGGTGCAGACATTAGCCGATGGCACGCACATCACCCGCGCGAATTCGACGCGCAAGCTTTATCGCGATTCGGCGGGCCGCACGCGGATCGAGCGCCCCGCGGTGCAATTTCCACCCGGAGGCCGGCACGCCGCGGTACCGGTGGTCATCGAGATCACCGATCCGGTGGAGCATGTTAAATACACGCTGGACACCGTAAATAAGATCGCGCACAAACAATCGCTGGTCAATGTTGCACGCGATTTGGCCATCAGGCGGACGCCCCGCGTAGCGGCGGCGGTCGCGCCTGCCCTGCCCGCGCAGCCTTCCGGCGACGAGGGCCCTCAGGTCACTCGTGAGAAATTGGACAGCCAGACCATGGAGGGCTTGCAGGCCCAAGGCCATCGCACGACGACTGTTTATCCGACCGATTCCGTGGGAAACGACCGGCCAGTCACCGTGGTAGAAGAGGATTGGCGTTCGCCGGAACTGAAAATAGACGTGCTGCATACGAGCAACGACCCGCGCTTTGGCGAAGTCACCCGCAAGCTTACGAATGTTGTGCGGAGCGAACCTGACGCCAGCCTGTTCCGGCCTCCCGCGGATTACTCCATCGTCGAAGAGAATGGAGATTTTACAATTAAGTGGGGGCCGGCAAATTAGCGCCCCCATCAGTGGTCGCGCTCGGTGATCAATTCCGTCACGCTATACAGTGCTCGCTGATAGGGTGACTCCGGGAATTCGCCCATAATGGCGCGCGCCTTCTCCGTAAACGCCTGCGCCCGCTCCTTCACCCGCGCGATGCCTTTGTATCGCTCCACCATCGCCAGTATCTGGGAGAACGGCACGCGGTCGTAATTCCCCTCCCGCAGGATCGTCTCCACGCGGCGGCGCTCTTCGCTCGAGGCCTGCGCCAGCGCATACACCAGCGGCAGCGTGACTTTCCCTTCCCGCAGATCGTTGCCCACCGGCTTGCCTAACACGGTTTCGCGCGAAGTGAAGTCGAGCACGTCGTCCACCAGTTGAAACGCCATGCCCAGGTTCCAGGCGAAGTCGCCCAGGCGCTCCTCGGTCTGCGAATCGGCGCCTGCCACCAGCGCGCCCAGCTTGGCGCACACCGAAAACAAACAGGCGGTCTTGCGGTCCACCAACTCCATGCAATCGGCTTCGGTAACTTCGATGCGGCCGATGCGCTCGAGCTGCAGCAGCTCGCCTTCGACCATCATCTGCGTCAGTCCGATCAGCAGATCCAGCACGTGAAAATTGCGTTCGCGCAGCGCCACCTGGAAGGCCTCCATGTAGAGCCAGTCGCCGGCCAGCACAGATGTATGATTGCCCCACTGCGCGTTGGCAGAGGGCCGCCCCCGCCGCGTGCGCGCGTCGTCGATCACGTCGTCGTGCACCAGCGTGGCGGCGTGGATGATCTCCACCACCGCGCCCAAATGGATGGCGCTCTGGTTGGGCGCCGGCCCGCCGATCAGTTTCGACCCCAGCAGCAGCAGCGCCGGACGCAGCCGCTTGCCGCCGCTCTCCTGCAGATACTGGCCGATCTGGGTGACCACTTCCACCGACGCGACCGTTTCCAGGCTGATCTCCTTTTCCACGCGCTCCAAATCGTCGTGGATCAGGTCGAAAATTTCCTTGCCGGTGATGGCTTGCCCGAGCTTGCCCAGATTCATGGGAAGTTTCAGTTTACCCGTTACCGTGTGAGGGGCGCAAACAGCAGGCGATCGAAATTATCCGTTGTCACTTCGGCGATGCGTTCCGGCGCGACGCCGCGAACTTCGGCCAGCTTGCGCGCGGTCTCCACGATATACGCCGGCTCGTTGCGTTTGCCGCGTTTGGGGACCGGCGCGAGGTAGGGCGCATCGGTCTCGATCAGCAGGCGGTCCTCGGGCGCCAGGCGGGCCGCCTCGCGCAGCGGCTCCGCCTTCGGAAACGTGATCACACCGCCGAAGGCCAGGTGAAAGCCGAGGTCCAGCGCCTGGGCGGCTTCCGCCGGTCCGCCGCTGAAGCAGTGTATGATGCCGCCGCCGGTCCAATTTTCGCGCAGCAGCCGCAGGGTATCGTCCCACGCTTCGCGGGTATGAATCACGATAGGCTTCCCTGCCCTGCCCGCCAGCTTCAACTGCGCGGCGAATACCTCGCGCTGCACCTCGCGCGGCGAAAAATCGTAGTGGTAGTCGAGGCCGATTTCGCCGATGGCCAGCACCTTGGTTTCGACGGCCAGCGCTTCCATCGCCGCGAATGTTTCAGGCTGCGCTTTGGCGGCGTCGTGCGGATGCACCCCCACGGCCGCGTAAATGAAATTGTGCCGGCGCGCCAGGCGCAGGGCGGCTTCCAGATCCGGCGGACCGTCGCCCGTGCCGATAGCCATCATGCGCTCCACGCCTGCCTCGCGGGCGCGCGAGATTACTTCGTCGCGGTCGGGGTCGAATTGTTTATCGTCCAGATGGCAGTGTGAGTCCACCAGCCTCATTTGGTGGAGCTTCACTTCAAGCGCGCCCCAATGGGAACCTCTTCCAGAAATCCCGCGAGCACCGGCTTGCCCCCTTCGAGGGACCCGGCCACGATCATCCCGTTCGATTCGATCCCGCGCAGCTTGCGCGGCTCCAGGTTCGCGACGATCACGACTTTGCGGCCGATCAACTCCTGCGACGTGTAAGCTTCCGCGATGCCGGCGACGATGGTACGCGGCTGTGCTTCGCCGATGTCTACTTTCAAGTGAAGCAGCTTATTTGCACCTTTAACCAGCTCGGCAGAAAGTACTTGCCCAACGCGCATATCGACCTTGCCGAAGTCATCGATAGAGATGCGCTCTGACACCGGCGCCGTCGCGGCAGCGGGTTCCGAAGTCTTGCCCAACATGCGGTTCTGTTCGGCCGTCACTTGTATTTCAAGCTCTTTCATCTTCGCGATGGCTTCCTTGGCTTCGATGCGCGGGAAGACCGGCGAGACTGCGCCGATCTTCTGGCCGGCAGGCAATTGCCCCCATGCCAGCGTGTCGAGGCACACGGATTCGAGTGGTTCGGTCATGCCGAGTTGCGCCCAGATCTTCTCCGTGGATTGCGGCAGCACCGGAGCGAGCAGCACCGTAGCGATGCGCAGTGCCTCGGCGGCGCTGTACAGCGTGGCGTCAAGATCCGCCTGCGCCTCCGGCAGGCGCGCCAATTTCCACGGCGCACGCTCGACGATAAATTTGTCCAGCTTTGAGAGCAGCACCCAGACCGCTTCCAGGCCCCGCGAGAACTCAAATGCCTCGAACGCCGCCATCACGTCGGCAATGGTTTGGCCCGCGGCATCGGCGATCGCGTCCACGGTGCCCGCGGGAATCGCGCCGCCGCGATACTGCCCGATCATGGTCAACGTGCGGCTCACCAGGTTGCCCAGACCGTTGGCCAATTCCGAGTTGTACCGCCCGATCAGCGCGTCGTAGCTGAAGCTGCCATCCTGCCCGAACACCACCTCGCGCAACAGGAAATAGCGCAGCGCATCCGCACCCATCACCTTCTGAATCGGCTCCGACCGTACGATGTTCCCGCGCGACTTGCTCATCTTGCTTTCTTCGAACAGCAGCCACCCATGCGCGAAGATCTTCTTGGGCAGCGGCAGCCCCGCGGCCATCAGAAATGCCGGCCAATACACCGCGTGGAACCGGATAATCTCCTTGCCGATCAGGTGCAGGTCGGCGGGCCAAAGGCCGCGCTCCTCGACTGCCGTTTTATATGCAATGAGCGCCTCGAACCACACATAAAATACGTGCGGCGCTTCTCCGTCAACCGGAATGCCCCACTTGATATTTGTGCGCGTAATCGAAAGATCTGAAAGCCCTTGCCGCACGAACGCCAGCACTTCGTTGCGCCGCGTCTCGGGCCGTATAAAATCGGGTTGCGCATCGTAAAGCGCTAATAATCTTTCAGTAAAAGCGGAAAGCTTAAAGAAAAAGTTTTCTTCAGTGACTGTCTCGGTAGGCCGGCCGCAATCGGGACAGGGATCGCCCGGCTTAGCTTCGTTGACGTACAGGTTGTCGAAAATGCAATACTGGCCGGTGTACGAACCTCTGTAGATATAACCGTTTTGGCGGCACCGATTAAACAGATCGTTGACCACGCGCGCATGCTTGGGGTCCGTGGTGCGCTGAAAGTAGTCGATCCCCAAACCGAGCATCTGCCACTGCCGTTGGAACTCGGCCGCAATCACGTCGCAGAACTCTTTGGGTGTCTTGCCCAAGCGTTGCGCGGCCCGCTCCACATTCACACCGTGCTCGTCACTGCCCGTGGTAAGCACCGCTTCATAGCCCTGCATCCGCTTAAAGCGTTTGATGAGATCGGCGACGATAGTCGTATAAGCGTGGCCGATATGCGGCGCAGCATTTACGTAGTAGATCGGAGTGGTCAGGTAGTATGTGTTCATCTCGAGTTTTTCAGATACGCGAAGTTGGCTTCCGCAATGACATGCTTCAGCGGCACACCGGATTCCTGCGCGATGCGGCGGCAATCTTCATATTCGGGCGCATAAGCTCCTTCGCCCGCCACCTTCATGCGCACGTTGCCGTGCGCCGTTTCGACGTCCACCCAGTGGCGAGCCTGCACGCGGCGCTCGGCCGAGTAAGTGCGCAACCCAAGCGTGCTGGTCTCGGCGAAGATGATTTCCGCCATGCGCTCGCGGTCCTCAATGCGCGCCAGCACCCGCAGCAGTGTGCCGGGACGGCCCTTCTTCATTTCGATCGGCTGCAGCGTAACGTCCAGCGCCCCTTTTTCGAACAGGCGATCCACCGCGTAGGCCAGGATCTGCGGGCTGAGATCGTCGATGTTGGCCTCCAGCACGGAGATGGTAGTGGACTCCGCCGCGCCGGTTTCTTCGCCCAGGATCACGCGCAGCACATTCGCGCGGTTCGGAAAATCGTAGCCGCCCGCGCCATACCCCACCGCCGCGATTTTCACCGGCGGCAAGGCGCCGAATCCGCGCGCCAGCGTCACGGCGACGGCAGCGCCAGTGGGGGTGGTCAGTTCGACGGCGGGCCCATCGGAATAAATCGGCGTGTCGCGCAGCAAGGCGGCAGTGGCCGGCGCTGGTACCGGCAGGACGCCATGTGCGGTAGTGGCCGTGCCGCTGCCCACGTTGAGCGGCGAGGAGACGATCGACGTCACGCCCAGCAACTCGAAGCCGACGCACGCGCCGACGATATCCGCGATGGAATCGGCCGCCCCTACTTCGTGGAAATGCACCTGATCGACCGATACGCCGTGCACGGCCGCTTCCGCTTCAGCGAGGCGCTGAAACACGGCGGCGGCATTCTGTTTCGCCCGCTCCGGCAGAGCTGCTTTGTCGATCATCTTCAGAATGTGCGGCAGATGCCGGTGCGTGTGCGTCTCCGCGACCGCCACGTGAAACTTGGTGGCGGCGATGCCGCAGCGCTTCACGCGTTCGAACGAAAGCGCCGCGCCGGTCTCGAGCGAGGCAAGCGCCTTGATGATAGCGGCCTGGTCCGCGCCGGCATCCGCCAGCGCACCGACAAGCATGTCGCCGCTGATCCCGGAGAAGGCGTCCAGATAGCAAAGCAAAGGCACGATCTCTTTATTATGTGGGATATTGACCATCATTGCGACCAGCCGGCGCACCCGGCGCGGAGCATTACGATATTGATATGCCGAAGCTGTACGAAACCGACTATTTCGCGTGGACGCAAAGGACCGCTGTAGCTCTGCGCGACGGCCGCGTGCGCGATCTCGATCTAGCAGAGCTGGCAGAGTTAGCGGAGGAGATTGAAGACTTGGGCAAATCGGAACGCCGCGCCTTCGAGAGTGCGCTGAGCCAACTGTTCCTTCGCAAGTTGAAATGGGACTTCCAACCTAACCTGCGAGGCCGCAGTTGGGAGGTCTCGATCGAAAAACAAATCAGGAGCCTGCGTAAAATTCTACGCGAGAATCCGAGTTTCGCGCCGTTGCTGGACGACGCCGCTTTCATCGCAGAAGCTTACGGAGACGCGATGCTCGACGCGATGGCGGATACCGGCTTGGATGCTTCCACAATTCCGCCAGACTGCCCCTACCATCCAGCGGAGATCGTCGGCAAGCAAAACGCACAATAGTTCTCGTGGGGCAGCACCTGGCGGGGTGCCCTAGGCTCGATCTTCATAGGCGTTAAGATAAGACGCTCGGTCGCCGATCCTGGTCCCCGGGCTCAGGCCGATCTCTCGGGGGCTACTTCCTCCAACGGACTTCCACCGGATGTGTGCGCTGGCGCGGCGCAGGGGTAGATTAGAATAGCGTACTTTGATGAGGCCACGACCCGGATTCAAGAAAGGCCGCCTGCTCGCTGCCACAAGCCTGGTCATCGTGTGTGCCTTTCCCGCGTTTTCAGGGCAGCCCTGTGCCCCCTGTCACCCAAGAGAAGTGCAGGGTTTCTTGGCGACGGCGATGGCCCATTCCATGGGACCGCCTGGACGGGGACCTTCCGGCACGTTCTACCACAGCGTTTCCGGCACTCGCTTCACCATTCGTTCATCGACCGGTCACATGACCCAGCGGATGGAGCGTGACGGTCTCACCTCGCAGTATTCCATAGCCTATTCGGTCGGCTCCGGCGCGCATGCCGTCGCTTATCTTATCCAGGTTGGCGACCACCTGTTTGAGTCGCCGTTGAGCTATTTTGCGGAGTTCGGATGGGGAATGTCACCGGGGTACGAGAATTTGAAGGCTCCGGATTTCTACCGGGCTGCCCGGCCGCAGTGCCTTTTTTGCCACGTCGGGGAGGCGCTTCCGATAGCCGGTACGTTAAACGGGTACCGCAACCTGCCGTTTGCAGCGGAAGCGATTACCTGCGAGCGATGCCACGGGCCCGCGACGGTGCACCTCCGCAATCCAGTGCCAGGATCGATCATCAATCCTCGAAAGCTCCCGCCGCGCGCCCGCGACAGCGTTTGCGAGCAGTGCCACTTGGACGGCGAAGTGGGCATTCCGAATCCTGGCAAACAGATTACTGATTTTCACGCCGGTGAGAATCTCGAAGACGTCTACACGGTTTACGTTTATCAGTCGTCGCGAGGCCCTGCGCACCCGAACGCTCTCACGATCATCAGCCAGTCGCAGCAACTCGCGCTGAGTGAATGTGCGCGGAAGAGCGGGGATAAGCTCTGGTGCGGCACCTGCCACGATCCGCATGCGATCCCGGAGGATCCAGTCGCCTATTTTCGCGACCGCTGCCTCCACTGCCACGGCGTTGCGCTTTTGGCGTCGCATCCCAAGCCCAACCAGAATTGCTTCGCCTGCCACATGCCGCGCCTGCCAGCAGGGCGAGGCGGGCACACCATCCTCACCGACCATCGCATCGCCATCTATACCCCGCGAGAACTGGCCGCCCTGCGTGCCACGTCCCTTGTGAACGGCAGCGCCCCGGCAACCGATGAAGATGAGCTGGTACCGTGGCACATTCCGCCGCCCCAGTTTGCGGAACGCAACTTGGGCCTTGCCTATGCACGGGTCGGCAGCCAATTGGAATCGCTTCCGTTCGTTCGCCGGGGTTATCAGCTGTTGTCTTCGGCGTGGAATGATTTTCCGAACGATTCGGTTTTACTGAGGGCGATGGGCAAGATTATGAGTGGCACAAAAGCAGAGGCAGACGCGGAGGCCCTATTCGACAAAGCGCTTGCCGTCGAACCCAACTCAGCTTTGGTTTATGATGACATGGCTCTTGCCGCGGAAAACGCCGGAGATAATGAGAACGCCATCAAATATCTTGAGAAGACATTGCAGCTCGATCCTTTGCTCGTAGATCCTTACCAGCATCTCGCCCTGCTTTATGCTGCCAATCACAAATTAGCACTCGCACGCCAAACCTACGTTCGCTTCCTTAAGGCTTTCCCCGACAATATCGAGGCTAAGCGGGACGTACTTCGCAGCTCCGGTGGTTTCGAGACCCATAACGACAGGCCGGAGGCCCCGCCATCACGACCGTGAGGCGGGCTGAGTAATGCGGTTTGGAAACCTGCTAGCAGGCGAGCAGGAGGCTGCACGTTCGCACCAGCGAGGCGCCCGACGCCGTGTACCGAATCGCGATGCCAGTTACTTCGAGACCAGCCGGCTGCCCTTACTTAGCGGCCGTCCGATCTCCGATAGCGACGATTCCAAAGCGGCGGGAGTTGTGGTGATTAATGAGCGTGCTGCCCAAGAGTACTGGCCCGGACAATCACCCATCGGCCAACGGATCGTCATCGGTGACGAAATTGGCCGCGGCCCGCGACGGCGTCGGCCGGCTTCATTTTTTCGTGCGGTCAGCAGAACCAGCGCGATTTGACGGGACCACATCAACCCCAAAGCCATAGGGACGTAGTGAAAGGTGCGGCCCGGCGCGTCGGAATCGCGAACCTCGCTCCTCACGACCTCCGCCGCTATGCCGACTCCCGGACTATGCCGAATCGACAGTGTTGCAGCCTCGCCCGTAAGGGGTTGGACACTACGCGACTCGGCATAGTCCCGACCCTGTGCGTCCTGCCAATCGAGGGGAGGACACGATGTGCCGGGCCGCGCCTTTCCGAACACGATTCGAGCACATTACGGTCAAATCTCGACGGGCAACCAGCTTTGACTGCGTGGGCAGAGCGGCGAAAAGTGCGGTTGACGACGGGAGGGGGCTGGTCAGGTTCCTGCAGAGTCTTGCTACCGCCGGGCTATGCCGCATCATTATGCACGTACATCTCGGTCAAGGGCGATTCCATAGGTTGCGATCCACGTCGTCGCGTTCTCATTCGGCATAGTCCCGGAGTCGGCATCGCGACTGTGTCACCTCGCCGGAGGAGAACTGGAGCAGATTCAGTTTCTGCTCGAGCGCGTCTCGGTGCAGACGACCGAGCGGTATCTCGGCCAGCAGAAACCGCGCAACGCAGTGAACGACGGCATCGATCTGGCGGAGGCGTGATCGGCGGCCTCGGTCCCCAACCGGACTTCCGGATAACCAGCGGTCAAACACGCGGCGTATCTACGAAGTCGATTCGTAAACGCTACGACGTCAGGCGCTATTCAGTCCATGAATTCGTCCGGGGTTTGCCCGTGATCCGACGATTATCCTATTCGGCACACTCTCGACGAGCTGTTGTGCCAATGGACCGGAGATCGAAGGGCAGCAGGAGTGACAGTAGGGGCCCGCGGAAGTCTTGGACGGTTCGTTGCGCGACGCGAGCATGCCCTGGCCGCGCGGCCTTCGAGGTTTAGCGGACGGGGACGCGGCGGCGCAATTCGTCGAAAAAGTTCAGCAGCACGGTGATCTGGGCCGAAGTTTCCAGCGCACCAGCCGGCATGGGAAGTATCACGAATCGTTTGCCGTCGGGCGCGAGGACGAAGGGCCAGGTGTTGTCGTCCGGCCGCGGCAGCGCGGGCGTCGGCTTATTGACCCAAGGCCGCGGCTTGCCTGCGGCGAACGACCCGTTTTCCGTCGTATAGGGGACCACCATTATTTGATCGTCCGGAGTCATGTAAAAAAGTTCGCGGCTGCTGCGCGACCAGAACGGGAACTTGGCGCCGCCCCTCGAAATCTGCCACTCGGGCGACTGGCCACCGGCGGGCGGTGGAAACGGGCGCACAGAGATCTCGCGGTCGGCATTGCACGCGATCCAACGGCCATCAGGGGAAAAAGCGGGCTCAAATTCAGTGGATCGCGTGTCGGCAAAAAGTTCGGGCCTGCCGGGCTTAGGGTTATCCGGGTCGCTTAGGTCTAGTGGCAGCGTCCAGTCTCCGTGCAGACGACGGAACGCTATCTGGGCTGCAAATAGAAACTTCGGAATGCCGTGAAGGACGGCATTGATTTAACCGAAGCGGGATCGGGGGCCTCCGGTCCCCCAACCGGACTTGGGGCCCAACGCACCCGGGCATAACCAGTTTTCGAGTGGTGCGTGACACAGGACGGATAAGAACGTGTCGGCGTGTTCACATCAGCCTGGCCGCGCTGCCTCGATGGCGGCGATGTCGATCTTCCTCATCGTCATCATCGCCTCGAAGGCACGCTTTGCCTCACCGCCACCAGCCGCAAGCGCATCGGTTAGCGCCCGCGGGGTGATCTGCCAGGAGAGGCCCCAGCGGTCCTTGCACCAACCGCACTGGCTTTCCGTGCCTCCATTGCCGATGATCGCGTTCCAGTAACGGTCCGTCTCTTCCTGATTCTCCGTCGCGATCTGGAAAGAAAAGGCCTCGCTGTGCCTGAACGCCGGTCCGCCGTTGAGACCAAGACAGGGAACGCCCAGGACGGTGAACTCCACCGTCAGCACATCACCCTTCTTGCCGCTCGGATAGTCACCGGGAGCCTCGTGAACAGCGGTTACTTTACTATCCGGAAAGGTCACGGCGTAGAAACGCGCCGCCTCATGCGCGTCTTTGTCGAACCAGAGGCAGATCGTGTTCTTTGGCTTCATGTTCGTGTGCTCCTTGTGCTCGGTCAGGGCGAACGGCCGCGGTCTTTACGTTGGTCCTTATCAGTGACCATCAAATTGGTCGCCACCCGTCCTACCCTTCTGAATTATATCGCCGGCATGGATCGACTTCGAGATCCCGGAGTTATGACAGGCCAATTTCCGAATGACCCGATTCAGGTTCTTCCTACTATCTAGGGGTAGAGTGACGCAAATCGGCGTTGCCTTTACCGATCATGCGAGGATGGTCGGCGACCGGAGAAAAGCCCTAGACTCTAGCGTAGTTTCCAGCCATAGATCCCGTGACGTCCGGATCACGTCCCGCGGACGGAAACCGCGCATTCCGCTCTCGTCGCCGATCGTGCCGGCCATCCGCACGCTGGCGGGCACGGCGGCGGGCACCGCGGCGGCGGGGGCCGGAACGACTTCGCCGGCACATGGCCGCGCGAAGCGCTTCGCCCGCTCCTGGGCTGCCGGACTCGCCGGTCCGAGGCCGCCGTGCTCAAGAAGGACCACGCCGAGCAGCGGTCCGGCGGCGCATCGTGTGAGGGGTACGGCTGCATTCGCGGGCGGCGTGTCACGCGCGGCATGCCGCTCGCACGCTGGCAGCGCCAATCGCGCGGAAGGTCACCGCCTCAAGGATGGGAAGAATGCGGCGCCTCCAGCGCGGTGCCTGTCCTGATACCCCCACCCGCGGGCCCGGGGCCGGACAACGGGCTGATGAGCGCCCTGCAACCCTAGGCGACTGCCGCCCGCAAAATCGCAGTCAAGCTTCGTTCTATGTCCTCTTCTCGCGTTGCCCACGATGATACACTGATCCGCATCGCCGTGCGACCCTGCCAGTCTGTCGGGCCGCACCAGCAGGTGCCATCGCGCTGTATCCTTTCGATCACCTGTCGGGTTCGGGCTGCGTCGCCGAAGGAAACCAAAACCTGGTTGAGCACCACTTCGGTCAGAATCTCGCAGCCCCCATGCCGCAGCGCTTCGGCGAAACGCCTGGCGAAGCGACAGTTCCGCTCAATCAGTTCTGCCAGTCCAGTGCGTCCCAACGATTTCAGAGCTGCCCAGATCTCTACACCCCGCGCCCGCCGGGAAAGCTCCGGCGTGTACTGCGATGGCTCCCGGTGTTCGCCCTGCGGCAGATACGCGGCCTTCAGTGACATCGCGCTCTTCAGGGCCGTCGCGTCTCGAACGAACGCCAGACCGCTGTCGTAGGGCACGTTCAGCCATTTGTGAGCATCGGTGGCCCAGGAATCCGCATCCGCGACGCCGTCTGCCAGGTGCGCATACCTCGGGCTCGCCGCGGCCCAGAGCCCGAATGCACCATCGACATGCGCCCACGCCCCGGCCTTGTGAGCGCGCGCGCAGATTTCCGCAGCCGGATCGAACGTGCCGGTGTTCACATTTCCCGCCTGCATGCAGACTATCGCCGGTCCCTTCAGAGGCGGTATTTCATCAGCCAGCATGCGACCCTGACTATCCACGGGAACGCGCAGCACGCGCGAACGTCCCAAGCCGAGCATCCCCAACGCCTTGACCAGTGACGGATGCGCCTCGTCTCCCACGACTACCGTGATCGGCGGGGCGCCGAATAGACCGTCGGCTTCGACGTCCCATCCGACGCGCGCCAGCAGCGTATGCCGCGCCGCTGCCAGTGCAGTGAAGTTGGCCATTGTGGCTCCGGTCACGAATGCACCGGCCGAGCCGGCCGGAAGTTTCAAAACGTCCAGCAGCCAGCCCAGGCAAACCTCTTCCAGCACCGTCCCGATCGGCGACGCGGCGAACAGGCCTGGGTTCTGATCCCAGGCGCCGGCTAACCAGTTCGCCGCCAGCGCTGCCGGAAGCGAGCCACCAATCACGAATCCGAAGTACCGTCGGCCGGCCATACCAGTCGTCGCCGGCGAACCAACGCGATCCAGCATCTCTAAAACGCATCTGGCTTCCATCGGTAGTTCAGGCAGAGGCTCGTGTAACTCCGCCAGACCCACCAGCGCCTCCTGCGAAGGCGCCACGCTCCGATCCTCCAGGCTCTCCAGGTAGCGCACGGCGGCCTCGGCTGTCAGGTTTAATAAGGCTCTCATCTATTCGATGGTACCGTGTGACATCGTACAAAACGGATTTCCTGATCAAGGACCGGCGTTCATTATTCGAAAACACGTCTGTTCCAAACACGACCGGCCAAGCTGTTCAGTCTGCGGCGCCCGCGTTTCGTTCGCTTGTCGTACAGGCACCGAAAGTCTCAGTTTTGACCTATTTTTGTTTCGTGGAAAGGGCCAAAGGATAACGACGCAGGACAGCATTGGAGGCTGGCTGCGGGGAGCGGCGAGACGCGTGGCGGCGCATGTTCGGGTCCGATACGTTCGACTGCGACGATTATCCAAGCCCACCTAGCACGCACCGTGATAGCTGGAGGACTTACCGGGCACCCGGTGCGTTTCGTTTGGCGGTCAGAGCCTTCCATCGCGCAACGAGGTAGTCATAAATCGCGTCGATCTCGTCATCTGTGAAGGCGGATAAGTTTCCGCCCGCGATCCTCAACATGGACACGGTCTGGCGACCGCCCGGGGCTGTGCCCGAGCGCATCAGCGTACGAAAAGCGCCACGGTCATAGCCGGCGACGATCAGCAGGTCGGGAGCCGGGCGCACTGGACGCTTCGGTTCGCCACTCAGATTCACCCCGTGGCACTGCCCACAAACTACCTGGGCCAAGTGCCTGCCGTTCTCGTAGCGCACGCCCAGATCGAGTGGCGGCGGTGTTTGGGTGAACTCAGCGGCTTCGGTCCTGACGATTCCCATGACCAGGGCCACGCGCACTGCCAGTCCAAGGCGGGACTCAGGCGAGGCAGTCCCTTGGGGATTGAGGGAGCGCAAATAGGCAATGATGGAGGCGACCTCGTCGTCAGTGAAGCTTGCAATAGCCGTGCGACGGCATCAACAGCACACTTTTTCCGTCAGAGCGAAGACCCTTGCGGATCGCCAGATCGATGTCCGAGTCAGAAAGGCTCCTCGTCATGATCGTCAGGTTGGGCGCATAGAACGTAGAGCCCGGCAAGGGGAGTCGTGTCCCACTAAGGTCTTTGCCGTGGCAGTCGGTGCAGGTCGAAACGACAGTGAGGTGGGCGCCCCGCGCTACCGCGTCGGCAGTGACGAGCGCGTGGACCGCGCTCGGTCTTTTGGGATAGCTCCTGTGGAGGATCCGCTCGGAACCGATAAACACATAGGCGATGGCAAGGACGAGCAGTCCGGCCAGCGAAGCGGCGACAATCCCTGCCCATTTCAGTATCGGCTTCATCGCGACACCTTGACCCGCGCTCTCGGGCGCCCAGGAGCGTACTGGTGGAGGACCGGCACCAGAGGCCACTTCAGGCCGCCTGCCATTCAGCCGCAGAGGGCGATGTTCGATTCCCGATCATAACAGTATTGGCAGTCGTTCTCATGGCTGCGCCCTCACGCCGGGCTGGTGGCCAAGCGTCACAAGCGGGGAGCGCACCGACGGAGACGGCCACGCCGGCCGTTGTCTGGGATGCTGCTGCACATCGATGGCAGCAAACATCGCTGGCTGAACGACGATCGCTGGCACGACCTGATCGTGATCCTGGACGACGCCACCACGGAGATCTACTATGCGCAATTGGTGGAGGAAGAAGACCCGGACGGTGATGGCGGGGCTGCGCGAGGTGATCGAAACCCAGGGTCTATTTTGCGCTTTGTATAGCGACCGAGGCAGTCATTTTTTCGTGACGGTGAAGGCCGGGGAGAAGGTGGATAAGCAGCGCCTGACGCAGGTGGGGCGGGCGATGAAAGAACTGGGGGTGCACATGATTGCGGCGTATTCCCCGCCGGCGCGGGGGCGGTCGGAGCGGAGTTTCGGGACTTGGCAGGGGCGCTTGCCGCAGGAACTCCGGCTGGCTGGAATCACCACCGTGGAGGGCGCCAATGCTTTTCTGCGGGATCAGTACATCGCGAAATTCAACGACAAATTTAGGGTGCCGGCGGCGGAGGAGGGCACGGCGTTTCGGCGGACGGCGAGGGCCGACCGCAACTGGATTTTCAGCTTACAGACCGAGCGCGTAGTGGAGAAGGACAATACGGTGGCCATGCGGGATCGGATGTGACAGATCGACAAGACGCGATTCCGCAACACGTTGGCGGGCAGTACGGTAACCATCCATGAACATCTGGACGAAACCGTCTCCATCCGCTACGGCCCTCACGTGGTGGGGCGCTATAGTCGCACGGGGGAGAAACTGACTGACGCCAAACCTAAAGAGCGCCGTGGAAAAGGCCCACCGCGCCGACGACGGCTTCTGTTTTCTCCAAGAGGAAAGCAAAAGCCAAACCCAAAACCAAGGCAGCGGCCTGAAGGCCGTATCGCTTTGTTTCACAAAGCGGACAGATCACTTAATAATAAAACCGGACAACTTGACTTGTTACCGACAGGCGGGCGCTTTTCACGCAACATCCGGCGGAAATCGGCCGTGGCAGCCGGTTGCGCACCGCCACAACCTCTGGAGCGTGAGGCACGGAGCCTCCGGCCCCATCCGCCAAACAAAGAAATTTGCGTAGGGAGCGGTAAATTTCTCTCCGGATCGCGTTTGTGTGAATGAGCGGCCGGATAAAGATCTCTCCGGCCGGCAGACCCAGAGGATAACACATATGACGGAGAGAACCGGTTTGACGTGCGGTCGTGCAATTTGCGGCGTGTTGATGATGCTGGCCGCCCTTCCCCTTCAAGCTCAGGAAAGCGTTATTTACAACTTCCAGGGGGGTAACGATGGTAGCAAACCAACTGAAGGCTTCGAAGTCTACAAATCTTCCCTTTACGGCGAGTTGACTGACGGCGGTAGCGCCGGTCTTGGAGAGGTATTTAGGTTCGCGCCGACGACGACGGGAACCACATGGACAAAGAGGGCGCTGTACAACTTCGGCGCCCCAGGCAACGTTGGCGGATCTCCCGCCGGCGGCGTGGTCGCCGACGCGTCTGGCAACCTTTATGGAGCCACCTTGGATGACAACAGCATCGGCTCGTGTTGCGGTGTGATCTACGAGTTAAGTCCGCCCGCTGCCGGACAGACCGCATGGACCGAGAACATCATCTACAGTTTTACCGGCGGACTGGACGGCGCTACTCCGCATGGCCGCCTGGCGATAGACCAGTACGGGGGCCTTTATGGGGTCACCCACATTGGGGGTGGCGGCACTTGCGACTGCGGAACCGTATTCAGCCTCCGCCGTAACTTCGCATTCGGGGGGTGGTTCTTCGAGGTGCTGTACACCTTCACGGGCGGTAATGATGGCTCCTTGGCCAATGGCGATCTGCTGATCGACAACACGAACGGCTACATCTTCGGCACGACCACCAACGGCGGCAGTTACAAGTTGGGCAACGTATACGCTCTGATCCCGGCTACGACCGGATGGAGCTGGGCCGATATTCACGATTTCGAAGGCGACGCCACCGATGCCCACGATGGCGCCACGCCGAACGGCGGCCTGGTGGGCGCTACGGGTGACCTGTTCGGCACCACCTCGAGCGGCGGCGCCAGCGAAAAATGTTGCGGCATACTCTTCGAGCTCCGCGAGGAAATCGCGGGCAATCCGTACACCCTGATTAACCACCATAGCTTCACCGGCGGCCAGGATGGCGCGGTTCCACAAGCCGGCCTTTATGAAGACTCCTCGCACAACCTCTGGGGCACCACCTGGGAGGGAGGTTCGGGCACCACCGGCTCGGATTTTGGCACCATTTTCGAGTTATATCCGGATAGACTCATAGTCAACGACTGGCATTACACCGTGGCTTACAGTTTCAATGGCGGTCCCGACGATGGCGCCAATCCGGACGGCCGGCTGGTCGCCAACAGCAAAGGAGTCTTGTACGGCATCACCGAGAACGGCGGCCAGTCCAACAATGGTGTCGTGTATGAGCTCAAACCGTGATGAAACTTCATTAAAGGTGAGACCACGGAATCTCACTTAGGAGGAACACAATGCTTAACCCACAAGGAAAGTTGATAAAAAGTATGCGGGGCCTTTGTATCCTTGTCGGGTTGTGCGCCGCGATCGCAAGCACTTCGCCTGCACAAACCGTTATTCACCGATTCACCGGCACGAAAGGCCCCACGCCCTGGCAGCCTCCGGTCGAAGGACTCGACCTGTTTTTCTACGGCACGACCGAAACAGACGGAGCAAACCTCGACGGAACGATCGACAAGCTTACGCCGGAGGGCAAACAAGCATGGGTTTACAGTTTCTGCGCCGTCGCGGGCTGCCCGGACGGCGAAAGCCCGCTCGCCGCACTGGTGCAGGGCTTCGACGGCAACCTCTATGGCACCACCTGGGTGAGCGGGGCGGCTGACGCGGGTACGGCCTTTGCCATTCAAACCAACCCCAAATTTACCGCGCTCAATTCTTTTTGCGAGGAAACCAACTGTGCGGACGGCGCTCAGCCAATCAACACCATGGCGGGAAACTATGCCGTCGGCGATAATTACGGCACCGCCCAGCTGCGCCGATGGTTATAACCCCAGGGGGCCGCTGATACAGGCCTCCGACGGCAACTTCTACGGAACCACTGAAATCGGCAGGGCGTACGGTTTGGCACGGTGTTTCAATTTAATCCCGCCACCCTGACGCTGGCGACGATCTACAGCTTCTGTCAATCGTCCGGCTGCCCGGATGGAGGGAGTCCCTGCGCTGGTGTGATCGAGGGCGCCGATGGCAATTTCTACGGCGTGACCCCGTTTACGGGCCCAATCCCAACGGCGGCCACGGAGACGGCGTTGTCTTTCAGCTTACTCCGCAAGCCGTGTTGCACGTGCTGCAGACGTTCAGCGGGCCGGATGGCGACGGTCCCGTGGGGTTGACACGGGCTACGGATGGCAAACTCTATGGGGTGACCAATATTGGCGGAGCTCACAACCAGGGCACTGTGTTCGAGATCACCACGGGGGGTACGTCCACGAAAATGCACGATTTCACCGGCCGTGAACGTGACGGCGCGCAAGCCGAGAGCGGGCTGATGCAGAAGACCGACGGAAACCTGTGCGGGGCGACCACCCTCGGCGGCAGTTCCAACCCGGCGCAATCACTAGGCATCATCCTTCGTATCGAGACGGGGCTTAGCCCTTCTGTCAAATTGCTGCCGGCGATCGGTCCGGGGATATTCGCAGTGCAGATTTACGGTCCCAGCCTGACGGGGGCAACCAGCTGGCGTTTAACGGCGTACCGAGCACGGGTTTCGTCGTCGTAACCCCGACGCTGATCTATGCCGCGGTACCGAGCGGAGCCACCAGCGGACCGGTGATGGTGATGACCCCGTCCGGGACGCTGACCGGCAATGTATCGTTCTCCGCGCTTCCATAACTGCACTTCCCGCCCTTGTCCGTGATCCGAACTGGAAGCGTGCGGCCTCGCGTGGCGATTATTGCGTAGCCGGTTCCTGTCGACGGACAACGGGCGGCGGCGCCACAATTGGCGGCCGGCATCGGGAGGCGCGAAGCGCAAGCCTCGGCGCTCGCGATGGGCCACACCCAGCAGCGGGACGACCGGTGGTGCATCGTGTAAGGGGCACGACCGCCGCCGCGGGCGGCGAGACACGCGCGGCGCACCGCTTGCACGCCGGCAGCGACAGTCGCGGGGGGGCACCGCGTCAAGCATGGGAAATGCGGCGCCTGCGTGCAGCGCGCATCCCGATACGCGCACTCGCGGGTCGCGGCGACGGACAGGGAGTTGGCGCAGTGCGGCGTAACCTTGGGTGATCGGGCCGTGCTCCAAGGTAAGTTTCGGCGCCTTCCTCCGGCGCGTGCACGATCTCGGGCGGCAACTCGAAGCCATCGACGGATGCCGGCTTGGGTGAGGTCTGCTTTTTCGATTGTTCATTCTCCAGGTACCCCCCCGTTGTGTGTCAAGCCATCGCCAGACGGCTGCGCCGGCTGAAGAATCGGCCCGCAGCACGGCAGTGCAACGTTTGCGGATTCAGTGGCTATGGTTGACCCTGTATGACCGAGGCCATCCACTCTACATATGCGGGAGTTAATTTGGTGTACACATCTACGCCGTTCCCGCACGTCTGTTCAAGGCTTTCGGACAAGTAGTCGGTGACAAATCCCAATACGATCGGTACGTTGAGAATATCGACGATCAGCGGGCCGGTATCGCCGCTACAAACCCCTTCAAAAGCAGCGGGCGTGGCTGGAGGAAGAGTGAGAGTGTAGCCAACAGGAGAAGCACAAAACAAGTTGTTGTTGAACTGAAAAGGATTTTGGGTCAAAAGACCGCCACTTATATATTCCGCGAATAAGTTCAAGTCGCTCTGGCAGGGGGCGGAGGGCTCGACCACTTCGTTGATTTGCTGCAAGGTCGGCGAGAACGTCGCCGGCGGAGACAAAAATACCTGGGGCTGTTGCGGCGATCCCCATCCAAACACCTTGCCGGTTACACCGGTAAAATTGGGCTGCAATTCCGCGAAAATGACATTGGCAAAGATGTCGAAAACCTGCCTGGCGTTCGACGACCCGACCGGCTGCGCGAGGCGCTGCAAGCCGATATCCGCGACCGAACTGGAGACCACCCCGTAGATATATTTGTAGTGTAGGGGGTCATATGAATAGTTGGGGTTGCGTATTTCCTGGGCCACTTCAATGACCGATCCATCGGAGAACATGAGACCCACCGGGTAGGAATATGGGCCGTTCAGACGATGGCCTGCGGTGACTGCGTAATGCTGGTCTATGATCGTCGACGAACAGCCGCGGTCCTGCCATTGAGTCTGGCCGGGAAACATGGCCACGTTCATTGCCAGCCAGGGATACTGGCCCCAATTGGCGCTGGTGCCGCCGATGATCGCCATGGCCGACCTCAATCCGAATACGAGACAGATTACGGCCAGGCGCGCGATGTGATGCCAGGTGCGGCGGTGCGGTGCTTCGCTGTGGCCGGTCATGGAGACGTCGGCCGCGCTTTTCAGTTGTCTAGTGAGTTTCATGGTGTATTTCCTCCAGGTCCAGTCGAACTGTTCTCTCAGCCTGGATTACGGAATCCGGGAGCGGCTATTACAGGAAAAGATCAAAAAAGTTTATCGGAATTTGGTACGAGCCGCCCGAGAACGTTAGATACGAGGGTCCTCGTCTCGCCGGGTAGATCGTGCGCGGTCGCCCAGCGTTTGCAAACCGCTCGGCGGAACCACTTGAGTTGTGTACCGCGACAGTGAGAAGTGGCCCACCCTGCTAGAGCCTCGCTGACGCCGCAGCGTTCACCGGCGGATTCGGTCGGATAGTCCGCGATTCGGCACGCGCGTAATTTGACCGACGTCCATGCGACAAAAGTCGACGCCCGGACGAGGGTGCGGCGGAGCCCGGTGGGTGGTGGGTTCTGGGTGCTGGGACAGAATCCCGTGCCTGGAGATGGCATGCGGCCCCTGTTGAGCTATGTTTGGTTCGCTCGGTCGGCACCTGCTTACGGTGGTGGGTGTAAATCGAGGCGTCCCCTCTAACCGCCGTCGATGACTCTGGAATTGATCCTCTCCCATTACTGCGAGGGCTTCAAACGGACTCTCGACCGTGGTTCGTCCATGTACGGAACGAAACCCCGCGTTGTAGTCTTGATCCGGTATACCGAAGTGGTGGCAGTAATATAGAGCGTGCGCAAGTCGGCATCGCCCCAAGCGAGATTCGCCGGCTGTTCTGGCATTACGATCGTGCCCAGGTGTTTCCCGCTTACATCCCACACCCAGACTCCCAGTGGCCCGGTAACAAAAAGGTCCCCATCCTGATCGACTCTCATACCATCCGGAACGCCCGATTTGGGTGGCCCCGCTTCAGTCGCAAAGACCCTTCCGTTACTCAGGTCGCCGGTCGAGCTAACATCATACACTCGGATATCGCACCTCTCGCTATCGTCAATGTAAAGGCGTTTCCCATCTGGTGAAAAGGCAAGCCCGTTGGGCTGCGCCAGCTCACGAGTCAATAGGCGCACCACCCCGTCCAATCCAAGCCGGTAAACTCCCTGAAACGGGATCTCCTGCTGCTCGCCTTTAGGCAGGTCCAGAGTGGGATCGGTAAAATAGAGCGCACCATCCGGCCCCAGAACTATATCGTTGGGGCTATTGAAGCGCTTCCCATGGTATTTGTCGGCAAGCACCCGGTAAGATCCGTCCGGCTGAACCTTGACCACCGCACGCAGGACACTGGCGGTAGTGATCAATTCGTGATCTCGGTCCAACGTGCTGCCATCTGGGTCACCCGTCTGGAAGATGGACTCGCGGCGCCCGTCCGGATAGAGACGAAAGATCCTGTTCTGTTCCTCGTCGCTAACATAAAGAAACCCGCGTGGGTCCCATACAGGACCCTCCGTAAACCCGAAATCGCCTGCGACCCGCTGGAGATCTGTGCGGCGATCGATCAGTTTCCAAAAATGTGCCGATTGTGCCGTCAGTTTGAACTGACGTGGTGGATCTTTCGGAATCTGAAACGCGGAACATACTCCCATGAGCGTCAAACAAATCCATCTTGTTTCGGTAAGCATTCTTGTCCTTGGCAATCTATCAATGACGTTGTTGCGCATGTCGGAAGCTGTTTTCCGTGTAAGTGATCCTTCCACTGTAGCGCCGATGAAAGCGGGAACGCACCCTCCCCCGCCAGCCGCAGACGCTCCCGAATGCGCCCGACATCACGACGCTGAGCGCCCGCGCCATCGTCGCCGTGCTGCACGGCGGTGCGCTGCGCCAGTCCGCGGTGGCGGCGCTCACCGATGGGCGCTTGGGGGCTGCGTGTCGCTGCCCTGCGCCCCCCGCAATCCAACCAATACAGCCAGTAAAAATAGCCTTGTCGAGAAAATCTGTGGGTGACAGGGAGCGTTAACGAGCCGTGGCGGTGAGGAATCGTCGGAACTTCCTGCATGTGGCGTCGAACGATCTCTGCTGATGTTCGACGCCGTGATAGAGAAACGGTCCACCATTTTCGATCATGTCGGCCAGGACTTGGCCACCGGTGTTTTTCTCAGAGGCGGGTTATCGGTGAGGTCGCGAATAAACTCCCCGCCGAGGACCCACAAGTTGTCAACGTGTTGCTGAATGGTCTTCGGTGACAGATCCGACGCGGCCAGATGTTTCAGGAACGGGCGGAACAGGGCCACTAACTAACTGCTCGGCTGGCGGCAGATCTTGCTCCAGCCCCATCCACGAACGGGGCCAGCCGTTCAGATTCCGGCAGTAGTATTCGAGATGGTGATGAGGCGCGGTGGTGCCGCGTTTTATCTTGGTAGTTCTCGCCGTCGTCATCTTCCATCGCATGCGGCAGCTCATCACGATTCTAAACCGCTGTCATCGCTTTCCGGGATTTGTTTACCAACAGGCCCGCTTCAGTTCCGATCACAAGAGCTTTGAGATCTCCATACGTCCGCGCAAGGGTTCGACGGCGGTTTGCTCGCGCTGCCACCAGCCGGCGCCCGGCTATGACCAACTCGCCGAGCGCCGTTTCGAGTTCAATTCCTCTCTGGGGATTTTTCGTCTTCCTGCTGTACACCATGCGGCGCATCGACTGCGGCCGTTGCGCCGCCGTGGTTGTGGAAGAGGCCCTTGGGGCGATGGCAAACCCACCTTGACCAAAGCCTATTTGCTCTTTTTTGCTCTCTCTGGCGCGCTGGGCGCGGCACCTCTCCTGGAAGGAAACCGCCGCGGCGTTCCGCACTTCCTGGGAAAAGGTTTTCGACGTCGTAGAACACGTGGTCACTTTTGGGCTGGAGCACCGGGTGTTCGGCCAGATCGATGCCCTCGGCGTCGACGAGATCCAGTACGCCAAAGGGCACAAGTATCTGACGCTCGTTTACCAGATCGATCTCGGCATCACGCGCCTGCTCTGGGTGGGCCGGGAACGCACCATCGAATCCTTCCAGGGCTTCTTCACCCTCATCGGCAACGAAGTGGCTTCCAAAATCGTATTCGTCTGCTCCGATATGTGGGAGCCTTATCTGAAGGTCGTCCGCGAGAAATGCTCCCTGGCTATCCATATCCTCGACCGTTTCCATATCGTGGCGAAAATGAACCAGGCACTGGACGAAGTCCGCGCCGCAGAATCACGCCGCAGGGCCAATGCAGGCCTCGCCCCCGTGCTGAAGAAGTCGCGCTGGCCGCTGCTCAAACGGCAAGACAATCTGAAAGTCGAACAGCGCTTCCGGCTTCGCGACTTGCTCCGCTATAACCTGAAGACCGTCCGTGCTTACCTTCTTAAGGAAGCCTTTCAGCAGCTTTGTGACTACAACTCCCCCGCTTGGGCTGGAAAGTTCCTCGATGCATGGTGTCGGCAGGTTATGCATTCCCGCATCGAACCCATGAAGAAGATCGCTACGGACCGAAGACCGCCGCGCGCTGGCGGGCGGGACGGGTGCGCAATTTGCTGATCAGCACCGTCACAAGGGCCAGCATATCTATGGCAAGCGCAGCCGGAATCGGCAGCGGGCGTTGGTATCGCGCACCGTTCCGGCCATCGTGAGTGCGGCGGTGTGGCAGCAGGCCCAGGAAACCTTGTATCACAACTTCCGCTTCGGCTAGCGCCATTGTCGGCATCCTTATCTGCTGCGCGGGATGGTGACATGTGGGATGTGCGGATTGACCTACATCGGCATGACGGTGCGTGGCCGCGGTGGGCGGCAGGCGCCCTACTACCGCTGCAACGGCAAACATGACACGCGCGGGGAGTACGGCGAGATGGGGAAGCGGTGTCCCTCCAAAGACGTGCCGGGAGAGTGGTTGGAACCAGCGGTATGGCAGGCCATCGAAGGTATGCTACGGCAGCCCGAACGGGTATTGGCCCGGTGCGGCAGCGGTTGGCGCGCGAGCAGAAGTGTCTGGCGGGACGGCGCGCGCAGAGGAGCAGTCGGTCCACAAGTACCAATCGGACCCACGGGCCCGCAGGGGCCACAAGGACCCGCGACCGGCGCCACTGGGCGACAGGTCCGGCTGGTCCACAAGGTCCAGCAGGCACGCTTACGTTGCCGTTTAGCGCGGCCACGGAAGCCCCTTTCGGCCCCGTGTTCGCCATCACCAACAGCGCCATTGGCGCCGATAATGCTCCGGGCCCCGCGATCGCCGGGACCGGAGCGCAGGCTCTCTCCGGTGAAAACAACAGAGGTGCGGGAGTGGGGGCCTACGGCGGAGTTGGGGCCGGCGGCGGCACTGGCGGGCCCGGTTTCTCCGCAGTTGGGGGAGGAGCGGGCGCGGTCGGCGGCGCTGGCGTCACGGCTACAGGGGGAGTGGGGCCATTCGGCGGCGCCGGCGTCACGGCTATTGGGGGCAATGGCACCGCCGAGGGCGTTTACGGGGGCGCCGGCGTCAAGGCTTATGGGGGCGGTGCCGGGAACAATGGCATCGGCGCGGGCGACGGCATCGACGCATTTGGGGGCGTGGGTCAACCCTATGGAGCTTATGGAATATACGCTGAGGGCGGCGGCGGCGGGATCGCTGCCGCGTGGTTCAACGGCGACGTCGTCGTTGAGGGCAGTGTCGCCAAGTCCAGCGGATCCTTTAGAATCGATCATCCGCTCGATCCCGCCAATAAGTATCTCTACCACTCCTTCGTCGAATCGCCCGACATGATGAATATCTACAATAGTAACGTCGTCACCGACGGCCGCGGCACGGCTGTCGTCAGCATGCCCACGTGGTTCGAGGCTCTCAACACCGATTTCCGGTATCAGCTCACAGTGATTGGCCAGTTTGCACAAGCCATCGTCGCCTCGGAAATCGCCAACGGCAGCTTCACCATCAAGACCGGCAAACCGGGAGTGAAGGTTTCCTGGCAAGTGACCGGCATCCGTCAGGACGCCTGGGCCAACGACCATCGCATCCAGGTGGAAGTAGACAAGGCGCAGCCCGACCAGGGTCACTACATCCATCCAGAGCTATTCGGACACGAGGGTGAACCGAGCATCGCCCAACTGCACCATCCCCGGCCACCTGCACCAGCGAAATAATGGCCACTGCTAGGCTTCCAACCACCCCTGACCAATGAGGACCTCGTAGTGCTCTTCGCATACCCATATGGGCTCAAGATCACCGAAGGCCAAATTCTGCTCTGCGGGCCTGCCGCAAACTGCATCTTCAGTCCTCGGCGGCCTCGTCGCAACCCTCGATGCTCTGTAGCTGGTCGGCATAGACACGCGAATCATCTGCGCCGATTGGAGAAACTGACAACGCGGCATGGCCTAACCTCATTTCTCATTTTGCTCCCATTTGCTTACGATTTGCCGGGTCGCGAGTGCTGCACGCCGTGGGTGAACTTCCGCGGAACGTTCCTGCTAGGTCGCCCGCAGGCTAGCCGAAACCTCACAGATTTGTTTTCGGGACGATGATCAGGCTGGACGTGGAGATTCAGAAGCGTTCTCTTACCCAAATAGTGCCAATTACCGATGGCGTCCGTCATTTGCCGGCCGGCGGGGGCCCGCTTTCCTTGGCTCGCTTTAGATCGAAGTGTGCGTGCAGCAGCTTGTCACCAGGCAGCATGAACGTCCAGTCTTCCGTGTGGTGGTCCGAGCTGATGATGGTAAACACAAAATGATGCAGGTAAGCAGGCCTTGTGCTACCAGAAATGTCGATGAAATCGAACTCCACAGTCTTCTGGTGCGGGGACTTGCGAGCCACCATTCGAGGCCGGTTGCCAGCTTCGCAGTAGTGAACTAGCGTCACGTTGTCACCTTCCACATAAATCATGGTCGGCTCTGGCATTGCCCCGGGCGCAATCTCATGCACGAGGACGTTTCCGCCAGAGGCCACGCGTATCGTGGCTTGGATGGGCCCGTCTATCTCTGGATTCGGCGGATCGGTCGTGATTCGGCCGTTCCAGGTGCCCGCCAGGGTCTTCAAGGCACCGAATGAGATTTGTGCGTTCGACTTCGAGGGGGTTGCTTCTTGCCCTGCCGAAGGGTTCTGCGCAAAGGTGAGACGACACAGTAGCAGCACCCCGACACAAACCACCAACAGTAGTGATTTCACGTGAAAACTCCTTGAGAAGTTTGCCATTGCACTAGTTTCGGTGCCTGGCCAAAAAACGTGTTCGGGTTTTGCGTTTGGAGAAGTCTGTTTTCTGGGCATCCCGGGATCTCGCCCGACCCTGGCGGAGCCGATCCTTTTCGGCCAGGCAGAGTTCATTCTATTACGCGGCTGCCGGGGGCACCAGACGAGCCAGGATATCGCGATAGTTCCAGGGATCATCCATTCCGACGGTTTCAAGCAGGCCGTCTCCGCGCCCATTCCAGGCGCCGAAGGCCAGTGCCGCACCGTCTGGCTACCACGAGGAATCCCAATCGCCGCAAGCTGCCAGCTTCTCGGTTGGTGGCTGATCCCCGTGCTCGAAGATCGGCAGCGGACCGTTCTACAGCGTTTCGAAGGACGGGCATGCGCCCGAATGCGCTTGCGCGAAACCGCCCGCAAACTCTGCTGGTTATAACCAGCCGCCCGCCTCAACGGAAACAATCGGGACCTTTTGCGGTTGTTCGAGCGTATCTATAGCAAATGGGATCCGCTAATCAATTCAAGCACCTGCTGCGCAGGCTCTTCCGGTCGCCGATGTTCACGCTCGTCACCGTGCTGACAATCGCCATCGGCGTGGGCGCCAACGCCGCCATCTTCAGCGTGATCAACGGCGTTTTACTCAAGCCGTTGCCTTATCCCGATCCCGAACGGCTGGTTGGTGTCTGGCAGTCCGCACCCGGGATCGGCGTTCAAGACTTGAATGCTTCTCCATCGGACTATTTCACGTTTCGCGATGAGAATCGCACGATGCAGCAGGTCGGCGTCTGGAATGGAGGCAGCGTGAGTGTCACCGGACTGGCCGCGCCGGAGCAGGTGCAGAGCCTGACCGTGACCGAGGGAACTTTGAATGCGCTGGGAGTGCAGCCTTTGATCGGGCGCTGGTTCAACGCCACGGACGACCGCCCCGGAAGTCCGGACACAGCGATTCTGACCTACGGTTACTGGCAGCGCCGGTTTGGCGGCGACGTCTCCGTGGTCGGACGGCAGATCCGCGTGGACGGACAATCGAAACAGATCATCGGCGTAATGCCGCAGAATTTCCGCTTCCTCGATCAAAAGCCAGATCTGATCCTTCCCCAACAGTTTGACCGCGCCAAGACCACACTGGGGAACTTCAGTTACCAAGCCCTGGCGCGATTGAAACCCGGGGTCAGCCTGGCTCAAGCGAACGCAGACCTCGCGCGGATGATCCCGATCGTGAATACCAAGTTCGCGCCGCCGCCCGGCTTCAGCGCAAAGATCTTCGAGTCGGCGCGGATCGCTCCGAATGTGCGCCCGCTGAAGCGCGACGTGGTCGGCGACTTGGGCAAGGTCCTATGGGTGCTGATGGGCTCCATCGGCGTGGTCCTGTTGATCGCCTGCGCGAACGTGGCAAACCTGCTGCTGGTGCGGGCCGAAGGACGCCAGCATGAACTAGCCATTCGCGCGGCTCTCGGCGCCGGTTCCGCACGGATCGGCCGCGAATTCCTGATGGAAAGCGTGTTCCTCGGGTTGGCTGGCGGTGTCGCCGGGCTCGGTCTGGCATACGCTGCCCTGCGGCTGTTGGCGGTGATCGCGCCCGCCTCTTTGCCGCGGATCGAGAACATCACCATCGATCCGCTGGTCCTGCTGTTTACACTGGCCATCTCCCTGGTATCCGGTGTGCTTTTCGGGATCATGCCCGCGATCAAGTATGCCGGTGCCAGCCTGACAGGCACCTTGCGCGCGGGGGGACGGTCGCTCAGCCAGAGCCGCGAGGCGCATCGCGTGCGGAACACCCTGGTAGTGCTGCAGATGGCGCTGGCCGTGGTGTTGCTGATCGGTTCCGGCCTGATGATCAGAACGTTTCAAGCATTGAGGCAGGTACAGCCCGGGTTCACACACCCCGAAGAGCTGCAGACCTTGGCCGTTTTTCTTCCCGACGCGCACATCAAAGAACCGGAGCGGGTCATCCGGACTTTCCAGGAGATTCAACGCAAAATTTCCGGCGTCCCGGGCGTGAGCGCGGTGGCGTTCGCCAACTCCGTACCCACGGATGGCAACAATAGCACCGACCTGCTATATGCGGCGGATAAAGATTACAAAGAGGGTCAACTTCCGCCGCTCCGGCGATTCAAGTTCGTCGCGCCGGGCTTCTTCCAAACCATGCAGACACGGCTCATCGCGGGCCGCGATTTCACCTGGACGGATACTTACGATCACAGAAACGTCACCATCGTCTCGGAGAACATGGCGCGCGAGCTTTGGCGCAGTCCGGCTGGCGCGCTGGGCAAGCGCCTCCGCGAAGGCATGAACGATTCCTGGCGCGAGATTGTCGGCGTGGTGCAGGATGTGCATTCCGACGGCGCGGATCAGAAGGCGCCGACTACCGTGTATTGGCCGATGATGATGCCCAAATTCTGGGGCAACGAAATGTTCGTGCAGCGGCGCGCGGTGTTCGCCATTCGCGGCAGCCGCGCAGGTTCCGACAGTCTGATCAAAGAGGTCCGCCAGGCGGTTTGGTCGGTGGATCCCGACCTGCCGCTGGAGAGTGTGCGTACCATGGCAGAGGTCTATCGCGGATCGATGGCGCGCAGTTCCTTCACGCTGGTGATGCTCGCAATCGCCGCCGGCATGGCTTTGCTGCTGGGCGTCGTGGGAATCTACGGCGTCATTTCTTATTCGGTCTCGCAGCGGACCCGGGAGATCGGCATTCGCATCGCGCTGGGTGCCCGGGAAACCTCGCTCAGGGCAATGGTCGTCCGCCAGGGCGTGTGGCTGGCGGCCAGCGGCGTGGCGACCGGCATCCTGGCAGCTGTGGCTCTGACGCGGATCATGGCATCGTTTCTTTTTGCAGTCAGCCCGGTCGATCCGATCACGTATGTTGCCGTTGCGGCGGGCCTTGTGGCCGTGGCTGCTGCCGCCAGTTATGTGCCGGCCTACCGCGCGTCCACTATAAATCCGGTGGAGGCGTTGCGGACGGATTAGGAGCGGGCGTACGAAGCCGCGCAGGCTTTGAGGCTACCGCCCCACCTACTGCGGCAGGATGTAGTCGGTAGCAGCTTCTCGCTGTGTTGATGCGCACTGCGTACGCCGAAGTTCGTAGCCGTGATCACGACCATCATCTTCCGCTCCGGAAAGACGGCGACGATCTTATGTGATTCAGAACGGCGGCCACACGCGCTTCCCGCCGGCAGTCCGTTGCCCGGGTCGTGATCCGCAATGAGGATTACTTCTTCTGGATGCCAGTACCACTTCTGGATGCTCCGTACCACTGCGCGGCGGCCTCATATCACTTAGTGCTGTATCGGAAGCGACCCAGCAAAACAAGTGGCGGAAGTGTGAGAGGAGCTTGTGCGGGTCGCTTTCGATACAGCGTGATAAAGGAAGCTGCTCGCGTTTTGCAGCAGACGCGGCCCTTTATGGGATTTCAATGGAAATTAAAGCGGGGGAAGTCGTGGGACGTGAGAATCTGTCGAGGCAGAACGCGCGCGGCCGTTTTGATGGTGGATTGGCAGTGCGGCTTTTGGTCTGGGCGCCAAGCCTTTGGCTGTGCCTGGCATACTGCGGAGGCCGCCGACACACACCTATCGCTGATGCCACGGTTTCGCGTGTAGGCGGACAACCATCTGTCTTCAAGCTGCCTTCAATCCGAAATTGCGCTGCGTCATCACCCTCACGCGGGAACTGGCCCTCGCGCAAGCCAGGCAGGCCGACAGAGAGATCAGCGCGGGTAAATATCGTGGACCGTTGCACGGTGTCCCTTGGGGCGGTAAGGATCTGCTTGACACAGCAGGTATTGCGACCACCTACGGTGCCGAGGCATTCCGGAATCGTGTACCTACTCAGGATGCCGCGGTTGTGACGCGTTTGCATGATGCCGGCGCAGTGCTGGTCGCCAAACTGAGCATGGGCGCGCTCGCACTCAAGGACATTTGGTTCGGCGGCCAGACGATGAATCCGTGGCTGCTGGAGCAGGGATCGTCTGGATCGAGCGCAGGCCCGGGCGCAGCTACCGCGGCCGGACTGGTGGGTTTCGCTGTTGGGAGCGAGACTGGTGGAAGCATTGTGGGTCCTTCCATGCGCTGCGGAATTACCGGGCTGCGGCCCACCTACGGCCGGGTGCCGCGCACTGGCGCGATGACGCTCTGCTGGTCGCTCGACAAGCTCGGCCCCATGACGCGCAGTGTCGAAGACGCCATGCTGGTGCTGCGCGCCATTTCCGGTCCCGACGCCGGCGACGTGTCGAGCGTGCCCAGTAGGCTGGACTTCGACGCAGGCGCAACCGTGAAAGGGTTGCGGGTGGGTTACTTTCCTGCCTGGATGAAAGAGAATCCCGCAACCAAGGTGGACCGCGCGGCGCTCGAAGCGGTCAAGAAGGTCGGCATGATGCCGGTCGAGGTGTCCATTCCCGATTGGCCTTACGACTCGCTCGACCTGATCCTATTCGCGGAAGCGGCGGCGGCATTCGAGGATCTGACGCTCAACGGCGGACTGAACCAGCTTAAGGCTCAGGTGCCCGATGCTTGGCCCAACGTTTTCCGTCAATCTCGATTCCTCTCGGCGGTGGATTTCGTTCAGGCGGACCGGCTACGGCGCAAGGTAGCCATTGAGATGGCCCGCGTCTTTTCACAGGTGGACCTATTGCTGGTGCCGTCGCTCCGTGACGAGATGCTCACCATCACCAACTTCACGGGCCAGCCATCGCTTACGTTTCGCGCGGGTTTCGTGGAGGCTTCCGAGGCGCGGAGCGACTGGGCACCGGACCCGAACGCACCGCTACCGAAGTCCTCGCCGCCACGAAGGGTTCCGCACGGGGTGACACTAATCGGACGGCTTTTCGACGAAGGAACGCTGGTGCGCGCCGGACTGGCGCTAGAGCGCACGTTCGGGGTGATGGGCGAACGCCCGCCGGGATTCTAAAGGTGGAGGGGAAGAAATGGCGAAACACGCTAATCCGCTTTCCATGGCCCTCCGTTCGTGCGTGGTCTCTTGCCGCGACATCGCCGGCACCGAGCACTCGGTCGAGGTGACCGCGGAGTCGCTGTACGAAGCGGAGGCGCAGGCGCTGGGAATCCTGCGCGGGGACATTTGGGTCGAGAAGATCAGCGAGGCGTTGACAGAGTTGAAGGTGCGCGTCAAGCAGCCCGCCGTCGAGCATCTGGTGTGGATGAAGGATTTCAGGCGGTGGCTGGAGTCGCAGGGCAAGACGCCGGCGGAGTGCACAAGGAAAAGGAAGTTGATGGCGTTGGCGAAGGGGGGAAGGGCCGGAGCAGTGATTGGCGCGGCGTTCTCGCCAAAACAGAAAACGGCCGCCAAACGTCGCGTCGTGGATTGCCTGGCCGGCGGCATTTCAACGGAGCGGCCACGTGAGATTGGCCGCAGAAGGCGTTGCCCGACCACGCTAAAATCGAACATGGAGACTAGGTTGACACCCTGTCGACTATGCTTTCAAAATTCGACTCTTCAGAACAGTCACTTGCTTCCGGGGAGCGCGTACAAGTATCTCAGAATCGTGGGCGAACGATGCAAGTCTAATCCGCTATTCTTGAGCGCTAAGATGCTTGTGCAGACGTCGCAACAGGTCAGCGATTTCTTGCTCTGTTCGAAGTGTGAGGACCGCTTCAATAATTGCGGCGAACGCTGGAGTTTGAGCCACTGCGATCGCGGCCGTGGTCGCTTCAGACTGCGAGAGATCCTTAGTTCAAATGCTCCGCGATGAGACAGAAATGGATTCCGATTGTATGAAAGCGCTAACATACCCGCTACAAACACGGAAGCTCTTGTGTATTTTGGGCTCAGTGTTTTCTGGCCGGCCGCGGTCCATAACTGGAAGACACCAGATGGCAAAGTAAGTATCGGTCTCGGCCCTTATGAAGAACCGCTCCTGATCTTTCTATATGATGGACTCGCGTTTCCCGGCAACATGGTGATCACGGTTAGAATTTCTGACCTTGGAAACCTGATGTGGACACCGGTTCAGAAGAACAGCACAGGATTTCATGTATTAACGTTTGGGATGCTAGGTTTGGTGTTCAACTTAGCGGTGGGTGCTAAGATCCCAGCTAAGTTCTACACAATAGCGACTACGCCCAATCCTCGTAAGTTTTTGTGGATTGTTCGAAATCAAGACGACTTCCTATTCGCTTGAAGCCGCCAGGATGTATCAGACGGCTTCATTACCCAAATCTTGACCTTTGCAGCGGCAATCCTGCATGGTCGAGACTTAGTATATTGGTGTGCTTTTCAAACTGCCGCGTAAGGCGCTACCTGTGGCTGTGTCTTCAGGTGCGAAGCTGACCCACCTAAATTGGGGAGCTACGCAAAACGTGAGGCGCTGCTACGCCGGCGGCGCCGATGGCCTCTCCTCCAGTCCCCGCCGTTGATTCCACAGCATGGTGGAGACCAGTTGCCAGGTCGGGCCGGGCGTGTCCCGCCATGGCGCTGGAACGCCGATCATGCAGTAATGCCGCGTGTCCCGGATAGAAACCGAAACCCGGCCTGCCGCCGGATCAGCCCCTTCCATTGGCCGCCGTGCCAACCCGGCCTTCACCAGTCCGCATTCCGCCGGTATCTTGGCCATGTCTACGAGTCCGGCAGGCGTCACGCAATAGAACTCGTTGGAATAGCGCATCCCGATGTGCCGCTTGAGCGGGTTGCGTCTGTTCCGCCCGCAAGTCCGACCGGGAAACCTTGCCCTCGTAGCAGATGCTGCACTCGGCTCTTACGCCGGAGTTGTGAGCCGCTTTCCCTTCTCTGCGAGCAATAACCCAGGAGCTTAGCAGGCTTGGTCGTGCTGGCGTTGCCGGGGACGGCGTGAAGTTCGCCGGGCCTTTCAAGGAACATCTGACCAACGGCATACGTTTTCTCCAGACCATCGCCAACCTTCGAGCGAATCTCCCCTTCGAGGACGTAGACGATGGTAATGCCTGGGTGACGGTGCGCGTTGGAGCTTTCGCCCGGCCCGTAGGAGACTTCCACCGCTGTCACCGACCAGTCTTTCAACATCACGTCCGGCACTTCGTGTTCGAAAACAACCTTGCTACCGCCGGCCTTACGGCCGTTTAACAGGGCTTGGCCCAGAAGGGCACCAACGCTGCTCAGCAATACTCTTCGCTTCAACATCTTCCTACCTTACGACAAAACCGTCAGATGCCTTCCGGTACTCCACCAAGACGGCACACGCGGTCCTGACGATTGTTGGTCGGAGCGTTGAACCAAGACATGTTCTTCCAAGGCAACCTCTTAAGGTAGATGCGCTCGCGGCTGCGTTGCCGAGACCTGCGAAAAGGAATATCACGGTCACATGATCGGCAGCGGGAGTCGCGGCTCCAGGCCGACCACGTGGGGAGAATCCCATCAACGTTAGATTGGTGATATCGACGAACGTGAAGTCAAGCCGTTCCTGCTGCTTCGACCCGGTCGGCGCCGCCCCTTAGTCTGGCCGGTGACCCATCGGGCGCCTCGAATTCGCTTCAGGCGCGGGAACAAAGTAGACGGCCAACTTGGCCGAATTTGCATCGCTGAGGACGTATAAGGGCGTTTGTCCTTGGCCTACGGTATTTAGCAGGAAAACGGACGAGTCGCCGAAGCGATCCAGCCGCGTGGGAGTGAAGTTCAGTGCGATGCTCTGCATTTGCGATCGCGCGGCCACATCGTAGACGGCCACCGCGCCGTTACCCGCACCAGCTGCGTAGAGCCGCGTATTGTCCGCGGACAGTTGCAGGCCTACCAACGACGATAGGCTCGCATCGCTCGCGAACAGCAACAGCGCCGGCTGCTGCGCATAACTCTGAATCTGCCAGATCTGCTGCGTCTGCCGGTCGGCGAAGTATAGATCCGCGCCAGCTAAGCTGATGGCCGATGGACTGACTGCGGACGCGATCCGTTGGGGTACGAACTGCGGAGTTACGATATAGATGCCGCCCGATCCGCTCGAGGCGACAGCCAGTATGATTTGCTGCCCATCGAAAGCCAGCGCCGCTACCTGGCCGGACAGAGCGGAAAGATCGATGGCGGCGCCGACTGAAGGCGTTTGGAGCAGGTCGCTCACGATCTGTGCGTGTCGGTATTTGGATGAGTAGATGGCGGCGGCCGTGGCGCCTGGAGCCCATGCGACGCGGTCGGCGGTTATTAACCCGCGCAGGGCCACCGATGCGGGAGATACATTAGCGAGGCCCGTGTACAGCACCAGCCTACCAGCTTGCACCGCGAAGGCCGTCGAGCCGTCAGGTGATACAAAGGCGGAGTCCACATTAGGGACCACCGCTGCGCCAATATATGCCGCGCCCGGCATTCCTGTCATCTGGCGGATGGCGCGGGTCCCCGGGTCGAAGATATAGCCAGTCACTGGCCCTTGCACGGCGGAGTTATTGGCGCCCCAGATGGTCATCGAACTAGCGCAAGTTATCAGGAAGACGGTACGCGAAGTCATTGCATTCCTCAGAAGTTAGCCGACGCGGTAGCCGAAGTTCCCTGAGAGTTCGTAAGTGTCACCGTAACAGACTGCAAGGTGCTGACGCTGCCAGACGTTATGGTGAAGGGCTGCATATACAGGAACTGGCTTCCGACCATATCGGAGGCGTCCATCGCATACCAGCTTTGGAATGCCGCAGGCACTCCGGACGGCGTGAAGGTCGTCGTTTGGACTTGACTCCCCGCCTGGGGAGTGAAGGTAAAGCTGGCTTCCGTGATTTCACGGGTGTCGGAATAACCCGTCACCATGACGGTAAATCCCGAAGATGCTTGCGTAATCGTGACGCTCACGATCCCCGGCGGCTCTTGTGCCAGATTCAAAGTAAACTCTGGACTGTTGGACAGGGTGACCGGAACTCCGCCGGCCGTCGCGGTCGCCGTCAAAACGATCTGGCCCGCGATGGAGCCTACTTGTAACTCCAACGGCGAAGCCAAAACAGGGCTGGTTTGGCCGGCGGGAATCTTAAGCTGTGTCGTGTTCGTGTTGAACATGATGGTGGGATCCACAACCGGCTCCGCCGGGTTGGGCGTGAATTGCAAAGTAAGGTCTACTTCCAGGTCCACCGGATAGGCCTGTTGCAGTGTCAGAGTGACGGGGATCTGTTGCAGAGGTGTGGCCGCCGGCGCCTGAATGGTCAGCGAAAGCGGAACCTGCGGGACCGTCAGGGTGAAAGGGACAGACGTTGAGTTATTGAGTGTGTCGGTCACCTGCAGGGTGAAAGTAAAGGTTCCCGGCGCCGTCGGCGTACCGGATATGAGGCCGCTACCGCTTAGCGCCAAGCCGTTAGGCAAAGATCCACTGAGCAGCGACCAGGTAAACGGCCCTCCCGATCCGGCGGCCGTCAGTTGTATGGAATAGGGGGATCCCAGCACCGGCGGCGGCAGGGTAGACGTCGTGATGGCGGGATTGGGCGCGATCGTAAGGGTGAACGGCGCAGTGGCAATTGCTCCATTGGCGTCGGTGACCTGCATGGTAAAGGTCGCCGTGCCTCCGGCCGTGGGCTTACCGCTGATCTGGCCGGTAGTCGTATTCAGGGTGATGCCGGTTGGCAGCGCCCCCACGCTGACGGCCCAAGTGTAAGGTTGCGTGCCGCCAGACGCCTGAAAAGTGAATGTGTAGGGAAGGCTGGCCGTGCCGCCCGTCAACGGTGATGCCGACGTAATCGTCACCGTTGGATTAATGGTGAGGCTGTACTGCTGGGAGATTTTTGTCCCGTAGCTGTCCGTAACCTGGACAGTGAAGGTCGCGGTGCCGCTGGCGGTAGGCGTACCACTGATCAGGCCGGTGGTTGCATTAAGTGACAGCGGCGCTGGCAGCGTGCCTACGAGGAGCATCCAAGTATACGGCTGCTTTCCACCAGTCGCCATTAGGGTCTGCGCATAGGGTGCAGCAACTGTACCGGCCGGCAACGGCGTACCGGTTGTAATGGTCAGCGTCGACGCGCCAATTACCACCTCGAACAGTTTGGTGGCTATCTGTCCCTGGCTATCCTTAACCTGAACGCCGAAAGCCGAGGTGCCCGCGGTGGTAGGCGTGCCGCTGATCTGGCCGCTGACTGAATTTATTAACAGACCCGCTGGCAGTGCGCCTTGGGTGAGGGTCCAGGTGTAGGGTGCAACTCCGCCGACGGCGGTCAACGTCTGAGTGTAGGGCACTCCCAATGCCCCGCTTGCTAAGGGCGATACGTTCGTGATCGTCAGGACCGCAATTACGTTCAGAGTGTACGCTGCGGTCGCAGTTACCTTGTTGCTATCCGTGACCAGAATCGTAAAATTCGCGGCACCGGCTGTAGTGGGCGTGCCGCTGATTTGCCCGGCAGCCGGGTTCAAGGAGAGCCCCAGTGGTAAAGCTCCCGTTATTATCGTCCAAGTGTATTGTCCGCTGCCACCGGTAGCTGTCAATTGCTGCGAATAGTTCACTCCAACCGTCCCGGAGGGCAATGGCGAACTGGTGGTAATCACCAGCGGCGGGTTGATCGTCAGAACCAGCGGCTTGGTGGCGGTTGCTCCATTGGCGTCCGCCACCTGTACGGTGATGTCGGAGGTTCCCGCGGTAGTGGGCGTACCGCTGATTTGTCCCGCCGAACTCAGCGCGAGGCCGGCAGGCAAAACGCCGGCTGTTATCGTCCATTTCAATGGCGGGGCGCCGCCAGTGGCGACTAAGGTTTGTGAATACGGAACGTTCACCGTGCCGGGCGGCAACGTGGAATTCGTGGTGATGAAGGGAGGCGGTACGATGGTCAGGGCGAACGCCTTACTTGTGATGACGTTGTTGCTGTCGTTCACTTGAACGGTGAAGTTCGAAGATCCCGCGGTCGTAGGTGCACCGCTGATTTGCCCGCTGCCGGAATTCAGGGAAAGGCCCAGCGGTAAGGCGCCGGCGATTACCGTCCAATTGGAGTATTGCCCGCTGCCGCCGGTGGCGCTTAGAACTTCCGAATAGGTGTTGCCCACCGTGCCGGATGGCAGCGGCGAATTGGTGGAAATCACCAGGGCCGGGTCGACAGTCAGCGTAAACGCTTTGGCGTTAGACGCCAGGTTGATATCCGTTACTTGGATGGTAACGGTGGCCGTACCCGCCGCGGTGGGCGTGCCGCCAAGCAGTCCGGCAGCCGAGAGTGTGAGGCCGGGGGGCAAAGTTCCAGTGGTTACCGTCCAAGTCCAAGTCAAGGGCAATGTCCCGCCGCTCGCCGCCAGCGTCTGCCCATAACTGACCCCAACCGTGCCGGTCGCCAAAGAAGTCGTAGTAATCAGGGGAGGCGGGTTGATGGTGAGAGAGAACTGGGCGGTATTCGTCTCGCCATAAGAGTCCTCGACGAGCAGGCTGAAGGCGCCGGCGCCGGACGCGGTGGGTGTACCCACAATGAGGCACGCACTCTGCTGTTGCGGCTTGATTCTGCTTCCCGGTTTCAGCGGCGTCGGCCCCCGCTCTACGCCCCTTCGGTTGAGCGCCGGCCGTAATAACTCATTCGACGGCGGGGGCGGGCAAGTGGCAGGGTCGAGATTGATTCCGGGAGGAAAGGTACCGGCAGTTTGCTCCCAGTAGTAGGGCGGGGTTCCGCCGCTGACGGTCACTCCCTGCGAATAGGCAGCTCCCACCGTACCGCTCGGCAGTGGCGAACCGGTCGTAATGGTTGGCGGTGGATTGATGGTCAGAGCGAACGTACCGGTCGCTGGCTGGTCGCCGGCTGAATCGGTGACCTGGACGGTAAAGCTTGATTGGCCGGCAGTGGTGGGCGTGCCTAGGATTTGACACGGATTCCCGGGGCACGGAGAACCACTTGAACCCAGCGAAAGTCCGGTAGGCAGCGCGCCGGCGGTTACCGTCCAGTTATAGATTCCGTTTCCACCGCTGGCCGTTAGATTCTGAATATAAAACGCTCCGACGTCGCCGGGCGGCAAGGGCGAGGTAGTAGTAATTGCCAGTGGCGGATTAACGATGTTGATGGTGAACGGCGCGGAATACGGCTCCCCATAGCTATCCTGGACTGTCAAGGTGAAGGTTGCGGCGGGGATCGTCGCAGCTGTGGGAGTACCGTCAATGAGGCAGACACTTTCCTGTTGGGGCTTGACTCTTCCGCCCAGTTTCCGCAAGCCCGGACGTCGTCCTGCGAGCCCTCGGCTGAGCCCCGGTGGGAACAATATCCCGCTTGGGAGGGGGGGACAACTGGCAGAGTCGAGGCTAAGGCCAGGAGGCAAGGATCCCGTAGTTACGCCCCAGTAGTAGGGCGCTGTTCCGCCACTGACAGTCACTCCCTGCGAATAGGCCGTTCCCACCACACCGCCCGGCAACGGCGACGTAGTGGTTATTGCCGGCGGCGGGTTGATGGTCAAAGCGTACGCTGTGGACCCGATGTTTCCCCCGGAATCGGTAACCTGGATGGTGAAGTTCGATGTACCGGCAGTCGTTGGTTGGCCAGAGATCTGACAAACACCCGTGTCGAAGCATCCGCCCGAACCGATTGCGAGCCCGTTGGGCAAGGCGCCGGCTGTTATTGTCCAGTTGTAGCCAGCGCCGGTTCCGCCGCTGGCGGTTAGACTTTGCGAATAAAACGCTCCCATGTCGCCTGAGGGCAGCGGCGAGGCGGGCGCAATACATACGGTAGTGGGCCCGGATGTGCAGGTCCCTTGCGCCAGGAGCGGGCCTCCGAAAACGGCCAGCCACAATGGGAATAGGCAGCGGCTAAACTGCTGGTGTCGGTCGTGCCAAGAGTGAGTGCCAGTCACTGAAAACTCTCCGATTCACGGTGTTAATGAGGAGCTCCTACGGAAGGGGTGCCAGGCGACAGGCCAGTCGTCGTTGGCTGCATCGGTGGCGTCGAGCTGGACCCACCGCGCGTCACGCCCACAGCCACGCCGGTGGCAACGGCCGCACCCACGATGGCCAGTACTACGATTAATTTGGTGGAAACAACCGCTCCTGCCGCGGCTCCCGCTCCAGCCGCCGCGGCGGCATTGGTCTGGGTAATAGTCGCCGTTGTGGTGACCCTTCCCACGGATGCGGTGACATGGATCTGGTATTGTCCAGCCACGCTGTTGGCTTTGATTCCGTGAGCCACGGCCTGTCCTTTGGAATCGGTGATGACCGTCAGCAGCTTCGTGCCATTGCCAAATGTGCCGGTGGCCCCGTTGCCGGGCAGAAGGAAGCTCACTGCGGCGCCCGCCACCGGCTTGTGGTTCTGGTCCTCGACGCGCACGATCGGCTCCCGTACGACGCGCTGGCGGAGGTTATTGACAGCCCCTTCGCCCTCCACAATCACGATGTTGAGCTGCGTGGGAGGCTCAGCCTGCTGCGCGCGCGCCACTTGCGGCGGCAGCGCCAGCAATGCGCACACCAGAATGCCGACACTGTGCGAAACGATTGACGACCTCAACGGCCACACCTCCAATCAGCAAACGTCACCATCTCAGCGCGGTTTGCGCTTGGGTTAGTCTATCACAGCCCCCGCTGTTTGAAACTCTTTTTTTTGGGTTTCTTGCCCGTAACCGACGATCTTGCCGGAGGGGGCGTGCGCTGCTGGGAGCTCGGTTAGCGGAACAACCAGTGTTGTATACTCCATTAAGAAGGAAGAAGGTATCGAGTCATGATTAGGCGCACTGGGTTCCCGATTCTTATGGCGGCCGCATGCATCTGGTGTGCACAAGGGCAGGACCAGCCCAAGCCCGGCCAGGCCAACGAAGTCAACGGAAAGCCGAGCGCGAAGGACATGTTCCTGACGCGACAAATCCCCTACGTCGACCCGGACGAGAAACCAGTTCCGGACAAGACCAAGAAGACCACAGGTGGAACTAACGTTAAACCGAAACCAAAGCCCAAACCGGCCCCGCTAACGGGCACAGACCAAGCCCAGTCCGGGCAACCGTCGCAGAACACCGCGACGCTCATTCCGGCAAGCTACTCTAACGTCCCTCTGGGATTGCGTTACACGGTGCAAAGGACAGACGGCGATACTACCACTGACCAGGCAGCCGATACGCATTTTCATTCGAAAGAACACATCCGGCTCCGCCTGGAAACCAACGACACGGGCTATCTTTACGTCGTGAGCAAGGGAACCAGCGGGAAATGGACCGTGCTGTTTCCGTCGCCTGAAATCTCCCATGGCAATAACACGGTGCAAAGGGGGCACGCCTTCACCCTGCCGCCGGGAATGAACGCGATTACCTTTACCGACCCACCCGGCGAAGAGCACTTGTTCGTGATCTTGTCCCGCCAGCCGGTGCAGGAGATCGACAGCCTGATCTTCTCACTGAAAGGCGCGCAACAGACTCCGGCTAAAAATACCCGCCCGGAACAGCCCGCCGACCGGGTACTAACCGCCAGCGCTGGACTCGACGACAGCCAGATCGAGCGGCTGCGGGCCGCGTACACCCGCGATTTGATCATCGAGGATTTGGGTCAGGAGAAGGGCGGCCAAGAGACCGATAAATCGGTGTACGTGGTCAATCCCAAGGGCAGCGCGGATGCCCGGGTGGTCGCGGACATACTGCTAATACACGACAGATAGGAGCCTTCGATGCGACCTTACCTGGTACTGCTGCTGGCGCTCGCAGGAATGCCGGGCATATCCCAAGCACAATCTTCCGCGCAAACACGGAGTCGCATGGAGATCAGGGTCGAGCGCCGGGAGAACGGCGTTTGGAAAATGGTGGATCCCGGACTGGTTTTTGAACGCAACGACCAGGTGCGCTTTCGTTACCGTGCGAATTTCGCCGGCTACCTGTACGTGGTGAACCGAAGCACGTCCGGCAAGGTGGAGCGGTTGTTTCCGCGTGAGGAGACGGGTCAAGACAATCGGATCGCCGCCGGAAAGGATTACGCGATTCCCGCCACCGAGGCGGTGTTTCGCATTGCCGGACCGGCCGGCCACGAGTTGATCTATTGGCTGGCCAGCCCCATCGAGCTGGGAAAAGACGCGGAACTTCAGCCTGACACGTCTTCTTTGCCCCCGGTCTCAAAGCCGCGGCCGGACGATCTGATTCCGCGCTGCGACGATGCCATCTTCCACGCGCGCGGCGACTGCGTGGATAGCTCCGCCGGCCCGCAGGGTATCGCGCCGGGCGAGCAACTGCCGCGGGGTCTGTCCAGCGCCGGCAATGCGACACCGCGCGACTTGCTGTTCCTGCGCGAGGAGAAGACCACCGTGGTGGCGTCTCCCGTTCCGCTCACGGGACCTATCGTCTACGAATTCCGCCTGGCGCACAAGTGAACGCTATGCCGTACCGATTCGTCTGCTTGTGTCTCGTCCTGCTGGCGGCGCTTCGGGCGCAACAGACGGAGCCGCAGCGCGACTTGAAACGCGATCTGAAAATCGAGGATCTGCGCGCAGCGCCCAAGCAAACCGCTGCCATCATCCCGCGCAGCTACGCTCTGGTGGTGGGGATTGCCGCCTATCAAGACCCAAAGGTTCCCAAGCTGCTATATTCCGAGCGCGATGCGCAAAGCGTCTTCGACGTTTTGATCAGTCCCGAAGGCGGAAATTTTCATCGCGAAAACGTGCATCTGCTGATCGGTCCTAAGGCCACGCTCTCTAACCTGCGCCACGAATTGGAGGAGTGGCTGCCGGGGCAAGCGAAAGATGGCGACCGCGTACTGATTTACTTCGCCGGCCATGGTTTCCTGTTTGAAGGCCACGGCTACCTGGCCCCGTACGACATCGACATCAAGCCAGGTCAGATTGCGCTAACCGGCTATCCCATGGACGAATTGGGTAAGACCATCGGCGGGAAGATCCGGGCCAAAGACAAAATCCTGCTGACAGATTCGTGCCACAGCGGCGCCATCCGTCCAGAGGACTCGCAAGATATTAACCACACGCTCATCGAACTGGACAAATCCCTTTTCTCGCTGACGGCCAGCCGCGACCGGGAGGTTTCCTACGAAGGTGAGAGTTGGGGCGGCGGGCACGGTGTCTTCACCTACTTCGTGGTGCGCGGGCTGGAGGGAGAAGCGGATGAAAACGGCGATGGCGTAGTGAACGCGGACGAGCTGCAGGACTATGTTCGCCGTAACGTACGGGAAGCTACCAGCGCGGCGCGGGGTGGGTCTCAAAACCCCACCGTCGGACAAGCCAGCTTCGATCCGCAGATGCTGCTGGCTTACGTTCCCAGCCGGGCCACTCCCGGCGCTCCGCCCGCGGCTAAAGAGGGCTCCCTGATCTTTGTGTCGAACATGGATGGAGTGGAAGTCTTTCTGGATGGCAAATCGGTCGGCGTGGTAAATAAGGATAAGCCGCTTCCGCTGCCTGGCCTGGCGCCAGGGACCCACGCCATTCAAGGCGTAAAGATGGGCTACGAACCCGACGGCCCGCGGGAAGAAACCGTTTATCCCGGCCGGGAGACCACCGTCAGCATCAAGATCCTGATCGCGCGGCGCCGCAACCGCGCGGCCGCCGACGCGCTGGACAAAGGCATGGGGTTCTATCAGAAGGGCTACGAGCAGAATTATAAGAAGGCCGTCGCGGAGTTTCAAAAGGCCCTGGATCTGGATCCTACATACAGCTTGGCGGCGCTCTATCTGGCGCGAGCCTACCATGCTCTCTCCGACGAAAAGAATGCCGAGAAGTATTACCGCAAGGCCATCGAGATCGATCCGGACTATTTAGAGGCGCATGCCAGCTTCGGCGGCATGCTGCTCGATATTGGAAACACCGACGAAGCCATCCGCCAGTTCGAGACGGTGATCAGCCGGGATCCCGACAATATACTGGCACTGACCAATCTGGCGCAAGCCTATCGCATGAAAGAGTTGTACAAGGATTCGATCGAAGCGGCCCGCAAAGCAGTCAAGCTGGGACCCGAATTGGCCGAGCCGCACCTGTGGATGGCGGACAGCCTGCGGTTGAGCGGCCAGTATGATTTCTCCTTACCGGAGTACGACAGTTATCTGCGGCTGAGTAACTTCGATAGTAAGTTGGCCGGCCAGTTGAACTATTATGTGCTGGGCTTTCTGGTGGGGATGGGCAAAAAGAAACGGGCCGCGCAACAAGACATCTGGAAGGACCTGCGCAGCCTTGCCTATTACGGGATGTGCGACAGCCAGAGCAAAATGAAGCGCTTCGACCGCGCCATTGAGGACTGCCAGAAAGCGCTGGCATACGACCCGCACGATCCGTATTCGCACTATAGCCTGGCGCTGGCCTTCGCAAACCAAGCCAAACGCGCCGGCGACTGCGGGATGCTGGCCGCCGCCTTGCCCCACTTCCGCGCGATGCTGCAAATCGATCCGGACCTGCAGGAAGCCGCCATTGCAAACCAGAACATTAAGGCGATTGAGAGCTATTTGCCGCAGTGCCCGTAGCTGAATGCGCCTGCGGGGGGTTCATTGCACAGCGGAAGCCAATATTTGACCCCTTTCCACGGAGGGGCACGGCGCTGTCATCGCTTGCGGCCTCTTCCTGAAGATTATCGCTAAAAGATTCGCCGCGAATCTTATACCAATGCTCCTGCGGCCGGAGCGGAGGGTCGAGTTTCTTTTCCCACCTCTTCGCATTCACGGCGTCGGGTTCGATCTCTTCGTCGATGAACTCCCACACGTTGCCCACCATATTCAGGGCGCCATACGGACTTTTTCCTTGCAGGAAGCTGTCGACCTGCATGATCTCGTGTTTCTCTTGGTTGGGATTGTCCCTGACGTTGGCATTTTCAGGAAGCTTCGTGTCACCCCAGGGAAAAAGCAGGCCTTGGTCGCCCCGCGCCGCCTTTTCCCATTCCTGCGACGTCGGTAAACGCTTGTGGGCCCATTGGGCGAACTTGCGCGCATCCGCAATCGTCACGTTGACTACCGGCAGGTCCGGCGCATCCGCCTTGAAATTCGCCGGCAGAGGGTACCCCGTCTCATCACAGAACATCTTGTAAGAGGCGTTGCTCACCTCGGTCCTGTCGATGTAGAAGGCCGGCAACCATGGTACGCGCACCTTATCTTTTCCGTACAGAAAAGGCCCGGCCTGCACCAGCACCATGTCGCCGCTAGGGATGCTTAGCGTAGGGGGAAGTTGCGGCGCCATGGGAGGCTGCTTGGCCTGCTGCTGGGTTTCGGTGCGATGCCCCGGCGCCAGGAGCAACTTCCCCAGCACCGCGATGGCGATCAACAGGGTGATTCCAAGCACCACCGCCATCGATGCTTTCACGAAAGGTTTGGCGATGGGCTTCGCAATGCCGGCCGTGGCCGGTGGCAGAGCCGCCACGGCTTGCGCTTGGGGCGTCGCGACGTGCGCGGGCGTCTCCGACGCGGTCAGAATCCGCTCGATTTCTCCGGCCACGGCCGCGAAGCTGGGAGGTCTTTGCGCGGGGTCCTTCGCGGTGCAGCGCGCGATCAGATCGCAGACCGGTGGCGGCACACTGCCGCGCAGCGGGGCAAGATCCATCGGCTCGTTCAGGATTGCGTAGAAGATGCGCTCGACCGTATCACCCGAGATGGGCCGGACGCCGGCCAGCAGCTCGTAGAAAAGCACGCCGAAGGCATAGATGTCCACGGCGGGGCCGATGTTCTTGCCTATCACCTGTTCGGGCGCCATGTAATACGGCGTGCCCATCACGTAGCCGGTACGCGTCATGGAGAGACCTTGCGTTTTGGCAATCCCGAAATCCATGAGCTTGACGGCGCCGCTGGTGGTCAAGTGAATGTTCTCTGGTTTGATATCGCGGTGCACGATGTCCAGCGAGTGGATATATCCAAGGGCCCGCGCGACCTGGAGCGCGATGCGCAGCTTGGCTGGCAGGTCACCCAGGTGACCCTCCCGGATGGCATGGCGGAGGTCTTCTCCCCGCAGGAACTCCATAACCATGAAGGGGTGCTGCCGTTCATCCTCCCCGAAATCGTAGATGCTGATGACGTTGTCGTGCTCGATATTGCCGGACAGGCGGGCTTCCTGCAGGAACCGCGCCTTGGCGTCGGGATCGGCGCATCCCGCATCGGTGAGAACCTTGACCACCACGGTGCGGCCGAGAACGGTGTCGCGCGCGCGGTAGACATCCGACATCCCGCCGCCCAGACGCTCTTCGAGCTCGTACTTTCCGATGCGAGCAGGAAGTTGCAGAGCCAACGTCAATCTCCTTCTTTACGTGAGGGTAACACAGACGACTTTCTATACAATGGTGATGTTCGCAAGCGTGGGGGCGCGCTTCACTTGCCAAGAAACGTGATCGCCGTGGGACTTGATGCCCTGCGGAAAACGGTCGAGATCCTGGCGGTCGTGGAAGCCGGCAAACAGCCAGCCGCGGTGCTGGCAGGCGGCGTCCAATGGGGCGCAGACCGCATGATTTTGTCGATAGAGGACGGCTGCGTTCGATTTGTAATAGGCAATACGCTCTACCGGCAAGACCAGGCAGATTTTCTGGGAGCGGAGTTTTCGGCGCCCGGTGTGTTTCCGAGCCAGGCTGCCTGTCTGCGGAGCCTGTCGCGCTACGAGATGCCTTTTTGTATGGGTCTGGCTGGGGAACTTCCGCTGGCTTGGCCGGGCATTACCTCCGCCTGCGCATTTCTGGACAGGTTCAGCCATTTTTACCAAAGCCACCGGACCCGGATCGAACTGGCGCGGCGCCAGCTACTCTTTGTTGCAGAGGGACTCCTGGCGCTGCAGCGTTGGCCGTCCCTGTTGGGACCGGTGATAGATTCTATGGGCGACCAGGCGCGGGGAAGTCTCCCGAAGGGACTGGGCGCCCGCGATCTGGGCGCTTTCCTGGGCCGGCTGCTGATTGGCGTGCAACACAGCGGCATTACCTTGGCACGCGTGCCGGACTGCGTGCGGGTCCTGTGCGAACCGGACGCACCGCCGGCCGAAGAGTGCCTGCGGATTCCCCAATCTCGTAGAATGCTAGAAAATCTGGAACGGTTTGCGGAGTCGGTCGCACCGCTGATTGAAAGACTTGGCGCGGCGTTGTAGCGGCAAGGGGTCGGCCGTCAATAAGTCCATGCGCCCGCCAGAGGCGCAGGCGGTTGGGCGATGGACTGAAACCGGATCACACGAACGGCATCCTGGTTCTTGATCGAGACCACCGGCATGAAACCCTGCTCCAGAACCGAATCGGCATCCGCCTCTGTCAGGAGCACCTCCGCGCACGGCTTGAGCTGTTGCTCTCCATCCGATTCGTACACGTGCAAAGGCAATCCCGTAATCGATGTAAGCGTTCCCGGCCGCAGATCCCATCCGTCCCTGCTGAATGCCTGACCTAACAGGAACGCACAGGCGAAGGCCGGGTTACCCCACAGGTAGTCGTGGTGAACAGGCGTGCCCGGCATCTCCTCGAAGGCGAAGCTTTCAATGGTACTCGTTTTCTCGCCATAGGGTAGGCGCAACAGGACGCGCGGGAGGGCCAGTCCGACCGAGGACGCCTCGGGCGAATTTCGCAGCGTTTGCCAAAGTCGCTCGGCTGCGGGAGAATCCGCGTCGTTCGGATCGGCCTCCGCTAGCAGGACCGCGCCGGCAGCGCGTATGACTTCGGCGAGGTTTGTCAGCAGCCGGATGTCGCCCTCGGTTCGGGCGAATGTGAAGTTGGCTGCCACCAAGGCCCACGGTTCTCCGCCCGGGGCTCCGGCGGCCTCGTCCACGAGAATGCGGCGAAACTCGCGCAGGCTATCAGCCAGATCGGACTTGGAGATATCCAGAACGTAAAGCTTCAAATGCGTTCCGGTGTCGAGGCCTCGCACCAGCCAGTCCAGGGCGCGCCACGCGGCTTCCAGCGCCTGGAAATCCGCGTGATGCAGAATAGCGCGCATCACTTTGCCGGCTTCCGCAACCAACTCGGCGGTCTTTTCGGCGATGCGCGGATCCTCGCGCGGCGCCGTGTGAGGCGCGACGGCCCTCTCGACAAATTCTCGCAACGCGTCGGGATGCCGGGCCGGCTGAACTTCAGTGGTTTCCAGTACACTGTCCAACAAGCTGCCACCAGTCAGCGCCGGCACGTCCGGCGGCTGTGGCGGCGCGGGCTCCGTTGCGGCAGCCGGAGCCTGCCCGGCTGGCAGACGCTGCACCTGCCGGAATTTCTCGAACACATCTTGTTGATAGATGCGGTCCGGATGAAAATCCTCGAGTTCGCGAAAGCGTAGCGCGAGGCGGCGAGTCCGACCGCCGATGTCCAACGCCGGCCGCATCCGGAATAGCACTTCGTCCACCGTGTCGCGGTCCGCCAAATAGGGTCGCAGGCGCTCCGGCGGCGGCTCCCCACGATTGCGGCGGCCGCTGAAATCGCCGAGCAGCAGAATACGGAAGGGTGTGTCGGAGCGCGGCTCAAGCGGCAGCGGTTGGGCTTCGGCACCCACGTCCAGAGTTACGGAAGCATACGAGGATTTGGGCATGGGCTTACGGCTTAGCCACCTCCGCGACGCAGCCCAAACGTGAAAAGAAGCCTTTCTGAAAGACGGGAGGTCCGGGCATGTCCAGTTCCAACCGCACCGTGAGCGGTTTTCCATTGATCATCGAAGGAGTGCCAGCTTTGCCCTGGCGTATGATCCAATCGTAGAATCCGCCGCCGGATGCCGGACTTTTGTCGGCGTCGCCGAAGAGCCGGAATATGGCCCAAATTCCCTGTTGTTCGTTAAAACTGGCGCTATCCGTTCCCCAAGTTCCCTTAGCCCCATGGGTCCCGCCGGCCTGCCAGGTGAACTGTTTGGCGGCCGGCGTACCGCCGTTGAAATCCAACTTCTGCCCGTCGATCTCGAGGCCAATTTTTCCGATACCATCTGTCGGGACCGGCTTGAGCGAATAGGTAAAATGCGGATCTGATGCGCCACCCGCATAAAGGAAATCGGAGAATGCGGCGGCCTGGTTGAAGAAATCGACAAAGCGCGGGCTTAACGTGACGTTGCCACCCGGCACGGGTACGTACTGGCTGCCCTGTTTGGCCAGGAACTTTTTCAGGCTGTCGTCATAGAATTTCCACAGCGCGCCGTCGGGTTTCTTCAGAATAGAGCCTACTTCCTCCACGGTGGCGTCCAGCTTACTCGCCGGGTTAAACGGATACTTGTTGAGCACCGCGCGGAACTGTCCGCACAGCCCCTTGCCACCGGCATTCAACTCGTCCGCGCCCACTCCTCGCAGCTTGGCTTCCAGGTCGATGATAGGCTCCAACATCAGGTTTTGCACCAGCCGCTCCGGATCCGGATTGAAGTTGATCGTGGCAAGCTGGTTGGTGGTGATCTTCGCTTCCCGGGCGTCGCTGATGGCCTGGTTGGCCGCCGGGCTGTCGGTGCCCGCCGGTGAGTTGACGACCGCATCCACATCGGTTTGCAACTTGCCGAGTGCAGCGACGTAGGCGTTGTTCTGGTTATTGGTGTAGCGGTCGTTTCCGGGCGGTTCTACGTATTCGACGGGTTGCAGCACCTTCGAAATCACTGGGTCGTCCCACGGAATATTCTGCGCAGCTACCGCAAACAAAGCCAACAGGTGAGATTGACCTCCGGAAAGCTGGTTCAGCTTGTCCGAGGCGTCCTTGAGGTCTTTGTATTTGACGACGCTGGCCTTCCTCAAGTACGTCTGCCATGCACTGATGTAGTCCGCCTCATAACGGTTGAGCAGAGGCTTGATCAGCTCGTGGGGGTCCGCATTGACCGCGCCCTGGTCGCCCAATACCCACTGTTCTCCGTGCACATACCGGCTTGGATTCCTGATGGCGTCGCTCATGAATTTCCATCCGTCTTTCGTAAATGGTCCGGCCACATCGTAGTTATCCACTACAAAGTCCTTCGATCCGTTAACCTGGCGGTTGAAGTTAATCGTGGCTTGGGGAGCGCCCGCCTTCATGGCCTGATAGACGCGGTCCAGATCTCCAAACTGTTTCAGGTAGGTGCGCGCCTTGAGCACGGCGGCCGGGTCGTTCTGCTGGGAAAATGGGTTCTCGAGCCTGAGTTCATCGCTGTAAAAATCGAACTGTTTTTGCGCCAGTTGCAGGCGCTCCGGATCCACGGTAACGTTGGCGCTCCAGGTTCTCAACAGCAACGGCGACAGGAACTTCTGGGTGCTCTTGTCGTGGTTCGAGGTAGTAATCAGGTAGGCTTTGAGCGAGTCGTACGCCTGGTCGTAGGCAGGCGTGGCAGGCCCTGGTGCCGCCGGGAGGCCGCTCAGGAACGCTGCCAGGCTGTTCTGCGTTTGGCCGAAGAGCAGCGTTTTGAACCGGGTGAAGTAAAGTCGGCGGACGTCCGGATATAAGTCATTGCCCACGTATAGGCCCCAGCGATACCGCAGCGGTGCGCCTTCGCGGTTGTAGTTGGTCAAAGTCTCCAGCGATTGCCGCAAGGCTTCCAGACTGCGGAGTGAATCCACGGGGGCCAGATTCGCCGCGGCGGGCGGCGTGATGGTGCCCTGGAGTTCTTCGTGGACCCGTCCCTCCAACCCGCGGTTCAGAAAAAACGAGGCTGTAAATCCGACGCAGAAAACGAGGCAGAGCACCGCGGCGGCGACCAGCAGGATGCGGCGCAGCAGATCAGTCTTGGCGCTCGATCCACTGGCCCCCATGGCCACCCGGTCAGCCAGCAGTACGCGGTTGAAGAACTGCGTGAGAAACATCCACTGTGGAACTTTGCGGGAAACCGCCACGCGCCGCGGCGCTGCGGACGCAGACTGGCCACCGCCGCCCTGCACGCGGAACATAGCCGTGGCTTCGCGGGCGTCCGCTTTGCCCTGCGTTTCCTGCGCGCGAGGCTGGGGATCGGGAGCTTCTTCCTGGACGATCACCGGGCGCACTCCGGAGAAATAGAATCCGCGCAAAAACGGGCCAACGGTCAACTGGCTGGGACGGCAGAGATCCACCAGAAACTGCACCAGCGAGCCGCGGAGCTTCTTGAATTCGCGCGGAAACTCATAAGCGCCCGGCAGCTTCTCGGCCTCGTTCTCTCGCGAAAGCAGTTCCGGACGGGCATTGCAGAAGGCCCGGAAAATCTGGTCGAAAACGCCGCCCAGGCGCCTGCTTTCTTCTTCGGCCCAGATTCCCGTGGCCGGCCCTGCGAGCGGCAGTGTTACTCCCAGCGGCTGCGCGGCCTCGTCGTTGCTCAGGTTGCGCACGAAGTCGGCGAAAAACGAGAGCCGGTCTACTTTCGTGAAGAGCACGTAGACCGGCAACTGTATGCCGAACGATTGCGCAATCTCACCCAACCGGGCCCGCAGGTTGCGCGCGCTGGCGGCCATAGCTTGTCCCCCAGCCGTGATGCGCTCGATCTCCACGCAGACCAGTGCAGCGCGCGGCGCCTGCCCACCGCCGCCCACCACCGCTCCCAGTTGACGCGGTTGCAACCGCTTCGCCAGGTAGCTCCGGGAATGCTCGTCGTCCAGCAGCTGGCCGCCCACTTCCACAAAAATCGTTTGGTGCGAATACCACACGTTCGCGCTTCGAGTGGAAGTAATATTGCCATCGCGATAAACCTGTCCGGCCAACAACTCCGCCTCCAGGCCGGAATGCATCATCGTGCTGGTCTTGGTGCTGGAAGTTTCTCCCAGCAGAAGAATGGCCGGCAAATTTCCGATCCGTGCGCCTTTGGCCAGCTGTGCGGTCGACAGTTTCCTCTCGGCATCACGCAGCAGCACTGCGATTTCGTCGCCCACGGAGGGCGCTTCTTCGCTGGGCTCCGCCGCGCGCTCTTCCTTTTTTTGCTTGTCCCAGAAGAACCATGTCACCACGGCCGCGGCCACGATTCCGATCAGCCACAGGGCGACGCGCAGAAGCCACAACTTGGTCCCGGTGAGTCCTAATAGATTTCCGGTGAAGAAAGTCAGGAGCAAATAGGCAAGCAGTATGGGTGCGACGATGAGAACAACCTTGCGCATCGCTCAATTCTCCACGAAGGGGCTGCCATGAAATACCGCGCGGCTTCCCTCCAAAAGCACACTTATCTGCCGGGACACTTGCCTATGACATGATCGTCTGCAGGCCGGAAGCCCCGGATCCGAGAACCAGTTTGTAGACAACAAACAACAGCGCGGCCAGAACGAAGCACGCCACCGCGCTAAACAGTAAACGCCGCGTCCAGGGGTCCTGAGCCTTTTTGTTCTGCTCCGCGGGCGGTTCCCAAGCCGGCGACAGTCCGGTAAAATCGCCCCGAATGCGTTGGATCTTGCGCGCCGTCGCGCTCATGATGGACTGCAGTTCCCCGCGGTTCCCCAGGCTGTACCGGCCGCCGTATCCCAACAACAGACACAGATAGTGTACTTCCAGCACATCCGCCAGATCTTCGGAATCGTTGCGGCCCAACAGTTCCTGCAAGTTCTGAAAGAAGACTTCGCCTGCCATGTGCGTCCCGAACAGCTCTTCCTGCAATGGCTGGCGAGGCCAGTTGTTGAATAGCGGGCTCTGTAGATTCAAAATGGTTTCATCCAGGAAGCCGACCACCGCCAGGGTGGCTTTGCGAATATCTTCGGCCGGATAGCCGGCCCGGTTGCGGGCCTCCTGAGCCGCGGTTTTTACCGCCTCGCGGATGTGATGGCGGAAGGATTCCGCATCGGACACCGCCTGGCGGTTGGCGCGCAGGCGCACGATGGCGGTAAACACTTCCTGGAAGATCAAGGCCAGATTCTCGGGCCGGGAGGACGTCGGCGATGCGGCAGACATTTGTGCCATGGTAGCAGTCCTTACGGTTCCAAGATGACCAGCAACTCTACTTCCGGGTCCGGCAAATCGCCGGGAATATAGATCCCCACCCGCCGAGTCTGCACTATGTTATCCCAAAATGGACCAAAACGATTGATGCTGAAGTATTGCATTTCAAGCTTCACCGGTATGGCGGAGGGGGGCACGGGCTGGTGAGTCAGGGCCAGTCCGGCAATGGCCCGCTTCACCAGTTCGCCTACGAACTTTGCCGAGCAAACCTTCGCCAGTTGCGAGGTCCGGTTGATGACTTCGGCTTCGCCCAGATTGCTGCGGACACCCAGGAACCAGCGGGCATGCCCCAGGCACCGCGTGTCGCTCACCGCGCCTTCGTAGAAATACTCGCTCATCTTTTCCAGCGGGATGGCAACGCAGTTGGTGGGCACCATGGTTTCCAGGTGCGCGCGGATATGGCGGTCAAGGGCCTCGAAACACTCGCTCAGATGTTCGTGATCGTAGAGCGGCAGCGTGCGCGGATGCGAATCGAGCGCAAACGTGCACAAGGCGCCGGCCAGGCGCGCGAGCTCCAGGTACAGCTCTTCCGGATGGCCGCGCTTGGAAATCCAGAGATGGCGCAGCGGCCCCAGCGCGGAATTGACGGCGTGCTGCAGCCAGAAATTAGCGATGTCGCGCGGGGAGAAATCGCCCTGGGATGCCGGTGCTCCGCTGATCGAGGAACTCTTCTGCTCAAGAATCTCGGCTAGCCGGCCGAGCAGCAACATAAGCCGTTCACTGGCGCTGATCTGCAGGCACGGCGGAATAAAGTCCGGATCGAAGACGATGTGCCCGGAGCCGTCGCGCATCACTTTGGCCACTGGCAGCGAAACCAGCCCATCCGCCGGTTCCAGATCCAACAGCAAGCGAATGTTCTTGCGGCCAATCTGCACGGGCCGTTCGTCCGCGCCAGTGGTCTCGTCGCGAATGATGCGCGTCTCGGCCAGAAATCTGGCATGATCGGCGTCGCCTGAAAGCGCGGTGTTCAATCCTTGCAGCTTACGCTCCGGCACGGCCAGCGAGACCGTCAGGCGGTCGCGGGTAGGAGGAAACAAGCTGGCTACCGGCCGGGCGGCCGGCAGAGCGTCACAATCGGGCATGAGAAACGGCATACCATCCGGAAAAACTCCGCGCGCGTGAACCAGGGCCAGCGTTCCGTTTCGTAGGGCTTCCTCGTCGAGCCCGCATCCCAGCAATCCGTAGGGCTGACACCACAGTGACGAGACGGCAAATTGGATGGAGTCTTCGAAGTACCGGCTCTGGGCTTGAAAATGCTGCGGCCCAAGATACATACCCTCCGACCAGACCACTCTCGAAAGAAACTTCATAGGCGGGCGACTAGCTCCGAATACTGTATCATATGCGCTAAATCGATTCCTGTGGTATTGAACTGTGGCGCACGGGGTGACATTATAGTTCAGGCGCTGACTATACGCTGCCAGCCAAGGGAACAGGAAATGATTTTCCATGACAGATACGAACTGCTGGCCCTGCGCGGTGGCGACGAGGGCGAAATCACTCTGCCCGGCAGAGAAATCTCCTCGGGCTGCGACGTGCTGGTGCATCTGCTTGCGGCCGGGTATACGCAGGAGAACCGTGAATTGCTCGCAACTCTCGACAAGCTCCCAGCCGAACCTCGGCAGCGCGTGCTCGACCAGGGCGATCACGAGGGCATTCCCTACGTGGTTACCGAGGTATTGACGCCGAAAGTGAAGCTGCGCGAGTGGGTGGCTGCGGTTATGTCTGCCGCGCCTCCGCCCGCTCCTGCCGCGGGCCCCGCGCGAAGTGGAGTCTGGAAAATTCCGCACTTGAGCGAGGCGCCCCGAATGAGCGCGCCGGCAGCCGACGCTCCGGCAGCGGAGCCCGGGGAATTCACGCGGCTTTTCCAGTTGGTGAGGGAGCCGGAGCAAGTCCCGCACCCGCCCACACCGGACGAATTGCCCACCGCCTCAATGGCGATACCCAAACAGGACCAGAAGGCGCCCGCAGTCCCGGACCAGCCTGATCCGGGAGAGTTCACGCGTCTCTTGCGGTCGGCGACGCCTCCGCCCGCAGCTGTAGCTCCGTCCCTCGCACCGGCTGAGCCAGCACCGGGCGAGTTCACGCGCATGCTGCAATCGGCTGCACCGCCAGAGTCCGGGACCTCGTCCGCGGCGGACATGCCGCAGCCCGGAGAGTTCACCCGCATCCTGCGATCGTCTGCGCCGCAGCCAGCCTCTATGCCAACCGCTGTTACACCGCCCGCGGAGATCGAAACTGCGGCCCCAGCCCAGCCGGAACTCGGCGAGGCAACCCGGGTGTTTGCCCAAACGCCAGTTGCGCCAGTTCCGCCGCGGACATCTTCAGCCCCTCAACCCAGCAGTCCCGTCGTGCCACCCCCACCGCGGCCCGCTCCGCCGCCCTCTCCGCAAACCAGCGCGCCCGGCGAGTTCACCCGGATGATGCAGTCGCCCTTGGCCGCCGAGCCGCTGCGCCCCTCACCGGCGGCTCCGCCCGTTCCGAGCGCCGGTGGATTCACCCGCATGATGCAGGCGGGCCAGCTTCCGGATGCTCCCCCGCGCCCGGTTCCGCCGCCAGGTGGCGCCGTAGCCGCTCCCCCAAGCCGATCGTTTCAACCAGCGTTTCAGCCACCGGGCGAATTCACCAGGATGTTCGCCGCCGAGCCGACACCGTCTGAAAGCCTAGCGGGCGCCGCCGCGCCACAGGCGCCTATGCTGCAAGGCGGAGCGGCCACGGGTGCCTTTTCCAGGCGTGCGACGCCGCCGCCCCAAGCTGTTTCGGGGCCCAGTGAATTCACGCAGATGATCGCCTCCAGTTCGCCCCCGAGCCAGGCAAAAGCGCCCACGCCAAAGCCCGCAGCGCCGGCTCCCCAGGTGCATAAATCGTACTTGCCACTGGTCTTGATCCTGGCTGGATTATTTCTCCTCGTGGTAATTGTGATCGTGGTCTTTGCACTGACGCGTTGATGCCGTCTTAGCCGGCCTGCGGGAGTATGATCAGCAATTCCATTTGCGGGTTCGGAAAGTCGCCGGGCACATAAGCCGCGAGATTGCGTGCGCGCACCACTGCTTCCCATGAGCCGCCGCTCCGGCTCAAGCCGAAGTATTGATAGTTCAGCTTGATGGGAATCGCGGATGGAGGCGCTGGTACGTGCGCCAGGGCCATTCCGGGCAAGGCTCTCTGGACCAGGTGTTCGACGGCATCGATCGAACAGACCTTGATCAGCTGGGGCGCTTTGCCGATCAGGTCAGCCTGGCTCATGTCGGCGCTAACAGCCAGGTACAGGCGCGTCTGCTGCAGGTACTTCTCGTTATCGATGGAGGTGGCGTAGATGGAGGGCTGCACCAGTTTCAGCGGCAATGAAATACAGTTGGTGGGCACCACCGTCTCAAGCAGCAGCCTGAGCTTTTCATCCAGATCGGTGAAACAGGCACCCAGATTGTCATGATCGTAAGGCGGCAGATCGCGGGGATGGATCTTCACCGAAAAAGTGCTCAGGGATCCCGCCAGCGACAGCATGGCCGAATAGAGGGCTTCCGGGTGGCCCTTGCGCGTTTCAAAGAGGTGCCGGAAAACCGGCAGGGCGGCGTTGACCGTGTACAACAGCCAGAAACGCGGAATATCGGAGGATGTGAAGTCGGCCAGGCTCTGATTCTTTTGGCGGCGGGCGCCCGCCAGTTCGCTGCTCTTGGCAGAGAGGATCTCCACCAGGCGCCGTGCGATGCTAACCAAATAATCGCTGGCCTCGAAATCCAGCAGCGGAGGGACGAAGCGGGGGTCCAGTTGGAGCAGACCGGCTGCGGTCTTGCGCACTCGCGCCACGCGCAAGGTGGAACTGCCTTCGCGGTTCTCCGTCTCAACGGCTAATCGCAGGTTCTTGCGCGCTACTAACACCGGTTTTTCCGACTGTCCGGTGTTCTCATCGCGGATCATCTCGACCTCGGCCCGATAGCGGGTTTCGGCTTCCCGGCGCGCGCTGGCTACGTTGAAACCACGCTCCCGGTAACTCGGGATGGCAAGGTAAACGTCCACAATCTGTGTTTCCGCATCGAAATGATCGGCGAGCGGCTTGGCGGGGGGCGCCGGGTCGGATTCCGGTATATCGAATAGCAACCCGTCCGGAAAGATGCCCGCGGTTTCCGAGATGACCAGACTGCCCGCAGCCAGCGCCGCCTGGTCGATGCGCAGATGCCGAAAGCCCCAGGGGCGGAACTCCAGCGCCTGCAAGTTGAACTGTAGGGTCTTCTCCAGAAACCGATCCTGGCTCTGCAAGTGTTGCGGGTTCAGGAACGTTCCCTTAGTCCAGATAACAGGTTCCAGCCGGTTCATCGGAATCCAAGGTACCAGAATCGGGAGCGACGCGCAAAGATTGAGATTTGGCGGGCCCGAGCACCTGCGGATGCTGATTTCCTGGCGTGGCACACTGGTTTCATGACCCAGGGTCGGTCTTCACTTATGCTAAAGCCTCTCTCGGCCTCGGATGCAAGGCGCTTGCGCGAGTTCTTCCATGAAGCCAACTACACACACGCCGAGTTTGAGAATCGACGATGGCTGCTGGATCTTCCATCGGCCGCCTCGGGAAACCTCCCTTTCCTGTTGGATCGGACCCGGGAGCCTTCCCTTTCGAACCTGGTTCTGCGCTGGTTCTTCCTCGGTGTTCCGGCGGCAAATGAGTCGGCGGCGGGTCTGGTGCCGGAGTCCGCCCTGGCGCTTTTGCTCGAGTCCGGGATGCTCATGCGGGATGGCGCAGCGCTAGTGCCGGCCGTGATGTTGACGCCTTGTGACCAATTCTTCTTTGCCGCCGACACCGCTGCGCGTCTGGCATCGCATTCCCCGGACCTTGTGATCTGGCCCAATCCGACCACCCGGCTCCTGCACCGGTTCACCATTCGCCGGCCTGCGCGCGCCACTCTGGACTTGGGCGCCGGTTGTGGCATTCAGGCCGTTTTCGCGACGCTACATAGCGCACAAGTGACGGCCACCGACCTGAACCCGCGCGCCACAGCGGTTTCCCGTTTTAACGCGTGGTTAAACGGCACGCCGCAGGTAGAGTGCCTTACGGGCGACACGTTCGAGCCGGTGCGAAATCGCACGTTTGACTTAATTGTCGCCAACCCGCCCTTCTTTGTCACACCTTCAGCGAGCCAAATTTACTGCGAGAACGATTCGGAACTGGATGGTTACTGCCGCCGGCTGGTGCGCCAGGCGCCAGCCCACCTGAATGAAGGCGGTTACATGCAAATGGTCTGCGAATGGGTACAAGTGCGCGGGCAATCCTGGCAAGATCGCGTCCGGGAATGGCTGGAGGGCACCGGCTGCGACGCCTGGATCTTCCGCGGCTATGCGCGCGGGGTGGGGGAATACGCGCGGGAGCGCATCCGTCAGATCGTGCCGACCGGGGCCGAGCCTGAGATTACGGCGCGCTGGATGGATTACTATCGCCAGCGCGGCGTCGAAGAGATCCACGGCGGACTCCTGGCGATGCGGCGGCGGACCGGGCGAAATTGGGTGCGCATCGAAGAGATGCCGCTCGATCCCAACCAGCCGTTTGGAGAGGCTGTCTGGCAAGCGTTCGCCTGCACCGATCTCCTGGAGCTGCGCGGCTCGGACGAGGAGTTCTTGAATGCCCGTCTGAGGCTCTCTCCGGAGACTCAACTGGACCAACAGTTGCGGCTTGCGGACGGCCGGTGGCAATCCGTCGGCATGACACTGCGCTTCACCGCCGGTATCCCGGCTTCCATGCGCCTGGACCCCGGGGTGGCGGACTTCCTGGCTGGGCTGGACGGTCGCCGAACACTGAATGAGCTGGTCCTGGATTTGTCGCAAAAAGTGCGCGCTAATCCGGAAGTCATTAAGCTGGAATGTCTTGCGGTCGTGCGCAAGCTGGTGGAGCGCCGCTTCGTGCTGCCTTAGATGACCGCCTCAGCGCACATTTGCTCAAAACTGCGCCAAACTGGCCACGAGATTTCCTGCTTGACGAAAACGCGCATGCGCAATATAGTGACTTAGCAAGACCTTTTTAGACCTGGAGGGACGATGGCAAGAGAGAGCACGCAACATAAGCTGGACCGGGTGCGTTCACCCCGCGTACAAATTACTTACGACGTCGAAGTCGGTGGCGCGATTGAGTTGAAGGAGTTGCCGTTTGTAGTCGGCGTGCTGGGCGACCTCACGGGACAGCCCGAGCAGCCTCTTCAGAAACTGAAAGAGCGCAAATTCGTGGAAGTAAACCCGGACAATTTCGATACCGTTTTGGAAGGCATGAAGCCGCATTTGTCTTACTCCGTGGAAAATAAACTGAGCGAAGAACCGGATGCACCGAACCTGAAAATCGATCTGCATTTCAAGAGCATGGACGATTTCGGGCCGGAAAACGTGGCCAAGCAAGTAAAACCGCTCAAGGAGTTGCTGGATTTGCGCACGCGGCTAGCCGATCTACGCGGCAATTTACAGGGCAATGACAAGCTGGAGGAGTTGCTGCTGGACGCCGTCGGCAACACCGAGAAGTTGGAGAAGATAAAGGGCGAAATGGGAAGAGGGGAGGGTTCCAATGGCTGAGCCACAAAGCGCACCGGCATCGGTGGCCGCTAGCGAGCAGGTTCAGGAGAAGGGTCTTCTGGACCAGATTGTCGAAGAAGGCCGTTTTGGTGTCGAACCGGCTTCCAAAGAACGCGGCAAGAACTTAATCAAGGAATTCGTCGCGCAGTTCCTGGACGGGTCCATGACCATCGCCCGGGATGCGGAGATGATGATTAATGCGCGGATCGCGCAGATCGATCACCTCGTATCGCTGCAGTTGAACGAAGTCATGCACCATCCCGCGTTCCAGAAACTCGAGGGGACCTGGCGCGGCATCAAGTATCTGATGGACCAAAGCGAAACCGGGACAATGCTCAAGATCAAGGTCCTGAATGTCAGCAAGAAAGAACTGCTGAAGGACCTGCAGCGCGCGCCGGAATTCGACCAGAGTGCACTGTTCAAGAAGGTCTACGAGGAAGAATACGGCGTTTTCGGCGGGTCTCCCTTCGGTGCCCTGGTAGGCGACTACGAATTCGGCAAGCATCCCGAGGATATCGAACTGCTGGAGAAAATATCCAATGTTGCGGCGGCGGCGCACGCGCCGTTCTGCAGCGCAGCAGCTTACGATCTGTTCAACCTGACCAGCTACACCCAACTGGACGCCCCGCGCGATTTGGCTAAGATCTTCGACACCACGGAGTACGCCAAGTGGAAGAGCTTCCGCCAGACGGAGGATTCCCGGTACGTGGCGCTGACCTTGCCGCGCACCCTGGCCCGGCTGCCTTACGGGAAAGACACCAAACCAGTAGATGCTTTCAACTACGAAGAGCACGTGGACGGCAGCGACCACTCCAAGTACCTGTGGATGAATGCGGCCTATGCGCTTGCTAGCCGGATGACCAACTCGTTTTCGCAGTATGGCATGTGCGTGGCGATGCGAGGCGTAGAAGGCGGTGGGCTGGTGACAGGCCTGCCGGTGCACAATTTCTATACCGACGAAGGCGACGTGGCCATGAAGTGTCCCACCGAAGTACCCATTACCGATCGCCGCGAAAAGGAGTTGGCCGACCTGGGCTTCGTTCCCCTGGTGCACTGCAAGGACACCGACTACGCTGCGTTTTTCAGCGTACAGACGTGCCAGAAGCCTAAGTTGTACGACACGGACTCGGCCAATGCCAATGCCCGGCTGTCAGCGCAGCTGCCGTATTTGATGGCGGTTTCGCGTTTCGCGCATTATCTGAAGGCCATGATGCGCGACAAGATCGGCAGCTTCATGTCGCGCGCCGACGCAGAGATATTTCTCAACCGCTGGATCACCAAGTATGTCGTGCCCGATGATACGGCTGCGCCCTCCATGAAGGCGCGCTGCCCGTTGCGGGAGGCGCGCGTCGATGTTTCTGAAGTGCCCGGCAAGCCCGGCGTCTATCGCGCCGTCGCCTTTCTCCGGCCGCACTTCCAGTTGGATGAATTGACCGTTTCACTGCGGCTGGTCGCCGACTTGCCCGCACCCGCAAAATAAAATTGGACTTGTTGTAAGAAAAATCTGTAACGAATTTGGCTTCAACGTCACCTAGCGAAAGGAGTACAACGTGGCTGTAAATGCATATCTGTTTATCGACGGAATTGAGGGGCCCAGCACGAGCAACGCGAAGCATATTGACGTTCTGTCATTTAGTTGGGGCGTCAGCCAAACGGCGGTCTACGGGGCCGGCGCATCGGGAAAGGAAGCCAAGGCGGGACGGGCGGATTTTTCCAATCTGACGATTATGAAGGTCCTGGACAAGACCACGCCGCTGCTGTGCGATCATTGCGCGACCGGCAACATCCTGGCGAAAGTTTATCTGCTTTACGACAAACCGGTGGGCGATAAGCAGGAAGGCTATTTCAGAATTTGGATCAAGGACGCGCTCATCACTTCCGTGCAGTTGTCTGGGAGCAACGAGAACCCCACGGAGTCCGTGAGCTTCATGTACCAGGGCGTGGAGATCTCCTATAAGCCGGAAAAGGACGACGGTTCCCTGGATGCGGCCATTCCCAAAGGGTACGATCTCTCGCTGCTGACCGCCGACTTCGCCGCGGACACCGGGCTCTAGCAGATCGCCTTTCATGACGGCGAAAGAACTTTTCGACGGCGGGAAGGTGCGCGACGCGGAGGCCGCCTTGGCTGCGCGCCTCCGTGAGCATCCTACCGATCTGGAAAGCCGCACGTTTCTATTCGAGTTGCTTTGCTTCTCCGGACAGTATGACCGGGCGCAGAAGCAGTTAGGCGTTTTGTCGCAAGGCGGCAAGGAAGCGGAAATGGGCGCCGTGCTGTATTACTCCGCGCTGCACGCGGAAAAGACCCGGCACGAGATTTTCCGCAAGGAAGAATTCCCCAGTGCGCCGGCCGCCGATTCGCCCCCCGGCGAGCTCAACGGCAAGGCATTCCTTTCTATCCGGGATGCCGATCCGTCCATTGGGGCGCGGCTGGAGGTGTTCGCCGCCGGCGCTTATCTCTGGATTCCTTTCCAGCATATTGCTTCATTGCAAATCAAGGCGCCACAGCGCTTGCGCGACACGCTTTGGTGCCCGGCATTCGTTCTGACCGGGCCATCCTTTCAGGGGACGGATATCGGCGAAGTTTTGATTCCTGCCGTATATCCCTTCTCCTGGAAATCCGACGACGAGGCCATCTGGCTGGGACGGATGACCGCGTGGGTGGCCGACGACCAAGGCCACGAGTATCCCGTGGGCCAGAAGACATACCTGGTGGATGGCGAGGAAGTGCCGCTACTCGAGATCCGGTCGCTGGAGTTCGCTTCCGATGCCTCTTCGTGAAGACATCCTGAAACCGATCGCGGGCGACAATCCCAGCGGGCAGGATCTGCGCTATTCTCCGCTCTACGACAAGATCAAGGAGGCCCGTCGCGAGGATGACGAACTGGCTCAGGGTGCCTGGCAGCATGAGCGCAAGGTAGCCGACCATAGCGCCGTTATCAGGCTGGCTCAGGAGGCGGTGGCTACCCAGACCAAGGATCTGCAACTGGCCGCCTGGGTCACCGAATCCCTCCTGAAGACCCAGGGCTTCGTCGGTTTGCACGACGGACTGGGACTCTCCCGCGGGCTCATCGAGACCTTCTGGGACACGCTATATCCCCCGGCCGAAGACGGCGATGTGGAAGTCCGCGCCACCCCCCTCGACTGGATCGGATCCCGCCTGGAGTTGCCTGTCAAAAGGGTCGGTTTGACGCGCGATGGCTACAGTTTGCTCCAGTACAAGGAGTCGCGGACGATCATTTACGAAGATCAGGCCAAGAGCAAGGAGCAGAAAGCCGCGCGGGAGGCGGCGCTCAAAGAGGGTAAACTAGCGCCGGAAATCTTCGACAGATCCTTTGCTGAAACGCCCAAACCTTTTTACGCCGAAACGGAAAAAGGCCTGGACGCCTGTTTGCAGACTCTACAGGCGCTCGATGAATTGTGCACCCACAAGTTCGGCGACGCGGCGCCCTCTTTCAGCAGGCTCAAGAGCTCCCTGGAAGAAGTCCGCCACGCGGTGCACGGCTTTCTCCAGAAGAAGCGCGAGACCGATCCCGACCCCGTGGAAGAGGTGCCTTCTCCAGCTGCGGAGCCGGTAGCCGCGGCGGGCGAGGTGCCGGCGGTCACCGCTGTTGACGCGGACCAGGGATACACGATGCGTGTCGCGGCCGAACCCACCGAGCACGGTGCGGCGATCGCCGGGGTGGCCGCGGCCGCCCAATTCCTGCGTAAGCAGGAGCCTCACAGCCCGGCGGCGTATCTCATGTTGCGTGGCCTGCGCTGGGGCGAATTACGAGCCTCGTCCGACCCCAGCGTGCTGGAGGCGCCCCCTACGGAAATCCGCCGCCGGATTAAGGCATTGGCGCAGCGCAACAACTGGGCGGAACTGCTGGAAGTGGCGGAGCAGGTCATGGCGCTGCCCTGCGGCCGGGCATGGCTGGACCTGCAGCGATTTGTGGTGGAAGCCTGCGTGGCCCTCGGCAGCGACTACCATGCGATTGCCATCGCCATCCGCTCGGAGCTGCGCGCATTGCTCCACGACCTGCCCAAGCTGCTGGACGCCACGCTGACCGACGACACGCCGGCGGCCAACCCGGAAACCCAAGCCTGGTTGCGGGACCTGCTCGCCGAGCCCGCCGACGCCACACCTCCCGCCAATTTGCTGCGCCTGCCGTTCATCGACGCCACGCAGGACGGGGGCTGGCAGAAGAAGTTCGTGGATCCACACACGCTAGCCACCGAGGCTATACGGCGCGGACAACCTCAAAAAGCGTTCGAGATTCTTAACCAGGAAGTGTTACGGCAGCGCAGCGGCCGCGGCCGTTTCCAGCGTAAACTGCAGCTTGCGCAGATCTGCATTGCGGCTGGTAAGGACGCCATCGCCCAGCCCTTGCTCGACGACATCGCCGCCGCTTTAGAAAATCATAAACTAGAGGACTGGGAGGAGCGCGAGATGGTGGCCGGAGTATTGGCCTTCCTGCTGCAAGCCAGCAAGAAAATTCAGGCTGACGCCAAAGTCAAACAAGCCATTTTCGAGCGCATCTGCCGCCTGGATCCCGGCCAGGCATTTTCGGTGTAACAGATGGCCCGCCCCTCATCCGAGTTCGCTACCGCAGTGACGCTGTCAACTTTGGACCGCCTGATTGACGAAGATCCCGCCACGTTAGTCGAGGTCATGGCCACCCGCACGCGATCCGTGCGCCAGTTAAAGGAAGGCGTGCGCCGCGATCTGGAGTGGCTCCTGAACACCCGCCGCGTCGCGCAGCCCCCGGACGAATCGCTAAAGGAGCTCAATAGCTCGGTATATGTTTTCGGCCTGCCGGACTTCACCGCCTATAGTCTCAACTCCCCTAAGGACCGCGCCAAGCTGGTACGATTTCTGTACGCCACGGTAAAGACGTTCGAGCCGCGGCTGGCCAATATACGCGTCGTTCCGTTGGAGGACGCCATACCCGGCACACGTACGCTGCGCTTCCGTATCGAAGGGCTGCTGATGATGGACCCCGCCCCCGAGCACGTCTTTTTCGACACGGTGCTCGAATTGACCAGCGGTGAATACGAGGTCCGGAATGCGGGATGACCTGCTGCTGTATTACGAACGCGAACTGACCTACATGCGCCAGATGGGGGCGCAATTTGCTGAGAAGTACCCCAAGATTGCCGCGCGGCTGGTACTGGAACCTTCCAAGTGCGACGATCCCCACGTGGAGCGGCTGCTGGAGTCGTTCGCTTTCCTGGCGGCGCGCGTGCACCTCAAGATTGACGACGAGTTCCCCGAGATCACCGAGGCTTTGTTGAGCATCGTCTATCCGCATTTCGTCCGGCCGCTGCCCTCCATGTCGATCGTACAGTTCCAACTGGACCCGGATAAGGGCAAGCTCTCCTCGGGTTTGCCCATCGAGCGCGATACCTTAATCTACTCCCGTCCAGTGGATGGGGTTCCGTGCAAGTTCCGCACCTGTTACGACACCACTCTATGGCCCCTTTCGGTGACTGCCGCGCATTGGACTACGCCCGACCGTCTCAAGCCGCCCCTCAAAGGCGCCGACGCTGCCGGGGTGCTGCGCATCGAAATAGCTTGCGGCGCCGCGGACGTCGATCTCGCCAAGCTGGAACTGGACCAGCTCCGCTTTTTCCTGGATGGCGAAGGCGCGCTGATTCACACCATCTACGAATTACTCTGCTGCAACCTGGTGCAGATCGTGGTGCGCGACACCACGCCCGGCTCGCGCGCCCCAGCGGTCACGTTGCCCGCCTCCTGCCTGCGTCCTGTGGGCTTCGATGAAGCCGACGGCATGCTGCCCTACCCACGGCGGTCGTTCATCGGCTACCGGCTGCTGCAGGAGTACTTCACGTTTCCCGACAAGTTCTTCTTCGTGGACGTAAGCGGTCTGCGACAGGCTTGCGCGAATGGATTCAGACGCGGCGCCGAACTCATTTTTTTGATCTCGCGCTTTGAGGGAGAAGAACGCCGCCAGCGGCTGGAGACGGGTATCTCGGCGAACACTTTCCGCCTCGGCTGCGCTCCGGTTGTCAACCTCTTCCCGCAGACCGCCGAACCCATCCTGCTCGACCAGCAGAAGTACGAATACCCGGTTATCCCGGACGCGCGCCGGGCCATGGCTATGGAGGTCTTCTCGGTGGATCAGGTGTGCAGCCTGCGGCCCCAACAGCAGGAGATCATCGAGTATCAGCCGTTCTATTCCTTCCGGCACTCTATTCAGCGCGAGCGGCAGCAGACCTTCTGGATCGCCAACCGGCGCCCCTCTGTGCGGCCCAACGACGAAGGCACGGAGATCGAGCTGGCGCTGGTGGATATGTCGTTCCGGCCCACTCGCCCGGCCGTCGACACGCTCACGGTGCGCACCACATGTACCAATCGCGATCTGCCGGCGCGCCTGCCGTTCGGAAATGACGCAGGCGATTTTGAGCTGGAGACTGGCGCGCCCATCAAACGCATCGTGGCACTGCGTAAGCCTACGTCGCCGATCCGTCCTCCGCTTGGCAAGGCGATGCAATGGCGCTTGATTTCGCACTTGTCCCTTAACCATCTTTCGCTGGTTTCGGAGGGCCGCGAAGCCCTGCAGGAGGTCCTAAAGCTCTACGATTTTACCGGCTCTGCGTTTGCCGGCAAGACCGTTGAAGGCTTGGTCTCCCTGAAATGCGCACGCCGATTTGCCCGTGTCGTCTCCGAGGAGGGTATCGCCTTCGCGCGAGGCAATCGCGTGGATATTGAATTGGATGAGGAGCAGTTTGTCGGCGGCGGCGTTTACCTGTTTGCCAGTGTCATCGAGTCTTTCTTGGGCCTGTATGCCTCGTTGAACAGCTACAGCCAGTTGGTCGCCACAGTGCGTCAGAGAAAGGAGGTGCTACGCGAATGGCCACCCCGGGCCGGTCGCCGGATCTTGATGTGAGCCGCTCCTTTCTCGGGCAGGAATTACGCGAGCATCCCGGGCGGTTCAACTTCTTTCAGGCGGTCCGTTTAATGCACAGGATGTTGCCGGAGCGTGGGCCGGTGGGCCGTTTCGTCCCGCCCGGACGCGAGGTGCTGCGCTTATGCACCAACAATTCTCTGGCTTTTCCCACCAGCCAGATCCAATCGCTCGACTGGTCCGACGAGGGACCCGCGCGGATGATAGTGAACTTCATGGGCCTCACCGGGCCCATGGGCGTCCTCCCGCGCTGCTACACGGAACTGGTCCGCGATCGAGCGCGCGCCAAAGATGCCACTCTGCGGGATTTCTTCGACCTGTTCAACCACCGCATGATCTCCCTGTTCTACCAGGCGTGGGAGAAGTACCGCTTCTTCGTGGCCTACGAGCGCGACGAAAAAGACCGGTTCTCGCGTTACCTGATGAGCTTCGTGGGCTTGGGCACGGCCGGCCTGGAGCGCCGCCAGGCGGTGGCGGACGAATCCCTATTGTTCTATTGCGGTCTGTTCTCCATGCGCACGCGTTCCGCGGTGGCGCTGCGGCAGGTGTTGTCCGATTACTTCGAGGTGCCCGTCGAGATCGAACAATTCGTGGGTGCCTGGCGGGCGCTGGATACCTCCGATCAGTGCCGCATGGAAGGGGGCGCACCCCACTCGGATCAACTTGGGATGGGCGCCATCGCCGGTGATGAAATCTGGGAACAGCAGTCCCGGGTACGCATTACACTCGGCCCGCTCTCGGCGCGCCAATATCTGTCGTTTCTGCCTCAGGGAGACGCATGGGAACCTCTCCGTGCGATCGCCACATTCTTTGCCGGGGGAGAAATCGAGTTCGAAGTGAAACTGGTACTGAAGCGCGAGGAGGTGCCCCCCTGCGAATTGCGGGAGGATGGCGGAACGCCGCCACTTTTGGGCTGGTTTAGTTGGATCAAGTCGGGGCCCGCCTTCGGGCGCGACCCGGCGGATACGGTTTTGTTGCTAAACTAAAACGCCGGTCAGGCCTTTGTGAAGGATTAAATATGGCAGTTAATATCAGGGCTTTAATAGGAAAATTGAACGAGACCACGCGCAACGCGTTGGAAGCCGCGGCGGGTTTGTGCCTTTCGCGAACTCACTACGACGTGGAAGTCGAGCACTACCTCCTGAAACTGCTCGATTCATCCAGCGGCGATCTGTCGGCGATTCTCAAACACTTCGAGGTGGATAAATCCCGCTTGGCCGCCGAACTCACACGCAGCCTCGATAAGTTGAAATCCGGCAACGCGCGTAATCCCGCGCTGAGCCCCACGCTGCGCAATATGTTCGCCGAGGCGTGGACGTTGGGGTCGATAGATTACGGCGCGGGACAGATACGCTCCGGCTTCACCATTCTGGCGCTGGCTACCGACGAGGATCTGGCGCGCATGATGCGGGAGGTCAGCCGCGAATTCCAGAAGATCAATGCCGACAGCCTGCGCAAAGACTTCCAGGAAATCACCGCGTCGTCCTCTGAAGAAGCCGCCGGCGCTGCCGCCAGTGCCCCGGACACCGGTGGAGCTCCGCGCCCGCTAGGGGGCAAGACGCCGAACCTGGATCAATACACCATCAATCTAACCGCGAATGCCCGCAGCGGCAAGATCGATCCCGTCCTGGCGCGCGATTTCGAGATCCGGCAAGTCGTAGACATCCTGACTCGCCGAAGGCAGAACAACCCCATACTGGTCGGTGAGGCTGGCGTCGGCAAGACCGCGGTGGTGGAAGGTTTTGCCATTCGCATCGTGCAGGGCGATGTTCCGCCCGTGCTGAAGAACGTGGAAGTGCGCACGCTGGACCTGGCTCTGCTGCAGGCCGGAGCCGGCGTCAAAGGCGAATTCGAAAATCGCCTCAAGAGCTTGATCGCGGAAGTGAAGAACTCACCCACGCCAATCATACTGTTCATCGATGAGGCCCACACCATGATCGGCGCCGGCGGGCAGGCGGGACAAAACGACGCCGCCAATCTGCTGAAGCCTGCCCTGGCGCGTGGCGAACTGCGCACCATCGCCGCCACCACCTGGTCCGAATACAAGAAATATTTCGAGAAGGATCCGGCGCTGGCACGCCGCTTTCAGTTGGTGAAGGTGGAGGAGCCTGGCGAGACGCAATGCGAGCTCATGATGCGCGGCGTGGTGCCGGCTTTGGAGAAACATCACAACGTGCGCATCCTGGACGAAGGGCTGGCTGCGGCGGTGAAGCTCTCGCACCGTTATCTGCCCGACCGCCAGTTGCCCGACAAAGCCGTCAGTGTGCTGGATACCACCTGCGCGCGCCTGTCGCTCGGCCAGAATGCCACGCCCGGTCCCATCGAAGACGCCATGCGCACGCTGGACGATCTGGAGGTGCAGGGGCGCATCCTGCAGCGGGAAGCCGCTGTGGGCGTGGATCATGCCGAGCGCCTCGCGGCAATTGATCAACAGAAGGCCGCCACCCAGGCTACGCTCGAGGATCTGCGTGCGCGATGGGAGAAGGAACGCGCTTTGGTGGGGCGCATTCGGGAGATCCGAGGTCAGCTCGAGACCGGCATCGCGGCGGTTGCCGAAGGCGCCACGGCAGCCGCGGCCGGAGCCGCCACCGCCACCGCTTCGGCGGCATCGGCCACCGCCCAGGCGCCCGCGCCCACGCCCGATCGGGCGGCGTTGCGCGCCGAACTCGATAAGCTCAACACCGAACTCGAAGGCGTGCAGGGTGAGAAGCCCCTGATGCGCGTCTGCGTGGATTCCCATCTGGTCGGTGAAGTCATCTCCGGCTGGACTGGCATTCCGGTTGGAAAGATGTTGAAGGACGAGATCGCCACCGTGCTGCAACTGGAATCCCACCTTGGCGCGCGGGTCATTGGTCAATCGCACGCGCTGGAAGCCATCAGTCACCGCATCCGCACCGCCCGCGCTGGGCTGGACGACCCAGGCAAGCCGGTCGGCACATTTCTCCTGGTGGGGCCAAGCGGCGTCGGAAAAACCGAGACCGCGCTGGCGCTCTCGGACCTGCTCTTCGGCGGCGAGCATAATCTCATTACCATTAACATGTCGGAGTTCCAGGAGGCCCATACGGTCTCGACCTTGAAAGGATCTCCTCCCGGCTATGTGGGCTACGGCGAGGGCGGCGTCCTGACCGAGGCCGTGCGGCGCCGGCCCTATTCCGTGGTGCTCCTGGACGAAGTCGAAAAGGCTCATCCCGACGTGTTGGAGTTGTTCTTCCAGGTATTCGACAAAGGCATGATGGAGGACGGAGAAGGCCGCCAGATCGACTTCAAGAACACTATCATCATTCTCACATCCAATGCGGGGACCGATACCCTCATGAAGTTGTGCGCCGATCCCGAAACCATGCCTGGAGCTAAAGGACTGGCCGACGCCCTTAAGCCCGAGTTGAACAAGATCTTCAAGCCCGCGTTCCTGGGCCGTTTGGTCGTCATACCCTATTTCCCCATTCGGGATGAGAACCTGAAGAAAATTGTGGTGCTGAAGCTCGCCAAGATTCAACGCCGCTTGAAGGAAACGCATCGCATCGATCTGACCTACGATCCGGCATTGATCGATGAAGTGGCCAGCCGCTGCACCGAAGTGGAAAGCGGCGCGCGAAACGTGGATAATATTCTCACGAACACGCTGCTGCCGGATATCTCGCGGCAGTTGCTGGGGCGTATCGCCGAGGGATTGCGGCCCGGATCGGTTCACGTCGGCATCGGCGATGGGGGTTCCTTTGTCTACTCGTAGGACACAGGCGGAGACGCGGCGCGGCCGGAACGGCCGATCGTTGCCGTGATGGGGACGGCTTGCCAGCGACACAGATTAACCGGCCATTTCGCGTAAAGACGCCGCTCGGCGACGATGCCCTGCTGCTCGACAGCTTTTCCGGCGTCGAGCGCGTATCCCAGCCTTTCCGCTTCGTGTTGCGGCTGCTTTCCCCCGATCCCAATGTGGACATGCAGAGCCTGCTTACCCAGCCGGCGGTGCTCTCGCTGCCGCTGGATGAGGACACCGAACGCCATATCCACGGCAACATCAGCAGCATGAAGCTCCTGCAATACGGATCGGACGGCATGGCTGCCTACGAGGCGGAAGTGGTCCCCTGGTTCTGGTTCCTCACGCTGTTTTCCGATTGCCGCATCTTCCAGAAGATGAGCGTTCCCGACATTGTGGAAAAAGTTTTTAAGGATCGCGGCTTTTCCGATTTCAGATCCGGCCTGAAAGGCACCTATAGTCCGCGCGATTATTGCGTGCAATACCGCGAAAGCGATTTCAATTTCGTTTCCCGCCTGCTGGAAGAGGAAGGCATCTTTTACTTCTTCGAGCAGAGCCAGGAGAAGCACACTTTGGTGCTGGCCGACGATTTGACTGCTTTTGCCGCCTGCCCCGATCAGCCCACGGCTCGCTTCATGCCGAGCGAGGGCGGCCGCCTGGACGACAATACCGTGGCTAGCCTGGAGTCTGAGTTCCGCGTCCAGACCGGCACCGCCTCACTCACCGACTACGATTTCACGAAACCCAACACTACGCTCTTTGCCACTTTGGCCGGCCAACAGAAAGGCGAGGCCTACGATTACCCCGGCAACTATACCGCCAAGGATGACGGCGACCACTACACCCGCATCCGTCTTGAGGAGTTGGAAGTCAACATCGCCACCGTTCGCGGTGAAAGCAACTGCATGGGTTTCCAATGCGGCTATAAATTCACTCTGAGCGACCACTATCGCGACGACGCCAATACCGATTACACGATGCTGATGCTGGAGCATCGCGCGCGCAACGCCAGCTACCGTGCCGGCCAGGTGGATCCTTTCGAGTATCACAACCGCTTCGAAGCCATTCCCAATTCCGTGCCGTTCCGCCCGCCGCGGCGCGCCCGCAAGCCGGTTATCGAAGGAACCCAGACCGCCGTGGTGGTCGGCAAATCCGGCGAGGAGATCTGGACCGACAATTACGGGCGGGTCACCGTACAGTTTCATTGGGACCGCCAAGGCAAAAGCGACGAGAACAGTTCCTGCTGGATCCGCGTCGCCCAGGGTTGGGCGGGCAAGCAGTGGGGCTTCATCTGCATTCCCCGCATCGGCCAGGAGGTCATCGTCAGTTTCCTCGAAGGCGATCCGGACCGGCCCATCATCACGGGGTCGGTCTACAATGCGGACCAAATGCCGCCCTACACGTTGCCGGACAACCAGACGCAAAGCACCTGGAAATCCATGAGCAGCAAGGGAGGCGGCGGCTTTAACGAAATCCGTTACGAGGATAAGAAGGGCAGCGAGCAGATCTTCATCCATGGCCAGAAGGATGCCGATATCCGCATTGAAAATGACCGCAAGGAATGGATCGGTGAGGATCGCCACTTAATGGTGCAGCGTGACAAGCTGGAATCCATTACGCGGGACTCGCATTCCAAAGTCAATCGCGATCTCTTGCAGCTGGTGAGCCGCGATCACCACCTAACCATCTCGGGGAAGCAGGCCGTCGCCATTACCGGCAACCAATCCGTCTCCGTCACCGGTAATGTCGCCGAGGCTTATAACCAGAACCACTCGGAAGCCACCACGATGAACTACTATCTGAGCGCCATGCAGGTGGTGATCGAAGCCCAAGCGGGGCTGTCTTTGGTGGTAGGAGGTTCGTTCATCACCATCAACGCTTCCGGGGTCCAGATCTTCGGCCCCATGGTCATGATCAACAGCGGCGGTTCGGCGCTTTCTGGAAGCCCCGGCAACTGCCTCAGCCCTACCGCTCCCAGCGATCCCCTGGAAGCCGACAAGGCGCAGGCCGGCAGTTCGAGCACTCCCACCCCTGCCGGGTTCACGCCATTGCAGTATCAGTTGACCAACATCAGCCCCGCTCAGGCGAGTCCGCCTCCCCGTAATACCAGCGACCCTAGCCATAACCCTAATTCCCCCGATAACCAACAGAAGAAGGACTGGATCGAAATCAACCTGGTCGACGAAGTAGGCAAGCCGGTGCCCGGCGAACGTTATCGCGTCAAGCTCCCCGACGGCACCGTCGACGAGGGCACTTTGGACGACCAGGGCCATGCCAGGATTGATGGCATCGATCCTGGCTCCTGCGAGATCACTTTTCCCGATCGTGACAAGGATGCCTGGGAGCCGCATTAGAGCGTGGCGGATCTTATAAGATGCCGATGTATACAGTACAAGACGGGGATTGCCTGGCCAGCATCGCCAAAAGCTTCGGCTTCTCCCACTGGCAGACCATCTACAACGCTCCTGAAAATGCCGATTTCCGAACACTCCGTCCCGACCCCAACATCATCAGTCCCGGCGATCAGCTCTTTGTTCCCGACAAGCTAACCAAGACCGATTCCAAAGGCACGGACACCAAGAACACCTATAAGCTGTTCGCCAAAAAAACTTTTTTGAAAATCCGTCTCAAAGACGAGCAAGGCAACGCCTTCGCCAACAAGAAATATAGCCTGAAAATCAACGGCAATCTCACCGAGGGCGCCACCGGTGCGGATGGATTGGTGCAGACCGAGATTGCCGCCGACACGGCATCCGGGCAATTGACCGTATTTCTGGACAACGACACCAGCAAGCCGGGCATTGTCTGGAGCCTCAAAATCGGCAACCTGGACCCTGTGGATACCAATAAGGGTGTGCAGGCCCGCCTGAACAACCTGGGCTTTTTCTGCGGAGCGGTCGACGGCATCATCGGACCCATGACGCAAGCCGCCCTGAGCGGCTTTCAATCCAAGAACGGGCTGGCCGTCTCGGGCAGCGCCGATAGCGTCACGCGGGACAAGCTCCGCCAACTTCATGATCTTCCCTGACCGAGAGAGAATGCCGACATGATTGAAGCCCGTGTAACCCGAACCTCCGAAGGTCTCACCGTTCTGAACACGCTGGTCATGCCTACAGTGCGTGTGCGCTTCCAGATCTGTCCGGGAAACCGCGCCGGCCTGGGCATTGCCAACGTCCCCTACCAGGTCCTCCTAAACGGAGCCAAGCTCAAAGACGACACCACCGACGCGAATGGCGAGGCTACCGTCGAGATCCTGGTCATTCAACAGGGCGGCGCCGTGCTACACATTTTCGATACCGACTACAACCTGTCGTTCTCCGTGCTGCACGCTTTGTCCGCCACCCCAGGCCAGCAAAAACGCCTGGAGGTGCTGGGCTATTTCACCGGCTACCAGCTCGTGGCGCTGCTGAACAATCCCGTCGACGACGGTGTCGATACCCCCGGCTTTCAGCAGGCCATCATGAACTTCCAGACCGACCAGGTGCTCGCCATAGACGGCATCATCGGACCTAAGACCCGCGCCAGCATGCAGAATGTGGGGGGGGAGTAACCGGTGGCATCCTTCAATATCGGCGTGATCAATCCGCAGTTGAACCCCAAGCTTACTCCGCACCGTATCGTCCCCATTCGCTTCGCTCGCGCCGTGGATGACTTCGCCGACGATACGGCGCCCGACCTTGATGACCATGGCTTCGTGATCCCTCTGGCATTTTGCAACGCCAACGGACCCGTGGTGGGTCTGATAGGCCCCGCCAGCGGCCAGTCCTCCGGTCCGGTCACTCGCCTCAAGGTGATACGCGACCGTCTGAGCGACGATACCAAGCTGTTTCCCAGTATCGACGACGCCTCTATCGCCGAAATCGAGTTCCCGGTGAACGCGGCCCTCAACCCGCAGGATACACCGGCCACCGCCACCGATCCCGCCCGTCCCGGGGACTGTGTCTTCCTGCGCGCCAAGACTACGTCCGAGTCGGAAACCAAGCTCAAAATTCACTACGGCTCCGCCGGAGGGCCCGTGATGGCCGAGTGCGCCGTGCGCGCTTATCCCCCCCTCACCATCAACGTCCAGGCGCACTTTGTCACCATCAACGGCACCCCCCCCAGTTCTCAAGCCGACGATGTGAAGACATTGTTCAAAAACGTCGCCAAAATCTACGGGCAAGCCGGTGTCGTCTTCCAACTGGCTGCCAACATTATGAATGAGGCCGTCAACGGGTATGCGCGGGCCGGTACCGTAACTTTGACTAACGTCCTGGACGAAGAAAACACCGAACTGCAGACTGTTTTGCGGCAGAATCCCGTTCCCGGCTCGCTCAATGCCTACATCTTCGGCCATTACTTCGACAACACCAACGGCCAGACTGACCAGGTGCTGGGTATCGCCTTTAGTTCCGACTCTGCCAACGCGCACCCCGCCCACGGCACCTTTCCCGGCTGCCAGGCCGGCATTACTCTGCGCGACGCCGCCGACGCCCTCTTGGCCGCTCACACTGCAGCGCATGAAATCGGGCATGCCCTACGGCTGGTCCATTATGGCAACTTCAACCCTCCCCCACCCGTCCCCGAAGATATCTGGGCCAACCGTTGTCTGATGCATAACTTCGTCAACCTCGGCACTACTCCGCCTTCCTCCATCTCGCGGGCACAAGTGGGATATGGGGACTACGACAACGGGAATACACGTGCCGGCGAGTTGCTCATGACCAAGCCTCGTGATGGAGTGCAACAGAGCGATGAAATCAATGTGCTGCGCGCGGCGCAGATCGCGAATACGTTCGCGCCGGTGTGAGAAACGCCGCGTCGCAGCCAGATTTGGAGCGGCCGTGCTGTCGGCAGCGCTGGTGCTCGCCGCCCAGTCTCGTCCCGCTCAGGAGTCAACCATGACGGATGAAACCGTGATTTCGATTCTGCGCTCGAACGATCGCAGAATTCTGCAGGCCCCGGCGCCTCCCTCAGCCGGCTTCGTGCCCGCGCTGCAGCAATCCCTGCCCAGCTTCGATGATGCCGCGCGCGAACTGGCGGTCTTGTTCCTGGCCAAATTCAATCCGCCCGGAACCGCCCCTCTTCTTCTGCGTCTGACCGCCGATCCCAGCGTCCAGGTGGCGGCCGCGGCTGCACGCTCGCTCGCCGGCGGCCAGCATTCCTTGCCCGGCAGCGAGATTGTGGCCGCCATCCCATCTCGCCGTGATGGGCATGTCCGCAGCTATCTCTACCTCGCCGCCGGAGCCAGCAACAATCCTCCACCCCTGGGCGCGCTGCGGGACATTGCCAAGATCGAAAAGGACCCCGCCGCCGCCGAAAACGCCGAAGCCGCGGCCGTAAAGCTGGGTGGCGATATCGAACGCGTCTCTTTTATGAAACGCATCGCGCAGGCCCCCCCGGCCAAGGCCATGACCATCCAGGACCAGATACTCTATGTCGGCGACCCGAAAATCGCCAAAGCCCTAAAATCGTGGTTCGACAACACCGCCGGCGTGATGCGGCTGGGCAGCGACCGCCAGAATTCTTCCGTGCGCATGTGCGATCTGGCGGCCTGGATCGCCTTCCGCCTCGGGGTGAAATTCGATCTCCAGCCGCAGTACCTGGCGAACTTTGAACCCGGCGTCCTCAACGCGGCCAAAGCCGCCGTTGCCGCACTCCCGAACTGATGCCTCGAGCTCCTACGGCACCATCACCGTAAACTCGCCGGGTGTGACAAACGTAATCACGCCGCCCCAAATGCACATCAGTTGAGATGTGTCGTCCAGCGTGGGCATGTTCCCCAACAACACAGTAGGCGCGCCGGGTACCCATGGCGCCGGCGTGTTCGGGATACAGGGCATGGGCGTCAGCACTCCCAAGGCGGCTGCGGTCGCCGCGGCGACCTCGGGATTCGCGGGTGACATGCACATGCCGAAAGGCATGATGTTCTCCATCGGGACGTGGTCCATGATGTTGGCGTCCGGCACCTCGCTGGTGAACGTCTGGTTCACCGGCAGCACCACCAGCGAGCTCGGCGCCATACCGAAAGTGCACATCATCGATGCTCCCATGCAAACTTGCATTGCCATGCGAATACCTCCCTCCGATTGGCCGTCCTATATTCTATCGAATCGGGCGCGGCAGAAGGTGCCGGTTGCGCATCGAACAGACCATGGGATAAGCTGAAGGCCATTGGCCGGCGTTGCACAACCATCTCCGTCCCCGCCGCTGCTGCGCGTAGGCGTTGGAACGACGCCCGAGGACCGGCAGCACTTCCACTTTCTCAAACCGTTTCGCATCGGGCGGGTCGAAGATTGCGAAGTCTGCATCAAGAATGAATATGTAAGCCGCGCCCACGCCGAGGTGGTTTTCGAGAACGGCCAATGGGTGGTGCGCGACCTGAATAGCAGCAACGGCATTTTTGTCGATGGCCAGCGGGTTCCGGTTGCCGCCGTAGATCAATCGCTGACCATCAGGCTGGGTATCGCCGGCCCCGAAGTTTTCCTCGAGGTCCAACAAAAGCCGCCCGCACCAGCGCCGCTCGGACCAAGACCGCCGGCTCCCGAGATTCAAAGCGGAACCGATGTCAGCGTGGACCGTTATATGGAACGCTACTTCGGTAACCTGGCGCCGGGCGAGCCCGTGGGCGAACATACCGCGATGGTCCGGAAGGCTTTTCAGCAGGTACAGACCAGGCAAAAACGGAAATATGGCAAGATCATTGCGATCCTTGGAGTTGCCATTCTTGCCGCTGGAGGATACGCACTGTACTTGCACCAGCAAGTGAGCAAGCAGAGAGCCATGGCGCAAGACGTTTTCTACGCCATCAAGTCCCTGGACCTGGATATCGCCAACGTGGAGAAGCTGGTTCTGGATTCGAATAGTCAGCAAGGCATGGAAGAGATACATAAATACCAAAGCAGGCGGAGCGAGATGCTGAAGAGTTACGACCAGTTCCTGTCGTCACTCCACGTGTACGATGGCAAAATGACGGAACAGCGCCGGCTCATCTTACGGATTGCCCGCATCTTTGGAGAGTGTGAATTGGCTATGCCGGCTGAGTTCGCGACGGAAGTCGAGAACTACATCAAGAAGTGGCAATCGTCCGGCAGGCTCGCAAACGCCATCAGGACCGCGCATGATAACGGCTATACTGCCAAGATCTCAGAAGAGCTATTGGCGCAGGATCTTCCGCCCGAATTCTTTTACCTCGCGCTTCAGGAAAGCGATTTCGACCAATACATCAGCGGCCCGATGACCAGAAAGGGAATTGCCAAAGGCATGTGGCAGTTCATTCCTGAGACCGCGATCAAGTACGGCCTGCACCTCGGTCCCCTCGCGGATTTCAGGCGGCCCGATCCGGGCGACGACCGCCACCACTTCGATCGGGAAACTAAGGCCGCCGCCCGCTATTTGAAAGATCTATACAGCACCGACGCCCAAGCCTCGGGTTTTCTTGTGATGGCATGTTACAACTGGGGCGAAGATCAAGTTCTTCCCCTGGTGCGCAGCATGCCCGCCAATCCCAAGGAACGAAACTTTTGGCAATTACTCTCCGCCCATCGCGCTAAGATCCCGCAAGAGACTTACGACTATGTATTTTACATCGCATCCGCTGCCGTAATCGGCGAAAATCCCCGGCTGTTCGGGTTCGATTTCGACAATCCGCTGACCCAGGGAAAGAATTAAGGAGTTGGGCTATTCAAGACGAGCACTACGATGCGCAAGGCGGCCACTTGTACAGACCATTTGCTCCATTCCGGGTAAGTGACTCTAGGGCGGGCCTGCACCGGCGGACCACCCATCGCTTCAACGAGAGTGAACTTATCGCGGCCAGTCTTCAGTGGGGCTGCATGGAAGCCGGGCCCAGGGGTTAGGTCACCGGCGGGCCGCTCCTGGACTGCTGGCACCATCACCAGCAGCTCAACCTTGGTTTCGCGGCCAAACCTTTCGAAGGCACCCGCGGCGGCGTTGCCGAGTTGTTCCACTGCCGAAGCCATGTCCTTTCCCTTGGACTCGGCCACGGTGATGCGCCTGGGACCGGCCGCGTTCAATGGTTGGTGGAGGCCGAGAGCGTCCGCGCACTTGAACGGCCCCTTCATACCAAGGAAACTTCGCACCTGCTGGTCACCTTCGATTACCTGCTTGCAGCTTCTCTGGAATCGCAAATAGTCGCAGAGTTGCCGCTCCTGCTTCTCTCCTGAGCTTGATGGCATGAGAACCTCCTGTCCGAACATCCGTACAATCTATTATCTGGCAAGCGGCCCTCAGGCTGTGCTCGGTCAACTGCGCTGCCGGCCGCGAGCATTGCCGGTCTTACGAATGCGCAAGCCAACCCGTCGCTATGTGTGTCCACTCCGTGGCTATATGTGTCAACTAAGGAAATTCCTGCGGAGAGCCGAGAAAGATGATATCGCCGGGACGACGCGTCCCATTTGAAGTCACAGAGTCATTCCATGCTCGACTCTCTGCATGGCGGACCGCAGATATCCGTAGGCCACCAGGGAACGTCTGGAGGATCGCCCGGCGTCTGATCTCCTCCGCTGTAGGCACTCATCGCGAAGAACTTTCGCTTGCGCACCGCGGTCACGATCCAGCAACCGCGATTTGACCTGGTGGCAGTTGGCGTTTGGCGTCGGCAGCGCATACCTTGAGTGCTCCTCCCTCGTTCAAATGAGATGCCCGGTGCGATCCCGCAGACTGTTGCGCAATCAGTCCAGATCCGGTAGCTTTGTTCAGCTTTGCGCGGTGGTATGGGCCGAGTCATGATAGCCTGGAGCAGTTATGCCACAGACATCCTCCGGTCTCTTGCCGCCCGCCAGCGCCGCGTACGAGACGGCGATGCTCGTTGGCCCCGGCAACTTGCCGAAGGTCCATAAGTGGAAGATGTTTCGCTCCAGTCAAGGCGAGACGCATCTCGATTTCGGAAAGACCGCGCAGATCAGTAAGCCGGGTGCGAAACAGACGATTCTGCTCGATCATGTGAAGCGGGAGGCACGCATCGTGCCGGCGCCGGCTCATTCGCAGGCTCTATTGCCGTCGTTTGCGCAGACTCCATCCGGCGCACCGCACATACCCGCGCCACCTTCTTCACTACTGCACGTGAAAGATCTGGGCAAGCAGACGATCGGCGGACACGAGGCGGAAGGCAAGGAATATACTTTCCAGCCGCCGAAGGTTCCATCTGCTCCGGGCGTACCAGGGCCGCAGGTATTTAAGGGGTCCAGTCCGGAGGTGTTGCCAAAGCCACCCGGATTGCCGCAGCCGCTGCGGATGCAACCTGCAAGTCCCGGGAAGCCTCCATTGCCGGGATCCGCACCGCCTCCAGTACCGATGGCTGCCCTTGGGCAGCCACAAACACTACATCATCCGCCGGTTCAGACGCTGGAGGTCTGGACCCACACGAAGTTGAAAGTGCCGATACTCACAAAGGCCAAGGGAATCCCCGGTCTGCAAAGCTGTGTATGCAAGGACGCCAAGGGCGGCGAACCCCCGGCGTCCCTGTTCCAGATTCCACCGGGATACAAGGTGTTCTAAGCAACTCGGGGGAGAAGGCGAGGTGCACTTTCAGCCAAACGGCGACTCGAGGTCGCGTTGGACTGGACCCCGCGCGTCGCGTATCTCGGACGTCCATGCGCTCTCAGCGCCTTATTTAAGAGCCTACCGCGCATGTGACGGCCGATGTGACGGCTGATCTTGCACGCGATGGGGTCTTCTTCAGCAGCGGTGTTTGGCCTTCGATTGCCATGCAGCGCAATTCGCCGGCGCGGACCTCGTCGAGAGCCTTGTTCATCTTGGCCACGATATGGAAACGATCGAGAATATGCAGGGCCTGGGAGCATTTCTCACGGATGACTTTCAGATACGGTTCCCACATGTCCGAGCAGACGAACACGATCTTGGAGGTGATTTCTTCGCTCATGGTGGTGAAGAATCCTTGGAAGGACTCGATGCTTCTCTCCTTGCCGACCCAAAGCAGTCGGGTGACGCAGAGATCGATCTGATAAACCAGCGTCAGATACTTGTGCCCTTTGGCGTATTGGATTTCATCGACCCCGATGGCGCCGATTTGACCGAACTGGGGTCGGGAGGCCCGCAACGCACATCACATTCTGGCTCCTGCTAACTGGTTGCCGATCGATACCTCGTTCAACGCGGTCGGGATACCGAACGCGAAGATTGTAGACGTGCCTTTGGTCCTAGCGGCTGAGCGACCGAGGCTCCGGGCAAATGGCCAAGAACCTCGGCTTTACTCTTACCGCCGTGCTGTCGCACGCGAGCGCGCACCACGTCTGGACGCGCTGAAAGCGTCGCCAAGTGTGACGCGCGGTGGGCGGCCTAACGCGCGGTATCGGCTGCTGTTCGCCGTGGTTGTATCGCGCATGATCATCCCAGGCTGTAGCGAGCACTTGGTAAGCGCCTTCCGGCTGCCACTTCAGATTGGCATACAACTCATCGTTTGATTGGATAAACGAACCCTTCACGCCCCGCGTAACCGGGTGTTCCTCGTCCTTGATATCCACAGTGAAATCGTGGCGTGCTGAGTGATGCCCCGCGCTGTGGACGCCAGTGGCCGCCGCAGAGCTTTTTGTACTCCAACCCAGCCATTGAGGGCTGCTGTCGAAAAGTGATAAACCACCACGCCCTTACCGGAACGTACGAAATCGTTTTGGATTACGTCGCGACATCCGTGAAAGGCCCGTCTGGACGCGCTGAGAGCGTGACCGAGCGCCTAAGTACAGGTGCGGCCTAACGCGCCTTCGGCCCGAGGCCCTGTTATCCCCTGATAATGTCAAGGTCGCTATTGCGTTCAAGCATCTAAGAATGTGCGATTTATCATCGAATTACGGGACGCAATTCTCTGTTTTGTCGGGATAGCTCGTGCGCATCTCGCCCCATAACCTAGATGAGCGTTCTCTTATTATCTATACAATGATCGTCTCGTCCATTTTGTACTTCCAACGAAAGACGACCGGGGCCGCGTTGATTTCGTCGAAGTATTGATGAATTCGGTCGGCCGGTCTCACCCCGCCGGTATTCGTTGACGATCTCGACCTCTTTGTAGACATGCAGCACACTGGCCATTTTGCTTTCGAAGTCCGGATCTCTTTTCTCCACGTAGTATCGAATTTTGTGCGGCCGGAGTTCGCCCTGCCGCAGGATCTTGTGAAGTTTGGAGCGGCTCAATCTAAGCAGCGCCGGATGCCCTACGGCGACGCAGCGTTGGCGTATGTGAGCGAGCAATAGCCTATAGGTCCACAATTCGTAGGAATAGCCCAATTCCTTCGGCTTTTGGCAAGCACAATCCTGCACCCAGGCAATCGCGTCGTCCGGCAGTTGGCGCGGCTTGCCGGGTCGCGGTAATTCTCCCAACGCCGCCTCCAGACCGAACTGGAGAAACTTCCCAACACACAGCACAACCGTGCTGCGGCTGACAGGGTGGTGTCGCGCAATGGCCTCGTCAGTTTGGCCGGATTGCGAGTCCAAAAGGAACGCCGCTCGCAAGGTGCGCCGTTTCTCCTCGGTTCGAGACTTGCGGATGGACTCCAGTTTCAGCAAATCCAGCTCACTGAACTGCAAGGGACAGCGCTTCTTCGGGAAGGGCATGACCCATTAAAACATAAATCGGGTCAAATGTACCGATATTTAGAGAACGATAATTTAGGTTCCAACAGTCAGTTAGCGGCGCAGATGGGGACAGCAGAATTTAATTATGTGCCGGGCATGGCATTACGCTGCGCACCTGATGGAAAATCTAGAAAGGCAGCCGGCGCGTACACTCGCCCGGCAAGAGGAGAAAAAATCATGACCAAGAAGACAAACACCAAAGTAATGTTCCTGAAACGCAATGGCCGTTTCAGAAGCGGGCGGGTGGCTTCGGCCGCGGTAGCCTTCCTGTTTTCCACCGTGTGCGCGGGCTTCGCGCAGACCCCGGCCAGCGTCAGCCAAACGGCCGTCAGTGAGGCCGACGATGCGTATCACTTTAGATACTGGGAAGGATCACCCGCCAATGCGTTTTACAACGAATGGTGGTACTTCAATCTCTATGATGTGAACAACGATATCCAGGCGATCTTCACCTATCAAGCGGCCGACCCGCTGAATCTGACGGGCGAGGGCGTGGGTGACCTCACCGCGGTGGTCTATCAAGGCAAGAACATCATTCCGGAAAGCGACCTTTACCCGCTGAGCGCGTTCACCGCCTCGTATTCGGCGGCTGATGTATCCATGGGCTCCAACACAATTTCGGTATCCGGGCCGGATACCTACACGGTGATGGGTTCCACCATGGATGGCCGTCTGAGTTGGAACCTATGTTACAACCGGAATCACGCCTCCTGGTTGGGCGACAACCGGATCAATGTGGCGCCGCCGGCCTGGGAGAAAATGAGCTGGCTGGTGTATATGCCGGGCGCCAACGTATCGGGGACCCTGACGGTCGACGGCCACACTTACAACATCGATTGCTCCGGGTACCACGATCACAATTGGGGCCAATGGAACTTCGAGGGTGTCCGCTGGAATTGGGCCCAGTTTTCCCAGCCCGGCCTGGCGTTCGATCTCGGCGATATCATCGGAAATCCCAACGGCACGGCCAGCGTCGAGGTTGCCGGCCAGCGCACCGTCTTTTCGGCCAGCCAATATAGCGTGGCGCATACCAAGTGGGCCTTCGACCAGCAGGACAACATATATTACCCGGTGCAGTCGACATTCACCGCGCAGAACGGCGATGTCAGCGTCTCCGTTGTGATGGACATTCAAAAGACGGAGCCGCTGGTGACCGGGCCGGCGCCCAGCCTGGTCATCTATGAACAGCCGTCGCACTTCACTGGCACCATTACCCAAAGCCAGGGCACGGTCTCCTTTGCGGGCGACGGCTTCGCGGAGTATACTGCGATTTCGAAGACTACTCCTTAGCTGGCTGCAACGGTAGGCATAGGACAAGCTTCCTATGTTTGGCTCTTTCTCAAGCCGGAGAGTTACGGCGTGCGTTTCCTGTGTTCGAGTCTGCAGATCGATACTCACGACTCGTCGCCGGAAGGCAAAGTGACCGTGCCGGTTTTCTCCGCCATCGCTGAAACCGTGCGCGCATTCGCGTTTCTGGGACGCACCGGAAGAGCCGGCAGGCCCTATTTATAGGGTTGTACCAACGCATCGCTGAGTTCACCCCAAACACCGCCGCCACTCGATCTGGGGGTGCGCTACGAGAACGGCGGGCACCTGGCCCAGGATGCTATCAGCGATTCGTTCAGCCGGCCGGATACCGTGCGTCCGCAGGGCAGCCGGATAGTTGCCACGGGGTGAATCTGAGTGGCGAGCCGAGGCGTCCGGGCCGCCCGGCTCCCGACCTGCTGATCGTCACCGGCTATGACGTGGCGCTTTTCGTACACTGATGCGCACGGGCACAGCCCCGGGCGGTCGCCAGACCGTGTCCATGTTGAGGATCGCGGGCGGAAACTTATCCACCTTCACCGATGACGAGACCGACGCGATTTATGACTACCTCGTTGCGCGATGGAAGGCTCTGACCGCAAACGAAACGCACGGGGTGCCCGTTACATCTTTCCAGCGGGGTACCTGGAGAATGCGGAAATCGAAAGAAGTGGACCCAGCGGTCGGTGAACTAATGGCGTCCGAGATCGCGCGCGGTGCTGGAAATTGGTCGGCCTGACGCCCGGCACCAGTCCGTTGTCCGCCGCCGCGACGACGAGTGCGGGTATCGGGATGCGCGCCGCGCGGGAGGCGCTGCACTCTTCCCATCCTTGAAGCGATGGCCTTCCGAGCGACTGGTGCTGACGGCGGGCGAACGGTGCGCCGCGCGTGACACGCCGCTAGCGGGGCGGGCGGGCCCTTCCACTATGTACCATTGGGCGGCGGCTCGACGTTAACGCCGTTTCGCGTTACCTTCCGAGCGACCAACCACGACCCGCGAACTTTGGGCGAGCTTGAGGCAGCCGCTGAGGAGCTAGAGCAATTCGACCGCCAGCGGTGTAACCAGCCGACGAGATCGAGCGGGTAACTACCTCGAGATGCGAACGACCTCCATGCCAAGTTTCGATTTGAGCACATCGCGCAGTCGGTACTCTGAATAAACTCGATGCCGCCTAAGAAATCCTTCGGAGATGCCGATTCCCCCTTCGCCCGTGAAGACCGGCCCCAAAAGCAGGACAGGTAGCAAGGGATAGGCTTCAACCTCGGTTTGACGAAATACCTCCTCGAGGTTCCCGTCCTGAACCCGATAGATGCTCAGCCGCGCCGCCCTCTCCGGCGGCAAAATCAGATGCTGGACATTTCGGGCCGATGGCCGGTTTGACCCATTTTCCATAGGCAATGCCCACGGATTCTCCTGCACGATGATTTGCGCCTCGGATAATCGTGCTGGTTCGCCAATCACGCATTGGCCCGCGGTCATTCGAGCCGACACCTCATTTGCAAATCCCTTCTCCTCGTCCCGCTCAAACAATCGGTAGGGCGGCCCGATCGTGTCGTCCATTTTAATGTCCGGCTTGCGACAGACGGCGCGCCCCAGGTGAAACCGCATGCCGACCTCCGCCAGATCGGGCGTGGGATCGCCCTCATACACCGATACCGATGACACAATCACACTATCCGCCAGCGCGTTGAACAGAAGGTGCAGACACAGGCGTTCACAGAACTGTTTCCGCGTGGGAGACGGAACAACACTCGGCACCGCATCCTCAATGTGTGGGCGAATCCGTCGAGGTACGGGTCTCACGGGCTGAGGCTTGACCCGGCGACGTCGGATGGTCACAAACTGAAGAGCGATATTGCGAGCGTCGGGCAGCGGTCCGCGTAAATCATGATCATCCTTGGTCAGCGCCTGCACCTCTTGCTCCAGCGAGCGATTCGACCAGGCCGCCGCGGCGGTCAAAGTGAGTAGCAATCCGCCGATCATCAACGCAGCAATAGCCGCCTGATGCGCGAACTTCCCTCGAGACGACAGCAGATCGGCGATCAGCAAAGCTACGCCAACAAGGAGCGCATAAGGTGCAAGAATCAGAATGATCGCCGGAAAGCCGCCAAGGAATGCCGCGAGCACCAGAATACCGTTGATCAATGCGATCGCCGTCAGTACAGCCATAGTTGCGCAGAAGATCCATAATCGCCTTCGCAAAATTCCTCCCTACTGCGATCTGCCGCTCAGAAAATGCCTGGAATCAGGGAAACGGGGACTGCTATCGTGCAGAGTGCAAGTGTGGGGATGATTCAAACTGGAAGTCGCCCGGGCCTCGCGTTCAAATCGTTCGCTGAAGGGCGTGGCCGAGACTTTGATGACCACCTCGCGGCCCAAGCGAGTGTCTCGCGCACGGTAGACCTCGCCCATCCCGCCCGCGCCGGGGGGTGCAAGGACCTCGTACGGGCTGAGTCTTGTGCCTGGAGAGAGCGGCATCCGTGGATCAGCTAAGTTTAACCCATGCTGAAGTGGATAGGTCCTGTGTTACGCATCCGGAAGTTGACCGATGGGCAGAGCAGGATCGATTGATCCTGCGACACGCCGTTCCCTGAATCCAGCCGCGATTCGCCGACCGAGACCGCGCAGGGGCGTCGAACTAACCTTGGAGCACGGCTCGATCACCATGGTTGCGCCGCACTGCGCCAGTTCCCTGTCCGGCGCCGCGCCCGCGAGTGTGCGCATCGGGATGCGCACCGCGCGGGAGGCGCCGCTATTGGTTCCTGTCCTCGAAGCGGTGACCCTCCGAGCGACTGGCGCTGCCGACGTGCGAGCGGTATGCCGCGCGTGACACGCCGCCCGTGGCGGCGGCCGTGCCCCTTGCGCGATGTACCACCGGCCACCCACAACTCGACGCGGCCATAGCGAGCGCCGCGGCCTCGGACCGGCGCAGCCCGTAGCTCAGGAGCAGGGTTGGCGCTTCGCGCAGCTTGGTGGCCGCGTCTACCAGCGGCTCGCAGACCTTCGCCACGGCCGTCAGCGTGCGGATGGGCGGCACGATCGGCGACAAGAGAGCGGAATTGCGCGTTTTCCGTCCGCGGGACGTGATCGGGCTTCACAGGAGTAATGCTCCGGCCGCACCCAAGTGGCGCCCTCTCCGAGTGGGGGAATGTCCGCTCGGAGCTGCAATTCAAGGCCCGGATGCGCGCCATTCTAAGGCGTACGTCCGTGTTATGTTACAGAACGGCTCAGACATGTCTAATCAGCGCCTAGTACTACTGGGCCACAAAAGATGGCTCCAATTCATCACCTTAAATGCCAGGCGTATCCTGAAGTAGTATGACACCAAGTAGTATGACACCGAAACCCGCCGAAGCGTCGGCCATGCGCGAGATTTACGAACTCCTCCGCTGTGCGGCAATTCGCAGGCAGCCGGTCGCAGCTACCTATGATGGACAACCGAGGCTGCTTTGCCGGCACTCTGCGAACGTTCATGCCTTGTTCTCTGAGCCGGCAGGCAAGCGATTGCGCCGCCTGCTGGCCAGTGCCGTTTGTGTCGGTATCAAAGGCCAGATAAACGGTTCGCGGATGGTCGCACAGTTGCCGATACTGATGCGCATTCAGATGATTTCCCATCGAACAGGTGACGTTGTGAAAGCCGGCCTGCCACAGTACGGCGTAGTCGAACAGCCCCTCGACGAGAATCACTTCCGGGCATTGCCGCACCTGCGCCCATAAGTACAATCCGCCCTTGACCCCCGGCCAAAACCGATGTGGCGGCGCCGTTGTCGACAGACTGCGGCCATACAGATTGCCTTCCAGCGGAAAGACGATGCGGTGCCGGTAGGTGTCGTACCCCGCAACGGAAACCAAACCGGCTTGACGCAGAGCCGGAACGGGGTAACCCAACCGCGTCAGCCAACCGCGCAGGCAACCGCCGGGCGCGTAACCGATGCGCATATGCTCGATCAGTTCCGGGGAGCGGAGTCCGCGTTGCTGCAGATAGGGACCGCCTCGCCGTGGCGGTGTAACTGCATGCGATAGAAACGCGCGGCCTCGCGCAACAACGGCGGCCAGCCATGCCATTGGTGCAGCAAAGCCAAAGCCTGCCGGAACTTCACCTGGTGATAGAGTCCGGCAAAGCGAATCACATCACCGCCGCGACCACAGCCGCAGCAGTAGAACAGGCTCTTACTGGGATCCACCAGGAAGCTTGGTTTGTGATCGGAGTGCAGGGGACACAGTCCCATCAATCGACCGCGACTGAGCCGCCGCACCGACCCCATTCGTACGCTTCCAGGTAACCTCGTAAGGGAATTTGCTGTGCAGTTCTTTCCGGCTCATGGACTGCTCGCCTGCAACAGCAGCATACGGCGGATCGCGATCCAATCCCAGGCAAGGATGGTGGGTGAAATCGAGACGCTCCAGTCGCTGGCCTGCCAGAGTTTCGTCGCCGGCAAGGTTCCCTGAGGCAGCAGGCGTCCAGCCCAGCGCCTCACCGTAGATGGGTCTGGCGACCGCGACGCATCTGCGACATCGGGAATGGATAGCTCCATCCGCTTGGTGTAGCAGTTCCCAAGCCGGTTGCCGACAGTGCAGGCTGTAGTGCCCAGATGGTGGCGACCAGTCGGGCAGCACCGTAAACGTCTTGTGGCAAGGACGACAGCGGCCGCGGCGAATCCAGATCTGCTGGTGCCGCTGTTCGTGCGCCAGTTTGAGGCGCTGTCAGTGGCCGATGATGGTCCGCTCGCCGCAAACCGGGCAAAGCCGGGGGAGCAGACGAGGCCATGAATGCCTAGTTTTACTCCGGTCAATGTTGAAAGCATCTATGCGGCGCTGTTTGCTTTCCTGAAAGCCGGACTGGTTACGTTCCAGCGGGATCTCGGTCACCCCGGGGTCGGTCTTGTTTTCTGGGTCTGGCAGTGCGCTAAAAAGAATCACGGCAGGTGTGAAGGCTGGCCCTGACTGTCGCTTGCCAAGTTTCGATCTGGTGGCTGGCCTTCACCCTCCAGGAAAGTCAGTTCCGAACGAAAAAGAATATCGCGTTCTGCATATTGCCCGCAGGACCTCGCTCAAAGAGCATTGGCCGGTTTCAAACGACCATCCAACCAGAACTGTGAGACGCGGACGAGATGCTCGCCGTTCGAAGCCGGGTTGGGGGATTTTCATGTAATTACCGGAAGCGGTGCACTGTTGGCTACCTGTCCCAGGCCGGATACGGGACTGAAGCTCCGAAGCGCTCGCCCACTGCTTGCGTTAGAGTAGGTCCCCACGCGATGCTTGGCCATGGCTGATCACGGCAACATGTTCACCGGGCTGCCTTCGGCGCTCACCGAAGAGGTAGTAATCGAGCTTCTGACCACACCCAATCTACGAGTCGAGCGCATCGTCTCGACCGGGCAGGCGAGTCCGGTGGATCATTGGTATGACCAGGATTGGGACGAGTGGGTGATCCTGCTGCTCGGCCGCGCGCGCCTGCTCTTCGAGGGCGAAGCGGAGGCGCGGTCCTTAAGTCCCGGTGACTACGTTCACATCCTGGCGCACCGCCGTCACCGCGTCCTCTGGACCGATCCACAACAGGTGACCGTCTGGCTTGCTGTCCATTACCGTTGATGCATCAGCGGCTTTGAAGAGTTGCAGCAGTTGGCATAATTAGCTGGCACTTTGGAGACTTTCAGCCGGTAGCGAAGGCCTCGCCGGGATGTTGCGCACTCCGCGGCGTCGACGTGGCAGAGGCCGTTGAGCGACCTGCGGGCTCCCACAGCCGCTTGCGCCGCCGGTCGCCGGCCAACGCCCACCACGCTCGCCGCGAACTCCGGTGCCAGCACGTCCATCCGTGCCGCGAACCCGCGCCGCACCACCGACGCGGCGGACGGGGCGAAGATCAGCCAGCGGCGGCGTGCTGCGGTTCGACGGCGTACGGTCAACACCCTTCACGCTCGCCGAGGCCGGTGCGTCCGTGCCGGGAACGCGCGGCTCATGGAGCGCCGCTGGAAGGCCGACGCGGTCGCTCGGGCGCGGGGTCCGAGAAGTGCGCGGGCGGCCCGCGCTGGAACCCCCGTCATCGTAGCAGCGGGCGCGGCGAAGGCCGTCGAGCAACCGCACGCCGCTCCTTCAGCGCCTTGCGCCGCGGTTCGACGGCGTACGATCAACTGCCTGCCCATGTGCTGGATGCCGATTTGTCGTTCGTAACCTGACACCGCCACGCTTCCGCGGTTTGCCAGCCGTTTATCAGTGACCAATCTCTGCGGAATTAAGCAGCGGGGAAGTCATTTCGACGGTTTGGGTTTCGGGCCCCTCGATCCATTCCAGCATGTGCTGTGGGTTCGGTCATTGGTCCACGCCGAAGCAGTAAAGCTCGCTGCGGCCAAGCTGCACGCGCGCTTTGACGGAAACAAGCCCGCGCGATGCCAGCGCATACTCTCCAGGTGCAAGCGGCTGCACGGATATGATGCGGTAGGAGTCGGAGCCATATTCCTCAAACCGGATGGCTACTTCACCTTCTTCCAGATCGAATGCCGTTGAATTGTCAAAATCGGAATCGTGAGCTGTCGTCACCACGAATTCGCGATGACCGCTTGAACTTTTCAACACTCGCAGTTCAAACCGCGACAGAGGATCGCCAGAGCCACGTCCCCGAACGATGAATTGAGTAGCCGCGCTGAGACGTACTGGCGAGCGGGCCGGCTTGAATTGGGTGATCATATTCACTGATGCATGCCCCGGCAGCACTTTCGCTTTGGCGTGGAAAGTGACAGTCGTGTGTTCCAGGTCGCGCAAGTGGCCATTGGCATCCAGGGCGTAAAAAATGCCGGCGTACTGCGGCTCGTTAATAGGAGCATCCAGTTCGTTTTGGGATATACCCGTCCCAACAGCAATGGATGCGGAGAGGATGAATGCCGTGGCGATTGCGTTCATTCTATTTCCTCTCCCTTCCATCTGCGCGAACGGCGCGCGCAGTGGGTACGCCGAAGTACCGGCCATGTTGATGCGCATGTCAACGCCCGGCGCGCCGCGGTACGCGCCGCCCTTTCAGTCGGTGCGGCCGTGCGGACGTCTTTGGCGAGGCCGAAGTCCAGCACCTTGATGCCGCCATTGCTGATGTTTTGCCAGCTTGGAGAGGGACACATGATAGGGAATGGATCACGGCGCACTCGCAAGTATCCACTTGGTAGTGTAACGCCAAGCCGCGGAAGTAGTAGGATAGGCCCAGGAACTCGGGTTGGGGGAAGCCGAGCGAAGCCGCCGGCATCGTGATCTCCTCGAACGCCGTTTGCACGAAGCCGCTGGACGCGGCGGACGCTCCGCGTACCCAGGAAGGGCCAGCCTAAGGGTAAAAGGCGCGGTACCGTTGGGTCATAGGAGGTCCTATGACCCAACAACGAAAAATGATGCTGGAGGAACTCCAGCGTCGTCATTACTCCCAGCGTACCGCGGAGGCTGACCTCCGCACGATGACGGAATTTGCCAAGCACTTCCATCGTGCACCCGACCAACTGAACCAGGACCATATACGCGAATACCAGGCTTATCTATTTCGCGAGCGCAAACTCTCCTCCAGCACCGTCAGCCAGCACTAGCCGCTCTACGATTCTTCTACGTGAAAACTCTCAAGCGTTCCTACCTGCCGGACGAAATCCCGTTTTCCAAACAACGGCGCCGCCTGCCGATCATCCTCAGCCAGGAAGAAGTAACGCGGTCGATCGACTCCGCCGCGAATCCATTACACCGGGCTGCGCTCATGACCCTGTATTCTACCGGCATACGGCGCGGTGAACTAGTCCAGCTGAAGGTCGGTGACATCGACACCCAGCGGATGGTGATCCACGTCTACCAGGGCAAAGGCAATCGAGACTGCGAGGTGCAGTTAAGCGCAACGCTACTCGCAGAATTGCGCCGCTACTGGCGCTGGAGGCGACCCCAGACATACCTGTTCCCCGGTTATGAAAATTACCACCGCACCGACATACCAATTTCGGCCAAGGCGGTGTGGCACGCTTGCCGGCAGGCAGCCAAACGGGCCGGCATCGTAAAGAAGCTCTCTCCGCATTCTCTAAGACACAGCTACGCGACCCATCAACTGGAGGCCGGCGCCGGTACAGGATTAACACTCAAATTCACCGCGCGGCCGCCTTCCATTTCCTGCCGGCCCGGCAAGAACTGCCAATCTGAGCCTACGCGAACATCTTCCGGAGTTGATCCGTGCTGCGCCCCTTCAAGTCCGTGGGCGGCTGTCGACAATCTTGCCGCCAGTGTTCCAACCACGCAATCAGTTCGGTCCGTTTATCCTCGGTCTTTCCGGCTGCGTCGAGCGCAGCCTGGCCAGGGTGGGCACGCAATGCTTTTCTGATCTCCTCGACTACGATCTGCCATTCGATTGTCTTTTTGCAGTGCGGGCAGTCCATCGTATGCCTCCGGTGCGTGCCAAGTGGTTTGGCTCTTCTTTAGCCTACCAAGTGGCGCCACTTGGCGAGCCACCCAAGTGGCAGCCACTTGGTTAGCCACGTCGGTCCGGTCAGGTCCGTGACTTAACGGTCCATGAGGGATTTGGCGGGACCTTGCCAAAAACCAATCTTTACAACTTAACTATATGACTTTGTTGAGGGTTCGCCGGCTTTGGCTTGGAGGCGCGGGTCGGAATCGAACCGACGGATAAGGGTTTTGCAGACCCTGGCCTTACCACTTGGCTACCGCGCCTGACGGGCCATAACTGAAAAGTACCGCGCCGGGCCGCTCAAAGTCAATTATCGAGAACGGGCAGGAGCACGTATGACGGCCGGCGCGCATCATGATAAATCGTCTGCGAAGCCCTGCGCAGTTCAGTGGCATCGGCCACCGGATCACCCGTATTCGGGTTGCGGTCAAAGCGCGGAAAGTTGCTGCTGGATAGCTCCACCCGGATGCGATGCCCTTTCTGAAACACGTTGCCGGTCACACCCGCGTCGATGGTCAGTTTACAAATCTCACCCGGTTGCGCCAGTTCCGGCTTCTCCAGCGTATTGCGGTAGCGCAGCCTTAGAATGCCGTCGGTCAGGTTTTGCGCGCGCCCGTCCGGAAACACATCCACCAGTTTGGCGGTGAAGTCCGTGTCGCGCGCGGAGGTGGCGGCGTAGAGCACGACGCCCACGGAACCGACAACTTCGAGATCTTCGCGCAAAGGCGCGGTGGTATAGACCAGCACGTCGCGCCGCTGTTCCACCGCGCGCTGGTCCTGGGGCCCCCACGGAAACACTTTCGGATTGCAACAAACCGCGCCGCCGGTAGTGGGTACGGGATCCTGCGGGTCGAAGACGAACCTGTCCGCCGCACTGGCGCGCGCTCCGCTACGCGCAGGCGGACGCAATTCCAGCCGTCCATCACCCGCGAGCGTGTTGGCGTGTCCGCGGCTTTCCAGGTACAAGCGGCGCAGGTGCGCCGGAATAGGCCATTCCCGCGCCTCCAGCCAGCGGTTCGCGCCCATCACAAAAACACGCACGGGAGCCTGCGACATTAGCGGCGTGTCTTTGCCTCTCAGAAACTGGTCGAACCACTCCATCTGCAGCGGGCGCAGCGGCGTATCCGCATCCGGCCCGAAATCCACGCCTGCCAGCCTGGCTGATTTATCGTGCGGCCACGGGCCGATCAGGATGCGATGAACGCCCGAGTTCCGGCGCAAGCGCGCGAACGCCTCCAGATCACTCTCGACGAAGTTATCGAACCATCCTCCCACCGAAAATACGGGCACACGGATCTTGTCCAGTTGCTCGCGCACGCTGATGGATTTCCAGAAATCATCATAGGCAGGATGCGCCACAGCTTCCTGGAACATGCTGGAAGTCTGCCCGGTAGCCGCTACATCCGCCGTGCGCAGAGGCAGGTGCAGAATAAACCTGGAAAAATCCGGATGGAAGCCGGGCGCACGCAGGTTCTCGGACATCCACAGCAGGCGCTGGCCCAACTTCATAGCCCCGCCTGGCGAATAGAAGCGATCGCGATAATCGTCGCAACCTGAGACGGCCGGGAAGATCGCTTTGAGGTGAGGATTGTTCAGCGCAGCTACTTTCCATTGCACAATCCCGAGATAGGAGCCGCCCAGCATGCCGATTCTGCCGTCCGACCAAGGCTGGCGCGCCACCCAGTTGAGGGTGTCGTCGCCATCGGCGGGCTCCTGTTCAAGAGGGCGGAAGGCACCCTCCGATGCGTACCGCCCGCGCACGTCCTCGACCACCACCGCATAGCCGTGCTCGACGAACAGCGCATACGTCGGAGAGATCGCAGCTCCCTTACCGTAGGGAGTGCGCACCAAAATAGTGGGATAGCGTCCGGACGCGGGCGGCCGGAAAACATTGGCCGAGAGCCGCACACCGTCGCGCATGGGCACAGCTAAACCGAGGGCCTGGGCCAACTGCTCCGGCGCGGCGGACAACACCCCGGCGCACAGCATTTGTGCCCACAAGCAGGGCACTACGGGCGATAGGCGCACAATGTGTCCCAATACTGTTGAGCAATGCGAACTGCCTGGTGATGCTCGACGATGTGCCCGGACGCGCGCAGTCCGATTTCACCCGCACATTCTCTCATCGATGTTAGCAGAAACATGTTGTGCCACAGCGAGTCCTCTTCCGCCAGGCCGGATTCGATACGCAGGCAGGCGGCGCGCGGGTAACCGGAGTTTTCCTCGTCATAAGTCAGCATGACGGGCTTAGCCACGCCCATCAGGCGGATGGCGATGCCGGAGGTTTCACCAGCCGCAGGATATCGCAGGTTGATGCACGCATCCACCGCGAGCGCGGCGCGCCAGAAATCGCGCTCGGAAAGATACGGCAGCCGCAGGATACCGGGCGCGTTCAGCAGCGGAGCGGCGGCGCGCGCGAGGTCGGAAGACACGAACGGACCAGCGATGAGCAGCCGGGCATCCGGGCGCGATTCCCGCAGGCGCGCGAAGGTACGCAGCACGGCAAACAGACGCTTGGATTCCCGCAGATACCCAAACACGCCGAAGAGGAACTCGTGCGGGGCAATGCCCAGGCCCTGCCGCATGCGTACGACTTCCCAGGCGGCTGGCAGTTCCGGCGGGCAAAACAGATGCGGGATCTCGACCACGCGGGCGCCGGGCGCATGCTGCCGGACCATGCGGGCCGCAGCAGGATTGTGTACCACCACTGCGTCCGCGCGTTCCGCGATGCGCCGCAGCATCGGGTAATCGAAATAGCGCCGGTCGAGGGCGGAACCAGCGCGGGCGCTCCACAGCTCTTCGGCCAGCGGGCGATGCCATTCGCCGTAGTTGTAGATGAACTCGTCGACGTATGCGGTGCGGCCGAGCGCGCCCAGAAAGAAATGCTGCAGCACGGCATCGTGCAGCACGACTACGCCGGGGTGCGCCAACGCCTGGCGGTAGATCTCCCGATGCAGTTGATTGTTACCCAAATGATAGAGCGCGACGTCGGCGCCGCGCGCGCGGGGTTCCACGGTACCATAGCGGCGGAGAGCCGTTAATAGCGCCGCTGCATAATCGGCCACGCCGGTGGGGGCGGGCGGCAGGGGCGCGTAGGATGCGACTTTCACGGCGTGCCGGCAGGTTTCTGCCGCTTTCCGAACAAAGCCGTCCCGATGCGGACTATGGTGGCGCCTTCCTCGATAGCGGCTTCCAGATCGTGCGACATTCCCATGGAGAGTTGCGGCAGCCCGTGCTGGACGGCCAGTTCGCGGAGGCGGCGGAAATATGGGCGTGACTGCTCCTGGTCGTCGGACCAGGGCGGCATGGTCATCAGGCCCAGCAGGCGCAGGTTCGCGCAGTCGCGTACCGCGGTGATCAACTCCGGAAGCTGCTTCGGAGCAGCCCCGGCTTTGGCCTGTTCGGAGGAGAGTTTGACTTCGAGCATTATATCGAGCGGCTTGCCAGTCTCATCGAGACGCCGTGCCAGCTTAGATGAGTCAACCGTCTGGATGCAATGAAACATCTCCGCAGCGCGCGCGCTCTTGTTGCTCTGCAAGTGGCCGATCAGGTGGAATCGCGCGCCGGCCAGATCTCCTATCTCCGGCAGCTTGCTTTCCATCTCCTGGACGTAATTCTCGCCGAATTCCCGCAAGCCCAGCGCGTAAGCATCGCGCGTGACGCGGGCCGGAAAGACCTTGGTGACAGCCAACAGGAGGATCCCGGCCGGGTCGCGGCGGGCACGATCGGCAGCCCGCGCGATGCGCCGGCGGACTTCGGCGAGCCGCTGTTCGAGCGTTTCCATTCCGGTAGGAGCAGCGATAACCTAATTATCACATGCCCTTGACCAGCCAGACAGATACGTTGTAGGCTCAGGTTTCAAATTTAAACGCAATCATGATCCTACCCCACACCTATATCGCGACCCTGCTGGTGGTTTTCTTTAGCATGCTCTGCTGGGGATCGTGGGCCAACACCCAGAAAATGTCGGGGAAATGGCGCTTCGAATTGTTCTATTTCGATTATGCATTCGGCGTTCTGGTGCTCGCCGTGGCCGCCGCCTTTACCCTCGGCACGTTGGGTTATGACGGCTTTTCGTTCCTGGACGACATGATGAACGGCGGCAAACGTTACGCCGCACTGGGATTCGGCGCCGGTGTGATCTTCAATTTGGCGAATATGCTGTTGGTAGCGGCCATCGCCGTGGCGGGACTGTCAGTGGCGTTTCCAGTAGGTATCGGACTGGCGCTCATCATCGGGGTGATCTGGAACTACATTATCCGGCCGCAAGGGAATGCCATGCTACTGTTCGCCGGCTGCGGGCTGGTAGTGGGGGCGATGATCGTCGATGCCTTCGCGTACCGCGCGATCGCCATGCAGCGAGCGGAAATTCGGGCCCAGTCCGGCAAGACCAAGACCACCCGCAAGAAGGTCAGCCTGAAGGGTGTGTTTTTGAGCCTGGCCAGCGGCGTGCTGATGGGGTCGTTTTATCCGTTGGTGGTGATGGCCAAATCCAGCGAGTGGGGTGGCACGGCGGGCGAAAATGGCATGGGACCGTACGCCATCGGGGTGGTCTTCGCGTTGGGAGTTTTCTTGTCCACTTTTGTGTTCAACCTGTTCTTTATGAATCTGCCCGTAGAGGGCGAGCCCCTTGAATTTCGGGATTACTTCAAGGGCCTGCCGAAGCAGCATTTACTGGGGGTGGTGGGCGGGGTGATCTGGTGCGCGGGCACCATCGCCAATTTTGTGGGATCGAGTGCGCCGGAATCTGTCCAAGTCGGACCGGCCATCAGCCTGGCGCTCGGTCAGGGCGCGGCGATGGTGAGCGCCCTGTGGGGTCTGTTTGTGTGGAAGGAATTTGAGGGCGCCGACACGCGCATCAAGGCGCTGCTGTTTCTCATGTTTTTCCTGTTCATAGCCGGCCTGGCGATGGTTTCGGTGGCGCCGCTGTACGCCCCGCAGTAGGCTCGCGTCGCTCGCCGTGTCTGGTGGCTAGTGGCTGGTGGTTTTGCCCTCCCGGTTTCCGCCTTCTGACTTCTGTCTCCTGACTCCTGACTCCTGTCTCCTGACTGCTTCTTCTCACTCCCGCTTCCGATAAAATCCTCCCCCCACGCTGCGCATGAACTTGCCCCACAGCGCCTGGCCTAGCTCGTGCCAGTCGTCCATATCTTCGGGAACCACCTGTACGTGCAGGCCGGCCATCTCGTCGGTGGTGTCCGGACCCCACACCACGCGCCGCGGCGGATGGTTCGGATTGCGCGGGTTGTCCGCGGAATTGTCATATGTGAATTCCATCTGCAAATCCGTATCCGCGGGTAGCTTCACCGGCGTGGCGTAGCGGTACTGCTCCTGCCAATCGAAATTCCAATCGCGAATCCGGATCAGCCATTGCTTACGGCCGTCCGGCAGAATGGCCCAGCCGTCCATCTCTTTGCAGATATAATGCGCGTGCGGGATGATGCCCACGGCCTCCACATCCACTGGCGTGGTGAAGTGATCACGCACTTTGTAGGCGCGCGCGCCGGGCGGGATATCGATCTGGCGGGACCCCAGCGCGATATCCGCCACCCACTTGGTGGGCGCTTTATCCGTAAAGTAAAGTCCCAGCGTGGACTGGTCCGTTTCCGGCTTGCCTGTCGGATGATAATGAATTTGCATCACCAGGTCGGAGCCCTTGCGCAGGATCAGTTGGAGGCCGTCGGGCATGCGCGCCGGTTGCATGCCGGGGGTCCATCCGCCTAACGCGCCGCTGGGTAGAAACCCCGGCGTGCCAAAACATGGATACGATTCCCCGTTTTGGCGCCCGATGTGGCCTGAGTCGAGCAGAAACAACGCATGGTGCACCACGCTGCGCGCCTCGGGCCGAAATTCCAGCGCGCGCACATACTTGTCCGAGGTGAGGTGCAGCGGGATGACAAAACACATGTATTGATCGGGGCCATCGGCGGCGATCGAGAAGGGCTTGGGCATGCGGATAGTCATATCCGGCGTGCCGAACTGCCAGCTTTCAGGAAAATACGGAACCGGCGGCTGTTGCGCCGGATTGCCCTCGGGCGCGCCGGCATCGGCCCATCGCCGTAGAGTGGCAATATCGGCGTCGCGCAAGCGGCGCTCGCCCTGGAAATGGCCATAGCCCGGCTCCGGCTGCCACGGCGGCATGAAGCGGCTGGCAGTGACGGTCGCGATCAGCTTCGACCGCTTGGCCGCATCTTGCCAGGTGAGCAGCGGAAACGGCGCGACTTCTCCCGCATGATGACAGACCGCGCAGTGTTGGTATAGGATGGGCGCGACATCGTGGGTGAAGGTTGGTGTTGCGCGCTTTCCGGCCAGTATTTCGTCCAGCACGCCGTGCAACGTGGGCTCGAGGTGATCATTCAAAGCGCCGCGATAAAGTACTTCGCCAGAGGGCGAAAGTACTGCGATTTCCGGCACGGATCCGGCATGGGCCATGCGCGCCAATTGCCCGCCGGGGTCGAGCAGCACAGGGAAGGGTAACACCATCGCGCCGCGGGCGGACCGCACCGCGTAGAATGACACGCCACGCGGAGCCAAAGCCGCGTGCAAGCGTGCCAGTTCGCGAGCCTCGGCTGGCGAGCCCGGGCGATCCACTGAAAAGAACGCGAATACCACGGCCTTGGATTGGCGAAGTTCGGCGGACGTATGCTGTACGCCTGCGCTGTCCGGGAGTTGAAACGAGAGTGTCGCCAGCACCAAAGCCGGCACGAGGGGCAAAGCAGGCATGAGGCTCTATAACCATAGTAGACCCAGTGGCGCACGCTGCCCGCGGCATCAGATGGCGTATGCTGTCTCTAGAGGCGGAGACGAGTATGCAAAACGTTCTATCGATTCGCGGCGGCATACGTGGGATTATCCCCTGCTGCTGCCTGATCCAACTGGAGGCGCAACTGGACGGCCTCACGCGCGAGCACATCGATTATTGCGTGGCCGCGTCAACCGGCGCCCTGTTCGCGGCCGCGGTGGCGGCGGGTTTACCGGCCAGCCAGCTTCTGACTGTCTACACGCAACGCTCCCAGGAGATATTCAGGCCCACCGGCATCGCCGCGGACGGCAAACGCATCATCCACGGTTTTATGTACGATCCGCAAAACCTGCACAATGTGCTGGTGAGCGCTCTGAGCTCTGCGGCGAACGGGACCGTCAACGATTGCCCGATCGGCGTGATGATTTCGGCCACTACCGATGTCACGCGGGTGCCGGCGGGAACGAAGTTGTCATACTCGAAGACTTCCACGCAGTCCTGGTATGCCGCATTGGCGGCACCCCCGCTCGGCACCGGTTTCTATCCTGCCTCCAGCACTGCGCCGAATGGACTGATCCAAGACATTGCCTGGACCATCAGCACGTTAGTAGATACGTGCGAGGATTGGGTGGTGTCGGCTATACCTACGCCGGTTCAGATCGGACAAAAAATGGCGGCGGCGATAGACTGGAAACAAATCCTGGGATGACTCCTCACCTGGTACCGTTAGACGACAACGAGATCAAGATGCTGCTGGTGGCGATCCGGCAGGTGCAGCACACTTTCGCCATCGCGGAGGCGCAAAGCGCACAGGCCGGCGAGCCGCTGGCCAATGACTTCGAGGATGTGCAGGAGGCGTATGTACGTCTGCACGAGAAGTTATCCGCACTAACAGGGAGTACGGGCCCAGCCAAGCCGCGCATCGTGAAATAAGTGGGGCACTCGGACCCGCGCTGGGAGCCTGCTTCCACGCGAAGATTTGCGGTATAACAAAAACCTGTGACCACTCAAGCCAAAACCGTCAATGTCCTTCTCATGGCTGCTGCGCTGGCATGCGCCCAGCCCGTGCGACGTCCTGCCGCGCCACCCTATCAGGCACCCGATCCGCGCGAGATTCTGGGACCCACGCCCGCCGATCTGGGCCCCTTGCTCGAGAGATATTCGACCGATCTGCGCAGCCTGAGGCAGTTTTACGACGTGCAGCTTTCCCCGATCACCGAGCGGGCCATGCGCCAGTTTTACATCGCGTGGCGGGCCGCAATTCAACAGATACCATTCAACCAACTGCCGCAGGAAGGCCGCATCGACTACCTGCTCTTCCGCAATAGGCTCGACCACGAGATTCGCCAGCTCGATCTGAACCGCAAGCGCACGGACGAGTTCGCGGACCTGATCCCGTTCGCGCCGGCGATCATCGAGTTGAAGGACGCCCGGCAGCGCGTCGATCCCCTGGATCCTCCGGCAGCCGCTGCCACCCTGGAGCAGATCTCGAAACAGATCGACGATCTCTCGAAACGTATCAACGAACCGGCCAAGGGAGAAGAAATCAAGACGGCGAAAACCACCGCATTCCGCGCCGCGCGTACAGTGGACCGCCTGCGCGACATTCTAAAAGGCTGGTTCGAATTCTACGATGGCTACGATCCGTTATTCACCTGGTGGGTGACCGAGCCGTATCAGAAGGTCTCGGCCGCGATGGATAAGTATGCCGTTCTGATCCGGGAGAAGCTGGCGGGCATCAAGCCGGGCGATCGCGACACAATTGTGGGTGACGCGGTGGGCCGCGACATGCTAGTCAGCGAGTTGGCCTACGAGATGATCCCGTACACCCCGGAAGAGATCGTGGACATCGCCAACCGCGAGTTTGCCTGGTGTGACGCCGAGATGCTGCGCGCCTCGCACGACCTCGGTTACGGCGACGATTGGAAGAAGGCGCTGGAGCACGTGAAGACGGATTACGTGCCGCCCGGACAGCAGCCCGACTTTATCAAGGGCTTGGTGCTCGAAGCCATCGATTATGTGCAGGCGCACAATCTGGTCACGGTGCCGCCGCTGGCCGCCGCCACATGGCGCATGGAAATGATGTCGCCCGAGCGCCAGCGCATCAATCCGTTTTTCACCGGCGGCGACATGCTGAGCGTATCGTATCCGGTGGAGAGCATGACCGAAGAGCAGAAGCTCATGGGCATGCGCGGCAACAACAAACATTTTTCGCGCGCCACGGTTTTTCATGAGGTGATCCCCGGCCATTTCCTGCAGGGCTTCATGAGCGAGCGCTACCGGCCGTATCGCGATATTTTCGAAACGCCGTTCTCGGTGGAGGGATGGGCGCTGCACTGGGAAATGTTGCTTTGGGACCAGGGATTCACGAAAACGCCGGAAGATCGGATCGGCGCGTTGTTCTGGCGGATGCACCGCTGCGCGCGCATCATCTTCTCGCTGGGTTTCCACCTGGGTAAGATGAGCGCGCAGGAGTGCGTGGATTTTCTGGTGAACCGCGTTGGCTTTGAGCGCGAAAATGCCGCGGGCGAAGTGCGCCGATCGTTTGAATCGGGCTACTATGGGCCGCTCTATCAGGCGGCTTATATGCTGGGCGCGCTCCAGTTTCGCGCGTTGCACCAGGAGCTGGTGGGCAGCGGAAAAATGTCCGAGCGCGATTTCCACGATGCCATCCTGAAGATGAACGCGATCCCGGTGGAGATGGTGCGAGCCAGTTTGACTAAGCAGCCGCTCGGCGCAGGATTTGTTTCCAACTGGAAATTCTACGGACCTATCCAGTGAGCGTGTGGCGCCGCCCTTGCGAAGATTTTCGTGGTTGTGGGGCAGGCGATCGTTTTGTGTCGTCTGCGTTACGCTGTCCCCGGCTTCCCCGTGTAGTGTACGGCCCGATGCACCGCTTCGTGATCGTCCTGCGCCTCCAGATGCGTGATCACTTCGGCAGGCTGGCCCAGCGTCTCTTCCAGCCGCTCTTCCACTCGGGTGGCCGTGCGATGCGCCTCACCCAGCGTCTGGGAACCGGCGAACAGCAGATGCACCTCCACCAGCAGACGCCGGCCGGTGCTGCGGAAGCGCACCCCGTGATACTGGATGCCCAACTCGCCACAGAGTGCGTCCAGCTTTTCGCGCAGCAGGCTGCCGGTGCGCGGATCGGCGCTATCCAGCAGGCCTGTGGCCGAACGCCATATCAGGTTACCGCCCGACCACAGAATATTCAGCGCCACCAGAATCGCGCAGATCGCATCCCACGGTTTCCAGCCGGTCCACATCACCAGCGCCAACCCGGCCACTACGCCTGCGCTGGTCCAACTGTCTGTCAGGACATGTTTCCCATCGGCCTCCAGAATGAGCGATTGAGTGCGCCTCCCGGTCCGCACGAGGTACCACCCCAGCGCCGCGTTCAGGATCGCCGTAAACATGGTGAATACCGCGCCCGCTCCGACGTTGTTCAGATCCAGTCCGGTCAGCAGCTTCCGGATCGTCATGACCAGGATGAACAGGGCGGCAAGCACGATCATGGCGCCCTCAAAGCCGGCGGAAAAGAAGCTGATCCTCTCGAAGCCGTATAAATAGCGCTCATTAGCCGGTTTCAGGCTCAGCCGCAGGCTGAACCAGGCGAATAGCACCGCCATGAAGTGCACCACCGACTCCGACGCGTCCGACAAAATCGCCGCCGACCCGGTGATCAGATACGCCGTCATCTTCCCGGCCAGCATCAGGAAGCCGAACGCCAGGGAAAGCCGCATCGCAAATCGCATGTCCCGGATGCCCCGAGTCTGCGCAGAGCTGCTTTGAGACATCTTGGTCCGATTCTAACAGGTTGCAGATTTACCTATCCCGCACGACCCGGAATCCGATGTTTCCCGTAGCGCTCTCAGGCGTGTTGGCGCTGCGCGCCGCGTTGCGATACCGGAAACAGAACGATACGTGGCATAAGTACGAGCCGCCCTTGATTACGCGCGTCGTTCCGGATGGCGGTCCCACTGGATTCAGGCGCGTCGCGGTTTCGTGCCAGCGCGCATCGAAATTATCGGCGCACCACTCCCACACATTGCCCACCACCGTGTGCAGGCCGAAACCGTTCGGCGCAAAGCTGTCCACCGGAGCCGGCGCGGAAAATCCGTCCTCGGCCAAATCCTCATCCGGAAATTTTCCCTGCCAGACATTGCACATGTGCCGGCCGCCGGGCATCAGTTCGTCGCCCCAGGGGTACGTCTTCTGTTCCAGACCGCCCCGCGCCGCGAACTCCCATTCGGCTTCGGTCGGCAGCCGTACGCCTGCCCAGTCGCAATAAGCTTGGGCATCGTTCCAGGAAACTTGCACGGCGGGATGATCTGGGCGCCCGCCAGCCGCGTGATCGGGACCCTGCGGATGCGCCCAATCCGCGCCCTCCACGCGCACCCACCAGGGCACGGCAGCCAGCGCGGGTCCACGGCGCTCCTCCGGCACGTGGTTGCGGAACACGAATGACCAACCCCAACGCTGCGCCTCGGTGACATACCCGGTCGACGCGATGAACTCAGCAAATTGCGCGTTGGTCACCGGACATTTCGAGATGTAAAACGGATCCAGCACCACCTCGCGCACGGGACCTTCGCCGTCTAGAGCGAAAGCTTCCGGCGATTCGCTGCCCATCAGGAAGCGGCCGCCGTCCAGCAGAACCATATCGGCGGTGGAACCGGCCGTCGCGCGCCGCCGCTCCGCGGAGTTGCGGCGCGACTCGTTCAATTGCAGCAAGCGTGCCCGCGCGGGGACGCAGCAGGGCGAAGGAGGAAGAGACATTACTCGCGCTCCCCTGTGTTAACCCGTGCCTGCGCCTGGCGCGCCGAAACGCGGCGGATGTGGGCCTGCGCACGCAAGCGTTCCCTGACTGCACGGGCGGCTTGTTCTTCGCGTGCGGCTCTGATTACTAACTTGATGGTGTCCTTTGCCTCACCGAGTTCCGCCACGCCTGCCGGCGTACGGGCGCGAACCTCGACAATATGATAGCCGAACGGGGTACGAAAAATGCAACTGCGCTCGCCCGCTTTCATGGCGAAAACCACGTTTTCGAACTCCTCCACCATCTCGCCCCTAGCGAACGAGCCTACGTCGCCACCATTGCCTTTACAATCCGAGTACCGCTCCGCTACCGACGGGAACGGCTCGCCCGACTCCAATGCCGCCAGCGCATCTGCGATGCCGGCCCGCGCTTCCGCGTCCGGGTGGGTTTCGTCCACATGTTTGACGATATGTGCGGCATGCACGGTCTCCGGTAGTTCGAAGCCGGCGCGGTGGGCTTTGTAAAGGCGCGCGATCTCGTCTTCAGTGGGCTCCGGCACAGGTCCGATCAGTTCGCGTAGCGTGCGGTCGAGACGCAGTTGCGCTTCAATCTGGCGCGCCAGCGGACCGTCGTCAAATATTACCCGGCAGCTTTGCGCGGCGCTCAGGCGTTCGACCTGGGCGGCCACAAATGCGGCGTCAATCGGGCGCGGATCTTTGTCCGCCTCCTGCCGCAGCAGAATGCGGTCGATGGCGCACCATTCGGCAGCCTCCCGCAAGCGCAGCCCCTTTTCGAGTCCTTCCGGTATGCCCTGCCATTCAGGAACCTGCGCCAGCCGCCGCTCTTCCACTTGAATCAATTCGCGTGGAATAATCTCGCCGTTCACCAGAATGGGCATGTGGGGCAGACTTCCAGGGCTGCCGCGGGTCTCCAGACCCGCCCGACAGCGCGTGTCTTCATGGTCCCGGACAAACACCGTTGCCGCTGGCATACTCGTAGAACGCCTCCTGCGCGGCGGCCAACGCCTGGCTCAGCGGATTTCCATCCGTACCGGTGCCCACCAACGGCGGGTTCAATTCAGTCGCCATGATTCCAGTAGCGGGCGGAATAAAACTGCCCATCACCTGGGTGTATTCCGCGATTGTGTTTTGGGTGGTGGGATTGCTGCTGTAATAATCGTTGCCGAGCTCACTAGTGTTGTCCGTCGTCTGGGGATTGTAGTCGTAGAACTCCGGTTGCGGCGGCGTCGAGTTCGGATAAGTGGTGCAGGCGGCCCAATTGGTATAGAATGCCAACTTAGCGCCGATAATTCCGTTACTTACATCCAGTTTAGTACGCATGCATACGATGTGACCCATGGGCGCGGATGGACTGCCGTCGAAGGTATGCAGAATATAGGGCAGCCCCACTGGCGCCGGGGCGATCCGTGTCTCGCCGCTGTTCTTATACAAAAAGCTCCATATGGATTGCCGGTTGGCTAAATCCGGATAGAGCAGCCGCCACTGCCCGCTGCCACCCGCCGCCAGATCGCAAATGAAGCCGAACAGGTCCACTCCGGAGAACATCTGGTTCATGGCAATCGTGCCGGACTGTCCGGGAAACTGCACGTAGAAGGGCGCGTGTATGGCTTCGTCGTAGACCGCGAAGCCCTTAGTGCGCATACCGTGAGATCCCCCGAATTCGCCATGATCGGATAGGAAAACAATAATGGTGTTGTTCGCAAACGGGGAACTGGCCAGCGCGTTCAACACCGCTCCCACTTGTTGATCCACGAAATTTTGCAGCCAGAAATATTGATTCAGAAACAACGTCCAATTAGTTACAGTTCCCACCTGACCATTAGCCCCGTTCACGAACCATTCCTGGACCGTGGGCTTGTTGGGAACTTGTGACAGGTTCTCATAATTCCATGGGCTTGGCGTGTTCGCATAGAACGATGGAGGAGTTCCGCTCGGCGGCGGGAAATACACATTTGGCAATGGCACTCCCTGCGGCGGAAAAGGCGAGCTTTGCAACCAATCGGGCGCATCGCAAATATCGTGCGGATTAATCAGGCTTACGGTGGCGCACCAGGGCGACGACGGCAGCCCGGTGGTCGGCGCCTGTCCCTGCAGCCAGCCTACGAAATCGCCCGCGATCATCGCGTCGCTGGCAAACACGTTGTTGTTGAAAAGCCCGCCATCAGTCCCTTCATTCGTTGCGCCGTCGGGCGACGGGTTGGACGGATGCGATCCGCCGGGGTACGTTCTGGTCTTGAATCCGTAAGGCAATAAGGGGGTCGAATCCACTTGCGTCGAAAGATGCCACTTGCCGAACCACCAAACATTGCCGGCATACGCGGGATTCAGTGTCGGCACCGCCTCGCCCCAGGTGGGGAAGGCCGGATTCAGGCTGGGCACACTTCCATCGCAGTTGACGTACATGGCCGTCTGGGGCGCATACAGGCCGGTGAGCAGAGCAGCCCGCGAGGCCGTACACTGGGTGGCCGCCACGAAAAACTGCTCAAAGCTGTAAGAGTTATTCAGAATTCGCCCCATGATGTTGGGCAGCACGGTCTGGCTCAGAGACGCCGACTGGCTGGAATTCATCCACACGGGCGGGCGCATCTGGTCCACCATGATGATCAGAATGTTTGGGTTCTTCAGGGTTGGCGGCGGTGTCCACGCGCTATTCGCCAGCGCCATGGCCGGTTTGCTTCCCAGACCTGCAGCGCCTAACAGTGTGCCGGCGCCCACGCGCTGCAAAAACTCGCGGCGACCTATTTCGTCATTATGTGGCATGGTGTTGTCCTCATATGCTTCACGGCGCAGTGACCGTCAGCGTGAAGCTGGCCAATAAGCGTCCTACGCTGGCCGTCACGGTGAATGTTCCGGCGATGTTATTGGCAATCAACTGCGGCGATGCGGCCGAACCTTTGGCTGCCGTCACCACGGTGGGGGACGAACTAAATGTCCCGCTGGCGCCCTTCGCTCCCGCCTTCACTGTAAATATGACTTGCGCGCCCTGCACGCCATTGCCGGCCGCATCCTTAACTTGCACCTGCAGCGCCGAAGCGAAGGGCTGCCCGGCGGCCGCACTCTGACCAGAGCCGCCCGTCTTGGTAATGGTCGCAGGGAGGTCGCCAAGTTGCGTTACCGTTACCGGCTCACCCAACACAGTGATCTGCGCGGAACGGATATTGATCGAGGTATTGGCCTGAAACGAGAAGTTGATCGCACCGCCGCTCGTACCGGTGATGTTCAGCCAGGATGCGCCGGGCGTAACGGTCAGCAGCGTATTCGCAGGAAGCACCTGGACGGGAATCGAGTCACTCCCCGCTGTGGGCTGTAAATTTTGCCCCAGGGTGCCCAGGGAAAGGTAAACGGCGGTGTATTCCTTGATGGAGTTGCCGCCGGTATTGGAGATATATACATTGGCCTGGCCGTCCACCGCGACGCCGCCCGGAGACTTGAGTCCCGTAGCTAGCAACGTTGTCACCAGCCCGCTCGCCGGGCTCCACTCTTTGACGGCATTATTGCCGGCATCGGCGATGTACACGTTGCCTTCTCCGTCCACGGCTACCGCGGAAGGTGAGTTCAGCCCGCTGGACACCAGGGTTGTGACTGAGTTGCTGGACGGCATCCACTCTTTCACGGCGTTGTTCTTGCTATCCGCCAAGTAAACGTTCCCCAGATCATCCACCGCCACACCTTGTGGGAAGTTGAGATTGGTAGAAATCAGCGTTGCGACTTTATTGGTTGCTGCTACCCATTCCTTAATGGCATTGTGGTTGGCATCCGAAAAATAGACATTACCCTGGCCGTCCACCGCCACGCTCTCCGGGCTGCTCAGTCCTTTGGAAACCAGCGACGTCAAGACTCCGGTCGCCACGTTCCACTCTTTAATGGCATTGTCTTTCCGGTCGGCGATGTAAACGTTGCCCTGTCCATCCACGGCCACGCCCGTCGGACCATTTAGCCCTGCCCCGAGCAATATGACTAACTTCTGGTTCTGCGCAATCCACTCCTTAATGGCGTTATTGTTGCTATCCGCGATATAGACATTCCCCTGCCCGTCCACGGCCACACCCTCCGGACTCTTCAAGCCGGACGGGACCAGCCCTTTGACGAGACTGAGGGCGTTGTAACTCGCGCCTGCTTGCGTCACTGTAAATGTCAATCCGGAGATGGAGATTGTTCCGGTTTGCGCGCTGGCGTTCTTATTGGCACTGTAACTGAACTGGATCAATGCATTGCCAGTACCGCCGGCGCTTCCCGGGGCCACCTGCAGCCAGGATGCATTGCTGCTGGCGGTCCAAGGTCCGCTGGCTGACAAGAATACACTGCCGCTGCCCGCCGCACTCCCAGCTAATACCGACGAGGTTCCCAGGCCATAAGCCACATTCGTAAGAGTAAAGGTCACGTTCAGCGAGCCGGTGCTGGCGACCACGGTGAACGTGCCGCCGGTCGCGTTGGCCGTTAACTGCGGTGCGATAGCCATGCCGCTCGCGTTCGTCGCAATGGGCATCGGCGGACTGGCGCTGAACGTCCCAGCCGCTCCGCTCGCACCAGGCGTCACGCTGAACGTCACCGGCACGCCTGCCAAAGCATTGCCGCCGGAATCGGTCACGCAAACGGCCAGCGCCGTGGCAAAGGGCTGCCCCAGCAGCGTGCTCTGGCCGTCGCCGCCGCACTTGGCCAGGCTTGTCGGCGTATCGCCGCCCTGCGTCACGGTCACAGGCACACCCCAAACTGCGATGTGCGCCGTGCGGCTAGCCGTCGAGGTGTTGGCTTGGAACGCAAAACTAATGACGCCGCCGGCGAGGCCGGTAATAGTCAACCACGTCTGGTCGCTGGTGGCGCTCAACGGGGTGGCGGCCGGCAACACTTGTGCACTGAGCGCATCCGTACCCGCCTGGGAACTTTCCGTCAGGCTACCGGCGCTCAATGCCAGCCAGGCCGGAGTCACCTTTTCGATGGCATTATTGTTGGTGTCCGCCACGTAGATGTTCGCCTGCGCATCCACCGCCACGCCCGCGGGACTGTTGACGCCCGCCGATACCAGCACCGCCACCTGCTGGCTGCCGGCATTCCATTCCTTGATGGCGTTGTTGCCGGTGTCGGCCACGAACACATTATCCTGTCCATCCACCGCGACGCCGGTAGGATTGTTTAGCCCGGTTGCAATCACTAGATTCACCTGCCCGCCGGCCGCTACCCATTCCTTTACGGCATTGTTGGCGCTGTCGGCGAAGTAGACGTTGCCTTGTCCGTCCACCGCCACTCCCTCAGGATTCAGCGAGCCATTACTGGCGAGCGTAGTTACCTGCTGGCTTGCGGGATTCCATTCGTCTATGGCGTTATCCCCGGTGTCGGAGAAGTACACGTTATACTGAGCATCCACCGCGATTCCCGATGGATTCACCGGTCCCGTTACGAGCGTGCTCAGTTGCTGACTGGAGGCGCTGTACTCCTCGATGGTGTTGTTGCCGCTATCGGCAATATAGACATTGCCTTGATTGTCTACCGCGACCGCTTTAGGGCCGTTCCGCGCTGACGAAAGCGTAGTCACCTGCTGTGTACCGACGTTCCATTCTTTGATGGAATTGTTCCCCGTGTCCGCGATGTATAAGTTGCCCAGACTATCCACCGCTACTCCTTGCGGATTGTTGAGCCCCGCATTGATCAGGGTGGTCATCGCCGTGATCGGGACATAGCTTGTGCCTGCCTGGGTTACGGTGAACGCCAATCCAGCGACGTTCAGCGTCCCTAACCGGGCGTTCGAATTCGGATTAGCGCGGTAACTGAACTGGATCAAGGCGCTACCCACACCGCTCGCGCTGCCCGCCGCGACCTGCAGCCACGCCGTATTACTCGTGGCCGTCCACGGCCCGTTGGAGACGATTAGCACTGTTCCGTTGCCTGCCGCGCTTCCTACCACTACCGAATTGTTGGCCAGTCCATAGCTGGTGTTCGTCAACGAGAAGGTAACGCTCAGTCCGTTAACGCTGGCCAGCACCGTAAACGATCCGGCGATGCCATTGGCAGTCAGGGCGGGGGCTACGGCATTCCCGTTCTGATCCGTCAAGATCGGCATCGGCGGCGTGCTGGCGAACGCACCTGCCGCTCCGCTTGAGCCCGCCGTTACACTGAACGTCGCCCCGGCGCCTTGAACAGGAATTCCTTTGCTGTCGGTCAAGGTTACCTGCAGCAGCACCGGAAAAGCCTGACCCACCTGCGCACTCTGGCCATCGCCCGCGGTCTTACTCAGGCCGGCCGCCACATCCCCACCTTGCGTCACCGTAACCTGCTGCCCCAGCGTAAGTATATGTGCGACGCGACTGGACGTCGAGGTATTGGCCGTAAACGCAAAGCTGATCATTCCGCCGGTTGTCCCTGTGATCGCCAGCCAGCTCTGGTCGCTCGTGGCGGTGAGCGGCACGCTGGCACCCAAGGCGATAACCGCCACGGAATCGGTGCCCGCCTGCGAACCTTCATTCAGGCTGGTGGTGGCCAGCCCCATATAGCCGGACGACAGCTTCAGTATGCTGCCCGTGCCGGTATTGGCGAGATAAAAGTTGCCCTGCCCATCGGTAGCTACGCCAAACGTTCCATTCATTCCCGACGAGACCAGCGTGCTGACCGTTTGTGTGGCGGCGTTCCATTCCTTCAGCGCGTCGTTGTTGCCGTCTATAAGATATACATTGCCCTGCCCATCCACCGTCACGGCGTTGGGAAGACTGACCCCTTGGGAAATCAGGGTCGTGACTTGCCCAGTCAGCGCGCTCCACTGTTCCACCTGGTTATTAAGGAAGTCCGCGATGTACACGTTACCGAAGGCGTCCACCGCTACGCCCGCGGGATGGTTCAGGCCCGATGCCACCAGCGTTGTCAACTGCTGGGTGGTAGCGTTCCACTGCTCCACCGCGTTATTGCCGAAATCCGCGATATATACATTCGCCTGCCCATCAAGCGCCACTCCCAGCGGAAAACTCAGACCTGCCGAGACCAACGTGGTCACCTGCTGCGTCACGGGGCTCCACTGCTTGATCGCATTGTTGTAAGCGTCCGCGATGTATACGTTACCCTGGCTGTCCACTGCGACTCCGTGCGGTGCGTTCAATCCGGTGGATACCAGCGTGGTCAACTGTTGCGTGGCCGCCACCCACTCCTGGATGGTATTTTGGGCGCTATCCGCGATGTAGAGGTTGCCTTGGCTGTCCAAAGCGGTCGCGTAGGGCAATTCCAGCCCCTGCGCGATCAGGGGCGACAATGCGTTGACCCGCACAAAGCTGGTGCCGGCTTGGGTCACGGTCAGGGTCAGGCCGGCGATCGATAGTGTGCCGGTTTGCAGAGCGCTGTTCGGGTTGGCATCATACGTGAACTCGATCAGGGCGCTGCCGGTTCCGTTGAAGCTGGCCGGCGAAACGTGCAGCCAGGTAGCGCTGCTATAAGCGATCCAGGCTGCGGTGGGCGACGAGGATACCAGTTCGACCGAGCCGCTGCCGGCGGTGGCGCCCACCACCACAGCGGTGGTGCTTAGGGTGAAGCTCGCTTCTTGCGCGGGTAAAAGCCACGCAAACACCAAAAGCCAGGCGAACTTCATTGTTGGATTCCCATTAATCATCAAGGCAGATGCCCCGGCTCGGTCCGCAGGCGCGTCAGTGAAGTATTAGTAGTTTACACGAATTGGGGCCGCATTGGCGCAGATTTTTCGCGCAAGCCAACCCAAATTGTATCTCTTCTGGATAATCAGAGAAATGGCCAATTCTGATAGGAAACAGGGCGGGGACCTATTCGCCGATCGCCCCGATCAACTCCGCGACCTTGCTCCGCAGAGTCTGGCTCAACTCGCCGCGCACGTCCAACTTCAGACCTGCGGTCGAAATCGGATCGCCGATCCGAATCGTGATGGAATGAGGTCTTACGTGAAACGAGCCCATCGGCAATATTTGCCGGGTCCCGGATATACCAATGGGGACCACCGGCACGCCCGCCTTGATCGCCAGATATGCGGCGCCTTCTTTGAACTCGCGCAACCCCGCGGGGGAGCGGCCGCCCTCCGGAAACAGTACGACCGAGATGCCTCGCTCCCGTATCAGGCGCGCCCCCTCTGACAAGCTCTTGAGGGACGCCCGCGGATTTTCGCGTACCACCGGCAGGTGCCCGGCGCGCCGCAGATGTCCCCCCAGTAAAGGAATCTTGAACAGTCCGCGCTTGGCGAAGAACCGGATCTGGAGCGGGAACAGCAGAACCGCGGGTGTATCCATGTAGCTCGAATGATTGGCCACCAGCACGTAGGCGGTATTTTGTTGCAGCTTCTCCAGTCCCTCGACATGCACGCGGGCACCGCTGACCGCCAGCAGCACCCGTGCCCACAAACGCGCGATGGCGTGTTGCGTGCGGCCGCGCGTATCGAATGCGGAGGCCAGCAGGGATGCCAGCCCCAAGACCACCGTCGCTATCACAATGAGGGGGTCGATCAGCAGATAGGCGCGCAGGCGACTGAGAAACATTACCCCTTGTCGATGCTGAAGTTGGGAGTATAGCACCCTCTGGACCGGCGCGGACCTCCTACGAAGGTGCCGGAGGCGGTCGGCCCTCACCGGACCCGCGGTCTTCGGGATACCTCGGCCAGCCGCTGGGCAGTCATATACGAGCGCAATACCTGGTTCATGCGAGTCTGGTAGCGCGCGCCCGTCGATCTGAAAAACGACAGCACATCGGCATCGATCCGCAGTGTGATTTGCTGTTTGTTCGCTTCCGGAATCAACCGACCCTCGCGCTTCCAGGCAACACCATACGTGGCTGGTATGTCCGTAAGATCGATATCCTTGTCAGCCAGCCGAGCCAGACGCGCTTTTGCTTGCTTCGTCAGTGCGGGCGGACGGGTGGGATCCAAGGTGAACTTAACGGTGCCAGTAGTCTTCGCGCTCATGTCGCTCTGCCTTTCTTGCGGAGATGAGCCGGATCGCTTCACCGCGCAGCGTATAAGCCACCACGACCTCAAAGCCCTCGACGAGACCGATGGTGATCCACCGGGACTCACCCGACAATCCGCTTGTGTCGGCCCACTCTATGCGGTTTGGGTCGAGGAAAACGCGTCGCAAAATGGAACGGAACCTTGTGCTTTCGTTCATTCAGCGCGGCCTTGTTTTCGTCCCACTCAAAATCCATTCCGCTACGGCCAGTATAGCAGCTGCGTAGCTACAATTGGCACTACTAATGCTCGACAGCCGCCGCGAGGCTCAGTCAGTCACGCGTTAAGCAGACTCACGACGGCGTGATTGCGTCGCAGGATGTCCACAACCAGCCGGACCGCCTCGGCTCCAATTAGTTTGCTCGGTGGCAGCAGTCGTTCGATCAGCAGATTGGCCAAAGGCAGCCGATTGACCGTCTGGACAAGCGCTTGCCAGGCGGTGTCGCCGGCCTCCTGAAGGAGCATCGAGGAGTGCAGGCGCATCCTCTCGCGGTAGTCGTACAGCATCGCCTCGCGCTGAATGCGCTCCTTCAGTATCGAGTCGAAGGGCTCGACGTCATTGAGAGCCTGTAGCGCTTTCCGAAGTTCAGACTCGGATTTGGCGAGCGCGCGTTTGAGCCGGTCGGTAGGGTGTTTGAGCTCCGTATTGACGAAGACCCGGAGACCGTCGGAGCCAAGTGAAACCGTCTGGTGCGTCACCTCTTTATAATCCCGCGGACCGAAAGCTACCCAACACTCCGATTGGTCGCGCTTGAGATTTCCGACGTCGAAGGCGTCGTAGAACGGTTCCACCACTTTGAGACCGGTCAGCACCAGATCGGCAAACGACGTGACCTGCTCGCGAATCCAGCGCCGTGCGTCATCGTCGTCGTGCAGCAAGAAGTAGCGAAAGTGTTCGATTTTGAAGTCTGTGAACCCAGTCATGCCGCTGTACTCCAGGAACTGGAGGAATTGCTCCACCAGGAACTTCGGGATGCCGTCTAAGCGCGGCAGGAGCGTCTCGAATGCGGAATGAAGGTCTCTCCAAAGTCCTGCGGACCAGCCTCGGCTCTGAGCATCCTTCGTGTTTCAGATATTCAAAGTGCGCCTGCATCTGCCCCGGCGAAAAATCGCCGTTCACCTTACTTTCAAGCACGACGGCGAATCCGTCACCGAAGATCCAGGCATCCGGAATACTGTGATATCTCTCGTCCGCACCCGGAGAAAACACGCACGTCGACTCGCATTTGGAAATGCCCAAAAGCACGCGGTCCCGCCTATCCTTCGCGCTTCGTATTGGAAGGTCGCGACGCTGCAGTAGAAACTTGGCGTCACGGGCATCCCGAATGCCTATTTCAGAAAGAAAGGCGCGGCACACCTTCTCGCCACCGAGGGATAGGGTGTTGACCAGCGCCTTGGTGAGGTTGTTCTCAAGCTGCCGTTCGCGAGCGTCGGCGTCTAGGATTGGGCCACGATAGCTGTAGAAGAGGTTATTGTGCAGATCCACGGCTATCCTCGGCCCGTTGCTACTTGGCTTTGGCCAGTTTCTCGCGCTGCTCGCGCAACACCGCCTTGCGGCTCAGCTTGATCTTGTTGCCTTCGAGCGCCAGAACCTTGACCAGAATCTGGTCGCCTTCCTTCAACTCGTCGCGCACTTCGCGCACGCGGTTCTCCGCGATCTCGCTGATATGCAGCAGGCCGTCGGTACCGGGGAAGATCTCCACAAACGCGCCGAAATCTACCAGGCGCACCACTTTGCCCAAGTAGGTCTTGCCCACTTCGGCTACCGCGGTGATATCGCCAATGATCTGCAGCGCCTTGTTGGCCGCAGCTTCGTCGGCGGAAGACACATGCACAGTGCCATCGTCTTCCACGTCGATCTTCACGCCGGTCTGCTCGATAATGCCGCGAATCACCTTGCCGCCTGGTCCGATGACGTCGCGGATTTTATCGGTCGGAATGTTGATGGTGTAAATGCGCGGAGCGTACTGCGACATGTTGGCGCGCGGGTGTTGAATGGCGGCCTCCATCTTGTCGATGATGTAGAGGCGGCCCCGGTGCGCCTGTTCCAGGGCTTCGTGCATGATGGCGGCGGTGACGTTCGGCACTTTGATATCCATTTGCAGGGCCGTGATGCCGTCGCGCGTTCCCGCCACTTTGAAATCCATATCGCCGTAGTGATCTTCGGCGCCGGCGATGTCGGTGAGCACGGCGTAATCGTCGCCCTCCTTCACCAGACCCATGGCCACGCCGCCCACATGCGCGGGAAGCGGCACGCCCGCATCCATCAACGCCAGCGAAGCGCCGCATACCGTAGCCATAGAGCTGGAGCCGTTCGACTCCAGGATGTCGCTGACCACACGTAGCGTGTAAGGGAAGGTAGTGTCGGGCGGAACCAGCGGCAGAATAGCCCGCTCGGCCAGCGCTCCGTGGCCGATTTCACGACGGCCAGGTCCGCGCATAAATCCAACCTCACCAACGCTAAACGGTGGAAAATTATAGTGCAACATGAAGCGTTTGGAAGCCTCGCCGGGTTCCAGCAGTTCGATGCGCTGTTCGTCGTCTTTCGTTCCCAGCGTGACCGTAACGAGGGCCTGGGTTTCGCCGCGTGTGAACAGCGCGGAACCATGGGTTCTGGGCAGCACGCCGGTTTCAATGGTGATGGCGCGGATCGCGTCGAAAGCGCGGCCATCCGGACGGCGGTGGTGCTTCAGCATCTCGTCGCGGAAAATGCGTTCCTTCAGCGCCTCGTAGATCTTCTTGCCTTCTTCTTGTTGTTCTTCCGGCAGCGCTCCGATGGCCTGCGCCTTCAACGCGGCGACGCGGCTGTAGCTCTCCAGCTTCGGATACTTTTCGGTGTTCAGCGCGTCGATCAGCGGCTCGCGCAACTGGGCGGAGATTTGATCATAGAGCGTCTGGTCGAGCTGTTTGGCTTCGTAAACGCGCTTCGGCTTGCCGACCTTCGCCACCAATTCGCGGATGGCCGCGGCGATCTTCTTGCAGCAGGTATGGCCAAAGTCGATGGCGCCGATGACCTCCTGTTCGGAAGCCTGTTGCGCGCCCGCCTCCACCATCACGATGCCGCCCTCAGTGGCGGCCACGATGATATTCAGCTTAGACTCGCGGCCCTCCGAATAAGTGGGGTTGGCGAGGTATTCGCCCTTCACCATTCCCACGCGCACTCCGCCCAGCACGTGGTGGAACGGAATATCCGAAATAGCCAGTGCGGCGCCCGCGCCAACCACCGCGAGCGAGTTGGGGTCCTGCTCCGGATCGGCGGAAAGCACCATGGCGATGATTTGGGTCTCGTTCAAAAACCCTTCGGGGAACAACGGACGGACTGGCCGGTCGATCAGCCGGCTGGTGAGGATTTCTTTTTCCGAGGGACGCCCCTCGCGCTTGATAAAGCCGCCCGGAATCTTGCCGGCGGCGTAGGTATACTCGCGATAATCCACGGTAAGAGGAAAGAAGCCGGCATTGGGCTTCGGCTCTTCGGACATGCAGGCCGAGACCAGCACCACGGAATCACCGCATCGAACGACGACCGCGCCGTTCGCCTGTTTGGCCATTCTGCCCGTTTCTAGGGTGATCTGGCGGCCTCCCAGATCGATTTCAACTGTATGTGACATTTTCTAATTCTCCAAGCCTCGACCGCCCGATCACGGGCAGCCAGCGACGAAATTTGGCCAGTCGTAAAACTGGCCGATGAGACTGGAGTTGACAGGACGAAACGGCCCCGGAAGGGACCTGGCTAGCGGCGTATGCCGAGCTTTAGCAGAAGCGTCTTGTAGCGATCCGGATCGGTGTCCCGAAGATACGTCAGCATCCGCCGCCGCTTGGCGACCATAGTCAGAAGGCCCTTGCGGGAGGAATGATCCTTCTGGTGGGTCTTGAAATGTTCCGTAAGCTGCGTGATGCGTTCACTCAACAGGGCGATTTGCACTTCCGGCGATCCCGTATCAGCCTTACCACGCTGATTTCCAGTGATTACCTGCCGCTTTACATCCGTCGCCAGTGCCATGCTCGAGTGGTTGCTCCTTGTCTTCTCTTTATCTCGTTTTGGTTACGGAATATAGAATAACACAGGCGGGGCGGTCAGCGCATCGCAATTGTGGGCAGGACTCCAGTCCTGCGGCTGGCGTCCACGCCGGCCTCTTCGATTTCGACAAACCATGTCTTGCTGGTGGCGGACGCCGCGAATAATATCGAGGTTTTGGACGCCGGCACTTTGCAACCCGCAGGGCAGCTCAGATGCCGAGCCAGGACGTGTGCTGGACAGCGTGATCGAAGCCCAGATACACGGGTCCATTTGATTGCACCGGGATATTGAGACATTGGCGGCGGATCCGGCGTTCGCCGCCCAGCGATACCACGACTCGCGCAGCGCATTGCCGGAATGGATGGAATTCCAGACGGTGCCGAGATCGGGCGAGCCGCAGCCTCGCTACACATGGAGACCGATCGGTGGCTTGAGTGGGGCAACTGCTTCGAGGCGCTCAGGCTTCTGAGACACCTCTGGCATGTGCTGGTGCATTACGACGGCCGAATACGTTGAGGCAGTTGGCGTGCGAAGTCCCGTAGATCGGAATGTCGGCCTTCCCTAGGTGGGATCGGGCAGCCGGGAGTTAATCCTTCGATTGGGAGCGCTTATTCGCGCGCTGGGGGCCACTGTGTCCCGAGGCGGGAACAAAGGCTGCCGTTTCTGGTTCATCCCGGAATCCCGTTCGGCTTTCCTCTGGAATTTGCATTCAGCTTCTCCGGAATCCCACCCAATAAACGTCCGTCACTCGGCCCCGCGACCTGATACGTTTACCCATGGGAGGAAGGGTCTTTGAGGTCGCCTATGTCAATATCCATATCCAGGATCCGGTGCTTCACGATGGTGTTGCTGGCGGGCGCCGGTGCCGCGGCGCAATCCACTACGGTCAATGTCCAGGTCGGCAATCAAACGGACACCTCGGTAGGTGTCAAAGGCCGCCTGCAGGTGGCCATGTCCACTTCGTTTCAGTTGGCCAGCTATAACGATCAATTCTTCAGCAGTGCGCCGGACGCGCCCAGCCAGATGACCGCTCTCTATCCGTGGCACACGCGGACGCAGGTCGTTTCGGACGGCATACCGCTCACCGCCCCCGACACATGGGACTTCACCGCACTGAACACCATGTTCCCCCCGATCCAAAGCTCCGGCGACCACAGCCCCGAGTTCCAGATCGGCACGGCCCCGGCTTATCTGAGCGATGCCAACGGCTTCATTCTGCCCGCCAGCATCCCGGAATTCGCGCAGATGAGCGCCAATCTCGTCCGCTATTACAACACCGGCGGGTTCACCGACAATGGGCAACACTATCAAAGCCCCACGCCGTATCCGGTGACCTGGTGGGGCATTTTCAACGAGCCAGACGGCAACAATGTTACGGCGGCGGAGTACGTGACGCTTTACAACACCGTTGTACCCCTGATGGCCCAGGCGGACCCGAACATCAAGTTTGTGGCCGTCGAACTTGCGGGATACGCTGAAACTTACCTGCCCACCTTCGTTGCCGGAGTCACCGCCCCGGTGGATGTAGTAGCCAAACATTTTTACTCCACCTGCGACCAGACCAGCTACGACCAGAGTCTCTTTGCCACCGTGCCCACTTTCGCCACCGAGGTCCAAACCATGTATGCCCTGTTGGCCGTTAACCCGGCCCTGGCTAACGTGCCGGTTTGGATCACCGAGAACAATGTGAACGCCGACTACGACATAGGCAACGGGATCAGCGCCTGCAACGCCCCGCAAAAGTTTGTGCTGGATCCGCGGGGCAGCAGTCCCTTCTTTGCCGCCTGGCGCTCCCTGGTATTTGAGCAACTGGGCGAGGCCGGCGCACAGGCCCTCTATCACTGGAGTTTCGGCGCCGACCAGCAGTATGGCGAGATTGGCAGCCCGTCCGGAGGGCCGCCCTACACCCAGCAACTCAGCTACTGGGTGGATTATTATCTGGCGCACTGGCTTCCCTCGCCGCCCGGTCAGGATATCCTGCAGACGACCACCACGGGCTGTTGTGCTCCCAGCGGTGCGACTGGTTGGGAGGGCAGCGGCGGATTCCAGTTCGATACCCAGACGATGGCCGCGCGCAACGTGGACGGGTCGGTGGTGATCCTGATGTCCAACTACGCTCTGCAGCCTGTCCAGGCCAGTTCCGCCAATGGTAATAGCACCATCAACTTCGACGACAATGGACCCGGCACATCGCGCACCTTCGCACTGGATCTCTCGGCCCTGGGTGCCTTCACCACGGCCACGCTGGTTACGCTGGATGCTTCCACGCCGCTACCCGGCGGCCCCGTGCCCCAAGCGCTCACACCTGCTGCGCAGATGCAGGTCACGCTGCCGGGCTATGGTGCGGCCCTGCTGCGCCTGTCCAACACCCAAAACAACCCGGCCGTGGCGAGTGTGGTCAATGCCGGAAGCTACGGTTCGACCGTGGCTCCGGGAGAGATCGTAGCGATCTATGGATCGGCGCTCGGCCCTGCGAATGCTGCCAGCCTGCAACTGACGAATCCGTTGCTGGTGGCGAATGCGTTGCAGGGAGTGCATGTCTTGTTCGACGGCACACCTGCCCCCATCACCTACGCCTCGGCCGGACAAGTGAATGCCGTAGTGCCCTACGAGGTGGCCGGCCAATCCACCACCACCCTGCAGGTGGAGTATCTGGGCGCCGTTTCCGCGCCGGTGTCGTTGACGGTAGCCGCCGCCGCACCCGGCCTGTTCACGGCCAACGCTTCGGGAACCGGCCCAGGCGCAATTCTGAATAACATCGACTATAGCTTGAATACCGCCGCGAACCCAGTCTCACGCGGCGGCTATGTGGACATCTACCTGACCGGCGCGGGCGCCACCACGCCCGCCAGTGTGGATGGCTTGCTGGCGACTGCACCTTACCCCATGCTTCCAGCCAATAGCGTCACCGTCACTATGGGAGGCATTCCCTGCCCCAACATCGCCTACGCGGGAGCCGCACCGTTTCTGATCGCTGGCCTGACGCAGATCACCGTGCAAGTGCCGGACGGTGTTGCGCCGGGCTCCAACGTGCCGCTGGCAGTCACCATCGCGGGGACAAGCGCACAGGCTGGAGTTACGCTGGCAGTGGAATAGGCTGTGGGGCAGACCTCCAGGTCTGCGGCGGATCTCCAGGCCCGCCTGACCGGCGTGCAAGCCGGCGCTGTGTCCCGTTGTTTGGAAGCGGCGACGATTCCAAGCGTGATCAATAGGACGTCTCAATTTCTCGTCCACCTTGATGACCTTAGCCCGCCTGTTTGAGCACAACGGAGTGTGCGACGCCAAATGTCAAAAGATATAGCCTATTCAAAGGACATTCGGCAGCCAGGCGGGCAACCGGCGCGCCGCGATTCCGTGTACCCACGTGCGGTGTGGCGTTCTCGAAAATTCGCACTGCCGCGAAGAGCGGCGCACGGCAGATCGCGCGCTTCAGGTACGCATGTGGGCTCTCGACTGAGCCCGCCGCGGAAACGATCAGAAGGTGAAACGACCACCGACTGTCGGAGCAAGGTTGTTGTCGTAGTTATAGGGGACGCCGGGGCCATGAGGAATGGCGATGGCCAGACCGCCGCTCACGTAGGAATACGCAATTCCGGCAAAACCGTCGAAACGCTTGGTGAAGTGATGATCCGCATAGAGCGACCCCTCGTTGAGGGTGCCCGCGCAGGAACTGCGGAAACCGGCTTCGGGCGAGCAGGTCGTCGGAACACGGAAGTCGTTCTGCAGCTGATGATACCAGGAGAAAGTGATGTCGGTTTTGCTGTCGAAGGCGTATTTCACGCCCGTCCACCAGATCTGCACGTGCTTGGGAGAATCAAGATTGTTGTCTTCGACGCCGCTCATGAGATAACCGCCCTGGTCCGAGGCGCCAACGCCCAACGGGTTCGACGGGTTAGTCTGCCGGATGTATTCGTAGCCGGCAAAGAACTTGAACGGGTCCCACGTATACTTGGCAGCGAACATAATGGCGCTGTTGTCGGTCACGATGCCATATACGGTGTTGGTCGTTCCGATCAGATTGGCCCCGGTGATGGGGTTTGTATTGATGCTGTCGGTGGTCGACTGATATGACTGCGTCGGACTCTGAGGCCCCAGCAAGGGGTTCAATACGCTGATCGCCTGGTTGTAATGTTGGTAGACGATGTCGGCGGAGAACTTGCCGTAGTCTCCGCCGAGGTCGAATCCATAGGCGTTGTTATGCGCCGCTTCCGGCGTACAGGTGGCGGCAGTCCAGGTTGCGGAGGCCGAGTAGCAGCCGCCAGAACCATCGGCGAATTTATACATCGCGCCGAAATGGACCGGGCCATAGGTGAGGCGATACTTCAGGGCGTCGTCCCAACGGCTGTCCTCGGTGTCGCCGCCGCCGGCCATCGTGCCGTTATACCCGATGTACGAAAAGGCATAGCTGCCGCCGGCCGGATCGTAAAGGAGCATCGCATCGGTACCGAGAGAGCGCTGACGACCGAAGGTCAGCGTGCCGAGATGCGCGGACGATATACCGGCATAGAATTCGTCATTGAAGGGTTGGCCCGCGCGCGCGCCGTCGATGGCTATCCGAATAGCTGCTCCTGGGAAGGCCGTTGTTGACGATGTCGGTGGCTGACGCGTTGGCGAGCTGGCCGGACTGCGGATTGATGCCGGTTGAAGCGTTGAACACAACGGACCAGCCAGGCAGAAACTCTTCCTTGCCCCGGATGCCCAGACCCGTCTGCTGCAGGTTGTTCGGTGCGATGAGGAATCGATGTTGATAGCCGTTTCGGTTCACCAGAGATTCGCCTTCATAGTTAGTGGCGTTTTCCGGTAAGCCGTGGCTGACCCAGCCGACGCCGACGTCATACGCACCGTACAGCGTGATGCCGTGCCAGGTCAGCGTGCAATCGGTGGTGGCGAACTCGTGGCCGCTCGCGCAGGCGTCGGGGGTGCTCCGCTGCATCTTAATGTCGACCGTGGCGTCCTGGCCAACCGCCAAGCTGATTCCCGTGCGCGTTTCATCGGCGAACCCTTGTTTTGCCGCTCGAATCTCGAAGCGCCCCGGAGGCAGGCCGGACGCCTGATAGTGCCCCCCGCCGTCGGTTGCGATCGTGCGCGTTGCACCTGTGTCGACGTTCCTGATTGTCACCGCGACATCGGGAAGGGCTGCGCCGGTTTGGTCCGTCACCACGCCGGAAAGGCTCGCTCCCGTTTGGGCCCACGCCGGGAACGCCCCCATCGCAAGCCACAAAAGCAGCAAGAAGGGTTGGGCCAGCAGCAGTGAGGCAGCCGTTGGAACGTAGCCGGCGCGCGTCAAAGTTTTCCATCGCCTCCCGTACCGGAAGAGGATCTGCGAGCGGTCAGAGCGTTTCACGATGGATCACCTTTCCTGAGAATCCGTCTCGACGAGGCTGATGCATAGCCCCAACGTAGCTTGCAAAAGATCATCATGTTGTCTTTTTTAAAGTAAAGCGTCCCTTAAAAGATACTACCGCATTCCCCGGATGACCGCGCGCAAAAGTCCGACGTAAGTCGAAATGCCGATGCGCATGCAATTGCTGCGATGAATACCACTCGAATCCGAATAAAAATACTCCCAAAATGCTCGGGGTCGAGCTGAGGCCAGCGGCGCCATTATATGAGCTAAAAGAGTCTCTATCGGCCGCCCGTGCGCTATCGGGGGACTTTATCTGGCGTGATCGCCGCCGTCGGCGCAGCCGTTATCCTTCGCGAGCTGGAACCACAGCTCGCGGATTGCGGCGACTGTTTTGAAGTTCGGCTGCCAGGCCCCGCGATCCACCTAACCCGAACCGGCTCGGGGCTCCGCTATCTGCCAAAAACCGGGGAAACGGCCTGCAAAATTGCGGTGCGCCGGACTACTCCGCGACATTACTGCCCGCGGCATTGCAGTCGCGGGGATGTCGAGCGAGGATCCAGACCGTGCCGCCAATCGAAAATCATCTCACTATGCTCCGCAGGAAGCGGGGCATTTCCGTAACGCACTTGCCGCGGCGGCGGAAGCCGGCAGGTAGCTACGCAATGGAGGCGGGCGCATACGTTCCCAACACGGCCGTTGCGCTCTAAGACTGTCCCGCGCATTGAACGTAACCGTGGACGAACTTTTTCTCTCCCGGCAGGGCCTGACCGTTCGGCTTCGCGAGCGTGTGAAGTCGCATTGCTACCGGGCTCGGACGCCCCGCCGCCGGGCCGGCTCGCCCAACTCTGCCGTGTCGATTAACTTCTGATGGTTGCACGCATCTTCCTGGTCCCTGGTATTTCGAAGCAGCCGACGCGGCTATCGCCAATCCCCCGCATGCCCGCCCCAAAGCCGACGGAAAGATGCGGGTCGAGGCTTTTCAACGCGGCGAAGATTTTCGCGAACCGTGTTCTCGTGGCCGGATGCGATCCGGGATCTTCTGTTCTGGCGCGGCACGTCCGGTCGGCGGGGATAGATCTAGTCCTGGCGCACCGGAACAGTTCACAGGCTCGGAAGCCGCTCAAGGAGGGTTGCATTCACGTCGCCGGAACTCACCTTCGGGACGAAGCAACCGGAAATTCCAATCTGCACGAGATCGCGCGCCGGTTACCCAGGAACTCGGTCGCGGTCATTTTATTTGCGGATTGGGAGGAAGGAATCCGACAGCCAGAGGCAATCTGAAAAGCTTCAAAGGTATCGAGGATTTTGCCAGACGTGATCGTGAATCGCGAGGGTGGCGCCAGGAGCCGAGCGCTCCTGGATTCGAATCTGAAGCGGATCGGAATCGACGGAGCGACTGTCCGGGGTTATGAGCGCTGGCGCCGGGTCATATTCAGGTGGCCCTGCAGGTGAAGGCGGGCGCTGGAGACTGTTGCATTGCCACCCGGGCGACGGCGCGGAGCCTCAGTCTGGGCTCCCTTCCCCTGGTCAGCGAGCGCTACGATTTCGTCATTCGAATGAAGCATCTGGAACTACCTCCGTCCAGACGTTTCTCGATACGCTCAGTTTCCCGACTGCGGCTAACGCCAGCGTTTCGTTGCGTGACCGCCTCGCGTTCCTGCCCGCACCCGGCGCGCCACCCGAGCCGTCCATCGGTGCGGCTCACACCCACCCCTGCAAAGTATACCAAAGGAGTGGAATCCGTGTTCGAAATCATCCGCGGAGCCGAACCGCCGCGCGATATTGAGCCCTCCTGGTCTCGTCACAACAGTCGGTGGAGCGATCGAGGAATAGGCTCTCGAAGGCGAGATTGCATATCTGAACGCGGTTGTAGCGAGTCTCAGCGTAAGCATCAGGGTCCAATTGTGTATTCAGCGTAAGCAATTAGCCGCAGGGCTGTCCGATGTCGGCTGATCCAGATCCAGGGTAACGATCGCCACCGCGCCTCAGACTGCGCGTCCCCGCACGCCGACTGAAACCGTTGCCCGCCCCTGTCTTTATATACCTTGACAAGCATATGCTCTGTGGAGTATATCAAGAGAGTGGAGTCTGTGTTCGAAATCATTGCGGAGCCCAGCCGCCGCGCGATATTGAGCCTCCTGGTCTCATCACAACAGTCGGTGGGAGAGATCGAGCGCCAACTTCGTATGCCGCAGCCAAGCGTGTCAAAGCACCTGCGAGTGCTGCGCGAGGCCGGTTTCGTGGAATCCACGGTGGACGCACAGCGCCGCCTGTATCGGCTGAAGCCAGAACCGTTTCGGGAGGTGGATGCCTGGCTGGCTCCGTTCCGCCGGTTCTGGTCCGCTCACGTAGATGCTCTCGAACGCCACCTCGACCGCATGGATCAGTCAACACCAACAAAAAAAACCAAGCACAAGACGACGCGGCCCAAACCGCGAAAGTGACAAAGGAGAAACGAAATGAAAATAAAGGTGACCAGCCTATACGTGGACGACCAGGACAAGGCCCTGCGCTTCTATACGGAAGTACTGGGTTTTGCCAAGAAGACCGATTTCAGTCAGGGCCCATTTCGCTGGCTGACCGTGGCCTCGCCCGAGGAGCCGGACGGCACTGAGCTGCAGCTGGCGCTGAACAACAACCCCGCGGCCAAAGCGTATCAGGAGGCGATATTTCAACAGGGCCAGCCTGCGGCCATGTTCTTCACCGACGACGTCAAGGGTGACTACGAGCGGATCAAGGCCCGCGGCGCCGAGTTCACGATGCCGCCCACCGGCGTGACCGGCTCGACCATAGCGATGCTGAACGACACCTGCGGCAACCTCATTCAGCTCACCCAGCTGGCACGCTGGTAAGAACGGTCGTTCAGCAGGATGGCAGCCCGGTGGCGCCGACGGCCGCGGCTTGAACGGCGGTGTACGTCGGCGCTCTGGGTGCGTTGCCATCGCTGGGCCATTCCGCAATTGACTGGTCGCGGTCCTTAATGGGTCGGTGCTGACTAGGCGCTATTCTTTCCGTAGAGGGAGTCGCGCTGGAAACCTGCGCGAATGCGGGCAGCATCGAACGGCGCCGAGTTCGCCCAGGTGACTGCCCAAGTGGACCATGGCCGCGTCGGCAGCATGGCGGTGATCGGCCGCCCAAGGGCGGGCCGGCAGCGCATGAGCGCTAACTGAGGGCAGAGTTCGTTTGGTTGAAACCCGTCGCGCCGGCCGCTTCGACTAAACAATTCGATTTCAGACAGCCGAACTGCCGGCTCCCATCAGTGGCTTTGGTTCAGCTTCCCTGTGGTGTGTGATCCAGGCACGATTCCGAGAGAAGATAAATCAACATATAATATCGTGCGCACACCCATAAGGGTCGCAGAAGAGGAAAGTTACGCCTAATAAAAAGGTGATCGCAATGGTAGGAGCGACCGGCGCGCAAGGTGGCGGTTTGGTGCGGGCCATCCTTAACGACCCGAACGGTGGTTTCACCGCGCGGGTGCTCACCAGGGTGGCGTGACGGTTCGATGGCGGCCATCTTCTCAGCGGCCGCCACCAGGATCAAGCGGTTTGCGTTACGGGCACACCCAAAAGGGAACGGAGGCTGCGGCTGATGAAGTTTTCCGAATTGGTTGTGCAAAACATCTTCCGCGAGATCATTCCCAGTTCGCTGCTGGGGATAGCCCTGGCGACATCCATCATCTTGCTCCAGGGAGTCGGCAAGTTGTTCGAGGTGCTGGTGCGCAGTTCCGCCCGGCCGGAAACGATTCTATATCTGTTCGCTTTGTCCCTGCCGCCGCTGCTGCCGCTGACCATTCCGTTCGGCACGCTGGTGGGCATCCTGGTAGGCTTGGGTCGCTTGGCCACCGACGGCGAGATCGATGCCATGCGGGCGGCCGGCTCCTCCAGCCGCAAGGTGGTGTTGCCGGTGATGCTGTTCGCCTTCCCCGCCATGTTGGTCGCGGGAGCCATGACGCTGCGGCTGACGCCCCTTTCGATCCGCGTAAGCAAAGACCTGCTAGACAAGGTATACGCTTCCCAAGTCAGCGCCGAGCCTCCCGTGTCGGCCGCCCCGCAGCCATTCAGTGAGATGAACACGCGCGAGTTGCGGCGCTATTCGGCCACCGGTCCGGACTGGGTAGAAGCGCGCATCGAGTTGCATCGGCGGCTGGCGTTGCCGATTGCCTGCCTGGTGCTAGCCCTAGTGGGCATTCCGCTGGGCGTATCCTCGCGCAAGGACAGCAAGTCGGGCGGATACGTGACCGCCGTTATTCTGGTGTTCTTCTGCTATGATCTGGCGTTCATCACGCTCGTCAACCTGGCCCGCGCGCGAGCCCTGCGGGTGGAAGTGGCCCTATGGCTGCCGAATGCGGCATTTCTGGTGGCCGGGTTGATCGCCGTTGCGCGCATGGAGACGCCGGGCGGACGCGATTTTGTGGGCGGACTGAAAGACGCGTTCGGCGGCGCGTTGAGCCGCTTGCGCGCGCGCTTCGTGCCGGAACTCGGCCAAGTTCCGCGCACCAGGTCCTTTCGCTGGCCCTTGCCGCCCCAGATTGCCTACATCCTGACTAACTTCGTGTTCTATTTCACGGTGGTGCTGGCCAGCTTCGTATGCCTGAGTCAGATCTCCAATTTCTTCGTGTTGCTGGTCGATATCGTGCTAAACAGGATTCCCCTGACAAAGGCTTTTACTTATCTCTTTTTCCTAACGCCGCGGTTGATCTACAACGCGCTGCCCATCAGCGTGCTGGTCGGCGTCCTGGTTACGTTCGGCGTGCTGGCCAAGCACAACGAGGCGACCGCTGCGGGCGGCCGGAATGCGTGACGGAACACGTCCACGTGGGTGGCGCAACCGCGAGTCTTTCCCGTCCATTAATTACCTCTTCTACACCGTCTGCGGTGAGCCGGAGTCAGCGGTGCAGAGATCACCTTTCGATAGAGCGAGCTCTAAAACCCGAATCGCAGTGGGCACACGCATTGGGAAACTAGCCCGAAACAAGGCGTTTGGTCAAGCGCGAACGCTTATCTTAGCGCTTATGTGGGCCAGCAGCCCGGCCGATGCTTGACACCGCGGTGGCAATACCCTCGCCTACCGTGCTCTCCGGGACGATGTACAGCACGGGCAGGCCCTCGGCTTCCGCGGCCGAAGCCGAGGCGCGGCGCGACAGGTCCCCTTCGGTGGCGTGCAGCAGCGGGCGCGGGCCAGGATGCGGTCCGGCAGCGGCCCTTGTCCCCGCCTCAAGTGTGAAGCGGCCGGAGCGTCCGGCGCTCTGCATCGCACCCGCCAAAAACGTCCAGACTGTGCATCCTCGCACACCGACGGCAACCGTCGCCTCGGCCTCATGCCCGTATATGGCTTGACACGCATATGCTCTGTGAAGTATATTAAAAACGTGGAGTCTGTGTTCGAAGTCATTGCGGAGCCCAACCGCCGCGCGATATTGAGCCTCCTGGTCTCATCACAACAGTCGGTGGGAGAGATCGAGCGTCAACTTCGTATGCCGCAGCCGACCGTGTCAAAGCACCTGCGAGTGCTGCGCGAGGCCGGTTTCGTGGAATCCACGGTGGACGCACAGCGCCGCCTCTACCGGCTGAAGCCAGAACCGTTTCGGGAGGTGGATGCCTGGCTGGCTCCGTTCCGCCGGTTCTGGTCCGCTCACGTAGATGCTCTCGAACGTCACCTCGACCGCATGGACCAATCCACACCACCGAAAAGGAAGACAAGGAGAAGTAGATGATCGATCGCGAGCAGTACGTACCGGGTCCCGCCTGCGGGGCGCAGATACGAAAAGACGAAGAGAAGTGGACGCTCATTCTCGTCAGAGAACTGCGCCACCCGCCGGAAAAAGTCTGGCAGGCGCTAACTGACCCGGCGCATCTGCGCGAATGGGCTCCCTTTGACGCCGACGGGAGCCTGGGTACGGTTGGAACCACGGTAAAGCTCACCACAGTGGGAGCGCCCGCGCCGCACGTTACCGAAACAACAGTGACGCGGGCCGAAGCTCCCGAGCTGCTTGAGTACAACTGGGGTGACCACGACATGCGGTGGGAACTCGAAGCCTTTGGCGGCGGTACGCGCCTGACGCTGTGGACCAACATCGGTCGCCGCTTTATCTCAATGGGTGCTGCCGGGTGGCACATTTGTTTCGATGTTCTGGATCGCCTTCTCAGCGGAACTCCCATCGGCCGCATCGCTGGTGGTGAGGCCGGAAAGTTCGGCTGGCAGCGGCTGACTGCGGAGTACGCCAAGCAGTTCGCTATGGAAACGCCCAACAGGCCGCCTCAGGCGGCGCAGAAGTCGTGAATGGAGGATAACTAATCATGAAAGAAGCCACAAAACGTTCGATCTTTCGCTGGATTCACATCGTCTTCAGCATTCCGATACTCGGTTATATCTATAGTCCGTTTGAAGAGATTCCAAGGTACGCCGATTTTGTTCGGCATGTCGTCGTTCCTGTAATTCTTCTTTCGGGACTTTGGATGTGGAAAGGCCATGTCCTTCGACGACTGATTTCGAAGAGACCGGGCAGACAAGGCGCTGCACGCGAAACTACTCGCATGAAAACGGGACAAGAATTGGAGGCATAAAGATCCAATGAATCCATCGGAACGTATTGACCAACTGATCGCAGGACTCACAGACTGGCGTGGCAAAAGGCTCGCCGGCATCCGCAAGAGCATCCTTGAGGCCGACCGGGAGATCATCGAGGAATGGAAGTGGATGGGAAGCCCAGTGTGGTCTCGCGATGGAATCATCGCGGTCGGCAACGCCCACAAGGATAAGGTGAAGCTTACCTTTTCCCACGGCGCGAGCCTCCCGGATCCCGACAAGCTCTTCAACGCGGGCTTCGCAGGCAACGTGTGGCGAGCGATCGATCTTTTCGAGGGCGATAAGATTAATGCGCGTGCTCTAAAAAATCTCGTCCGCGCCGCCGTTGAATACAATCGGATCAAATTGAAGAGGAAAGCGCCTGCGGGTACTCGAGCGAAAGTACATTAAAAAGTGATGGCGCGAACTGCTGCTCGAGGCGCTCCATTGCGTAATCCCGCGTTCCAGCGGCTTTGGCTGGGGTTGAGCATCTCGTATCTCGGGGACCAGTTCACCGTCATCGCCTTGCTCTGGTTCGTGCTGCAGTTGACCGGTTCCGGTGGGGCAGTGGGCCTGGTCATCCTCTGCTTCGACCTCCCCGGCGTCGTCACCGGGGCGATCCTCGGGCGTTTGCTGGATCGCTACCAGCCACGGTTGGTGATGGGCTTCGACAACCTCGCCCGAGCGGCACTCATCGCGGCGATTCCCACGCTCTACGCCCTGGGATCGTTGCATCTCTGGCACGTCTTCCTGCTCGCGTCGCTGGCCGGAGCGCTCTCGCCGGCAACCGCGGCCGGGATACGGGCGTTTATGCCGCACCTGGTGGACGCCGCCGCCCTCGATCGCGCCAACGCGCTGACCGCAACCAGCATGCAATTTTCGTATCTGGCCGGCCCAGTGGCAGCAGGCTTCGCCGTCGCCAGGTTGGGCGGTCCCTGGGCGCTCTACATCGACGCCGCCAGCTTCTTGCTGATGGGCCTGCTAGTGCTGACCCTGCCCAGGATCGTTCGCGAACCGCGTCCCGCAGAGCATGCGGAGGCCAATCGCCGGCTCGCCCGCAAAGGCGCGTGGCTGGAAGCCTTCGGCGCGCTGTTCAGCGTGCGCTACGTGCCAGCGCTTACGCTCCTCACGATGGTGTTCTTCTTCTCGTACGGCCCGTTGGAGGTGGCCTTGCCGGTCTACAGCGGCCAGACGTTACACGCCAACGCGGGCGGCTACGGACTGCTGTGGACCGGCTTCGGCATAGGCGCCTTCGCCGGTGTGCTGACGCTGACCAGGCTCTCGCAGCGCTGGCGGCCGGGCATTGCCTTGCCGATGATCGCGGTGCTCTGGGGGGCGCTCCTGTGCCCCCTGTTTTTTATCCGGCAGCTCTCGCTCGCGATGCTGTTCCTAGGTGTGGCTGGGGCGTCCTGGGCGCCCTATACGCCGATGGAAACCACCCTGCTGCAGCGGCTCGTCCCGGCCGAAATACGCGGCCAGGTCTTCGGCGCGCGGCATTCGCTGGTGGTAGCGGCGACGCCGCTGGGAGCCGCGTTCGGTGGCTTGCTGCTGCAATATCTTTCGGCGCCGGTGGTGATCGCTATCTCTGGCGTCGCCTGCATCCTTGCCGGGCTGGGTGGCCTCGTGTCGCAATCGCTGCGTCAATTGCAACGAGGAGGCCCCTAATGTTCCGCACTGGGCTGGTCATGTGGCGACACCCACCCCGGAGTCATCCGCGTTGGGGAGCGCGATTGGCGGCTAAGGCGTCAGCCTAAACAACACTCCGGCGGCATAAGAACCTTTGGACGCGTGGCCATACAGTGAACTCACTCCCCAAAGCCTTCCACCCGTGCCAGAGAACAGTTCAACCGGGCCTCCGCCGTCCGCCGACGTCGCCGAAAATGGCGTCAGGGTCTGAATCAGACCTCCGTTACTCGGCGAGAGGGTTACGATGTCACCGAAACCGTCGCTGCCATAGTATTCGGTCATCCAGAAATTGCCGTCACTTTGCGAGCACCAATCCATCGGGACTGACATTTGAGTCGGTTGTGTAGACCGGATAGATCTGGAGATCGCTGCCGTCGAGTCGAACCTGGAAGAGCCCGATACCATTCAACAAATATCCGCTATAGGTGCCATAGAGGTTTCCGTCTGGACCGATGGCAGAGACAGTTCCGTGGGTAGCTACTTGATTCACCACCGGAAAGACCAACGAAGTCGTCTGTAGCTCTCCAGTTGACTCGATGTAATGAAAAAGTATGGAACCGTTCGCCACGATCGTGGTGCCATAAAAGGTCCCGTCGGGACCTACCACGAGATTAGTGGGAAACCCTCCGCTCGTGGCGGAATCGAAGTTGGCGACGACTTCATAGGCACCAGTTGCCGCAACGACGCGAAAGATCGTCCCGCAATTGTTGCCGAAGCCGCAACTGTTGGTTCCACCGTAGTAGGTCGTCCCGTAAACGTTGCCATCGTTCCCCGCAGCCAGGGAGGTGGGCGAGGACCCGTTCGCGGCAGCCGGGTCAACCGAGTAGTTCTGCGGCACCTGATAGTTTTTTCCAGTTTTGTCGACTCGGAACAAAACTCCGTAGCCGATCGAGCCACCCAAGTAGGTTTCGCCGTAGAGCTTGCCGTCCGGTCCTTCGATGAGTCGAGACGGGCTGCTCCCGTTCGGGTAGGTCTGATTTTCTCCAGGAGCAAACTCATGCACCTTGGCGAATGTGCCGGACGGCGTCAGCGAAAATACCAACCCGCCGGCCGGAACATTAGGGCCCCTCCCGACCCTCTCAGCCGTGCCGTAGAAATTCCCATCCGACCCCGGATCAGAGAGGTTGGATCGCCACCCTGAGGGCAGGGTCCTATATTTTGCTGGTTTTTGCACACGAAAGTGTGGACGGCTGTCAGTTGTTGTCCGGCGGCATAAGCGCAGCAAGCGAACAGCGCCATGAAAACTGTTATCTGCATTTTGCCTGGCATGGGATTTTCCCTCCGTCAGCCGCCATCATATCCCGTCCTGATGAGCCTGTTGTCATAACAATGTGTAAACACATCACGCCTCGGGAACCCTCGCCATGCAACTGCAGCGACCGCTCTGCCCAGTCTGTAGAGTAGGCCATCTTCACGTGATCTGTTGCGGACACCGACCTACGCCATCGGTAGTGCCGGAGATTCGAAGGCACAGGTGAGATAAGGCCGAGGCGGAGAAGAAGCCCCAGAACGCCTATGCGATGGCGGATTATGCCGACGCCAGGCGCGCACTGGAGCGGCTGCATCGCGAGTTGATGGATGTGCAGCCCAGCGCAGCGCGCAGCATGGAAGAAGGCCTGGAAGAGTCGCTTGCCAATCACAAGCTGCGAGTCCCAGCTCAACTCCGGCGGGCCTGTGCTGCACCGACGTGATCGAGTTGCGCTTCTTCGGTCCGTCGAAGATCATTTGATCCCACTCTTCTGCTACAAGTTCTCGCCGGCCGCCGGGTTTCGGGCAAGGCGGTGACCTCCCTGCTGGAATTGAACGAGGTTGTGGAGCGGGGCCTGCCCAAGGCCGCGCTGCGGATTGTCGCCGCACGCGTTTTCCCCGACGCTTCCGACCAGCGCGCCATGATGCGCCGCGTCGTCCCTGAGGCGACCTACAAGCACCGACGGGAACGTCTCAGTCCCTCTGGACGCCGCTCTGACGGAATTGGGCGCGCGGCAAGCTGAGGAGGTTATGGCCCGCATCGTCTATGGCCTCCCCGCGTAGCGGTCTGCGGCGGGCCTTCCGCATAGCCGATATGCGGCACACCATATTCGACGGCACTGGCGCGATGGGCGCGATGCTGCACGGCGCCCGCTGGAATTCGCCCGGCCGGCGCATCATCGATGCGTCTGAAACCTACGTGGGCACGTTGTTGGAGATTCTGGTCCACGCCTCAGGCAGTGTACCGCGCAGTCAAGGTTACGTCGAGATCGAGATTCCGGCCGGCTTGTCCATCGAAGAAGTCGGACCTGCCACCTTGCCTCACTGGGATTCACCCTCGATGCGGACCGCCCGCGCATTCGGCGATCGTTGGTATGATGAGCGCCGCACGCCGGTCCTGATGGTTCCCTCGGTGGTGACACGGGTAGAGCGAAACATTCTCATTAACCAGGAGCATCCCGATTTCGCCCGCATCCGGGGCAGCCGCGCGCTGCCCGTGCGCTGGGATAAACGCCTATGGAAGAGACCTTTAGTTGGCGGAGCGCTACGGTAAGAGCAAGGTGAACGCGCGCGCGACCTGGTCAGGCGTGAGGGAACATCATGTCGAAGAACGGTGGCATCATCGGGGTATCGGATCATGGCGGTTGGGCGATGCTGGTGACGGTGGCGCGTGATGGGACGCTTTTCGACCGCCGCCGCGTGGAACTCGTGTGCGAGGGCCTGCCGAACCTTCCGCACCACGGCGAAGGCCAGCGGCTCCCCCTCGACGAGGCCGTGGAATTAGTAGAGCGCGTGCGCGTGTCGGCGGAGAGGCACGCGGTGCTTGCCTGGGATGCTGTCGCGATGGCGGCGCCGCGTATCCTCGTATCCTTGATGTGGCCGGTGTCGCCCTTCGCAATTGCCCACAGCTTCCACCCACGATTGCCGAGCGAGTCAAGGACTACCGTGCGCAAAACAATGCCCACTGGGTGATGTACCGCAAGGCCCTAGCCTCCGCGGCCGAGGCGTTCGCCCGTTCACTGGTACGGCGCGAAGAGCGTATTGGGTGCGGCGCGCCAGGTGTTGCGTGTTGAGAACCTCGACGCTCACTTCCTCCAGGTGCGGAGGGTCGTCGGGCCGCCCCGGAACATGGATCAGAAACTCGCAATGGCGGCGGCCATAGTCACAGCGCCCGCGGCTGTGGAAACTCGATCAAGGCAAAGTACGATCCGGACATCGAGATTCGCAGCACCCGGGAGAGCAAACCTGAAGAACGTCTCGCTGCGCATCCCCAAACGCAAGATCACGATCTTCACCGGCGTCTCGGGTACTCGCCCGTGCAAAATATTAAGCCGGGAATCTGTTATCCCGCTACGCTGGTAACCACCGCGGATCATGACGACCGCGTGGTGCCCAGCCATTCCTTCAAGTTCACGGCAGCCATGCAATCCGATCAGGCATGCAATCATCCCGTGCTGATCCGCGTTGAAACTGAAGCCTCGCACGGGTACCGGCCCACCGACAAACTGATTGCCGAGATGGCCGACGAATGGGCCTTTGCCGCGTCCGCCATGGGCATGCGTGCGCCATAGGCACAAGTTGGGGCAGGCACCCTGTCGGGAGGCCGCCGATGTCCCTGTGTGGCTGCTCTCGGACTGGGAATCGGTTCGACGACGGCCATCTTCAGCGTCATCGATAACGTTCTGCTGAACCCTTTCCCTTATACCGACAGCGAGCGCATCTACGGATTCCGCATCGTTGAAACGAACAGCAAAGGAGCACAGGACCGGAACTACTTCTCTGTCCCGGAGTTTCTGGATTATCAGCAGCAGAACCGGATCTTTACTGACACGATGGGCGTGTGGGAGACGACGACGCTTATGGGTTCGGGCGATCGGCTCGAGCCCCTCGACACAGACACGGTGACCGACAACGCGTTCCAATTTCTTGGCGTCGCGCCTTTGCTCGGCCGCGGTATTGTTCCCGGCGACGGGAAGCCCGGCGCGTCGCCCGTCTTCGTTCTGAGTTACAAAGTGTGGCTCAGCCGATTCGGGCACGCCCCGAACATCGTAGGCCAAACCTTCCTCCTGAATGACAAGCCCACGACGCTGGTTGGCATCATGCCTAAACGTTTTGCATTCTGGGGAGGGGACATTTGGATGCCGGCTGCCGCCGATCCCGCCGAAGCTGGCGCCGAGAGACGCAACTTCGTCCTCTACGGCCACCTCAGGCCGGGGCTGGACCTCAGAACGGCGGAAGCCGATTTAGGCGGCCTTGCGAAGCGGTTGTCGACCATTTATCCGCGTAGCTATCCCGCGCAGTTCGTGGTTCGGCTGGATCGCCTCGGTTACATCGCCGTGGGCCAGTTCCGCGTCGCGCTGCGGACGCTTCTCGGCGCCGTCGGCCTGCTGCTGCTCATTGCCTGCGCTAATGTGGCAAATTTGCTGCTGGCCAGGGCAACGGTCCGCCAAAAAGAACTGGCTCTCCGGATGACGCTGGGCGCGGGGCGGTGGCGAATCGTCCGCCAACTCATGACCGAAAGCATCCTGCTCTCGCTGGCTGGGGCGGCCGCCGGATGTTTCTTCGCCTCGGCAGCGCTGCAGGGCCTGATCGCGCTGATTCCTCTGTACACATTTCCCGATGAAGCGATTATCTCTATAAACCGGGAGGTGCTTCTGGCAACGGCCGGGGTGGCCATCGCCACGGCGTTCGTCTTCGGGCTGGCGCCGGCACTCGCGTCGACCCGGGGCGATCTGAACGAACCGCTCCGGAACGCCACGCGCGGCAATACCGGGTTTCGCCGTGGTCGGCTGCGGCACGCTTTGGTCGCCGGCGAAGTCACGCTTTCCATGCTCCTGCTGACCGGCTCCGGCCTCCTGATGCGCAGCTTCTTCCTTGAACGGCAGATCGACCTCGGCATTCGCACCAGCCATGTTTTGACCACCGGCCTGAGCCTTCCCCCCGCCCGCTATCGGACCACGGATTCGCAGGCGCGCTTCCTGCGCGAACTGCTTCCACGGCTGGAATCGCTGCGGGGCGTGATCTCCGCCGGTGCAGCTCTCGACTATCCTCCGAACGGCGGGAGCGGCACCGAATTCGAGGTGCCGGGCGTGGCGCACTTCGAGCGCTGGAAGGGCACTTTTGTGCCATGCAGCCGCCAATACTTCCAGACGATCGGTCTGCGCCTGCTGGCAGGCCGGTTGCCAACGGCGGATGACGAGAACGGCAAACGGAAAGTCGCGGTCATCAATCAGGGCATGGCGCGGAAATACTTCGGGCGGCAGGATCCCCTCGGGCAGCCCCTGATGATCTCCGCCCTGAAGAACGCGCCGGAGCCCATCGCCAATCCGCGATTCGAGGTGATTGGCGTGGTATCAGACATGAAGAACCAGGGAATGCTCGAGGGAGTTGCACCCGAGGCGTTCATCCCCTATTCGGTGGCAGGGTACGGCCAGGCCGTGATCTTCATGCACACCGTGGGCGACCCGGGGGCGCTGAACCGTAGTCTCACAGCAGAGATTCTGCAGCTGGACAGGAGCGTTATTCCGCAGCAGACCATGACGATGGACGACATTCTGAACATCGGCCAGTACGCCCGCCCGCGCTTCGGCCTGGTGCTGTTTTCCGTGTTCGCGGGCGTCGGTCTGGTGCTGGTGACCATCGGCGTCTACAGCGTCGTCTCCTGGACAGTCACACAGCAGCGGCATGAAATCGGCATTCGCATGGCTCTAGGCGCGAGCGCGGACGATGTCCGCTCGATGGTCCTCACCAGCACGCTGCGGTTCGTGCTGATGGGCGTGGCGGCCGGCATCGTGCTGGCATGGGTGGTCGGCCGAGTTCTGGCAAGCCAGCTTTGGGGCGTATCGGGATACGATCCGGTAACGCTCTGCGCGGTGGCCGCGGTTCTGATCGCCGTGGGGCTCGCGGCCGCGTACGCACCATCGGTGCGCGCGACACGCGTGGATCCGGCGGTCTGCCTCCGCTGGGAATAAACAGGTCATTCAGCCGCAACTTGCGAGCATCCGCGGGAATTCCGCTCGCGTGCTTATACTGGTGACAACGGGCCAATGCGAACCGGTGTTACCTCAATATTGCTACTGATCGCGGCGAGGCTGGCCGCGTGGGGCGAGCCCCCCACTTTCTACAAGAACATCGTCCCTATCATCTATCACTCTTGCGCACCATGCCATCGCCCCGGCGAAGCGGGACCTTTTTCGCTGCTCACTTACGCCGACGTGCGCAAGCGCGGCGCACAAATCGTTTCGGTCGTCAAGCGGCGCTACATGCCGCCGTGGCTGCCCGAGGCCGGTCACGGAGAGTTTCAAGATGAGCGGCGTCTCACGGGCGATCAGATCCGGGCAATCGAAGAGTGGGTGCGCGCGGACTGTCCGGCCGGTTCCCCCCGCGATGCGCCCCGGCTTCCAGCCTTCGTTCCTGGCTGGCAGCTAGGCCAACCGGACCTGGTGATCGACGTGCCCGTGCCCTATCACCTGCCCGCCGGTGGACCGGATCAATATTGGAATTTCGTGCTGCCGCTGCAAGTGGCGGGCACGCGCTGGGTCCAAGCCATCGAGATACGCCCCGGCAATGCACGTGCCGTCCATCATGCGAATGTGCTGATTGACCGCAGCCGTTCCGCGCGCGCGCAGGAGAAAACACCGGGCGCAGGGTTCCCGGGCATGGATCTGAGCATTGAATCGGACACCTTCGACCCCGACAGCCACTTTCTATTTTGGAAACCCGGCGGAACTCCGTGGGTTGAGCCGGAAGGCATGGCCTGGCGCGCGGATCCGGGTGCCGATCTCGTTCTGAACGTCCACATGCAGCCCACGGGCAAGCCCGAACTGGTCGAGCCCTCGATCGGTTTGTATTTCACCAATCAACCCGGAACGAAGTATCCGATGCTGCTGCAACTGGAGCACGACGGCGGGCTGGACATTCTCGCGGGCAACCCGGACTTCCCGGTTAGCGACGACTTCGTAGTGCCGATGGATATGGACGTTCTCGCGGTCTATCCGCATGCGCATTACCTGGGACATCTGCTTGAAGGCTACGCCACGCTGCCCGGTGGTTCGCGCCAGTGGCTGATCCGCATTCCGGACTGGGACCCGAATTGGCAGTCCGTGTATCGCTACAAGGAACCCGTATTCCTGCCCAAGGGAACCGTCATCTCCATGCGCTACCATTACGATAATTCCGCGGCGAATCCGCGCAATCCGAATCAGCCGCCGCGGCGCGTCACCGGCGGGAATCAAGCCACGGATGAAATGGCGCACCTCTGGCTGCAGGTCCTGCCGCGCGGCCCAGCGGACCGGCGCGTGGAACTGCAGGAAGCCATCATGCAGCGTCGCCTGGAGAAGTATCCGGGCGACTTTACCGCGCAGTTCAACCTCGGCGCGTTGCTGCTGTCGCGGGGCGACGACGCCGGCGCCATTCGTTACTTGCGTGCCGCGGTCACCGCGCGGCCGGCTCACCCGGTGGCGTTAAACACTCTCGGCGCGGCGCTCGTGTCGGCCGGCAATGAGAATGAAGCTACGGGTTTCTTCGAACGCGCGCTGACAGCCAATCCGCGCTATACCAATGCGCGGTACAACCTCGCTAACGCCCTCGCCGTAGAACAGCTCTGGCCGCAGGCCGCATCCGAATTCCGGCAGGTGCTCGCGGACAATCCGGACGACTCCGGTGCGCGGCGGCATCTCGGCGAAGTACTCCGGCTATGGGGCGATCAAAGTGCCAGGCTGGGCAGTCTCGAAGACGCGGCCGCGCAGTTGCGCGAGGCATTGCGATTCCGCCAGAACGATGCCGTGTTGCACAGTGACCTGGGCGCGCTGCTGGCCCGTCTCGGCCGCATGCAGGAAGCCGTGCCCGAGTTTGAAACCGCGCTGCGCCTCGATCCGAAACTGGAGACGGCCCGGCACAATCTGCAGGCCGCACGAGCCCACCTGGCGGAGCGGAACCACTAACGCAGCCGGGCGCGCTATAGCCGTTGAATGCCCGAGCCGAGATTCCGCCCAAATCTCATGCAGGCCCCGGTGTAAGACATTTCCCTGCCCTTTGTAGTAACGGAATTATCACACCCATGCCATCCTTGACGCAGAGGCGATTTAGTTGTACTGTTCAACGGTTGAACTAGAGAACAGGCAACCCCCATGGATATCGTGACCGTAAAAAAACAAGTTTCAGATTGTGATTCCGCGGCACGTCCGCGAACGGGCGCATATCGAGATTGGCGATTTCCCTGGAGCCGGGCGTGGAGAACGGAAAAATCACCTTCACCCCCAAAAGCCTTCTCGACCGGCATCTGGCGGAAGGGCTGGAGGATGCGAGGAAGGGCAGAACCCACGGGCCTTATGCCAGCGCTGACGCGGCGATTGCCGCACTCGATGCGCGCGCCAAACGCCAGGCGAAGAAGCGCCGGACATAAAGCTGCGCTTCACGGAGAAGGCCTACAAGGCCCACCAGCAAACCGCCGTTCGACCCGCCCATGATCCCCAGCTTGGCCGGCGATGAGTACTGCTCTTGTACCAGGTATTCGGCGACCGCAATAAAATCGTCGAACACATTCTGTTTCTGGCTCAGATACCCCGCCTTGTGCCATGCTTCGCCATACTCGCTGCCACCGCGCGTGCTGGCCGTCACCCAAATTCCGCCTAACTCGAGCCACGCAGGCACGTCGGGCCAGTAATCCGGCAGCGTGCTGATCGAAAACCCGCCGTAGCCGTAGATCATCGTGGGATGATTGGAATCGAGCGCCAATCCTTTCCGCGAGGTGAGAAAGAATGGGACGCGCGTGCCATCCTTGGAAGTCGCGAAAAGCGCCTTCGTTTCGTATTGCGTCACATCCACTGGCGGCTTGGCGGCCTCGAACGAAGTTCGCCGTCGGGATCGTGGATCGTAAACGAAGATCGTAGATGGAAACAAAGGCGACCTGAACGAGTAGAACATGTCCGGTTCGTCCTGCCGTCCGCCCAGTCCGCCCAGCGTTCCGGTACCGGGCAGAGGCAAGTCACCCTGCGGGGCGCCCGCCAGGCTGAACAGCGATACCCGGCTTTGCCCGTCGACCAGGTATTGCGCTACAAGGCGGCCGCCGACCAGTCTCACATCCTGGATGGCGAGCTTTCCTTCCGGAATGATCGTCTTCCACTGGCCGAATGCGGGGCGGGTCACATCGACAGCGATTACCTTACGATTCGGCGTGGCTAAATCCGTGCGCAAATAAAGCGTGGAGCCGGAATTGCCTTATGGGGGCGAATTCGGCGCCATCCCGCTCAACCACTGGATGCACAGGGGCGCCCACGACCGGGTGCAGAGGATCGCGCAGATCCGCGTAGTACAGCCGATTATTGTTTTCGGCGCCCTTACTAATCGAGGCCAGGAGATAGCGGCCATCCTCAGTCACTCCTCCGTCAACGAACCACGTAGGCAGATCGGGGCGCGCGTAGATCAACTGGTCTTGGGATTGTGGAGTGCCCAGCCGATGGTAATAGATGGCGTGGCCGTAGAGCGCCGCCTCCAGCACTTTGCCCTTGGGCGGCTCCGGATATCGCGAGTAAAAGAATCCTTTGTTATCGGCGGTCCAGAGATGCCAGAGAAGCACATCCAGTGAACCTCGTCGGACAGATCCTTACCGGACTCGACATTGCGCACGTGCAGCGTCTCCCAATCCGCGCCGCCTTCCGAAACGCCATATGCCAGCAGCCGGCCATCGCGGGAGGACCGCCATTGAGCGAGCGCCATGGAACCATCAGGCGACATCATATTCGGATCGAGCACCAGTTTGGCCAGTCCGCCGAGTGTGGAACGCAGATAAACGGGCGACTGCCGCTCGAGGCCGCTGTTTTTCGAGTAGAAATAAAGGCCGCCTTCACGGACCGGGATGGACGCTTTCGGATAGTCCCAAAGCTGAGTGACGCGGCGCAGGAAATGCTCACGCAAGGGAAGCTTGGCAATATAGTCGAAGGTTGCACGGTCCTCCGCGGCCACCCAGTCCGTTACGGCTTTGGAGTTGAGGTCTTCCATCCATTGGTACGGGCCGGGGACTTTGGTCCCGAAATAGTCGTTGACGATATTGTCTTTTGGTGTGGGCGGGTAGGACACCTTGGGAAGGAGGTCCTGGCCGCGGAGGGAAGTTATAGCCAATGTCAACGCGGCGGCGACGACCACCTTCGCTGGATGTGGCGACTTATTCATGCAGGATAAGGTATTTGGGCCGGTTCAGGCCTAACTTCTTTTAGGTGGCCCTCACACCGGTCTGCATTCGCTACTATAGGGGCGGGTACTATTGCAGCGGCAGATCCGGCTGCCCGTCGCCATTCTTACCCTCACCGTTCTCCGCCTCGGGAATCACCGATGCCGCCGCCACCTGATCGTCGTCCTCCATCCGCACCAACCGCACGCCTTGCGTGGAGCGGCCCGCCTGACGGATTTCGGCCGATTCCAGCCGGATGATCTTTCCGTTCTTGGTGACGATCATCAGGTCGGTATCTTCCTTGACCGACAGAATGGCAACCACCTTGCCGTTGCGCGTGGAGGTCTTCATGTTGATGACGCCCTTGCCGCCGCGGGACTGCAGGCGGTAATCGGTCAGGTTGGTACGCTTGCCGAAGCCGTTTTCGGAGATCGAAAGAATGAGTCCTTCGTCCTCCACAATCTCCATGCCGACCAGGTAATCGCCGGTGTCCAGGTCCATGCCGCGCACGCCGCGCGCGGGTCGGCCCATGTGACGCACCTGGCTCTCGGCGAAGCGGATGGCCTGCCCATTGTGCGACCCCAGGAAGATATAGTTCTTGCCATTGGTCAGGTGGACAGAGATCAGCTCGTCCCCTTCATCCAGTGTCACGGCGATGATGCCGCGCGACATAGGATTGTCGAACTCGGTCAGCTCGCACTTTTTGATCACGCCATGCTTGGTGGCCATCACGATGAACTGGTCGGGCACGAACTCGCGCACGGCCAGGAATGCCTTCACGGTGTCGTCCGGCTGCAGGTTGATCAGGTTCGAAACGTGCTTGCCCTTGCCCGCCGTGGCTGCGTCCGGAATCTCGTAAATCTTAAGCCAATAGACACGGCCCTTATCGGTGAAGACCAGCAGATAGCTGTGCGTGGAAGCCACGATCAGGTGTTCGAGAAAATCCTCCGTGCGCGTGCCCATGCCGATGCGGCCCTTGCCGCCCCGCGATTGCCGGCGGTAGGTATCGACGGACGTGCGCTTGAGATATCCGCCGTGGGTGACGGTAACGGCCACGTCCTCGACGGCCACCAGGTCTTCCAGGCGGATCTCGCCGGTGTCTTCGATGATCTGTGTGCGGCGCTCGTCGCCATAAGCCTTGCGGATTTCCTTTAACTCGTCGACGATGGTTTCGCGCACGAGCGTCTCGGAGCCCAGCAGTTCCAGGTATTCGGCGATGCGGCGCTGGATCTCGGCCAACTCGTCGGCGATCTTCTGCTGCTCCATGCCGGTGAGTCGCTGCAACTGCAGTTCGATGATGGCCTGCGCCTGCCGCTCGGTGAACTGGAAGGCGGCGATCAGCGAATCGCGGGCTTCGCGGGGCGCGCGCGCCGCGCGGATGATGCGGATCACTTCGTCCAGATTCTCCAGCGCTTTCCTGAATCCGAGCAGGAGATGCTCGCGTTCGCGGGCCTTGCGCAACTCATAATCGGTGCGGCGGCGGACCACTTCCACGCGGTGCTCGATGAAGCACTTGATGCAATCGATGAGTCCCAGCTCGCGTGGCTGCCCGTTGACAATCGAGAGCATAATCACGCCGAAGCCGATTTGCAACTGCGTGTGCTTATAGAGATTGTTGAGGACGACTTCGGCCTGCTCGCCGCGCTTCAATTCGAAGACGATGCGCAGGCCGTCGCGGTCGCTTTCGTCGCGGATTTCGGAAATGCCTTCGATCTTCTTCTCGTTGACCATCGCGGCGGCATTTTCGATGAGCCGCGATTTATTCACCTGGTAGGGAATCTCGGTGACTATAATGTGTTCGCGATCCTTGCCCCGGCTTTCGATGGCCGCCTTGGCCCGCAGCTTGAGTTGCCCGCGGCCTTTGGTGAAGGCGTCGATGATGCCCTGCCGGCCGAGGATGAAGCCGCCGGTCGGAAAATCGGGGCCGGGCACCATCTCGAGGATTTTGGATAGCGGCGTGTGCGGGTTCTGGATGAGCGCGATGGTGGCGTTGACAATTTCAGTGAGGTTGTGCGGCGGGATGTTGGTGGCCATGCCTACGGCGATGCCGGCGGAACCGTTGATGAGCAGATTCGGCACGCGCGTGGGCAGGACTTCGGGCTCGCGCTCGCTCTCGTCGTAGTTGGGGCGGAAGTCGACGGTCTCCTTGTCGATGTCTTCCAGCAGAGAGGTAGTGATGCGCGCCAGGCGGGCTTCGGTGTACCGCATGGCCGCCGGCGAATCGCCATCGACCGAACCGAAGTTGCCCTGGCCTTCCACTAGCGTGTAGCGCATATTGAAGGGCTGCGCCATGCGCACCAGGGCATCGTAGATGGGCACGTCGCCGTGCGGGTGGTACTTGCCCATGACCTCGCCGATGATCTTGGCGCACTTGCGCGTGGGGCGGTTGGGCGCCAGCCCCATCTCGTGCATACCGAAGAGAATGCGGCGATGCACGGGCTTCAGGCCGTCGCGCACGTCGGGCAGGGCGCGGCCCACGATTACGCTCATGGCGTAGTCGAGATACGACCGCTTCATCTCGTCTTCAATATTGATAGGAACCTGGTTCCGGTCGCCTCCGCCGCCGCTGCCGCCCAGCGGCAACTGGGAGCCGGTGGGAGGCGGGGGCGGACCTTGCGGTGGATTTTCCTGTTCGGGCAAATCGTCTCCTTGGTGGGGGAAAGTTCTATTTTACCAAGCGAGTGATGGGCTTTTGTGGCCGCGCGCTTCGGCGAGGCGGCCCCAGGGGACGACCGTTGGTCGACCACCGGCGTTAAAGCACTGCGCGCCTGAGCGCGGGCTTTAAGCTGAACTCCTGGGTTGGCTACAGGAGCAACTATTCTGGCGCTCGGCACATCTCGGCAACGGGCGTCAGGCAGCCAAGTGGGCTCCGATTCTAAGCTCACCGCCAATCCATGAGAACCTTAGCATATGGAAGGGACTGAGCGAGAAAGCGTGCCCGAAGTTTCCGTTCAATTTCTACTGAAATCGCCGACCGTAACGATTCGGGACGTGTGCTGCGAGGGCAGGTGCCGAGACAAGAGTGCGGAAGAGTGGACCGCCGCAACAGAACTTGTTTTTCCGTATCGCGGCGTCTACGTGCGTCATGTTGGGAACGACCAAGCCGTAGCCGAGGCAAACCAAGTGCTGTTTTTCAACGCCAGCGAAGGTTATCGGGTGAGCCATCCTGTCTCCGGCGGCGACGCGTGTTTGTCGCTGGCCATCAGCGAACCGTTGCTGCGGGAACTGGCACCAAATACTTTTCTGGGCGACAACGCAAGACTTGCTTTTCGTCCGCAGCGCCTTCGAATTGATGCACGCGCGCAAGCGCTCGTGGCGGTGCTGCGGCATAGCCTGCGCCAGAACATCGCGGGACCTTTGGAAGCAGAGAGCCTGGCTTTGACACTTGCACAGCGGGCGCTGGGGCCGCGCACCACTCACGCGGCGGGAGCCAGCCTCGGACGACAGCGGCTTGTGGATCGAGTCAAACTCGTACTGGCGAGCGATCCGGCGCGACGCTGGACTTTGGCTGAGATCGCCGCAGAAGTGCGTGGCTCACCAGTTTATCTCACGCAGGTTTTCCAACAGGTGGAGGGACTGCCCCTGTATCGCTATCAGTTGCGACTGCGGCTGGCGCGCGCGTTGGATCTTCTCGCGCAGTGTGACGACCTCACAGCTTTGAGCCTGGACCTTGGCTTCTCCAGCCACAGTCACTTCAGCGCCGCGTTCCGTTAGGTTTACGGCCGTTCGCCCTCCGAATTCAGGCAGTTGGCTTGAATCGCTAGCACTTGGTCCGGACAAATCGCTGGTCCGAACAAATCGCTAAAGATTATGACAGCGCTTTTCTCTTCCGGCGTGGCCTACTGGAGGTACCCGGACTTCGGGTGTAGGAGAGCGACGTAATGGTTGAAAAAACTTGTGCGGCTTGCGACTGCAAGCTCGATGATACCGCCATCAAGGTTAAAATCGGCGGCAAGACGGTTGAGGTTTGCTGTGATGAGTGCTCACAGAAGCTGAAGGAAGCACACGTTTCTGCCACAACGGCGAGGAAGGGCTGAGTTATGACTGAAAGCAAAATATCAGCGACCCGGGATCGCGTGCAGACCGCGTCGGGGCGTATCAGCTACACGGAACAAGGCACAGGACCAGTCGCGTTGTTCGTGCATGGCGTGCTTCTGAATGGGCATCTATGGCGTCATCAGTTAGAGGATTTGTGCGACATCCGGCGATGTATAGCTGTGGATCTGCTCGCACATGGCGACACCGAGATAACGCCGGACCAGGACGTATCTGTGACTGCCAATGCGAAGATGCTCAAGGAATTTCTGGATGCCTTGAACATCGACCAAGTAGATCTGGTCGGCAACGACAGCGGTGGCGGTATTGCACAGATTTTCGCCGCGCTGAACCCGGAATGCGTTCGCAGTCTCACGCTCACTGACTGCGACGCCCACGACAACTGGCCGCCCGAGGCCTTCAAACCTTTCCTGGCGATGGCCGCCGCCGGCGGGCTGCGTGGAACAATAGACGCGCTGTTGTCGGACAAGAACGTCTATCGATCGGCACAGGCCCTTGGACCGGCGTATGAACACCCCGAGCGGCTGAGTGACGATAGCATCGAAACCTACCTGCGTCCGCTGGTCAGAACGGAGCAGCGCACCAGCGATTTGCGGCGCTTCCTCGCGGCTTTCGACAATCGGCACACGCTTGCCGTTGAAGCCCGTCTGAAGACGCTGCAGGCGCCCACGCTGATCGTGTGGGGAACCGATGACGTGTATTTCGACGTGAAATGGTCGCATTGGCTCGCTGATAACATCCCAGGGACACGGCGCCGCGTCGAGCTTAAAAACGCCAGGATCTTCTTTCCCGAGGAGCGCCCGGCGGAATTCAACCAGGAACTACGCGCACATTGGCAGAACACACAGCAGGAGAAAGCAGGATAAGGAAATGACAGATCAAACACACAAGGCTGAGCAATTCCGAGGATTACATGTACCCGGAAGGCCGCTCATCCTCTTTAATATCTGGGATGCAGGCGGCGCAAAGGCTGTGGCCAGCGGAGGTGCCAAGGCGATCGCCACGGGCAGCTGGTCAGTGGCTAATGCCAACGGCTTCGCAGATGGCGAACTGCTCCCGCTGCGCTTGGCGATCGACAACCTGCGTCGGATTGTGGACGCGACAGATCTGCCGGTGACAGTCGATCTGGAGAGCGGCTACGGCGACTTGCCGGAAGTGGTCTCCGAGACCATCGGTCTCGCAATCGACGCGAAAGCCGTTGGCTGCAACTTGGAGGATAGTTTTCCGGCAAACGGAAGGCTGCGGGAGACAGCCGATCAAGCGGCTCGCATCCGACGCGCTCGGCAGGCGGCCGATGCCACCAATGTCCACTTCTTTATTAATGCCCGGACGGATATCTTCTTCCAGCGACCGACCGAACATCATAACGATGCCATGGTGGTTGAGGCGATTGAGCGAGCACGCGCCTATGCCGACGCCGGCGCGGACGGCATCTTTGCGCCCGGCCTGGTAGACATCTCCCTGATCGCACGCCTCGCGGAGGCGTCACTGCTCCCGCTCAACATCATGATTGGCGATGCCGCACCCCCGGTGGCCGCCTTGGCACAGCATGGTGTCGCCAGGGTGAGCTACGGCCCTCGCCCTTACCTCATTGCGATGAGGGCTTTGGAAGAAGCGGCGCGCGCGGCGCAAGTCTGATCCGAATGGGTGGAGCGCGGATTCCTAGCTAGTGCCCTCCTCGCTGCTCTCCGGCGACGGGATCGTCGAATCGATTATGCCGCGGAGAGACTTTGCTCCCATGCCGTTGGTCCCAGAATTCGATGGAATGGCTTAACGGCGTCGTCGGAGGCCGCCTCTCATGACGGGAACATGATCCGATGGACCGCCACCGACAACAGAGCGATATCGCAACTATTCTACTCCGAAGGAGATTTCGCTGGCGTCAGGGAGGATCTACCAGGTTGCGCTAAGGCAACGCCTTTGGACTAGGTGGCCGCCCCTTCAAAATGGCAAGCCCGAGAACGTGCCCGAAACCACAACTTCGCGATCGTGTCAACTATCGACTAAAAACCGACTAAAAGAGGACCGCGTAGCTTCTACTACCCTGGCATGGTAAAAGCGTCCGATTCTGACACGTCCTGTGGGACCGATCCCATGAGCGATCCGCCGTTCTCGAGCCAAAGTTTTGGCGCGGGCTGTACCCAGAGCAACACCGCGATCGCGACGGGGACCTGTAGGTGATAGGTCATACGACGTCGGATCCAAAATGAGGATGGAAAACCCCGCATATTTCCAGTGGAAGTTAACGTGCTAGAAGCCGCGCCTGCGAACACGATCCGGCGGTTACGCCAGCCGTGATTCAATCTGGGAAAGGTTAGTTCCCGGACAGTTTTCCAACAGAACCAGACTAGGAGATCTCTGTATGAGAACTCGTTTATCAATGCTCGTTTTGTCGATTGCGTTGGGAGTAGCCTCTGCCCAAACCACGCCACCAAATCCGCCGCCCCAAGACACTCCACAGAGCACATCGCCGACAAAGCCGCAAACAAACACCCAATCCGACGCCAAGACGAATGTGGCAACCGGCTCGGCAAGCACAACACCTGCCGAGATGAAGACGTCAACTTATAAGGGTGTCCTGGTGGATTTGGCCTGCTCTTCAGATAAATCCGCTAGGTGGCAGACCGGAAGGTCGAGGAGCACATTTTGATTGACAATCATGTATCCGTCGCGGTGGTGCAGGCCGGGTCCGTCCTATTCGATCGGGAAAAAACGCTTCAAAAGGCCGCCGATCTGACGCGGGACGCCGCCGCAAGCGGCGCACGGCTCATCGTATTTCCGGAAGCTTTCGTGGGCGGATATCCGAAAGGGTTGGATTTCGGCGCGCGAGTGGGCTCCCGTACCGCGGCGGGCCGCGAGCAGTTTCGCGTTTATTACGAAAGCGCCATTGAAGTTCCCGGTCCCTGCTGCGAAGCGCTCGGCGCTATGGCGCGCGCGCATGCGGTGGATCTGGTGATGGGCGTGGTGGAACGCGAGGGCGGCACGCTCTATTGCACGGTTCTGTTCTTGGCGCCGGATGGGAGCCTGCGCGGCAAACATCGCAAGCTGATGCCCACGGCCGCGGAGAGGCTGGTATGGGGATTTGGCGACGGTTCCACGATGCCGGTGTTCGAGACGGCGGTAGGGCGCGTTGGCGCGGTGATCTGCTGGGAGAATTATATGCCGCTGCTGCGCATGGCCATGTATGGCAAGGGAATCGAACTGTACTGCGCGCCTACCGTAGACGACCGGGAAACGTGGCTTCCGACGATGCGGCACATTGCGCTCGAAGGCCGTTGTTTCGTGCTTTCCGCATGCCAATATTTACGCCATCTCGAATGTCCGCCCGGGTATGACCTGGCGCGCCCGGCTGATGCGGATACCGCGCTGATCGGCGGCGGAAGCGTGATCGTCAGCCCGCTGGGGCAGGTGTTGGCCGGGCCGCATCGCGAAGGCGAGGCGATTCTAGCGGCCGAATTGGATCGCGGTGACCTGGCGCGCGGCAAGTATGACCTCGATGTGACCGGACACTACGCCCGTCCGGATGTTTTTCGCTTGCTGGTGGATGAGTCGCGAAAGCGGGCGGTTGTGGAATCGCCCGAACTTAAGACATGAGCAGCAAGCCCTCGATCTAATATGGTTTGGAGCCGCCGGGTGCGGCCTGGCGGGTCAGGTGGACCTTGCCGGTGAGTGGTGTGCCATCCATATTGCCGTTCATGTCGCCGTCCAGGTGATCGCCACTGATGGTGAGCGTGAACTTGACCAGACTACCGGTTTCCGCCGATGAAACTTCGAATGTCAGCCGATCACCATCCAGTCTGGCATTTTGAATGGATTCGGTTTCCTGGTCCCCTTGCCGGCCGATAGCGCCGGTGATGGCATCCGCCTTCTGGCGCAGTTCGGCGCGCACCTCGGTGTTGATGGCGGGGCCGCCGCTGGGGTCCTCCACCTCCACATTTCCCGCCCACTTGCCGGTTACGTCCGCCGCCATGAGCGTGGCGGCGAGGCACGGCAGCAACAGCCAGCGTATTTTCATTGGCGTTCCCGCTTTTTCCCGTCGTTTTCCCGTCGTTTTCCCGTCGTTTTCATGGATAGCTTAGCATGCACCGAAACAGGATAGAATAAGGGGCTTGTCCATTCAGGCGGAAGCTTGCGCTGCCCGCCGGTGAAAGGAAAATGATTCAAATGAAACGAACGATCAGTCTTTTTGCATTGCTGGCCGCGGCCTTCGCCCAGACGCCTCCCGCGGCCGCGCCCGCCGCCCCGCCCGCGCGGGAGCCAGGAGAGTATGCCACGATTCACACCTCCATGGGCAACATCACGGTGCGGCTGTTTGAAAAGGAAGCGCCCATTACGGTGCGGAATTTCGTGGGGCTGGCGCGCGGTACAAAAGACTGGAAGGATCCGAAAACGGGCCAGATGGTGCATGGCCGTCCGCTATATACCGGTACGGTTTTCCACCGGGTCATTCCCAATTTTATGATCCAGGGCGGAGACCCGTTGGGTACCGGTATGGGCGATCCCGGGTTCACGATTGCGGACGAGTTCGTGCCGGCTCTGAAATTCGATGTGCCCGGACGGCTGGCCATGGCGAACATTGGACAGCCGCATACCGGCGGCAGCCAGTTCTTTATCACCGTTGCGCCCACGCCGTGGCTGAATGGGAAGCACACGATCTTCGGACAAGTGGTGGAAGGTCAGGATGTAGTGGATAAGATCGTGATGGTGAAGACGGCAGCCGACAAACCGCTGACACCCGTGAAGATCGTCAGTATTACGATCAAGCGCGAAGGGCCGCCACCAGCCGCCGCCGTCCACAAAGCCGCGCCGAAGAAGTAGTGGCAGCGACTTCCGTGGCGCACGCTGCAGCGGCGCCAGAGACTCGCTTCGTCTTTTCCCTATCGCGCCGCGTCTGAACGATTTGGGGAATTACTCACAGGTTCGGCAACTGCTCGCCTTCGGTACGGGTGCGGGAATTCAAATTGCGGGACCGGACCTAGAGGTCGCCGTTGCGCGCGTGCGCCCCACGGGCGTGCAGGTTCTGGCGCGCACCACTATCCCGCGCTTTCGCGAACGACCCGCAGCCGACTGGGGCGCGGAGTACAGCCGATTTCTGGCCAAATTGGGCACGCCGCACCTGAGTGCCACCGTGCTATTGCCGCGGCAGGAAGTGATCGTGCGCCAGGTTGTGCTGCGCGGCGTCGAAGCCAAAGACATAGAGGCGGCCATCGCTTTCCAGTTGGAGGGTATCAACCCGTACGGCGACCAGGAGGTGCTGTTCGGCTGGACGCCGTTGGGCGAAGGCAGCGTGCTGGTGGGCATCGTGCGGCACGAGATCGTCGACCGGTACCTGGAACTCTTCGATGCGGCCGGAATTACGACAGGATGCTTCACTTTCGTGGCGGCGGCGATTCATGGCGCGATCCGGCTGGCCGGACCGCCGCCGCACGATTTCGTGGCGCTGGGCCACGGTACGGAATCTGCCGTTGCGGTTTATGGCGAAAGCCATGCTCGCCCGGTTTTTTCCGCCGAGTTCGATTTGCCCATGGCGAAAGCCGCGGCGGTGGCCATTGGCGAGTTGCGGCTGGCGCCCGAGACGGCGCCGGTAACCATCGAGAGCCTGCTGCCTGCGCCGCGCGTGAATCCGGTAGAGAACGATTTGGCACGCAACCCGCTCCCTTACGCGGTGGCCATTGAAAGCGCCTGCCCGCGTCTGGCGCCGCCGGCGAATCTGCTGCCCGCGGACCGGCGCGCGTCGGCTTCCCGCGGCATCTTCATTCCCACGGCAGTCGCGGCTGCCGTAATGCTCATCATAGCCGGGGCCACGCTGGCCTGGCCGAGTTATGAAGAGAGCCAATACCTGAAACAATTGGACGCCCAGATCGCGCAAATAAGGCCGCAAGCGGCGCGCGCCGCCGCTCTCGATCATCAGATCGATGCGATACGCGCACGCGCGCGTTTGCTGAACGAATTCCGGTCGCGCACGCGTGCGGACCTGGATGCCATCAACGAGTTGAGCCGGCTCTTGCCCCCGCCGGCCTGGGCCAACACGATCGAGCTATCGCGCGACGCGGCCCTGATCGTGGGCGAAGCAGAGCATGCCGCCCCGCTGGTGAAAGTGCTGGATGGGTCGGCGCTGTTCCACAATTCCGAGTTTAACGGCATCAGCAAAACGCAAAGCGTGGAGATCTTCCGGCTGCGTACCCAGCGGAGGCCTGGCAAATGACCACGGGCACGCTGGACCGGCGCACGCTTCTGGTTTTGGCCGCGGGAGTGGCGGTGGTGCTGGTGTTGCGCTTTGGCCTGATGGGGGACCGGCAGCCGGCGGCGGCCGCCGCCTATGATTCAGTCCCGCTGGCGGAGAGCCGTCTGGCAAAGCTGCGCGCGACGTGGGCCACGGTGCCGGGCAAAGAGAAGGCCGCCAAGCAGGCGGGCGCCGCGCTGGCGGTCTCGGAGAAGGGCATGATCCTGGCTGACACCGCAGCGCAGGCCCAGGTGCAGTTGCTCGAGATTCTGCGCCGGGCGGGCAAAGACAATGGCATCGATGCGCGGGGCGCCGAAGAGATGAAAATCAGTCCGTTGGCGGACGATTACGGCGAGGTGGAGGTGGCCGTATCGTTTACCTGCCGCATCGAGCAATTCGTGAATTTCCTGACGGATTTAGCCAATCGCCCGGAGTTGATCGCCACCCACAGCATCCGCGTAACGCTGGCCGATGCGAAGGAGAAGACGGTGGCCGTCCGGCTGGAATTATCGGGCGTGACGCCGCGCAAGCTCATACCCGTGAAGAAAGGGCCGGGCTTGCTATGAAACGCAAGCTGCTTTTAGTGAACCTGGCGCTGGCGGCCCTGAGCGTGGCGGGCGGAGTGCATCTGCGCCGCGCATGGATCGATGCCCGCGCCCGCGAGCAGGCCGTGCTGCGGAAGCGCATCCGGCCCGCGCCGGCGCCGCCTGTCTATACCCCGCCTGCGGACGAACCGGTGAAGGCGGCCGGCTACAGCGATATCGCGCAGAAGATGCTGTTCTCGAAGGATCGCAATCCGGTGGTGGTGGTGGCGCCGCCGCCGCCGCCGAAGCCCGTTCCCATGCCGCCCTTACCGCTGTTCCACGGCGTGTTGGATGTGGGCGATGGTCCGATCGCGATCATGAGCTTAGGTCCCAAGGGACCGCACCGCGATTATCAGCCCGGCGATGAAGTAGGGCCGTTCAAACTGGTGGCGGTGGACAACGAGGTACTCGTTTTGGAGTGGCAAGGGCAGACGATCAAGAAGAAAGTGGATGAGTTCCTGGATCGCAGCGCCGCGGCAGCGGCGGCGGGACCGGCTCCGGCTAATTCAGCGGCTCCCCCGCCGCCCGTACAGAAAGCTTCTGCCGAGCCGGGCGGAGATCTCGGCGGCGGGATCAAGGCATGCCAGCCGGGAGATAACTCGCCGGCCGGGACCGTCGCGGATGGCATGCGCAAAGTGCTCAAGGTCACCCCATTCGGTGCGAGGTGCTTTTGGGAGTCGGAGAAATAAGGCCGCCCGTTCGGCAAAGTGGCAATCAAAAGGAGCAATCGCGAAATGAAAATTCTTCTAGCATGCACGTGTATGTTGTGCGGCGGCCTGGCGGCCACGGCGCAAGATGATGGCGCCGATGCTTCCAAAACCACGCCGCCCAAGGCTGCGGCCGAGGCCCGGCAGACCAAGAAAGCGACCGCACTTCCGCCCGGCGTGCCGAAGGATGCCGTCGAAACTACACCGGGCTTTTACCGTTGGACCGATAAAGCAGGCAAAGCCTGGACGTATCGCTTATCGCCCTTCGGTGTGACGAGGTGGCCCGCGGAGTCGGTGGATGTGGCGCACGAGCAGGCGCGCAAGGACCGCGCAGGGGCCGCGCAGATATCTGCCGTGGAACAGGGTGATTCAATTCGTTTCGAGCAGGTGACACCTTTCGGAAAACACACGTGGGTCCGTAAGAAGAGCGAATTGAACGAGAGCGAGCAGCGCATTTGGGCTGAGCAACAGAAAAATAGCGCGGCCGCCCACGCACCGGAAAAGGAGTAAGTGGTGAGATTCGGCAGATTGGTGCTGGTGTCGATGTTGATGGCATGGTGCGGAACGGGCGTCAGCCCGGCACAGCAGCCGAATACCCCGCCGGCTTCCGCGCCGCCGCAGACTACTCCCGCGGTGGGTGCGCCGGCAGCGCCGCCGGCCACTGCGCCGGCTGCTCCGCGCCGGCCTGCCGGTGTGGAAGCCGGTGGCTTCACTCTGGAGAATGTGTCGCTATCGCAATTTATCGACATCGTGGCGCGGCGGCTGAAAATCAATTACCTGCTCGATCCGCGTTTCAGGAATGGCAGCGTCACTATCCACACATATGGTGAAGTCAAGTTCACCGACCTGCTCCCGATGCTCGAAACCATTCTGCGCGTGAACGGTGCAGCCATTGTCAAGGTGGGCGATCTTTACCGGGTGGTGCCCGTGGACCGGGTGGCGCAAGCGCCGCTGCCGGCCGTCATCAATGGCAAGAACTTTCCCGACGATGAACAGATGGCGCTGAACCTGGTCTTCCTGAAGTATGCCACCGCCAGTGAGATTTTGAAGCTGGTCCAGCCCTTTCTGGGCGAGGGGGCCACAGCGGCTACTTACGACCCGGCCAATCTGCTGATCATCCAGGACAATAATCGAAACTTGAAACGCACCATGGACCTGCTGGGCGTGTTCGACAGCGACTCATTTGTGAGCCAGCGCGTCCGCCTGTTCGATGTTACGAACGGACGGCCTTCTGACCTGGTGAAACAGTTAGAGTCGATTTTCAAAGCCGTATCCCTTTCGGACAAATCCAATGTGGTAAAGTTCGTGCCGATCGACCGCATCAACACCATCGTCGCGGTAGCCCCGAATCCTGGAGTTTTTGACCAGATCGGACAATGGCTGAAGAGGCTGGACATTCCGGTAAAGTCGCCCGCCGGGGCGGTGGACAATTATGTCTACCGGTTGAAGTTTGGGCGAGCCGATGCCGTGGCGATGGCGATTATGGCACTGTATAGCGGCAATCCTATGGCGCTGATGGCGCTGAGCCAGATGAGTAACAACATGCTGTCCGGCATGATGTCCAATATGGCGCCCGGCGTGGGCGGTGCCTATGGCGGGGGCGGTTATGGCGGCGGTGGCTATGGCGGCGGTGGCTATGGTGGAGGTGGCTACGGTGGCGGTGGTTATGGCGGAGCGGGTTATGGCGGAATAGGCGGCGCCGGTTATGGTGGAGCCGGCTATGGTGGAGCGGGGCTTGGAGGCGCCGGTTACGGCAGTTTGGGGGCATTCCAAAACACCCTCAATCCTTTCGCGAGTACCTTCGGAGCCGCTAGTGCGGCGCAGACAGGGACCCAGCCGGGAGGCGCGGCGGCCGGCGGTTCCGCGGACCAGACCGGCACATATCTTGGTACGCCCGGCGTGGCAGCAGGCACAAATTACCGCGGCCCCCACATTATTCCAAACCCGTTCGACAATACCATTCTGGTGCAGTCCACTCCCGAGGAATGGGAGCAAATTTCGCGGCTCGTGCAGCAATTAGATGTGCCGCCGCGACAGATTCTGGTGGAAGCGAAGGTCATGGAGGTTACGCTGACTGGTGATTTACAGTACGGCGTGCAGTCCTATCTGCAAAACAAAGGAACGGCTCCTCCTAGCGGTACCGGCGCACTGCCCCAGGCCGGCGGCTTCCTCGGCAGTCTGGTCAACAGCGGTCCGTTGACTCTAACCGGCGGCATTCTCATAGGCCACAGCCGTGAACTGTTGGCGCAATTGACAGCCATGGAGAGCACCGGCAAGGTGAAGACCATCAATGAGCCCTCGCTGATCGCCACCGACAGCATCCCGGCGGTGATGAATGTAGGTACAACCGTGCCCACGGTGAGCGCGACAGTGGCTTCGGGAGTGGAAACCAACGGCAATACGCAATTTGCCCAAAGCATCTCCAATGTCAGCACGGGTACCACGTTGGTGGTCAATGCGCGCGTCAATTCGAGCGGCATTATCACCATGCTCATCAATCAGCAGGTTAGCGCGCCGACCGCTTCGCCTTCCGGGATCACGGACACCGCCAGCAGTGCGTCCCCCTCCTTTTCGAACAAGAGTTTCCAGACGCAGATCACGGTGCAGGATGGCGATACCTTCGCGATTGGCGGGTTTATTTCGGAAAGCGTCACCGACAATTCCGGCGGCATCCCTTTCCTGTCGCGGATTCCGATCTTGGGTGCGGCTTTCGGCGCCAAGAGCCGCAGCACCATCCGCGATGAGCTGATCGTGTTCTTCACGCCGCACGTCATTTATGACACCGCGTCCCTGGCCGACGCCACCGACGATTTGAAATCCGGCTTGAAGCACATGAAAAAGGAGTTGAAGGACGAGCAGTAGCCCGCCCCACCGCTCCTCAACTTAGGCGTTATAATGACACCGGTCGCGCCGCACGGAGTTCATCGCTCTTCCGGACCCGAGATGAGAAGTCCGACATGACTATACGCTCATGTGGGCCGGCCGCTCCGATAACGTCGTCTTCCAAGCCGGTTTCCCAATCGTCGTCGATGAACTTACGGAGCCTTAGGAGGTGCGGATGGTAGATCCACAACGAACCACTCATCGCGAACGATGCCCTTCCACGAGACGAACGCATTCTTGCATCCGGCGATGGTTCTGGAATTCAGGCGGTCAACCTTGTCTTGATCCCAATTCGCGTACACCGTAGGAGGTATCTTCCAGGAGTAGTACGCCACGAGCATGGGCGACAGGGGCATCGTCAGCTCTACATCGGGATGGCCGATAAACGCGCTCCATTCGCCGGGAACGCAGATAGAGGACGGCTCATCACCCGTCACGAATCCCGCTTCATCGGCGGTCATGAAGATCGACAAATGCATCTGGATAGGCATTTTCGAATTCTCAATGATCCCGTCACGCACCGTATCACCCTTGAGGCTCGGCAGGGATTTCGCGATAGCATTGGAGTACGACGGCTCGATATTCGCCTTTGCTGCCTGCTTGGCCGCCTGTCTCTGGATCGTCCGCAAAATGTTTCCCACGACGCCAGGCATATGATCGGTTCTCACCATCATCGCCGCTACAAAGAACGACAGGACGACGCGATCACGCCCTGTCAGGGGTTGCCGCGCCTGAAGATGGCCGAGAACTTCTCCAAAATCCCTCTCGATGAGGCCCAAGGCATTTTCCACCGCAAGGTTCCTGCTGCCGTTCTCCGCGAGGGTGTAGCGGTCCCTTTCCCGGAAATACTTTTTTGGGGGATTTCAGCTCCTTCGTCCCCCCTGTCGTCCTTCTGGATGACCCACATCTGCCCGAGTTTCCCGGATGGCGGATTCGGGCACAGCCACGCCTTCAGGTAGCACTTCGGGATCATGTGCTGCTGTTCTTTGTCCATCACGGCCAAGATCTACAGACCTTTATCGCCGAGGAGACTCCCAAGAGGCCATGAACATCTGCAATCTAACGCCAGACATCGTTGCGATTTCGCTGTCGCCGACTGATCACTTGGCCGTATTTACATGCAACGCTGATACTTCAAGCGGGCGCGTCCGGGATGGCGACATATCCGGGATCGTGGCCGCGACCGCTTCGAAGTGGTATAACAGTCATATCAGATGCGGTTCAGCTTCGATCCCAGAAGCCCACGCCTCCGGACAAATCCACGGCGTGGAATCGGATTCGAAGAGGCAGAGGAGTTATTCTCTCGACCATATTGGCTAGACCAGCGGTCAGATGTTCCCGAGCAGTATGTCGCCGTCGGCTAGGTGCACGACCGCCTGTACTCTGTCATTTTTGAAATACGCGAAGACGAAGAAGGTGAGATTCTACACCTCGTAACCCTCTGGAGATCAACCAAGGAGGAGATCCGATCCTATGAAGAAAACTCATAAACCTGCAAGACCGGTTTCTGCCGATGCGATCGCTCGGTTGGCCGATCGAGGCAAAGACATCTCGCGTTTTTTCAAGGGCCAAGGCCGCATGATGCAACCGATACAACGAGTCAATGTGGACGTCACTGCCGGCATGCTGGAAGAACTGGACAGGGCTGCTCAGGACCTCAACGTGAGTCGCCAGGCGGTCATTAAGACGCTGGTTCGGCAGGCTCTTGACCAACACTATCTGGCCCAGCGCTCGCGGCGACCGTGACCGAACACGGGTCGCCGCGCAGTGCGAGCCTGAAGCTGCCCTACAGGTAAATTCGCAGCCGAGCGCCCTATTTAACGCCTATGCAACTCACGTGAGGGAGTGCCCCATCGCGGCGCGGGCACCGAAAGTAATGAGGAAAAATGCGCGCGGACCGGGGTCCACGCGGGTCCAGGCGGCTCTGGGGACCGGCCGCAAACCTGGAGGTCTGCTCGACGCGCGCTGCCAAAGCCGATCCAGTCGCGCTAGACTGGGAACACGCAAGCAGAGGGCAATGGCAGCCAGAAACCTGCGACAGCGCGTAGAGGAACTGACGGTGGTGGCCGACATCGCTTCGGCCATGCTGTCGCCTTTGGAGCTAAGCCAGGTACTCGATGTGGCGCTTCAGAAGGCCAGCCACGCCCTAGGCGCGCCGTTTGGCTCCATCACCCTGCTCACCGCCGACAAGACCCGGCTGGAGTTCGCCGCGGTCTATGGGCTGTCCGCCGATTACGGCGAAAAGTTTCGGGAAATCGGGCTGCTGCGGGCGGACTGCACGTCGCCTTCGGGGTGCGCGGTCTCGACGGGGAAACCCTACCTGGTATCCGATATCACCCACCATCCGTTGTGCACCAGTTGGAAACATATCAGCCTTGGCGAGGGGGTGCGTGCGCTCATCTGTGTACCGCTGGTGGTCGACGGCGAACCGGTCGGAACCTTGAATCAGTACCTGGCGCAGCCGCACCGCTTCCGCGCGCATGAAGTCCGCCTGCTGCAGGTAGTGGCGCAGCAGGTTTCACTCGCCATCGAACGCGCCCGGCTGTACGAGCGTCTGAAACAGCAGCATGCGGCCGCGCTGGCCGCCAGTGAACACAAGAGCCGCTTCCTGGCGACCATGACGCACGAACTGCGCTCTCCCATGACGGCCATTGTGGGCTTCGCCGATCTGCTGCGCGAGCAGATTCCCGGCTCGCTCAATGCCGAGCAGATGCGCCAGGTACGCATGATTTCGGCGAGCGCGCAGCACATCATGGCAGTGTTGAACGACGCGCTCGACGTGGCGCGCATCGAGGCCGGCCAACTCGAGTGCCTGATCGAGCCGGTGAACGCCAACGAAGTAATCGGCGAGGTGACCGACATGCTGGCGCCCCTAGCGCGCGCCAAGCACCTGAGCCTGGATCTGAAAGAGCCGCCCGAACCTCTGATGGCGCGCTGCGACCGGCAGCGCTCGAAACAAATCCTGGTCAATCTGGTTTCCAACGCCATCAAGTTCACGGCGCACGGCCACGTGCAGGTGAGCGGGGCTCGCGATCGAGCCGATCCCCCGCATGTGCGCATCGCCGTATCGGACACCGGCATCGGCCTGCGCGCCGACCAGTTGCCGCTGCTGTTCCAGGAGTTTCAGCAGTTGCCGTCGCCTTACCAGAACCTGGGTACGGGGCTAGGCCTCGCCATCAGCCGGAAGCTGGCGCGCCTGATGGGCGGCGATATTGAGGTCGAAAGCGATTACGGCCACGGCAGCACTTTCACTTTGAAGCTGGAGCTGGCATGAGCGCGCACCGGCTGCTGCTAGTTGACGACGATCCCGCCGTGCACGAACTGCTGGCCGCCGTGCTGCGCCGGCCGGAATGGCTGATCGACAGCGCCTACAACGGGCTGGATGGGTTATCGCTGGTGAAAGCAAATCCTTACGACGTAGTGCTGACCGATGTGCGCATGCCGGGTATGGACGGCCTGGAACTGCTGCACCAGATCCACGAGATCAGTCCGGAGACGAAGGTGATGGTGATGACCGCGGACAGCACACCCGCCAACATCGTGCGCGCCATACGCGAGCAGGCGTTTTGCTATTTCAGCAAACCGTTCTCGCCCAGCGCGGTGGCCGAGATGATCGCGCAGGCCGTAAATACGGGTCATTGGCAGGACGATATCGAGGTGCTGTCGGCGAGTCCGGGATGGGTGAGCCTGCGGCTGCGATGCAAAATGGAAACGGCCGACCGGCTGATGCAGTTCGTGCGCGAAATGGAGATGGACTTTCCCCCGCGCGAGCGCGAGAACATCGCCGCCGCGTTTCGCGAGCTGCTGATGAACGCCATAGAGCACGGCGGTGGATCGGATCCAGCCAAGCGCGTGCAGGTGACCTATGTGCGCACCACGCGGGCTATCATATATCTGATTCAGGATCCGGGTAAGGGATTTTCGTTCGACGACATCGCGCACGCCGCCATCGCCAACCCGCCGGACGAGCCGGCGCGACACCTGGAGATCCGCGCCGAGCAGGGGGTGCGGCCGGGCGGATTTGGGATTCTGCTGACGCGCAACTTAGTGGATGAGTTGATTTATAACGAGAAGGGTAACGAGGTACTGTTTATTAAGTATTTGAAGTAAGTGACGCATCAGACGCCGTTGCGGCGTTCCAATTTATCGATGCGCTCCCGGAGGTCCTTCAGTTCGCGATCTTTGGTTTCGAGAGCCGCGTCGATTTTTTCCGCCCAGTCATCCATGCGCCCGCTCCAACGGCGGCCGGTTTGCCACAGCGCAGCGTGGCGGTCGAGACGCGTGGCCTGCGTATCGAAACGCGTATGCAGTTCGGCAAAACCCTCTCGGATTTCGCGCTCCAGGCTTTCCTTGACCTCTATGATCAATCGGATTACATCTGCCTCGGCCATCGCCCGTCTCCAAGATCAATATTACACGATTTGCCGGAGCGTCCTACGGCCTCAATGAGAAGACCGTGCCTTTCCCCGCAGTCCCGCCGCCAGACGTGGTTCCGTAGAGCACCCCGTTCTCTGCGAGGATGAGGTTGGCCATAGGAATCGACCCGCCCGATTCTGGCCTGTGAAGCTTTGCAAAATCGACTCAATCCAAGGTCCACCCGGAAATACAGGCGCTGTCAGATGGAAAACTGTGCCGCAGCCAGACGCGCCATAGTACGAGCACGACGAACCAGTTGTGGCATCTCCACCGTATTGGGTCGTGCCGTAGAGTGCTCCGTCATTACCTATCGCCAGGCTCGCGGCCGGATAAGCGCCGTCGCCGTTGACACCAGTAAAGCTATAAATCACTGCCTCTGTCCACGCACCGCCTTGCGCGGAGGGCGGTGTCAACTGAAAGACAGTGCCGCAACCTGTACTCAACGGGTAGTCGCACGGGGTTCCAGAAAGGCCGCCGCCCAGCGTGGTCCCGTAAAGCACTCCGCCCGGACCCACCGAGAGGGCAGCTTGCGAAAAGCAGCCGTCTCCCGCCGCCAGCCCAAAAGTGTGGATTACTGTTCCCGACCACCCGTTCTCCCGTAGTTAGCGTTATCCCGTACAATGCTCCGTCTCCGCTGACTTATAGAAGTCAAACAAGCCACGCTCCCTCCAACCCTCACCTGAGGCCGCCGGCGGCGTAAGGCTGAATGCCGTTCCTCCGGTGTCAAAGCCAAACACGCACTAGTCGTCTAATGTAAGTGGCTTGTATCTAAAAGTGTCAAGTTTTCAGCTGGCTTTCGGCAGCGGAAAAGCGTCGTAAATTAGCAGGTCAAGTTGCGTGTCGACGCGATCCAAGGCTTGCCGAAGTGGGAACGGTAGAACGGCATCGTTGGCGGTGAACATGGCCATGGCGGGCCGGAACACGCGGGCCTCCAGCCGCGAAAACAACCGAGCGACCTTCCAACCATAGGGAGTAACGAAATAGCGATTGGTCTTGGGTGGACGGTAGATCAGACCCTTCAGCCGGAGCCGGCGCAAGTCATAGGTCATCTGGTGCGGAGTGTACTCGGCCAGCGTCACGCCCAACAGATCCGCCACCTGCTGCCGCAGATGGCGATTGCGAAAACCGTCGATGAGATGATGAAACATGGTGAGCGCCAGCAGTAGCGCCATCACTCGCGGTTGGCCGAACCTCAATCCGGGCGCCTTTTGGCCGTCTTCTGTGACGGCAGGTTGCACCACTCTTTGGATGCTGTCGCCGCTCAGGCCACTGTTGTGGCTGACGCGTTCGACTTCCAGTAAGCGCCGGTTGATCTGTCGGCCGATCTTTTGCAGGTACGGCAGATTGCTCAATCCCTTATTCGCCCCAAAGTCGCCGGCCTCCCGGAAGGTCCCCTCAGTCCGGCAGCCGCGGCCTTCCTTGAAGTACTGTTTTAGGTCGAAGTTCTTGTATGCGATGTGCAGACTGGGGTGCACGCCGTCTTGTATCACGCGGGTGCGAAACTCCCCCGGCGTTCTCTTGGTCACTCTCCGCCCAAAGATCAACTGCACACGATCCGGCCGCCCCAGATCCAGATTGTCGCGGATGATCTCTTCGAAGAACTCCCGGCCCCGCAGCGGACGATCGAAGATCTGCGTCAAACTAACCTCCATCTGCTAGATCGACAAAGTCCAGTCGTAGCCCGCCTCCCGGTCCTGCGGTCGCAGCGGCAGTGGAATCCGTTGCAGCCATTTCCGAAACACCCGATCAATGTGCTCCGGCCCCAAACTGTCGCAGATCTGCTGTAGTTTCTCCGGCTCGGCACACGACAGGAATCCGTTATCCAAAGCCTCGTAGGCGATCTTCTTTTTCTGCAGTTGCCGCTTGGCCCACTCGTGTCCATTCAGGCACAGTTTCATGCTCCACGGGGCGTAGCTACAGATTTTGATGAACAGCGGACCGAAGTCTGCATCATCGATGTAGAAGTAGTAGTGATTGACGTAGACCGACTTGTCCCGTTCGAACTCGAACTGGCCGTTCACCTTTTTTCCGTTGAACGTTATGGCCTTCTCTTGGGTTACCCCGATGAATACGATGCCATCCCGTACTGGCCTTTGCTGGCGGAATTGATTGGCGATATCGTCCTTCCGTTCCTTATGGTCGAACTGGTAAATCGGTATTCCGTCCCGTTCCGCGAGCACTTTGACGGCCTGGCGGAATTTCTCCGACACCTGTCCCAATACCACTGGGGACGGTACCGGCTTCCCCAACTGCTCCCGCATGAACATCGACAACTGGGGTCCCGTTGCCAGCCTGCCAATGTAGCCGTTAAGGTAGAGACGGTCGAGGCACTCCACTTCCAACGTGACGTGCCCGTCAAGGAGTTCCGGAATAGTCGCCATTCTTGGATTTTATGGCAAGCCGAGCAGTGGGCTCGTCGGTTTGAGGTCGAAGACCTCGCTAGTTAAAGGCGGTGGTCGTGTATAACATCCCCGACGGGCCAATCAGCACCGCGCCGTAGGGATTGCGCACGCCGCAACCGCCCGGGAGAGAGTACAACACACCCTCGCGCGCCATCCCACCGCTCGTCGCGGGCAGCGCTAATGCGAAAACCGTCCCTCCGCCACCGGTGCCGCCAGACAGGGTCGTGCCGAATAGTACTCCTGCACTATCGAAAACCAGATTGGCGGCTGGTAGGGCTCCGTCCGGATTGTTCGTAAAGCGGTGGAGTACGTAATGCACCCAGGAGCCGCTGCCGGCCGGCGCCAATGCGAACACTGTACCTTCCCCGTAGCCACCCGTGTAAGTCGTGCCGAACAGGATGCCGTTCCTGAGGGTAACTCCCGCGTGAGGTGAACCTCCATCAGCCCCACCGGCAAAGGCGTAAACCGTATGGTACGGTTGGGCGGCCGCACCGAGCGGCATCAGAATCGTTAGAGCCAATAGATTTTTTGCCATGGTACTCTCCGAGTGCGAAATGTACGCGCGTGAAACACCAGGTCGTGAGAGCATATGCCGCAGCCCTTACCGCGGTCAAGGTAATTGGAAGGATTCCTTGGCTACCAATCTCCCAGCGACTCCAGATACGCCGCAGATCCGTCGCGCAGCCAGCCATCCAGTTGTGCCGGATCTTTCAACTGCTGCCCGCGCCGGCGGGATACGGCTACGAAGCGGCAGTAGAGCTCCGGCAGCGCAGTCATGTCGCCCCACAACTTCTCGAACTGCGCGACAGGGAAGATATCCTCCTGGCCCTTCCCCCATCGTTTCTTCACGTCCTTCAGCGTGATATAAGATGGCATGCGGGCAGCCAGCCCGCGCACGGCTGCAGCTACTTTCTCCTCACTTGCCAGATCCGCGCGTGTAAGTGCGAACGCAGGCAACAAACGATCCAGATCAATCCAGTAAGTGGCCGAGTTATAGTAAGTCAAATCGAATTCGATGCGCTCGTCGGGCAGCGCCAATCCTTCCACCAGCCGCACGCGCCCATCCACGCGCGCCAGACCGCCGCCGCGATCCTCGAGTTGGCGGGAGATGACTTCGGTGGTCAGCGCCGCGCCGGATTCAATGTGCTGCCCCAACAGATCCAGTGCGAGATCCGCGCCCAGCGTATCGATGTTATGCAGCAGCAGGTAACGCAAGCGCGGGTACGTATCCAGCAATTGCTCCAGCACGCCGTTGCGGAACAGGTTCGGTAGTTCGTACCAATGTCCGACAGGATGCAGGCACTGCATTGCCAGGTTGTCTGTATAATTGCCGGCCTCGCCCGCCCGCTGCGCCCAGCCGATGAGGCTGGCATGCAGGCTCTTGCGAACTTTTTGGGACTGTTCATCGAGAAGTTGCTGCGGCATCTCTTCCCAGGCGAAGCGCAGATCGCGCACCATGGGGACGAGACGCAGGCCGATGTTGCGTCCGGGCGAAAGCAGCAGCGGATCGGGGTAGCCGTAGTTTCCGGCCGCCGCCAACCAGTCCGCAACGGCGTCATGCGTCAGATAGCTGGTGGTAATAACATGCGGCACAGGCACGCCGCCCACGCGGCTTGCGCGGCGGCTCTTCGCCAGGTGCGCTTCGATGAAGTTGCGGTGCCGTCCGGCGAGCTTCGCGAAGGGGTGCAGCGCCTTCACCACACCGGCGCCTTTGGTCCAGCGGCTGCCCGCTCCGCCCGCCAGCGTGATCACGCCCACCATGCCCTCGGTCAGCGCCTGCATACCTGCGTCGCGATAATGCGGCGGCAGCGGAGCCGTGGCATCGATCACGTCAAGCGGCGTGACATCTTCGATGCGGCTGGTGGCCGGAAGGCGATTCTGCCGCAGACCGATGCGACCGCTGCGCAGATCGGCCTGAATCTGCTCATGCTGCACGCGGTCGAAGCCATGCCGTTCGAGTAGCGCGGCCAGGCTCTGCGCGGGTCCGGCATCTTCCGCGGCGCGCGGCAACATGTGATCGAACAGGTTCTGCACCATGCCGGATAGTTCCGGCGCGGTACGGCAGGCAGCCGCGAAGCGGTCCAGTTCGGCGCGTCGCGCAGCGGAGAGCAGGCGCGTCTCGGTACGCAGCAGGGCGGGCACAGCCAGCGTGTAATAGCTGGGAGGCATCAACGCAGCGGGTCCGCGCAAAAAATCTGCGTGCGTGCCGCGCTCGTTAATAGCGAAATCGTAGACCACCGGCTCCATGGCGAACGGCACAGCGCGCTCCAGGCGGCTCTTAGTTTCGCGCATGATGGCGTCCAACCGCTCCTGCGCGCGCGGCTTTACCACCGGATCGAAAATGAAACCCATGCCGCCGCCGGACATGCCGCCCAGCATCCAGAAGCCCCAAAACGCGGCACCCATCTCCTCGCGCGCGCGGCGAATCAGCGTCTCGGTGTAAAGGTTCGAGGCCCACGGGATGATGGTCTGAATCGGCCCGTCGAAGTTGCGCTGGGTGGCCCCGCCGATGGCGGCGACGTCGCCTGCGCGCAGGTGGCCCAGGATCTCGTCAAGCGTGCGCATGGCCACCTGGCGGCCCTCCCATTCCGCTTCCGAGCGCAGCAGGTACTTCTCCGTAACCATCTCGAGGATGGGGCCGACGTCCTGCGCCATTCCGCCGTGCACCAGCACCAGGCTCGATTGCAGTTTTTGGCGCGTTTCGGCGGAGACCTCGTCATCGCCCAGGATGCGATGATGGGGCAGCAAGCAGCCGCGGCTGATGCCGAATTCCGAGTCGCCCTCCTTGGACGGAACGCCCTCGATCAGCTTAATGGCCGGCCACAAGCCGCCGGAATCCTGCCAACCACCGCCGGAGCCGCCCAACCATTCGCCCAGAATGGCGCGCGCAGCCACCAGGCGGCGGTCGGTCTCAGCCAATTGCCCCGTGAGCGAACTGGCCTGGCCGGTGGCGCGCATGCAGACGGAAATCAGCGACGCCAGCAGGTTGGTGGATACGGCCAGGCGCGAGCCTTTGGGAATATCGTTCACCCGGCTGACGATTTCGATGCCGTGGCCGGCGCGGCCCGTGAGCACCGCGAGCACGTCTGCCAACGGCTGGCCGGCGCCCTCCATTCCCGGCGGGATGATGCCGGAAGCGATCACGGCCGCTTTCAACAGGCCAAGATAATCGCGCGCGAAATCGAAGACTTCGGCCAGCGTGGTGATTTCGGCGGAAGCCTGCAGATCGACACTGGCCAGGCGCAGCACCGGCTCGTCGATCACGCGGAACCAGGCCTCCACGGGCGGCTTGGGCGCACCTGCGCCGCGCACGCTCAGATCGATGGAGACATTCAGCACGCGCGCGCCTTCGGGAAAATCCATGCCCAGGAAGAAAATATCGCTCCAGCCGCTGTGCGTCAGGTCCATGCGGACCGGCGTGGTTTCGCGCAGGATGGGGAAAAGGCCGTCCGTCTGGCAGAGCAGTTCGGGGCGTAGGCGCAGCGGATAGTCCGCCGGATGGCCGGTGCGGAACATCCACTGATTGCCGCGCACGGTGCGCACACTGCGGCGGACTTGTCCGACCAGGGTTTGAAAACCGAGCCCATGATACGCGGCGGCGAGCGCGCTCGAAATTGCCGCGCTGGGGCCGCCGGCGGTTTGCGCTCCCAGGAAGATTTCGATGGCTTCTTCAAAACGGCGCTGCAGCAAGTGCTCGTAACCGCGGAATGGAATCAACGCCTGTGCGCGAATGCCCGGCTTAAACGGCAGGTGGAACCGGTGGATGGCGTAGAGAAAGAATAGCGCGCGGACGCGTTCGTACAGATTGTCACTGGCGCGGCGGAAGCGGTCGAGGGCGGCGGCTTCGTCCTGCAACTCCTCCAGGGTGGCGGCGCGGCACAGCGCGTCGAGCGAGCGATTGCGGAGCGCGGGATCGGCCGCGGTGATGATGCCGGTGAGCTGGCTCATGCCCTATCTCCCGGCAGCCGGCATCTCCCGCATGGCCAGCAACTCGACTAATTGGGACAGCACTTCGTCGCGGTCGCGCCCGCTCAGCGCCAGCGCCAGTTGCGCCGTAAGCAGGCCGTAGCGCACGCCGATATCGTAGCGGCGGTTGGCGCGCTCGAGCGCCAGGTATTGCTCGCGGCGCGCCAGTTCGGCGAGGGCCGCCGAAAGAGTGATACCGGGCCCCAGGAAATCCATCACCGTGGGCGTCAGGACGTGCAGGCCGAAGAAGCAAAGGTAATGGCCGGCGCGCAGGCCGGGCACGGCCAGCCGCTGTTCGGCTTCGGTGGGCGTGGGCTTTTCGATAACCGTGTCGATGCGATAAAGATCCGGGCTGCCGGCCACGCGCTGGCCGCCCACGGCGCCGAAACGCGGAAGCAGGTTCTCGCGCGTAGCCTGCACGGCCGAGACGGCGCATGCTTGATTTTCAGCCACCTCCACCAACTGTTGCGCGCAGCCCTGTTCCGTGCGGCTGATATACAGATGATCGCCGACCAGGTGCAGAAAGGCTTCCTGGCCTACGAACTCGCGGGCGCAGAGAACGGCGTGACCGTAGCCCAGCGGTTCGGGCTGCGGGACAAAGCGAAGCCGCCCGGCATGATCGCCAGCCACGCGGGCGTAGGGGATTTCGTCGCCCGGCGAAACCACCAGCGCGATCTCTTCGACGCCGGCGCGCAGGGCTTCCTCGACGATGATGCGCAGCACGGGCTTCTCCACGCCGTCGCGGTCGATCAGGGTCTGTAGCGGCAGGTTGCGCTGCCTGGGTCCAGCGGCCGTGATGACCGCCTTGCGGATTTTCATAAGCCTTAAATGTTCTTTAGACATTATGCGCGATAATGCCAGAATGAATCCGCAGGCTGGATTGACGTTTCGCGATCCGCAAAAAGCCGAACCTTATGCCGAGGCATTGCGGCAGGCCGGTATCGAACCAGTCTTGATTTCTCCGGATCAAAGCCGGGACCTGGCGGGATTGCAAGGCTTGCTACTAAGCGGCGGGACGGACCTCAACCCGGCGCTATTCGGCGCGGCGCCGCATCCGGAAAACGAAGCTGCTGACGATGCACGGGACGAACTGGAAAGCGGCCTGCTGACAGCCGCTCTCGACGCGGAACTGCCGGTGCTGGCGATCTGCCGCGGGATGCAGCTTTTCAATGTGGCGCATGGGGGCACGCTGATCCAGCATCTGGATAACCTGGCGGTGCATCAGGTGCGCAGCCCCGATCCGGCCCTTCCGGCGCACGAGATTCTGGTTGAGCCGGGCACGCAACTGGAGGCCGTTCTGGGGAAAGGGGAGCACGGCGTCAATTCCCGGCATCATCAGGGCATCGGCCGGGTGGGGGCTGGGCTGCGGGTTTCGGCGCGATGCGCAGCGGACGGCGTGATCGAAGCGCTGGAACGCGGCGACCGACGCTTCGCGCTGGCCGTGCAATGGCATCCGGAAGATCAAGCGCGGCGGGATGCGGTGCAGAGGAAATTATTTGAAGCGTTTGCCGAGGCCCTGAATCCACGAACACAATCTGGCGATGGGTGGTGACGTATGGACAAACTGAATGCGGTAAGGCGGGCTTGCGTCGTTCTCTTGCTGTGCACGGCGGCCGCGATGGCGCTCCCCGGCCAGACCTTTACCACGCTGCCTGCACGAGCGGCATGTTAGCCAGATACGGAACGATGGGAAACGTGTGTCAGGACGGTCAGAGAACCTGCGGGCATGACCCTGTAAAATCGAGAGCGCGCCCGTCCCACGGCGCATCCCTACGCAGGGCTCGTTGAGTCCGCCGATGGCAACCTGTACGGCACAACTTACCAGGGCGGCATTAGTGAGACCCTGCGCCGAACAATTACGCAGCCTGGCTGGGGCACGGTTTTCAAGATCACCCCAAGCGGCACGTTGACAACGCTGCACATCTTATTGCATGCCCGGGCCGCCTCAACGCGGAAATGCGAGAATGGGAGTCGCGCTCAGGTGGGAGGCATTCGATGAAGACCATGCGGGTTGTGCTAGCGGCGCTGTTATGCGTTTTGGCGGGCCATCCCGGCAGCGCGGCCGCGCAGACGCCGCTCGCGCGCGCAGTTGCCGAAGCCCGCCCACTTGCCATCGCGCCGCACGCCACGCCGCCGCGTTGGATCGCGTGGGATGGCATCCAGCGGGGCTTGGCTTTCTACGAACGCCATCGCAAGCCGATCGGAGGCGTGCTGGCAACTTCGTCTCTGGTGGCAACCTACGCGGCCGTCGACATCGCCCCCGTTCTCATGCGGACGGGCCGGCTGGCACGCGACTACGACAAGCGCATCGATGAAACCGGTGAATGGATCGACGCCATGGTGAAACCACAATCGAATTTGGATAGCTTCCTTGCGGAGAATTACCGGCGCGCGTTCGATCTGGGCAAACTGCATGCCTCTATCGCTGCGTCGATGTCGGCGAAGGATCTTGGCTGGCGGGCTGCCGAGCGCGTGCCGGTGAACCAGCAGGCTTACGCACTCGTGCTGTATTCCTTCGCATGGCAGCCGCTCGAATCGATGGCGGCCATGCATGCGTTAGACGTCGCGGCAGATTCCGCAGACGTGGACGGCTGGTGCCACCTCTGGAGCGTGCTGGGTTACGCCATGGGAGAAGAGGAAGAATTGCTGCCGCGCTCTTACTCCCGAGCGGCGGAAATTATCCCTTTATTGCGCAGCCGGCAATACGCCCAAAATGCCACCGACGTTCCCCCAGGTGTGCCGGTGCTGCTGCGCGGGGAACTGCGCATGTTGATGGCACCGCGCGCGGGTGCCCCGCCCACCCCAGCGGATGTACTGCAGCGGCGTTCCGCCGAAATGCTGGCCAATGCGATCTCATTATCGCCGGGACTGCAGCGCGCGCTGGGATTGAGCGACCAGCCGGTGGACGACTTGTTGAAACTGGTGCGGCCGAGTCCCTAGAAGATACCAGCCCCCCGCCAGCCTACAATGGACGAAGAGGTGAATCCTGTGACTCTCTTTCGTGAACCGCTGGTCGCGGTATTGGGGCTTTTAGCCAGCGCCCCGGCGGCTTTGGCGCAAACGGCCTACGTGCGTGTGAACCAGGTCGGATATGAGATAAACCACCCGCCGTTTCGCGCGTATTTGATGTCCACCGCGCCGGTTACGGGCGCCACCCTTCATGTTCTGGGCCCAACGGGATTGATAATGTACTCGGCACCAGTCGGTGCGCTGCTCGGCACGTGGAGCAACAGTTCCACGCTGACCTATTACGTCTATGCCCTCGACTTCAACTCTGAGAACGGCAATGCCTTCACGATTTCGGTAACCGGTCCGGTGTCCGCCGTGTCGCCGGCTTTTGCCGTGAGGGACCCGGTGAGGCTTTATTCCGGGCTGCTGTTGAATACCCGATTCTTCTATCAGACCGAGCGTGATGGGCCGAATTATGTCCCCAATGCCCTGCGTACGGCACCCGGACATCTGAATGATCGCACTGCCACCGTCTATCATACCCCGCCCTTGAACGGTGACGATCTCATCACGACCACGGGTACGTCTCTCACTCCAACTGGCGCGGTGATCGATGCATCCGGTGGCTGGTGGGACGCCGGAGACTATATGAAGTATGTCGAAACCACCAGTTATACGGTGGCTCTGCAGGAGATCGGCGTGCGGGACTTTCCGGCGCAGATGGGAGGAGGGGCGCCGCTCAATCCAGCGAGGCCGCCGAATCCCATTTCTTACGCGGGAACCGCCGCCGGCGCACCGGCATCGGCAGACTTCGGACCGGAAGCGCGCTTCGGCCTCGAGTTCCTGATGAAGATGTGGGACGATTCGACCAAGACGCTTTACTACCAGGTTGGCAACAGCCAGGACTGGACTAACTTCCCCGGTCTTCTGAGCGACTATGATATCTGGCGCCTGCCACAGGCCGACGATGATTGGGATGGCTGCTCGAGCGCCGCACAATACATATGCCATCGTCCAGTGTTTGTTGCAGGAGCCGCGGGAGCGTCTATCAGCCCGAATCTGGCTGGACGCCTGGCGGCGGCGTTTGCCGTGTGCTATCAACTGAACCGCACGGCGGATCCGGCCTTCGCCAATCAGTGTCTCCAAAATGCGGAAGACATATTCGCGCTGGCTGACACATCGTATTCAGACCCGGCCGCGGCGGTGGGCAGCGGGACGTGCAGTTCCGGCTGCCTGCTCACGATTATGCCGTTCGACGGATATCCGGAGACGGTGTGGGACGACGATATGGAACTGGGAGCGGCCGAGCTATACTTTGCGCTCAAGTCCGCCGGCGGGAAACTGCCGCCGGGATTGCCTGTTACTAATCCGATGACTTACCTGAATGGGGCGGCACAGTTTGCCGGTAACTATATAACTAAGATCTATGATGCCGGTTATGCAGATACATTGAATCTATACGATGTTAGTGGGTTGGCCCATTTCGAATTGTATCGGGCGCTCCAGGCGTCCGGCGATCCGGTTGGTCTGGCAGTGACTGCTGCGGGCATTCGCAGTCAACTGTTGAAGCAGGTTGGCGATGCTATATCGCAAGCGGGTGAGGATGCCTGGGGTTTCGGCGACGCATGGAATAGCGACACGACCTCGCATGGCGCGGGCATATCTGTGATGGCCAGTGAAGCTTATTACCTGACGGGCGACAGCTTGTATGATACTTACTCGCGCCGCTGGCTGGCAAACATAATGGGGGCGAACGCGTGGGGATCGTCGTTCATCGTGGGCGATGGTTCCACCACCTTTCCCGACTGCATCCAGCATCAGGTCGCCAACATCGTGGGCGCGCTGAACGGTACGTCGGGCGGCGTGCCGGTGTTGTGGGGCGCGGCTTCGGAAGGCCCGGCCTACGCCGCCACCGCAGGTACCCTGTCCGGCATGAAACTTTGTCCCGCCAATGACGGCAATCCGTTTCAGATATTCAACGGTAATGACGGGACTTACAATTCGTCGCAGAAAGCTGTGTACCGGGACAATGTGCAGTCTTATAGCACTACGGAGCCGGCCATCGATCTGACTTCGACTTCGTTCCTGATGTGGTCGTGGCGTATGGCGGGGAAGCCGGCGGAGTAAGGGTGCGCTTCATCGCCCGGTGTGTCTCCGGAGTCCTGCTCGTCTTCGCGGCCGGCTGGTGCGCGGCCCCCGCCGAACAGCCGGATTTGAAGGACGTCTTAACGTGGCTGCCTCCCGATACGGAAACTGTCATGGGCGCCAACGGGCCGTTTGCGTTGAAGGATTTCGACACAGCAGGCAACGGCCCAGCCTTGGATGCGCCCTCCGCCGAAGAGTTGAAGCTCGGAATCGAAGGGCTGGCCGCTGGCCTGTTTTCCTTTGAAAACGGCGGCCTGCGGGCGTTTCTGAGCGGCACCAACGTGGCGCTGTTAGTGGAAGGGTCGCGCCGCTTTAGACGTCCTAAAGACATAGGGGGAACGCTGTTCGAGGGCTGCGCCATTGCGGTGATGGATGGTGCATCGGCCATCGATAGCGACGCCTTCATGCACAAAGCCGCATCGGCGAAGCGCATCGAGAAGATCGAGGGTGTGAACATCGTTGTTTTCGAGGAAACTCTGGAGAAAGACACCTGGACAACATTCGTAGGCTTTCCGCGGAAAAACGTAGTCCTCGTGGCCACTAACGCGGATTACCTGAGCACTGTTTTGGCGCGCATGCACGCAGCCTCCGGTCCGCGCGCTTTGCCCGAAACTCTGCCTGAATGGAAATACGTGAACGTCAACGCACCAGTGTGGGGTGTGCGGCACTACGAGCGAGCAGACTCAACGCTGGACCCCACTTCTCCATTTCACGGTAAGGATGCGGCCAATGTTCCCGACCGGCAGGCCGTTGGTGTCGCGTTCTGGTTCGATCCATCCGGCGGCACGGCGATAGTGACTTATCTTTCAGCCATTCCTAATTCCCGCAAAATCGTAGAAGAATTCTTGGGACTTACCGGTCCGGCCAGCGCCTCATTCCCTACCAGCCAGGTTCACGTCCGCCAACCGGCGGCTGGCGCAATCGAGTTCGCGGTGCCTTTATCCATACCGAGAGCCCTGGCGCGAGTACCGATTCTGGGCTTGATGGCCATGTTCGGCCACGCCACGTACATGTAAATTGATTGCGCGGAGCAAAACGGCTCTTACCGGCGTCTATTCTAAGGTGGAACCGTGCTTAAAAGGAGGCCGACGCATGTGGCATACCGCACTCCTCGCCCTGGCGCTTCTCACATCTGCAATGGCGGATGACACGTCCGGCGCCCAGGCGGAGTTGGATAAAGGAAGACAGGCTTACGCCCAGCAGCAATTCACGGAGGCGCTGGCGCATTTCGATGCCGCGGAACAGGCGGCGCGAACGGGCGGCGACGCGGCATTGCTGCTGGACTGTCTGCGCTTGCGCGCCGCCGTCCAGCGCGATACCGGCGATCCTGTACACGCGGATCAATCGCTGCAAAAGGCCGCGGACGAGGCCGCCAAATCATTTGGTGAAAGCAGCCCCGAATTGGCGGGCGTCCTGGAGGAGATCGCCACAGCTAACCGAGCGCAAGGGCGCACCGAGCCGGCCTTAGCCGCCATGGAGAAGGCCATCAAGATTCGTGACGGCCAAACGGGCGGGGCGCGGGCTGGCCTGGCCCGCGATCTTACGCTCACCGCGGTGTTGCGCCAGCAAGCCGGCCAGGAGGAACCTGCGATTGAATTGCTGAAGCGCGCCATACAGGAATGAAACCTGACGCAACCTGGCGATCCGCAATGCCTCCAGGCCATCGAGGCGCTGGCAGGCATCTATCGGGACAACTCGCAGTACGCGGATGCCGAACCGTTGTTGGTGCGCGCCGTGCGTTTGCGCGAAGTCGCCGATGGACCCGAAACGGCGGAGCTGATCCCTTCCGTCGATTCGCTCGCCTATGTCCAATTTGGACTGCAGAAATATCCGGAAGCCGAAGCGCAGTACAAACGGCTGCTGAGTCTTTGGGAGAAGAACGCCGGGCAGGATCATCCCATGGTGGCGCTGACGCTGGATAAGATTGCCGAATTCTACGCGGCCCAGCACCGCTACGAAGAAGCCGAAAAGGGCGCCATGGAGGCGCTGGCCTTGCGCGCCAAGACGTACATCGCCAGCCTGAATCAAACCGGTCGCGTACTGCTGATGGAAGCCAAGCTGGACGATGCGGCGGACCTGTACTTCCGGACGGTGCAGATCGGCGATCTGGCCAAGGCGCCGGATGAGGTGATGGACGCGCCCCCTGCGCATCTACACCCGGATTCTGCGCGAGATGAAGAGAGACACTGAAGCCGCTGCGATCGAAAAGCGCATCAAAGACGCACTGTTGCGTAAAGCCGATCGCGAGGGGCGCCGGCCAGCGCCGCCGCCAATTCCGCCAAATTAGTTGGAAACCGATTCCGCCTGTGCGCGGGTGCCTGGGGCCTCCGCCCGCGCGACCAGCCGCGTCGCCGAAGCATCATAGGGCGTGCCCTCCAGACTCCCGAAGAGTTGCACCTCCGCGAACCCCGCCTGCTCCAGCAGCGCCGCCAGTTCCTGGCCCGAGTACATGTTGTGCTCAAACTCAAAGCGCCGCGCGCGTTCGCCATCCACCAGCAGCCATTCGACGCGCAGCCGTCCCCAGCCGGGGAAAACATCGTAATGCGCTACGTGAAGCTCGCCGGTGGGCCACGTCTCCCAACGCGTGGGAGTGCCCTGCGATATCACGTATTCCTTGCTCATCACATCGATTACGAAAACGCCGCCCGGCTTCAAACTCGCGCGTACATTGCGCAGCACCGCCAGGTCTTCCGCGCGCGTTTCGAGATAGCCGAAAGACGTGAACAGGCTCAGGGCAAGATCGAAATGGCCCGGCCGTACGAAATCGCGCATATCGCAGTCCACCAGTTCGACGGCGGTGCCCACGGTCAACTCGCGCGCTTTGCCCAAAAGGAATGGCGAGCGGTCCACACCGGTGACGGCAAATCCTTTTTGCGCCAAAATCAAGCTATGGCGTGCCGGTCCGCAGCAGAGATCCAGGACGCGGCCGCCGGTGATGCCGCTGAGCGCGATCACCCGCTCTACTTCGGCGGAAGCGGCGGCCATGCGGCCCTCGCCGAACATGAACGGATAGAATGTTTGCCAGAATACTTCGTTTTCGAACCACTGCATCCCGTCAGTATAACGAGCCATCATAATCACCTGGAGGGAACATGGAAACACGTCGCATCGGGTCGCTGGAGGCAACGGTTGTCGGCCTCGGCTGTAACAACTTCGGCTGGCGGGTTGGCCGGGAAGCCAGCGCCGCCGCGGTGGATGCCGCGCTGGACGCCGGTATCAACTTCTTCGACACGGCGGATATCTACGGCGCGGGCGCCAGCGAGGAGTTTTTGGGCCTGGCTTTAGGAAAACGCCGCGACACGGTGTTAATCGCCACCAAATTCGGCATGAAGATGGACGAACAGCGGCGCGGCGCGCGTCCTGATTATGTGCGGCGGGCGGTCGACGACAGTCTGCAGCGCCTGGGAACCGATCGCATCGATCTATATCAACTGCACCAGCCCGATCCTGAGGTTCCCATCGCGGACACGCTGGGCGCGCTGGATGAACTGGTGCGTGCCGGCAAGGTGCGCGAGATTGGCTGTTCCAATTTCTCGGGAGCGCAATTGCGTGAGGCGGAGGCTGCCGCAAAGGGCGGCGCGCGCTTCGTGAGCGTACAGAACCAATACAGCATGGTTCACCGCGAGCCCGAAGCCGAGGTCATTCCGGAATGCGTGCGTGAGGGCTTTGCATTTCTACCTTACTTCCCGCTGGCCAGTGGACTTCTCACAGGCAAGTATCGCCCAGGGCAACCCCTTCCCGAAGGCAGCCGCGGGCACGATGGATGGGGCCCGAAGGTGTTCACGGATGAGAACCTGTCCCTGGTCGAGTCACTCACCCGGTTCGCCGTGGAGCGAGGCCACACCATGCTGGAACTGGCGGTATCGTGGTTAGCGGCGCAACCCATGGTCGCATCGGTGATCGCAGGGGCGAAGTCGCCGGAACAAGTCATGGCCAACGCATCGGCTGCAAATTGGAGGCTGACGAGCGAGGATCTCAAGACGGTCGAAGGTATCCTAATCGCCCGAGTCAGAACTTCAGCCGGCTAAAGGCACAACCACCAGCCACCAGCCGGGGTACCCTCTGGGTCCCACCAGCCACGGCGAGCGCGAGCGAGCCACGCTCTGTGGCAACATGAGAGTTGCGCATCCTGCTGGCACATAATTCGCTTTATTTTCCATCTTATGGCGGCGGCGATAAATCGAACCGCCTGTTGATGGAAGCGTTGGCCGCCAGAGGACACCCAGTGCGCGTGGTGGCGCGCGTGGAACATTTCACGGCCGAGGCGCACGCGGCCCTGGTGCGCGAACTGAGCACGCGTGGGATCATTCCGCGGTGTGAACCGTCCGGCGTGGAGTTCCGTTTGAACGGAGTGGAAGTCCGCATCCTGACGCGCGAGCCCAATCTCCGGGCCTATTTCGCCGCCCAGGTGCGCGATTTTGTACCCGAGATCATCCTGGCCTCGACCGACGATGCGGCGCATCTGATGCTCGAGGTCGCCTTGCGCGCGGCATGCGCCCGAGTGGTGTACCTGGTGCGTGCGACCATCGCGCTGCCGTTCGGTCCGGACAGCGGATTGCCCAGCGAGTTCCTGGCCAGCGCGCTGCGACAGACCGACGGCGTGGTGGCGGTGAGCGAATACGTCGCCCAATATACTCGCGAATGGGGCGCGGTGGAGGCTGTCCATCTGCCGATTTCGTTGCTCGATCCTGGTATCCCCGCGCGCCTGGGCCGGTTTGAGAACGCTTTCGTCAGCATGGTGAATCCGTGCGCCGTAAAAGGCATCTCGATCTTTCTGGAGCTGGCCGGGCGTTTCCCGCGCGTCGAGTTTGCCGCGGTTCCCACCTGGGGAACCACAGCCGCCGATTTCCGGGCACTGCGCGCGCTGCCGAACGTCTCCATTCTGCCGCCCGTGGATGACATCGACGATTTGCTGCGCCGCACGCGCGTGATGCTGGCTCCCTCGCTGTGGGCCGAAGCGCGTTCGCGCATGATCCTCGAAGCGATGTCGCGCGGTATTCCGGTAATGGCCAGCAACGTAGGCGGCCTGGCGGAGGCTATGCTGGGCGTCGACTACCTGCTGCCGGTCAGTCCCGTGGCACGGTATCGGCCCGCGGTCGACGAGTTGATGGTACCGGCGGTAGAGATCCCGCCGCAAGACGTGGATCCGTGGGCGGTGGTCCTCGAACGCCTCCTGAACAGCCGCACGCGTTACGAGCAACTGGCGGACGACTCCCGGCGCGCCGCCCTGGCCTATGCGCGGGGCCTGAATGCCGCACCCTTCGAGGCTTATCTCCAAAAGGTGTTGCAGTCGCCCAGAAGGCGGGCAGTCCCGCACGGCTCACCTGCGCGGCCGTCGCTCTCCGACGAACGGCGCCGGCTGCTGGCGCTGCGCCTCAAGCGGGCAAGCCATGTGGCTGACTGAGACATCCGCCGGCGACCGTGCGCGGCTGGCGCGCCAAGCCACGCAACTCGCCCGCGCCGCGTTGCCTGAAGTGGATTTCGAGATCTTCTGGGACGGCATGTGGGTGCGCCGCGTTGGTGCGGATTACTTCCCGGATCCCGATATGTTTCGGGTGGCCGAGCCCGACTGGCCGCGCTGGGCGGGACAGGCCCGCAAATATCTGCGCGATGCCGAAGACTACTGGTTCCATTTGTACAAACCGCGCGCGGGCGATGTGATCGTGGACATCGGCGCGGGCCGAGGCGAGGATGTGTTTGCTTTTTCGCGCGCCGCCGGGCCGGCCGGGCGCGTCTGGGCGGTGGAGCCGCATCCGGTTTCCTTTGCCGCACTGCGCAAGATGTGCGAACTCAATCGGCTGGCGAACGTGACGTGCCTGAATCACGCCTGCATGGATCGCGCGGAGGAATTGCAGATCGAAACACTGCCGGTATGGGAATCCAACTACGTGCGCGGCGGCGAGCCTGGCCCGAAAAGTCACACGGTAACGGCGGTACGATTCGACGAATTGGCCAGGGAGTACGGCGTAGGCGCCGTCGACTTCCTGAAGATGAATATTGAAGGCGCGGAGCGTCGCGCGCTGCCCGGCTGCGCCGAGGCGCTCCGGCGTACGCGATTCGTATGCATCGCCGCGCACGATTTTCGCGCCGGGCGCGGCGAAGGCGAGCAGTTCCGCACGCTGGATTTTGTGAAAGATTTCTTGTCGGCTGAAGGCTTCGAAATCGTGATGCGCGATGACCCGCGCTACTATGTGCCGTATCACGTGCACGGCGCCCGCCGCGATTAAGAACTGCACGTATCACGAAGCAGCGCGGTACTTGTCGCGGCAGCCAGGCGAACAGAAATGTATCGTCTGGCCATTAATGCGTTTGGTTACGGCCGTATCTTCCGAAACATATGTGCCGCAAACCGGATCCTTCTTCAATTCGCCGCCCGCGGAAACCGTAGGCGCCTGCCGGGCCGGTTTAGCGGCCACCTGCGTATTCACTCCTGCCAGGATCGACCTGAGGATGGTTCGCACCAGCCAGAACAGCAACAGCGGTACGATAATGATGCGAAACAAAAAGCGCATGCCGAAGCTTCAGGGTGCCCTTTTTGCGCCCTGCAATTATTATCGCACCGCCGTGGATTTCAGTTCTTCTTGGTGGTTTTCTTCTTGGCCGCCGGATTCTGATAAGAAGTGTCCACCGAAGCGGTGAGGCTGGCTAGCATGCCCTTCGCTGATTCCGCATACGGCCCATCGGGCTTCAGATCCAAGTACGCCTGGAAAGCTTCGCGCGTGCCCGGCACCGGTTCGTACTTGCCGTCAGCGCCCAGCTTGGCCTTGCCGATCAGGTAAATGCCGTATTGGTATTGCGCATCGGCATATTTCGGATCGGCGTCAATAGCCTTCTTGAACGTCGCACCCGCTTCTTCGGCCTGGCCGTTATTCACCAGCAAGGCGCCCAAATTGTAGTAGTACTTTCCGGCGCTGGGTGGATCGAGCTGAGCGGCTTTGGCCAGTTCCGCCTCGGCCTCATCGAACTTCTTAGCCTGTGCCAGTGCCAGAGCGTAGTTGTTGTGGACCGCTGCGTCTTCGGGCTTCAATTCCATGGCCTTTTTGTAGGCATCCAGCCCTTTGGTCATGGCGTCGTCGTGCTCCGCGCCGGTCTTGGTCTTAGAGAGGTTGACTTCGGCATCGCCCAGAGCGGCCCAAATCACTTCCTGGTCGGGCGCCATCCCGGAGGCCTTGGTAAATTGGACCACCGCCACGTCGAACTGCTTGGCGTTCAGGGCTTCTCTGCCGGCATTATACGCCTCATTCAGCTCTTTATTCTTAGCCTTCAGTTCCGCGCGATCCTTATTGGCCTTCTCGAACGCGGCTTTCTCCTCGGCGCTCATGCCGCGCGCCTGATCTTTGGACAGGTTGCCGGTGTCGGCGGCCTGGTTCAACGCCTTTTTTCTGGCTGCCAGCGCCTGCAGGTCGAAGTCATTGACCATCGGGTCGCCGAGCCGTGAGTGCACCTTGTCGACGGAAGCGCCCTCGACGTCCTTGCCATTCACTTCGAGGACGATCTTGTACGTGCCCAGAGGCAGGCCGCCGTAGAAGTAGTGTCCCTTCTTATCGGTTTTGACCTGGTAATGACCCTTGATGTCTTCGCGATCGATTTTCACCAGCGCGCCTTTCAGCGGCGCGCCGTCCTCGCCCTTGACGTCTCCTTCAAACGCGGAAGTGGTTTGCGCGAAACCGGCGAGCGCGCAGAACAGTACCCCCACGGCGGGCATGGCCACAGTACGGAACTTCATGGAACCTCCAAACTTTGGAATTGCTGGTATTAAATTCCAGTTTACTACACAGCTTACTACACAGCCGATGGCGCGGCTTAGCCACGCTCAGCCACGCGCGCCGCCGGCAACGCCCCGCTGCTTGCGCGTCAGGATCTCCCGCACGGCGTAGATGCGCCGCCCCTGACTCTCAAAATATGTACGGATCATAACTTCGCCGATCAGCCCGGTGCTGAACATCATCAAGCCGCCCAGCAGCAAGAGGCCCCCGGCGATCATCAGGGGACCGTGCTCCACCATGATCAGCTCATGTCCCAGCACCTTACGAATCAATAGCCAGAACATGATCATCCCGCCCAGGCCGGTCCCCGCCAGGCCCAGCGAACCGAAAAAGTGCATCGGCCGGGTGAAGTATTTCAACAGAAATTTGATAGTCAGGATATCGAACATCACCCGGAAGGTGCGACCGATTCCGTAGTGCGAATCGCCCGCCGCGCGCGTCGTATTGTGAATGGGCACTTCAGCCACGCGCGCTCCGTAAAAGCTGGCCAACGCCGGTATGAAACGGTGCAGTTCTCCATACAGATTCACGTCTTTGAGCACTTCGGCGCGGTAGGCCTTAAATGTGGTTCCGAAATCGCGCAGGTCGATACCAGAGGCCTTGGCCATCAGCCAATTGGCGATGCGCGATGGAATCTTGCGCGTCAGGGGATTGTCCACGCGTTCTTTGCGCCAGCCGCTGGCGATGTCGTAGCCTTCGTCGATCTTGACCAGCAGCGCAGGGATATCTTCCGGCGCATGTTGCAGATCGCCGTCCATGGCGATGACCACGTCGCCTTTGGCCTCGTGAAAGCCGGCCGATAATGCGGCGCTTTGGCCGAAGTTCCGGCGCAGCCGGATCACCTTCAAATGCCCGTCCGTTTCCACCAGGTTGGCCAACAACTCGAAGCTGCGGTCGGTCGAGGCGTCGTCGATAAACAGAATTTCGTAGGGTCGGCGGAGCGGCTCCAGCACGGCAGTCAGCCGGTCGTACAGACGCAGGATGGAGGGCTCCTCGTTGTGCACGGGGATAACAATCGATAGCATGTGGAAAGGTCAGTGTATCAGGAAGCCCGGCCGTCAGAAAGTAGCGGGGCTGAAGACCCGCGCCGGCTAAAGCCCAACGCCACGCCCAATATTGGGGAATGCCGCATAATTTGTGGGGCGGATCTCCAGGTCTGCGCGGGTCCTCCAGGACCCGCTCTTCGCGCGTGGAATCAGCCATTCCAAACGCGAACAGGCCGACGTGGACGTCGGCCGCAGGACTGGAGTCCTGCCCCACAATTTATGCAGGTGTTCGGTCGCGCGAAAACTAAGTGGCATTGAGGCTGAAGCCCGCCCTTCAGCTACTTCTGGGCGGCGATGTCCTTGCCAAACTGAAAGACCGGGCCCAACGAGAAACGCACCGAATTCTGCCAATTCAAGAGATCGGAGAACAAGTGATCGCGCACAAAATCGACGTGCACCTTCAGGAGGAAGTGGCGGGTCACGCTGAGGTTCACTCCGCCGCCGATTCCATAGAAACACGTGTACTCCTGCTTCGTCCCCGAAGGCGCCAGGTTCTCGACCAGCGCCCTGCCGATGGTGTCGGTGGGATGCGGGATGGCGGTCTCGTGGATGACGCCGAAATCTGGATTGACAAACAATGTGACCCCCCGAAAATGTCGATAGTTGATCTTCGGACCAGCGGCATAGGTCTGCGATCGCGAATGCATGGGCACTAACGGTTCGTAGCTGGCCGGCAGCAGTCCCGCGCTTTTTAGCGGCGCCAATTGCGCGGCGATCTGCTGCTGCAGTGAAGACCTCAGCATAGTGGGGTTGAGGGTAGTATCTCCACTCCCCGCGCTGAAGTCGAAACCCAACGAATACCATTTTGCCGGCTGCATTCCGACCTGCGTGTTGAAGCCAGGTTCGCCAAGGCTGATGAGCGGGCTGCTCAGATACATGTATCCCATATATACGTCGTAACGACCGATATAGTCTTGCTGGCCGAAGGCAACGGAGGCCAACACGAGGGGAGCTGCGATGCAAAATGCGGTTTTGTACGACGTTTTCATTTTACGACTCACGAATATAAGCTATCTAGATTCTTATATCCTATTTAAAGGGAAAAAGAAAGGGGGGTACGGCCAAGTCATCCCAGGTCACCCGATTAACGGACGCTCAATAGCCTTCTGCACCGCCCTCGTGAGTTCGCTTGGTACATAGGGCTTTTTCAGGAAGCCGGCCAGCCCCAGGCCGCCAAAACTCCCGGCCGCCTCCTGCTCGCTGTATCCGCTGGAGAGAATAATAGGAACTCCGGCTCGGATGCGCTGTAACTCGGCCGCAGTTTCCTCCCCATTCATGACCGGCATGGTCAGATCGAGCACTATGGCAGCTACTTCGCCGGCATGCCGCCGGAAAACCCGAATGGCATCGCCGCCATCGTAGGCCGTCAAAACCGTGTAGCCGGAATTCTCCAGAATCGTGCGCGCCAGGTTACGCATGCCCGATTCATCGTCCACCACCAGAATCGTGCCGCTGCCCCTCGCCAGGCGGGCCATCAGCGGCGCTTCCGTGTGCGGCTCCTCCATTTTCCCGGTGCCCGGAAACAACAACCGGAATGTGGAACCGCGTCCCGGCTGGCTGGACACGCTCAAGGCGCCATGATGCGCGCGCACGATGCCGATTACGGCGGCCAGGCCCAAGCCGCGTCCGGTGAACTTGGTTGTGAAAAAAGGATCGAAGATCTTCGCCTGCGTTTCCGGACTCATGCCGCATCCGGTATCGGAAACCTCCAGAAACACGTAGCGGCCCGCCGGCAGATGGTCGTCGAAGTACGTACCGGAAAGATAGGTCCGATCGACATCCATCACACCCGTCGAGACCTGGATCGACCCGCCGGCTTCCCCAATGGCCTCCGCCGCATTCGTGATCAGGTTCATCACGATCTGCCGAATCTGGGCCGGATCGGCTTGGATGGCAGGCAAATCGTGCGGGAGGTTGAATTGGATCGCCGTCTTCTTGGGGATCATCGTGTGCAGCAGTTTAGCGATTTCCTCCGCCGCGCGTGACAGGTTGACGGCCTGCAGGGTAAAGCGTCCCTTGCCGGAATACGCCAGCATCTGGCTGGTCAATTCCGCGGCCCGGCTGGTGGCCGTCTCGATCTCGGCCAAATTCTCCAGTGCCTGCGATTCCGGCGGCAGTTCCAGCCGGGCGATCCGGGCGTGGCCCATAATGATGGTGAGCAGATTGTTGAAATCGTGCGCCAGGCCTCCGGCCAGAATGCCGAGACTTTGTAAGCGCTGGGCGTGTTGTACCTGGATTTCCAGCTTGCGGTTTTCCTCCTCTGCATGCTTACGGGCGCTGATGTCGGCCACCGTCCCGATGCATCCGACCACCTCGCCGCGCGGTCCCCGTTCCGCGGCGAAGTGCGTCAGGGCCCAGACGGTGGTGCCATCGCGCCGTCGAATGCGGTGCTCCAGGGAACCCGGCCCGCTGCCCCCCACCACTTTGAACCATTCCGTTGAGACCCGGGCCTGCTCTTCGGGCTCCAGAATGAGGTCCCAGAAGCCTTGGCGCACTTCTTCCGGGCTGAAGCCGCAGATTTCGCAGATCCGTTCATTGAAGTAAAGGAAGCGGCCCTGGGCATCCGTCCGGAAAATGCCCACCGGCGCCAGGTTCGTGAGTACCTCATAATGCTGCTGGGATTGGCGCAGCGCTTCGTTGGTGAGCACGAGTTCGGCGGTGCGTTCCGCGACCCGTCTGGCCAATTCATCGCGCGCGGCCCGCAGCGCCTCCCGATCGCGCCGCGCCTCGGTCACGTCCACGCACGAGCCTATGTGGCCCTCGAATTGTCCCGCGGAGTTGAAACGCGGCGTCCCGGCGGTCAGGATCCACCGATACTCGCCATCGGCGCGCCGCATCCGATACTCGCCTTGGAACTTGGCGCGGTTGGTGGTGGCTTGTGCGAAATCCGCCAGGCAGCGTTCCCGATCTTCGGGATCGAGACCTTCCATCCAGCCGCTTTCCAGTTCGTCTTCGAAAGGCCGGCCCGAAAAATCGAGCCAGGCCTGATTTACGAATTCGCACTGGCCGGTAGTGCCGGTCACCCAGATAAATACCGGAGCCGTATCGGCCATACTGCGAAAGCGCCGTTCGCTGTCTTTCAGCGCCTCTTCGGCGCGTACCCGCTGGGTGATGTCCTGCGCATGGCCCAGTACCCGCGGCGGCGAGCCCGGCTCCTCGTACAGAACGTTGCGGTAAAGCCAGATGCGTTCGCCGCCGTCCCGGGCGACCAGGCGCATCAGTCCCGCGTCACTCCGGTTGCGCCGGATGCGGTCGAGATAATCGTCAAAAAGATGCTGTACCGGAGGGGCCAGAAAACGCTTCATGTTCACGCCCACTCCATCTTGCGGGCGGAAACCGAGCGATTGCGCCGCCGCTGGATTGACCACGAGCAAGACGCCATCCAGATCGTGAACGCACATCAGGCCCAAGCTTTCTTCAAACAACTCGCGATAGAGCCGCTGGTCTTGGCGCAGGACTTCCAGTTCCGAATTCATCGGGCCTTCGTGCTCCCTGCCGTCGGTCTCCGCCATGAATCACCGCGGGGCCGATGGCGGGCTGTTTCTAAGCCTAACGCAAGTTTTACCTGCCCGGCAAGATTGGCGTACGTCGAGCACGCGCCCGCTCGATTCTGCGCCGGCCCGGCGTTACTGGCGCGGAAACACCGTAACCAGGTCCCGCGGGAAAAAGCAGATCGAAGTGGCGAGCAAAATTGTGACCACCGAGCATCGCTGCCCGACCTTCCTTGCCGGAGCCCTGGATTCGCCGGCATATCCGGAAATACTATTGGCTGCGGTCGCGCGCGCCGGGGCCCCATCCCGGCACTCAACCTGATCGGCGTGTAATACAACTTGGGAGTACTGGAACCGGTTAGATGTGAAATAGCTCGGTTCCCGGTGCGCCGGCAGCTCCCGCATTGTATACTCTAAGCGATCATCGGGCTGGTGCGCCACCGCCGTCCCGTCAGGAGGGCAAGCATACATATGAGATTTGCGGAAGTGATCCCAGGTGTGGCCTTGCTACTGTTGCCGGTTCTGACTCAGGGACAAGTCCCGCCATCGGAGTTTGTCAACTTCGAAGGCGCCCAAACTAATCCCATACGCATGACGATGGACGGCACGCGATTATTCGCGTTGAATACGCCGGATGCGCGCGTCTCGGTGTTCGATCTGACCGCCGATCCGGCCGCGCCTTCGCTGATCGTCGAGATCCCGGTGGGCATTGAGCCGGTCTCGGTGGCGGCGAATCCCACCAACGACGACGAAGCGTGGGTGGTAAACCAGGTTTCCGGGAGCATCAGTATCGTCTCGGTTACGCTCGGTATCGTTACGGATACCATCAATTGCAAGGAAGAGCCGTCGGACATCGTATTCGCGGGGACTAACGCATTTGTCAGCGTGTCGCGCAGCAATTTGGTGAATGTATACAGTATAACGACTCACCAATTGGTCCAATCGATTCCGCTATTCGGTGAGAACCCCCGCGCGTTGGCCGTAAACCAGGCAGGCACGCAGATCTACGTGGCGTTCGCGCTATCCGGCAATCACAGCACGATTCTGCCCGAAAGCGTCGCACCGCCGCAACCGCCGCCCACCAATCCCCAGTTGCCTAAGCCACCGCCGGTGGGATTGATCATTGATGCCTCCGATCCGTCGTGGTCGTGGTACATCAAATACACCATGCCGGATAACGATGTAGCGGTGATCAACACGAGCACGCTGGCGGTGACGAACTATTACTCCGGCGTGGGGACGATCAATCTGGGGATCGGGGTACAGCCACGTACCGGGAACATATATGTGTCGAACACCAACTCCCGGAACCTGATTCGCTTTATGCCCAACCTGCGGGGCCATTGGGTGGACAATCGTGTCTCCGTGATTCAGCCGTCCGGCCAGGTGACGGCGTACGATCTGAATCCGGGGATCGACTACACGGTGCTGCCCAATCCGACGGCGCTGACCACGGCGCTGTCGCAACCGGCGGCAATACGCTTCGATCCCAGCGGAAAATTCTTTTGGGTGGCGGCATTTGGCACGGATCGCGTGGCGCAAGTCAGTGATACCGGGCAGATCCTTTCTATTATCGAGATTGGCCCGGCCACAGGCTCGCAAGTAAACCCGGTGACCAAGCGCGGTCCTCGCGGCCTGGCTATCAATCCCCTGAGCCAACTGCTCTACACGCTCAATCGCTTGTCGAACTCGATTACCGTGATCAGCACTTCGACCAATACGGTACTCGAGGAAATTCCCACGGGCACGTTCGATCCCACGCCTACTGTGATCCTGAGCGGCCGTGGTTACCTGTACGACGCCAAGCTTTCCGGCAACGGGACGGGCGCCTGTTCCACCTGCCATATAGACGCAGATATGGACCTGCTGGCGTGGGACTTGGGCGACCCGGGGGGGTCGATGGAAACAGTAGTCAACAACGGCCACACCTATAGCATGAATCCCATGAAAGGGCCGATGACCACGCGCACGCTGCGCGGTCTGGTGAATACGAATCCGCTGCACTGGCGGGGCGATGAACCCAATTTCGCCGCGTTCGCCACGTTGTTCGACGACCTGTTGGGGGGAACCGCGCTCACTACCGATGAGATGACGGCGTTCAATGACTACATCGATACCATTACGTTCCAGCCGAATCCGAATGAAAACCTGGACCGCACGCTTTCCACCTCACTGAACGGAGGCAACGCCGTCAATGGGCAGAACGCTTTTCTCACGTCACCGATCAACTCTACTCCGACCAATACCTGCAATGCATGCCATGCTTCCAATCCGGGCCCCGGCAGCAACTTGAATATCGTCGCGCGGACGAACCTGGCGCAACCACTGAAGGTACCGGCACTGCGCAACATTTATCAAAAACTGAATTTCTCAAACGCACCGGGATCGCAAAGCATCGACGGATTTGGCCTGGCTAACAATGGGTCGAATTCTACGTTGATTCAAGTGCTGGACCAGCCCGTTTTGGGCGGCTTTACCAACGCGCCGCAAACGCAGCTCGATGTGGCCGCGTTTCTGGTCTCGTTCGATACCGGCACCGCGCCGGCCGTGGGATACACGCGCACGGTGACGGTGGCCAATGTTACCAGTGACCCGACTATCGCCAGCGACTGGGCAACCTTGCAGAGCCAGGCCGCCGCCGGAAATGCCGACTTGATTTGCCAAGGGACCATACAGGGCCAGTTACATGGCTGCCTCTACCAACCTTTGTCCGGCAATTACGAAACAGATACAACCGGCCTGGGACCCTTTACGCAGGCGCAGCTCATCCAATTCATTCAAGCCGGAGACACACTGAGCATCATGGGAGTGCCGCCCGGATCTGGCGTGCGTTTCGGCATCGATCGCAATCGGGACGGCATTAAAGACGGCGACCAGCGCCTCCACAGCACTCGCAGACACGGGCATTAACCGGGGCCGGCATCGCCGTTCCAAGGAGAGCGATCAATGAGAAACTGGCTTGTGAAATCCGCGTGGGGCGCCGGTCTGGCGTGCGCGTGCGCCGGCGCATTGGCGGCGCAAACTATATCCTTTAACGCGGCCAAAGCATTTCCCGCCACGGGCGTGCCGGCCAGCGTGGCGGTGGGCGATTTCAATCACGATGGAAAGCCGGACTTGGCGGTGGCCGCCAGCGGCGCCAACGCGGTTTCCATCCTGTTGGGCAACGGTGATGGCACCTTTCAACTACCCGTGAACTATGCGGTGGACATATCGCCGCGCTTCTTAGTAGCCAGGGATTTCAATCACGATGGCAATCTGGATCTGGCAGTCGTGAACTATACATCCAACGATGTTTCGATCCTGTTGGGTAATAGCGACGGCACGTTCCAAACAGCGGTCAATTACCCGGTCGGCGTCAATCCGGATTACCTGGCTGTCGGCGATTTCAATGGGGATAAAAAGCTGGACCTGGCAGTAGTCAATTACTCGTCCACGACTATCTCGATACTGCTGGGCAATGGCGATGGCGCGTTTCAAACCGCCACGGAACAAAACCTGGGAGCTACGCAGGCGGCGTCAGTGGCGGCCGCTAACTTAGGCAATGGGACGACCGACCTGGTAGTGACTTACGGCGAAACCAGTGTAGCGGTTCTCATAGGTAACGGTGATGGTACGTTCGGTGCGCCGGTGCTGTATTCGACTCCCAACGACCCCGTGGCGGTAGTGGTGGCTGACTTGAATAAGGATGGAAAACTGGATCTGGCCGTAGCGTGCGCATATCCCAACGGCTTGGTAGCGATCTTTCTGGGCAATGGCGATGGCACCTTCCAGCCGCCCAAGAACTACCCGGCGGGATTGTTTGTCACATCCTTGGCGGTAGCTGATTTCAATCACGATGGAAATCCCGACCTGGTAACAACCAACGCCAATGCCGACAATGTTTCGATTCTGCTGGGTAAGGGCGACGGCACTTTCAGGAAGGCGGTAGATTACCCGGTGGCCACGGCTCCCCAAGGGATAGCGGTGAGCGATGTAAATGGTGACAAGAAACTGGACCTGGTGGTGGCCAGCAGCGGTTCCAATCTCGTTACCGTTCTGCTCGGCAACGGCAAAGGCGGGTTCGCCGCAGCTGAGAACGCCAGCGCCGGGATCGGTGCCATCGATGTCGCCGCCGGCGATTTCAACAATGACGGGAATCAGGATCTGGCGGTTGCGGACACTTATGGCAACGGCGTATCGGTTCTGCTTGGTAACAGCAACGGGACCTTTCAGACGGCCGTCAGCTATGCGGCCGGCATCACACCGAAGGGTGTTGCCGTAGGCTATTTCAATAATGATAACAACCTCGATTTAGCCGTCGCTAATTACGGTTCCAATAACATATCCATCCTGCTGGGCAATGGCGATGGAACTTTTCAGCCGGCGGTGAACTATGCGGTGGGAACCGGCCCTGTTTCGCTGGCGGTGCAGGACTTCAACAACGATGGGAACCAGGACCTGGTGGTGGCCAATCAAGGTTCCGGCACTGTCTCTATACTACTGGGCAACGGCGACGGAACGTTCCAGGCGGCGGTGAACAAAGTGGTGGGTGCCGGCCCGGTTTCGGTAGCCGTGGGCGACTTGAACAACGACGGGAACTGGGATTTGGCAGTAGCCGATTCCACTGCCGGCGAAATTTCCGTTCTGTTAGGCAATGGTGACGGGACTTTCAAGCCAGCGGTCAACTTCCCGGCTGGACCTAACGTCTATTCGGTTGCGATTGGCGACGTCAATAACGATAACATCCCGGATCTGGTGGCAGCGGTGAATGGAGCTAATGAGATCGCTGTTCTTATCGGCAAAGGCAACGGCTCATTTAAGCCCGCCGTGACCCATCCTACTGGGATCGGTCCCATCGCAGTGGTCGTGGCCGATTTCAATGGCGATGGCAATCAGGATGTGGCGGTAAGCGGCTCAACTTCCGCCGTTACGGTCCTGGCGGGGAGTGGCGATGGCTCCTTCCAATTGCCCGCCTTTTTCGTAGCGGGCAGCGGTTCTTTCGGAATGACCCAGGTGAATTTGAATGGTAGCGCTTTGCCCAGCCTGGTGGTCGCCAATCAGTTCTCAGACACTGTCTCGGTTCTGACTAACACGACACAATAAGTTGGACAGGCAGCGCGCCTCCACGTTACTCATGTTACTGGAGACGATCTACGCGCAGGTGCAAACCGTGTTTCGGCCGCAGCGTCACCGACGGAAAAACTTCCACCGGCGTGGATGATGCCAGCGAGAACCGGAAGCTCTGCATCAGAGTGGCCAGTACCAGGGCGGATTCGGTAAGCGCCAGACTCGCGCCCACGCACGCCCGCGGACCGGCTCCGAATGGCAGGTACCCGAATCGGTGCAGGCCGCGCCGACCGGAGGCTTCCTCACGCCAGCGCTCCGGATTGAAGCGTTCGGGGTCGGGGTAGATCCGCGGATTGCGGTGCAGGACCCATTGCGAGACGATCACATTGGTGCTGGCGGGAAGGCGGTAGCCCGCGACTTCAAAATCATGCAGCGCCTTGCGCCCTATGGCCCAGGCAGGCGGATACAGCCTTTGGGCTTCCATGAGCACCATCTGGGTGTAGGGCAGCCGCTGCAAACCATCGGCTTCCGCCACCCGGCCGCCGAGCACGGCGTGCACTTCGGCTTTGAGGCGCGACTGCTGCTCCGGATTCTGCGCCAGCAAATACAAGGTCCAGGCGAGTGTGTTGGCGGTGGTCTCGTGACCGGCCAGCAACAGCGTCATGACCTCATCGCGCAATTGCAGGTCGGACATGCCCGCGCCATTTTCATCGCGCGCGTCGAGCAGCATGTCCAGCAGGTCCCCGGGATGTTCGCCCGAGGCGCGGCGTTCGCGAATGATGCTGTAGACGATCTTGTCCAGATCGGCCAGCGCGCGGCGGAATGCGCCCAGGCCAGGCACGGGCACCCAATCGGGAAGAACCGCGAAGCCGCTCAACTTGGGCATTTCGGCCATCACCACGGTCAGGGCCTTGGCGATCGTCCCGGTGTCGCCCTCAATGGCGGCGTTGAAGAGGCAGCGCGCGGCAATTTCGAGCGTCACGCGGCTCATGTCGCCGTGCACGTCGCGCACCTCGCCATCCTGCCAGGTTTCGAGCAGACGGGTGGTGTAGGAGGTCATCCATCCGCCGTACGACAGGATGCGCTCGCGAAAGAAGGCCGGCTGTACCAAGCGTCGTTGACGCTTCCAGACCTCGCCCTCGCTGGTCAGCAGACCTTGACCCAATACGCGTGCCAGGGCGCGATAATCCATGGACTTGGTGAACTTCTGACTGTCCGTGACCAGCACCCGCTCGATACCGGCAGCATCGTTGATCAAACAGACAGGCATGCCGAGGAAGCGGAAGTAGACCACATCGCCAAATTTCCGCTGGCACTCCGTCAGGAAATCGAGCCATCGGTCCGGAGCGCGCAACAGCCGCAACAGAAACGTAATGCCGCGCGGTCCGGGTGGACGCGCGCGGCCCGGCCGGCCGATCACCGCCGGTTCGGCGTTGGCGAAACTCATGCCACTATTCTACTGCGCGCAAAAGTGCCAAACTGATCCTGGCGCTACTGCTCCTGGGTGATGTGCGCGCGGCGGTTCTTCTGCCAGCACGCTTCATCGTGCTCGCTGCAGATCTGCTTCTCTTTGCCGAAGCTGACGGTCTTGAGCTGAGAGGCTGGAACGCCGAGTTCGGCCAGATAGTCCTTGGCTTGTACAGCTCGCTTGTCACCAAGGGCTAAGTTGTATTCTTCCGAACCTCGCTCGTCGCAGTAACCCTGCACGGTCAGCTTATAATCCGGATATTGCTTCAGGATTTCGCCCAGGGTCTTAGCATCGGCCGCCAGCGCGGCCTGCGCGTCTGGGCGGATATTATGCTGGTTGTAATCGAAGTACGCGTCCTGAATGCGATTGAGTAACTCCTGTATCTGGTTCTTAGTGGCTTGATCCGGCATTCTGGAAGCCGTGTGCACGACAATGCTCACGCTGGTTGTAGCGGCAGCCGATCCGCCGGGTCCGGTGGCGGTCAAAGTATAAACCGTGTCCGCTGCGGGGAAGATGGCCCGGCTCCCGGACTCCTGGACCGCTCCCAAAGCCGGAGTGATCCGCACGTTATTGGCATGTTCCACGGCCCAGCGCAGGGTCGTCTCGCTGCCTTTATCGATAGTTCCGGGCGAAGCGGCGAACAACTCAATCACGGGTTTCTCGGGGGTGCTCGCCTGAGCCTGTTGCACGGCGGGCGCGGGTGCCGGCTTTACGGCTACTTTCTTCGTGCAGCCCGCGGCAATCAGGCAGGCTGCTCCAACCATGGCGCATAGTGGCTTATTCACTTGCTAATTCCTCCAGGAAAAAATTCCTATTTACAAGGTAGGTTGGAAGCGAGGTCAACGGGCATCCCGTTGAAAGGGTATTTCCAGGTGGGGCCACATGCTACGGCCGGTTCAACCGGGTTTAAGCGGGCGTGCTCCGGTACCCGAACAGGCCCTTCTGCTTGATGACCGCGGCCGCCCGGGGTGGTACCAGTTTCTCCCAGCCGGGATCGCCGGACTGGATTCCTGCCAAAACGTAGCCCGGCGTCACGTGCAGTTGTGCGGAATCGAATTCGCGTATCGAGTGGATGTAACCGTTCTCGACCAAATGCCGGTACAGATGGTTCAGCTCCGGTTTCACTTGTAGCTGATCTGAAGTGGTCACTTCGCCGGCATCCGTCTCCAGCGTTGGATAAGCGAACAGCTTGACGCGCCCCTGGAATAGCCTTCCTAAACCTTCCAGGATGCCGCCTTCCAGGTCGGTATAATACTTTTCATCCAACACCTCGCCCAAGGTGGGAACCCCCATAGCCATCCCGATACAGTTTTGCGTGTAGTGACGTAGATAACTGATGACGCGGCCGAAGCGGGTGTAATTCGATATCATGACCATATTTCCCAGGGCCGCCAGAATATCGACGCGCGCCAGAAAATCCTGGTGGTCGATGGCCTGGTCGCTCATTAGATTGTTCAGGGTCATTTCCATAATCGCCACCAGGTCTGTTATGGGCGCAAAGTCCTGCTGCAACTGGCGCGCGGCACGATCCAGCATCGCCAGAGTGACGTTGGTGACCGGGCGGAAGCTGCCCCGCTCAATCATCACGGGCTTGTTGTACAGCACTTCCGAGGGCTGCACCACTTCGCCATCGGCAGTGAACATGACCGCGTCGGTGAGCCCCTGTTCCACCAGTTGCAGGCTCATCAGGCGATTGTCCACCTGGGCGAAGGCCGGGCCCGAAAACTTGATCATGTCCACTTCGATCCGGCGCCGGCTCAGATCGTCCATCAGCGAGGAAATCAGATGCGTTAGATCGTTGGCATAGTAGAACGCCCCGTAGATCAGATTCACGCCCGCCAGGCCTAGAGCCTCCTGCTGTGACACTGTAACGGCGTCCAGCATTTCCACGTGCAGGATGATTTCAGACGGCTCGCTGCGCGGTTCCGGCTGAAAGCGCACGCCCAGCCAGCTGTGCCCGGCAGGCCGCGCGGAGTGTGTTTGAGTGGCGGAAGTATCCGCAAAGACGAAGAAGCCGGTGCGCTCGCCGCGCGTAGCGTCCAGGCGCTCCACCAGGCGTGTGAACTCGTGATCGAGCATCGCTTCCAGCCGCTGGCGGCTGACGTAGTGCTGGGTAGGACCGTAGATCCCGTCGCTAATGGCCATGTCGTAAGCGGAGATGGTTTTGGCGATGGTGCCGGCGGCTTTTCCCGCGTGGAAGAACCAGCGGGCCACTTCCTGGCCGGCGCCAATTTCGGCAAAGGTGCCGAACTTGCGGGCGTCGAGATTGATCTTCAGCGCTTTTGGTCGCGTGCTGCCGGATTCTTCCGCCATCTACTTATGGTAAGGCAACCAGCGGTTCAGTTCGGTTGGTGGTATCGGGAGTGGGAGCTGGCGCGCCCGTGATAGACTGGTTCCGATGCGGGTCACGCTGGATATTCCCGATGAGCTGGCCGCGTCCCTCGCGCCCGCCGGCCAGGACCCGTCCCGCGCCGCGCTGGAGGCGTTCGCCCTCGAAGCCTATCGCCAACGCCGCCTCTCCGCCTACCAACTCCGCACTCTCCTGGAAATCCCGTCCCGCTGGGAACTGGATGCTTTCCTTAAGGATCATCGTGTGGAGAGCTATACTGCCGAAGATTTTGATCACGACTTTGACACGATCCGGCACCTGGAGGGATCCGGAGGGACTGAACGCCACCGCGCATGATCGTTGTGGCCGATGCTGGTCCTCTCCACTACCTCGTATGCGATCGGCGCACTCCAACCTCTCTACAATCAGGTGTTAGTGCCCCAGACGGTTGCCGCGGAACTGCACCAAGCAAACACGCCTGCGGCCGTCCAGGCTTGGATGATAAATCCGCCGGAATGGTGCCAGATCCGGCCGGATCCACCGCATGACCCGGCGCTCTGGTTTCTCGATCCGGGCGAGCGCTCGGCCATCACGCTGGCCCTCTCTGTCAACGCCGGCCGTCTCCTGATCGACGAGCAGGCCGGCCGCGCCGAGCCGAACGCAGGCACCTGTTTGTTACCGGCACGCTGGGAGTGTTGGCTGAGGCGCATCGCGCCGGACTGCTCGATTTTGAAGTGGCGCTTGTGCGACTTCGCCAAACGAATTTCTACTTGTCGGCCGATCTGGTCGATCGTGTTCGCAGGCGCCTGTCCGGTGGGGGACGGGACGCGTAATTATTTGCGCCAGATTATGGCAATCTTCGGAGTCTGCTACAACTGCGTAGGACTGCCTTGAACGGTGCCTTTCTGGCCCTTTGATGTCAGCAAACCGCGTGTTTTCGCGGTTTTGCTATTATGTTGCGATGGCGATTCTGGATTCGGTCGATTGGGTCTGGGTGCGGCGCCACTACGACGATCGCGTTAGCGTGAGCGACGCTCTGATAGGTCTTCACGAGACACGGTCCGTACAGAAATTCGCGGAGCTTGCACTGGGGATAAGCGATGCCGACGGCAATTACAGCGCGAACGAACATCGCCTGGGCCCAAGCATCCTCTACCCTGGCCAAAACATCAATGCTGAGCAAAGGGTGTTTGATCTCGCCGGTGAGTTCATGGCTTTAGCGGATGCCCGGCGCGTCCCTGAGCTAATCGCAGGAGCGAGGGTGGCTTACCTCAAGATTGGTGTTGGTTCGGAAATCTCCTGTATGGTCAACCCGAAGGTCTGCTGGGTTGCCAATATGCGCACAATCTGGACACACCTGGTTATCAAGCACGCCGACAGTATCGAAAGAGCCGATGCGGAACTGGGGCTCTACCGCGAGGCAGATGGGAGTTCTGAAATGGGTTACCAGATGTGGGCTGCGTTACACGCCGAACTGCGCGTAACACTTACTCGCATTGGCGAGATCGGACAGAACAGTGCCAGGCAGCACGACGTTGCGGCGGGCGACGTCACATACATCTGGGCTGACGCGATCGCCGCGGTCCTATACGGCGCGCACCATGGTTGATCCCACCGGTTCGGACATCGTCTGTTTCCCGTAGTCTGGCAGAATGAGTCACACGTCCCTACTCAATCACTAACAGCAGATCCTTCGCCTCCACATGGCGCCCCGGCCGCACCAGCACCTGCGTCACCTTCCCACCTACCGGCGCATACACCGTGCTCTGCATCTTCATGGCTTCCATCACCAGCAGACGGTCGCCCTTCTTCACCGGCTGGTTCAATTCCACCGCCACGGTCGACACCACCCCTGGAATCGGCGCGCCGATCTCGCCGGGCCGGGCGGGGTCCGCTTTCGGCGCTGCGGCGACCTTCACCTCCAGGCTCTTATCGCGGATGTTCACTTCGCGCGGCTGCCCGTTCAGCTCGAAGAACACCGTGCGATAGCCTTCCGGGTGCGGTTCGCCCACGGTGAGAAACTTGATTACCAGCGTCTTGCCCGGCTCCAACTCGACGGCTATTTCGTCACCCTTCTGCATGCCGTAGTAGAACTGCGGCGTGGGCAGCACCTCCACGTTGCCATAGCTCTGCCGCGCCTCGGCGAACTTCAGGAACACGTCCGGATACATCAGGAAGCTGAGCACTTCGTCCTGCGCCGGATCGTGGCCGATCTTGCGGCTCAGCATAGCGGCGCTTTCCGCGAAATTCACCGGCGTCAGGTGCGCGCCGGGGCGGCCCCGCTGCGGCTTGCCGCCTTTCAGAATGGCCTTCTGCAAGCGTTTGGGCCAGCCGCCTTCGGGCTCGCCCAGCGCGCCGCTGAGCATTTCGATGACCGAGCCGGGCAGCGTCAGATTATGATCGGGACCGAGCCGCTCGAACTGCTCGACGGTCATATCGTGGTTCACCAGGAAGATCGCCAGGTCGCCGACTGCCTTGCTGGATGGCGTAACCTTCACGATATCGCCCAAGGCGGCATTGGCTTCCGCATACGTGCGGGCGATCTCGTGCCATCGCGCACCCAGTCCCATGGCTTCCGCCTGCTCCCGCAGGTTGGTATACTGGCCGCCGGGCATCTCGTGGATGTACACTTCGGCCGTGCCGGATTTCGGACCCGTGTCGAACGGTGCATAGTACGTCCGCACGGTCTCCCAGTAGTCCGCGCACTGATTCAGGGCATCCAGATCGACCCCGCTATCGCGCGGCGTGTGTCCGAGCGCCGCCACCATGGAATTCAGATTCGGCTGGCTGGTGGTGCCGCTCATGGAAGCGATGGCGCCATCGGCGACGTGCACGCCGGCTTCGGCGGCTTTCAGCACCGACGCCGCATTCAGGCCGCTGGTATCGTGCGTGTGGAAGTGGATCGGAATCCCGACCTCCTGCCGCAGCGTGCCCACCAGCTTTTCGGCCGCGTACGGCTTGCACAGCCCGGCCATGTCTTTGATGGCGAGCACGTGCGCGCCCATGCGCTCCAATTCGCGGGCCATCTTCACATAGTATTGAAGCGAATACTTGTCGCGGCGCGGATCCAGAATGTCGCCCGTGTAGCAGACCGCCGCTTCGCAAATCTTGCCGGTCCGCCGCACGGCTTCCATGGATACCTTCATATTGGGAAGCCAGTTCAACGAATCGAAGATGCGGAAAATATCGATGCCCTGCGCGGCGGCTTCATTAATAAATGCTTCCACCGCATTGTCCGGATAGGCGGTGTAGCCCACCGCGTTCGAGGCGCGCAGCAGCATCTGGAAACAGATGTTCGGAATGGCTTCGCGCAACTGCCGCAGCCGCAGCCAGGGATCTTCGTGCAGGAAGCGCATGGCTACGTCGAAGGTCGCGCCGCCCCACATTTCCAGGCTATACAAGTTGTGCAGGCGATGCGTCACGAAATTGGCGATCGCGCAGCATGTCGTAGGTGCGTACGCGCGTGGCCAGCAGCGATTGATGCGCGTCGCGAAAGGTGGTGTCGGTCAGCAGCAGACGCTGTTGCGAGCGCGTCCATTGCGGCGAACTTCTCCGGACCCAAGGCTATCGAGCAGTTGACGGGTGCCGTCGGGCGGCCGGCTGATATCGTGCGGCGGCACAATGGGTGCGTCTATGCGCGCGGGCACAGGCTTGCCTGCCACGGTAGGGTTCTGATTGACGATGACTTCCCCAAGGTACGTGAGCAGCCTGGTGGCGCGATCCTTGCGCTGGACGAAGTGGACCAATTCCGGCGTTTGCTCCAGCCAACCGGTAGTCACGCGGCCGGCCTGGAAATCCGGGTGGTTCACCACGTTTTCCAGGAACGGAATATTGGTCTTCACGCCGCGCACGCGGAACTCGCGCAGGCAGCGGTCCATGCGCTGGCAGGCATGGCGGAATTCGCGTCCCCAGGCGGTGGTCTTCACCAGCAGCGAATCGTAGTAAGGCGTGATGACCGCGCCGGAGTAAGCCGAACCGCCATCCAGGCGAATGCCGAAGCCCGCGGGCGAGCGATACGTGTGGATCTTGCCGTAATCCGGCACGAAATGGTTTGCGGGATCCTCGGTGGTGATGCGGCATTGCAGGGCGTAGCCGTAAAGCGGAATCCGCTCCTGGGGCGGCAGGTTTATGGCCGGACCAAACAGATCGTGCCCCTGCGCCACCTGAATCTGGCAGCGCACCAGGTCGATGCCGGTGACCATCTCGGTGACCGTGTGCTCTACCTGGATCCGCGGATTCACTTCGATGAAGTACCAGGCGCCGGAATCCGCATCCACCAGGAACTCCACGGTGCCGGCGTTGTAGTAGCCGGCCGCGCGCGCCAGTTGGACGGCGGCTTCCGCCAAAGCGCGGCGGATGGAATCGTCGAGGCCCACGGCGGGCGCCACCTCGACCACCTTCTGATGCCGCCGCTGGACGGAGCAATCGCGCTCGTAGAGATGCATCAGGTGGCCGGCGCGATCGCCCAGGATCTGCACCTCGATATGGCGGGCGCGCTCCACGTAGCGCTCCAGGAACACCGCATCGTTGCCGAAGGCCGCGCCTGCTTCGCGCCGCGCTTCGGTAAGGCGCTCGGCGAACTCGGCCGCCGCGCGCACCACCCGCATGCCGCGTCCGCCGCCGCCGAAGGCCGCTTTAACGATAAGCGGAAATCCGATGCGGCGCGCCATACGCTCCGCTTCGCGCGAATCGGCGATGGGCTTCACGGTGCCCGGCACGGTGGGGATGCCGGCGCGGGCGGCGAGTTGGCGCGCCGCGCGTTTATCGCCAAGAAGCTCGAGCAGCTCCGCGCTGGGTCCGATGAAAGCGATGCCGGCCGCATCGCAGGCGCGCGGCAGGGCCGGGTTTTCCGACAGAAATCCGTACCCCGGGTGTATGGCATCCACGCTCTTTTCCTTCGCCAGCGCGATGATGCCGTCCACGTCGAGGTAGGCTTCCACTGGCCCTTTGCCCTCGCCGATCAGGTAAGCTTCATCGGCCTTGAAGCGGTGCAAGGCCAGGCGGTCCTCCTGGGAATAAATGGCTACGGTGCGCAGGCCGAGTTCATTGGCGGCGCGCAGGATGCGGATGGCAATTTCGCCGCGATTCAGTGCTAACAGCTTTCGCATTTACGGGGATGATTTGAGGATAGCAATGTTGGCACGCGCGGCGTGGGCCACGGTGGGGCGGGCGTCCACGCCTGCACGGGACGTCCACGTCCCGCACGAGATTAGTGAGCTCCGTAAAAAAGGCGATATTGTCAGATTATGCGTGAGGTGAATTCGTGGCTCCACTGAACCCGATTTCGATTGAGCGTTGGAACCCCGACCGGGACCCCGTAGACGCCGACCTCGAAATGCTGGCCGGAGTTTTGCACGCCTGCGTTCACGCCGGCGCGAGCGTCAGTTTCGTCTTGCCGTTTTCGCGCGGCGACGCGCTGGCGTTCTGGCGTGACCAGGTTCTGCCGGCGGTCTGCGCCGGGAGCCGGCGGGTGCTCCTCGCCCGCATCGGCGGGCAGATCGCGGGAACCGTGCAACTCGATCTGGCTACGCCTCCCAATCAGCCGCATCGCGCGGAGGCGAAGAAGCTCCTGGTGGACCCCGGCGCGAGACGCCGCGGAATCGCCCGGTCCCTGATGGCCGCGGCCGAAGAGCAGGCGCGTGAGGCGCACCGGACGCTGCTGACCCTCGACACGGTGGCGGGCAGTTTCGCCGAGCGGCTGTATCTGTCGATGGGTTATGTCCCGATCGGAGCGATCCCGCGTTACGCGCTGAACTTCGATTCGAGCCTTCTGGAGGCCGCCACCGTGATGTACAAACAACTGCCGCCCGGATGATTTTGTTACCGAGCCGCGACCGTCAGGGAGCGCTTTCCCGCTTGCGCGCGCCTGCTAGAATAAAGGGCAACGGTAATTTTCTATGGTGGTCCGCATTCCTTTAGCGCTGACACTGGCCGCGCTGGCGCTGGCACAATCCGACAAGCCGGCGAAACCTATCAAAGTGCAGGTGAACGAGGTCATCGTGCCCGTAACGGTCACCGATTATAAAGGGCGCTACGTCTCCAACCTGGAGGCCAAGGACTTCAAGATCTACGATCAGGATAAGGAACAGCACATCGAGTTCTTCAGCCACGACCGCAATCAGCCCCTGGTGGTGGGCTTTCTGATCGATCTGAGCAACGACAGCCGGGTGCATTGGAAGAATTATCAGGACGCCGCCATCGACCTGGTGCTGCATATTCTGCCCGGCGACAAGAAAATGAGCGGCTTTCTGATTTCCTACGCCAACGAGCCGGAGTTGCAGGTGAATACCACCTCGGAGGCCGATACCATGGTCGAGAAGCTGCGCAAGATGAAGCCGGGCGGCGGATCCTCGCTTTACGATGCGATTTACATGGCCTGCATGCACCGGCAGGTGATTGAGGGCGAGCCGTACGATCCGCGGCGCGTGATCATCGTGATCGGCGACGGGCACGATAACGCCAGCAAGAAAAATCTGGATGAGGTCATCGAGATCGCGCAGCGCAGCCTGGTGACCATCTACGGCATGAGCACGGTATCGTTCGGGTTTACCAACGAAGGCGACGAGAATCTGCAGCGGCTGTGCACCGAAACGGGCGGGCACGTGGAGTACCCGCTGAACAATCTGTACTCCGACGTGGATGGCTACCTTTCGCATCCTTCCGACGACGGCAATTACGCTCTGACAGTAGGTTCGGGCGGATATGCTTCGGAGGTGTCTTCCGGGATTTTCCGCTCGATTGCGGCGATTGTAGGCGAGGTGACTACGCAGTATATTCTGCGCTATGTGCCGGACGTGGGTGGCGCGGATAACAAGCAGTTTCGTAAGATCCGGGTGGTGGTGCCGCAGTTGCCGACCGCCAAAGTGCGGTTCCGGACTGGATATTATCCATTTGCGCCGTGACGGTCCATCATGTTGACCACGTCTGCAGAAAGGTTTAGCTCAGTATGCCGCAAGCAGCTGTAATCCCTATCAGTGCGCGTACGCGCGGCGAGTACGTCCGGTTGCAGCTTGCGCTGCCGGGGCAGCCGGTGCACGACGTGGGAGTGCTGCTGGTGGATGCGGATCAGGATTCCCGCCGGCATGCCCTGCGGCTGCGCGCGCATTGGGAGGATTTAGCCGAACCGGAAGACGCGGTATATCTGGCAGCGCTGCAGGAGGATTTCGCAGACAAGATCGCGGAGTTGGGCGCCCGTCGCCTGCTCGAATCGTGGGAGGATTCCCTTTCGCACGTGTTGCGCGTTTCCGAGCGAAAAGCCGTGCCGGTGGATTCGTTTTCGCGCGTCGCGGACCACCTTTTCGAACAGCACGTGGAGAAGTTGCCGATCGCGCGCTTTCGCACGCATCTGCCGTTGTACACGCTGCGCGCGGCGGCGGGCAAATTCGGCGCCGACGAAGAGGTGGAAGATGAAGATTGGGTGCGCGCGCCGGAAGGCCTGCGCTTGAGCGAAGGCATGTTTGTGGCGCACGTCGTGGGGCGATCCATGGAGCCGCGCATCCCGGACGGCAGCTTGAATATCTTTCGCGGGCCAGTGGTGGGCTCGCGTAAGGGCAAAATCGTGCTGGTGGAGCTGATCGGCGTGCATGAGCGATACACCGTCAAACGGTACACCAGCCGGAAAACGTTCACTGGTGAAGACGCGGACGAGGGAGAGTGGCGTCACGAGCGCATCCGCCTGGAGCCGCTGAACCCCGACTACGAAGCCTTCGATCTCTCGCCTGAGCAGGTGAAGGTCATTGCCGAGTGGATCCAGACACTCGAATGACGCCCTCGGTGGCGGCTCCCCTGTTGCGCTGGTACGACGCGGGGCATCGCGACCTGCCTTGGCGGCGCACCGACGACCCTTACCGCATCTGGATTTCCGAAATCATGCTGCAGCAGACCCGCGCCGAGGCCGTCATCCCCTATTACCAGCGGTTCCTGGAGCGCTTTCCCACCCTGGCGGCTCTGGCTGGCGCTTCCCCCGAGGACGTGCTGGCGTGCTGGAGTGGCCTGGGTTATTATGCGCGCGCGCGTAACCTGCACCTGGCCGCCCGCCGGACCGGCAGCGTATTTCCGCCCGATTACCCGGCCATCCGCGACTTGCCGGGCGTGGGTGACTACACGGCCGCGGCCATCGCTAGCATCGCCTTTGGACTGCCACATGCAGTGCTGGATGGCAACGTCATGCGCATCGTCGCGCGGCTGACCAACGATCCTTCGGACATTGGATCGGCGGGCACGCGGGCACGCTTTCGCGAGATCGCGCAGCGCTGGCTGGATCGCGGGCGGGCGGGTGCGTTCAACCAGGCCATGATGGAACTGGGCGCCACGCTGTGTCTGCCGCGCGCGCCGCGTTGTGACGTCTGCCCCTTGGCGCGGCTGTGTGAGGGCCGACGGGCCGGGCGCGCGGCGGAATTGCCGGTAAAGGCAAGGAAAGCAGCGGCGGTGCATATCGAAATGGCGGTGGCGATCGTCGAGCGGCAGGGACGCATTCTGCTGTGGCAGCGCGCCGCGGATGAGCCGCGGATGGCGGGGTTTTGGGAATTGCCTTCGCTGCCGGAGAGCCATGCGATGCCGGCGATCGGAACATTCCGCCATACCATCACGCATCACCATTATCTGGTAACAGTGCACGTGGCCCGCGACCAAGGCAAGGCGCGGGTGCCCAAGCCGTTGCGCTGGGTGCCGGCCGCATCTCTTCCATCCTTGCCGTTAAGCACCACTGCCAAGAAAGCATTGCGACTCGTGGCGCAAGCTTCAGCTTGCCGCGGCGAACTTCAGTTCGCCGTGCTGGCCGCAAGCAAATGAACGTAACCATCCGCGCAATGCACACGGGCGACATCCCGGCTGGCTTGCGACTCTGCCGCGCCAGCCGCTGGAATCAACTCGAAGGAGACTGGCGCGCTTTCTTAGATTCCGCGGAGGGAGGCGGCCGCATCGCCGAGCGCGAGGGCCGGGCCATCGGCACCGTAACGTTTCTCCGTTATGCCGGCTGTTTTAGCTGGCTCGCGATGATGCTGGTCGATCCAGGCGCGCGCGGCGCTGGCGTCGGCACCCGGCTGATGGAGGCCGCGCTCGACGATCTGGCGGGCGAACCGACCGTGCGTCTGGACGCTACACCGCTCGGCGAACCACTCTACAGGCGGTTCGGCTTCCAGGGCGAATACAAACTGGAACGCGCGAAGGTCACCGTTGCGCCTGGCCATTTCGGCCCCACGCCCGAAGCTGTGCGCCCGATGTCAGCCGCTGACCTGGCCGGCGTCTTCGCGCGCGACCGCCAGGTTTTCGGCGCCGATCGCAGCGCGTTACTGACATCTTTCTACCGGCGCGCCCCGGATCTGGCCCGCATCACCTGCCGCGGCGGCGAACTAACCGGCTACTGTTTTGGCAGGCCTGGATATCTGTACCGGCAACTCGGCCCAGTGGTGGCAGACGATGCCGCGGTGGCCGGAAAACTCGTGACAGGCTGTCTTACCGGCCAGCCCGGCCAGACTCTGGCCGTGGATGTACCGCGGCTCCCTACTGAGTGGATCGGCTGGCTGGAAGCGGCGGGCTTTCGCGTGGAACGCTCCTTCCTCCGCATGTACCGCGGGCAGATGCCGCCTCCGGGCCTCGACGCCCGCCAGTTTGCGATGGCCGGCCCGGAATTTGGATGAGATCATGACTTCCCTATCCGATCTGGAAAACGAACTCTCGCGTCCGCACGAAGGCGATTGCGCTTTCATGCGTGAGATGCAGGGTGACGTGCTGGTGCTCGGCGCCGGTGGCAAGATGGGGCCTTCCCTCGCTCTGCGGGCCCGGCATGCGGCGGACCAGGCCGGGCCCCCCCGCCGGATCGTCGCGGCATCCAGGTTCGCCTCCGGGGAAGCGAAGCACCTGCTGACCAGCGCCGGCGTGGATACTATCTCATGCGACTTCCTGGATCGCGCTCAAATCGCGCGCCTGCCGGACTGCCCGAACGTGCTGTTTTTGGCGGGCCGGAAGTTCGGATCTACCGGGGACCTGCCGCTGACCTGGGCTACCAATACGCTGGCGCCCGCGTTTGTCGCTGAGAGATTCAAGGGGTCCCGCATTGTCGTCGTCTCCAGCGGGAATGTCTACCCGCTCGCGCTTGCCGGCTGTTCGGAAGAGACTCCACCGGCGCCGGTCGGGGAATATGCGCAGTCGGTGTTAGGCCGGGAGCGCGTGTTCGAGTACTTCTCCAATCGGGAAAGCACACCGTTGGCCATCATCCGGCTGAACTACGCCGTCGACCTGCGCTATGGCGTGCTGCTGGATATCGGCCGGCGTGTCTGGCAGCGGCGCCCGGTGCCGCTGGCCATGGGGTCGGTGAACGTCATCTGGCAGGGCGACGCGAATTCCATGATCCTGCGCGCACTGGCGCTGGCATCCGTTCCCCCGCGCGTCCTGAATGTCACCGGACCCGAAACGCTGCGGGTCCGCGCGATCGCGGAGCGGTTCGGAGAATTGTTCTCCATCGAACCGCGATTCGAGGGGAGCGAAGCGGAAACGGCGTTGCTGAGCAATTCCGCACTCAGCAGCCGCTTGCTGGGGCCGCCGTCCGTAAACGCGTCGCGAATGATTCAATGGCAGGCGGAATGGATCCGCGCCCGCTTGCCCACGCTCGACAAGCCGACTCATTTCGAGGTGCGCGATGGCGCCTTTTGACTGGCGGCAGCGCCTGCGCGAGGGCGTGGTGATTCCCGCACATCCGCTGGCGTTAAACGCCGCCCGCAAGCTGGATGAACGCCGGCAGCGCGGCCTCACCCGCTATTATCTCGATGCCGGCGCAGGTGGCATAGCCGTAGGAGTGCACACTACTCAATTTGCTATTCGCGAGTGCGGATTATACGAGCCGGTGCTAGCCCTGGCGCGTGAAGAGGCGGACGCGCACGCTGTGGTTAAGATCGCCGGCGTGTGTGGTGGACGGGCGCAGGCCCTGCGGGAGGTCGCCATCGCCGCGCGGCTGGGCTACGATGCTGTGCTGCTCAGTCTCAGTGCGCTACCGCATGCCACCACAGATGAACTGATCGGGCACGCGTGTGCAATCGGCGAGATACTGCCGCTGGTCGGGTTTTACCTGCAGCCGGCAGTCGGCGGGCGTGTGCTCGGCACGGATTTCTGGCGGCGGTTTGCGGCTCTCGATTGCGTCGCTGCCATCAAGATTGCTCCGTTCAACCGCTACCACACGCTCGACGTGTTGCGCGGCGTGGCGGAGTCGGGCCGCGCGGCGGAGATTGCCCTCTATACCGGCAACGATGATCACATCATCCTCGACCTGATCACGTCCTTTCGCGGCCTGCGAATGGTGGGCGGCCTGCTTGGGCAGTGGTCCGTCTGGACCCGCCGCGCCGTGGCCATGCTGGAAGCCATTCACCGCGCACCGGACGCGCCGGAATGGTTGGAGGCGGCCGCGCGGCTTACCGACGCCAATGGCGCAATTTTCGACGTCGCGCACGGGTTCCGCGGCTCGATCGCCGGCGTACACGAAGTGCTCCGCCGGCAGGGCCTGCTTGACGGAATCTGGTGCCTGGATCCCGATGAGGGACTTTCACCCGGCCAATCTGAAGAGATCGATCGCGTCTGCGCGGCGTATCCTGAGCTGGTCGACCCATAACCCTTGGCCGGCATGCTACACTTTCCCCGGGTGTGAGACATTGACGTGCGGCCACAGTTCCCTGATGAATACGAAATTACCATTCGAACCCAACAACTCTTTTATTTTCAACAGCGCCTCCAGATTCCGCCATCTACCGGGCCGCGGCCGTGAGGTATAAAGGTACTCTATGCGCACGTTCCTCATCGCTTTGCTGCTCGTCCTTCCTCTTACTGCGCAGAAGCGCGTGCCGCCCAAACGGTCATCCCAAATCGAAAACGGCTTCGGCATCAACTCCGACCTGCCCCGCGACCCGTATCTTCCCTGGGACCAGCGCTGGTGGACGCGCATGTTCGATGCGGGCGTAAGTTGGATCCGCATCGGCCAGTACGAAAACACTTCGGACTACACCAGTTGGGATTGGATCGAGCAGAAGCGCGGCGTGCTGGCGATTCCGCCCGGGTTGGACGATTACGTCGACTCGCTCGTAGACAACGGGGTCAAGGTGCAAGTGCAGTTGCTCTACGGGAATCCCATGTACACTTCGCCAGCCGGCAAGTTGCCCGACGCCATCGTCCCCGAGCCGGGCGGCTTCCATAATCCTGACCGCAGCCTTTATTCTGTGTTTTGGCCGCCCACCACACCTGCGCAGACTGCGGCGTTCGTAAAATATGTGCAGTTCGTGGTGGGACACTTTCGTGGGCGTATCGGTTATTACGCGTTGTGGAACGAACAGGATATCGATTACTGGAATCCATTGCCCGATCCGGAAGAGTACGGCCACTTACTCAAAGCTTTTATCCCGGCGGTACACGGCGCGGACCCGCAGGCCAAGGTCATTTACGGCGGGCAAGCCGATCCCACGCGTGACTTCGCGCGGCGCGCCCTGGGGGCCTGCGATTGCGCGGGGGGCATCGATGTATTTGCCTATCACACTTACCCGGGCTACGGCCGCAACGTCAATCCGGAAGCCATGGATTCTGGCGCGTATGGCGAAGAGTCGCCTGCTAAGTTGCGCGAGTTAGTGCGCGGCTATCCGGGCATCCGGAAGGACATACCGTTCTGGGATGACGAGTTCAATTCCATTCCGGCGTGGGTTGGGTCGGATGAATCCGTGCAGGCGAAGTATATACCCCGCGGATTAGTCTATAACTGGGCGCGCGGTGTGCGCACATTTGTGTGGCTGCTGACCGCCGCTACCGACGGGAATGAGTACGACGACTTCGGGATGATCCACGGTTTGCGGCATCTGCCCGACGATTTCACGCCCCGCCCGGTATTCTATGCGCTGCAGAATACCAATGCGCTCTTTGCAGACACGCACCTGGATCCGTCCATTAAGATAGCGCCCGTCGACGTTTGGCTGCACGATCAGGCCCAACCATTTCTGGCTTATGGTTTTCGCGGCAAGACCGGCAAACCGATTGTGGCTTACTGGCTGGCCGCCCACAGCGAGCCGGGCGGCGCTTTCCCGTCCGTGCATGCCAATCTGACCATTCCGAACAGCGGCATCACTCACCCCCTCCTGATCGACGTGGTATCGGGCGATATGCAGTCGATCCCCAAGCCGGAATCGAACGGCGTTTTTGCGAACCTGCCCGTGCGCGATACCGTGATGGCAATCGCCGATGAGAGCTACTTCGATTGGCCGGTGCTTCCGGAAGCACCGAGTTCGCTGGTTGCGTCCGCCGCGGGGAACACGGTCCAGTTGCGCTGGCACGCCTACGGCAACGATGTGACCAGCGCCATTATCGAGCGCCGCGCCGGAGACAAGGGACCATGGTCGCGCATAGCCACTCCAGCGGGTGGCAAGGCCGAGTACGAGGACGACAGCGCACCCGCCGGCATCGCCAGTTACCGCGTGCGGTCAGTGAACGCCCACGGCGAATCTGCCTACTCGAACGTAGTGCATGTGCAACACTAAGACCGCGCCGTGGCCCCTTCACCGCAGCGCACTAACCGGAATAGTAAATGCCACCGTATTGACAACCCCCTTCCGTTGAAACTGTATCCACACGCGGTAGGCCGTTTCGCGAGGAAAGAAGATATTGAACTGCATGTCCGGCCCGCCGTTGGCAATAAACGGATGCTCGTGAATCGTATCGACTAAGTCGTCGCTAACAGCAAGTAAGTGCGCCCAAGCCCCTATATACGGTTCCAAACCATCCGCTGGAGTCAGATGCACGAACAGCATGGTCTTCGTGCCGGCGATCGGCTGCGCTGGATCCAGCCTCAATTCGGCGGTTAGATTTTCCGCCTGCTTGGGCGAAAGATCCGGGGCAAGGCGAGGAATGCCGGCTTCGATCGGTGCAGTATAACCAGCGGTCGTAATAGTCTTCGGAGCCAGTTGCGGCGTGCCGCCGGTAGGATAAAAATCCGCCAGCAAACGGTAGAGACCAGGCTTCGGCAGCACCGTCTCCAGACGGAAGACCCTGCCATCGAACTGCGGATGTACGTGCGCGAAGTATTGCAAATCCTGGCTGACGATGAACAGGTGAAACAGTTTCTCGTGCACGATTTCGAAATGTTCAACCGGCGCACCGCTTTCCGGATCGGCGATGCGAAATTCGAGCGTGATGGGATGCGCGCTGGGGATCTGCGGCGGATTCACACGGAGATCCACGGGATACTCGACCGGATCGGGCAGATTAGCTACCAAAGTCATGCCGCAGCGCGGGCACTTGCCGGGAGTTTTGGAGCGCACGTCGCGATCCATGGGGCAGGTGAATTCGATGGCCTGCTGCGCACATAGCAACGCCGCCACGAACAGAATACCGAACAAACGGCGCATAGTCAGGCCTTGGGTTCGAATGGCCAGACTGCCGTGGTGGTGTAACCGCCATCCACGGCGATGATCTGGCCGGTGATGTAGTCCGCGCCGCGGCCCGCGAGAAAGACAGCCAGGGGTGCCACATCCTCCGGCGCGCCCGGCCGCGGATTGGCCTGCGCGCCTTTCAGCCATTCGCGCATCGCAGCCGGCTCCCACATCTGGCGATTCAAGTCCGTGATGATGAAGCCCGGCGCGATACAGTTTACCTGAATGTTGTACCGGCCCCATTCGGCTGCCAGAGCTTTTGTCAGTTGGCCGATGGCGCCCTTAGTCATGGCATACACCGAAAGATACGGCAGACCCAGCAGCGACATCAGGCTGCCGATCATAATGATCTTGCCGCCCGTGCCGCGCTCGATCATGCTGCCGCCCACGAATTGCGTCAGCTCCACGATGCCGTGCAGGTTGGTGCGCATGATGTGCTCGTATTCGGTTGCGGTGTATTGGGTGAAACTCTTACGAATATTGGTCCCGGCGACGTTCACCAGGATGTCCGGCGTCTCGATGCCGGCCACAGCGTCGCGGATGGAAGCAGAATCGGCCAGATCCAGGCGTAGCGCGCTGGCCTGGAATCCCCGGGCTGCGAGCGCATGTGCGTGCGCTTGCAGATTCTCTAGCGTGCGCGCAGCCAGCGTAGTGCGCGCTCCCGCCTCGGCCAACTGTTGTGCGATGGCCAGGCCGATGCCCCGGCTGGCGCCCGCTACCAACGCCGTCTTGCCGAAGAGCGAGAACACACTCATGTGATCACCGGAACAATCCAAAAATGTGCGCGGTGCCTGCGTAGCTCCACTCCGACATCCAACGCCCCAGGTCGGAGACCGATACGGCCACGATCAACAGCAGAAATCCGGCCCGCGCCAGTTCGTTATATACCACTACGGGAATGCGGGCGGCCAGCAGCAGCTTGGAGCCATCCAGCGGCGGCACCGGCAGCATATTGAAAATGGCCAGATACAAACTCAGATTCACGCCGCGCGCTGCGAACTGCGCCAGGGCCGGCGCGAAGCCCACGGTGAACCGTGCGATGGCGGCGAGTATCACTGCGAAGACCACGTTGCTGGCGGGTCCGGCCATGGCCACCAGCGCCAGTCCGTTCAGCCCCCAGCGCAGCTTGGCCGGATTGCTTTGTACGGGTTTGCCCCAGCCGAGCAGTCCGCCGCCGAAAAGCGACGTGAGCGCCGGCAGGATAGTGGTTCCCAGCCAATCCACGTGCGCCAGCGGATTCAGGGTGAGGCGGCCCTGCAGGCGCGGCGTGTCGTCACCCAGGCGCGTGGCCGTCCAGGCGTGTGCGAATTCGTGCGGCGCGGTGAGCAGCCACAGGAGCGCTACGTTGAGAATTGCGCTTACGAAATCCAGGTGCATGTGAGATTCAGCGGCGCTGAACGATCAACGCCCACAGCATGAGCAATACGATGACGGCTGCGACAGCAATTACGACTAGCAAGTTGATACCTTCTATTGTATGCGCATCACGGCTGTCGAAACGATCCACCTGCGGCGCGGCATCACGGTAAATTGGGGACCCATCCAATGGTTGTGGGTCCGCATCCATACCGATAGCGGCCTGGTTGGACTGGGCGAAACATGTCCGCACCCGGAAGCTGAAAAGGCCGTGGTGCTGCGATCCCTGGCGCCCGTGCTGCTGGGGCGCGATCCCTCACAGATCGACCGCCTGTGGGCGGATATGCTGCATGCTGTAGCTTACTGCGGCTGGGCGGGCGCCGAGATGCGCGCCATCAGCGCCGTGGATATGGCGCTCTGGGACCTGGCGGGGAAGGTTGCCAATCAGCCCGTCTACCAATTGCTCGGCGGGGCGTCGCGCGCGTCGATTCGCACTTACAACACCTGCTACGACCACATCGATTTTCTGACGGAGCCTGTGCGGCTGGCGGAAGAGCTGGCTAAATCCGGAATCCACGCCATGAAGATCTGGCCGTTCGATCCGATAGCCAAGGAAACCGGCGGCCAATACATCACAGCCGATCAGATGCGGCGGGGTATCCAGCCCCTGCGCCTGATTCGTGAAGCTTTCGGCGATTCGATGGACGTGGCCATGGAGTTTCACGCCTACTGGAATCTGCCCTGCGCGATCCACATTGCGCAGGCGGTCGAACCCTACGCGCCCATGTGGCTCGAAGAGATGCTGCCGCACGATAACCTGGCGGCATACCGCGAACTGGCAGAAACAACCCGCCTGCCGCTTTGCCTGAGCGAGCGGTTGATGACCCGCTTCGGCTTCCGCGAGTTGATGCAAAATCAGGCGGCGCGCATCATTATGCCGGATATCTGCTGGTGCGGCGGCATTTCGGAGGCAAAGAAGATCGCCACCATGGCTGAGACTCACTATCTGCCGGTGGCTCCGCATAACTGCGGTGGCCCGCTCTTGCACGTGGCTTCCTTGCATTTGGCGGCAAATGTCACAAATCTGTATATTCTGGAGAGCGTGCGACGGCATTATTTGGATGAATACCGTGGCATCGTTACCCAGACCTGCCCGCCGGTAGATGGCGAGTTCGGGTTGCCGCCGGGGCCGGGGCTAGGTGTGGAGTTATGCCCGGAAGTGATGAAAAGGGAGGATGTCCAGATCGACAGAGCATAGCTCTTAAAGGCGGCAAACGGGTGTAACCGTAAGGGTCAGACATTCGCCTAGAAAGCGTGGCCCTCAAGTTGAGAATCTGTACGTTTGCCCTCTTGAGCCTGGCGGCAGTGACCGTCCAGGCACAGACCGCCAAGCCCGCCAAGCCATCGCCCAATGGTGGCACTGTTACTGGAACGGTGAAGGACGCCACAGGCGCGGTCATTCCAGGCGCCACAGTGACTTTGACCGGCGACGATGGGAAGACGCAGCAGGCGCAGACCGGGGCCGATGGGGTTTACACTTTCCGCGGGGTAGCCCCGGGTACTTATTCCGTCTCCACGGCGTTCAAAGGCCTGGAACAAAATGGCGGCGTGGCCGTGGCGGTAAGCACGGGACAAGTCGCGCGTGGCGATGTGTCCATGAAGCTGGCGGAAGTGAAGCAGGAAGTCACGGTTGCCGAAGAGAATACCACTCAGTTAGGCCTGCAAGCTTCGCAGAACGTGGACGCCCTGGTTTTCAAAGGTGCCGATCTGCAGGCTCTGCCGGACGATCCGGACGATCTGCAACAGGATTTACAGGCATTGGCCGGTCCGTCGGCCGGACCTAATGGTGGTGAAATCTACATTGACGGCTTCTCCAGCGGACGCCTTCCGCCCAAGGAATCCATTCGCGAGATCCGCATCAACCAGAATCCGTTCGCGGGCGAGTACGACAAACTCGGCTTCGGGCGTATCGAGATCTTCACCAAGCCGGGATCGGACAATTTTCACGGCACCGCTTCGTATGACATCAGCGATGGCATCTGGAACGCGCGCAACCCGTTCATCACCTTTACGCCGTTTCCGGGATTCAAGTCGCAGACTTACGGCGGCAACATCAGCGGTCCGATCAATAAGCATGCCAGTTTTTTTCTGGATGTCGAACGGCGTCAGATTGACGATAACGGCATCGTGAATGCCACGATTATCGATCCCGTTACGTTTCAGCAGGTAATTGACCGGAGCGCTACTCCCACTCCGCAGCAGCGCACCACCTTCAGCCCGCGTATAGACTGGCAGCTAGGCACTAATAACACGCTCAGCGTCCGCTATTCATATCTAGACCTGCATCGGGATATATGGGGTATAGGTGGATTCAGCCTTCCCGGCAATGGTTATAGCTACGTTCAGTTACAGCAGCTGGGTCAGGTTACCGATACCGCGGTTATCTCCACGAGCGTGGTCAATGAGACGCGCTTTCAATTCAACCATTACCTGACGGGCGAGACCGCGCAATCCGATGCTCCTGAAGTGATCGTACCCGGCGATTTTGATATCGGTGGCGCCGGCATTAACCGGACCAGGCAGACAGACAGCAATTACGAGTTTCAAAACTACACTACCGTGACGCACGGCAAGCACACCTTCAAGTTCGGAGCAAGGACCAGAAACGATCTGTTGAGCTACTATATTCCGACTAACTTCAACGGTACCTTTAATTTTTCTACGATCGGTGCGTACCAGAGCATACTACAAACGTGCGCGGCCGGCTGCAGCGGCATTCCCGCCGGCTCGGGCCCCACGCTGTTCACCATCAACCAAGGTCAACCGTATCTAACTTCCAGTATGTTCGATCTGGGGGCATTCGTACAAGACGACTGGCGGGTATCGCAAAGCCTGACTCTAAGTGCAGGCTTGCGCTGGGAGGGCCAGACGAATATTCACGACTGGCGCGATGCGGCGCCGCGGTTTGCGTTCGCTTGGGCGCCTGGACGCTTGGGATCCCGCAGTACTCCTTCGACTGTAATTCGCGGTGGATTCGGTATGTTCTACATTCGCTACCCCAACGTGGACAACCTTTATACCGAAGAGTATAACCCAATCAACCAAAAGTCCTACTCAGTGACCAATCCCACTTTCTTTTATCCGAACGCGATACCTACCGGATTATTGGCAGCGCTGCCGCTCTCGAACAATGGAGTCGAGTTCCTTGCGGCGAACAACCTGCGCGCCCCCTATCTGATCCAGTCTGCGATTGGTGTGGAACGGCAACTTAATCGCCGCACCACCTTCGCCGTCAATGTGACAGATACGCGCGGAGTTCATCAGTTCGTCACGAGCGATGTTAATCCGCCGGGAGCACCGCTGCTCTATCAGTACCAAGCCGATGGGTTACTCAAGCAGCTGCAAGTGATCACGCGCGTCAATACTCAGTTGGGGAGCCGCGTGTCGATCTCGGGCGCTTACATCTGGAGCACGGCGCACAGTAACACCGACGGTAATTTGTGTGCGATAGCGACAGGTTGCGGAACATCGACGCCGGTGAACCAATACGACTTGAGCCAGGAATGGAGCCGGTCGGCATTAGACGTGCAAAACCGGATGTTTGTGTTCGGCACGGTCAGTGCGCCGTTGAAGATTCAGCTTTCTCCATTTATAGTTGCGTCGAGCGGTACGCCGTACGATATCACCACGGGTTACGATTACTTCGGCAACGGTATCTTCAACGCACGGCCTGCGTTCTACAGCGATGGCTGCGCCAGCGGCCCTTATCCAAAGACCTACAATGGGATTGCTTTGTGCCAGGACCCTCTACCGGGTGAGGCGCTAACCCCTCGTAACTTCGGCACCGGCCCGAACCAGGTCAGTGTGAACCTCCGGTTGAGCCGGACCTGGGGATTTGGCACCACCAAGTTCTCCGGATCGAGCGGCGGATCGCGCGCGAACGCCGGCGGAGGAGGAGGCCGCGGCGGCGGTGGTTTCTTCGGCGGCGGAGGCCGCGGCGGTCCGTTCGGCGGTGGTGGAACAACCGAGCATCGCTACAATCTCACCCTTTCCATCAGCGCGCGCAATCTGCTGAACCACGTGAATTATACGGCTCCGGTAGGCGTCATGAGCTCGACGAACTTCTTGACGTACACGGCGATCTCCGGCGGATTCATGGCCGAACAGACACCCACCGACAACCGGCGCATCGACGTGCAATTGCGCTTTCAATTCTGATTAATGCCGGAAATGGCGCACTCCGGTAAACACCATCGCCAGGCCTAAGCGATCGGCGGCTGCGATCACCTCGGCATCCCGTACCGATCCCCCCGGCTGGATCACCGCGGTGGCGCCATGCCGCGCGGCTTCTTCCACACCGTCGGGAAAGGGGAAGAACGCATCCGATCCAACCACCGTGCCCGATAGCGGCAGCACGGCTTTCATGGCTGCCAGCTTCACCGAATCGACGCGACTCATCTGGCCTGCGCCGATGCCCACCGTCTGCCCAGCACGCGCGAACACGATCGCGTTCGACTTCACATGCTTGGCCACCTTCCAGGCGAACTCGAGTGCGATCCATTCCTCGCCGGTCGGCGCACGGCTGGTTTTCACCTGTGCCGCCGCGCGATCCAGCAAGGCTATATCGGACGTCTGCGCCAGGTATCCGCCGGAAATCGATTTCAGCACCAACCGGTCGCAGCCTGCCGCCACTTGCATCAACCGCAAGTTCTTCTTGCCGGCCAGCACCGCCAGCGCTTCCGGCGCATACGCGGGCGCGGCGATAGCCTCCAGAAATGTCTTTCCGCATTCGCGGGCCGTCTCTTCATCCACGGTGCGATTAAGTCCGACCACGCCGCCGTACGCCGACACAGGATCGCATGCGAACGCCTGGCGGTAGCTCTCGGCGAGTGTGCTCTGCCGGGCGCAGCCGCACGGGTTGGTGTGCTTGATGATGGCGGCGGCCGTGGTATCGAAGTCACTCACCAGCTGCCAGGCGGCATCCAGATCCACCAGGTTGTTATAGGAAAGCTCTTTGCCCTGCAACTGCGCCGCGCCCGCTATTCCAACTCCGCGCGTGCCATACAGCGCGGCCGATTGATGCGGGTTCTCGCCGTAGCGTAGATCCATGATCTTGCCGGCGCGCAGGTCCAGCACGGCGGGCAGGTCCAGCACGGCGGGCAGCGCGGTTGCGCAATCTACTTGGGCCAGGCGGGCGCTGATGGCGCGATCGTAATCCGCGGTGGTGCGAAATGCCTTCTGCGCCAGCCGCCAGTGCGTTTCCGGTGACAATGCGCCACCATGCGACCGCATCTCATCCACGATACCGTCGTAATCGGCGGGCGAGACCACCACCGCGACATCCGGGTAGTTCTTGGCGGCGGATCGAATCATGGTGGGACCGCCGATGTCGATGTTCTCGATGAGCTCGGGAAGGCTGGCATCGGCCCTGGAGGCTGTTTCTGCGAAGGCATACAGATTGACCACCACCATATCGATCGGTTGAATGCCGTGCGCTGCCAGCGCTTGCATGTGCGCAGGCTTGCCGCGCATCGCCAGAATGGCTCCGGTCACATTAGGATGCATGGTCTTCACGCGCCCGTCGAGCATTTCAGGAAAGCCCGTCACTTCCGAAACGTCCCGCACGGGCACGCCGGCATCGCGCAACAAGCGTGCAGTGCCGCCGGTAGAGATCAATTCCGCGCCCAGGTCGCGCAACTCGCGGGCAAACGCCACGACACCGGTTTTGTCGGTGACGCTGATCAGGACGCGCTGGATTTTAGCCATCAATGGCAACGTAACACGGAGGGCGCGGCTAATCGCCGCGGATGGCCGCCAGTGGATCGATCCGGGCGGCGCGCCGCGCCGGCACAAAAGCCGCTAAAGCTGCCACCATTGCGAGCACCAACAGCGCGCCTGCTAACGTCGCGGAATCCATGGCATCCACGCCGAATAAGAGAGAACGCAACAGACGGCCCACGGTCCAGGTGAGCAGAAGCCCAGTGGCCGCACCGATTGCCAGCAGACGCGCCACTCCGGCGAGCAGTTGACTTACTATCTGGCGCGGCTCAGCCCCCAACGTCATACGCACGCCGATCTCACGCGTGCGCGCGGCGACCACCAGCGTCACCAGGCTGTAAAGGCCGACGGATGCCAGCAGCATGGCCGCCAGTGCTAACAAGCTGACCACCTCGCTCTTCAGGCGCGGCTCGTCGAGTGACTCGCTCAATACCTCCGGCACAGTCTTCATCCCAAAAACCGCGCGCCTGGGATCGATCTGATGCGCGATGGCCCGGATGGCCGGCGCCAGCGGTATGGGGCTCCCGTGTGCCCGCACCACGTATTCCGGATCGGGCCAGCCGCCGGGCGAGATGCAAACATAGAGATATGGCACGGGCGCTGCGTTCAAAGCATCCTCTCGCAGGTCGCCGGCAATCCCGACGATTTCCATTGCCTGCGCACCCGGCGTGACCAAATCAGTCACGAATTGGATATGCTGGCCAACCAGGTTGCGCCCTTTGCCGTACAGTTCCGCGAAACGGCGGTTCACCAGCGCCTTAGGCGGCGGCGCTGCCAGCGTGCGCAGATCCGGGCAGTCGGTGCCGGCCACAATGGGCGCTCCCATGGCCTGCAAATAGCCCCGGCTGATGCTGCGCTCGCCCGTGGTGATGTGGCCGGTCTCTTCGGTGCGCGCCGTTTCCAGCAGCGCGACCTGATAACGCAGCGTGGCACTCGAGGCCGGCAGGAAGTTGGCGAAGCCGGCCGCCTCCACGCCGGGCGTGCGATCGAGCTGGTCTAACAGGGCTTCCTGCATCTGGCCGACGCGCGCGCGGTCCTCATCCCAGGCCGCGCCCATGTGAAAGGTAATGCTGCGGGCGGGGTCGAATCCCATATCCACGTGCTCCAGATTGTAATAGCTGCGCAGCATCAGTCCGGCAGTGGCCAGCAGCAGGACGGTCAACGCCACTTGCCCTGTGACCAGGCCGCGCTGCCATTGGTGCCGGACGCCCGAGCCGCCGCGTCCCGCTTGCGCCAGAACCGCCGCCAGATTCGCCCGTGTGGCTTCGAGTGCAGGCAATAGGCCGCAGAGCATGGCTGCCCCTACGCCCGCGAGCGTAGCGAAAGCCAGCGCGCGCCATCCCAATTGAAATCCGCCGGGCGCCGGCAAAGTGGTGAATACCTTTCCCGCGACTTCCACCAGCCAGACGGCCAATGCGCAACCCAGCGCAACGCCCAGGGCAGCCATCGACACGATCTCGCGCATGACGGCGCCCAGGATCTGCGTGCGGGTGGCGCCGATGGAACTGCGGATAGCCATCTCCCGTTCGCGCTGCTGCAGTTGCGTCAGCATCAGTCCGGCGATGTTGCCCACCGCGATCAACAGCAGCATGGCCACGGCGCCGAAGACAAAAAACAGGGTCTTCCGGTACTGGCCGACGCGCGCCTCTTTCAGGCTGCGCACCACAGCCGACCAGCCCTTGTCGGTTTGCGGAAACTGCTCACCCAGTTGGTGCTGGACGCGCGCCAGATCGTCGTGCGCTTGCGCGATCGTTACGCCGGGCTTCATACGCCCCACACCAGAGTAGAAGCGTGCGTCGCGAATCCGCATCAGCCAGGCGTTAATCTGCGCGGGAATCCAGACGTCGATGTTGGTGGTCTGGAAATCCTTCGGCATGACTCCCACGATGGTGTAACCCTTCCCCTGAATGATCAGCCTGCGTCCGATCGCGCCGGGTGACTGATGGTACCGGCGCGTCCACAGCGCATAGCCGATTATCGCCGCGGCGGGGCCGCCGTCCACCTCTTCGGCGGGCGTGAATGCGCGGCCGTAGAGCGGATTGGTTCCGAAGACGTGGAAATAGCCAGGCGAAACTCGCCGTCCCGCCAGCCGCTCGGGCTCGTTGCCGCTGGTATCGGTGACGTTCTCGGTGTAACTGGCAGCGATACCGTCGAACGCGTGGTTCATGCGGTTCCAGTCGGCGAGGCGGCCAGGCGCGATCAGGCTTTCCGGCGCACTCTTCGAAGCGCTGGCTTCGAGGACCGACACGAGGCGCTCGGAATCGGGAAAAGGAAGAGGCTTCAGGAGCATGGCGTCAACCACCGAAAAGACGGCTGTGTTGGCGCCGATGCCGAGCGCCAGAATGCCGCTGACGGCCGCGACAAATCCCTTGCGCCGGGTGAGCGAGCGCAGTGCGAGCGTCCAATGCTTCATGTAGTTGAGACGGTGGAATGGCGGGCTGGTTAGCCGCTACATGTGGTAGAGCATCAGGTAAACCACCACGCCGGTGACACTGACATACAGCCAGATGGGCAGTGTCCAGCGCGCGATGGCGCGGTGCTTGTCGAATCGCGACGACAAGCCTCGGCTCAAGGTCATGATCGCCAGGACGGGAACGGCGGCAGCCAACAGCGTATGAGACGTCAGAAGTGTGAAGTACGCCGTACGGACGGGGCCGGTCTTGAGGAAGTGCATGGATTTCGCGCCCACCTGCACGTGGTAGACGATGTAGCAGACCAGAAACACGGAGGAAGTGATGAATGCCGCGATCATCACTTTGCGATGAGTCTGGATGCGCTTGCGTCGGATCAGCGTGTAGCCCCAGATGAGCAGCACGGCGGCGAGGGCGTTGAGCGTCGCGTTGACGGATGGGAGGTCGTGTATGGTCATGTGGGGCAGGACTCCAGTCCTGCTGCCGGCGTCCACGCCGGCTGCGGGTCCTGGAGGACCCGCGCAGACCTGGAGGTCTGCCCCACAGAGCAGAATACAGCTGTCATTAGGACTTTTCCCCCGCCAGCGTGCGAATATCGTGCAGCAGCTTTGGCACCGCGCCGTCCTCCGACGCACCATACAAGCCCCGCACGCGGCTGTGGCGGTCGACCAGCACGAAGCGCGTGCTGTGCGCGAGCGTGCCGTCCACGTCACCCAGCTTGAAGCCGTTGCGGCAAAGCGTTTCCAGTTCCGCCTGTGACCCGGTTAGAAAATACCAGCGGCCTGGTTCGGCCCGGTAGCGGGTGGCGTAAGCAGTCAGCACGGCGGGCGTGTCGTTCTTGGGATCGACCGTGAAGGACACCAGCTTCACGCCGGGCATGCTTTCGATCGCGCTTTGCACCCCCCGCATTTTGGCGCTCATGCGCGGACAAGGCCCGGGGCAAGTGGTATAGATGAAATCGGCCACCCAGATATTGCCGGCCAGCGACTTGCTGTCGAATGGCTGGCCCGATTGTGCCGTTAACTGGAATGCCGGGATCTGCCAGTAGACCGGCAGCGGTGTTGGATGGCTGCAGCTTGCCAGAGTGATGGAGAACGCGAGTAGTATCCAATGTCTCATGCGTTGCTTACCAGTCGCTTCCGGTTAGCCACTACCCCCGAAGCCAGCAGCAGCGCCATGCCGAAGCAGACCGTTACAACCAGGCTGACGCCGATCCCCGGCGCGCCCGATTCGAGCTTCAACAGGCCATTCAGCAGCGAGATGGAGTAGGTCAGCGGGTTCACCCACATAACGGCTTTGATCCAGCCGTGCGCCGTAGCCATGGGAAAGAGCGATCCGGAAACCATCCACATGGGCACCAGCAGCAGGTTCATGATGGCATGAAAACCGGCAGTCGAATCCATGCGCCAGGCGATAACAAAGCCCAAACCAGTGAGAGTAAACGACACCAGGAACACGGCGCCGATCAGTGCCAGCACGTCGCCCATGCCGATGGACACTTTCGCCAGCGGCGCGAATGCCAAAAAAATCAGGCCTTGTATCCAGGCCAGCGTGGCGGCGCCCAAAATCTTGCCCAGCACCAAACTGGTGCGGGATGCCGGCGAGACCAGCATGGAAAGCAGGAATCCTTCGCGGCGGTCTTCGATGATCGAGATGGTGGAGAAGATGGCCGAGAAGAGGATGGTCAACACCAAGGCGCCGGCGAAGAACCTGCCCAGGTCGCCGGAGCCCGAGCCGATCAGCAGCCAGAACACCAGGGGCGATGCGACTACGCCCAGCACGCGGCTCTTCTGTCTCCAGAAGCGTACCAACTCGCGTTGCCACAGTGTGGCTACCGGTAACCAGAAGTTACTCAATTAGAGCTCCCGTCTCGCGCACAAACACATCTTCCAGAGTCGGCTTATGCAACCCCACCGAATCGATCGCACCGGGGAAAGCCTCCACCACCTCGGTGATGAAGCGGTGCCCGTTGGCGATCTCCACGCGCAGCACGCCATCCACAACGACAGGCTTCAGACCGAAGCGCGTCTCGATCCGGCGGCCCAATTCGACCGGATCCGCCGCTTCCAGCACCACCACATCGCCGCCAATGCGGGAGCGCAGGTGCGCGGGCGTACCCTCCGCGACCACACGCCCCTGATGCAACAACGCCAGCCGGTCGCAACGGTCCGCCTCATCCAGGATGTGCGTCGTCAGTAATATGGTAACGCCTTCGCGGCTGCGCAATTCCTCGACATACTGCCACAGTTCGCGGCGCGCGCCGGGGTCGAGGCCGGTGGATGCTTCGTCCATCAATAGCACCACTGGGCGATGCAACAATCCCTTGGCGATTTCGACGCGGCGCTTCAAGCCTCCCGAGAGCGTCTCGACCAGGTCGTGGCGGCGGGCCGCGAGACCCAGACGGTCCATCACCTGTTCCATGCGATCGCGCAATTTCGGACCAGAAAGGCCGTGCAAGTGACCCTGGTTGCGCAGGTTCTCGGCCACCGTCAATGCCTTATCGAGGCTCTGCGTCTGGAACACTACGCCGATTGTGCGGCGCACGGCGGCGGGATCGCGCGCGACATCGTGACCGGCAATTTCAGCGCGGCCGCTGGTGGGCGCCATCATGGTGGAGAGGATGCGGAAGAGCGTGGATTTCCCGCCTCCGTTCGGCCCTAACAAGCCGAAAATCTCGCCTGCCTTAACTTCGAAATTGACATTCGAAAGCGCCAGGCGAGATCCGTACTGATGGCTCAGGTTCTCGGCAAGAATCACAATCCAGGTCTATCCAACAGCATCAGTCCGTAGATCAGCGGCAGGTAGAAAACGGAAACCAGCAATACACTGCGGGCGCGCAGTATGGTGCGTTCGATCGCGACGCGGACTCCGGAGTAGAGAAAATACAAACCGAGCAGCAGCGCGCCGATCAGGTAGATGCGCCCCGACATACCCAGGATGCTCGGCACCAGGCTGACCGGTATCAGGGCGAGGCCGTACAGCACAATCTGTCGCGCCGTGGAGCGGCCATCCGGCTCGACCACGGGCAGCATGCGGATGCCGGCGCGCGCATAGTCCTCGCGGTACATCCAGGCGATCGAATAGAAGTGCGGGAACTGCCAAAGAAACAGGATGGCGAACAATACCCAGGCTTCGCCGGTGACGGAGCCGTGTGCGGCGGCGAATCCGATCATGGGCGGCATGGCGCCGGGAAAGGCGCCGATGGTGGTGGAGAGCCATGAGCGGCTTTTCAGCGGCGTGTAGAGGAACAGATAGCTAAGCAGCGTGAAAGCGCCGAGCAATGCGGACAGGCGGTTCACGCCCAACCAAAGATCCAGGAAGCCGGCCAGCGACAGCGCCACGCCGAAGGCCAGCGCCCGCGGCGGTGTGATGCGGCCGGATGGAATCGGACGATCGGAGGTGCGGCGCATACGGCGATCGGCCTCGCGCTCGTACCATTGGTTGAGCGCGGCCGTGCCGGAAGCGATCAGGCCGGTGCCTAGAATGGTATGGAACAATCCCCACCCGGGGATGGCGGCCAGAAACGCCCACCAGTTTCCGGCCTTGGGCAGGCCGAAATAGTAGCCGATGGCGGTGCTCATCAGGATGAGCCAGGTGATGCGCGGCTTGGTGAGCTGGATGTAGTCTTTCATTTCGCCTGGTGCTGCAAGGGCGGCATGGGAGGCCGCCCTGCTAAGAAACCTAACTGCCGATCGTGAAATCTTGCGTCGAGCTCTGCTTGGGCGCCACCGTCACTTGGACGTCTTTGGTACCGTACTTTTCCTGCCAGACTTCCAACGTGTAGGTCCCGGCCGGCAGTCCCTTTATTGTATATGTTCCGTCCTCGCCTGTCACGGCGAAGAATGGATGAGAGACTACGCCGATGTAGGCGCGCATCCAGGGATGGACGTTGCACTTCACCGGAATCATGACTTCTTCGCGCGCGAAGCTCTTAGTCTTGGGATCGCCCTTAGGCGGCTGGGATTCGTTCCACTCCTGATTGATCTTGGGGAGCGGGTGGATATTGTGGTTGGTGGCATCGTCGTTCTTGATTTCGATGCCTTGCCCGGCCATTACGCCGATCACGTGCGGCTTATACATGCAGCCATCCTGCGCCAGTTCGACCGATGTGGTGGGCACCTGCCACTGCTTGTCCGCCGGCAGGCCCGCTTTAATCCACACGAACGCATTGCGCACCGTGCCATTGTCATTGACCAACACCTCTTCGGATTTCTGCGCGGTGGTATGGGCGCGCGCGCAAACCGGATTGGCCGACATATCGATCGTCTTGAGGACCGGCTTGGTGCCGCTGAAACTCACCTTTCCGGTGATGGTCGCGCCATTCGCCTCATCCGGCGTGGCGCCGGTCGCAGGGGCCGCCGCGGGCGCCGAAGTATCTTCCTTCTTGGCCTCGTCCTTGCTGCCGCCGCAGCCCGCCAAGAACAACGCGGCAACGGTGCCGCAAGCGATAAAAAGTTTCGTCATAGTTTTTGAACAACTCCTTTATTGGGTGCTGGGTCCTGGGTCCTGGTAAAACGCAACGCAAACGGAGGAAGCGCTTGCCAGCACCCAGCACCTAGCACCCAGCACCCGCTTTTTACTGTGCTCCCGCGCTGGCCCGCAAACGGCTCAGCTCTTCCGGTGTGAACTGGAACATATAGCGCACCAGCAATTCCGCGTGGTCCTTATTGTAACTGTTGAAGCTGGCGGGCGTGGGACCGGCGAATACCATGTGGTCGCCTTCCGCCCGGAACAGACCGGACGGCATCGCCGTGCCCGGACTCATCATGGCCGGGTCCAGCATCCAACGCCGCGCCCAGCCCGGCTTCAAACGCTCCTTCGCCAGCAGGAAATTCGGAGCGGTGGCGTGGGCGTCATGCTTGGGATCTCCGGTGGCGTGGCACTTCAGGCAGGGCGCGCCCTCGCTGGTGAACAACTGCCGTGCCATGGTGCGCTCCTGATCGCTGAGCGCCTCCAGCCGGTCCGGTATGTACGGCGCCGCCTGCGACGACATGGCCGCGAAGAATCGCACCAGCTTCTGGATCTCGCCGTCCGGAGAAATAGAAGGTGGGCATGCGCGCATGCAGATAGCGCCGCACGCCATCGCGATCCATCTCATCCGGTTTTTCGGTCAGCGACGGATTATTCAGGAAACGCATCAGCCATTCCGGATTGACGCGCGCGCCTTCGCCGATCAGCGTGGGCGGGCGTCTGGTCCTTCCAGTCCGGGTCCTGATAACGCGGCAGCGTCATGAACACGGTGGTTTGTCCCACGTGCACCTGGTGGCATCCCATGCAATTGTATTTGCGCACCACCCACCAGCCTTCGATGATGTCGCGCCGCTGGTCGCCGGGATTGTAGAAATAGCGCGCCGGAATGCTGGGTTCCACCGAGCCGGTCAGGAACGTAGTCAGCTGATCGATCTCCGGCTTCGACAAGTTGAAGTTGGGCATCTTCAAGCGGTCGAGCTTGGCCTTCTCTTTGCCTTGGTCGTAAACCGCCGGATTGGCCAGCTTATGCTCGAAGAACCCTTTGTGCGTGTACCAGCCATCGCTTTCCGCCTGATGGCCGAGCAGGGCGAAATCCAAACGTTCGATGGGCTTGGACCCTTCCTTGGTCAACTCCGTGCCGATACGCTGTTCCTCCTCGAGGCCGGAGATTTCATGGCAGCCCGCGCAACCGTAAAATCGCACCAGGAACTGGCCCCGTGTTTTCAGGTTGGGATCGTCGAGATAATCTGCGTTGGCATACGTCGCGTCCGGATGCTTGCGCGTCTCCAGATAGCTGGCAATATCGCGCGCCTCGGCTTCGGTCAGCCGCAGGCTGGGCATGGGCGTCATCTGCATCACGATCAGCTGATGCCCGTCGTTCGGGCATTTGTCGTGCTCCAGATCGAAGACGAACGGCTGGCCGGCGCGTTTATAGTCCGCTTCGGTGATGTCTTTCTTCTCGAACGGACAATAGGGCAGCGTACGCTGGCGTGGATTGTGCACCCAGCGCACCAGGTAATCGTAATTGTCCTTTTCGCCGACACGGCTTAGATTCGCGGCGAACGTGCCGCCCTGTTTATCGCCGCCTTCGCCCATGGAATGGCAGGCCATGCAGCCGCGCGTTTCAAATGCTTCCTTACCCTTTTCCGGGTCGCCCGGCGGCTGATGCGCCAGATCGCCGGTCACTCCTGATTGCCAGATAAATGCGGCGATGGCCCGGATTTCGCCATCATCCAGGCGGAACGTGGGCATCTTCGTGCCGGGTCGCCACACGTGCGGATCCTTGAGCCAGACCGGCAGCCACTCCTTGTGCATCTTCATGCGCACTTCTTTGAGGCTGGGCCCGACCTTCTTGATCTCCCGCACCAGGCTGCGCGCGCGGTCGTCATCCTGTTCGACCTTGGCGTCCAGCAGGCTGATCCTTACCTTCAGATCGTTGGCATGCTGATAAAGCCTTTGCGCTTCGTCGTTATTGCGCGTGCGGTCGCCTTTTTCCACAGTGAAACCGATCTCACGCGTCCATTCGGCCTTCTGCTGCGTGAGCTGGCGGATATCCTGATTGACCGCGCCCAACTCGTCGGGATCGCGATCGAAGCCTTCATACCGATGGCATGCCATACAACCGCGCAGGCGGAAGACCTCGCGCCCGGCATCCAGCGTGGGGGCCATTTCGGTGACAATTTCCTGGGAGTGGCACTGCTGGCACCCGGCTTCCAGATTTTCCTTGGCGTGCAGCGGCCAAAGCCAGTGTTCGTTGTAGCCATGCGCCTTCTCGACGCTGGTCAACGCCACGCCATTGCCGCCATGGCAAGGCGTGCAGCCGAACCGCTCCGGATCGTGGACTTTCAACAGTTCGCGGTTGGGATGGCTGACGAACATCTGGTCGCCCAAGCCCGCGGGAGGAGCCGCCGCCGTGAGCGTCACCGGCTCGCGCGTGCCCATATGACAGGATTCGCAACGGTCCACCAGGTCCACATCCTTGACGTGAATCTGGCGGATGCCCACTTCGAAGGTCGCCATCTTGTTGCGCAGGCCGTTCAGCGTTTCGGCGCTGACGTCCGAGATGCGATCGGTCATGTACTCTTTTTGCTTCGCGCGCAATTCGGTTGCAGGCTTCAAAAGATCGACGCGCTTTTGCAGCAGCTCGGCCTTTTGCGCCTTCCAATCCTGCAGACTCTTATCCATCAGCGCGAAGTCCATGGGCAGCTTCTCGGTGCCCCCATCCGCGGTGGGCAGCTTCACCGTGTGGACTTCTTTCTTCAGCTCTTCGATCTCCTTGCGCATGGATTCCTTGCTGCTTTCGCTCTTGGAGATCTCGATCTGGTACGTGAGGGCGCCCACGTGCCCGCGGACTTCCTGAAACGGTTCGTTCAACGCCAGGGCGCGCGGCACCAATTCCGTGTTGACCTTGCGATCGATTTCGGCCACTTGTGGGAACACGGCTTTCTCCGCGGCCTGGGCCTGGCGTTCCAGATCCCGGTACTCCGGCGAGGCCTTGATCTTCTGCTCGGAGGCCGCCTCCTGCGGCAGGGTCTGCCGCAGAAAGCGTGAGTACACCTTCTCGAAACGCGCTTGATAACCTTTCCACGGCCGGGTGCCGTATACTTCGTCGTACAAAGCCCAGCCGAGCGAAAGCAATAACAGCGTCGCCGAAATAAACAGCGGCTTGCTTAATGATGAATGGACGACTGGGTCCTTTTCTTGGTCGGTCATATATTAAACCAGGGTGTAATCCAGACGTACTTGATGCGGAATACCAGGCGCAGCATCATCTTCACCGGCAGCAGCAGCATCAGGATCAGGAAGACCTGCATGATCGAGTACTGCAGCAGGCTCATGCGCGCATAGATTTTCTTACTGAACGCTGTCAGGGTGATCAGTTTATGCATGCCGATCCACGCCCCGACGAAATAGATTCCCATCACAATGGCGCCGAAGATCAGCTTGCCGATGCGTGCCTTGATCCCGAACAGATCGGGTAAGTCGCGGTTCACCTCGAAGATCAAACGGTTGTGGTCCCAAGTGACGCCGGGCCAGAACCACATCCATCCAGGGCCGCGAATGATGGTGCCGATGATGATCATGCTGACCCACAGCACGATGAATCCGAAGATAAACGTGAGAATCGAAAACTTGCGCTGCTTGAACGTGTAGTAGCCGTTGCCCAGCGGATTGGAGTCTATATAGGGAATCACCATTAGACCGATGATGATGAGGCTAGGGAAAACCACGCCCGCCATCCAGGGATCGAAATATACAAGCATTTCCTGCAGGCCGAGGAAGTACCAGGGCGCCTTGGCCGGATTCATGGTGAGGGTGGGATTGGCGGGCTCTTCGAGCGGCGCGTTGAGCGTGATCGACCACACCATCAGAATGACGGTCACGATTATGGCGGCCAGAAACTCGATACGCAACAAATACGGCCAGACGTGGACTTCCTTAGCCCAACCCGGCTTCCATGGTTGAGTCTTGCGATGACTCGTCTTGGCCAGCGCGGGGTCCGCCTCGAGCTGCCCGATCAGCCGGTCGTTGGCAAATGCCTGCCGCATCCCGTACCAGGTGTAGAACGGAACCACGAAAAGTAGCAGCACGATGGGGACGTTGTCCGGCGTGCTGAAGATTGTCCATAGCTGATGAAAATCCATATGAACCCCGTGGCTAGTGGTTGGTGGCTGGTGGCTGGTGGTTTTGCCAGCACCCAACACCCAGCACCCTCTTAGAGTTTCCTCGGTTCCTTAATCTCCGACTCCAGCATGACCGGTGCGGGACCGGAGATACCGCCGTCCTTACGTACGCGCCAGAAGTGCACGACCATAAATGTGGAAGCGATGATGGGGATCGCCACGCAATGCCAGATATAGGCGCGCAACAGGGCATTCGCGTCCACGATCGAGCCGCCCAGTAGCCCGAAGCGCACGTCATTAAATGGAGTCATCCCCAACAGGTGTCCGAATGGACCGTCGTGGCCCAGCAGCGGCGTGGCGCGGGCCATGTTGGTGCCGACGGTTACGGCCCAGAAGCCGAGCTGATCGTCCGGCAGCAGGTACCCCGTGAAGCTGAGCAGCAGCGTCAGCACCAGCAGCAACACGCCCACCACCCAGTTGAACTGCCGCGGCGGCTTATACGACCCGGTGAGAAAGACGCGGAACATGTGCAGCTCGACCATGATGACCATCAGGTGCGCGCCCCAGCGGTGCATATTTCGCAGCAGCTTGCCGAAGGGGACGTCGTGTTCGAGATACAGAATGTCGCGGAAGGCTACGACCTTCGACGGGTGGTAGTAAAACATCAGCAGCGTGCCGGTGAACACCAGCGTGATATAGACGTAGAACGTCATGCCGCCCATGCCCCAGGTGTATTTGTAGGCCACCGCGTCGCGATTGATTTTGGCCGGATGCAGATGTAGAAAGACGTTGGAAAGCACGCCCAGCGCGCGGCTGCGCGGTGTCTCGTCGTGCTTGACGCGCAGCACCGATTTCCAGAGGTCGGTCTTTTCGGGCTGTTTGAGCGCTTTCAGTTCGTCGGCGGCGCGTTCGCGCACGACTTTGCTGCCTTCGAGCAGCGCAGTCACATGGCCCTTGCCGTTCTTGCCGTTGCCGTTCGCGCCGGCCGGCGTTCCGTTGGACGCAGCGGGTGCTTTGGGCGCTCCGTTTTTTCCTTCTTGTTTCAGCCATGATTACACCTCACACATTGCGGAGAATGGCTCCGTCCTCGCCGAATTCCGAGGGCTCACCCTTAGGCCACCGGTACACATGGCTCAGATCCACTACGATCTGGCCTTCGGGATCGAGTTCCACGTGGGCGCGGTCCATGGGGCGCGGCGCGGGACCTTCGAAGTTGATGCCTTCCGGATCGTATCCGCTGCCATGGCACGGACACTTGAATTTGTTCTCGCTGGGCTTCCAGTCGGGCGTGCAGCCCAGGTGCGTGCAGATGGCGGAAATCACGAAGATGCCCTCCGTGTTGCGCACCACCCAGATGCGGTATTGATTTTGGAACTTGGTGTCTACGCCAAAAACGAAGTCCGACGGATAGCCGATGCGGAAACGGGTCTTCGGTTCGTAGAGCGCGCGGGGGAAGAAAAAGCGTAGGAACATCAGAAAATTCACGCCCAGCACACCCAACGAAGCTGCGATTACAAAGCGGCGCCGGCGCATGATAGGCCGTTGCGGATCGGTATCCGCAGGATCGGGGTCTTTCAGAATCTTGAAAATCGCTTGCGAAAACGAGGGTTTCGATTGCGGCGGCGGGGTACTCTTCCCCGCGGAAGCATCGGGGGTTACATTTGCCATTACTTTCCTCTGGGCCGGCGCGGGCCGACCGTCCTTTGGTTCATTCGCGAATTGTTGAGGACCCGGTGGACGGCGCTGGCTCCGCCAGCCGCAGGAAATGGCGACTCCCTATGGAGAGTATGGTAAAGCCTGGTTTTTAATAATTGGGGCCCTATAAAATCGCTGACAAGAGCCGCCCTCTCCCCACTACGCTGACATCCTCAGCGTCGCATCCCGAGTGCACTTTAAATGTTATCCAGTTGACATCTTACACCAGTTACAACATTTTGCAAGTGCCCCCCCGGCCCCCACTCGCCGCAGGACTCCAGTCCTGCGCTGGACCTCCAGGGCCCGCCCGCCGCGGAGTTCTGTCGCAAACGGCAGTCACAAGCCCAGCCGATACCGGGTGTAATGGAAAACAATCGCGCACCCTAACAATCCTCAACAAATCGGCTTTACCCGGTAGACACCAAACCCAAATGGCGAACGCGGCATTCAGCGGACCGACGTCCAGGTCGGCCCGCGCGCCTCCAGACTTTGTTGCATCGGGAAACCGGCAGGGATATACTGCATGGAACCCGGAGGGAAAAATGAAGACTTCGCCAGCATTGGTCTGTAGCAGTCTCCGCAACCATTACTGCGTTCTCCAATTGTCGCTTGCCCTGCTTTGCGCTCATACGGCGATGGCGGACGTCACCGGCTCCATTCTCGGCGTCGTCCGCGACCGAACTAACGCCGTCATCGCCGGCGCGCACATCGTGGCCACGAATGCCGAAACCAATCTGTCGCGCGCGACCAATTCCGCCGCCGACGGTTCCTACCGGATTCTGGCGCTGCCTGCCGGAACCTACAACGTCACCGCCACATCCCAGGGCTTCCAGCAGTTCACCGCGGCCAACATCGACGTGAAGGTGAACGACCAGTTGCGCGTCGACATCACGCTCGACGTGGGCAGTCTGCAGCAGGAGGTCCACGTGGCGGCCAGCGCCGTGCAGGTGGAAAGCGCCAGCACCCAACTCGGAGAAGTGATTGAGTCAAAAACGATGCTCGCTCTGCCGCTGAACGGCCGAAGCTATATCGATCTTCTGGGCCTGCAGGCCGGTGTCGCGCCCACCACCTCCGGCACCATCGGCGGGGACCGGCTGGTGTCCGGCATGCTCGATGCCGGCAACGTTTCGGTCAACGGACAACGCGAGACGGCCAACGCCTTCCTGGTAAACGGCGGCGACGTGAGCGAGGGCCGCAACGAAGGGACTGGCCTGATCCCCAACCTCGACTCCATCGAAGAATTCCGCCTGATCACCAACAGCTTTGACGCCGAATACGGGAAATTCAGCGGCGCAGTGATGAATGCCATCACCAAGTCCGGCACCAATGGCTTTCACGGGGATGCCTTCGAGTTTCTGCGCAACGACGATATGGACGCCCGCAATTTCTTCGACTCCACTAAGGCCGAGCTGCGCCGCAACCAGTTCGGCTACGCGGCCGGCGGCCCTTTCTTGAAAAACCGGCTCTTCTGGTTTAGCGACTATCAGGGCACGCGCCAGGTGCAAGGCGCCAGCACGGGCATCGTGCAGTTGCCGACGGTTGCCCAGCGCCAGGGCATCTTCGATCCTTCGCAGTTGACTGGCATGGTGGACGGCCCTTATTGGGCGCAGGTGCTGGCCCAGCGTTTGGGGTACGGTGTAAATGTCAACGAGCCTTATAGCTTCCCAGGATGTAATAATCCGTCGGATTGCGTATTCCCCGGCGGGCTGATTCCGCAGCGCGCCTTCGATCCGGCCGCCGTGGGTACTCTGCCTTATATCCCGCTGCCGAATCTGGATCCCACCACCGGGCTCTATTCCAACGACAGCCAGAAGAACACCGTGCGCGACGACAAGATCGGCGAGCGCGTAGACTTCAACAACACCAAAACCGGCGCTTGGTCGTGGTATTACCACTTCGATGATTCGACCGCTTATAACGCTTTGCCTGCCGCTAGTGTGCCGGGCTTTCCTTCCGTCACACCCACCCGCGCGCAAGAGATCGTGATGAGCAATACGAAGATCTTGGGACCTTCCGCGGTCAATGAGGCGCGCGTGAGTTTCTTCCGCACCTCCACGCATAAGGACGAGCCGGAAGGCAGTTTCGCAAAGCTCAGTTCGCTGGGCTTCGTTACCGGCGATGGCAGCCTGGGCATCGTGCCATCCGGGCCGCCCGGATTTCCGCAGACCGTCCCGCCCATGTACTTTGTCAATTTTGCGATAGGTGTGCCCACGTTGACTACCGGCCAACCTAATAACACCTGGATGCTCAGTGACGGCCTATCGAAGGTGTCGGGAAAACACAGCTTGAAAATGGGGGGCGAGTTCCGCTACCTGCAGATCAACGAACGGAATGTGTGCTCGCCCAATGGCAACTTCGTCTTCGATGGCACCGTCACTGGCGTGGATTTTGCGGACTACCTTCTGGGCGCTCCCACCGCGCTCGGAGGTTATACGCAGTGCAGCCAGCAGTTCCTCGATTCCCGCACGCGTTACGGCGGCGCCTACATACAGGATTCCTGGAAAGTCACTCCCAACCTGACCCTCAATCTCGGCGTGCGTTGGGAAGTCAGTATGCCCTGGTACGACACCGAAGGCAAAATCGAGACGATCGTTCCAGGTGAGCAATCCACGCAGTTTCCAACCGCGCCGCTAGGCTGGGTGGTGCCCGGCGATCCTGGGATTCCAAGCACCCTGGCGCCCACCCGCTATGACAACTTCGGCCCTCGTCTAGGCTTGGCCTATTCGCCCGGCTTCACCGACGGCATCCTGCGTAAGATCTTCGGCGGACCGGGTAAAAGTAGCATTCGCGCCGCCTACGGCATCTATTACACGTCGATTGAAGACCTCAACCTGTTTTACGAAGTTGGCGACGCTCCGTTTGGTCTGTATTGGTCGAGTTCGGTTCCGGTGATGATGGACGAGCCCTGGCTGGACCGCCAGAACGGACAGTCCATCGGGCAGCGCTTTCCCTTCACTTTCCCCCTGCCGGGTAGTCCCGCGAATAAGACGCTCGACTATTCGCAGTTCGAGCCGATCACTTATTCGCCCGGTTACGACATCCACAACCGCCTGCCCTATGCCGAACACGTCAATTTCTCGATCCAGCGGGAGCTGACTCAATCCACCGTACTCACACTCGCCTACGTGGGGACTGAGGGCCACCGGCTCATTTCGCAATATGACGCCAATCCCGGCAGTCCGGCCCTGTGCAATCAACTAAATGCCGAAGGCGCCACACCTACTTGCGGCTCCGGTGGCGAGAGTGTCACTTACACTCTGCCGAATGGCCAGTTAGTCTACGGCACCAGAACCAATCTCCCCGCGCCCGCGTTCGCTGGATTCAATACGGTTACTGCTAACATCGCCAATTCAAATTACAACGCCGCCGAGGTTACGGTGGAACGTAAGGCCGCCGATGTAACATTCCTGGCCGCTTATACTTTCTCCAAAGCCATCGATGATGCGTCTGGCTTCGGCGACTTAGTGAATTTCAGTAACTACCGGCTCAGCCGCGCACTTTCGGCTTATGACGTCACGCAGAATTTCGTCGTGAGCTATACCTGGGCGGTTCCGTTCGATCGTGCGCTGCCTGGTTTATCGAAGCGGCTGACGCAGGGATGGACCGTTAACGGCATCACCCGTCTCTCCACCGGCTTTCCCATTAACCTGAGCCAGAGCGGAGATGTGTCTCTCTATGGGACTGAAGGCGTGGATGTGCCGGATATTGTCGGGCCGGTGGTAACTCAAAATGCCCGCAACGCAGGCCCCAATGGCCCGAATACTTATTTCCTGCCGAACGCCTTCACTTCGGGTCCGGTGGGCGCGTTCGGGGATGCTAATCGCCGTTTCTTTCACGGTCCCGGAATTGTCAATACCGATCTGGGGGTTTCCAAATGGATACCCATCAACGAATCCATGCATGTGGAGATTCGGGGAGAGTTCTTCAACATCTTCAATCACACCCAATTCAACAACCCGAGCGGCAACTTCAGCAGCAGCTTGTTCGGCGTGGTGACCAGCGCGCGCGACCCGCGTATCGGGCAGGTTAGCGCGAAGTTCGCTTGGTAGAATTGGCGCATGGAACCGAACCCTTGGTTTGACCGGCGGCGTTTTATCAAATTCGCGGGCGCCGCGCCGCTGCTCGCCTATCTGTCCGCGCGTGGATTAGCCGAGAAGGCGCTGGGCGCCGTGGGGAAGCCGGCCAACGACAGTATCTATACGCGCATCGGCGTACGGCCTTTCATCAACGGACGCGGCACCTGGACGTATCTCAGCGGCTCGCTCGAACTGCCGGAGGTGCGCGCCGCCAAGCAGGCCGCCGCCGAACATTTCGTCGACATCTTCGAGTTGCAACACGCCGCCAGCCGCCGCCTGGCGGAGCTTTCGGGTGCGGAGGCCGGTATGGTCACTTCCGGCGCCGCGGGAGCTATGGCCGGGGCCACCGCGGCGTGCATCGCCGGCAGCGATCCCGCCAAGATCTGGCAGTTGCCGGACACCACCGGTCTCAAGCACGAAGTCATCATGCATGAGGGACGCAGCGCGTTCGACAGTGCCATACGGCTGGCCGGCGGAAAACTGGTTCTGGCGCCTGACGTAGACGGCGTGCGCGCCGCGATCAACGGTTCGACGGCGATGATCTACACCACTGCGCTGGGAAGCACGCTGGAGAAACTGATCGCGATCGCCAAAGACGCCAAGGTGCCGCTGCTGCTCGACGACGCCGCGGGTATCCCGCCGCTGGATAATCTGAAGCTCTACGCAAAAATGGGGATCGATCTTTACTGCTTCAGCGGCGGCAAGGGGCTTTGCGGGCCGCAATGCTCGGGCCTGCTGCTCGGACGCAAGGATCTGGTGGAAGCCGCCATGCTCAATACCAGCCCGTGGGAGGGCGCAGTGTGCCGCGCAATGAAAGTCGGCAAGGAAGAGGTCATGGGCTGTCTTGCAGCGGTGGAAGCCTGGACTAAGCTGGACCTGAACCTCCTCAACCGCCAGTGGAACGAACGCGCCGTACGCATACAGAAGCTGGTGGATACGATTCCCGGCGTCAAGACGGAGATCCACATTCCCGAAGAAGGCAACCGCTATCCAACCCTGGTAGTGAGCTGGGATGAAGAGAAATGGGGATTCACGGTGGCGGACTGCGACCGGCAACTGCGTGCCGGCAATCCGCGCATCGAGGTGCTGACGTCCAACAATCCGAGCATGGTGGCGGCGGTTCGCGAGGGCTACCCGAATCCCAAAGAACTGAAAGAGCCTAATCGGATGGAAATTGTCTCCATGACGCTGCAGCCCGGCGAGGAACTGATTGTAGCCAGACGGCTACGCGAGATCTTGAACGCGGCGCGGAAGAAATGAGAGCCTCGCGGACCGCATCTTTCAAAAGCCTCTTAGAACTAATGAGCTGATGAACCCCTGACCGCAATCAGCGAAATCTGCTCCAGCGCGGGATACTCGCCCTCTGCATCCATTTTCCGCCCGGCGACCGGCGCAATCTGCTCGACCGTTGTCCTGGCGGGAAAAGGCGTCTTGAAATACTTCGCGTAAATCCTGTTCATCGCCTGAAAATCGGAGATGTCATCCAGATAGACATTCGCCGCCACTACGGTGCCGAAGTCCATGTCCGCCTCCTCCAGGTTGTCCAGCAGATTGCGCATGGATTGCCGCACCTGGTGTTCGACCGAAGTCGCGAAAACGCCCGCATTGGGTCCTGGAATGAACGCATCCTTCGCCGAGCAGTACAGCGTATCTCCCGCGAACACGCACGGGCTGGCCGTCGGACTGGGCCGCATGTTCTTTGGACGTACGGCCCGGCGCTGGCTCAGGTCTCTCACGGCCACGCCGGTGTATTCGATCTGTGCTCCCTCGGGCAAGCTCGAAACCTGGATGGTGGCCCGCGCCGGGGTGTTTCCGAATTCGAACCGGCTGGCGTAGAGTTTATTCATCACCCGCGTCGGAATCTGGCTGGTCAAGTAAGGGTTGACGAAGACCATGTTTCCCAACTGCAGCCCGGCAGTTTCCAGCACAGCCTTGACGCCGTCCAGTGCCGCATCCACCTGCGCGGCCGGATCCACGGGAACATTTCCGGTGTGGAGGTCGCGTCCGCGCATGGCGGAAACGAACAGCCGGTCATGCGTCAGGATTCCGGGCGATACCGGCTCACGCGCATCGTAGCCTGGCACCGCGACCGCCTTTCGATTGGCCAGATCGCCCACTGCCACGGCGGAGATCTCGACCGGCGTGCCAGGCAGTTTGGCCACTCCCAGGGTCGCCCGTGCGGGCGGAGCCTTGGGAAAATATTGTGCGTAGACGACATTCATCTGGTCGAACTTGCCGATGTCCTCCAGGTAGACCTGCGTGTATACGACATGCTCCATGGTCAGTCCGCCGGCTTCTACGACTGCCTTCACATTTTCGAGCGCCTGGCGCACCTGTCCAGCAAATGTGTCCGGCATGGATCCGTCCGGCGCACGTGCGCCCTGACCGGAAACATAGAGGTAATCGCCGGCGCGGATGCCTGGAGAATAAGGGCCGACCGGAGCGGGGCCGGATGCCGGCACGACCGCGTGCACCTGCGCGCCGCATTCAGTTGGCCCCAGCATCAGAATCAGCAGCAGGACTTGTCTCATAAGGAAAATGGATACCATAGATTCAAGCCACGATTCAGCCGCGAGTCCGGCATCGTATACTCTCTTTTGAGGAACCGCTCTTTGCGAAAGACATTTGCCGTTGCAATCCTAGCGGGGGCCGCGCTGGCTTACGCGCAGGAGCCCTGCACCGTGACGCGGCCCACGGTGAGCTTCAACGTGCCGCACGTCACAGGCGATCCCGCGCTCAATGCCGATCCCGCATCACCGGTCTGGCGCCGCGCGGCAACTACATCCATTTCGAAGGATTGCAGCAAGCAGATCGATTATCCCTGGCTACGCACCGAAGTGCGCTCGTTCTGGACCGATACCCATCTTTATCTGCTCTTCAGTTGCCCTTACCGCGAATTGAACCTCTTCCTGCCGGCCCTGGGCGGCGGCCCGCGCAATAAGCTGTGGGACCGCGATGTGGTAGAAATGTTCCTGGGCGACGATTGGAAGAATATCCGCCACTATCGCGAATTTGAGATCGCGCCCACCGGCGATTGGATTGATCTGGCTATCGACCTCGACCATGAAAGCTACGATCAAGGCTGGCGCTCGGGATGGACCACCACTGCGCGCATCGACGAAAAGGGACATGCCTGGTATGCGGCGGCCCGCATCCCGCTCAGCGCCATCAGCAGTGCGCCTGTGAAGCCGGGCACCAAGTGGCGCGCCAATCTGTATCGCATCGAGGGTTTGGGACCCGACACGCAGCGCCGTTTTCTGTGCTGGCAGCCCACCTGCGTGGTCCATCGCGACCCCAATCATGTGCCGGAGAACTTCGGCACGCTGGTGTTCACCGGCGATGCGCAGGCGCTGGCGGAAGGGCGGCATCGATTTGAAACGCGCTGCGGCGGGTGTCACGGAGCCGACGGTATGGGTGGTGAGCGCGCGCCGGCGATCGGTAGCGGGGAGCGCGAGCGCCTCGAATCGGAAGACAGCGTGCGCGCCCTGATTCGCAGCGGCATTCCGGACGCCGGTATGCCGGCTTTCGATGTGGCGGAGCCGGAACTATCTCAGTTGGTAGCGTTCGTGCGTTCGCGGGTTACTCCCGCTCGCGACAACATGCCCGCAGGCGATGCTTCGGCAGGCGCCGCGTTTTTTTTCGGCGAAGGCCGCTGCGCCGAATGCCACTCCATGCGCGGTCGCGGCGGTGTGACCGGGCCGGACCTCAGCAATGCCGGCGAAAAAATGACTCTGGCCGAAATGGAGCAATCCTTGCGCGACCCGTCATCCCGCCAGAAGCGCGGCTATGAAGCAGTCACCGTGCGGCTGCGCTCGGGCGCCGCAGTTCGCGGACTGCTGCGCAACGAGAGCCTGTACGATCTGCAACTGCAGGATTTCGATGGCCACCTGCACCTGTTGCGCCAGGATGAGGTCGCGGCCATCGATCGCGACGCGGCATCCTATATGCCCGCGCTGCATGTTACCGAGCCTCAGACGGCGGACCTGATCGCTTTCCTCGCTAATCCAGCCATCGAGTCACCGGCTGCCGAGACAACGCGCCCTGGCGGCATACCCTGGGACCGTATCGCCCATCCGCAAGCTGGCGATTGGCCGACCTATCACGGCCAACTGAGCGGCAACCGCTATAGCGGGCTCGAGCAGGTAACGCCGCACAACGTCGCCCGCCTGGCGCCGCGCTGGATTTTTCCGGTTCCCAGCGCTCGTCATCTGGAAGTCACTCCTATTGTTGTCGACGGCGTCATGTACATCACCAACGTCAACGCTGCATGGGCCCTGGACGCTACTACGGGCCGCGAAATCTGGCATTACGAGCGGCCACGCAGCAAGGGGCTGTCCGGGGATGCAGCCGGCGGCATCAATCGCGGCGTTGCGGTGCTCGGGAACCGTGTGTTCATGGTTACGGACAACGCCCACCTGATCGCGCTCGACAGCCTTACGGGCGCGCTGCTGTGGGATTCCCAGATGGCCGATTCCAACGCGAATTACGGTGCTACATCCGCGCCTCTGGTGGTCGAAGACCTGGTCATCTCAGGCACTTCTGGTGGCGATGAAGGCATTCGCGGCTTCGTGTCCGCCTACCGCGCATCTACCGGGGAGCGCGTCTGGCGCTTCTGGACCGTGCCCGCGCCCGGCGAACCCGCAGCTTCCACCTGGGTGGGACGCGCCATCGAACATGGCTGCGCCGCCACCTGGCTTACCGGAACATACGATTCCGAGACAGGGACGTTGTTCTGGCCCGTCGGCAACCCCTGCCCGGATTTCAACGGCGACGAGCGCCAGGGCGACAATCTCTATTCGGATTCCGTGGTAGCGCTCGATCCGCACACCGGAGCGCTGAAATGGCATTATCAATTCACACCGCATGATCTGCACGATTCCGATGCCACCGAGACGCCCATGCTGGTGGATGCGCGCTATGGCGACCGGCCGCGGCAGCTTCTTCTGCACGGCGATCGCAATGGCTTCTTTTACGTTATCGACCGCGGCAACGGGCAGTTCCTCAACGCCACGCCTTTTGTGCATTCGTTGACTTGGGCGAGCGGCATCGGCAAAAATGGACGGCCAGTGCTGGTTCCCGGCAGTGAGCCCACGGCGGCAGGTGCGCGCACATGTCCCTCCATGGATGGCGCCACCAACTGGATGTCCACGGCGTTCGATCCGAGCCGCCGCCTGTTCTATTTGCTGGCGCTCGAAAAATGCAACATTTTTTCGAAGTCGTCGGCCGTGTGGAAAGCCGGCGAATCCTACTACGGCGGCGGGGCGCGCGATGTTCCGGGTGAGACGCCGCGCCAATATCTGCGCGCGGTAGACCTGGATACGGGCAAGATCGTTTGGGAGATTCCGCAGACCGGCGAAGAGGAAAGCTGGGGTGGTGTACTGGCCGTCCCCGGCATCGTGTTTTATTGCGACAATGCGGGCGCCTTTGCCGCGGTGGACTCGGCCACCGGCGCGCCGCTATGGCACATGCACCTCAACACGGCCTGGAAGGCGTCGCCGATGACGTATCTGGCGCGCGGCAAGCAATACGTAGCGCTGGCTGCTGGGGGAAACGTAGTATCATTCGCGCTACCTGACTGACCACGTAGAACACGCCCATGCCATCGTTATTCTCGACGGTCGAGGTAGCCGTGACTCTGACGTCGTAGGTACCCGACGTGTTGCTGGTCAGGGCCGCGTAATACGAGCGGCGCTCTCAAAGTCGACTATCTTGAGACCGCCCGCTCCCGGCAGAGCCGCGGGCACGAATCGCAGGGAACCAAACTCGTCGTGCGGATAGCCGACGGTGGTCAAGTCAATTGTAAGATCCGGGGCGGTGCTGCCCGGCTTGAACTCGTACAATTCGAAGACATAGACCATGGCGAACAGGACGCCACCGGGTCCTAAGTCCAATCCACTGTCGAGGTATTGAGCCACCGCGAAGGAAACCGGCGTTCCAAAACCGGTGATGTGGCCGTTGGCTCCGCGAATCACCGGAAGCTCATAGATTGTCGAGCCAGCTTCCTCGACATAGTCTGTCAGCAGCAGCAGCGTCGGCGCGTTCAGAAACGTGAGGCCGCCGTAATAAATCGCCAAATGAGGGCACACCTCCCAGGGAGACCAGCGTGTAATTCGAGGGACCCGTCAATACCCGACAGCAAACTTACGCTTTGAGTTGAAGCGTTAGCGAGCCGTGACCGTGAGGGAGCGTTTGGCCAGGGGGCGGATTAAACGCAGAGCCGGGCGCGTATTGTATTCCTTCCGATACTGCTGGTGTGCAGGGTCGTCCGGAAAGTGCTCTCCCGGCGGATACGGGTATTGCGACATCGCGTGGAACGGCAGCGGCTCCACGCTTTGTCCGAAGGCCGTATTGGCATCGGCGTCCTTGGCCCAGCCGTCCACGAACAGCAGGAAGTCACGCTTCCATCCGGCGGGCAGCGGCCTGGTGGCGCTCTCCGGGAAGAATAGGCGCAGCTCATCGCCCGATCCCATGATGACCAAGCGGTCGTCGATTGCGCCGATCAGCGGCAGCACGTCGCCGTAGCGCGTATACAACCCTCGAGTCGGATTCCACATCGATACCGGCATCCACTGCGCGTAGTCGAAGCCCTCGGGCTGCGTGCGCTGCGGATGAATCACCGGAGTCGAGAAGCCGCGGAAATCAAGGCTCGCCGCCGACGCGGGGATCTCGGTGAGACGCACGGGCGGCGCGGCAGTCTCTTCGCTTAAGAAGATCTCGTCCCAGTACACGCACAGGTTGGTGACAATGCGCACCTCGCGCGAATCCGAGAGGAACTTGCCGGTGAGGTCTACCGCGATGGTTTTGGGTTTGCCCGCCGGAATGCCCATATCTTGAATCACGGTCTGCCAGCGGCCGGCGGCGTCCTTCACCTGCAGGTACGGCAGCACCAGATCCTTCTTCGCCTGCGCGGTGGCCCGGAAAGTACTGCCGTCGGCCCAATCCACCCAGCCGTTGAGGATCAGAACGGCGCGGTTGTCCGGCGCAGCTTTGCCGAAATCGAGGTCGAGGGTGTGCAACTCGGCTACATCCAGGTAATCGCGGCGGAAACCATCCGGATAGGTGCGGTCGCGGTGAAGCAGGCGCGCCAGCACATCGCGGCCTTCGCCGTCGCGCGCGCGGGCGGGATAAATACGCCGCTCTACGCCGAACAGGCGGAATTCGGGAAACGGCGGCGACTTGAACTTGTCGTTAGTAAAAATCTCCACCGACGCAGGGTGATCGACCGCGATCAGCTTCACCTGGTCCAGATACGATACTTCGCGAAGTTCCTCGGTGATACGGATTTCGTAGCGCCCATTGACGGCCTGCAACGCGTCGCCGGGAATCTGCACGTACTCGTCATGATCCAGGGGGAAGTAAGTGCCGTCGCCCGAAGCCGCACCCAGCGGCGCGACACCCAGCACATCCGTAATGAAGCGGAACTTGCTGCCATCCCAGGTGAAAATCATAGGGCAGGAGCCGGATAGGCGCTGCTGTTCCTGGTAATTGATGGCCTTGTCCACGGGCTGCTCCGCCTCGTTCTGAATCGTTCCGTTGGGCCAAGTGATGCGCACGTCGTCGGCGGACTTGTAGGAGTCCAGGCCGAACAGCAGTGGCACGCCGCGGTAGATGCGCTTCTGATAACTGGCGCCGGCCTTAATCTCGACCTTCGTGTAAGGCGCCAGCTTCGGATTCTTGACGCCGTTGAGACCCGCCAGCAGCCAGTTGTTTTTTGTTTCGGTGGTATTGTGCAGCAGGCGCAGGGACCCGTCTTCCGTGATGAGCGCTACATCCGCTCGGCCGGCGCCGCCGAAATCCGACTCCACGGCCGCGACCGCCGGGGGAATCGAGGTAGCCATTTTCTCGAAATGATCCAGGCCGAGATTGCGGAACACACCGTTGGCGGCGACGAGATCGGCGATGCCGCGATTGTCGATATCGGCGAAGGTCAAAGGCCCCTTCGCTTCCAGTCCCGCGAACGGCTGCAGCTTTCCCTGATGGTTGAGCAGCAGGAGGCCATCGGCAGCCAGGTCCGTCCAGCCATCGTTATTCACATCGTAGGCTGCCAGGCCTTTCGCGCCGGGCGGTAGTGTATCGAGCGGCTCGGCTGCATACTTACCAAGCAGCCTGTCGCGGTAGAGAATGCCCGCACGATCGCTGTAAGAGACGGCCAAATCCACGCCATTGGTATCCGCGATCAGATCGATGGCGGCCGCATCAATCGCCGTGCCTTGCACAAACGGGAACGCGGCGGTCTCCTCGCTGAAACCGGCTTCGCCGTTGTTGCGCGCGAGCGCGGCGTTTTCGCCAAGCAGAATGAGATCGAGATCGTAGTCGTGATCGAAATCGAGCCACACGGCTTTGGCGAAGTGTCCGGCGGGCAGCTTCAGCGGGGACTTCTCGAACTTGCCCTTGTGGTTGTGATAGAGTGCCGCACCGCCGGTGGTGATGACGCAGAGATCGGGCAGGCCGTCGTTATCATAATCGCCAGCGGCGATGGACACGATGTTGGTGAGGCCGGCCAACCCCGAATCGGGGACCAGCGTGGTTCCGTTGCGATAAAGCTGCGCGCCGTGTGACGACCAGGCCAACAGGCTGGGGCGCCGGTCGCCGAAAGCATCCAGCACCAGCAGGCCGGCGGTGGCGGGATCGAACCCATCCGCCAGCTTGCGGTCGTCGAATTTCGGCGGCGCCGCCGGCTCGCCTTCCGGACGCGGCGCGATGGGGTCGTAGATCTCGGCGTAGTAGCTCCACTCCATGTCTTCGGGCACGGCGGCGTTTTCAGTGAGGACTTTGATCTTCTGGAAAGTCTCCAGTTCGCGCGCGGCGTCGGCGGCGCGGCCCGTCTGGCGATAGAGGTTGTAAAGTTGAAAGTGCGGTCCGGCAAGATTGGGATTGAGCCTCTCGGCGGTCTCAAATTCGTGGATAGCATCGTTGCGCTTATCCGCGAGCTTATGCAGGACGCCCAGGCTGTAATGCGACACCGGCTCGTCCGGAACCAGCCGCAGCATGCCCTCGAATTGTGCCACTGCCGGTGCGTATTCGCCTTCTTTCTTGAACACGATCCCCAGATTGAACCACGTGTGGGGAATGGTGGGGTCGAGCTTTTGCGCGCGCTGCAACTCCGCGATGCCTTCGTCGTTCTTGCCGGCGCGCAGCAGGGCCAGGCCGTAGTTCAGGTGCTCGCGGGCGGAATTGGGCGCCAGATCGAGCGCTTTTTTGAACTCGTCGACGGCTTGGGACTGGGTGGTGGGGTTCTCGTAGAAGGCTTTGCCCAGATTGCGCAGGCGGCCGATACGATCCTGTTCGACACGCGATGCGTCGGCGCCGGATAGCAGTACGAGAGCCGCGGCGGTCAGGATGATGATGCCGATCCAGGAGGGGGTTCGATTCATTGGTTTTCTTCATTATGCACCTGCAGCGGGGCTGAAGCCTCGCGCCGGCCAAAGGCGGGAATGCTGCATAATCTGTGGGGCAGACCTCCAGGTCTGCGCGGGTCCTCCAGGACCCGCCCTTCGCGCTTGGAATCAGCCGTTCCAAAACGCGAGCAGGCCGACGTGGACGTCGGCCGCAGGACTGGAGTCCTGCCCCACAATTATGCAGGTTTTCGGTCGCGCGAAAACTAAGTGAATTGGGCTAAAGCCCGCCCTCCAAAGGCCGCGCACACTTGCCACACAGGGCCGGCTAATTCTGCCGGCCGCGAGTCTGCATGGTCACGCGCGCCAGCTCGTTGCGGAATAGCGGATTGGCAGGATAGTCTCGCGCCAGGCTCTCCAGCAGCTTCTCGGTTTCCCCCGGCCGCTTCTCACGCAGGTCGATGATGGCCAGCAGGATCTTGGCAAACGGCTTGAAGTAATGCCCATCCCGCTCGACGAGTTCGAGGTTCTTGACGCCCTGCTGCTTGCTGCCTTGCACGTTGTCGAACCGCACGAACCAGCGGACAAAAAACGGCAGGCTCCCGACCATGTACTCCGATATCCCCGCCGTGATGTAGGCGTCTACGCACGGAGGGTTCAGTTTTAAGAGCTGTTGCGCATAGCTGTTGGAGCGCTTAGCGGGCGCCAGGCTGGCGATCTGGTGCTTCTCCACGAATGCCATGTAATCGGTGGTCACGCCCTCCACAATCGACATGGTGAACAAGGCCTGGCGGTCCTGAGGATTCTTCGCCAGCGCCCGATCGGCGCGCGATTGCGCATCTGTGAGCGCCCGCAGAAATAGTTCGCGCACCGCGGGATCGGGGCGCAGCGTCTTCTTATCGGCGATATGCTTGTCGCTGGTCAGAAACTCCGATTCCAGGATACCCAGCCGGTCCAGTTCGTAGAAAAGGTACGCCGAGGCACGAATCGCATATCCCAAGGGTTCCTGCGGGTGCGCGGCGATGTACAAGTTGATATCGGCGTGGGCCGCCGGAAAATTGAAATTGTAGAGACGATCAAAAGCCTCTGAGAGCTCGGGAGAATCCGCGCCACAAGCATTTTCGACGGACGCCATCAGGGGCGTGCACAAAAGGAATCCAAGTACCCAGAACCGGAACATTCTCACCTATCCTAGCAGGTAGTTACGTGGCCATGAGGGCGATTTCGGCTCACCGGAAGCGCTCCGCCACCACCGTGATTTCGCGATCGCGGGCCAGGCGCACCACTCTGTGAACGGTGCTCCCCACCCCTCCCCAAAACCCTTTGGCGCCCGCCCGCCCCAGGAAGATCTGCGTGATATTCTGCACACGCGCAAACTCCACAATGGTACGCGCAACGTCCTTGCCTCTCAAGACGTGCGTTTCGATATGCAAGTTGCGTGCAAAACTCAGATGCTTGTCGAGGGCTCCGCTGGAGCCTTTCGACTGGCCGGTGCCGCGCTGGACGTGCACGGCCAGACAATCCGCCTGGAGATAATCCGCGACCCGTTTTCCGCGGCGGATCAGGACGGCCGTAGACGGCCGTTCCGTCAGGCAGATGAGAATCCGGTCGTGACGCTCCGGTGGTTGCGCCGCCGGCAGCGACTGGCGGGACATGCCAACCGCGGGAGTGGTCAGATCCGAAAGCCGCCCTTCCACCTCGTGCGCGGTGTGCCGGAGGGCCATCTCGCGGAGTGCCGTCAGGTTCGCTTCGGTGAAGAAGTTCTCCATCGCCTTCCGGGCCTTGTCGGCCGTGTACACGACGCCGCGATGCAGGCGGTTTTGCAATGCCTCCGCGGTCAAATCCACCAAAACCACTTCGTCGGCGGCGTCCACCACCCAATCCGGGACCGTCTCGCGAACGCGCACGCCGGTAATGTGCCACACCTCGTCGTTGAGGCTTTCGAGGTGCTGCACGTTGAGCGTGGTGAAAACATCGATACCCGCCTGCAGCAATACCTGCACATCCTCCCAGCGTTTCAGCCGCGGCGAACCGGGCACGTTGGTATGCGCGAATTCGTCGACCAGGCACACCGCCGGTTTGCGCCGCAGAATCGCGTCGGTATCCATCTCTTCGAAGACGGAGCCGCGGTATTCGACCTTCCGGCGCGGAATGGATTCCAGATCCACCGTTTTGGCAATGGTATCCTGGCGGCCGTGGGGTTCAAAATATCCGATCACCACGTCTACGCCCTTGCGCCGCAGTTCCTGCGCTTCGTCGAGCATCTGATAAGTCTTGCCCACGCCGGCGGCATAGCCTAAAAACACTTTGAGCCGTCCCTGCGGCAAGGGCTCGGCATCCACTGGCAGTGCGGTGGGGGAATCGCTCATGATGTTTCGGGATGCGGGAAGATGCGCACGTCGATATCCGTGGCTGCCCGGATCAACCGGTCCACCGGGCTGCGCGACCACAATTCTTTCCAACGATCCGGCGCGCTGTGCCCCACGAAGATTTGCGTGACGCGCTGTTCGCGCGCAAAGCGGATAATAGCCCCGATAGCATCGGAGCCCTCCAGCACGTGCACATCGGCATGCAGCTGCTCGGCCAGCGCCAGGTTCGCGTCCATGAGCGCCTGGTCGCGCGTGTTCAGGGCATTCTGCCGGACGTAACAGACCAGTAGATTGCCATGGAAACGGTCGGCATTGCGCCGCCCGCTGCGCAGCATGGCGCCTGCATCGCTACGCGGCGTGACGCACACCAGAATGCGCTCCTGCGACCCCCACCTCAGTTCCACGCCGTTCGAGCGCAGGTAATTTTCCAGTTGCCCGTCGATCACATCGGCTGCCAACAGCAACGCCAGTTCCCGCAGTTCCGAAAGCCTTCGCACGTCGATCGGCTCACTGGTGCCGGCCCGCTGCATCATGTCGTCGACCGCGGCGTCCACCAGCACGATCTCGTCGGCGGAACGCAGGAACCGCTCGGGCACAGTCTGGCGCGCGCGCTTACCGGTGATCCGCTCCACGGCGTCCTGCATCTCCTCGATGTGCTGGAGGTTGATGGCGGTTATTACCGAGATACCTTGATCGAGGATATTGTCCACATCCTGCCAGCGTTTAGGATTGCGGCTGCCCGGCGGATTATCGTAGGCCAGCTCATCCACCAGGCACACGCGCGGATGGCGGCGGAAAATCGCCGCGACGTTAAGCACTTCGTACTCTTTGCCGCCGTAAATTTCCTTAAGCGGGGGGATATGCTCGACGGCTGACATCAGCGCTTCCAGATCGGGGGTGAGCGGAAACTGGATGGCGGCCACCACCACGTCTTCGCCGCGCTCCTTGCGCCGGCGGCCTTCGTCGAGCATGCGGAATGACTTTCCCACGCGCGAGGCGTAACCCAAGAACACCTTGAGCCGGCCGCGGCGGGCGCGGCGCTCTTCGGCCTGCACGCGGCGCAATAACTCTTCGGGGCTGGGGCGTTTGTCGATGCTGGCGGGCACGGCGCGGCGGATCTCCTCGTCCACCATTCTGCCCTTACCGGGAATTCGTGTGCAAGCGCGGTGTCTGCCCCAACAGAAAAGCTTATGGCCTCGAAAAGAAATTTCGTCTTGACGCTTATCGGCACCTTTGATTCACTCAATTTAAATGGCCCGTTCCTGCCTATTTATGGTTTCCTTATGCCACCCGCGCGTGACCGTGCCCGGCACATTCCGATTTCACAAAACTGAGGAGAACTGAACGATGATAAAGAGCGCCGCGAGGCGTCGCCCGTCCCATGCCCGATTCTTCGCCATCTTCGCCAAGTTGGCTATACTGGCGGCCGCCGGACTGTTAAGCCTGCCGCCCCAAGGCCGCGCCGACGAGGGACCCAAGCCCGACCCGGCCGGCATCGCCACAGGCGATAAATCCACCGCCGTGGATGCCGGCGGCACGGCGTTCACCGTGACGGCTCCGGACAAAAACTCGCCGGACTATCAGAAGAACAAGAAGGACTACGACGAATACCAGTCCCAGGCGGCCAAGGAACCGCTGGCCGTAAAGCTGGCGGATTCGGTGGGCCATATTCGGGTCGCGACCAATTTCGCATGGACGTTGAACACCGGCTACCTGGTGCTCTTCATGCAGGCCGGATTCGCACTGCTGACGTGCGGCCTGGTGCGCAAGAAGAACGCGGGCCACCTGATGATGCTCAATTTCGCGGCTTATGTCTTCGCGTTTCTGGCTTACTACGCGTGCGGCTACGCGTTCCAGTTCGGCGGCGTGGCGATCAATGCGGCGCCGGGCAACCTGGGCGGCACTCCTACGTTGAACCACTACCTGCTGGGCGGGGGCCAGTGGGGGTTCCTGGGCGGCAACGGATTCTTCATGTCGGGCCCGGCTTACGACGCCGGGAGCAACTGTCTCGCGCTTTTTGAGGTAGTGTTCATGGAGACGGCCGGCTACATCATCGTCGGCGCAATTTGTGAGCGCATCTCATTTTGGGCATTTCTGCTTTGCGAGCTGTTCATCGGCGCGCTGCTGTATCCGATGTTCGGCTGTTGGGTTTGGGGCGGCGGCTGGCTTTCCCAAGTGGGGTCCACGATGAACCTGGGCCACGGCTATGTGGATTTTGCCGGATCGACCGTGGTGCACGGTGTGGGAGGATTCTGCGCCATGGCGCTGGCCCTCATTCTGGGCCCGCGCATCGGCAAATATGATAAGCACGGAAAACCGCGCGCCTTCCCCGCACACAACCTGGTTTACGTGGTCACCGGGACTTTCATTCTGCTGTTCGGATGGATGGGCTTCAACCCCGGCTCGACGCTGGGCGCCACGGATCTGCGTATCTCCGTAATCGCGATCAATACGAACCTGGCCGCGGTGGCTGGTTCCGCCTCATCGCTGCTGCTCTGGTATTTCATGTTCGGCAAGCCGGATGTGACGATGGCGTGCAACGGGATGCTGGCTGGACTGGTGGCCATTACCGCTCCTTGCGCTTTCGTCTCTCCTACCTCGGCGGTAGTCATCGGCGTGCTGGCCGGAATCGTAGTTTGCCTGGGTGTGCTGTTCAACGAACGGGTGACCAAGATCGACGATCCATGCGGAGCTATCTCAGTGCATGGATTCTGCGGTTGGCTGGGAGCCGTATGCGTGGGTATTTTCGCGGACGGCACTTACGGCTCCGGTTGGAATGGTGTAGGAGCTGCCAGCTATCTCGGACACCCGGGCCAAGGAGTGACTGGCTTGCTCCACGGTGATGCCCGCCAGTTTATCTGCCAGCTAGGCGGAGCGACACTATGCGCATTGTGGGCGTTTGGTGCTACTTACGTGGTGTTTTCCGTGGTCAATAAGATCAAGCGCATACGGGTAGCTCCGGAGGTAGAGTTGGAAGGGCTGGATGTGCCGGAGTTCGGCATGCACGGTTACCCGGAGGACGCGGTATTGACGGTCGAGTAGAGGACGGGTTTCGCTGCCGGGTCTTAGCCAGACTTTGCGCCGTATTAACGCCGTATTAACGAGGTGGAAATATGGAACGGCGCAAAGCCTGGACCATTGCGATCGTGGGGCTGGTAATTTGCTGGGCTGCGACTTTCGCTGCACCAGCGGTCCGGCAGGTAACCTCACGGGCCTGACAACCAGCGTCTGGCGGAGCGCAGTTTGCCGCGCGGGTTTGCCGCGGCTCCGGGCGGCAGCGGGAGCGGCCGCGAACTTACCGCCAACTTCTCTGGTTACCAGGCAGCCAGTACCGCCCTGAAGGCAGTGCTGCGCGCCTTCGGGGATTATTTCGACGCACGGCCGCGCCTGCGCACGGTGATCGCGGACGACGATGATCGCGAATTGCGAGCCTTCTTCCAGGCTGGGATTGGTGGCAGTCCCGTGGCAGGTGTGGTCATGATCTCAATCGGCCAAGACCCGGGATTCGCCACCGTGGTCTACGAATGCGAAGTGGCAGACTTACAACTTCGCCGACGGCAGCGGCAGTATCAACCTTCCGGACGGCTGGACCGTTGGCGGCGAAAAGGAAGAAGTTCACGCACACGTCTCGCGCGGCGAAAACCTGTTGGTGCTTTTCGATCACGCCGATCAAAATGACCGCGCGTACCGATTTCGCGCACTTCGAGACCATGCAGACTCCGGGAGGCGGGCTGGCGGATCAGCGGCAAGCTGATTGGGGAGCGCATCGAGGTGGCTGCCAGGTCGATGCGTGAAGCCGGACAGATCCTGCGGCAATCGAACAGCTATGCCAGCGCAACAAACGAACGTATCAACAAAGCCTGGGATCTTACTTAATCGCCGCGAGGGGGCGAGTCGCTGGCGCGTGGTGCCTATGACGGAGTATTGATCGCCGGCTCAGCAATCTCGTCCATCACGCGCGCTGCCTCGGCCGCTGGATCCGAAGCCCGCGTGATCTGCCGGCCCATTACGACATAATCCGCCCCGGCCCGCACCGCTTCCGCCGGCGTAGCCACGCGCTTCTGATCGCCCTTGGCCGCCCCGCCCGAGCGCACCCCCGGCGTCACCAGGATCGCCTTCGCACCTGCTTGCGCGCGCACTGTCGCGGCATCCAGCGGCGAGCACACCAGCCCATCCATGCCCGCCTCCATCGCCTTGCGCACGCGCAGGGACACCAGATCCGAAATTGCGCACGCGTACCCCATATCCGCCAGATCCTGCTGATCGAAACTGGTGAGCACCGTGACTGCCAGCAGCTTCGTGCCGGCAACGCCCCGCCCTTCAATGGCGGCCCGCATTACCTGGCTGCTGCCGTGCACCGTCAGCAATTGCACGCCGCTGTGCGCCGCCACCCGCACCGCGCGCTTCACCGTCTCGCCGATGTCGTAATACTTCTGATCCAGAAACACCTCCTTACCCTGGTCCAGCAGCTCACGCACGAAGTCCATGCCGGCCGCCGCGTAAAGCTCCATTCCGACTTTATAAAAGCCGATCCGCGTGCCCAGCCGCGCCACCAGCGCGCGCGCTTCCGCCGCGGAGTCTACATCGAGAGCCACGATAATAGGGTTCCGAGTCATATTATTCATGCCAGCCATTCATATCACCCTGATCGGTTTCGCCTGCCGTGCGAGCACCCGCCCGATCGCGTACGCGTCCGGAAACACGGCCGCCAGCGCCGCCGCATCCGGCTCCGGTAAGGTGATCAGCAGGCCGCCCGAGGTTTGGGGATCGTACAACAGGTCTTCCACTTCGCCGGGCCATGCGCGCGCCGCCTCCACCGCGCACGAAGCAAATTCGCGATTATTCTTGAGGCCTCCGGGAATCGCCCCCAGCCGCGCATACGCCAAAGCGCCCTCCAGAAATCTCAGCCGCTCCACTTCAATCTCCAGTGTCACGCCGCTGGCCAGCGCCATCTCCCGCGCATGCCCAATCAGACCGAATCCGGTAACGTCCGTACAGCCGTGCACATCGTAGGCCAACATCGCCTCGCACGCCCGGCGGTTGAGGGTCAGCATGGAAGCCACCGAAGCCTCCACGTCCGCGTCGCGCGCGATGCCGCGCTTCAGCGCCGTCGAGATCACTCCGGTTCCCAGCCGTTTAGTGAACACCAGCGCATCGCCCGCGCGTGCACCCGCGTTCGCCTTCACCCGCGCGGGGTGCACCGTACCGGTCACTGCATAGCCGAACTTGATCTCCTCGTCCGCCACGCTGTGGCCGCCCAACAGCGCGCAATCGGCTTCGCGCATCTTCTCCGCGCCGCCCTTCAGAATCTCTTCCAGATCCCCCAAATCGCCCTTCGCCGGATACGCCAGGATCGAAAGCGCCGAAATCGGCCGCCCGCCCATGGCGTACACATCGCTCAACGAATTGGCCGCCGCGATCGCACCATAAGTAAACGGATCGTCCACAATCGGCGTGAAAAAATCGACCGTCTGCACCAGGGCAAGCTCCGCCGTCAACTGGTAAACCCCGGCATCGTCGGCAGTGTCGAAGCCCACCAGCACGTTTGGATTCGCCACACGCGGAATGCTCGCCAAAACCCTGTCCAACAACTTTGGACTCAGCTTCGACGCTCAACCCGCGGCTTTCACGTGGGCCGTAAGTTTGCGTAGCTTTGTAGTCTCCGCCATTTGTCCTCGCGTCCTTACTATAATAACGGGATGCGTCGAACCGCCATCGTGCTGTCTGTTTTTGCCATGGCTCTGGCCCTGGCCCTGGCTTCCCGCGAGCCGCAAGTCGATACTCGCCTCAAACACGCCTCACGCCGCGCCGAGCAAAACGGCTGGATCTGGGTACACCTGGAGGGCGGCCCATCCGACATCGGATATCAGCACGGCTACCTGCTCGCGCCCGAGATCCGCGACACCCTGCAAACGGTCTCGCTCGAAATGCAGCACGAGGAAAAGCGCGGTTGGCAGTTCTTCCGCGATAAGGCGCAGAACATGCTGTGGCCGCACGTGGAAGCTGAATATCGCGCTGAATTGCAAGGCATCGCCGATGGCGCCGCCGCGCGCGGCGTGAAGCTGGACGTCTGGGATGTGGTGGCGCTGAACGCCTGGCTCGAGATGCCCTATTTCGATAAGTGGGATTCGAAACAGCACGGCCTTCTTCCGCAGCCGGCGACCGCCGAGCATTGCAGCGCCTTCGTAGCCACCGGCAGCTACACCAAGGACGGACGCGTGGTCATCGCCCACAACAACTGGACCAGCTACGAAACCGGCGAGCGCTGGAACATCATCTTCGATATCGTGCCCGCGCAGGGCAACCACATCCTGATGGACGGCATGGCCGGGCTCATACACAGCGGCGACGATTTCGGCGTGAATTCAGCCGGCATCATGATCACCGAAACCACCATCAGCCGCTTCAACGGTTTCGATCCGGACGCCGTTCCCGAATTCGTGCGCGCCCGCAAAGCCATGCAGTATTCAGCCTCCATCGACGATTTCGCGCGCATCATGAAAGAAGGCAATAACGGCGGCTACGCCAACAACTGGCTGGTGGCGGACCGCAAGACCAACGAAGTTGCCAGCCTGGAGCTGGGCCTGAAAAACGTCACTCTGAACCGCACGCGCGATGGCTTTTTCGTGGGATCGAACTTCCCGGTGGATGCCAAACTGGTGCGCGAGGAGACCGATTTCGACGTCAAGGACGCGAGCGATAGCGCCAATGCCCGCCACGCCCGCTGGCTGCAGCTCATGGAACAGAACAAGGGCAAAATCGACGCAGCCGCCGCCCAGCGCTTCCTGGCCGACCACTTCGATACATTCGAAAATAAGGTAGACCCGGACGAGCGGTCGCTCTGCGGGCACATCGATAAATCCGCGCGCGGCGATCTGCCCTGGGTCGGACCGTATTCGCCGACCGGGGCGGTGCAGTCCAAAGTGTCGGATGCCGCCATGGCCGAAGCCATGACGCTACGTGCTTCTCTAGGCCACTCCTGCGGTATCGGATTCAAGGCCGCCGAGCACCTGCGCAAGCACGCCGAATTCGCCTGGCAGCGCGCCGTACTCCGCGACATGCCGTCGCGCCCATGGACGACGTTCACCGCGCAGTAGTGGGGCGGGCCTCCAGGCCTGCGGCGGGTCTCCAGACCCGCCCCCTGATCATCACGGTGCAAGCCATGTACGACAGAGGGGCCCATACCGGCAAACCGCTGCGCCCGGATGAAATTGCCAAATTCCGAAGCTACCAGGAAAAAGCCAGCCGCCAATACGCCGTAAGCGGCATCTATTTCGACGTTCGCGTCCGCGAAGACGCGTACCTGCGGCAACAAGGATATTCGGTGATTCCCGACCAATTCCTCTCGCGCGGAGCCATCAATCTTTTCATTACCAGCACGCTCGCCTACGACATCGATCGCGACCGAACGGGAGGCTGCTCCATGGGACCGGTGCCACCCTCGCGCCGGTCCGGCGGCGATCCTTTCTACAAAATCTTCCTGGGACTACGGGACGCGCGCGAGACCACGCTCCCGCATGAATATGCCCATCACTTCACGCTGGACACGCGAAGGAATCCCAGTGCTGCAGCCAACTTCTGGGCCGACCTCCGAAACGATTATTGGCTTTGGCTGCAGCGCCGAGGCATGCCGATTTCAGACTTCCGCGCCTGCGCCAACGCCGAATGGGCGCGCCTGGCCTGAGCCCCAAGAAAGGGCCATTGCCTTCTCACGCCGAAAGATACATACTGTGGAAAGCCAGGCAGCAAATAAGTGCGTATATGCGCATTTAGTGCGTATTTACTCTGAGGGAATTATGCGTAGGGTGAGCTCGACTTACTGCCTTGCGATCATCTTACTCGCTGGGCCATGGCTTGCATCAGGAGCGACTTTCAATTCACCGGCAGTGTACTTACCCGGTTCGAACACCCAGGCCTTCGTGGTGGCCGACTTCAACGGCGACGGCAAACCCGATTTGGCCGTAATTGCCTTCAACTACGACTATATAGGCATCTTGCTGAACAATGGCGACGGCACTTTCCGCCAGGCTGCCCAGTACACCTCAACCTACCCATTCGACATAGCTCAAGGCGACTTCAACGGCGATGGAAAAATGGACCTGGTGTTCACGGATGTTGACGGCCTGTGGCTCCTGACCGGCAACGGCGACGGCACATTTGAGAAAACCAATATCGCGCCATTTCCGAGCAACAACTCGCCGGGCGGCGACATAGTGGTGGCGGACTTCAATGGAGACGGTAAACTCGACGTACTGGTAGGTTTTGACGAGTATGGCTCGAGTTTCGAATTATTCCTGGGAAACGGAGATGGCACGTTCAGCTCGTCTGAAATCCAATTGCCGGGGGCTTTACTCCACGGTCCCCTTGTCGTCGGAGATTTCAATGGAGATGGGAGGCCCGACCTCGCGGAAGCCGATCAGATTTCGTCTGTGGGCGGCAACATCCTGGTCTTTCTGAACAACGGCGACGACACATTTAGCGAAGTGACCGTTAGTGGTATGAGCGCCATGCAAATCGCGGTTGCGGATTTCAACGGCGACGGTAAGTTGGATTTAGCTGCCATCTCCCGGGTTGGCGGCCACACCGGCATCCTCCTGGGCAAGGGCGACGGCACCTTCCAAAGCCCGTTCTATGTCGGGCCGGAAACCGGGTTTGTGGCGGCGGCCGATGTCAATGGCGACGGAAAGGTTGACCTGGTCGAGGGCATCATCAATAGCAACGGCCTTACGGCGAACCAGACTGTGATCCTGCTCGGTAACGGCAATGGTACGTTTCAACAAGGCGCGCGCTTCCAGCCCAGCGGGGGAACGATTGCCGTAGCGGATTTTAACGGCGACGGCCTCAACGATTTTGCAATTGCCGCGAGCAGCCTGTTCGGCGGCGGCAGTGACGGAATTTCTATCGTTCTGTCCCAGCCGGGCGGTTTCGTGCAACCCCAGAATTATCCCGCTCCGGATCCGGTGGCCGTCCTGACGGCCGACTTTAACGGAGATGGACTTCCGGACTTAGCCATATTGAATGAGGGTGTATCGATTCTACTGGGCACCGGCGACGGGTCTTTCGCACCTCGGATGAGCTATCCAGCCGGGCCGACGCCCGGCGCGTTTGCCGTTGGCGATTTCAACGAGGATGGCATTCCGGACTTGGTGGTTTTGAGCCCCGGCGTGGGTATCCTGTTGGGTAACGGCGATGGCAGCTTCCGGCCGGGATACTACGACGAGCGCGTGCTGGGCGAACAAGTAGCCGTGGGGGATTTCAATGGCGACGGCAAGCTCGACCTGGCAATCCAATACGGCGACGGCAAGGGTGTCGCCATACAGCTTGGCAATGGTGATGGCACCTTCCAATCGCCGACGAAATCCCCCTGCTTATGCTATTCGGGCGCGATTGCCGTAGCCGATCTGAACGGCGACGGCAAGCTCGATCTGGTGTTACTGAATAATACTAACGGGAGCAAGGCGGGTATCATTGTGCTGCTGGGCAACGGCGACGGCACCTTCCAGCCGCAGGTGAGTTATTTTGTCAGCCAATACACTGCCTCTTCAATGGCGGTGGGGGACCTGGACGGCGATGGTTATCCAGATGTTGCCGTAGTCACAGGCTTGCATGTCGTGGTGTTACTCAACACGCAGAACGGTACTTTCCGCTCTCCGGCGCTATATGAGCTGAATTATGGAGGAAGCATCTCGATCGGCGACTTTGACGGTGACGGCATAGCCGACTTGGCCGTTACTACTGGCTTGACTTATGATGTAGACTTAGACGGCAATGTTTCGATCTTGCAGGGCATCGGAGGGGGGCAGTTTTCCCTTCCTCCAGTAGGTTATCTGGCAGAGAAGCCAGAGTCCGTTGTCCTGGGCCCCTACCCCTTTCCGTTGCACGGTCTGGCTTTGGCGGATTTCAACGGCGATGGGAAACTGGATATCGCGGTGATCAATAAGGACTCGAACAACGTCACCATCCTGACGAACACCACCGCGCCACTAAGCCCATAACCAAGGGGCTAATCGTTCAGGCAATGACGTTGCCGGCGACGCCACGCTCGAAGCCGAGGCGCCCAACGAACTTAGCTCGAGGTAGTAACATATGCGATGATATACGCGCCACTCCAACGTAACGACCCGTTGTCCATGTTACCTCCGGAGCGGCGCTTTAGTGCAAAGCTTGTATTGTATTTTTGTATCGTAAGGGGCATACTGTCGAAGGCGGGCTGCATCATGGGTGCAAAATCAACACCCGCAACAGGAGGGAACTGATGCGTGGTAGAGCGTGCAGACTCTTCGCCGCCGTAATCCTACTCGGCGCGTCGCGGCTTGTATGGGCGGTGAACTTCAATTCACCAGCCGTGTACCTACCCGGTTCAAACACCCAGGCCTTTGTGGTGGCCGACTTCAACGGCGACGGCAAACCCGATATGGCCGTGGTGGCCAACGATGCCGCTAACAACGGTTACACGCCCGAGTACATAGGTATCCTGCTGAACAATGGCGACGGCACCTTTCGCCAGGTAGCCCAGTACGCCTCAACCCTCCCGTTTGGCATAGCTGCAGGCGACTTCAACGGCGACGGAAAAATAGACCTGGCGTATGGCGATAACAACGGCGTGTGGCTGCTGACAGGCAACGGAGATGGTACCTTTCAACAAACGCATCTGGCCACGTATGGCGGTATCCTCGGCGGTCAAGTGTTGGCGCTGGATTTCAATGGCGATGGCAAGCTCGACCTGATAGTTGGTCTTGCCAGTGAGGGCGAGAGCTTCGAACTTTTCCTGGGAAACGGAGACGGTACCTTCCGTGCGTCCCCGCTTAGTCTGCCCGGCACTTACCTCGCTGGTCCGCTGCAGGTCGCGGATTTCAATGGAGATGGAAAGCCCGACCTTGCGGAAGTCGAGCAGAGCAGTTACAACCATGATTCCATCCAGGTCTTTTTAAACAACGGCACCCACACATTAACCCAGATGCCCGTCCACGGTATGACCGCCCAGCAAATTGCGGTCGCCGATTTCAATGGCGACGGTATACCGGACATAGTCGCGATACCCCCGGAAGGCGGCCATGCAGGTATCCTGCTGGGCAACGGTAACGGAACCTTCCAGAGCCCGTTCTATGTTGGGCCGGAAGCTGGATCTGTGGCGACGGCCGATGTCAACGGCGATGGGAAGGCTGACCTGATCGAAGGCCTCATCACAAGCGGCGGCCAAACGCAGAGCCAGACCCTGGTCCTGCTCGGTAACGGCGATGGCACATTTCAACCAGGAACGCGCTTCCAGCCGAGCGGTGGGCCAATCGCAGTCGCGGATTTCAACGGCGACGGCGTCAACGATTTTGCGATTGCCAACGGCAATATTAACGCTGGTGGCGGCGGTGGGGTCTGCATCGTGCTGTCCCAGCCCGGAGGTTTCGTGCAGCCCCAGAACGTACCCGCCCCTGCGCCTCCAATCGCTATCCTCACGGCCGATTTTAACGGGGATGGGCATCCTGACCTTGCCGTACTATCTCAGGGCGTATCCATTCTGCTGGGCAACGGCAATGGGTCTTTCCAACCCTGGACGAGCTATCCGGCGGGACGGACTCCTCGTACATTTGCCGTTGGCGACTTCAACGGAGATGGCACTCCGGACCTGGTGATTCTCGATCTGGACAACGTAAGTATCCTGCTGGGTAATGGCGATGGCAGTTTTCGGTCCGGAGGCTACGCTAGCCAGTTGCCCGCAGACGGGGTAGCCGTGGGGGATTTCAATGGCGACGGCAAGCTCGATCTGGCGCTCACAAAAGGCGAAGCTGTCACGATCTTGCTCGGTAACGGCGACGGCACCTTCCAGCCGCCAACGGCATTTCAGGCAGGTGGCATTGCCGGCCCGGTTGCCGCAACGGATATCAATCAAGACGGCAAACTCGACCTGGTGGTGCTCGATACCAGCGAGAAGGCACATGTGACGGTTCTGCTGGGCAACGGCGATGGCACTTTCCAGGCGCCGGCGAGCTACTTCATCGGCAAATATGCTTATTCGATGGCAGTGGGCGACCTGGACGGCGATGGCTATCCGGACGTGGCGGTGGTCGGCAACCGACAGGTGGTGGTGTTGCTGAGCGCGCACAATGGCACGTTCCGCTCCATGGCGCAATACGAGCTAAATGACGGAGGAGGCATCGCCATAGGCGATTTTGACGGTGACGGCATACCCGACCTGGCAGTCACCATGGCCAGGGCAACCGAAGAAGGCAATGTCTCCGTCTTGACGGGAATCGGAGGCGGGCAGTTTTCCCTTCCTCCCGTAGGTTTCCTGGCAGAGGCAGGCTTGGGCGAAAATTCGTCGATGGTGAGCGTGCTGGCCTTGGCGGATTTCAACGGCGACGGCATGTTGGACATCGCAGTGCCGAATCCATCACCGGACAACATCACGGTCCTGACGAACACGACCCCGCGCTCCAGGCCATAACCAAAGGGTTAGTCGCTGATTCCCGCAAATTCGTTATAATAGAATGGTCCATTCAGAGAGAGGTACTGTGTCCCTGCGCACATTCGTTCGTCTTTTCACGCATATTCAGATGATGCCCATCCTCGAAAGCGGCGAGGAAACCCTCGTCGGCGGGCAGGCGGTTATCGAGGGCGTCATGATGCGCGCCCCGCACAGCTACTGCGTGGCCGTGCGCAAGCCTTCCGGTGAAATCGTTACGGAGGAAAAGCCATTGGCCCGCATGTCCGAACAGCACCGCATCTTCAAATACCCGGTGCTTCGCGGCATAGGCACTCTCTATCAAGCCATGGCGCTCGGTCTGCAAGCTCTGAAATTCTCGGCCAATGCCATGCTCGAAACCGAAGCGCCAACGACTGCCCCCAAGGAAGTCCCCAAATGGGCGCTCACGTTGAACCTCCTATTTTCGTTCGGATTTTTCATCTTCCTCTATAAATTTGTGCCGCTCTACGCGGTCACCTCGCTCGAAAAATGGTACCCGGTGTTGAAAGGCCGAATCGCTTTCAACGCCACGGACGGCCTGATCCGCATGGCTATCTTCCTGGCATTTCTATTCCTGGTGTCGCGCATGAAAGACATCCACCGGGTCTTCGAATATCACGGCGCGGAGCACAAAGTCGTCTTCAATTACGAGTCCGGCCAGCCCGTCACCGTCAAAAACGCACAAGTGTTCACCACCTTCCATCCCCGCTGCGGCACCAGTTTCCTGATGGTGGTGATGGTCGTCTCGATGGTCGTGTACACCCTGATTCCGTTCTCCGGTTTCGGCATGAAACTGCTCTGCCGCGTGCTCCTGCTGCCTTTTATCGCGGGCTTCAGTTATGAGCTGATCCGCTTCGCCGCCAGGCGCCGTGGATCGTTCCTGGCCACTCTCACCGCGCCCGGCCTCTGGCTGCAGCGCATCACCACCAAGCCGCCCTCCGACGAGCAGGCTGCCGTGGCCATACACGCGCTCGAAGGCGCCATGGCTCTCGAAAAGTCCCAGGGCGGCGAACTGGTCATCGCTTAACGCAAATGCAATTCGTTCCTAAACTGCAGCAGATCGAGGTGCGTTTCGACGCACTCACCCGGCAGTTGGCCGATCCGGCGCTGATCGCGGATGCCGCCGAATATCGTAAAGCTGCCAAGGCGCGCAGCGATATCGCCGAAGTCGTCGATAAGTATCGCGAATGGAAAAAGTCCGCCGGCGAGCTCGATCAGGCCCGCGCCATGCTGCAGGATCAGGACGCCGACCTGCGCCAGATGGCAACCGACGAAATCGTGCGGCTGGAGCCTGAGGTGTTGCGCATCGAGCAGGAGATTAAATTTCTGCTGCTGCCCAAGGACCCCAACGACGAAAGGAACGTGGTGCTCGAAATCCGCGCCGGCACCGGCGGCGATGAAGCCACGCTGTTCGCCGCGGAGATCTTCCGCATGTATTCGCGCTACGCCGAAACACAGCGCTGGCGCATCGAAATTACTTCCGCAAGTGAATCGGCGGCGGGCGGCCTGAAGGAAATCATTGCGCTCGTTTCCGGCAATCGCGTCTACAGCAAGCTGAAATACGAGAGCGGCGTGCATCGCGTGCAGCGCGTGCCCGTCACCGAACAGCAAGGCCGCGTGCATACTTCAGCGATCACGGTGGCGGTGCTGCCCGAAGCCGACGAAGTGGAAGTGAAGCTCGATGCCAAAGACATCCGCATCGATACCTTCTGCTCGTCGGGCCCCGGCGGCCAATCGGTCAACACGACGTATTCGGCGGTGCGCATCACCCACCTGCCCACCGGGCTGATCGTCTCCTGCCAGGACGAGAAATCGCAGATCAAGAACCGCGCGAAGGCCGAGCGCGTGCTGCGTTCGCGCCTCTACGAAATTGAGCTTGAAAAACAGCAGGCCACATTGGGCGCGGAGCGCCGCAGCATGGTCGGCACCGGCGACCGCAGCGAGAAGATCCGCACCTACAACTTCCCCCAAAACCGCGTTACCGATCACCGCATCGGCTTGACGCTGCATCAACTGGACCAGGTGATGGAAGGCCGGCTCGATGCCATCATCGACGCGCTGACCACTCATTACCAGGCCGAAAAGCTCAGACAAGAGGGTGAAGCGGGCCCGGCCGCGGCCTGACCTCGATGACCCTCCGCACGGCGCTCGACCAGGGAACCAAACTCCTGGATGATGCTGACGTGGGCGTGGCGCGCCTCACCGCCGAAGTGCTGCTGGCGCACGCGATCCATTGCGACCGCGCTTACCTGTACGGCCACCCCGAGCACGAACTCTCCGAGCTCGAATGGCTGCACTACGGCCGCTACCTGCACGAGCGTATGCAGGGCAAACCCACCCAGTACATCACCGCCCGCCAGGAATTCTATGGCCGCGAGTTCCGCGTCACACCCGATGTGCTGATCCCCCGGCCCGAAACCGAACACGTGGTCGAGATCGCCCTGCGTCTCGCGCCGCACCCGCAGCGCATACTGGACGTAGGTTGCGGCTCCGGTATCCTGGCAATCACGCTGCGCCTGGAAACCAGCGCAACCGTCTGGGCCGGGGACATCTCGCTATCCGCCATCGCCGTAGCGGTAGCTAATGCACAGCGGCTGCAAGCGCCCGTGTCATTCGTCAATGCGGATCTGATGTCGCCCTTCGCGGATCACTCCATGGACCTGATTGTTTCCAATCCGCCCTACGTTCCGCTGGGGGACAAAGCCGGCCTGCAGCGCGAAGTCCGCGACTGGGAGCCGCACCAGGCTCTCTTCGCCGGACCCACAGGTTTGGAGATTTACGCGCGTCTGGTGCGCGACGCCGAACGGGTTCTGCGCCATGCCGGCTGGCTCATCATGGAACTGGGTTTCAACACCAGCGTCCAGGTGGCAGCCTTGTTCGGATCCCGCTGGCATGCTCTTGAAACCGTTCCAGACCTGGCCGGAATTCCAAGAGTAATTGCGGGGCAGTCCCATGGGCTGCGGATTAAACGCCCCGTTTCTGCTAATCTCAAGTATTAAACATCATTTGAGAGCTTCTTATGCCTAAACTTTCCATTCGCGACCTCGATCTGAAAAACAAGCGCGTCTTCATCCGGGTGGATTTCAACGTTCCCTTAGCTCCTGGCGGGCAGGAGATCACCAGCGACAAGCGTATCAAGGCATCGCTCGCAACCATCACATACGCGCTCGAGCAAGGGGCCGGTGTTATTCTAGCCTCGCACCTGGGCCGTCCGAAGGGAAAACCCAATCCGGAAATGAGCCTGAAGCCGGTGGCTAAGCGCCTGGAAGAATTGCTGGGCCGTCCGGTAAAGATGGCGCCGGATTGTGTCGGACCTGGGGTGGAAGCCATGCAGCCGGCGCCCGGCGAAATCCTGCTGCTGGAGAATCTGCGTTTCCACCCCGAAGAGGAGAAGAACGATCCAGGGTTTTCGAAGAAGCTGGCATCGTTGTGCGATGTCTATGTGAACGACGCGTTCGGCTCGGCGCATCGCGCGCACGCCTCCACGGTGGGTATGATTGCGTTCGTGCCGCAGGCGGCCGCCGGACTGCTCATGGAGCAGGAGTTGAAGTACCTGACCATGGCGACTAAGAATCCGCCGCGGCCGTGCGTGGCCATTCTGGGCGGCGCCAAAGTCTCCGACAAGATCGAAGTGATAGCGAATCTCGGCAAAGTCGTGGACAAACTGCTGATCGGCGGCGCTATGGCTTATACTTTCCTGAAGTCACAAGGTGAGCCCGTCGGAAAGTCTCTGGTCGAAGACGACAAGCTGGATCTGGCGCGGAAACTGCTGGTGGAATTGAAGGACAAACTGGTGCTGCCGGTGGATCACGTGGTGGTGTCCGAGATCAAGGAAGACGCCGAGAACGAAGTCGTGGATACCATTCCCGCAGACAAGATCGGAGTAGATATCGGACCGCTGACCATCGATCACTTTTCGCATGTGATTCGCACGGCCAAGACCGTAATCTGGAATGGACCAATGGGTGTGTTCGAAAAAAAGCCGTTCGACCGGGGCACTGTAGCGCTGGCGAAGGCGGTGGCGGTTTCCGGCGCTACGTCGGTGGTGGGTGGCGGCGATTCGGAGAAGGCCATCAAGTCGGCCGGAGTGGCTGACCAGATCTCACACATTTCCACCGGCGGCGGCGCCTCTCTCGAGTTTCTCGCGGGGATTGAGTTGCCCGGTGTGGCTGCATTAACCGAGGCATAGCGAGTGTCAATCGGCGGGCTTTCCGACTGGGCGCCGTAAACGCTAGCGAACGTAATTCATACGTAGTTCGGGCGAAGATTGCTTTGAGTGGGAGGAGCACCCTGGCCCTGAGCCGGCCTCGCCGGCCAGCCTTCCCAAAAACGATATCGTCGTCTACGTCCGTTACTGGAGTGAAATCGCCGGTACGCGCCAACCCGAAACCCCTAGCGGAACTAACAACGCCTTTGTCTGCCGGTCGATTGGCAGAGCTTCCGTATCGTCATCTGAACCCCATCCACCGGCACGGTCTCGCGAAGCACATCCAGCGCAACCTCCGATGGCGTCTTGCTGGTCGAATACGGCTCGCTCTATCCCGCCCTGCACTCCGCATGTCGAGGGTACCCTTGGAGCAGTTCGGCGCGATTCGGTTCCTTGGGGATATATGGTAGATGTCCTACCATGTTGGTAGATCATCCTACTGGCGCATTAGGCCTAAAGTGGCGCGGGACTGAGCGGGGGAGGGGGCGAGCGGGACATGAGACGCTCGTCTTTTGCCGGATTCGTCTGCAAGTGCCAGGCTTGAATCCACGCATTCCCGCATTCAGAAACCGCTACCGGTATGCAACCTGTCGGGTAAGGCAATGGCGCGGACCGGGCTTCGAATGATGCCGACGTTTCCATTGCCTCCCCTAAAATTCCGTAGGGCGGGTTTTCCCCGGTACGGCTTCAAGGCCGGACTATCAGACGAAGCCTTCCCAGCACGCTGGTTTGCCATCGCCCTTCGTGCTCTCCACAGCCATCGTGATTCCCGGCTCTGTGTCAGGGACGATGCGTCTAGAAGCACCTCCGTGCGAGCGGGCCGCCCCGCTCTACCCCAGGGGCCCTCGCTCCGGTCCGGGTAATTCTGTCCCGGTCCATCATCACTTATTCGGCCCCATCCGCCCCACTCGCGGGCACATCCCGACTTCACCGTCTCGCGGCTTATACGAGATGTCTTCGCTGTGCATATTCGCACATGCCTAGCGAGGTCTTCGACCTCAAACCGACGAGCCCACTGCTCGGCTTGCCATAAAATCCAAGAATGGCGACTATTCCGGAACTCCTTGACGGGCACGTCACGTTGGAAGTGGAGTGCCTCGACCGTCTCTACCTTAACGGCTACATTGGCAGGCTGGCAACGGGACCCCAGTTGTCGATGTTCATGCGGGAGCAGTTGGGGAAGCCGGTACCGTCCCCAGTGGTATTGGGACAGGTGTCGGAGAAATTCCGCCAGGCCGTCAAAGTGCTCGCGGAACGGGACGGAATACCGATTTACCAGTTCGACCATAAGGAACGGAAGGACGATATCGCCAATCAATTCCGCCAGCAAAGGCCAGTACGGGATGGCATCGTATTCATCGGGGTAACCCAAGAGAAGGCCATAACGTTCAACGGAAAAAAGGTGAACGGCCAGTTCGAGTTCGAACGGGACAAGTCGGTCTACGTCAATCACTACTACTTCTACATCGATGATGCAGACTTCGGTCCGCTGTTCATCAAAATCTGTAGCTACGCCCCGTGGAGCATGAAACTGTGCCTGAATGGACACGAGTGGGCCAAGCGGCAACTGCAGAAAAAGAAGATCGCCTACGAGGCTTTGGATAACGGATTCCTGTCGTGTGCCGAGCCGGAGAAACTACAGCAGATCTGCGACAGTTTGGGGCCGGAGCACATTGATCGGGTGTTTCGGAAATGGCTGCAACGGATTCCACTGCCGCTGCGACCGCAGGACCGGGAGGCGGGCTACGACTGGACTTTGTCGATCTGGCAGATGGAGGTTAGTTTGACGCAGATCTTCGATCGTCCGCTGCGGGGCCGGGAGTTCTTCGAAGAGATCATCCGCGACAATCTGGATCTGGGGCGGCCGGATCGTGTGCAGTTGATCTTTGGGCGGAGAGTGACCAAGAGAACGCCGGGGGAGTTTCGCACCCGCGTGATACAAGACGGCGTGCACCCCAGTCTGCACATCGCATACAAGAACTTCGACCTAAAACAGTACTTCAAGGAAGGCCGCGGCTGCCGGACTGAGGGGACCTTCCGGGAGGCCGGCGACTTTGGGGCGAATAAGGGATTGAGCAATCTGCCGTACCTGCAAAAGATCGGCCGACAGATCAACCGGCGCTTACTGGAAGTCGAACGCGTCAGCCACAACAGTGGCCTGAGCGGCGACAGCATCCAAAGAGTGGTGCAACCTGCCGTCACAGAAGACGGCCAAAAGGCGCCCGGATTGAGGTTCGGCCAACCGCGAGTGATGGCGCTACTGCTGGCGCTCACCATGTTTCATCATCTCATCGACGGTTTTCGCAATCGCCATCTGCGGCAGCAGGTGGCGGATCTGTTGGGCGTGACGCTGGCCGAGTACACTCCGCACCAGATGACCTATGACTTGCGCCGGCTCCGGCTGAAGGGTCTGATCTACCGTCCACCCAAGACCAATCGCTATTTCGTTACTCCCTATGGTTGGAAGGTCGCTCGGTTGTTTTCGCGGCTGCAGGCCCGCGTGTTCCGGCCCGCCATGGCCATGTTCACCGCCAACGATGCCGTTCTACCGTTCCCACTTCGGCAAGCCTTGGATCGCGTCGACACGCAACTTGACCTGCTAATTTACGACGCTTTTCCGCTGCCGAAAGCCAGCTGAAAACTTGACACTTTTAGATACAAGCCACTTACATTAGAC
>CAVWOT010000029.1:0-54842 GCA_963756605.1 Bryobacterales bacterium | reverse complement strand
CGCCGGCGACGCCGGGCGCCGCATCCCCAGCCTCTGCCACATGCGGGGCGTGCATGACGTGGGTGCCTGCCGCCTGTGCATTGTCGAGGTCGGCGGCACGGGCCGCCTCGCTCCGGCCTGCACCACGCCCGTGCAGGAAGGCCTCTCCGTGGTCATCAATTCACCCAGGCTGGCTGCCTACCGCCGCATGATCCTGGAGCTGATGCTTTCCGAACGCAACCACATCTGTGCCGTCTGTGTTTCAAACGGCCACTGCGAGCTGCAGTCTTTGGCGGCGGAAATGGGAGTCACCAGCGTGCGCTTCCCGTACCGCTATCCCAAGCTAGGGGTGGATCTGTCGCAGGAACGCTACGTGGTGGATCACAATCGCTGCATCCTCTGCTCGCGCTGTGTGCGGGTTTGCGCCGAGGTGGAGGGCGCGCACGTCTGGGACATCATGGGCCGCGGCATCCATTCACGTATTATCAGTGAGCTCGACCAGCCTTGGGCCGAAGCCACCACCTGCACCAACTGTGGCAAATGTGTGCAGGCCTGTCCCACCGGGGCGATGGCCGAGAAAGGAAAAGCGGTGAAAGAAATGATTAAATCCGCTCCATGCTTTCAGCCGCGAGGGCTAAAAGGGAGCCTGGCATGAGCAAATTCAAACTAGCCACCGTCTGGCTGGACGGCTGCTCCGGCTGTCACATGTCCCTTCTCGATCTGGACGAAGGCATCCTGACCATCGCCCCCAAGATCGACCTGGTCTATTCGCCCCTGGTGGACGCCGCCGCGTTTCCCGAAATGGTGGATGCCACGCTGGTGGAAGGCGCCGTCTCCAGGAGGATGCCGCCAAGCTGCGCCTGGTCCGCGCGCACACCCGCGTGCTGGTTTCCCTGGGTGATTGTGCCGTTACCGGCAACGTACCCGCGATGCGCAACACCATCCCGGTCCAGCAACTTCTGCAGCGCGTTTACATCGAGGGCGCCACCACCAGCCCCGTCATCCCCAGCGCCGGAGTTCCGCCCCTGCTGCCGCAGGCCCGTCCAGTGCATGAGTTCGTGAAAGTGGAACTGCACCTGCCCGGCTGCCCGCCCAGCCCTCAACTGATTCTGTCTGCGTTGCAGGCGCTGCTCGAAGGCCGCGCGCCCAAGCTCGCAGCGGTGAAATTCGGATAGGAGTGCGCCATGCGAAAGATCACGATTGACCCGGTAACGCGCATCGAAGGACATGCCAAGATCAGCATCCATCTGGGCGACGACGGCAAGGTGGAGCGTACGCAGTTCCACGTCACCCAGGTGCGCGGCTTCGAAAAGTTCACCGAAGGCCGGCCGTTCTACGAGATGCCCGGCATCACTGCGCGCATCTGCGGCATCTGCCCCGTCAGCCACTTGTTGGCATCCGCCAAGGCTTGCGACGCCATACTCGCCGTTCGCGTTCCGCCCGCTGCCGCGCTGCTCCGCGAAGTCATCCACTGCGGCCAATTCGTGCAGTCGCACGCGCTGAGCTTTTTCCATCTCTCGGCGCCGGACCTGTTGCTGGGTATGGATGCCGACCCCGCCGTGCGCAACGTGCTGGGCCTGGCCGAAAAGCATCCCGATATCGTGCGCGACGGCATCGCGCTGCGTAAGTTCGGACAGCGCGTCATCGAGCGGCTGGCCGGCGAACGCATCCATCCGTCCGGCATCGTGCCCGGCGGGGTGAGTTCACCTCTCGATACAGCGAAGCGCGATGAGATCCTGCAGGAACTACCCGCGGCCCGCGCCATCGCCCGCCGTACGCTCGACCTGTTCAAGTGCATGTTGGATGGCTTCGCCTCCGAGGTTGCCCACTTCGGGAAAATGCCGACCATGTACGCGGGACTGGTGTCGGAATCGGGCGCACTGCAGCTTTATGACGGCCGCATTCGCTTTCGGGGTGCCGACGGCACGGTGACCGCCGAATTCGATGGCACGCGCTACGCCGAATTCATGGGTGAAGCTTCGTTGACGGATTCCTACCTCAAAGCGCCGTATTACAGGCCGCTCGGCTACCCGGAGGGCATCTATCGCGTTGGGCCGCTGGCGCGCCTGAACACCGCCAACCAATGCGGCACGCCCGCCGCGGACGTCGAACTGCGCGAATTTCGCCAGCGCTTCGGACCCGTCGTCGAAAGTTCGTTCCATTATCACTACGCCCGCCTGATCGAGATCATTTACGGGCTCGACCGGCTGGAGGAACTGCTGGCCTCGCCGCTGGCGCTCGACCGTCACGTGCGCGCGCATGCTTCCGTGAAGCGCTCGAAGGCATCGGCGTAGCGGAAGCGCCCCGCGGCATCCTGATTCATCACTACAAAGTGGACGAGCGCGGCGCGATCCTGTGGGCGAACCTGATCATCGCCACCGGCCACAACAACCTGGCCATCAACCGCAGCATCGCGCAGGTGAGCGAACACTATATCGATGGCAACCATCTGGAAGAGGGCATGCTGAACCGCGTCTCCGCCGTGGTGCGCGCCTACGACCCATGCTTGAGCTGCTCCACCCATGCGGATGGCATCATCCCGCTGCGCATCGAGCTGCTAAGCCCGATGGCCAAAAGCTGGACGAGGTGGTAAGTGGCGCATGACGGCCTCCTGGTAATCGGCTACGGCAGCGACTTACGCGGCGACGACGCGGCTGGACTCCTCGCAGATCGCCGCCTCGCCCGTCTAGGCTTCCATGCCATCGCCGTTCATCAATTGACACCGGAATTGGCGGAGCAAGTCGCGGCAGCCCGCCAGGTGATCTTCCTCGATGCCGACGCCCGCGTCGCGTCGGGGAAGTTCCGATCGAACGTATTGCCGCAACCGAAGCCACCGGCGCGCTGGAGCATCACGCCACGCCCGCCGGCGTGCTGCGTCTGGCGAAAGAAGCTTACGGCGCCGCGCCCCGAAGCCCGCGTCATCGGCCTGGGCGGCCGCAGGTTCCATGTGGGGGCACGACCCTCGAACGAAGCCCGCCGCGCCATCGCCAAAGCCATCGCCGCGACGCACGCGGAGTGGCTGCCGCCCTCACTGCGCGGAACTGGTAGTATGGAGATCGCAAGCGTCGAGGGCGCCTTAGAGCGCCCCTGGCGTGACCGGAGACACGGGAGCCCGCCCAGCCGGCCTTTTCGCACGTTTTTTGATCGTACTTTTTGATTCGGATGCGCCCTAAAATCCCCGCGGAACGTCGCGCGTTTTGACTCCAGGAGCGCTGTTCGGGTCCCTTACGGAAATCACCAGCGTGTCGTCCGAAACCATCGGCATCCTGTCGAAATCATCGGCAATCTCGCTCAATTTCACACTCTGAGCTACCCCCGTATGGTCAAAATATGCGCCTAATAGTACACCAGCCATGCGGTCCGATGACCATCGCAAGAACGCAAGTCTAGTCGTCGGGTGCTTGTCCGGAGCCCCTCCCACGGCTGGTGCACCAGAACAACAGATCAAACAGCAAACTGAGTCCTAGACTGACGCCGATCAGCGGCCACCCTCCTGAGTGCAACCACGGCTCCGCATGCCGGCGACCCTCCATGCGGCTCACTACCTTGTCAGTGAAAACCACAAGCATAACAGGGCCAGTTAAGGATAGGCCCCTACCCAGCCGCCCTCTTCCTCGAGGTCGCGTTGGACTGCACCGCGCGCGTATCTCGGACGTCCATGCGCTCTCAGCGCCTTTATTTAAGGGCCTACCGCACGTGACGGCCGATGTGACGGCTGATTTTGCACGCGATAGGGGTGATCAGGAGTCGGTAGAGTGCCTGGTGGACTGGTTGCGCTCAGTTCTTTAAGTGGCAAACGCGCGCGCACAGAAAAATCGCGTCAATAGTGTACGCTTTGCGCGCTCTAGGCGGTGCGTACCTCCTGTGCAACACTCTGCCGAATGACCCTTCATCGCCCGCGCACCAGTTACGATTAAATAGTTATGCACATGCTTATCCGCCGTCTGGCTCCCCCCTGCTCCTGGCCTGGCACGCCGCTGTGGCTCCCTGCGAAACTCGGCTGCCGTGGATTCTGAGCAGCCACATGGTGCTCCAGCGCGACCGTCCCATGCACATCTGGGGATGGGCCGCGCCCGGCGAAAAGGTATCCGTCGCGTTTCATGGCGCCTCAGGTGATGCCGTCGCCGATAGCCTGGGAAACTGGAGCCTTTTCCTCGCCCCCCAACCTGCCGGCGGACCGTATCAGCTCACCGTCAATGGCGCCAACCAGATCGTGCTCGATGATGTGCTGGTAGGAGACGTCTGGTTCGCCTCCGGTCAATCCAACATGGAATTGCCGCTGAAGGGCTTTCCGGATGCGCCGCTGAAGGATTCCGCCGCGGAGATCACGCACGCCAATCAGCCGCGCCTCCGCCTGCTGTACATCCCCAACAAAGCTTCGGATTTTCCGCTGCGCAACACCACCGCGTCCTGGACCGAGTGTTCGCCCAAAACGGCCGCCGGATTTTCCGCTGTGGCCTATTTCTTCGGACGCGATCTCGCCGAGCGCGAGCGGGCGCCCATCGGGCTGATCGAATCCACGTGGGACGGCACGGTGGCCGAGGCCTGGCTGAGCCTGGAAGGCATCGCCGCGGATGCGGCCCTGATGCCGTTGTTCGCCACGCGCGCACATATGATGCAGGAGCAGGATGAAATAGCGGCGATCCGCGCCAAGGAGAAAGCCGAAGATCTGGCAGCTCGCCAGGCGGGAAAGGCTCCGCCGGATCACCCCTGGCGGCCCGATCCCGCCTCGTGGGCGCCCGCCGCGCTGTACAACGACATGGTGGCGCCGGTAGTGAACTATCCCGTCAAGGGTGTGATCTGGTATCAGGGCGAATCCACAGCCGGCTCGGCGTTCGCACCCCTGTATGGCCGGCTCTTTCCGGCGTTGATTGCGGATTGGCGCGCGCACTGGCACGAAGGCGATTTTCCATTCCTTTACGTGCAACTCTCGAATTTCAGTTCGAACGCCACCGAAGTCTGGGCGGTGATCCGCGAAGCCCAGCGCCGCAGCCTTTCGGTGGCGAATACGGCGATGGCGGTGAGCATCGATATCGGCGATCCGGGCAATGTGCATCCGGCAGCAAACGGTCGGCGCGCGGCTGGCGCTGTGCGCGCGGGCCCTGGCGTATGGGGAGAAAGTCGAGTATTCTGGACCGCTCTTGCAGGAAGACGCCGAAGCCGGCGCCATGCGCGTGTGGTTCGACCATATCAGCGGGGGGCTGCTCGCCAAGGGCGGCGAACTGGCAGGATTTGAAATCGCCGGACAAGATTGCCGTTTCGTGAGCGCCACCGCGCGGATTGACGGCAAAACCGTCCTGGCATCCAGCGTCGAAGTGGCCGCGCCGAAATACGTGCGCTATGGGTGGGCGAACGCACCGCGCGTCAATCTGTTTAACGCGGAAGGATTGCCCGCTTCGCCCTTCACCTCGGAATATGTTATTCCGCCCCAGTGAGATGCCGAGCGAGCGCCCTTAGGATGCCGATGATTTGGATGAGGGCGTCCTGCAGGTGATGGGTTAGCGGCGGAGGGATTTTCCGCGAAAGTTGTGACTGGCAGGGCAGGGATCTTCAGAAGCGATCCCTAGTAGAAACTGAACCTGGTTCAAGTTGGATGGATAGGGGCCTTCGAGCACCTGGTCATTGTAGAGAGTCGGGTTCTGGCGCCATCGTATTTAGCGCAACTCGGCCTCCAGGCGCAGTTTTCACAACTTGATTTCGACCATCTGTCCGGAGTTGCCCATAACTTCCCGGAACCGGGCTCGTGGCTCAACGAGGAAATTAGGTGGCGCGGGATGAATGGCGCGGAATGAAATTGACAACCTAGACGGAAACGGATACATTTGAGGCAGTGCGCTAACAGGGCGTCTCCTACCCGCGGCAAGGGAAGCATCCCAGCCTGTTTTCGTTTCAATCACGATTACCTTCTTTCAGCCTGGTATCAGCGGGACACCGGCAAATATGAAAGGAGGTCTTGTGACCCCGTCTATCCCTCGCCCCATCTCTCTGGAGTATCCCTCCGGAAGCACGCAAGAAACTGGTCGCGCCAGTCGCGCCAGTGACGCCGCTGCTCTTGCCCGCGTCCACGCCCAACTGCCCGCTCCGACCCTTCCTCTGTCGTCACGAGACGCCCAGCTTGTGCTCGCCCGCGAGTACGGCTCTCTCGCCGGCTGGCTGGATCTTCGCGCAGCCGTCCTCCGCCTGGAAGGCAACGGCCTGGCGTCGGCCGCCGCTGAGGCGGAGCGCGCCGTCCACGGCAGCAGCTCGAACGATTAAGGCAACTCGTTCAGGAGTATCCTGCGCTGCTATCGTGGCGCGATGATTCGGGAGAATCATTGCTTGGGTTAGCGACCCGCTCGTTCGGTGACAGCGGCGATCCTTACCGGGAGAAGATGTTCACGCGCATCGACTGCGCCGAGTTTCTCCTGGATGCGGGCTCTACAGTAGAGCCGGCGATATGGGAACGCGCAATAAGCGCCCGCGCGAAGGGAGTGTTGCAGCTTCTTTTGCGCAAGGGTGTTCTGCCGCGCACGCTGGATGTTCTCGCGGCGCTGGGTGACATCGACGGCGTAGGTGATTGTCTTGAGTCAACACGCCCTCGTGGCGATGTCGCCACCGTCACGCATGCGTTCCTTTGTGCCTGCGGTTTTCAGCATAAGGCGGTCGCCGCTCTCCTTCTCAGCCGTTGCATCGAACTCGACCCCGCGCTCGGCGAGCGAGTCGAGAAATGGCGTGGACGAAGCGGGTTCATCGACTACTTGGCCGAACATCCAGTCTACGAAAGCCCCTGGCGGACGGTCGTTATGAACGAATTGCAAGCGGCGATGCATGGAAATGACCTAGAAGAGTTCGACCGGTGGCTACAGCGGGAACCAGATCTGCTCGGCGAATCCAATGTCGGGCTTCAGGTGGGGTTAATTGAGAATGCGGCGTACAACGACCGGAGACCTTTCATCGCTCGACTGATAGAGCTCAGTCCCGCGCTAAGGGTGAAGCGCCCACCTTCGTCCGCGCCGGAATTCGCGCTGGAGTACGGGAACGCGCATCTCATCCCTCTATTGGCTCAGATTTGGCCGCTCCCCGACGATCTCCCTCACGCGGCCGGCGTAGGGGACTTCGCGCGAGTCAAGGGTTGGTTTGATGAGGCCGGGGGTCCGAGGCTGGGGAGCCTCAGTCAGCATCACCCGACCAACCATCCTTCCTGGCTCCGGAATCTTCATTGGATGCCGCCGAACGCCCAGCACGTCCTGGACGTCGCATTGGCATGGGCGTGCATGAATCGCCAGTTTGAGATTGCGGATTTTCTGCTGGAGCACGGAGCCGACATCAATACGGACTGGAGCACGCACGAGCCGGCGAGCATCTTGCACGAGTGTGCCGTCCACGCGAACTACGCAGCAGCGCAGTTTCTCATTGACCGCGGCATCGATATGACGATTCACGATTATCGCTGGAACGCGACCGCGGAGGGGTGGGCGCGCCACGCTGCCAGCGACACGAACATGGCGGACTTCCTGGCGCGTGCCGAGCGCGCACGAAGAGCGCAATCCCTTTGAACCGGAAACGATCATGGCGTTCGAGTTCCGACTCTGAGGAATCGATGCGGTCGACGAACAGATAAAGCCCAAGGCAGGCCGCAAATAGAATCCCGGAGATGATGGCACCGGGAACGGCCACCTCGCGATGGCCGGCCAAGTAGGATTCAAGGGTCGCCGAGAGCAGCCAGATTTGCACGATCAGCAGCACCACGATAAGGACCATGGCGCCATTAATCGCGGTAAGTCCGCGATTTTGCGGAGGATCGGCATTCATGCACTTGCCCCTTCCATAGCAACGGCCATTATTTGTCCGTCCCTCATCTCCAGCGCCACTCGCGGTAGCGCGCGCTGCGGAGGGCCCTGCAGAACCGCGCCATCGGCGATGGAAAAGAAGCCCTGGTGGCAAGGGCATTCAAGCCGGTTTTGCTCCTTGGCATAGTAGACGGCGCAGGAGAGATGGGTGCACTTCTGGCTGTAGGCCGCATAGTAATTGTCGCCCGTCCGCACCAGAATGCACGGGTCTTCGGCTGTGGGATAAGTGAAGAGCTTGACGCCACCTACGGCCAGTTCGTCCGCTGCCGCCACTAGCTGCCGCGGATGCGAAGGTGAGCGGTGGAACACGGATCGCGCGAGAACCCAGAGATTGCCCACCAGCATGCCGAAGCTTGGACGCGGAGTTTCCCATCTATCTCACCACCGGCCGCGTGGTGAGCCAGTATCTCTCCGGCACCCAGACGCGCCGTATCGGGTAGCTGGTAGATCAATACCCGGAGCCCAAACTGGGACTTCATCCGAAGCTCGCCGAACAGCACGGCATCCGCACCGGCGATTGGGTCACGGTGACCTCCCGCCGCGCCGCCATCACGCTGGAAGCCATGGTCGTGCGCACCATCCGGCCCGACACCGTCTTCATCCCCTACCACTGGCCTGGCGGCCGCAGCGCCAATCGCCTGACCCATCGCACGCTCGACCCGCGCAGCAAGATTTCGGAGTACAAGGTTTCGGCATGCCGGGTCGAGAAATCTTCCTCTCCCGGGCCCCCGGTCCCCGGCCCCCGGCCCCTGCGTGGAGGCCACGCCTGATGTTCGGGATGGAGTTTTACGTCGACCCGTCGCGCTGCATCGGCTGCCAGTCCTGCGTGAAGGCTTGCGAAGAGTGCGAAACGCATCGGGGCGTTTCCATGATCAATTTCGATTTTGTGGACCGGCCGGAGTCGAGCGCCACCGCGGCCTACGTCTGCTGGCATTGCGACAGACCCACGTGCGCCCAGGTTTGCCCGGCCGACGCGATCAAGAAATATGAGGACGGCATTGTCGGCTCTTCGCTCAAACCGCGCTGTATCGGCTGCTCCAATTGCGTGCTGGCGTGCCCCTTTGGAATTCCCAGGCTGGTGCCGGAATACGAGCAGATGATGAAGTGCGACATGTGCTATGACCGCACATCCGTCGACAAGCGCCCCCTGTGTGCCACCGTTTGCCCCAGCCAGGCGCTCGCCTATGTTACGCCTGAAACCATGGCGGCCACGCGACGCGAAAAGCCCGTCAATACTCTTGGTTCGGCAATCAGAAGATCACTACCAAGGTCTACATGATGGCCCCGGCCGATGCCGGCGAGATCGCCATCGATGTGGCCGACAGCCCAAATCGCAAGGCCGGTGACTCGATCCAGGCGCTGGCCGCCATCACAGGCCGCCATCACAGGATAGGCCCAGCCGTAGGAGTCGGTGAGAATCTGAACCGTCACTCGCATGCCGTTGTGCCCGGAGGCTGCTCATGCTGGCGTCCTGGCTTTGACGGTAGACGATTTGCAATATTCGATCTACCAGGGCCTCATCGGTGCCGGACCTCCGGCAACTGATCAGACGGTCAGCCAGTCCGTCCACAAACTCTTCCATGGCTATGGGCCGCACCAAGTTTACTGCGGCCAGCCGGCCTGACAGATGAATTCTCCCGCCGGAATCGCTTGCTGGACCTGATTTGATTTCCTCTGCTAAGGCCTTCAATGGCTGTCCACCTCGGCATGTGTCGCGCGAAGCGCTTCGATCCGACGAATCGCATAACACACGGTCGTATGGCGTCGTCCGTTGTAGAACTTGCCAATTCTCGGGACGCTCACTCGCCGACGCGTTTTGCCAGGTACATCGCCACTTGTCGATTGAACGCCGCCGGTTGTGCCTTCCCCGTTACCCGCGTCGGCCTAGTCGCCCCGCCACGGCTCGGTCAATTTCAGCGATTGCGGTCCGCCGCGCAATGACACCGCTCCCTTCGTCCTCAGGCGCAAACATAAATATTCTCCTGAGACGGAATAGCCTGCGCCCGATGGATGAGGATCGCCTGGCCCTCCGCAGCGATCTGCGCGGGGCATTCGGGCTACATTGTTCGTATCAGGTCCAACCATCTTTCCAAGCGTTCCCAAAGTTTTCTGGGGCGAACATACTCGGCTCTCCAACTGGTTCACCAAACCGAATTTCCCAAACAACGGCACGCGCGCTTCGCCCCACTCGAACCGCACGGAAATTTCAGTTCTGGGTAGGATGTGATCCACACGGCGAACTCGGCTTAGGACCTGCAGAACCTCGTACAGATGAGCATCATCGGCCCCGGCGCCGCAATGACATGAACTGGTTTGACACCAGGGCCCTGCTGCAGGCAAAGGTCACGTTTTATCTCAGGGACGCGCTAGCTAGGCGCCTCCAGTGACCGACTGTGCAGATTTGCGGGGTCGTCGCCCGGGAGCTAAGGAACGGGGGCTCGCGGCGCCATCCCTGACGCTGCAGTCGCGTCCGCGCTTCGGGGCCGAGGCTGTTGAGATCAAGATCCCGATGTTTGCCCTGGCGAAGGACCTGCGCACGCAACTGCCGCTCGCCGTGGGTGACAAGGACCTACCAAGAGGGCGGAACCGGCTGGATTGGAAGCGCGAAATGCTGCAAAGCATCACGGGGCGGTATCCGGCATGCGAGGCGTCTCGATGGCCAGGGCCCGGGCTGCAATTATCCAGCATCGGAAGAATCGGAGAACGCCGCCAGAGATTCGCATTGCCCGCCCTAAGCGGAAAACGGCCTAGAGGGGTGGTAGATACCTCTGTTCTTGTACGCGAGGATCCTCAAGTGAATGGAAATCCAACCTTCGAGCACGGCAAACTTCATGAGCCCATCGCTTTGCGCCGGCACTGCGGCCTCGAAGGCAATCATGTTCCGCCTAGCGGAGCCTGTTGATACCCTCATGGAATTGCCGCCTGCCATCATCATCTTGAAGCGATCAGTTTCAATGCCGAAGGCTACGTGGCGGCTGCGCCCAACTCGCCGGAGTCTGCCTTCGATACCCATCGAGCCGCATGTAGCCGCTTGTTTGAGCGCTTGGCGATCGGACCCTATATCTCCGGCAATTATCGAGTACGAAATCGGACCTGACGGCGCGGCGCTGAAATCGCCTGTGCTTCGAAAGCCAATGACCGGCAACGGAGCGGTGTCTTTGATGTTCAGGTCTCTGGTGATCTGGCGAAACTGAAGTTGAACCAGGAGGCGTGCAAGCGAGAGGTCTACACGCCAGGGCGTTCATCTCGGCATATCGCGACTCTGCGTTTCTGGGAACCTCTGCGTATTATCCTCAACGGCAGAGCTGACTGGCCTTTCGGCAGGTATTACTACCTTCAGGATTACCATGTGGTTCTCTGCAATGATCCGACACCGGCATCGTTCTCTCCCATCCGAACTTTTGATGTTCAGGCGGATCTGAGCAGAGCGTGGTCCGATCACCCTGCAACCGATGTAGAGTACGTACTGCGTCCCGCCGATGGGCACTCAGATGGACACCCTGGCGCCGTCGTAGCCTCCCATATTGGCGAGTTTTCTCGCCGTCGCCGACAGACTCGTCGGGTACCGTCTCGCACTCATCCCCAGCGGGGCGCACCGCAGCGAGCCGCCAAACCGCCGCCGTCGAAGGTCCCCACGTTATCATAAAGAGTTCGCACGCCCCCTAAGGCATCTCATGACCAACGCGCAACTCGACCAGCTCACCATCAACACCATTCGCACGCTATCCATGGACGCGGTGCAGCAAGCCAATTCCGGGCACCCCGGCGCACCCATGGCGCTGGCCCCGGTGGCCTACACGGTGTGGCAGCATTTCCTGCGTTTCGATCCGGAAGATCCCATCTGGCCCAACCGCGACCGCTTCGTGCTCTCCAACGGCCATGCCTCCATGCTGCTCTATTCGCTGCTGCATCTCTGCGGGGTGAAGGCCGTCAATCCGCAGTACGAAACGCTGGGCGAGCTGTCCGTGAAGCTGGAAGATATCCAGCGTTTCCGGCAGCTCGACAGCCGCTGTCCGGGGCACCCCGAGTATCGCTGGACGTCGGGTGTCGAAACCACTACCGGCCCGCTCGGCCAGGGCGTCGGCAACAGCGTCGGAATGGCCATGGCGCGCTGGTGGATGGCGAAGCATTTCAACCGCCCCGGCTGCGAAATGTTCGACTACGACGTCTACGTCATCTGCGGTGACGGCGACATGATGGAAGGCATCAGCGGGGAGGCCGCGTCGCTGGCCGGCCACCATCGCCTGTCGAATCTCTGCTGGATTTACGACAACAACCGAATCACCATCGAAGGGCATACCGCGCTGGCGTTCAGCGAAGATGTGGGCAGCCGGTTCATGGGTTATGGCTGGAACGTGACGCGTGTCAGCGATGCCAACGATCTGGAGATGCTGGAGCGTGCCCTGGAGGTATTCAAGAGCACCAGCGACCGGCCCACGCTGATCATCGTGGACAGCCACATCGCCTACGGCGCGCCGCATAAACAGGACACCAGCGGGGCGCATGGCGAGCCGCTCGGCGAAGACGAAGTGCGCCTGGCCAAGCACGCCTACGGGTGGCCGGAAGATGCCAAGTTCCTGGTCCCGGAGGGTGTGCGCGAGCACCTGCGTGCCGGTATGGGCGAGCGCGGCCAACAGTTGCGCGATGCCTGGATGGCGCGTTTCAACGAATACAAGGCCGAATATGCGGACCTGGCCGATCAACTCGACCGCATGCAGCACCGGCAGCTTCCCGAAGGATGGGATAAAGACCTGCCCGTATTTCCAGCCGATGCCAAGGGCCTGGCTACCCGCGATTCGTCCGGCAGGGTTTTGAACAAGCTCGCCTGGAATATTCCATGGTTGATCGGCGGCGCGGCAGACCTGTTCCCGTCTACTAAAACGCGCCTCACCTTCGAGGGCGCGGGAGACTTCGAAGCCGACGACCGCGGCGGACGCAACATGCACTTCGGCATCCGCGAGCACGCCATGGGCGCCATCGTGAACGGTCTGTCGCTTTCGAAAATCCGGGCTTACGGCTCTACTTTTTTGATTTTCAGCGATTACATGAAGCCGCCCATCCGGCTGGCCGCCATTATGGATCTGCCGGTGATCCATATCTTTACGCACGATTCGATCGGTGTGGGGGAAGACGGTCCCACGCACCAGCCCATCGAACAGCTTGCCTCGCTGCGCGCTGTGCCGGGCCTGATTACGCTGCGGCCCGCGGACGCCAACGAAGTGGTGGAGTGCTGGCGGTTCACGATCCAGCAGCGGCATCAGCCGGTGGCGCTGATTCTGACACGACAGGCCTTGCCTACGCTCGATCGCACGAAATACGCGGCTGCGTCGGGCGTGGCGAAAGGCGCCTACATCCTGGCTGATTCAGCGGACGGCAACCCCGACGTGCTGCTGCTGGCCAGCGGCAGTGAAGTTCCATTGTGTGTGCAGGCTTATGAGCAACTCACAGCGGAGGGAGTGAAGGTGCGCGTGGTGAGCATGCCGAGTTGGGACCTGTTCGAGCGGCAGCCACTTGAGTATCGCGACACGGTGCTGCCACCGTCTGTGACGGCTCGGGTTTCCGTCGAGCAGGCGTCTATCTTGGGATGGGACCGATACGTAGGTCCACGCGGGCGCATGATCGGCATGCACACCTTCGGCGCGTCCGCGCCGTTAAAAGAAGTGCAGAAGAAATTCGGATTTCTGCCGGCCGCCGTGGTGGCCGCCGCGCGCGAAGTACTGGCGAAGAAATAATGCGCCGGCGTTAGCCCACGACGCTGGTGCCCCCGCGGAGATTTGCGGAATATTGACGCGCCATCTCGGCAAGCCGGTGATCTACGCCGGAGATGATCTGAAAGCTTGGGCGATGCACATGCGCGAATCTATGGCGGGGTGACAGGTGCGGGATCTGGGGATCGTGTTCCAACACTTCCTGAGCGAAGGGCTGCTGGCGACGCAGGCGGAGATCGACGAGTTAACGGTCTTGCTGGGGCGCGCTCCGCTCAGCGAATGAGGCCTTTGTCAAAGAAGCGCAGCCGGTCTAAGTGTCAGGCCGCTGCCGACGGGCCCAGCCTAATCAGCACGGGGCGGAGCCGCTGAGTGAGCGCCTCCAGGAATATTTCCCTTTCCCCCAACGTGACGCCCAGAGCCCCAACGGCCTAGAACGCGGCCACGAAACAGCTTGGCTTATCCAATTGGAGTTGTAATAATGGCACCCGGAATCTGGGAATCCGCGCACGATCCGTTACGATGCGGAGAACCGGCCAACCAGCGTCACAGCCGATTTCCACGGCCCACCGGATATCGCGGAGCCTCGTCCGCCTACGCCGAGAGCACGTACATCGAGGTGCCTTCTTAAGCTTCCTCAAGCGAGGAAAAGACCCGTAGAGTATGTATGGCCGGACGTGCTCGGGTCTAACTGCTCTGGCGGCTTTCGGAAATGCAAGGCGTAGCTCTGCACAGCGCCGATATATGCGATGCCGGGCCACATGCATACCAGAAGAATACAGCCCGCAACATCATAATCGTCCGCGCCGTTGCCGGCGTTGCGGCTTCACGGATCGCGCGGGTGATCGCCCTGGGCTCTAGGCTGCCTCTACGGCGTGCCGGCATCGTCGCGTACTTTGTGGGTCGGCGTGTTGCGCGCGGCGATCTGCCGCGCTCGGGCCGCAACACTGATCTTGAACGACAACGTCATGTTCCGCGCGTGTTACCACCGGGGCGAATCATCGAATGATGGCCGCACCCGCCTCGGCTACCGCATGGTCCTGCTCGCCCGAGCCACCGCTGACGCCTATTGCCCCCACTACTTTTCCGTTTTCCTTGAGAGGTATGCCCCCGGCGAAGATCATGATCCGTCCATGATTCGAAGCATGTATACCGAAAAACTGTCCTCCAGACTGAGAGTGCTGAGCCAGATCTTTTGTCGCGATGTCGAAGGCGCGCGACGTGAAAGCCTTGTTGATGGAAATATCTATACTGCCGATCCAGGCCCCGTCCATACGAATATGCGCGACCAGATTTCCGCCCGCGTCGACCACCGCGATATTCATCGGCTGCCTGATTTCCTCCGCCTTTTGCTCTGCCGCGGCAATTACTTTACGGGCTGTCTCCAGATTGATCATGTGTAAAGGTTCTCCATGTGGCATGACAGCACATGCGCTTTGGCGAGTCAAGTGAACCTGGGCGCCGTCCGGCGTGACAGGCCGGCCGCGCTTGACACCCCCGTCGTTTTCTGATTACATAACTCTCGCAAATCCATTTCTGTCGAGGAGGGCAGCATCAATGGCTTCTAACCGAGGTGTGGCTTACATGGGGCCGGGCAAGGTCGAGGTCCAGTCCATCGACTTCCCCAAACTGGCGCTTGGCTCGCGCAAATGCGAGCACGGCGTGATTCTCAAAATCGTCACCACCAATATTTGCGGCAGCGACCAGCACATGGTACGCGGCCGCACAACCGCGCCCCGGGGATTGATTCTGGGCCATGAGATTACGGGTGAAGTCATCGAAGCGGGGCGAGACGTGGAGTTCGTCAAAGTCGGCGACCTGGTCTCGGTACCGTTCAATATTGCCTGCGGGCGCTGCCGCAACTGCAAAGAGGGCAACACGGGCATCTGTCTGCATGTCAACCCGGCGCGGCCGGGCGCGGCTTACGGTTACGTGGATATGGGCGGCTGGGTGGGAGGGCAGGCGGAGTACGTAATGGTGCCTTACGCCGATTTCAATCTACTGCGGCTGCCCGATAAGGCGCGGGCCATGGCCAAGATCAAAGATCTGACGCTGCTATCCGACATCATCCCGACCGGGTATCACGGCGCCGTCTCGGCGGGCGTGGGGCCGGGTGCCATCGTGTACGTAGCTGGCGCGGGTCCGGTAGGGCTGGCATGCGCGGTCTCGTGTCAGTTGCTTGGCGCCGCGTGTGTGATCGTGGGCGACATGATTCCCGAACGGCTGGCGCAAGCAAAAAGTTTCGGCTGCGAGGTGATCGACCTGCGGAAGGAGGCCGCGCTTGCCGAGCAGATCGAGCAGATCGTCGGAATTCCAGAGGTGGAGTGCGCCGTCGATTGCGTGGGCTTTGAAGCGCGCGGCCATGGCAGAGAAGCCATAGTTGAGCGGCCCGCAACCGTGCTGAACTCGCTCATGTCCGTCACTCAGGCGGGCGGACGGATCGGCATTCCGGGTCTCTATGTGACCGACGACCCGGGCGGTGTGGATGATGCCGCCAAAACCGGCAATCTCAGCATCCGCATCGGGCTCGGCTGGGCCAAGTCTCACGTCTTTACCACGGGCCAGTGCCCCGTCATGCGCTATCACCGGCGGCTTATGCACGCCATTCTCTACGAGAAGTTCCACCCCGCGAAGGCCGTCAACGCCACGGTGATTTCGCTTGATGAAGCGCCGGAGGGCTATCACGATTTCGATAAGGGCGCATCGAAGAAGTTTGTAATCGATCCGCACCAGATGGTGGCGTAGCGCTGGTCTTATTCCGTTCCGCGGCACTTGCTCCGGATTTGGCCGGAATCGCCGAAATTCAAAGGATATTACGCACAATTCATTTAATTCTGTGTTACCATGCATCGGATATTCATGTAACCGGTTCAGATGAGTTTGTATTCGGCCCGAACAGCCGTGAATTCCACCGACGAGCTGTTTTTGTACCTAACCAAACAGGGGGAGCCGTATTCCTTGCAGGGTTCAAGGGCGCGCGGCAGGAAGCGCCTATAGAAGGACGCGGTCTAGAAGCTTACCCCAGATCGCCGGTGTCAATCCAAACACCCATCGAGGAGGATCAATGCAGCTTCGTGTGAGACGAATCTGGATTTTTCCCGCGGTTCTGGCTGTCATTTTCGTGACGGGTGGAGTCGCGCAGACACCTGCTGTGAATCCGTGGGCCAATTCGAGTTGGCCGCCCCCGCCCAGATACACCGGCCCGGTGTTCCAGCTCAGTTATGACTATCCGGTGCAATTGCCTCCGCCTCTCACTGATCCTCCCTGGATCCGGGCCCTGGGCGGCAAGCCTATCTCCGCCGATAACGCGTTAGCCTACGTGTCCGCCGTGAAAGACTACATCTCTAGTGACATGCGCACACTCATGCTCGACTACCCGCACTGGAACGCGCAGCAGCGTAAGTGGTATAACCTGCCATGGCTGTTCTCGCTCCGGGATCCCATCCACGGCACTTACGTCGGAACGCACCAGGATCCCACCGTATTCCCCCTGTCGAACATGAAAAAGAAACTCATGACAGACTACGTACTTGTCTATTACAACGACGTGGCCGGTTATACGCTCGGACAGCTGTGGGGAAAGACGGCGCTCCAGCCCGATATGACAAAGGCGCAGTTTCAGGACGGCGCAATCATTATCAAAGCTGCGCTGACGGATGCCACGCCGGCTGACTGGTCGCCTCTGGAGGGAACGTCCGTTTGGGAACTGTATCCTCCCGGGACCTCCGCGGACGGCTCGCCGACTGCCCCAACTAAGACGGTCAATGTGCACTTCTTCCAGTTCGATATCATCGTGAAGGACACCAAGACCGCGCCGCTGACGGGGTGGGTATTCTCGACACTGGTATACGACAAACACATCGCCGGGGATACCTGGACGCGCATGGTCCCGCTGGGTGCTATGTTGGGGCAACGATCCGAATCTGAACTCGGTGATCACGCCTAACGCCGCGCTGCAGGAGAGCGTCATTAACCCGATGGCTCCGCTGTACTCGATCGAAACTCTGGGTTACGGGGGCAGGCTGTCGGGACCGAACGACGGCGCGGTATCGGAAAACAACATCATCGCTGGTCAACTGGTTCCGCGGGCGCCCGTTTCCAGTTGCTTGAGCTGCCATGGGGCGGCGGAATTTCCGCTGAACCCGCAGAACCTGCTGCCCGCCGTGGACTCTCCTCCGAATACGCCGCCGCCGGACGCCAGCTTCATTTACTCCTACCTGCCGATACCGGGAACGGTCGCATTCAATCACTGGTTCCAGGATCGCCCGGGCAATCTGCCGCAGGACGCCGGAACCGTGGCCTCGATTACGACTTGAACATCGCCTTGAAGGCGCTGCCGCTCTGGCAACAGTACACGAGTCCGCCGGCGCTCACCAGGGTAGCCGTTCCCCAGCCAAGGCGCTTGCGGCCTGAACAGCTCACCCAGACCGGACGTCAGATTCGTCCACCGGAGTGACATTTCCGTGCAACAAATTCGTGGATCGAAATTCAAATGAGCTATCTAAATTCACTCAGATTGCATTTCTTCGGGCAGTTCCAGGCGGCGGTATCGACCGTCAACAACGATCCGACGCATTTTAATAACGCCACTTTCAAGAAAGAGTACCAGCACCGGCCAGACGGCTGGTGGAATCCGCGCGGCGATGCTAACTGGCGCATGATCGGCTGTAACATTACCGCTGCGTGGCTCGCCAATGGACAACCGGCGGCCGCATCCGATCCGGTCTTGAGCTGTCTGATTGCCGACTCCGATGTTTCGGTCGCCGCGAAACTGGTCGATCTGGACCCCGCGCAGCAGGGAGTATCCGAGATTTGGGGTATGGAGATCCGCATCGCCAATGCCTCCGGCAAGACCCTGATGAGTGCGAAATATGAGACGGCCGCTTTCATGGACATCTTTCTCCGCTGGCCTGCCGGAACCGGTGATGGATCGGCCGGCGCGATGTACCAATCGGTATTAACCCGCATCCAGTGGGCCCCGGTGATCGACTCATCGTTCCTGCAACAGCTCCAGGCCGCCAGCGCGGATGGACTCCTTTCTATCAAATTCAACGTGGATGCGTTTGACGCGAATTTCAAGTCACCCACTTTCACTATAGGTCGCATTGCAGGAACCATCGGACCGGCCGCCGCCGATGAGCCGCACCATTTCGTCATCGGCCGGCATTTTATGACCACCGGCCTCCCTGCACCGGGTTTCTTCCAACCCGCGGGCAAGATCAACTTCTGTGAGGCCGTGGTCGACCAGAAGGCCGGCAAAGTCCTTCTCGACTTGGGCAATTCCCTGCCCACTACTACCTTCGGCGGACCTTTTACCGACCTGGGGGTGTTATCGCTCGCCTGCTCTACCACGGACGCCAACAATCAGACCGAAAATATATTTCTCGGAAATGTCGACTGCCAGGCGCCGGACTGGTATCAGACCACGGCCGGCATAGCTGTGCTCCCCCCGGATCGGGCGTTGACCGCGGCGGAACTGACCACTATAGCGTCGAACCCGCTGGTGATCATGTTGACCGATGCGAACTCCGACTCCACACCCGCGATCTGGGAATCTCCGGGCGGCCTTTACGTCCGGCCCGACCAGTTTGTATTCCGGTTGAACCCCGGCGAGGACGCTGAAATTCATCTGTTCGGAAGCGAATTCGGGCGGCCCTATCCAGGTGCGCGGGTCATCTCCTTTTTGGATTCTACCCAGATCGGAGGCGGTCCTCCCGTCGGCATACCGGAAAATGTGCTGCAGTTTCCACGAACCGTAGTACTGAACGCTTTCGGTCAGGCGAAGGTGCAGGTGAGCGCCCGGAATCCGGGAAATCCGGGGGGTTACATCGACGGCCAGGTGTACGGCATACGCTGCGTCCTGGAAGACACTTTGGCGCCCGCTCTGCAATATCCTTTCGATCCGTCCGAGTTGGTCAGTTTGCTGGTTTGGGACGAATTTACCGCCGATCCACCGGTCTGGTATGGCTGCCTGCAACCGGTATTTCAGCAATACGCGAACCTGTATCCCATCATGAGCCGGTTCGTTGATCTGGCAAGCTACGACTCGATCTGCCAAAACCTTACTCCACTCTCGATCACCTTCGGACTCGACGCCGCGGACCCGAATTCCATGCCGGTTACCCGCGATCTTTCCGGCGGGAAGCGCAAGGCGATTCTGCGATGGCTCACCGATGTGGGTACGGATGGCAAACCGTTGCTGGGACCCATACCAGTTTCACCGCCCACCGCCGCGGCGGTTGCGGAGATAAAACCCGCTCCGGCAGCCGCTCAGTCCGGTGGAAAGCTCGCGTTCTTCGAACAGGTTCGGGCAGCCCGGCAGAGACGGCGTAAACGCTAAGGAAGAAGAGACACATCCATGATTTTTCTGAGCACCAAACTTTTGGACGACCTGAATCAGCCGGGCGGCGTGCAGCGCGCGTTGCAGAAGGCGATTGAGCTGGAGCACGCTACCCTGCCCACTTATCTCTATTCGTTCTACTCGCTGGGCGACAGTAACAAAGAAATGGCCAAGATCCTGTTAACGGTAATAATGGAAGAGATGCTCCACTTCGCGCTGGCGTCGAACACCCTGAACGGCGTCGGCGGCTCCCCGGACATCGACAAACCCGATTTTATCCCCAAGTTTCCGGGGCACCTGCCCTGCGGCGTAGAATCCGGCCTGATGGTGCACCTTCTCCGGTTCTCCCTGGACCACGTACACAAGACCTTCATGGTGATCGAAGAGCCAGAAGATCCACTCAACTTTCCGGTAGCGCTGGCAGTTGAGGAGCGCCTGACCATCGGCGAATACTACACCCGGATTGAAAAAAAGATCCGAGAGTTGGGGCCCGGGATCTTCACCGGCGATGCACGCCGCCAGGTGACCGGCGGCTTCCCTCCAAGCGAGCTGTTCCCGGTGACTGACGTGGCCTCCGCGAGCAAAGCGATCGAACTAATCAAAGAGCAGGGCGAGGGCACCACCACCTCGCCGCTCGACCCCCAACACCAGTTGGCGCACTATTATCGTTTCGCCGAGATCTGGCACGGCAAAAAGCTGGAGCCCGTTCCAGATCCACCGCCGGGCACGCCGCCCGACCAGCGATACAGGTATGACGGACCTGACATCCCGTTCGATCCCAAGGGAGTTTTCCCGGTAATCGCCGACCCGGCGGCATCCAAGTATCCGCCGACCAGCGCGGCCCACTATCTGAACGACAAATTTCAACTATGCCTACACCAGCCTGCTTAAGGCACTCCACTTGACGTTCAACGGCCAGCCCAACCGCCTTGAGTCGGCCATCGGAGTCATGCATTCCCTGCGCGAGCTGGCCATGGAGATGATGGCCATTCCGTTCAGCGATGAAGGGAACGCCGGCCCCAGTTTTGAATATCAGCCGGTGAATCCGTAGATTGACGGTAGAGAGCTGAATATGGGCGCAAGCACAATCATGATCATCCGGCACGCCGAGAAACCCGGCTCGTACGACGGACAGAGTTACAACGGGGTCGACCCGCTGGCTACAGCGTGCGGCAAGGGTGGCGCCGCGGACCTCGTCACACTAGGCTGGGAACGGGCCGGCGGGCTGGTGACTCTCTTTGCTCCGCCATGGGGACCTAAGCCATCTCTCGTTACACCGCAAGCTCTCTTCGCGGCTAATCCAACGAACTCGAAGAATGGCGCAAGTGCGGCCGGTGCCGATAATAGCAAGGAACCCAGTCAGCGGCCTTACGAGACACTCACCGCCGTCGCCGCTGCTCTGGGTTCATCAGGCAAGCCGCTGGCAATAGATGCGAGCTTTTCCCAGAAGCATTACGACAAGATGATCACGGCTGCACTGGCTTCGAGTGGAGCGGTTCTGATCGCTTGGCAGCATGAAGACATTCCGGCGATTGGCCAAACGATCTTGACGCAGACCAAGACGCCATCCGGAACTGTCAAGATCCCTTCAACGTGGTCCGGCAGCCGCTATGACCTGGTGTGGGTTTTCAACCGGCCGCGCGGTTCCGGCGCCGTCGTCAGCTTCTCAATCTTCGCGCAGATGCTGCTGGCCGGAGACGGACCGGCCCCGCGGGTCGAGTAAGGAAGGCGTGCGAGATCGTGGGGCAGACCTCCAGGTCTGCGGCGGGTCTCCAGACCCGCCCGGAGGACACCGCTCCGCAGGCTGAAAGGCTGCCTCGCAGGGCAGCGTAGCCGCAACCAAAACGTTCGGTAAAGCGGGGCTCAAGAAGCGGGGCTGAAGCCTCAATGCCACTAGGAATTGGTGGGGCAGACCTCCAGGTCTGCGGCGGGTTTCCAGGACCCGCCCTTCGCGCTTGGAATCAGCCGTTCCAAACGCGAGCAGCCCGACGTGGACGTCGGCCGCAGGACTGGAGTCCCGCCCCACAATTTATGCAGGTGTCCGGTCGCGCGAAAACTAAGTGGCATTGGGCTGAAGCCCGCCCTCCAAGCAAGCAATCTCATCGCGGCTATCCGTTCGCCGGCCATCTTCTATTGGATGGGGCCGTGCTCATGATCAGGCAACGGTAGTCTTCTCATCCGGGCCTCTCGGGCCCCTCCTCCAGCCGAGCCGCCTGTGACATCAGATAATTCCGTTCTGGAATACTCGTTGTACGGCCAGCCGCAATCCGGTAGTGTTTGACGGCGCTTGCATGATCGCCAAGCATTTCGAATAAATGAGCGCGCACCGCGTCAAGACGATGATGCCCGGCAAGCCGGCCGTCGCTATCGAGCGTCTCGAGCAGTTCGAGACCTTTCGACGGGCCGCGTACCATTGCGGTTGCAATTGCATGATTGAGCGTCGCCATGGGGCTGGGAGACACGCGTTTCAGCAATTCGTACAACGCCAGGATCTGCGGCCAATCCGTGTCTTCAACGCGTGCCGCTTCGTCATGAACGGCAGCGACCGCCGCCTGCAACTGATACAGACCGACGGATCCTATCGATAGCGCGGCGGTCAGGAACTCTATGCCTTCGGAGATCTCGGCCCGGTCCCACAAACTTCGGTCTTGTTTGTTCAGGGGGATCAATTCCTCATCAGGTCCCGTGCGTGCCCCACGGCGCGCGTCGGTTAACAACATGAGTGCCAACAGGCCGGCTACTTCCGCATCATCGGGAAGCAGCACTTGCGCCGAGCGAGTCAACCGGATCGCCTCACGTGCCAAATCGAGCCGCTGCAAGTGTGCGCCGATGCTGCTGGCGTAACCTTCATTGAAGATCAGGTAGAGCACATGGAGAACTGCCGGCTGCCGTTCCGCACGCTCCTGCGGAGAAGGCAGACGGAATGACACACCGGAAGCCCTGATGCTTTGCTTCGCGCGGCTGATGCGCTGCGCCATGGTCGCCTCGGGAACCAGGAATGCATTGGCTATTTCCGCCGTAGTTAAACCGCCGACGGCGCGCAACGTCAGGGCAATCGCCGAGGACGAAGTCAGGGCGGGGTGGCAGCACATGAACAACAAAATCAGCGTGTCATCCGGGTCCAAGTCCATGTCCATGTCAGACTCGATTTCGTCAGCCGGCGCCATGGTCTGCGCCTCCCTGGTGACCGCGGTTTCCCTCTGACGACGGGCTATCTCGCTGCGCACCTGGTCGGTCATGCGGCGGGATGCGACCTGAATCAACCAGCCGCGTGGATTCTCGGGAACACCTTCCTGCGGCCATTGCCTGAAGGCCGCCAGCATGGCCTCCTGTACGGCGTCCTCGGCCGCGGTGAAATCGCGAAACCGGCGCACGACGGCTCCCAGCACCTGCGGAGCGAGTTCGCGCAGCAGGTGCGCGGCGACCGCATCCGGCAAGCTTTCTTTCACGGCAGTTCGCCGAACTACCCCACTCATTACTTGCCGCACTTCGATTGACATATGCAAGGGCAATCCACCCGGACCCGGCGCCGCCGACCAGATGGCGGCGATCTCATCGGCCCGTTTCGCGCTTTCGACGTCTACCATCAAATAGCCCGCCAGAAATTCTTTCGATTCCGGGAACACGCCGTCGGTGACCGGCAGCCCGTCTTTTCCCGCCCTCACGACCTTGGCCTGATCCGGCAGTGCCAGGCCTTCCGCCGCCACGAACTCTCCGGAAGCGGTGAGGGTCTTATTCATGCCCTTCACGAATGCGACGTTCGCTTGGATGTCCCTTTGGGACCATGCGCCAAAAATCTCATAACCTGCTTTCGGGATGTGCATCATCAGAATGTATTTCATCGGCTCGGCTCGTCCTTGGCTGTAAACATCCACCGTACTCCGAATTTGTCGTTCAGCGCTCCGTAAACGCCAAAGAACATCTCTTTCAGGGGGTCGGTGACTTCAGCTTCCTCGGAGAGTTTTTCGAAAAGTGCCTGCAACTCGTCGAGCGTTCCTCCGCTCAGGTAAAGGCAAACCGTGTTGCCACGGATGGGAGTGCGATCAAGCCGTAGCCAGTCCGACGCGGAGATCTCCAGATTTCCGCTCTTGAGTCGCGCATTGATGGTTTTGTTCAGCTGGGCCGGCGGCATCAGATCCTTTACCGGAGAATCCTTCACTTTCGTGAAAGTCAGTTCTCCGCCGAAGCAGGATTTGTAAAACTCCATTGCCTGGTGGCAATTGCCGTCGAACAATAGGTAGGGTGTCAAGGTGGTCATTTCACGGAGTAGTCGGAGCCGCCGCGGCGTTCTCTACATCACTCTGAAATAGTTTTCAAACCACAAATCAGGCGCAGCCTGTCGATTTTGGGCACCGGGAACCGACATACGAGTGAGGGTTGGAAAATGACGACCGACGATGTGGTGTTTGACGTTAGCCAAGATTGGGTCCTTGCGTGCCATGTCCAGCAGCGGTTTATGCATGGTCCCGGCAGGAATACCGGCTCCGTGGACTACAGCGGACGGTGCCGCCAGCTTCGAGCCCTCGGGGGCGATTGCTACGATTTCATGCCCCTTACGGATGACCGCCTGGCGCTGGTCGTGGGCGATGCGTCCGGCAAGAGTCTTGCCGCGGCGCTTATGATAGCCAGTGTGCAGTCTTCACTTCGGACCGCGGCGTTGTTCACTGGAGACGACTTGGCCGCATCAGTCAAGACAGTGAATCTCCAGGTACACGCTTCGTCGCTAGATGACCGTTATGCGACGGTGTTTTATGGCGTTTTCGACAAGGCGACGCGGACGCTACGGTACGTAAATGCCGGACACAATCCGCCGGCCGTACTGCGGGTTGACGGCTCGGTCGATTGGCTGGAACCGAGCGGGGCCCCGGTTGGAATGTTCCCGGATTGGAACTATGAAGAGGGCGTCGTGCAACTGCATCCTGGCGATTTGGTTATCGCCTACACGGATGGAGTCATTGAAGCGAGTAATCCCGAGGGCGAGGAGTGGGGGGTGCAGGGCCTGTTGAAGGCGGCGGCCGCCTGGGAGCCACAATGCTCTAACGGTGCCGAAGAGCTGGTCCAGTTGATCTTCAACTCCATGGATGACTTCTGCCAGGGCTGCCAGACAGACGATGCGACCGTGGCAGTCCTGCGCGTAGTCTGATGCCGTGCCGGCAAGAAAACCCGTGCTCAGCACCGAAAGATGCGAACATCGTCACATGGCCCGCCGCCGGTTCCTGGTGGAACAGATTCGCGATAACACCGCCGAGCTGCGCGGGGCAGATGCGCGTCATGTGGCCCGCGTCCTGCGCGCCGTACCCGGCCAACAATACGAGATCTCCGACGGCGCTGGCGTCTATCTGGCCGAGATTGCTTCCGTCGAAAAGGACCGCGTTGCTTTCCGCATCGTTGCAGCGCTGGAGACGCCCGTCGCACCGGTACGCCTCACGCTTTTGGCGGCGCTAATCAAATTCGATCGCTTCGAATGGATGGTGGAAAAGGCTACCGAACTGGGAGTGGCGGCCATCGTTCCGGTCGCAGCAGCACGCAGTGAAAAAGGCCTGTTGGAGGCGGCCCGCAAGCGCGTCGAACGCTGGCGGCGCATCGCGCACGAAACCAGCCAGCAGGCGCGCCGACTCAGTCCACCTGAAATCGGCGAGCCGCAGCCACTGGCATCGTCGATTGCCGGGCCTATCGCTCCACACGCTAGCCCGTGCTATTTCCTGGACGAGCAGCCCGGGGCGCCCCCGCTCGCGTCAGTCTTGCCGCCGGCGGCGGCGCGCCGCGGCTCGGACTCGGTGGCACTGCTGACCGGCCCCGAAGGCGGCTGGACCGACGCGGAAAGGGCCACGGCCGCGGCCGCCGGGTGGGTACCGGTTTCCCTCGGACCTCTGATCCTGCGTGCCGAAACGGCCGCCATAGCGGCAGCCGCCATCCTCACCCATGCCTGGTTGGCCTCTCGGTTAGAATGAGAAGCGTAGGGAAAGCTTCTTGCGCACTCCTTTCGATCTGCTGGCTGTCTTCGTCATCATTCTTACCCAGTGGCAAATGAGCCGGCAGTTCCTGGCTGCCGCCGGACGCAGACTCTCCGTCCGTACGATGCGCGTAGCACGCCGCGCGGTGGTGATTCTCTACTGCCTTTTGGCGGCGTCATTCGCGCTGGGCTTTTCATCCCTGGCGAGCCGCCTGGATACCGACTACAAACTGCCCTCCAGATTCTCGCAGGTGGCCGGGGCCGTGGCACAGATCTGGCTGTTCGCCACAACCGGCGGGTACCTGGCTTACCGTGCCATGCGATCTGCGGCGGAACGGGTTTGGGGACCGGCCTTCGATCCGGCGCGCCGCCGTCTGCTCAATGCCACGGGAGGCGCACTGCTGGCGGCCCCCTTCGCCGTGGTGGGTTACGGCGCGCTCGTGGAACGCCTGGATTTCCACGTGCGGGAAGTGGAGATACCCGTACTGAATCTACCCGACGGCCTGCATGGCCTGCGGCTGCTGCACTTGAGCGACATTCACCTGAGCGCGTTCCTGAGCGAGAAGGAACTGGCGCGGGTGATCGATAGCGCGAACGAATTGCGTCCGCACTTAGCGCTGGTTACCGGCGACCTGATCACCGCCAGCGGCGACCCTTTGGAAGCCTGTCTGCGGCAAATCGCCCGCTTGCGCACGGACGCCGGAATTCTGGCCTGCATGGGAAATCATGAGGTCTACGCCAGGTGCGAGGACCTGACAGAACGCGAAGGCGCGCGGCTCGGCATTCCTTTTCTGCGCAGGCGCGCGCAGGCCCTGCGTTTTGGCGGCGCGCTTCTGAATGTGGCCGGTGTGGATTACCAGCGGTTCGGCCACGGATATCTGCGGGGTGCGGAGCGTTTGGTAGTACCGGGAGCCTACAACGTGCTGCTGTCCCACAATCCGGACGTCTTTCCCGCGGCGGTGACGAAGGGCTACGATCTGACGCTGGCCGGCCACACGCACGGCGGCCAGGTGAGCGTGGAAATCCTGCACCAGCCCATCAATGCCGCGCGATTCTTTACGCCGTACGTGTATGGAATGTACCGGCGGGGCGCGGCGGCGGAATATGTCACGCGCGGCATAGGCACTATCGGCATCCCCGTGCGCTTTGGCGCGCCCCCCGAGATAGCGCTCCTGCGCTTGAGAAAGGCATGAGCGCGGCTGTGCGATACCTGATCCTGAGCGACATACACGCCAATTGGGAAGGCTTGCAGGCAGCTTTGGAGCATGCTGCCGGCAAGTACGACCAGGTGCTTTGCTGCGGGGACCTGATCGGCTACGGCGCGGATCCCAATGCGGTGACCGAATGGGCCAGAGCGCATACGGCCGGGGTGGTGCGCGGCAATCACGACCGCGCTTCGGTAGGACTCGAAGATCTGGAATGGTTCAACCCGGTGGCGCGCGCGGCAGCCATCTGGACGTATCACGAACTGACCCCGGAAAACGCCGGCTATATTCGCGGTCTGCCCAAAGGGCCGCTGGCGTACGACGGTTTCCAGATGGTACATGGCTCGCCGCTCGATGAAGACGAGTACATTCTGGGCGCGGCCGACGCCGGAATGGTCTTCGACTACCTGGAGACTCCGGTAACGTTTTTCGGGCACACGCACCTGCAGGGCGGGTTTATCTGGAATCACGCGCGCGTGGAGACAATCGAGAAAACACCGGCGGCGGAAGAGCGCCAGACCCTCGAATTGGATCCGGACTGCGCCTACATGATCAACCCCGGTTCGATAGGCCAGCCGAGGGACGGCGATCCGCGCGCGGCGTACGTGCTATACAACCCGGAAGAAAATTTCCTGATCTTCTACCGGCTGCCATACGACGTGCGCAAGGCACAGGAAAAGATCCGGCGCGCGGGCCTGCCGCCGCTGTTGGCCGACCGGCTGGCCAGCGGGCGGTGAAGATGAATCACTGGCGCAAGGCACGCAAGTCGATGCCGAGCTGCTGGCACTTCTTATAGAGATGGCTACGCTCGAGGCCCAGCGCTTTGGCCGTATCGGTCATACGTTGGTGGCGCTTGAGTTCGGCCAGGATGACTTCGCGCTCGTAGGTCTCGGTGCGCGCGGCCAGCGTGCCGCCGCCGAGCGGCGCGCCGGACTGGGTGACGGTGTGCGGCAGCGCGAGCCGCACGGCCGCGGCATCCACTTCGGCGTCGGCGAGCAGCAGCAATCGCTCCACCACGTTGCGCAGTTCGCGCACATTGCCCGGCCACGCATAGCGGCTCAAATGGGCGATGGCTTCGGGCGAGAAAGGCTTCGGCTTCCAACCATTGATTTCGGAGACCTGGCGCGCGAAGTGTTCGACCAGCGCGGGAATATCTTCCTGGCGTTCGCGCAGCGGCGGCAGCACCAACGGATATACGTAGATGCGATGGTAGAGATCCTGGCGGAATGTGCCGTGTGCGACCATTTCTTCCAGGTTGCGGTGGGTGGCCACGATGACGCGCACATCCACCGGAATGGAGCGGTCGCCGCCGATCCGTTCGACCTGTTTCTCTTCCAGAACGCGCAGCAGCTTGGCCTGCATCACGGCGGGCATATCGCCGATTTCATCCAGAAACAGGGTGCCGTGATGGGCCTGCTCGAAGCGGCCTAAGTGCCGCGAGACGGCGCCGGTGAAGGAGCCTTTTTCGTGACCGAACAGCTCCGATTCGATCAGTTCGGAGGGCACGGCGGCGCAGTTCAACGTGACGAAGGGACCGTCGCGCCTGGGGCTGCGATCATGGAGCGCGCGGGCGACCAACTCTTTGCCCGTCCCGGTCTCGCCCAGGATCGAGACGCGCGTCTCGCTGGCGGCCACGCGGTCCACCTGGGCCATCACGCGGCGCATGGCTTCGCCGGAGTGCACGATCTCGTGCTTACCTACGCGCTGCCGCAACTGACGGTTTTCGTCTTCGAGTCGCCGCATGCGCAGGACATTGTCGATGGTGAGCAGCAGCTTTTCCGTGGACAGCGGTTTCTCGAGAAAATCGACCGCGCCCAAGCGCGTGGCGCGCACGGCCATTTCGATGTTGGCCTGGCCTGAGATCATGATTACAGGCACGGCCGCGCCCTGCGCTCTGAGATCTTCGAGGAGCGAGAGACCGTCTTTGCCGGGCATCACGACGTCGGAAAGAATCACGTCGAAACGCTCGGTCTTGACGAGTTCGAGGGCGCGGGCGGCGCTATCGCAGACGGTGGCCTGGTGACCGGCGAGGCGGAAGGCACGGGAGAGGGAGGCCAGCGTGTTGTTGTCGTCGTCGACTATCAGCAGATGAGCCAATCCTTACTGTAACTGGCGGCGGGCAAGCTCGGCGCTATGGCGCTACCGTTACCGCGGCACCGGAATATGGGACGGTGCTCGCGCTGTGGCCGGTGTCTACGAGGACGACGCGGAAGGTGCGCGATGCGAGCATGCCGGGAAACTGTCCCTGGCGCGCGCCGATGGTCAGCTTACCGGCGGAATCGTCCCAATGGATGGCGACGGTTGCGTACGCGCCTTTTTCGTAGTCGTAATTATCATTCTCGTCTTCGTAGAGCGTGAAATCGCCGTCAGCGCCGCGATAGACGCGCAGTTCGATCGGATCGGCGGGCTTCTCGGCGGCGTATTCCACATCCGGTCCCATGGGGATTATCGATCCGGCGCGAACGTACAACGGCAGAGTATCGAGTGTCACCGGCGCGTCAAGGGATCGTCCCCCGTCCGTGGCATGTCCACTCCAGAAGTCGTACCACTTAGTTTTCGGCAGATATAAGTGGCGTGTTACTGCACCCGGCTCGGTTACGGGGTTCACGAGCATGGCCGGCCCGAACAGAAATTGATCGCCGATGTTTTGTGCGCGCACATCCGCGCGAAAATCCATCACGAGCGGGCGCATGGGCGTGTAGCTTTGATGAGTTGTCATCCAGGCGAGCGAGTAAATGTAGGGCATCAGCTGATAACGCAAACGGTCGAACTTAGTCAGTATGGACTGAGCCTCGGGTCCGTAAGACCACAACTCGTTCTGATTGGTGGTGCGGGTTCCGTGCACGCGGAAAATCGGACAGAACGTACCGTACTGAAACCAGCGCACGAACAGCTCCCGATAAGCCGGATCGTCGGGGTTTCCAATGAAGAATCCGCCGATGTCAGTCGTCCAGTAAGGAATTCCGGAAAGAGAGAAGTTCAGCCCGGCGGGGATCTGGCGTTTGTAAGTTTCGAAATCGGAAAGAATATCGCCCGACCAGGCGGTTACGGCGTTGCGCTGTGCACCGGCGAAGGCGGAGCGGGACAGAATGAATACGCGTTTGCGGTCGCTCGCCCGGCGCTGGCCGTCGTAGACCGCCGCCGTAGTCATGAGCGGAAACAGATTCGCATAACGCGCGCCGCTGCCGATGGCCAGCTTGTTGTTCAGCATGAGGTTCTCTTCGCGGCCCTCGGTTTCGGGCTCGGTGGTATCCAGCCACCAGGCGTCCGCGCCGATTTGAAACAACGCCTTGTCTATCAGGTTCCAATAATAAGCGCGGGCTTGCGGATTGGTGGCGTCGTACACAGCCATGCCGGCGGGGTGGTAGGCGCGGACTTTGGTGCGGTCGATGAAGTAACCGCGTTTGTCCATATCGGCGTAAGTGGCGGTTCCAGGATCGAAGTACGGCCAGACCGAAATCATCAGGTGGAAATTGTTGCGATGCAAATCGTCGATCATACCCTTGGCATCCGGATAATTCTTATTGAATACAAACTCGCCCTTAGTAGTCCACCAGAACCAGTCCTGTACGATGTTATCGACCGGAATATGAAGCTCGCGGTACTTATGGGCCACCGCGAGTAGCTCTTCCTGCGATTGATACTTATTCTTGCACTGCCAAAAACCATAAGCCCACTTACCGAACATGGGCGCAGCGCCGGTAAGTTCGCGGTAACCGGCGATGATCTTATCGAACTCCGGGCCGTACAGGAAATAATAATCGACGGTATCGGCTACTTCGGCGCTAATATATAACGAATGCACGAAGCGGTTGTTAAAGCGGCAGCGCGATGCGTTGTTCCAAAACAGGCCGTAGCCGTTGCTGGAGAGGAGCAGGGGCACGGCGATGTTGGTGTTATCCTGGGACACATCGACTGACTCGCCGCGATAATTCCAGACGCCCGCCTGGTGCTGGCCCAAGCCGTAGAAAGCCTCTTCGGAACCGTAGATAGAGATGTTATCTTCGGCGTGATAAGTGTTCTCTCCGTTCACGACGGCCGGCGTCATGGTTTTGGGGCCTTCGGCCACCAGTTTCTTGCCCGACAAATCGGCGTAGGAGATGACGCCGTCCCTACGATCGATAGACACTTTCAAACGCGGGGTGAGCAGAGCGATTTCGCTGCCCTTAAATTCCATCTTCCACTGCGCCGCCGGCCACGCGGTTTTGGTGACGACATATTCCGTCTGCCTGGGGAATGCGGCGGTGGGCGAATAAGTAACATGGATAATAGAATCGCCCGCCACTTGAATCCACATGACGCCGGAGTGCATAGTCAACTGCACTCCATCAGGCTGCTGCTGAACATCCGTGACAGGGTTCAGCGGGACCCACTGGGCGGCAAGGCGCGCTGCCAGCGCCAACAGCGCCAAGGGCATGCGCAGGCGTTTCGGCATAAACCGGATGGTAACAGGCGGCGATGCCGTCGAGACCGGCACGCGATGTTACAATCCAAACGTAATGGGGATTTGTGTTGTGCCGCGCGCGGCGGCGGTTTTGTTCGCCGGCCTCGTGGTGATGATGCCCGCGGCGGGCCAGCAGGCGCCGGACGCCATCGTGATCGGATTCGTGGGCGGGTTAGTCGGGCATGATAACACTGCGCACTCGGAAATTCAGCTCGCTAATCGCTTGCAGCATGATTACCCCTCCGGGGTGGAAGTCAGACTCTTTGAGAACCGCCGGAGCGAACAGGCGCATCGTGAGATCCTGCAACTGCTGGACATGAATCACGACGGCACGCTGTCGGCCGCGGAGAAGCGCGATGCCCGCATCGTTATTTACGGGCATAGTTGGGGCGCTTCGGAAACCGTAAACCTAGCGCGCAGGCTTGGCAGGGAAGCTATACCAGTGATGCTCACGGTGCAGGTGGACAGCATCAAGAAGATCGGCGAGAATGACGAATCCATTCCGTCGAACGTGGCCCAAGCTGTCAATTTCTTTCAGCGCGGAGGACTGCTGCGCGGTCGAGCCAGGATATTTGCTGCCGATGAATCGCGTACGCAAATATTAGGCAACTTTCAATTCGACTACCAGGCTACGCCGGTCAGTTGTGCGGGTTATCCGTGGTACGCACGGGCGTTTATGCGGCCGCACGTCGAGATTGAATCCGATCCGCGGGTTTGGCGGCGGGTGGAGGAGTTGATCCGGGCTAAGGTGCTGGCTGGCAGGCGCACGTTAGAGTAAGCGGCTTTCTCTAGTAGGACTCTACTGCGGCATGCTAGCAGGGCTGAAGCCCGGCGCAGGCTAAGGCCCGGCCCTCCAGCACGGCGAAGATTCTGAGAAGTTATAATACTCTAGCCTTTACCGTTTTTCAGGATCTCAATGCTTCCATTGTTGTCGTTGAGGCGCATGGGGCAGCCTCCGCCGCCGATGTTGCCGTTGAGCGAATCGGAGCTGAGATCTCCGGAGACAGTCATGGGGAAATCGGAGTGAATTTTCCCGAACGACGTTTTGGCGGCTACGGCGTAGCTGGCATTGTCGGGCACGCGCACGCGCACCGCCGAGAAGCTGGTGCGGATGCCTACGGGACGGCACGCCTGACCCTGCAGGGATACTTCTACGCCGCCGTTCTGGTTGTCCACATCCACCGATCCGGCCACGCCGTCGAGCAGCACCGCGCCGAAGCTGGTGTGCACGTTGGCGCTGTTGCGCAGCGCGGTCGCCTTCACGGCACCGTTCGAATTATCCACGGTCAGCAGACCGCCCACGCGGTCGGCCGTCACCAGCCCGAAACTGGTTTTGAGGGAGGCTTCTTCACCCACATCGGCCACGGTAATAGGACTGTTGCCGCCCACGATGCGCAGGCCTTTGTGCACCTCGCTGACGTCCACGCGGCCGAACGAATTCTCGATGGTGGCGGACTCGCCGACCTTGCGGCCAATCACGCCGGAATTCGTGGCGTGTACAGACAGCCCTTTGCCGATATCACCGAAACGCACGGTACCGAAGCTGGTATTCAATTCGGCCGTCCCGGTGATGCTATTCGCCTCTACGTCACCGTTGCCGTTACCCACAACTAAGTTCCCTTTAACTCCACTTACTGTCACTTTGCCGAATGAATTCGTAATGTGCACATCGCCGCCCGCGTTGGTCACCTGCACGGCGCCATTGCCGTTGATGATAGTGCCGCCGCGTCCCGGATTGGTTACGGTCACATTCGCGAAACGGTTCTTGACGTTCACGATGCCGGTGACCTCGGAGACATCCACACTGCCGTTGCTGTTCCGAATGTCCACGTCGCCGGCATTGCCGGTGACTTCGACGCCCGCAAACTGGTTCTCCAGGCGCTGCGAGCCGCGCCCGTTGCGGAAGGTGAGCCTCCCATTGGCATTACTGACATTCGCGTTGGCTTTGAGATCTTCAATACTGACAGTGCCGAAACTATTGTGTAATTCGAGTGGCGCGGTTTCAGGCATGGTGACATCCAGATTGACCGAGTAGGAAATATTGTGGAAGCCGAAGAAGCCGCCGTGTTCCTCTTTAGGATATTCGGTGCGTACGATCAGCGTCGAGCCGGCGGGTGCGACTTCGATCTGGATGCCATCCGCGAGCCGCTTGGCTTCTGCATTGTTGGAACCGGAGACGCGAATCGTGGCATGCACCACCACGTCGCGCCCGGCGTGGGTGCGCAGGTTGACATTGCCCATCTTATGTTCCACGCGCACGCTTTGGCCGTTGGCCAGGGTCACGGTCTTATCGAAGTTGCGGGAGAATTCGTCGCGCCCGAATGTCTGAACAGCTAGTAACAGGGCCAGACCGGATAGAGCGGCAAGGCGCAAAACGGCGCCGGGAGAGACCCCACGACGATTTTGACGGGTGGTAATACCAAAAATCATGCTATTGGGCACGTTGCAGAATCTCCTTTAGGGTATCTTGCTTATCGCGATAGAGGTCGGCCAGTCCGGCTTGTAACTGGGCATTGAACCGGTTATGGCTCACGGTGGAGCGCATATTATCGATTTCGGAATCAAGCACCATCAGTTTTTCCCGGGTGGCGACGGCGCTGGGGTTATCCGCAGCGCTCAGCTTCGGCGCGGCCAGACGCGTCAGCTTATCAATCGAAGCGCGATAGGCAGTTTCGCTTTGTTCCACTTCTTTCAACGCCTGGTCTGTGAGAAAATCGCTGTCCTGCGGCGCGCCCACGGGGACCGGCCGCGAATATTGTACGAGGAAGACGGACACGGCGATGGCGAGCATGGCGGCGATGGCGGCCATCAGGCGCCAGTCACGCCACCCGCCGCGCAAGAGGCCGCGGGGCTTGTCGGCCTTCTGCTGCGCGGCCAAGGTCTCGCGAATTTTGGGCCACAGGTCCGGCGACTCCCACTCGGCGCGCAGTCCAGGCGCGCAGGCCGACATTTCACTCCAGAGCCACAACTCGCGGCGGCAAGCGTCGCAGGTTTTGGCATGTTCGCGTGCATCGGGCAACAGTTCCGGAACAGCCAGGGCGCGCTCCAGATCTTTGCAATGAAATGTCATGCGCGGCTCCCTGTCAACAGTCGCTGCAACTCCCGTTTGGCTTCGAATAGCCATTTCTTGGAGGTGCCTTCGGGAATTTCCAGAATGGCCGCTACTTCAGAATGGCGAAAACCTTCCACTTCGAACAACCAGAAGACCATCCGGTATTGCGGATGGATGCGCCCGAGCGCGTGCCGGATGGCCACCTGCAGAGGCACGTTTTGGGGGATGGCCGGCGGGTCGGCGGGGAGGGGCGACTCAGCCTGCCGCTTGCGCTTGCGGCCGGTGTCGTAACAGCAGTTCAGCAGAATGCGGTAGATCCAGGGCGCCAGGCCAGAATCGAATTGGATGGCCCCGGCGGCCCGATAAATCTTTAAAAATGCTTCCTGCACGGCGTCCTCGGCGTCTGCGCGATCCGCAAGTAAATGAAACGCAATACTCTTCATGCGCCCGGCGTGCGCGGCGTAGATCTCCTCGAAGGCAGAGAGATCGCCGCGTTTGGATGCCTGAATCAGGTCGGCGTCGCTGCGTGCGGTCAGCCGGCCTGCGGCCATTGCCAGGGGCATTCTGATTGTTATAACGCTGGAACAGGGAGGATGGTTCTGAATATTTGCGCGGGGCTTCGTTCGAGGTGGGTCGGGGGTGGGTTTTGGATTGCGGGCATTTGATGGAATGGGCGCAGGGCTATTTTTACGAGTTTTGTGACTGGATTGCGTTTACAGCGGGTGTCCGGAGGCCTGGTTATGCGAAGCCGCCAGAATCTCGTCGGCGACCTGCTGGGGCTTGTCAACGTTGCGGATAATGAGGCGGCTGGCTTCGCCCGCGGTTTCGATGGCTAGGTCGCCGACGCCGAACATCCGCTGCAGCACGGACTGGTCGATGCGGGCGTCCTGAACTTTTGGCAGGGAGATATTGCGGGTGGACTTGCCCAGCGCGCCGACCTCGTAGCGCAGGCGGTCGCCCGCAATGGTCGCCTTGGTGAACTGGCGGGCCAGGTGGCGGCGAGCCGGCCAGATGAACAGGAGTGCGGGCACGGCCATGATCCACGGTCTGTCCTTCCATTCGCTGTCCGCGGAGAGCATGCTGAAGCCAATCACACCGGCCACGATCAGCAGCCCGACAGCCGCGTAGCCCAGCTTGATGAACTTCAGGGTGGGGCGTATCACCGTGTCTTCCATCACATTGCTCCTTGAAGGGGCTATTGTAGCAGCCAGTTTCGCCAGGCAGGCCCGCGGACGGTAGAATCATTTGATATCCATGCCTTTGGCCGGAACCGGTTGGGGCCTTATGAGATCGTTGCGCCGGTGGGCGCCGGTGGGCGCGGGCGGCATGGGGAGGTGTACCGGGGCACACTTTCCCCAGAGTGCGTTCAGCGAGCACTTCGAAGCGCGAGGCCGCGCCATCGCCGCGCTGAACCATCCCAACATTTGCCAGATCTACGACGTCCGGCCGAATTACCTGGTGATGGGAGTCTCGTTTGCTGCCGTTTGACGCCGGTCCAGGTCCAGGGAGTTCCTGCCAGTTGAACCATTCCTCGCCACCAGGTCCTGCGTGAGGAGAATCATGGGTAGCTGGGCCGGTTGCGCTATACAACGCGGCGCCTGGGCGCGAACGAGCGCGCCCGCCGAAACTGGGGCCGCGGAGAGGCCGAGGGAATCTGGATGACTGGAGCCGTGATCTTTTGCTCGCGGCCGACGTCCGGCGAAACCTGGCGGCGAACCAGCCGGATTGCCAGAATGCGCTCGATGTGGGCGATGTCCGCCACGCTCGGCGCGCGTGGCGAAGGTCGAAGCCGTTCCGCCGGCGCCCGCGCGTCCCGTGCGGCCGACGCGGTGAATGAAATCCTCCGGAACTTGCGGAAGATCGTAGTTCACCACGTGGGAGATGCCTTCTACGTGAATGCCGCGCGCGGCGATGTCGGTTGCTACCAGGACGCGATAGTAGCCGTCCTGGAAGCCGCGCAGCGCCTGCGTGCGCTGGTTCTGACTGCGGTTGCCGTGGATGGTGGCGGTCTTCACGCCGCCGCGCGACAGTTTCGTGGCCAGCCGATCCGCGCCGTGCTTGGTGCGGGCGAAGACCAGAAACGAACCCTGCTCGTCGTGCAGCATCATTTGGAGCAGACCGAGCTTGCGGTCCGGCTCGACTTCGTAGACATGCAGTTCGATCGTATCGACGGGTTTGGTGGTGGATCCGATCTCCACGCGCACGGCGCTGCGAACATGCGTTTCCACCAGGTGCTTGACCGAGCTTTCGAGGGTGGCCGAGAAGAACAGTGTCTGGCGTTCGGTTGGGATGACCGCCATGATGCGCTTGATGGTCGGCAGGAAGCCCATGTCGAGCATGCGGTCGGCTTCATCCAGCACCAGGATGCGCACGTTGCCGAGCGCGACCAGCCCGCGGCTGAGAAAATCGTATAGCCTGCCGGGGGTGGCGATCAGCACTTGGACGCCCTTACGAATGGACTGCAACTGCGAGTTTTCGCCGACGCCGCCGATCACGACGGCCGCGCGCACCGGGCTGCCGGCTGACATTTTGACGAAGGTCTCGTGGATTTGCAGCGCGAGTTCGCGGGTGGGGCTGAGGATGACAGCCCGGATGCCGGAACGCGATGTTTCTTTTGCGAGGATGTCGATGATGGGGAGGACAAACGCGAGCGTTTTGCCGGTCCCGGTTTGCGCCGTGGCAACCACGTCGCGGCCGGCCAGTGCGGGTTCGATGGCCTCGGCCTGGACGGGGGTTGGCTCTTTAAATCCGTTCTTTACCAGATTGCTCTTCAGGAGAGCAGAGAGGGGAAAATCAGTGAAACTTTTCATTCTTGAGTTTTTTTTGGGGCGGAGGAGAATCGACGAGCCGACTGCCTGACTGAGGGAGAGGGGTTGTGGATCAACTTCCGGTAGATTCGATTGTAGCACGAGTTGGGCTTGATTGACTGGTTGGGTAGAAGTTCCCGCCTGCGCTCGAATGGTCTCCGGCTTTGAGGTCGTCACCGGTGCGCGGGTTCGCGGTTTCCACACTTAGCAAATTGCTGTATTACTTCTTAGCTTGCCGACCACTACCGCGCGATCGACACAGCCAACTTCGTTACAACCTTTGGGGAAGGACGCGGAATCGGCAATGCATTTTGCTTACGACCTGTTGAACCTCTCTGGCGTAGAAGACCCGGCGGCAAGATTTCCAGATGCCTCCAGCTTCTTGGAGGCTCTCGATGGGGTTATCAAGAAGATGGTTAACAACCCGCATGTGCTCATTTTAAACGTAAGGCAGGGATGCAATTACTGCATCGAAGGAACGTATCAACTTCAACTCTTGAACGAGCCTCACAACTATCAAGAGAACAAGCCGGAGAATCGCAGCTCGCATCGGTTTTGGGGAACCAATGACATGGATTATAAGCCGTGGATGATACTTGTTTGCGACACCTGTGGCAACGTCCAGATGTTCAGGCGAGATCTCGCAGCTGATCCTGAGAGGTGGAAAAACGTTAAGTAGGGGTTGCCCCGCGCCGGCCAACCGCGCGAGTCTCTGGTCTCATGCAGGGTGCTCGGCGGCAATTCACGAATTCACGCGGCAAAGGAGTCACGCCTGCCAGAGGCAGCCTCGTTAAGCGGCCATGAACGAAGCTGCTCGCCGCAGCAGACGCTGCGCGTGGGGGTTGTTCGAGCGGTCGGTTAACAATTGCAGTATTGTGCGGGTCAGAGGAGTTTCTCATGACCCGCTTACGCAAGATGATGCTCGATGAACTCGAGCGTCGCAACTACAGCCAGAATACACGAAGACTATACCTGCACGCTGTGTCCGAGTGCGCTCAGTATTTTCACGGCTCGCCGGACCAGCTTGGGCTCGATCAAATACGCGACTACCAAGTGCGCCTTTTTCGAGAACGCAAACTTAAACCCAACAGTGTCTGCGCTTACGTGGAAGCACTGCGGTTCTTTTTTGTGCATGTCCTCAAGCGCCCCTGGGGGAATGCCCGGAGCTCCGTGGAAAGTAGCGGCTCTCTCGTAACCCACTCTACGACACCTTTCTCCGCTTGGCAACTTCGGGCTTGGGCGGCGCCAGCGCTTCCAATTCTCTGATGAGCGCCGGAATCTGTTTGTGCCCGGCGACGCGGCGGAACTGCTTTTGGGCAACCAGGAGCCCCGACCCTATCCAGCGCTCTCGTTGGTCGCCATCGTGCCAGCGTTTCACGTTCTTGCAAACCTGCTCCACGATGGAGAACGCCGACTCGATCACATTAGTGCTGGCGAGTGTCTTCCGGAGTTGCATCGGGACGTGCAGTCGATGCACGGTCAACGTCTCCTCCATGCCTTCGCCCAGGCTCCTCGCCGCGCTCGGATTGAGGTCCATCAATTCACGATGCAGCAGGTTGAGCGCCTGCTTGGCAGCGGCATAATCTTCCAAGGCGTAAGCCGCGTTGAGCTTTTTCGCCACGGCCGGCTTCTGTTCGTCGGTCAGATGATCCAGCACGTTCCGGCGCTTGTGGACCTGGCACCGCTGGATCGCCGCCGATTCGCCGGCGTGCTTTTTCACTGCCGCAGCCAAAGCCTTGCCGCCGTCCAGAACGTAGAGCCGCGGTTCGCTGAAATCCAACCCGCGACTTACTAAATCACTGAGTAACTCACTGACTACGGTCGCATCTTCTGTGGCTCCTTGCCGAATGCCCAAGATCGTTTTCCGCCCGTCCTGCGCTATTCCCAAGGCCGCCACCATCTGCTGACCTTCGCACGGCGTTGCATCAATCAGCAATGCGCATAGCCGTGTCTGGTCCAGCCGACGCTCCATCATGTCCTTCAGCTTCGCCCGGCTCGCAATGTTCGCTGACCGCGCTCTTCTCCAAACCGTACGCTTCGCTGAACTGCCGAATGGCTTGCCCGTATTTCCGCGTGCTCAGGCCGAGCATCAACTTCTCCCACACCGTCTCGGTCAGCGGCTCGCCGCGATGAAACATCACCACGCAGTAGCCCCCCTCGCTACCCCACCGATTGGCGGTCCGGTCCGCCTGCCGTTGGCTGCGTTCGCCGACCAGTTCCCGGACTTCTTCCTGCATCAACAAATCCATCAAGTGCAAGCCGGCCTGGCGGACTAGTTCGCCCACGCCTTTCCGCAGCCAGCCTACCATCTCTGCCATGGGCAGCATCATCTGCACCGCCGGATTTCCCTCGGCGGCCATGCCCTCCAACTGCTTCACAGCACGCTGCGCTTCAATCTGGTATGGTTTCTTCATAGCGACTCTCCTTTTCTCGGCAAAAGAAAACTGCTCTTAGCCTATCAAGGCTGCGAGCGGAGAGTCGCTACTTTCTACGATCTACCGGGCATTCCCGCCCCTGGACGATGGACGACATGCCATACCCGAAACGGCCGCATACGCTGCCTCTGGTCCTCAGCCAGGATGAGGTGGCCCAACTCATCAATGCCGCTGCCAACCCGGCTCATCGGATCCTGCTGATGACGCTGTATGCCACCGGAATGCGGCGTGCCGAAGTCACCCGGCTCAAAATCGCGGATATCGATACCCAACGGATGGTGATGCATCCGCGGCGCCAAGGGACGCAAGGATCGCGATGTAATGCTCAGTCCGAAACTGCTGGAGGCACTACGTCAGCACTGGCGCAGCCGCAAACGTAAACCCACGGTTTGGCTGTTCCCCGGCGAAACTGAACACGACAATGTCGACCATCCCATCAGCGACAAGGTGCTCTGGAAGCCTGCGAGCGAGCGGCTCACCGCGCCGGCATGGAGAAGCCCATTCACCCACACACTCTACGACACGCTTCGGCATACTACACCACCTTTCAGAGTTCACTCATTCTAAAGATAATTGAGCTTGGCCGAGCAGGATCCGCGGGAGTCTATGGGCGCCGCGCCGGGCCGCTCTCACTTCTGTCTGAACTGCTGGCAGCAACAGGTCTTTCTTCTCGATGATCCATGGAGCATACTTGACCACTTGTTTGGCCGGAAGAATGCCCTCCCGGATAAGTCGTTTTACAACCGTGTCACTCACCTGCAGTTCGCGCGCTGCCTCCTCTTGCGTCACCCAGTCACCCCGCTTTTGAAAAGGCGCGATCTTGTGATATCCGCGCAGTCCCGCTACGCGAGACGCATTCCACGTTTTCTCTTGTCCCGTCTTGTATCCCAGGCGATTTAGGATTGCTGCAATCGTCTTGTCTGGACATATCTTTACTAAGTCACTTACTAAGTCAATTACTGAACGATCGGCACTGTGGCGGTGCTGACCTGGCCTGTTACGCCTAACACTCACTTCCGTGTGTACTCCTCCAGTCCAATGCAGCCGCAGGCGATATATCTCGGGGTCTGCCTCATGGTCGATAACGATCTCCGTCAACACCGTCCGCAAGATTCGCTTTTTCAGTTGTACGGGTGCTTCCGGATGATTCCACAAGGCCATCACATCCTCGCTCAGCGCCAGCAGCCATTGCTTTTGTGGGGCACTGAGAGGCGTAGCTGTCTTCTCCACAGCTGCTAGCCGGGCCTCCGCTTCCGCCACCTGTGCCAGCGCGCCGTTCCAACGGGTCTCCAATTCACTAGCCACCAATCGGTTCTCCGGCTCTACCGCATCAAACTGCCGGCGTGCGCGCTGCTCTTCATAGCGAGCTCGCTCCAGCGCCAGTGCCAACGCCTTTCGCTTTGCGTCATCCTCGGCCTGGGCGCATTCGCTTAATTGGACGGCGGCCTCAATCCCAGCAGGTTGAATGGCAGTCAGTACGCTGTGGGCCACGGCTCGATCTACGCGCAAGCTCCCTACCGTCAGGCATCGGCTGGATTCGCGATCTCCCCGATCTCCCCGACAGACATAGCGCGGCACGCGGCCGCGGGTGCCGCTGTAGACCACTTGCAGTTTCCTGCCGCAGCGACCGCAACGCAGCAAGCCGGACAACAAAGCCGCGCCCAACTTCGCCGCACCGCTGCTTTCCCCCTCATAGCACGCCACGTTGGCCTCCAGCTGTTGTTGGTTTTGCAAATACTCCTCCCAACTGATGTACCCCGGATGGTGGCCGACAAGCAACACCTTCCACTCGTTCTGGGGCTTCCGGTAACGCGAGCTTTGCCGGGCGCGCCCCTCCTCGATCCGGGTTCGGACTGCGGTCTTGCCATACGCAAATGCCCCGGCGTAGCATGGATTGTTCAGCATCTGGCGGATTCTGCCACTGCTAGGCAGCCCCCAACTCACTTCCTGGCCGGCGGTCCCTGGTTTCACTTTGGGCACTAGAATGCGCTCTTCCCGGAACCAGATCGTCGCCTGCCGTGCGCTTCCCAGTTGCTGGAATTTCTGGAATACGTTGGTGATCGCCTGCTGCACCTGGCGATCCGCGGTTTTCTCAATTTGCCCTTCCTCGGTACGCACGAATCCAACCGGCACTTCCCACAACGCAAATCCGCGCCGCACCTTTTGCTCAAAGGCTTCGCGGGCACGTTGCCGCAATAGCCCCAGTTCAAATTCCGACATGGTCCCTTTCAGGCCAAGAATCAGACGGTCATTGAGTTGCCGGGGATCGTAGATGCCATCGCTATCAATCAGCAGCGTTTCGGTCAGCGCACAGAGATCCACTAAATGATGCCAGTCGCGATTGTTGCGTGCCAAGCGCGAAGCTTCCAAGGCGAACACCGCTCCGGCCAGCCCTTGGCAGACGGAAGCCAATAGCCGGCCGAAGCCTGGCCGTTCCTGGGTCCCGGAACCGGAGCGACCCAGATCTTCATCGATCACCACCACCTTGGCAAAACCGAGTTGTTCGGCGCGGGCCGCCAATGCGTACTGCCGCTCTTTGCCCTCCAGATGGTTGCGTACCTGGTAGGACGTGGATTGGCGCACGTAAACATAGGCACCGCGTTCGAGATGATGTCCCTTAATCTTCTCGCTCATTTTGCATCCTTTCGTCGGCCTTGAGAACGCTGGCCAACATCTGGCGCCACAATCTTCGGCAGTGTTCCCGCACCGATTCGGGAAGCTCGCTCCAAAGCTCTTCGTCCTCGAAGCGTAGTCTGCGCTGCCACTCGACCGGATTTTTGTTGCTGTGCATCCTCACCTCCTGATGGAGATTCTGCACGACTACGATCCTGGGGAGAGTTCTCGACAGAATGCGCATCGATCAGTCGACGCAGGTCCATGAGCGCGTCGATGGCAATGCGCGGTTCCGCGGCGCTCGTGAGCCGATCACAAACCTGTGGATTCAACATCCATTCGGGCACCGCTATCTGTAGGCCTTGCGGTAACCGGATAATCAGAATTGCAGGGTGACTTGTCCTTAAATAGCGAACTACTTCAACCTCGACTCCATAGAACGGATGACAGCGATAGCAGATCTTCGTTTGCGGTAGACCATGAGTAGTATGTGGATACCTTGCGCCACTCGTTTGCCACCCATCTATGAGAGGCGGGCACCGACATCCGGACCATCCAAATCCTGCTTGGGCATAGTGACCTAAAAGCTACCACCATCTATTGGCACCTGTCGCGGCGACACCTGCAGGAGACGGCCAGTCCGCTGGACGCGCTCACGCTGGATTCCAGCACGCCGGCATAGAACCGTGAGCCGGCCCCCGCTGGAGGTGGCCGATGTAATCCGCGCCGCTGGACCCGCTTTCATCCAGCGCTGCTTGAGCTGCTTCGACCGCCCACATTTGAAAGCGCTGAACGCCATTCAGCGTTGTCGCACAGCCGCTCTGGGCGGCCATGTAGATGAATGCTTGCGGTGCGGTCTGCGGACCATCTCCTACAATTCGTGTCGCAATCCCACGGTCCGAAGTGGCAGGGCAAGGCCCGCTGCCGCTGGGTCCGGGCACGACAAGGAGAATTACTGCCCGTGCGCTACGTGCACCTGGTTTTCACCTTGCCGCACGAATTGGGGCCGTTGGCCTTCGCCAACCAGAAAACCATCTACACCCTGCTGTTCCGCCTCAGTGCCGCAACCTTGATGGAATTCGCACGCGATCCACGACTTCTTGGCGCCGAGATCGGCTTTTTCAGCGTTCTCCATACCTGGAATCAGAAATTGGAGCATCATCCACATGTACATTCTGTGGTTCCAGAAGGCGGTATTTCGCCAGACGGCTCCCGCTGGGTCCGGCCGCGCTTCAACTTTTTTCTTCCGGTCCAAGCAATGGCGAAAGCCTTTCGCGGCAAGTTCCTCGACGCCCTTAAAAGAGCCTTTGCTGCCGGCGAACTGCATTTCCCGGGACAGTTGCAGAATCTGTCCACACCGCGTGCCTTTGCTGCCCTCCTCCGCCAATCCTGCCGCCATAATTGGGTCGTCTACGCCAAACGACCATTTGGTGGCCCTGAACACGTTCTCCAGTACCTGGGCAATTACACGCATCGCATCGCCATCTCTAATCACAGACTCGTCGAAATGGCGAACGGACAGGTGCGCTTTCGCTGGCGCGATTCGGCCCATAACAACAAGAAGCGCGTGATGAAGCTTCGCGTCGAGGAGTTTCTGCGGCGCTTCTTTCTGCATGTCCTGCCTGTCGGCTTCGTCCGCATCCGGCATTTCGGATTCATGGCCCACCGGCAACGGCTGCAACGGCTTGCCAACTGTCGCAAACTTCTAAATACATCCCAACTGCCGCCCATCACGAGCCAATCTTCCGAAGCACCATCCAGTAACGACCTCTATCGTTGCCCGAATGCGGCGGCACCATGGTCATTGTGGAACGTCTCACTGCCACACAACTATACCTGCGCTCTCCCCCGCCCGACCAAAAGGCAGCTTGAACTACAGATTTGTTGTCCGACACCACTCGAAATCGTGGCATCCGCGATACGTGTGCTTCGGTAACCTCCAGCGCATGCCGGATGCAGCCAAAAGCGCGCCAGGACGACCGAAAAGCCGCTGGCCAATCAAACCATCAGAGCAATCAGCACGGTCGACTGCCACAGATTCCGATACCCTATGACTCCCCATCCCTCTAATTTCCATTGAAATCCCATACAGGCCGCGTCTGCCGCAAACGCGAGCAGATTCCTTCATGGGGCTGTATCGAAAGCGGCCCGGCCCGAGTTCTCCTCATTTCCCGATTTATTCGCCGGGTCGCTTCCGATACAGCGCTAAACCATATCGGTAGGTTATCGCGGGCGCGGCAACGCGCCACTATTCAGCGAAGGTCGCGTCGCGTGCCTGGATCTCTACGGCTGGTAGGTGCGGACGCGGCCCCTCCCCGACGCGCCGCAGATCGTCCGCCAGAATCACCGCTTCGGCCAGGTCGCGCATAGGACGCCGCAGCCGGCGGCTTTCGTTGCGCAAGCGCAAGTAGGCTTCTTCTTCGGTGAAGTTGTACTTCTGTTGCAGGATGCCCTTGGCGCGCTCCACTAGCTTCCGCGCCTCCAGCGTCCGCTTCATTACCTGCGTTTCCGACATTAGCCGCGCGTTTTCAATGGCCATTGTGGCTTGACCGGCCACGGCTTTCACGAAACCGGTCTCTTCTTCGGAAAAGGCGCGTTGCTCGCGTGTATAGATATTGATGGTGCCGATCACCTTCTCCCGCGAGAGCAGGGGCACCGACAGCAGCGATGCCAGACCGGTCTTGCGCGCCAGTTCCGGGTATCGCAACTGTTGCTCGGCGAGCACATTGGGAACCGTCATGGGGCAGCCCTTCCGCACCACGCGACCGATAAGCGAATCCTCGATTTGGACCGGCATCTTATGCAGATAGTCGGGTGACGAGCAGCGCGCCGCTGAAATCACCAGTTCGCGGCGGTCTTCATCGATTAGCATTATGGAGCACACAGGCAAATCCAGGGTTTCCGACACCATCTCCGAAATGGTTTGTAGGATGCGGTCCAGATAGTTCTCCGCAGAGATGGTCTGGGCCACCGCCGCCAAGGTTTCCATGCGCTTCGCCGCGGTTTCCGAGCGCTTTTCCAGGCGCGACTTAGCGATAGCGCCGCCCATCTGCTCGCCGATGAAGCTGACCAGCGCGACTTCCTCCGGCGAATGCGCGTGCGCCTCGCGGTGGTGCACGTTGATCACGCCGATCAGATCGCCGCTGCTGATCAGCGGCACGGAAAGGAAGGCGTCGAAAGTGTCCTCCGGCAGTGTTTGGATGGTCTTAAAGCGGGCGTCGGCGGAAGCCTTGCTCGACAGTGCCACCACGGATTTATGTTGCGCCACCCAGCCGGTGATGCCTTCGCCCATCTTCAGGCGAATGTTGCCGATCTCGGAAGCGTGCGGGAGTTGCGAGGCCTGTAGTACCACTTCGTTGCTGGCCCGGTCGACCAGGTAGACCAGGCAGGCGTCGCAACGCGTGGCTTCAAGCGTAAGCGAGATCAGTGCCGGCAGCATTTTCTCCAGGCTCAGGTCGGAGCTGACGATGCTGCTGATGTGGTGTATGAGCGCAACTTGGGAAGCCCCCTCGGGAACAACTGCCGTAGCGTTCTGCATATATCCAGTCTAAGAGCCGAACGTGCGGCGGTCCAATCCAAAATTCTTATGGAGGGCATGCGGCGATGCGGAAATGCCCCCACATAGCGACGACCCCAGTACTCGCGAACAGCGGCTGCCTGGAGAACCGCGGTACGAGCGGCTTCGGCAGCTCTAATGTCGCCTGTGTACCATGGTTAAATGGTTTCGTGAGCGCCGGCAAAATTCTCGTGGTGGACGACGACCCACAAATCCGCCGGGTGATGCGGGCCACGCTGATCGGGCACAAGTACGAAGTGATCGAAGCCAGCAACGGCGAAGATGCCCTATTCACGATCTCCGTTGAGATGCCCGATCTCGTCCTGCTGGACCTCAACATGCCCGGCATTGATGGCTTGGAAACCTGCCAGCACCTGCGCACTAGATCGGACGTCCCGATCATCATTCTCTCCGTACGCAATAGCGAGAAGGATACAGTGGCTGCACTGGATGCGGGCGCCGACGATTACCTCACTAAGCCCTTTGGTATGGAAGTACTGCTGGCGCGCATCCGGGCAGCGCTGCGGCGCGCGCCCACCTCGCCCGAAATCCGGCCGCACTCGGTGTCCAACCCGGACCTACAAATCGACTTCGATACGAGGCGCATCCACGTCAAGGGAAAAGAGACGCGCCTTACCCCCAAGGAGTTCGACCTGCTGCGCTGTCTCGTTTCGCGAGCCGGCAAGCCAGTTCCGCACCGCAAGTTGCTGCAGGCCGTGTGGGGCCCGGATCATGGTGATGAGGCTGAGCAGCTGCGGGTCTTTATCAATCAGTTGCGTAAAAAGATCGAGCCGAACCCGGCCAAGCCGAAGTACATCCTGACGGAGCCGTGGATAGGTTACCGCTTCGCGGCGCCCGCCGATGTCAGCCACCAGCAACCATGAAGAGCCGCGACCTGACGGACGACGGCGGAGACACTGGGATTCTTTTTGGCGTGGCAGCTTTGACCTGAATGCCCAATCTCCGCTAACGAAGGGCCGGCGCACGGCGGTATTACCAGGCAATATCGCTATCGGTTTTCGGCGCTCTCTTTTTTTGCGCGATCATAAGCCCCGCCGCCATAACTGCTAAAATCGTTCAGGAGTTCGGTTGTGCGCTCCAAAGGAGTCAGTTCGTTAATCGATCGTGCAGCACTGCTGTTAATCCTGGCCGCATCCTGTAACGGCGTGGCCGCGGCTCAATCCGACACCACTCAAAAAGCGCCAGACAGCTCACGTGACGACCAACCCTCGGTGCGGTTCGGCGTCGAGAGTACCCTGGTGCTCATCCCCACAACGGTCACCGACCCATTGAACCGCTACGTTCTCGGTCTCCACAAAGAGGACTTCCATCTTTTCGAAGATGGCGCCCAACAAAATATCGCGCATTTTTCCGGCGAAGACGTGCCGTTGTCGCTGGGAGTTTGTTTTGATACCAGCGGTAGCATGGGCGATAAGCTGCGGACTTCCCGTCAGGCTGCGCTGCAATTCCTGAAAACCATGAACGCGCAAGATGAGGTGTTCCTGGTTGAGTTCAGCGACCGGGCCACACTGGCGGTCCCATTCACGAATAAGGTAGAGGAAGTCGAAGACAAATTGAATTCCATTGAACCGGGCGGCCTTACGGCGATGCTCGACGCTGGCGAAATGGCCTTGCGCGAGATGCGAAAAGCGAAGAACCCGCGCAAAACAATTCTGATCATCTCCGATGGCGGTGATAACAACAGCAAGTACTCGGCCAGCGAAATCCAGAAACTGGTGCGCGAAGCGGACGTGCAGATCTATGCGATGGGGGTCTTCGAGCCTGATATTTTTGTCGGCATGACCAAGGAAGAAATCTCGGGACCGCGCCTGCTCTCTGAACTCGCCGAGCAGACTGGCGGCCGCGCCTATAGCGCTTCGAATCCCGACGACCTGCCGAGCGTCGCGACCAGGATCGGCATCGAGCTTCGGAACCAGTATGTGCTGGCGTACTCGCCGAAGAACCGGACCAGAGACGGGAAATACCGCCGCGTGGAAGTGAAAGTCGCCGAGCCGGCCGGCATACCGGATCTCAAATTACACTGGCGGCTTGGATACTACGCCCCATCTCAATAGCAGCGGGTCGTCGGCACTATTTGTGAGCGGCCACGGGCGCTGAAATATGCGGAACGGTGACTGGGCGGGTAGCGGTAGGAACCGGACGGCTCGGAGAGGAAACCCGATTTGGTGAACTATAAATGGGCCCGTACAGCGGCCGGATCGGCCCGGGCCTGAAGGGGACTCTCGGCGGACGAAGGCCGCCGAAATAGAGGCCGCCGGCCGGCCACGCACTCAGAATAGCCGTCTGCGGATAAAAGCAAGGCGCGGGCCATCCCGAATACATTCCGGGCATATCGGGCATATAAGGTTGGAAACAGTTCGAAATCAGCGCAGTCTGATACGGGCTCCAGAAGCTGCCCCCGTAGGGCGTATTGATACCCAGCGACGGATAACTTGTCGGAGGGAAGTATGTAAATCCGCCAACCGTAAGACCGCCGTAGTCGTTCTGAGATGGATCATCCCGGATTTCGGCGGCAATCGAGTTGTCCGCGGAAATCGCCTGGCTCCGGCTCATTGCCCAGGTCTTGAATCCATCCGTCAGCACAGGCTTTTGTTCCGGCACTAGGGCGGCCGCGAGCGGCAGTAGCTGCGATTCTTTCACGTTCACGGCATTATTCGATCCACCTGCGACCTCGACCTCGCCTTTGTAAACCGTTAGCTGCGGCGGCTCGGAATCGATCCTGTACACGCCCTGTTGCGGGAGCCGGACCCGCCAGTTCTTATAAATCAGCATCGCCGAGGTGCCCTTTTGAGGTTGATCCGATTCTACGATGACGGAGCCGCCGAGCAACTGCACGAGCGTATCGGAAAGCTGCGTCGAGAGCATCCGGATTGAGCTGTTTTCGTCAATGCGCAGAAAGACGCCCGGAGTCAGGAGGACCTCGGCTCTTCCGCGCTCGGTCCGCAGTTCGTGTCCTTCCCCAATGTCCGGAAAGTTACCGAACTTTTGTTCCAGTTGGTGCTGCCCGACGAACACGGAACCTTCGAAAAAGTAAACCAAACCGGAATGCGTCGAGATCACAGATTGGGCTCTAGCGGGAGAACATACCACCAGAGCCGCGGAAGCGAGCGACACAGCGAGACGAGGGGAGCGCATACTCCCTCCTTGTCCAGAGTATCCCCCGATTCGGGCAGCGCGTCAAGACGCCTGCCAGAGGCCGATTCACCCGGCGAACAACGGCATTAAGGAGGCATATCGTTAGCGGTATCCGGCCGGCGGGTGCACGGATTCGGGCGCCAGCGGTTTGCGCGTTTCTCGGCCAGTTGACATAAGCCGGACATATCAGGACTAATCGCGCGCCTGTGGCTCGAACGCCGTCGCAGTGCCTACTTCCGGTTTGGCAAGAATACGGACCGTAAAATTCGGCAATTAGGCGTCCAAGTCATCCCGGCGATCTCCGTAATGCTACTCTACGGCCCCGCACTCTCTCAGTAGTGCAACTGTTCTTCTTTGACTTTCGCCGCCAAACCGCAGCGCATAGCCCAAGGGCGTACACTCCACGATCTCGCCCGGCCGCTCGTAGTCCCCGGGAAGCTTCACGCGGATTGTGAGATCTGCACCCCGTTCAACCAGTAACTGCGTTACCGGCAAGCCGCCATCGTCGAACTGCGTCACCGCATGGAAGATTGCCGTTTGCCCGCCGATGCCGGCCTCATCGACTGTTGCGCGGGCATTGACATTGGCCCCACGGTCGAGGAGCAGAGCGACCGCTGCAACGTTGCCGTATTCCGCAGCCACATGCAAAAGCGTTCCTCCTTGAAGCAAGAGGCAACGTCCACCGCTCTGGCCGCAATCGAGTTCCGAGAAACGTTTATTCACGGGGCCGGGCTCTGCGCCAATCAGCGCTGCCAGATTATCCAGCCTGCCACGGAGTAGTGCCAGCACAGCCGGTGCGTCGTACCTGGTCTCGCCACCTGCCTCGAGAAGGACTTCGATGCAGGCCTCAGCCGTTCCAAGGAACGCGCGTAACCCGCAATGAGGTAGCCGAGCGCAGTGCCAGGATATGGATGGCCGCTGATTTCGTACCCATGGTCGCGAGAATTCGGATTTGCGCCGTGATCGAGAAGCCATTTTAGAGCGGTCGGGTCGATTGACTCGCACGCGGCAAAGATGATGGGGAAATGTCCGTGCCACAGGGCGTTCACGTCCGCGCCGTGCGATACCAGAAGATCTATCATCGGGATGCGATATGAATTGAGGGCGGCTCGCATCAGAGGTCCGTTGCCCCCCTGGTGCACATCCGATCCGTGGGTGATCATCCATTCCGCCATGGCCAATCTCGCAGAACTCGGGGGCTCCCAAGGCACGCGGCATTCGGCAACCCACGTGAGCGGTCCGTCCTTGCCGTAGCCAAGTGGGGCACTGTGCAGCGTCGGATTGCTCGTCATCATGATCTTGACGCGCGCGATGTCGTTGGTGTCGATTGCCTGTTTGAGTTGCCCGATCTCCTCGAATGACTCGACGTGAGCCTTGAGCTTGGGCCAACCCCCAAACCCGTAGAGACGCGCGATCTGGAACTGCGCATCGGCGAGTGATGCCGCCGCCCCGGCCTTTAGCAGGTCCTTGGCTTGGTCCTTCAGATGGCGGAGATTGAAACGGTCGGGAAGAGGGCGTGCGGCTTTGTGTGGATCAGTCGACATAGCGACCTCCTTTCATCGGAGCGCCCGGTGTCCGCACAATCGGGCTGAAAGAAGGTTGCTGAGACTCGAACTGAAAGGTGGGCCTCTACCCTCTCCGCGGACCGGATGCGTCCTCCACGCTTACAGCAATCCTATCATGGACTTCCCAAATCCGCCAAAATCCCCCGCGCAAGTGGGATGACTCCGCCGAGTCGCAGGGGCCACACCGTACCCTGGTGGCGAACTTGGCGTCGCCGGACTCCGCGATTCCGGCTGATTACGCGCTTAACCGGAAGTTGGGCGATGGGCAGAGACGTATCGATTGATCCAATCGCTCACCACTTCCCTCAACCACGACGCATTTCGCTTCTACAACGGAACCATCCGCAATTTTCTGAATTTCCTCGGCGCCCAATATCCGCAGGTGCCGTCCCTCAATCAATTGCGCCGCGATCCGCACATCCTGGCCTGGTTCGCCTTCCTGCGCTCCCATCGGCCCCCTTTGGCCACCATCGCTTATACCACCCACCTCGCCCATCTTCGTGGAACAGTTGTTGCATGAGCATGATTCCGGGCGGCGGGTCCATTGCATGTTGGAGGAACTGGCGTGGACCGAAGACCTCCCCGCGCTGGCCCACTTAATCCTCCACCAAGACACACCCCGCCGCGACCATTATCTCCCCCGACCACTTACCGCCGACCAGGACCGGCTAATCCAACAGGAACTGTTACGGCGCGATGATCGCAACAGTAACGCCTTCCTGCTCCTCCGCCACACTGGCATGCGGATCGGCGAGTGCGCCGACTTATCCTTCGATTGTCTCGGTTTGGTCAGCCTACACGCCTCCGCCGCTGTCAGTCTTCTGGCCGTCCCGTGAGACGGCGATGATCCTTAATCCGAGCGGCTCTTCGTTGACCGGCAGCAGGCTCCCTTCGAAAGCCGTTCCAACCGCGGGCGCCCGGACGTTCGCCGGCCGGTATATTCACCCGTATTGTTCTTCGCACGCCCCGCGCGGACAAATAGATGACCATAATCAAAAGAGTTAATGAAAGCTCCGAGCGACCGGTTTGCTATATACTGCATAGAACGCAGGAAGCTAGGTGGGTCGTTCTAGACACGAAAGGCTTGGCTTGCCGATGCCGGATGACGATCCGGAGCCGCAGGACAATGACGCGAGCACACTTACCTACCGATATCCGGGTAGTGGTTCAGTTTGAGTCTGGCGGGCCACCCACGTTTCGCCGCCGCTCGATTACGAGCAGACAACTGGGACAGGTAGGAGCCTCGCCTGCCGGGGCGATCTCTTTCCCCGATACTTGAAGCCGCAGAGTGTGACTACTCGCTTGTCGGTACCGTAAGGCGATTTCCGGTCTGATTGATGAGTGCGCGTCCGGTTTGCCTCGAATTCATTGCCTCAATATAGCTCTTGTGAAATCATGAAAGAAAGCTTCCAAATGGAAATGATTCTAGATGACGACGTTAAAGCTGCTGCCGAATACAGGCAGCGGAACGAGGCCGAGCCCACGCAGAAGTTGAACTCTGTGGACGCGGCCATCGGTTCCTACGATTAAGCTGAGTTTGACCGCGCCCTTCCGCCAGGCTGACCGAACTGCGCGGGTATACGCACCGTCCACACGTAGTAAAGCTTCGGGCAGATAATGGGCGGCGGCTTCACCGGAGTCTCGTCTTCTGATAGTGGGTCAGTTTGAAGTACGACACTTGTTGGTAGTTTTGGTAATTCGCGTGCTATGCCGTGTGCCTACCGCTCCGTCCCATTCGCCCCTCGATCATTCGTCCGCGCTATCCTAATTGGGAATCATAAGCCCGGTAGTGGGCCACTTCCCCAAATAAGAGCTATGATGATTGTTGCAGGGTTTCGAGTTGATGACGGCATTCTGATCTGTTCCGATACCCAATACTTGGGAGGAATGAAAATCTACCAGCAAAAACTTTTCCCGATGATGGTGGGCGGTGATACCTACGTGTTTGGATTGGCGGGCCAATGAACAAAGCGGTAAAATGGCGATAGAGGATTGCCAGGACGCTGTTCGTGACTTGCCCAACGAGCATCGTTCGCTCAAGGGGATCAAGCGAGTATTGCGGGTCGCGGTAAACCGATCTGTGATGAATATGTTCTATCGCGCCCAACCAACGAACAAGACTCTATGGCGTTCGAGCTTACGGTCGGCTGCTGGATAGCGAGAGGCGGCGGACATAAGTTACTCTCTATCGGTCGCTAGCCTGCCGTTCATTTCGCCGCGGGACATACCGGGCCGGAATGCGAGTTGGGGAACGTTTTCCGGCACAGACAAGCTAAGCCGGACTGCAACGGCTCCGCAACGTTTCCGGGTTCAGCACGGTTACCTGATTTTCCACCGAGACGTAGGCGAGCTCCTGCTTGCGTGCAGCGGCCAGCGTATCTGCGCACGGCGGCAAGCAATTGATGCCGTCGGTCGCGGGTTGTAGAAAGCGAATTCCATCAACTCGTGGTCGCCGGTGAGACGTATCTCCTCTGGGGCGGCGTCCGTCAGGATGCGGATCTGCTTGCGCTCGGCCAGCGGTAGCGCGCACGCCACGTGGCCGATCAGTAATGTCTGTTATGCAATGCTAAACAATAATGTTAGCGCCGGTTGGAAGCGACCGCATTAGCGCCGGAAAAACGCCCGCACCGGCTGCCGGTTTCGTTGTCGGCAGACACGCCGGCGCAGTCGTCAGCAGGGAAACGCCGGCGATGAATGCGGTTCAGGAAGACAGGGGCAGCGCTACAAGGTGGCTACCCTCCCGCGCCTTCCGCAGGGACAGGATCTGTGGAACGCCGCTCGTGTTTGGTGTCCAGCTTGACCGATTCGATCACCAGGTAGAGTGTGTTCACGCTGTTGATCTTGCCTGCCACGCAGTAGGCATGGCCGGGCGTGAGGTGCAGGCGTTTGGTGAAGTCGAACAGGCGATACACACGCCGGGTGTCGTGGTCCAGCATGACCAACACCGCGCAGGAAGCGTATTCCGTCCGCGAGAGTAAGAACAAGTGATTGGCGCTGAAGTTAAACATGGAAGGAACCACCAGCGGGAGCCGCAGCCGAAAAACCACAGCCCCCGCCCAGTTGGCAGCGCCGTTGAGGGGTTACCCGGCCGACTTCTCGAACCGGGATATCACCACAGCGCGGCGCCTGCTCGGGACCGGCTAGGACTCAGCCAGTAGAGAGGGATTCTTGCCCGTCTTGCGGACACTTTCACCACCGAGCAGAAAAATTTCGGAGTTCTCGACCAGGCGGTCAGCGATGGCCGTGGCGATGGTGGTGTTGTAGAGGATGTTACCCCAATCGGAAAACGCTGTATTGGTGGTGATGACGGTCGAACGCTGGCGGGCGTGCCGATCGGAGATGACTTGGTAGAAGAGATTGGAACTCTGCTGATCGAGGGATAAGTAGCCGAGCTCGTCGCAAATCAGCATGCCGGGGTCTGTATAGACTTTGAGCTTGCGCACCAAGGAGTGATCGACCTGAGAAGCCAGCAGATGGTTGAGCATGTCCATGGCCGTGGTGAACAGGACGCGATGATTGGCCTGGCAGGCGCGGCAGCCGATGATTTTGGCCAGCATGGTTTTGCCCACACCCGGATTGCCGACAAAGACCAGATTGGTGCCTTTGAGCAGGAAGTCCAGGTCCAGCAGTTTCAGGATTCGCAGTTTGGCTTGCTGGCGGGATTTATGATGGGCGAAATTGAACGAGTCGATGGAGTGTTGCGTTTGCAGGCGCGACATCTTCACCCTCCTTTCGATAGAGCGGCGGCGGCGAGCCTCCAGTTCCAGATCGGCCAGCCGCTCCAGGGTGGCCGCCAGGCTAAGATTCTGGTTGGCCGCGTCAGCGATGGTTTGATCCAGATGACGGCTCATCGTCGTCAGGCTGAGTTGTTCGAGTTTTTGGGGGAGTGCAATCATCGGGTTGTTTCCTTTCGGGGAAAATAAAAGCGTCGTATTCCAACAGCGACAGCGGATCGGTCACCAGTTGATCCAACTCCGGGTGGTTGAGTCGCAGGCGCGGTTGGACCGGGCGCGGGGAGAGCTGCTGGCGCAGGATGTTGGCCACGTAGTCGGAGCCGAAGGCGCGGCCGGCATGTGCCTTAGCCAGCGCTTGGGCCACCGCCGGAGAGCCATACAGCCGGATCAGTTCCAGCAGTTCGCTGACCTGACGCGCCAAAGACCGCTCGATTATCGGCCATGCCGCGGAGATAATCTTCCACGGTGA
>CAVWOT010000028.1:0-132655 GCA_963756605.1 Bryobacterales bacterium | reverse complement strand
GGAAGGCGCGGGAGGGTAGCCACCTTGTAGCGCTGCCCCTGTCTTCCTGAACCGCATTCATCGCCGGCGTTTCCCTGCTGACGACTGCGCCGGCGTGTCTGCCGACAACGAAACCGGCAGCCGGTGCGGGCGTTTTTCCGGCGCTAATGCGGTCGCTTCCAACCGGCGCTAACAGATGTTGGCCGCGCATGTGCCGAGTATCAGGATCGCGTGATGCGCAACTTGAATTGCGCCCGGCTTGAGGCTGACGAAATCTGGCAATTTTGCTATGCGAAAGAAAAGAACGTCCCAGTCACAAAGCGTGGCGAATTCGGCTACGGCGACGTGTGGACCTGGGCCGCGATTGACGCAGATACTAAGCTGATACCGAGTTTCTTGGTTGCAAAGCGGGATGTCGGTTCCGCTACCGCGTTCATTCAGGACTTGGCGGGAAGGTTAGCGAATCGGGTGCAATTGACCACGGACGGCCATCGCCCCTACTTGACAGCGGTTGCGGATAGTTTCGGAGATGGCATTGACTATACGATGCTGGTCAAGATGTATGGTAACGATCCCGAAGGGGAAAGGCGGTACAGCCCGTCCATCTGCATCGGCTGCAAGAAGACTGTCATCAGTGGTGACCCGGATTTAGCGAAGGCTTCCACGTCCTACATCGAACGGCAGAATCTTACGATGCGGATGCACATGCGGCGGTTTACCCGGCTGACGAACGGGCATTCCAAGAAGATCGAAAACCACGTCTACGCGGTGGCCCTGCACTTCATGTATTACAACTTTGCCAAGATTCATCAGACGCTCCGCGTTACGCCTGCGATGGCTGCTGGAATTTCAGATCACGTTTGGGAGTTCGAGGAAATAGCGGCCCTGGCGGATTCAAACTGAACCAGTACCGATCAGCGAGATTGCGCAAAGTCTTTCGTTCCTCATTTTTCAAACGGTATGCGGCCACACACTCATTCTTATCTTGTGTTTATTAACGATTGGCAGCCCGTACTTTTGAAATATTTACTGTTATAATTGCAATAATATCGAAGAACACTTCATAATTCTCTTTGTGCAATTGCTGTTGTTAATAACCGTTCTCGGCACCTGGGTCTGGGCCTTGTGGTCGAGATCCATTCCGAGAGCCGGCGCCGCAAACTTGAGGCTGTCCGCACAGTCGCTGAAGTCCTCAGACAGAGCCTTCCATAAGAGCTTGCCCACGGCGTGACCGATGCGGGCTTAGGAAATGTGTTGGAGGTCTCCCATGCTAAGGGCCGTTGATATTGTCGCCTGGATATTTCCATTTTTCGGGGCAGTTCTGGTTTTAAGGGACGGCCACGTCCTGTTCATTATGGCGGGCTGTGCGTTTGAACGCTTCGCCGGGATATCCGAACTGGTTGGACGGGGAGCGCAAGGTACGCGAGATCGCTCGCGAAGTGGTCACACGTATGTGCACGCTCGGCGATCTGCACGAATCTTACGTCCGACCGGCGAGTGAACCGGAGCGACGCCCTCCTATGATGCAAGCGCAGCAGTGGCGGCAGCCGGAAAGCAGAGTCAGTAATCTGCGGTGTTGCGGTTCATTCGGTAAGGTATGGCCTAACGTGTCGTCCACAAACGGAGGCGTCTGACGATGATTTAGTCAATTCTGTTTCCGTCGCTCGCTCTATGGAACTCTGGATTATCCTATCGTTTATTTGCGCGTTGGCACTGATCGGCTTCCTCTTCTGGGACGCAAAACGCCGGTTTGACCAGCGAGTGCGCAGCTTACTTAGGTTGCAACAGACCATTCGCGAAGGCGGCGCCGCGGACCGCCCCGATCAACAAACTGGGCGGCCCCTCGGATCTTTGGCAGAGCCATCCGATTCACCAAGTGGAACAAACCGTCCTCCGGTTCTGCTTGATAGCACCCCGCCTACGGAACCCACCTTGCGAGGCGCCAGAGTGGAGGCCACCGACATAACCTTGTAGAAGCGTGGCTTTAAGACCAGCCCGTCCAATGAGTCCGATTCGACAGCACGTCTAACCCAGCGCGGCGATCACCGGGCAATTTTCGGTCAGTATCTCTTTGGTCTACGTATGAGCAACGTTATAACCAGAATGCACATAACCGCCAAGGCTACGAGAGGTCCAGCATCGGTCGCGGTGAAAACCATAGATCTAATAGTACTCGAATCCGGGCCGACTGGTTCCGATTGTTAACCAAAAGCAGCGTCCAAATCGCCCAGCCGCCAGCACCATTGGCCACACAAGCCCTGACGTCCGATAAGCACGCCTCCAACTTTCCACCATGAAACGATATTCATGCTCGGAACGATGATCGATCACTCCTGCACTCATAACGGCTAAAAACGGAAAGGCTATCACCACCCACTTCCTCAATGAGTCGTAGTTGAGCGCCCTAGTGTGCGCCGCCTCGGCCCTAGGACCCGGCGCGCCCGCCACCCAAGGTATGGCTGGCGCTACGGCCCCGACTCGTGCCCACCTCCCAATTGCTGGCACCAGCCCGTTTGTCTGTCGCCGCGCCCGCGAGTGCGCCTATCGGGATGCGCGCCGCGCTGGTGGCGCCGCATTTCTTCCCATCTTTGAAGCGGTGACCCTCCGCGCGGCTGGTGGAATCGGCGAGGAAGGTCTAATCGTCACCGCAACCCACACGCATTCCTGGTGAGGCGAAACTATGAGGCAGTGCCGACACAATTGGTGCCTAGGGCGGCATTCAAGCTCCGCACCCACAATTCTTCCGACCTCGCCCGCAACAGACGATAGGTCTTCCATCGCATTCGTTTTGGTTTGGCGGGAAACGAGTGGTCCATCGCGGCGCTGCCGCCCAAACGTACGCGGATCGCCTGCGCCTGCGACAGTGCCCGGGTCCACTGATCCTCCCGTTGGCTGGCGTAGCGGAGATCGCAACACTTCCGGCAGGCGAAGGATGTCCGGACCGGCGCCAGATACAGCTTGCGTACGCGACGCCGGCAGGCGCGGTCCCCCAACCTAGCCGGGCAAAGAAACCACCAGCGCAAACCGCCGTAATTCGGACGCGTGGAAACTAGATCCACGTTGTAGTCGTAGAACCCGCCGCTGCGGAGGTCCTTGTAACACATTCGGACATGCGAATCGCTCAACAGTTCAATGGAGTAGTGGATGCAGTTTATGACTCTTCCCGTGCTGTCCAGGATTTCTTCCGGTCTGGATCGCGGCCATTTCCAACTGCCGGTATCGCAGCACCCGGGCCGCATCTGCCGTCCCCGCGACCAAGCCAGGATGTCGATCGAGTCGCAATCCTCAACGGTCACTTTGGCGTCTGGCGACGGCCATCGTCCGCTGCATTCGTTACCCACGGGTGCCCCGACCCCACTGCTCCGGTTTCGACGCCTTTAGCAGAAACAGGAGCAGACGATCGGAATAGTGCCGGATCGTCCCGCACACGCGTTTCCTGTAAAACACGGGCGTAACCCGGCCATCCATAGCTCGCTCGACAGCGCGGTCTTGTAAGGCCTCGGCGATCTCCATTTGCAGATCCATGAAAGCCTGCCAGTACTCGGTGCTCCCGGCGAGCCATTTGTAATGCTGAGATGGTGCAATGCCGGCAGCCTTGGCCGCGGCCGGGATACTGCCCGTTTTACGATAGGCGGCCCTCAACGCGGCCTGGCTGGTAACGCAGCGTTGGCGTGGAAGCCGCGGCAGCATATTCCGGCGAGGTCTTCGCGCATGTCCTCGACTGCGCCGATACGCCCATCGAAGCGGCGCGCATATCGTTCTGGTCGCCGGATGCGCCTCTCGTGGTCGGAATTTCGAAATTTTCCAGAGCATACAGTGTGTTACCTGTGCCTCGTCAAGGGCTTAGCCGGCTTTGCCTTCTAACCTGCTTTGCCTTTGCGAAGCCAGTGGGTTTTAACGAAATCATCAAGATCTCTCCAGATTGGCCTGAAAAACGAAAGGCGCATCCAAAAATGCCCCTCCCGCGATGGTACTACCGGCACCGCGGGCGGGCGCCGCGGCGCGCTATACTGGGCTTGCCGGCGTTCGCACGCCTCTCGCCGGACTCCTATTAGAATCAACAGCCTTGGTCACGAGTTCGGCTTTACGACAGATCTCGTTTGCCCATTCCGGTGTGCAAGTCCTTTGCCTGTGTCGGGGGGCAGGTTTGAGTTCGGCTTTATACGCCTAAAGCCGAACTCAGAGCGTACGTTTTTCGCCTTCTCCCTAAGGCTACGCATGCCAGGCCTCCAAGCACGGGATTCTGTACGAGCACCCAAGAACCCAGCCCCAGAACCCAGCACCCAGCACCCTCGGGTTTCCCGGCACCCCCCTGCGTGCGTCAACTTTTGTCTACTGGCGACGCAACCCGTGGAGCCGCAGGGTTTGGCGGCAACGCCGCCGTAAGCTGTGGTCGGAGAGGTTGCCCGCGCTGTCCCGACCTGGACGCCATTTTTGGCGTATTCCGGCGTATTATTTTGTAATGCGCTACCGACAGGTTCTCCGCCGCATCCGCCACTCGTCCGGTTTCGCCGCGATTGCCGTCCTCACCCTGGCTCTCGGAATCGGCGCCAATTCGGCCATTTTCAGCGTGCTGGAGGGTGTCCTTCTGAAGCCGCTGCCGTATCCGAATCCCGAAGAGTTGATCAGCGTGTCTCACGCGGCGAAAGGGATCAGCCTTTCCGAACTGCATATCGCCCCATTCCTGTATTTCACCTATCGCGAGCAAAACCGGACCCTGCGGGACATCGCCGCGTGGGACAGCCGGTCGGCGAGCGTGACCGACCCTGGGCGAACCCGAAAAGGTCGACATCCTCTTCGTCACCGACGCCACCTTGCCACTATTCGGCATTTTGCCCGCGCTGGGGCGCTGCTTTTCCGGGCGTGATGACAGCCCGGGCACACCGGAGACGATCATGCTGATGAACGGATACTGGCACTCCCGGTTCGGCGGCGATCGTTCGGTGATTGGACGCCGGCTCACGGTCGATGGGCGGGCCCGCGAAATCATCGGCGTGATGCCCGCGCGGTTTCATTTATGCGGTTTCTCATCGACCGACAGCACCAAAGCGTGTTCCGGAGGATCCATAGATCCCCACCACATCGGCCGCTTTGGGCCCGAACTCCGGATCGGTGCTGATACACCAGCTCCGTCGCCGCTGTAACTGGATTTTGTACATTGCGCAAAATCCGCCAGGTGTGATCCGCACTGACGTCGCCCAAAGCCTCCGCCAATAAGCGGCCGTTCCATTGCGCATAGCCGCGCGGCGGGTCCTGGTCGAGCAGCGCCAGCACGCGCCGGTCGGTTTGCCGGTCGTACTACCCGGACTGCCGGCATTCTCAGATTTGCTCCGGGGTGCGACGGGCTTGGGTAAGCAAACAATGCTGCCAGTGCTTGCTCGGTTTCAATTGGACTGAGGCCCGCGCGAGCCAGTGCACATCCTGCCCACGCATCGGCGCGCAGTTCACGATTCCAAAGATGGCAGCATCCAGGAGACATGAGTACGCCCGTCCGCTACGTGACCCGTTTCGTGCGCCAAGATCCCGAAAACGGCGGCCTTCCCAGACTGCTGCTCAACCGCCGCGAGGAAGTCCGGGGAGTAAGCGATTTTTGCCAATCCAGAAGGATCCACAAATGTTAAATCTGCTCGTGTTATTTCTGCGCCACCGAGACGATCCGGCCGTGACAAACAGAATGAATTAGATCTTTCGATTTTCGCCTCTGATAACTGGCGCCACAGATCCGGCGGGGAAGCTGGGCGGCGCTACGATGGCGTTGCGCCTCGCGGCGGGTTGCGGGCGCGCACAATTTCGATAGCGCCTCGCCGCGAACGGAATGTCTATCGAACAATCCGAGCTGGCCTAACGCACTATCCAATTTTGGCTCGCGGCACCAGTGCAATCGTTGACCACGAGTTGTGTGCCCCCGCCTGTTGGGGGTCCCCCAGAGCTATCGAGACACAGGCCAGTTCTCGCCGAAAAGATCAGCCCGCAAGAAGGACAGTCATCACCAGCGCCGTTTTCGAACCACCATTCCTGTGTCGCACTGCCACTGACACAGGTGGACAATTCCACCAGGCTCCCAGCAGTAGATCCCGCTGTAGTAAGGCACTTCGACGTCCCGTTCGCCGTCCCGATTCCCTGGATTTGCCCTTTGTTGAGGTTCCACTCGTCGTTAAATCCGCCGGAACAGGAGTAAGAAATCACCGGAGTGCCGTTAGCCGTCTTGCTTCCCTCGACTACCGCGCACGTATGCGGGGAACCTGTGTTTAACTGAAGCTCCAGGTGACGCACGATCCACGTCTGGCTGGATCCGTAATTGCAATTATTGATGATCAGCTGGGTGCCGCCTCCGGTCGAGGGTCCCCCCGCACTGTCCAGGCATAACCCGCTCTGCACGCCCAAGATGAACGTGATTCCAGTCGTAGCCGCCGCATTGATGACTACCCATTGCTGGTTTTGCTGACCGTTGCATTGAAATAGATCCACCAGGGTCCCCGCGGCGACTCCGTTTCCCTGCACGTCCAGACACATGGATGTGGACCCCGTGGTGCCAATTCCTTGAAACTGTCCTCCAACATAATTCCACTGTTGCCAAAACGAGCCGGCACAATTGTAAGCTATCACGGGCGTACCGTTGGAAATGCTTCCTCCCGACACCGCGGCACATAGATAGGGGGCGTTAGAGCTGACCTGGAGCTGGGCTGCCTGCACGTGTCGCGCGGAGGCCATCAACGCGAGTGATGCAAGCACGGCACTAATGACGGAAAGTCGTCGTGGCGGGTTGTTGCAATTCTTCATAAGTGTAGCCTTTCTGGGCTTTATCATACAACAGGAAACTCGCCCCGAACCCAAGATCATCGATTTCGGCGCCGCCAAAAAGGGTCTCGCAGTTAGTTGAAGGCTTTCTCTTTTTTGGCCGCGGAACGTTCGCGACTGAGGCGCCTCCCACTAAGGTGAAGCCGCGGCGCGTCAACGCGGCCGGATCCCACCCGTGCCACCACTTAAGCCGAGGTCGTCCCTGCGCGTTCCGATTCTCGAGCCGGCGCTTCAGGCCTTCGCTTTCCCCTCCACGTAGCAGACACGGACAAGGGTCTCGTCGTTGGAGCCGGTAACGTGCGCAGTCGGCAAAGGTTCCTCCTGAGGACCTGGCGAAAATGCCCCTGCAGGACCAGGCGGATTATCTGTTCAAGGTGGGACAGGCAGCCATAGCCCGCTACGGGGGCCGGCCGGATCTATTCCTGAAGGAGCATCCGCAACTGAACTTCCGGAACCCGCCCCAGAGAGCCAACCCGGCAAAGTAACGCCCAGCCCCAAGAACCCAGAGTCAGAGCACGGTGCTATCCCAGCTCACATCCTGACCGCCTTACCTCAGTAGTTAGACCTGCGCGACCAGGTCAACTTATTCCCGGCTTCGGTGCAAGTGGCGGACGTCTTCAACCGCAACCTCTCCCAATTAAGCAAAGCCGGCCCGGAAGCCAATGCCGCCTTCAGCCAGGCCGCCACCGTGCGGGCCGCTGAAAGCGTTGCCGAAGGCCTTCGATTCCGGCAAATTACGAGTCGCCGCGACCGTCGGCACGACGATCTCCATGGTGGCGCTCGTCGGAATCCGGGCGCAAACCGGGCGCTTTGCGGCAAAACCCGGCGAAAGCGCGCACTTCAGCATTGCGAACTGCTTGGCGCAAGGCGTAGCTACCTGTACTTCTCCGGCTTCCACGCTTTGAGCAGCATAATGAGCAGGCGATCGGAATAGTGTTGAATCGTTCCGATTTGACGACCCCGATACAGAACCGGCTCAGCCCATCCTTCGTAAGCCCGCTCTACAACTTGGCCTTCTAGGCGGTCGACGATCTCCTGTTGCGCGTCCGCGAAAGCCCGCGAATATCGCGGATCGCTTTCGAGCCGTTGGTAATGCTGAGACAGTGGGATCCCTATCGCCTTAGCAGCCGCGCTGAGGCTGGCCGTTTCCCGGTAGGCGGCCAGGAAAGCGGCCTGCCTGAAAGCGCAAGTGCAGCGCTGCTGCGGAAGTGGTGGTAACGAGACATTTGCGCGCCGCTCCGGCGCCGTGGCTTGGGCTCGCTGCGAACAGTTTATTGGCCTATGGTTCACCAGACCTGTATCGTCCCGATCGCCAGAGGCGCCGCTGCGCGCTCATTGTGTCTGGCAGCCGTGCAAATCGCGTTTCTAGCCAAATCTGGTTACCTCCCGAGTCCGGCGGTCAGGCATGCAACCCACAACTCTTCTGCACTCGCCTGCAACCGTCGATACGTCTTCCATCGCATTCGCTTGGGCTTGTCGGGATGCCACGAACTTTCCGGTTCCTCGATGAAAAGCCGGACGTCATCTTTCCGTTTCAGTTCGAGCGTGCCAAAGTTGTGCTCGGCGACTCCAGCTACTTGTCCATCCCCAGGCTCAAGCCGAGGATCACGTTGGCGCAGGCCATTGCCGACGTAGGTCGCATGATTCCCGTGGTAAACTCTGAATTTCTGCCGCCCCCCCGGCTTCAGCTTGAAACAATTCGAGGACACCAGCATTCAGACCCGTCTGCGCCCACTGAAGCAGGATCATCGGCGACCTAGGCAAAGTGCTTTGGGTGCTGACGGCAAGTATCGGATTGAAACAATTACGGAGGCCGGCAATCCGGGGAGGCGGCGATGGGTGAGGCATGGTGAGGATAGGCGAACTGCTGGCAAGCGATGGCTGCAACTTCATCAAAGATTGCGTCAACGTCGAGGATTACGACCCGGAAACGGCCCTTGGGGAACTGAAGAAATACATCGCTACGGAACCTCTCAAGGCCGCGTATGAATCTCTGTTCGCCGCCATGGCGGCGGCTGCCAAATCACTAACCGCGGACGGAGGTGTCTGGGTTTCCGGCTTCTTCGGTTCCGGCAAGTCTTCATTCGTGAAAAATGTCGGATACGTTCTGGCGAATCGTGAGGTGGGCGCCACCCGAGCTGGCTCGTTGTTTCGGGAGCAGGTGGACTCCAGACGCATTGCCGAGTGCGTGGCCTTTTTGAACAGCACGATCCCCTACGAAGTCTTCATGTTCGACGCGCAAGCGAACATGAGGGCGCAGTCGCACGCCGAACACATCGCCAGGATGATGTACCGGGTGATGCTGCGCCAATTGGATTATGCGGAAGACTACCAGATTGCCGGGCTCGAGATTCAACTGGAAAAAACGGGCAAGCTGGACGCGTTCCAGCGTCTTTGCCGGGCGGAATTCGAGCAAGAGTGGCAGGCCGTCCGCAAAGGCACCCGGAGATCCGTACGCACGAGCGCTCTGCTTCACCAGCTGGATCCCCAAACCTACGCTTCAGCAGACACTTGGCTGAATTCACTGGGCAACGCGTACCCGCCCGAAACAAATGTGGCGGATTTAGTGCGGCAGATGTTCGATTTGTGCGCAGCGCGCCGCCCCGGTAAGGCGATGGCCTTCATTCTTGACGAGATGGACGACCATGGCGCCATCAGCGGCGAGTGCCTCAATGATCTGCGCGCGGTGACGGAGCAATTTGGTAAGGAAAGCGCCACTCGAGTGAAGGCAGGCGCGATCCCAGGCCCCGTGTGGATTATCGTTGCGTTGCAGAGGACGATCAACAATGTCTACAGTTACCTCCCCAGTCATCGCTGCGATCTGCCTAAGTTACGGAAGTGCTTCCCGCACCAGATCGATCTGTCCCAGGCCGGTATCCGTGAGCTTGCGGCCCGCCGCGTACTGCGCAAGCGGAGCTGCCCAGAGCCGGGACTCCGGACCTTATTCCGAGAGAACCGTTCGACGCTCATGAAGAGCATCCGGCTGGAGCGTTGCTCCCGCGGCACGGAGTTCAGCGAAGATGAGTTTGTCCTGCTTTACCCGTATGTTCCTCATTTGATCGACCTCGCGATCGACATTGCGGCCGGTGTCCGCCTGCATCCCCATCTGCCAAAACACGTTGCCAACGGCAATCTGAGCATCCTCAAGCAATGTTCAGAAATGGTGTCCGGCCCCACCGGAGTGTCGGATCAGCCGATCGGCGCACTGGTAAGTATCGACAAGATTTACGATCTGCTGGAAGCCAATCTTCCATCGGAGAAGCGGCAGGACATACGGAATATAGGCCATCGATTCGACGGGGATCCTGACTACCCTGGGTTGGCAGTCCGCGTAGCAAAGGTTTTGTGCCTGATGGAGTTTGTGAAAACAGACCTGCCGCGCACGACCAGGAACATTGCGGCGCTGCTTGTGCGGCGGGTTAACGAACCGTCGCCCGCGGACGCTGTCGCGGCAATTCTGCTTCGTCTGAAGGAAACCATGTTCGCCCGCGAGACAGATGACCAATGGCGTTTATACGGGTTTGACGAGCTACGAACCGCACCATCGGTCTTGGATCAGCTCAATGACATCCTCGGCAGGGTGAACCCTCGGTTGCCGGGTCTGCATAACAACCTGATTCAACTCGTTAAAAAGTCGATAGCGCGCTCGTTGACCTGGTACACGCGCTCTTTGCATGAGTTCAACGCCTCATTGGGTAACTATCTTCAGGGAGTCATCTGGACCCTGGAGCACCTTTCCGGGAACAAGGTGACTACTGATGAGTTCACTCAGAAAATCGCCGCGCTCGATCAGGTCTCCATCGACATTCGAGCTCTCGAACTCCGATTGGCCCAATCGGAGACGCGGAACGCAAAGCTCGCGGCAGCATTAGGTATCCCCGTCCACGACAACGGCCGGACCGCGGAGGGGCCAAGGACAACTTATGTCATCGGACTATTCGGTACTGGCCGGCGTTATCTCAATGAACTGCTGACCAAGAACCTCGGGGAAAGAGCGGAGTATTTTAGGGATACCCTTCGTCTACATCCGGGCCCGACGCAGATGATTTATAGCGGCCATGCGACGAATAAGTACGTCTCGCGCGCGCAGGCTGCGCCAGATTTAATGAAAAAGATATTAGTGGGGGTCAGATCCGGATTCGCCGACCTCATCTTTCTGTATCGTCATCCGCTTGATTCGTTGCTAACAAACTGGGTCTGGTGGCGGACATACTTGCGTGACAATCGAGCCATCTCTGGTATCTCGCAGATCTATGCGAACACCAGCGACTTGTGTGATGATTTGGAAGAAAACTTTGCCGAGTTCCAGGCTTTCGCCGCAGGCAACCCTGACTTCTTCCTGGGAACACCCGGCCCGCGGTTTTTGTCATTCACGGAATTTGTCGAAGAAACTGAGCTGCATCTCGCATCGGCGACGCTCGCGCTACGGCTCGAAGACTTCATAGCCTGCCCGTCCAACGAGTTCTCTAAGATCGCTGCTGTGATGGGAGTTGATCTGGACCTGAGCCGAACGTCGATAAACCGCCCGAGAACGAAGCCCTATGGTTATCTGACACTGGCGCAAAGTGTCGCACGATTCCGGGAGTTCATCGATGGCATGGACGCGGAAACCAGAGATCGGATTACGAAGATGGGATACCAACTGTATCCAACGAGACCTTATTTTGGGGTCGGACATTGATGGACTCACAGGGCCGCAAGGCGAAGGATCCGCCCTATTTCTGGCCCTATGACTTTAGCAGGCTGCTTCGCGCAGTAGGTAATTTGGAGAATCTCTGGAAAAATGTAGGTGCCGTCAATCCCCGGCATCCCGGATGGCACAACGACCTGATTCAACTTCTGAAAAAGGTATTTGCCCGATCCTTAGGTTGGTACACACGGCCTCTGGGTGAATACAATGAATCAGTAACCCGGTCGCTCGAAGAGATCGCCGCTGCTCTTGACCACCTAACAATGAACATGGTTGCTCTTGACCGGCTCTCCATCAACATGGTGGCGCTCGAGGGTCGAATGGCGGAGGCGGAGAAGCAGAATGCTGCATTGAGGGAAGCACTTACACGAATACGGGAAGTGGGCAATCCGCAAAGCGCGCGGCCGCCTGCGAATTCAAGTGGTTACATCGACACGGGCGTTGCTGCGCAGAGAACCACATATGTTATCGGGCTGTTTGGAAGCGGACGTCACTATATCAACGACCTACTGTTGCAAAATCTGGGCGAAAGGGCTAAGTACTTCAGGGATACAATCCGCCTGCACCCTGGTCCGACGCCTATGATATACAGTGGACATGCCACCATCAGACATCAGTCGCGCGATCAGGTCTCCCCGGAGGTGATGGGCCGTATATTAGAAGCCGTCAGCGCGCGATTCGCCGATTTGATTTTCATCTATCGCCACCCGCTTGATTCCTTGCTGACGAACTGGATCTGGTGGCGGACATTCCTGCGTAACCGATCGTCAGTCTTCGGGATCACGCAAGTTTTTGGGGATAATAGCGGATTCTGCCATGAGTTGGAGCGGAATTTCTCTGAATTCGAGGCTTTCGCGGAAGGTGCCCCGAGTTTCTTCGGGGCGGAGCCGAGCGCGCGTTTCTTGTCCTTCGCCGAGTTCGTAGAGGAGACCGAGTTGCACCTCCGGGCAGCAACCCTCCCGCTGCGGCTAGAGGACTTCACGGTCGATCCCAAAAAGGAATTCTCCAAGATTGTTGCAACTATGTCAGTCGATTTAGACTTGAGCCGCTTGTGCCTGGCCCGTCCCAAGAGCAAGTCTCATCGATATCTGACTGTCAAGGACAACGTCGCCAGATTTCGACACTACATTGATGAGTTAGATACGGAGACCAGGAGACGGATCGAGAGAGTCGGTTACACGTTGTGAATAACGGACGGTATCTCCGGGTGGAACGATGCGAGCAGCAGCCCAAGACAGCGCCTGCCTCACCATCGCCGAAGAAAGCGCCTCGGAGAGCGCCGGGCTTATTCCGCGCGTCCGCCTGGGATCCACACGGTAGCGCATGATGGCCGAGTCAAACGTCGGGCTGGTTTCGATCGGCTTCCCGCCGGCGGCGCGCCAGCTCCTCGCGTTGTGCGCCGCGCTGGAGGCGCCGCATTGAACGGTGGGAAAAAATCGGAGGCCAAGGGATCAACAAAGCCCGAAGAATGAGCTAAGGTAGATGGTTACGACCCGTTGGAGAATCACATGCCGACAAAGCTCACAGCCGGAATCATCACCGCCGCCATCGAAGGCTTCGAGTCCCAAAAGCGCCAGATTGACGATCAGATTGCCCAACTCCGTGCCCTGCTGGCTGGTGGTCCTGCTGAGAAAGCCACCACGCCGGAGGGGACTCCACCGAAGCGCCGGAAGATGAGCGCCGCCGCACGCCGAAGAATGGCCCTCGCACAGAAAGTAAGGTGGGCAAAGATCCGGGCCGAAACTGAACCGACAGCGCCAACCGCACCGGAAGCGCCCAAGCCGAAGCGCAAGCTCAGCGCCGCGGGCAGGGCTGCTATCATCGCCGCTACGAAGAGGATGTGGGCGGCGAAACGGGCCGCAGCGGCGAAGGCCAAATCGGCAGGAGCGAAGAAGGCGACGCCGGTGCGAAAGAAGGCGGCTATCAAAAAGGCAGCGAAGGCAGCAACGAAGAAGACTGCCCCGGCTGCTGCGACCGAGACTGCCGCTCAATGAGTGAATTTTCGGGCGAAGCGGTCGCATTCGAGCACAAAGTTCCCGGTTGTATGGAAAAGCGGATTGGTCACGGTGCCCGCAGCGAAGACCGCCAACCCTTGGTGTGCGCCCTGCAAGTATCGTGGCAGGTCAGGAGCGGAGAGACACGTACCGTCCGCGCCACCTGCATGGACGTTTCAGCACGAGGCGCCCGCATCGAGTGCAGCCAACAAATTGACACCCGCGTAAACGTCTACCTGCAGGCCCCGAGCTACGGCCTCATGGGTAATGCGACCGTGAGGTATTGCCGAGCGCACGGCCTGAAGTACCATATCGGCCTCGAATTCACGTGGGCCGCGGCTCTCGCCGAGGAGGGTAGAAAGCGGATGTCTCCTGGACCGACTTAATTGGTTGGCTCGCAGCAAGTGGGGCTGGCGCTTCGCGCAGCCCGCTGTCCGGCGCCGCGACTTCGACTGCGAGCGCGCGTATCGGGATGCGAGCCGCGGCGTGGAGACGCCGCATTCTTCCCGTCCTTGAAGCGTGTCCTTCGCACGACTGGCGCTGCCGGCGTGCGAGGAGTCTGCCGCGCGTGACACGCCGACCCGACCATACTGCCCCTGACATGACACAACCGTTACCGCCGCCGTTGTGCTTCGCACAGGCTGGTGCCTCGCTTGTCGCGCGCGTCCGCCTGGGATCCACTCGGTAAGCGCATGAGAGCGGGTCAAACGCCGCGAGGTTCGTTGGCTGCCTCAGGGTCGCTTCCCGCCGGCGGCGCACCAGCTCGTCACGCTGCGCGCGGAAGTCTTCAGCTTTGTAATCGCCGATGCTGCGCGCGACTTCGGCGGCCCGCGCGGCGCGTTGTTCGTAAGGTAGCCTGCTCTTTGGCTCCAGTTTCGCGCAATGGCGGGCCCGTCGAAAAATGGTCCAAGCCGGTCGAAAAGTACCCCAAAAACGGCCGCGCGCGCAAAATGAAAAACACGCGTCAAAAGTGAGCGATTTTGACACGGCCGCGCGCCGAACGTGAGCGCCGCGGCGCGCTATACTGGGCTTGCCGGCGTTCGCCAGCCTCTCGCCGGACTCCTATTAGAATCAACACCTTTACTCGCGAGTTCGGCTTTACGACAGATCTCGTTTGCCCACTCCGGTGTGCAAGTCCTTTGCCTGTGTCAGGGGGTTGGTTTGAGTTCGGCTTTATACGCCTAAAGCCGAACTCAGAGCGCATGTTTTTCGCCTTTTCCCTAGGCTACGCAATGCCCGGCGTCCAGGCACGGGATTCTGTACGAGCACCCAAGAACCCAGCACCAGCACCCAGCACCTCGGGTTTCCCGGCACCCCCCTGCGTGCGTCAACTTTTGTCAACGGGCGAGGTGTGCTGCATTATTGGTCTTGCGAGGGATCGTCACTGTACGGCCGAGCCTCAGTCCAGGCTGGCAGGCACGGCGCACACCATCTGGGGCAGCGGCGCGACCACGTGGTTATGCGCAATGCGGACGGAAATGGCGGTGTGGAGCGCCGTTTTTTTCGGCATCGGATAGAGGCCGGCCCGCGATCAGGATTTGGCGGCGCAGATGGGCCTTGCGCGCTGCCAAATCGCCAGCGTGGATGCGCGCAATGTAGATCTCCGGTATACCGATCACCATTTCCCCGCCCCGAAGTTCACGTCGCTCGCCGAATGGGAAGCGCGTAGCAGGGAGCACAGCAGCATACCCACCAACGCTAGGATGAGTCGTGTCCGCGGTCCCTGGAAAGGCCAGACCTACGGCGGCGCGAGCGTGGTGGTGGACGGCGATGGCATCGCCGCCGCCCGCGTCAACCGGCCTTCGGTCACCGTGCGGTGCAATCTGCAAGTGCCGACCCTAGAGTGCACAATGCCTATCCGAATGGCCGCGGCACGCCAAGGAACTGGAGCTGCTGGTGGTGAAACGCGCTGCCCCAATGGAAATGTCCGGTGGTAGGCACCGATCTAATCGGCGAGATGAGGCACGCTTCATCCGGCATCACCTCGCGCGGTGCACCAGTTCCAGCTCCACAGTGCGCGGACCAGCATTGCGAGGCGGCCGCTCCAGGCTATCGTGACTACTGTAGCTACGACTAGTTGGATGAGACTTTGGGAGGCGGGCGTGCCTAAGTCCGGCTTCCCGCCGGACGCCCGACTCATGGCGTTCTCAGGAAGCCGTGAAACACATTGTTCCTATCACCGTAATAACCCGCGATAACGCCGGAGTCGTTGATGGAACCGGCATTGGTGCCCTGCGGGAAAGTCCCATCGCCGGCACCGGGTGCCTCGAACGTCGTGATGGCGCCGTTGGCCGCGCGTACGAAGCTGTGCTCCACGTTGCTCGAGTCAGTGTAAGATCCCGCAATGACTCCTGTTTTGTCGATGGAACGGGCAATAGTCCCCTGGTAAGCGTTAGTGCCCGCGCCGGAAGCGTCGATAGTGGTGATGGTGCCATCGGCGGTGCGCACGAAGCCATGGAAGAGGTCGCCGGCGTCCAGGTATGTTCCCGCGATCGCGCCTGCGTCGTTATTGGCTTGCGGATAGATGCCCGGGCCGGACCCCGGAGAGTCAAACGTGGTTATAGTGCCGTTGGCAGCGCGCACAAACCCGTGAGCCACACTGCTTGCGTCAAAGTAAATGCCTGCGATCGCTCCCGCCTTATTGATGGCACTGCAGTTGGTGCCCTGGTGTGCGCCAGTACCCGCGCCCCGAACGTTGATCGATCTTATAAGACCTTTGGAGTCGCGCACAAAGCCGTGGTACACATTGTTCGCGTCGAAGTAGTACCCTGTGATCGCGCCCCCCGTGTTAATGCTGATCGGGAAGGTTCCCTGGCCGGTACCCGTGCCTGCGCCAGTGGCATCGAACGGGGTGATCGTGCCATCGCCTGCGCGCACATAGCCGTGAGACGCTTCGCTCGCATCAACATAATTGCCCGCGATGACCCCCGCCGTGTTGATGGAACTGACGAGAGTGCCCCCGGCGCCGGGTACATCGAATGGGGTTATCGTCCCATTGGCCGCGCGGACGAAACCGTGCGCCACACCGCTCGAGTCTTTGTACTGTCCCGCGATGGCACCCCCGTCGTTGATGGAAATGGCGGAGGTGCCCTGTTCGGAACCGGTGCCCGCGCCGGAAACCTCGAACGAAGTGTAGGAGGGCTTGCTCTGGTTTTCGGCGAAAAGAAAGAAACACAGAGCGGCAATTCCGGCAACGGTCCGAACGACTGACATTGCTTGATTCATCTCCTCTCTACCTCCTCACTAAGTCAAAGAGTTTCACTATTGTACATCAAACCGCCGTTGACGACTCCGCACAGTAGTCCCGGGCAACTGCTTCGAAACTCTCCACCTGCTGCGCCTGCCATGCGGCGTCGCGACCCAGTTCGTCTGCCACCAACGCAGCCGCGCGCGGCGCCATCCGCAGGCCGCCGCATTGAGAAACAGCGCTCGCGTGCGGCGCGCCAGAACCTCCTCGACAGTTCGCGCCATCTCATGGCGGACGACCCACACGACTTCAGCGCCCTATACACGAGTGCGGGATCCAGCGGTTCCGCAAGCGCTGGGCGCACATCAGGTCGTGGATCTGCGGCGAGTCGACCCATACACATCCAACGCACCGAACGCGTCCGCATCCGGATGGTATCCGTGTAGCCGAAGATGTTCGGTGACGTAAGGCTGCTCCGGCAAGCGCGCCAGCATAGCCGCAGAATCGTGGAAGGTCCAACACCTAGAGAGGGCGATTCTTAACCTGGCCGTAGCGCAACTGCGAGACCGGCAACGGCGGCGGACTCCGCTCGTAGCCAATCCGACAAATAATCTCTCTCGTTGGAGAACCACACAAACTTGTCGGACTACCGCCCAGTCCCTGGCACCCGTTCGTTGTCCGTCGCCCGCGACCGCAAGTGCGCGTATCGGGATGCGCGCCGCGATCGAGACGCCGCATTCTTCCCATCCTTGAAGCGTGACCCTCCCAGCAACTGGCGCTGCCGGCGTGCGAGCGGAATGCCGCGTGTGACACGCCGCTGCGGCATGGAGCGCGGGCTTTCTCAGGAGCGCCTCGCAGCACTGTCGGATCTGCTATATCGGAGGAGGGGAAGCGGCCGGTTGGACGGCGGCCTGAAACACCGAACGCACATACGTTGCTCTCCGGATTCGGATAACGTTTCATCCACTTCACCCTGGAATCGCGTATTCACATCAGCGCGGAATCTCTATCCATAATTTCCCGGAACGATTATTTACGCGCCCCGGAATACGCATAAGGTAAGCCGGTTCTAGCTTAAGTTCCCGCTATCGCTGCGTTGAAGACTGTTGATGCGGGGCGTTGGCTGGTTACGGCGCCCCGCCGGCACCACGCTTCATTTCTTGAATCCAACAAACGGCGTCCATACGCCGGTCTTCGGATCAACCCAAAGACCGCAAATGTCTCCCCGATCGTTGATGTTGCCGACTTGCGTCTCCAGAGCGCCCGGAAAGTCCACGACCGTGACCGTCCCATCGCTCGTGCGGACGAATCCTTCGTTCCAACCGGAAAGATTGCCCCAATACCCTACGATAGTGCCATGGTTGTTGATACCGTAGGCGACTGTGTATATTGCCCCCACGTCAATGGTGGTATATGTCTCGCCGTCCTTGAGGAAGCCATGCTCCAAGCCGCTCGAATCGTCGTAACTACCCACTACCTGCCCCCTGTCGTTGATGGCATCGTCGTACGTGCTGTACTGCTCCGCTCCGGGCACGTTGAAGAAGGTGTACGACTGGCTACTCGGATCCCAGACCCAGGAGGCAGCCGTGCTTGGGCCATTGAAGCCGCCCCCTCCCGCGACCCCGATCACAACGCCAGACTTGTTGATGCCGTAAGCTTCGTTGTTCGGCATGCCGGAAATGTCGGGAAGCATGCTCCAGGCGCCGCTCTGGAAGGAATACGTAGCGGCGTGCGCGGTGGTCGAGTCCCCGTAGTAGCCCGCAGCCACCTCGAGGTTGCTGACCGACGACAACGCGGTGTCGAGGGAGCCGGGATTGTCCAGCGTGCCTAACGTGCCGTTATACCACACGAACCCGTGCGAGTTGTTGCTGGCGTCATTGTATAACCCCGTGACTACTCCGGCATTGTCGATCCCATAGGCGAAGCCCCCGTAAAGCCCTCCCGGAGAGGTCCCGGTTGCGCCTAGAATCTCAATACTAACGAACCGATACTCGGCGCTTGCCGGGGTAGCCGCAGCGGGTGTTGCTTGTTGCACTCCACTCAACGGGTTGGGTGGGACGCGGTTTCTGAGACCAGATGGGGTTTGGCTCCAGGCCGCAGTGGCCACGCACAACGCCAACGGCAGGAGGCAGCAGTACGAGTGAACGAGTTTGCCGGCAGGGACGAATCCGGCCAGCGCTAACGTTCGAGTGCTTTTTGTTCGGATCATATTAATCTCCTATGTCTCTCGATTGTTCCCGCGGGTGTCCTATGCTTCAATGCCGTAGCCCGACATATGCCCTGCGGGCGCCGCTCGGGTTTTCAACGTAAACGCCCGAAATGTCGCCGAGATCGTTGATGCCCTCGACAGCCGTTAGTGATGGGCCCGGATAGTCTACGGTCGTGAAGAGTCCGCCGCTTGTGATGACGAACCCCTGCGCCGCGCCGGCATCGTCACGCCACTGGCCGACGACCGTGCCGCTGTTGTTGATCCCATTTGGACCGGTTGCGGAGGCCCCCGGTAGATCAAGGGTCCCGTATGTCTTGCCCTGCTTGAGGAAGCCGTATTGCACGCCGCTGGAGTCGTTGAAGTAGCCGGCCACCTCCCCCTTATCGTTGATGCCGCTCGGAGAAGTACTGTACTGCGCCGCTCCCGGTACGCTGAAGAAGGAGTACGCGGACGTCCCGGCGTGCCAGATCCACGCGACGCTGGTACTAAAATCGGCCGAGTACGCATTCCCGACCGCATCCCCAGTGTCATTGATGCCATACCCCTCATTCTCCGGGTATCCCGAGATATCGGGAAGCACTGTCCATGTGCCGCCCAGGACCGAATACATCACCGCGTACTCCGCAGTGCCGTCCCCATATAAGCCGATGGCTACGCCATGATTGTTCACTGCGAATAGATACGTGTAGAGCGCGCCCGGATAGTCCACCGTTTGCAGGGTCCCCCCCTCCCAGACAAAACCGTGATAGACGGAGCTGGAACTGGCATCTTGATACCATCCGGAAACCAGCCTGGCGTTGTTGATTCCGGCTGCCTGGGCGTCTGGCGAGCCCGGAACGCCAATCGTAATGAACGTGTAGTGAGCGCTGGCAGGGGTATCCGCCGCGGGCGTGGTTGATGGAACTATGCCCGTCATGCCTGGCCGGTGAGGCCCGTTCGGGCCGGGTGTGCCTTGGCTCCAGGCTGCGGTAGCCAGGCACAACACCCACATTGGCAGGAGCCCAAGGTATAAGTGACTGAGTTTGCCGGCAGGGACGAATCCTGCCAGCGTTAACGTGCGCGTGAGTTTGGTTTGGGTCATATCACTCTCCTGTTACAGTCGTTGAGTTAGTTAGCGTCCGGCTATACCGGACAAGGCTACGGTCTGCGGGCTGCCGCCGCCGTTGTCGCCAATAGAAAGCGTGGCGGTCGATGTGCCGGGGTGCTTTGGCGAGAAGGTGACGGTGACGGTGCAAGACGCTCCCCCTGCCACACTCGATCCGCAGGTGTTGGTTTGAGCAAAGGCGTCGTCGTCCATCCCCGTGATACTCACGCCGGTGATACTGACTGGCCCGCTGCCAACGTTCTTCAGCGTCGTTGTCAGAGGCTTAGTCGAGTCGCCGAAGTCCAGGCTGGTTGGATTGAGATCCACCACGGTGGCGATCCCCCGCAGGCTCATCGCCTGCGGGCTGCCCGATGCGTTATCCGCAATCGATAGGTTGGCGGTTTGCGTCCCGCGCTGGCTGGGCGAAAAGATGACGTTGATTGTGCAGCTTGCGCCAGCGGCGAGCAAACTGTGACAAGTGCTGGTTTCGCCAAACTCGTTGCGATCCGCACCAGTGACCTTGATGTTGGCTACGCCGAGCGGACTCGCCCCGTAGTTAGTTAGCGTGACCGGCTTCGCCGCACTGACCACCCCCACAACCTGAGTCGTAAAAGTCAGGCTGGTGGGCGACAAGGTAACATTCGGTCCCGAGCTGACTCCAGTGCCGCTCAAGGTGATGAACTGCGGATCTCCCGCTCCGTCGTCGGTGATGGTGACCGCGGCGGTTAGTGGCCCTATTTGAACGGGCGTGAAGATGACGCTGATCGCGCAACTGACTCCGGCCGCCAAACTTGATCCGCAGTTGTTGGTTTGGCTAAAATCAGCCGCATCCGTGCCAGTGACCGCGATGCCGCTAATGGTCATGGGCAGATCGCCGATATTGGTGAACGTGACTGTTTGCGAAGGGCTGCTGGTCCCCAACACCTGGTTCGCAAACTTCAGGGCCGTTCCCGTAATGACTTGTCCGATTTCGTTGCTTTCCTGTTCGACAAACCATTCCGCGCCGTCCGATCCCGTCGCGATCCCGACGGCGATTGGCCCACTCGCCGGGATGGGGTACTCAGTGATGACCCCCGCCGTGGTGCAGCGCGCTACGTTGTTGCCGTTTTGTTCCGTGAACCACAGATCGCCGTCTGCGCCGGTCACTATATAGTTCGGGTAGCTATTAGCTGTCGGTACAGGGTATTCTGTGATCACTCCAGCGGTGGTGATGCGCCCGATCTTGTTGCCTAAGTCCTCGGCGAACCATAGGGCGCCATCCGGACCGGCGACGATCCCGCCGGGTTGGCTACCGGTTGTGGGCACGGGGTATTCACTGATCGCGCCGGTCGTGGTGATGCGTCCAATTTGGCTCCCGTAAGCCTCCGTGAACCACAGAGCGCCGTCCGGTCCGGTGGTGATCCAAACGGGGCCGCTGCTGGCGGTTGGCACCACATACTCAGTAACGCTCCCGGTGGTGGTGATGCGCCCAATCTGGTTGCTTCCGATCTCAGCGAACCAGAGAGCCCCGTCTGGACCTGTCGTGATCCCCGACGCAACTCCGAAATTGGCACCTGGCACAGAATAGGAGTTCACAGCGCCGGAAGTAGTGATGCGCCCAATGCCCGGGCCGGTCTGCTCGACAAACCACAAAGCGCCGTCGGGACCCGCCGTGATGGCGTAGGGTTCGCTGTTGGCCACTACGGGATACTCGGTGATGACCCCGGCGGTGGTGATGCGGCCGACTTTGCTGCTGTTGCGTTCGGTGAACCACATCGCGCCGTCCGGTCCCAGTGTGATTTGGTTGGCGTTGCTATGGGAGGTCGGTATAGGGTACTCGTTGATAACCACCTGCTGTGCCGGCGCAAGCGCCGCCAAACTCAGTAGCCATACTGCGAGCCGCGCGAGGTTTACGCCTGCCAAGTTATTCGCTTTGCTTATCGGAATCTTCATTGCTGTTGCCTCCTATCAGAGTGTGGGGCGCGCCCGAGGTCGAATTGCGCCCCTAGCGTCCCACGACACCGGACAATGCCACCGACTGCGGACTGCCGCCGCCATTGTCGCCGATGGAAAGCGCGGCGCTCGATGTGCCAGGGTGCTTTGGCGAGAAGGTGACGGTGACGGTGCAAGACGCTCCCCCTGCCACACTCGATCCGCAGGTGTTGGTTTGAGCAAAGGCGTCGTCGTCCGTCCCCGTGATACTCACGCCGGTGATACTGACTGGCCCGCTGCCAACGTTCTTCAGCGTCGTTGTCAGAGGCTTGGTCGAGTCGCCGAAGTCCAGGCTGGTTGGATTGAGATCCACCACCGTGCCGATACCCTGCAAATTCACCGTCTGCGGGCTGCCGGGCGCGTTATCCCCAATCGATACGTCCGAGGTTTGCGCGCCGCGCTGGCTGGGCGAAAAGATTATATTGATCGTGCAACTCGCTCCGGCGGCTAACAAACTGTGACAAGTACTGGTTTCGCCAAACTCGTTGGGGCCCGCGCCAGTGACTCTGATGCCGGCAATACTAAGGGCAGCCGAACCATAGTTACTGAGCGTGACCGGCTGCGGCGAACTTGTGACTCCCACTAACTCAGTGGCAAAAGTCAGACTGGCGGGTGACAACGTGACGTTCGGCCCCGGACTCACTCCAGTGCCGCTCAATGTGACCGAATGCGGACTTCCTTCGGCGTTGTCCGTGATGGTGACCGCGGCTGTCAGCGGCCCGGGTTGCGCCGGCGAGAAGATTACGCTAATCGTGCAACTTGCGCCAACTGCCAAGCTCGGCCCGCACGTGCTGGTTTGGTTAAAATCTGTGGCATCTGTTCCAGTGACCGCGATGCTGCTGATGTCCAGCGGCAGCTCACCCGTACTGGTAATAGTCACAATCTGAGCGGCGCCGCTGCTGCCAATCGCCTGGGTGCCGAATGTCAGACTTGCCGGCAAGACCGAGACCCCGGCGACACGTATTTGTAACAAGACCGAGAGCATCGAGGAATCCTGATCGGCGACCGCCAGGTCCAGCCTGCCGTCGCCGTTGAAGTCCCCTGCGATGAGCTGATTTGGACCGGCGGCTGTGGCGTAGTCCACGCGCGGCTGAAACGTGCCGTCGCCGTTGCCCAGCAGAATGGAGACAGTATTGCCGCTTCCGCCATTGAAGTCGCTGGTTGCCAGGTCCAGCTTCCCATCTCCGTTGAAGTCACCCGTTACCACTGAGGTGCCATCGGAGGCAATCGGGTAGGTCACGGGAGACTGAAACGTCCCGTTGCCGTTGCCGAGGTAAATGGCCACAGTTGGCGGGCTCGGATAATCGGTAACCTCCGCCAGGTCCAGATAGCCATCGCCGTTCAGATCGGCCACGGTTACCCAGCGTGGCAGCGGGCCCGTGGTCAGCGGTCCGCCCGGCGAAAACGTGCCGTCACCGTTTCCCAGCAGAATCGTAATCGAGTTGCTGGTCTTGTCCGCGGTCGCCAAGTCCAGTATGCCGTCGCGATTGAAATCCCCGACTGCCACGCATTCAGGATTCGATCCCGTGCCGTAGTCCACGTGCGGCTGAAACGTGCCATCGCCGTTGCCTAAGAGGATGCTGACCGTCCCCGCGCCGTCATTGGTGACTGCTAAGTCGAGTTTGCCGTCTCCATTGAAATCCGCGGCCGTCAATCCCCAGGGACCTGCGCCGGTGGAATATTGAGTCTGACTCTGAAACGTGCCGTCGCCGTTACCCAACAGGATGGAAACCGAGCCGCCGCCGTTATTGGTAACGGCCAGGTCCAGTTTTCCGTCGCCGTTGAAGTCCGCGGCGGTTAGGTCTCTGGCGCTGTCACCTACCGTATAAGCCACTAGCGGCTGAAACGTACCGTCGCCATTACCCAATAGCACGCCAACGGTGCCCGGCGATGAGAAACCGTTCACCACGGCCAGGTCCAGCTTGCCGTCGCCGTTGAAATCTCCCGTGGTAACGGAAGTAGGGCTTCCCCCCGCGGCATAGTCAGTGTCATGGAGCGTGACTGAAAGAGTAGGGTTTACGACTTCGAAGAACCGGACATTGGACGTGCCCCCGCCTGGCGCGGAATTAACCACGGTGACAGATGCCGTGCCCGGCTTGGCGATATCGGTGGCGGATACTAGCGCGAGCAGTTGCGACTCGGTGACGACGTGGGTGGCGAGAGCCTTGCCGTTCCATTGCACTGCTGAACCGGCAACAAAGCCCGTACCATTTACCGTAAGCTTGAAGGCCGCCCCACCGGGCCTGCCGGCGTCGGGCACCAACGGCTGATCGATCAGCGGTACGGGGTTCGCAGCCTGCTTCGGTTGTAGCTGCGCCGCAATCGGCACCGGCAGCACTAACGCACCGCATACGGCGATCGTGCGAACCACAGCCAGCACGCGAGTTACTCGCAGGTCTGGTCTAGCGCCGCAGATACATGTCAATGTTATGGGTCTCATATTCCACCAACAATGCCGATCCTACGCTGGCCCTGCCGCACCCGCCATAGCATGATCATGCGGTTTTTGTCGGTGAGTTCGCCGGAACCGGCCGAACGCGTCAGGTGTTAGAGAGAGACTTAGAAGATGATGCGCCCCTTCAGGGCCTTGCGCACGGCTTCGGTCTTGGTGTGGACGTGCAGCTTATCGTAGATGCTGCGGATGTAATCGCGGATCGTGTTGATGCTCACCTGGAGGCGGTCCGCCGCAGTCTGGTAGCTGTAACCCTCCGCCAGCATCCCCAGCAGCCGCACCTCGTGGGGCGTGAGGTTATGGTCGATCTTTTCGATGGGACCGGTTTTGCGAAAGAGCCGCACCACCTTGCGCGCCACCTCTGGGGACATCGGCGCGCCCCCCTCATGGACGTCGCGTATAGCTCCGAGGAGATCCCCCGGCGACATCCTCTTCAGCAGGTAGCCGGAAGCGCCGTTGCATATGGATTCGAAGATGTGTTCGTCTTCGTCATGCACGGTGAGCATCAGGATCTGCATGGACGGGTACCTTTCGCTGAGCAGGCGGGCGCCCTCCGAACCTGGAATTCCAGGAAGGTTGATGTCCAGCAGCAAAACGTCCGGCGTCTGACCGCCTATTGAGTGCAGCGCTTCTTCGACCGAACCGAAGGCGCCCACACAGCGATAACCGGGGGTGCCGTCGATCAGCAGTCCTAAACCCTTGCGGATGGCGTGCTCGTCATCGACCAGCGCAACAGTAATGGAACCGGCCCCGGACATCCCCGTCTCACCCTAACACCCTGGCTGGGCCCAGACAACCGCATGAACATGCGGTAAAAAGTGGCGAAACATTCGTTGTGGGGCAGGACTCCAGTCCTGCGGCCGGCGTCCACGCCGTCCGGTCACGAAGACGGATACTGGCGGACACGGAACGGAATACCCGCCCCGCATTCCTACTTGAGCGGCACGCTCAGTTCCAGCCGCACCCCGCGGCCCCCGCCGGATTCCACGCTCAACCGACCGCCCAGTTGCGTCGCCCGCAGCTTCATATTGCGCAGGCCGTTTCCCTGGTGTTCCTCCTGGCCCGGCCCTGAATCGCCGGCCGCGCTGAATCCGCAGCCATCGTCCACAATCTCGGCGCGCAACCGATGATCCTCCACTGTGATGGTCAGTTTGGCCGAAGCGCACTGCGCATGCCGCGCAATGTTATTCAGGGCTTCTTTGAAGATCAAAAACAAGTGGTGACGCTGTTCGGGCGTGAGTTTGACCTTCTCCGCTTGCGGCGGCGCCTGTAACGACCAGGCTATTCCTTGGGCTTCGAGCGCCGCGGCGGACTGGCGGACCCGCGTCACCAGGCTGTGCAGGTCGCCATGCCGCGGGTCAGTGGACCACACTACATCATTCAACGCACGCGCCAGGCTACGCGCCATCGCCGCCGCTTCGCTCGCCATTTGAAATGCCTCCGGGCGAGCGCTGCCCATCTGCTGCTTCACCGCTTCGCTCAGAAAGGCGATCCCCGACAGGCTGCTGCCGATGTCGTCGTGCAGGTCGGTGGCGATGCGGGTGCGGACGCGCTCCAGTTCCAGTAGGCGTTTCACATTGTAGCGGTGCGCGGCGTAGAGGAGAGACCCGCAGGCCAGTAGCGCCAGCAGGCGGAACCACCAGCGCTGCCAATAGGGCGGCACGATGGTGAAGGCAACCGTGGCGGGCGCCGGGCTATATGTGCCGGCCGAATCCACGGCGCGGACCAGGAAGCGATAAGAGGCGGGAGGCAGGCTGGCGTAGTTGATCGCTCGCTGATCGGTGAGACGCCAATCGCTGTCGGCGGGTTCCAGCATGTACTGGTAGCGGCGCTTCTCGGCTGGCCGGAAGTTGATGGATACGAAATCGAACTGCAATTGGTTTTGGTCGCTGGCCAGTGAGAACGGCGGCACACCGCTCTCGCCGAGTTCAGAGACGGGTTGCGCCACACCCCGCACGTGCACGCCGCGGATCAGGATGGGCGGCGGTGAGTTTCGCCGGGGCGGCTCGGGAAGCCAGCGGGAAAAGCCCTGCAAATTGCCGAACCAGAGAGCCCCATGCCGATCGCGAAACGCCACCATCGGCCGGCCTAGCGCGAGGCCGTCCGCGGTGGTGAAGTGCTCGATCAGGCCGTCCGTGTTGAGCCGGTCGAGCCCGCGTCCGGTGCCGATGTACAGCCGCCCAAAGAGGTCCTCGGTGATGCAGAGAATCTCGCTGCTTGAAAGACCCTCGGCTGTTGAAATGGCAGTTACATGAGGGTGGTCCAAGGCCGGGTTGTCGATGCGTTTCAGGCCATCGGAGAACGTAGCGATCCAGAGGCGGCCGGTATGGTCCGTAAACATATCGAAGACACTTCCCCCTCCTATGCCTTCATCCGGGCCCAGAAACGTGAAGTGATTGTCTCGGTAACGGGCCACGCCCCCGGCACTGAAGCCGATCCACAGCGCCCCTGTGCTGTCCTCACGGAAGGCCGTCGGTAGACGGTTATTAGGAAATCCGGGCTCCCGCGAGAACGTACGAAGAGAACCCGTGGACCGCTGCCACCGGCTCAGGCCCCTTGCTGCGCCAGCGGTCGAGATCCATATGTCGCCTCGGGCGTCTTCGAAGAGGCGGAAAATCACGTCGGAAGCCAGCCCTTCTCGGGTGGTATAAATCGCCTTGGGGCGGGTGAATTGCAATTGCTCGAATCGCGCGACGTGCGCAAAACGGCAAAGACCGTGGGCGCTATGCACCCACCATTCGCCAGCATGGTCCTCAAATGCGATTTGGTTCCACCCCCAACCAAGATTGGAGAAACCATTGGGACGCAGGGGTATCCCTGTGAAGCGAATGCCGTCGAATCGTTGCAGGAATGATGTGTCCGCGGAGCCTGTGATGGCGAACAAATCTCCTGCGCTGTTCTCGAGAAACGAGCCAAACCGCTGGGCGTGGTGCAGCCCGTCGGCTTCTGTGTAGGTGCGGGTCCCGTCGCGAGCGATTTTCATGACGCCACCGGTGTGGCTTCCCAGCCACAAATTACTGTCGCGATCTTCACGCACTGCGTGGAGGACTTGATCGCTCAGACCGTTGGCCGCGCGGTAGTTCAGGAAGCCGCGGATTTCTCCCGGAGCGCCGCCGGATATCGACTCCCACAAACCGTTGGTCGATGCGAACCAGAGTCGCCCATCGGCGGTTTCGAGCCCGTCAGTCACCCACCCCCAGTCGGGCGGGTAGACACTGGCTACGGCCCGGCCGCGAGGGTCGGGATGCGGGAGGAGCAGGCACAGCCCACGGTCCGTACCTACCCACAGCCGGCCGACGCGATCCTCAAGAAAAGAGTGAATCGAATCGCTCGGCAGGCCGCTGTACGGTGCGTAGCGTTGAATCTGTGTGTCGGGACCTCTGCGGTAGAGCCCGTACTGAGCCCCAATCCACAGCGCTCCCTGGCGATCTACCAGTAGTGCACGTACCCGGTTCGACTTGGGTTCGCCGAGATCTATCTGGTCGAATTGCGTACGCGATGACGATAGCCGCCGAAAACGGAAGAGACCCGAGTCGGTGCCGCACCAAATGGAACCGTCGCGGTCTTCGGCTAATGCATGAATGTTCTGAGCCTCCCTAACCGGGCTCGGCAGGTAAATGGTGAACAGGTGCGGAGAACCGGGTGGGCTCTCCTTGTTGAAGCGGCAAAGGCCCATCCGCGTGCCGATCCAGAGGCTGCCATCGCGCGCGATCAGGAGCCGATTCACCGAGGCATGCGGAAGCCCTTCGTTCGGCCCATAATTAGTGAACTCGTACCCATCGAACCGCGAGAGGCCCCCAGAAGTGCCAAACCACAGATAGCCGTTCTTGCCTGTGGCAATTGAGGAGACGGTGTCACGCGCTAGGCCATCGGCAGTGCGGTAGATCCGTATCGGCAGTTGTTCAGCGTGCGCGAGCACCGGCACAGCCAGACTTAGGAGGGCTTTGAATACGCGAGGGGCGCCGCCTCGAAACATGAGGCCACGCAGGCATCGTATGGTGCGAAGAATCACCATTGTGAATGGTTTACCACATTTAGTTATGGCACTCCATTGTCTTTTGGGCTCTGAGCAGGAATCTGCAAGGAGTGGGGATTTGACGGCATTACGCGGTTGGGCGCCGCTCGGTAGAGTTGAAGGTTGCCAACCGACAATGAGTTCACGAGGGTTCTGGGGTGACCCGGTTACCGGGTGTATAGTCATCACATTGACGAGAGAGCCAAGGGATTAACGCTGTGGGTGCACACTCTTCTGATGACAAGGCGAGCCAGTCGCAGGCTGCGGTTTCACGTGTCAAAAGTGAGCGATTTTGACACGGCCGTGCGCCGCGAGCGGGCGCCGCGGCGCGGTATACTGAGCTTGCCGGCATCCCCACGCCTATCGCTGGACGTCCCATTAGAATCAACACCTTTGGTCGCGACTTCGGCTTTACAACAGATCTCGTTTTTCCATTCGTTTGTCCATTCCGGTGTGCAAGTCCTTTGCCTGTGTCAGGGGGCTGGCTTGAGTTCGGCTTTATTCGCCTAAAGCCGAACTCAGAGCGCATGTTTTTCGCCTTTTCCCTAGGCTACGCATGCCAGGCCTCCAAGCACGGGATTCTGTACCGCGCCCTCGCAGTGCAGCGCTACGGCTTCGGCGATGTAGTCAACGGCCAGATCCACCGGTTCGTCCCGGGCGATAAGTTCGAGAATGCGCTTGCTGTCCAACTCCAGGGACTTGGCTTCGTTGGCTTTCTGCAGCGCATCGTGGACCCTTTGATGCGCCGCTTGCAACTGAACCGTCTGCGCGCGCAGAGCAAATGTTTGGGCCCGGACGCGTTTGCGGAGGAGGCCCACCCAAGCCAGGGCGGCGAACATCAGCAGCACGGCTCCCACCACAATCGGAACCACCCGCCGTGCCGTAAACCAGGGTGACCGGCCGACGATTTCGACGTCTGCCGGAGAACGGAGAATCAACCGAAACCGGCGCGGCCAAATCCAATCATGAGATTGCTCCACATCCACCGAGCAGATCCCGGTTAAGCGAAGTCGCGTGCCGGGTTCCAAAGCCGGCAACGTCTCGCCGGGGGAAAGATCGGCATCGAAGATTGTTTCACCAGTCTCGATCACCAAGACCTGCTCTGGAGGCTGTCGCAATCGGTCGACAAGCTTACCCTCGATTTGTACTAGTCGCCCGTCATAGGCGCCCTTCATGGCGTCTTGGACGCTGATGCGCACGGGTGCAGGCGGCACACCTGAATGCAATCGTTTCGCTTGGGCTCCGCGCAATGCCGGGCCGAACCCCGCGATTGCCGGAAAGCCTGCAACATCCACCAGATCGCCAGGGGCCAATCCCACCATGTCGTGATCCTGAAGCATAGCGCCACCGCTCGCATCTTGGAGCCAAGCGGACCCAGACCGACCAACGTATGTCAATGTTCCGCGCACTCGTACGCGATGGCCCAGTTCCCTTTCCCGCGAAAACCGCAGGAGATCCACAATAGGTGTAGCGGGTATGGAGAAAGGATTGGGCGAAGGCGCCCGCAACACGCGAATCTGTTCTGCTCCGGGCACGAACATCCGGATGCCGAGCAGTTGATCTCTCGAATTGAACATGGCCCCGCATGCCCCCCCTCAGCTTTACTTCCGCGTCCACGAGGTGTGTCAGAGCCTCGGGAGGAGCCAGAACATAAGCTTCGTAGGTATTCGCGCCGAACGCCAGCGTGAGCAGGGTGTCACCGTTTCGCTTGGCCACGCGTTGCACGATTCCCCCTAATTCCAGCCAGCGGCAATCCTCACGGCCGCGGATTGCGCTTTCGAAACTCCCGGTTTTGGGCACGGGTAAGCTCGAGTGGCCGAGGACTCTAATGCGAGCCTGGGACACGTTCGGAGCGAATCCCGCGCTGGTCACACCGGTGACCTCAACCTCGTCTGCCGCCCTCATCGGCACCTTCCTCCCGTCGTCCTGCAATTCGACAAAGATGCCATCGCTGCGATCCTGCACAAAGAGGAGCTGGTTGGCAGGATCATAATACGTTATAACGGCACGCAGACGAACCGGGTAGGCGCGTTCCGCGACGCTCGACGGCAACTGGTGGACTTCAAGAGCCGTGGTCAGTGTGGAACCCGGAGTGGTTGTGGGGACCCGATCGCTGCCTTGCACAGGACCGCAGCTCGCCAGCACGACCATCGCTAATAGGACCGATTGGCAAGACCTTACGGAACAAGGCCCGCACGAACTCTGTTTCATAGCGCCTGTTGATCGCATAGGCAACCCATCCGGAGCAACCTAATACGACCTTTCGGCTAAATGGGCGCAAGCCTTTACAAACACGGCAGTTGGTTTAGATCCCCCCCCAATTTTCTCATAGTTATCGTTCAAGGTCCGTACCAACAAGAGTTAACACCGAAGCGTTTAAATCTGAAAAAACCCCGCGAGGCCGCAAGAGAGCCCCGCGGAGTTTCGGTGTGCTTCGAGGTTGAACCTGGATGTCGACCCGGCTACATGGCCACGCCGTCCACGACCAGGTGCCCTCTGCGGCCTAGTCTGTGCTGGTACTAGCTTTGCCGACCCCAACGCCCCACCACTCAGTTATGCCGCGACCTTGTCGCCGATGTTGACGACCATCATTTCGGCTGATAGAGGAGACGCGTACCCCAGAGGGGCTGAGTATCCGATGATCGACCTCGCACTCGACAAGCTGATTCATACAATTGGCTTGGGGGAATTGGATCCGGGACTTTTTCCTGGAGGAACGCTACCTCGAACGCAAAGTTGAGACGTGCGCCTCCGTCGTCACGCATCAGGAAGTTGGCCAAAACGGCGTTCTCGTTGTCCAGCACTACCTCGGGGATAACACGACCTGGCAGGCCGCTTTGCTGACAATTTCGCGAGACTGCTGGTCGGCGAGATAGTGGCCAGTGTAGAACCCCTGGCGGCCAAAAACCAGGTCGAAGTGCAGGTGGCGTGCGATCCGGCCGTCATCTATGGCGACAGACTGCGCATCCGGCAATGCCTGTTCAACCTGGTGGGGAATGCATGTAAGTTCACCCGCGGAGAAGGGCTTTTTTGGTGGATCAACTCTTTCACCAACGGAGACATTCAGCTATACTACGGTCGGCTTTTACAGGAGCCGACAATTATGGTCCTGCATCTCACGGATATAACCGTCGATCCGGATGGTACGTATGCCCTCTTTTTTGGTTTGGTCCTGAGTGGACGTTTCAATTCTGTGATGTCGTCCTTTGGCGTCACAATGCCAAGATTCATCGGATCTGATTCTAGATTCACCGTTCAATAGAACAGCGCCTTGCCAAAGGCCAAACGCATTCCACCGATGCGCCACCGATCCCCGCCCCCCAACCTGGCCCATCGTGCGCGCCGCGGCTGGAGGCGCCGCATTCTTCCCGTCCTTGAAGCGGTGACCCTCCGTGCGACTGGCGCTGCCGGGGTGCGAGCGGTATGCACGCGTGACACGCGGCGGCCGCGGCGGGGCCGTGCCCCTTCCACGGGAGCTTCTCCGAGTGGCCGACCATCGGGTCGATTACATGAACCGGCGCGCCCCGGGAGCCGCTTGGCTTATACAGATTCTGGCGCTGCGCAGAAGCCGTAGCGGACTAATCGTCGCGTAGCGCCTCGGTCGGAGAGACGCGCGAGGCGGAGTAGGAGGGGAGAGAGGTCGCCAGGAGCACCACGCCGATCATCACCCCGGCTGCCGCGGTTACGACGCCGAAGTGCACCGAACCGACGCCGAAGAGGAGATGCTGCATCGCCCGGCCGGTTGCCCACGCGCCGATCATGCCGAAACCGATTCCGACTAGAAGCAGTTTTGCCCCAAGACCGAGGAATTGGCGGAGTACCCGTTGCTGCCCGGCGCCAAGCGCCATGCGCACGCCGATTTCGCGGCGGCGCTGACCGACGGCGTAAGCCAGCACACCGTAGGTGCCGACCGCCGTGAGCAGCAGTGCCACCAGGGCGAAGATCCCGGCGAGTACCGCGGGTGAACGGCGCGAGACCACGCTCTCGTCGATCAGGCTCCGCATCGGCTTCAAATTGTCGATAGGCAGTTCCGGATCGATAGCGAGGACTGTCCTCCGGAGTATTGGAGCCATCGCCTCGGCAGCCATCCCTGTCCGCACCAAGACGGAGATGGCGGGCCCCGGCCAGTATTTGTAGGGATAGTAGATGGTCCCCTTGGGGTTGGCGTCATCGAGCTTGTCTTGCTTTACCGTGCCGACTACGCCAACGATTGTGAACGCTTCATCCTTCTTGAATACGGAGCCGTCATTGAGGCGGTGCCCCAGGGGACTGGCGCCTGGCCAGTAGCGGTGGGCAAAGGCCTGATCGACCACGCAGACTCGTTGCGTGCGTTGATTGTCGGCATCTTCCAGGAGGCGCCCCTGGAGCAGTGGGATATCCAATGTCCGCCAGTAGCTGCCCACAACGCCGTTTCGGTAATGGTCCTGCCTTGCGATTTGCACGCCCTCCACCGCGGTGAGTCCGCTGCCATTGTTTCCGCCAAAGGGCGCCAGGTCGCCAACGGCCGCGGCAGCCACTCCGGGTTGGTCTTCGAGCGCCGCTACCAGACGTTCAATCAGCGCGAGTTGGGCGGTTGGTTCCGGATACCTCTTATACGGCAGGCTTAGTTGACCGGCGAGGACCTGTGCGGCTTGGAAGCCTGGGGAGCTTTCCATGACGCGCTTCAAGCTGATTCCCAGGAGTCCAGCGCCCGCTAACAAGACAAACGCCAACGAGATTTGGGCGACGATGAAGCTATGACGTAGGCGTTGTGCGGCGCGGTTGGCCGTGGCGCTGCGAGAACCGGACCGAAAAGCGGTGGCCAAGTGGACGCGGACACTGAACCAGGCAACCGGGAGCGCGATAAACATCCCCAAGACTACCGTCCCGGACAGAGCCACCACAGCGAAGCGTCCATGGAAGCCGATGTAGCTGCCTAACGGCAATTGGTCCACGCCGAGATTTCGCAAAATGCCGATGCCACCCGCCTCCAAGGCCAAGCCGCAAAGTCCGCCCACCAGACAGAGAAGAACTGTTTCCGTTATCACCTGGCACACCACGTGCCAGCGGCTGGCGCCCAGCGACTGGCGGATGGCCAGCTCCCTGGTGCGTGCACTGGCGCGGATGAGCAGCAGGTTGACGAGATTGACGCTGCCGATGAGAAGCAGCAACAGCACGCCCGCTTCGAGCAGCAGCAGGGTCGGCTTAATGGCCGCTACGTGGTCCTCCTGTAGGCCGCTCACCATGCTGACAAAGCCCATCTCCTTCAGATTTTCGGCGTAAGGATCGTCCTTGATTTGCTCGGCATCGAGCGCGGCAATCTGGGCGCGCGCCGTGTCGATGGTGGTGCCGGCCGCCAGACGGGCGATGAGTTGTTGCGTATTGTTGTGGCGCTGATCGATGGTGCGCTCCGCCGGACCCGACGCCGCCGGAGTGAAGAACTGCGTCCGCCGCGATAGAAAACGGAAGTTCGGAGGCAGCACGCCCACCACTGTGGTGGTAGATCCGTCCATCTTAAACGTCCGGCCGATCACGTTGGGATCGGCGTTAAAGTAAGAGCGCCAGAATGGGTAGGTGAGGATCGCGACTCCGCTCCGGGAGTAGTCCATCTCTCTATCGGTAAAGGAACGCCCCATCAGGAGTTTGACGCCGAGCGTGCTGAAAAACTCGGGCGATACGCGGTCGGCTTCCACGCTGTAGGGCGAGCCCGCCGCGCCGACGATGGCGTGCGCGCTACTTTCCGTGATGATCGCCGTGGATGCGAAGGCCTTGATTTTCGCGCGGTAATCGTAATAATTCGGCAGCGACGCGGTGCTGTGCGGAACGCCGGATCTTGGATAACTATGAAAAGCCGTCACCAGGCGATCGGCATGCGGAAAAGGCAAAGGCCGGAGCAGGATGGAATCCACCACGGCGAAGATTGTTAGATTGGCGCCCAGGCAGAGCGCCAGCGTGAACACCGCGACCGCCGTGAATCCAGGGTTCTTCCACAGTGTCCTGGCGGCGTAGCGGACATCGTTCCGAAAATTCAGCATGGGGATGAACCTCTTTGGGGGGTCGGGCGGCGCGGAAGCCAGCAGGGCGGTGAAATCGCGAGCCAGCTTAGGCCATTCCGTCTGGCTTTGGATTTTGCGCCATGCTTCGCCGGGGTCTAGGCCACCGCGAATCGCGCTTTTGTAGCGCTCCTCGAAATCGAGGGCGAGTTCCTCGATCACCTCGGCCTCTGCGGCGCCGGAGACGCCTAGCGGCGGAAGATGCTCTCTAATGTAGGCGCGAAAGTCAGGCATCTTGCAATCCGGCGGTTTGACGAAGTCCAGCGAGGAATGCGGACCAACTTGACCGTTGAGCGGCTAGCTGCTTCCGGCCGGACGGTGTAAGCCTGTAGTAACGGCGGCGGTGCTGGCCGGGGTTTTCGATCCACCGTCCGGCGATCCATCCTTCTCGCTCCATTCGATACAGAACGGGGTAGAGCGAGGCCGGCTGGAACCTTACAGCACCGCTGGAACGGCGTTCAATCTCGGAGGCGATTTCATAACCGTGGCGGGACCGAGTTTCGAGCTGGGCGAGGATGAGAAGCTCGGAGCTGCCATTCTTCCGCGCGTTATCAATAATCGGCAACATATATTTCAATAAAATATATCGGAATGATAGTGCATCCGTCAACTACTAGGACGGATGAGACCGGCCGCCGTTAGCAAAGTTGGCCGAGCGACTCGGTCCTAGGAGTTGACGAGCAGCGCGGGCGGATTGCTTTTCCCGGCTGCCGCATCGGCAGATCCGCAATCGCGAAGGTACTAGGTCACGCAGCGTTTACCGAAGATTACAAAGCGCCGTCGACCGCTCCGGGCGGTTTAACGCGCTTAACTCGGAGAGTGCTCGGATGCGGGCCGATTGGCCTCGGTCCAAAGGATGCAGGATTCCGCCTGGGAAACGCCATTCCACGGAAACCACATGAGCGAGAAGTCGCCAACTCGTTGACTGGAACAATCAGGGACGCCTGCTCCGATCGGAATACGCGCCACTCGGAGAATGGGCTGGATTTCAATCGCCCGAAAGATCGCTCCCATGGCACGCCGTTCCCTGCTACCGCACATGATGTGACACACAACGGGGGTACCTGGAGAATGCATAAATCGAAAAAGGTGGGCCTCGACAAGCCAGCATACGTCACGACGCCACGTCGGGACTGGCGCCGGCCGCCAACATGGCGCGCGCTTCGCACGGCTTGGTGCCCGCCGCCCAGTTCCTGGCACCAGCCCGTTGTCCATTGCCCCTCCCGCGCGTGCGCGTGTCAGGATGCACGCCGCGCTGGAGGCGCCGCGTTCTTCCCATCCTTGAAGTGGTGACCCTCCGAGCGCCTAGCGCTGCCGGCGTGCGAGCGGTATGCCGCGCGTGATAGGCGGGGAAGCGACTGCCGTTCAGGCCCACGGCGCGCAACGGATTGATCCGGCCTGCCTCGCGCCCGAAGTCGGGGCGAGCAGACGTGTTCTCGTTTCTTCGCGCGCTGGCGGGCATGGCGCCACACGGCGCAGGCGTTTGCGCCAGCCTACAGGGCGGCTCTAGAGGCCGGGCGCCGTAGGTTTTACTCTGGGCGGCCAATCTTGCGCGCTTGGCGGGTTGTGGCGGGACATATTTTCAGCTTAGACGGACGTGTACTCTGCGATTCAGTTTGGTTGCGCCTTAATTGTTCAAGTGGCAAAAACGCGCACAACGAAAAACCGTTGCTACGTTCTGGAGGAGGAGGGATTTCTTTTGCTTAGGAAAGTCCTTCTCGTGGCGCTGGCCCTAGCCAGCATTCGACCAGGATTTCGAGGTCCAAAATAAAATTGCACTACTGACACCTGTGTTAATAACCCGTGTAATCAGGGAGATACAGTCTCATGGCCCTAGCTGCATAGCAAGGTTAGTCCTTTACAAGGAATAAGCCACTGGTTACACTGTGGCGGTTTTGGGTTCAGCTTAGAGGCTTGGATCCCAAGCGCGCCAGGGGTTTCAAATGGAGATGGGGGAAATTCAATGTTTCGTAAAGCCGGTTTTGCCGCGCTGGCTCTGGCCAGCATTCAAGCTGCATGGTGCCAATTTGCTGTCCAGTCGCCGTATTCGTCGAACTACACGCTGGTTTCGCTGGGGACGAGCGCAAACCCCGGTGCCCTCGCATTTCTGAACCCCTCCACGCTGCTGACTACGCTCGGCGAGGGCAGTAATACGATCTACTCGGTTCCTGTGACACGGGGGACTAATGGCCATATCACCGGTCTTGGGACACCGGTCATGTTTGCCGGGAGCGCCCCGGGTTTGGACGCGGGCCTCGCTTTTGGTCCGGGCGGCGTGCTCTTCGCACGGACCTATTCATCGGTCCTATACGAGTTTAAGCCCGGCAGCACCAGCCCGGATTTGACTGTCGATTTGACGGCGTTCGACGGGTATCCGAGTGACTACGGAACATTGCAGTTCGTCCCCCCGGGGTTCCCAGGGGCTGGCGTTCTGAAATCGCCCGACTTCGAAACCGGCGATTGGTACGACGTCACGCTGGCCGCAAACGGCTCGGGTACTTACAATGTAACCGGCATTACAGGGCCGAACGCGACCGCGAATCTCTACCCATTCGGCATCTTTTATGTGCCGTTGGGCAGTGCCCAGTTTACCTCCCCTTCGGTGCTGGTGAGCCAAGGCTATACTGGCCCCATCTGGGCGTATGCCCTCGATTCAGACGGCAACCCGACCGGCACCGGCGCGGAATTCGTGGCCGGTTCCTTCTACCCTTATGGCGCGGCTTTCGATCCGCTCACCGGCGACATGTTCTTTTCGACATACTCCCCTGGTTACGTTTTCGCGGTGCAGGGATTCTCCCCCGCCACGCTGACGGCCACCGCCGGTAATTCGCAATCGTCAATCGTCGACAAACATTTTGAGAATCCGCTGACCATCACGCTAAAAGATCCCTACGGCAGACCCATCTCCGGCGTCACCGTCAACTTCGGCGCGCCCGCTTCCGGCGCCACCGCCACGCTTTCCGCCAGCAGCGCCGTCACCGCGGCGGACGGAAAAGCCAGCGTAACCGCAACCGCCAACGCCACTGCTGGCACCTACGCGGTCACCGCCACGCTTTACGGCCTGTCCTCGAATTTTTCCCTGACCAACGTCGCGCTGCAGAGCGTGGCTCTTTCGCCCGCCTCAACCGTGGGTGGCAATTCGACGACCGCCAACACCGTGACTCTCACCTCCGCCGCACCGGCCAGCGGAGCCACCATCACGCTGACCAGCACCGACACCACGGTAGCCACGGTTCCCTCGTCGGCAACGGTGGCGGGCGGCGCGACAGTCTCGGCGCCGTTCAGCATCTCCACCACCGCCGTCGCCACCACAACCCACGTGACCATTAAGGCCAGCGATGGCGCTGACCACACGACCGCCACGCTGACCGTGAGGCCCGCTGCGCTGACCGCCGTGAAACTGTCGCCGAAGGCCGTAACAGGCGGCAAATCGACTACCAACAATACCGTCACGCTGGACGGACCGGCTCCGGCGCTGGGCGACGTCGTGACCCTCTTGAGCAGCGACCCAACGGCCGCCGCCGTGCCGGCCTCGGTGACGGTGGCGGCAGGGGCAAATGCTTCGCCAACATTTGCCATCACGACCACCGCGGTCGTCTCCGACACGCCAGTGACGATTTCGGCCAGTTACAACGGCGTGACTAAGACTGCCGATCTGACGGTGAACGCGCCGCAGTTAGCGTCTCTAAAGCTGTCGCCGGCGACCGTTGTCGGGGGCACCTCTACCACACACAATACCGTCCGGTTGAATGGTCCGGCGCCCACGGGCGGTGCGTCCGTGATGTTGACCAGCAACAGTGCCGCGGCCACGCCGCCTACCGAGGTGACGGTAGCAGCCGGCGCGACGTCGGCCACCTTCACCATCACCACGACGGCGGTCGAAATGAGTACACCCGTGCAAATTACGGCCACATTCGGAGGAGCAACCATGATGGCGAACCTGACTGTGACGCCCTGAGAAAGGGCTGCCATGAAGCAACTGGCAGGCGTTGGCATAGCTGCTACGTTGGCTGCCCCTGCGGCACGCCCAAACGCTCTGCATGCTGCACACGTTCAGCGGGCCGGATGGCGCGGAACCCCAGGCGCCCCTCACGCTGGGCAACAACGGCAACTTCAATGGGACGACCTCCAACTCCGACAGCGTGGCGGATGGTTACGGCACTGTGTTTATGATCACCCCCTCCGGCACCCTGACCACCCTTTACAGAATTACCGGCGGAAACGGCACCGGACCTCAGGCAGGGCTCACACTGGGCAGCGACGGCAACTTCTACGGAACGACGAGCTACGCGGACCTGGAGAATGTAAACCTTTCCGCCGATCACAGTGCGCACGGACTTCTTGGTGGCGGCGTAGAGATTGGCGCGCAACTCTCTCGCATCGGTGCTGGAGTCCTCGAAATTCGCGATCCCAGTGCGTGCGTCGTCGATTTGCGCGAACGCGGTTTGTCGGGCCGTCTTTGCGCTCCGTCTCAAACGATCGAGCGCCGAATGACATTGCGTGGCCGCATAACTGTTCGAGCATTGTTACGGGTTTGCCCATGCGCTTAAGAATAGCCGAAGCCATTAATGAAGGAAACCGTCAGCGGTGGATAACGGACGGATCAAGAGGGGTGGACAGGGCATGGATGACGCACCACTCGGAGAATGGGCTGGATTTCAATCGCAAAAGATCGCTCTCATGAAACGCCGTTCCCTGAAATTCGGCGATATTGCCCGATTGGCGCTCCGTGCAGCCCCTTGACCGCCGCCCAATTCCTGGCACCAGCCCGTTGTCCACTGCCCCTCCCACGCGTGCGCGTGTCAGGATGCGCGCCACGCTGAGGCGCCGCATTCTTCCCATCCTTGAAGCGGTGGCCTCCGAGTGACCGGCGCTGCCGGCGGGCGAGCGCTGTGCCGCGCGCGACACGCCGCCCGCGACGGCGGTCGGCACGTCGACGTTAACGCCGTTCCGGGTTACCTTCCGAATGCCACTCAGGAACTGGCTCAAATCCACACTGATCGAGTGGGACCGGGGCTTGCTACGGGCCTCGGAACCTAAAAGTGCCTGTTGCGGCGCTGTCGGTCGCTTCTCCCAAAATAGTGTGGTCTTATTCGACTTGCTTCTTCACCATCGTAACCGCAATCTTTTGTACCCCGTCGCGGTGTGGGCGGCCTGCAGCACGCGAACAGTAGACCAGCCGGGGATTGCGCCGCGACGCCACATCAAATCCCAGCCCCAACCGATCCATGGTTCCGGGGCGGAAGTTCTCCACCAGAACGTCCATTCGGTCGATGAGGCGTAAACAAAGATCGACTCCCTCCTGCCGTTTCAGGTCGATGGAGATTCCGTACTTGCCGCGGTTCAGGCCTAGGAAGTAAGAGGACTGACCGCCGGCAAACGGCGGCCCCCAACCGCGTCCCATATCTCCGCCGGTGGGACTTTCCAGTTTATAAACGCTCGCGCCAAAGTCCGCCAACAGCAGCGTACAGTATGGCCCGGCCAAAGCGTGCGAAAGGTCCAGCACCCTAATTCCCTGCAGCGCGGCCGGAAGATCCATAATCCTCTACGATAGTTGGTCGAAACCCGCGCGGCAATTGAAAGATGATTTCTTAACGTGCCGTACCGCAAGGCGATTGACATCCAAGGGGCGCAGGCACACACCAGCGGTGCGCTGGATTCTGCGTGTTTTGACGGCAATCCCGTTGACGCCATAGTGGGTACGCGCCCGGCGCCAGCGAAAACGGCGCGAGATGCGGAACACGTCCGCCGCTATTATGCGCGGGGACAGTAGGACTTCAGGCTTCCCGCGGCCTTTGATGCCCGCAGGCCGTTCTGGCGCGAGCAGCTCGCTGTCCGTCGCCGCGACCGCGAGTATCGGGATGCACGCCGCGCTGGAGGCGCCGCGTTCTTCCCATCCTTGAAGCGTGTCCTTCGCACGACTGGCGCTGCCGGCGTGCGAGGAGTCTGCCGCGCGTGACACGCCGACCCGACCATACTGCCCCTGACATGACACAACCGTTACCGCCGCCGTTGTGCTTCGCACAGGCTGGTGCCTCGCTTGTCGCGCGCGTCCGCCTGGGATCCACTCGGTAAGCGCATGAGAGCGGGTCAAACGCCGCGAGGTTCGTTGGCTGCCTCAGGGTCGCTTCCCGCCGGCGGCGCACCAGCTCGTCACGCTGCGCGCGGAAGTCTTCAGCTTTGTAATCGCCGATGCTGCGCGCGACTTCGGCGGCCCGCGCGGCGCGTTGTTCGTAAGGTAGCCTGCTCTTTGGCTCCAGTTTCGCGCAATGGCGGGCCCGTCGAAAAATGGTCCAAGCCGGTCGAAAAGTACCCCAAAAACGGCCGCGCGCGCAAAATGAAAAACACGCGTCAAAAGTGAGCGATTTTGACACGGCCGCGCGCCGAACGTGAGCGCCGCGGCGCGCTATACTGGGCTTGCCGGCGTTCGCCAGCCTCTCGCCGGACTCCTATTAGAATCAACACCTTTACTCGCGAGTTCGGCTTTACGACAGATCTCGTTTGCCCACTCCGGTGTGCAAGTCCTTTGCCTGTGTCAGGGGGTTGGTTTGAGTTCGGCTTTATACGCCTAAAGCCGAACTCAGAGCGCACGTTTTTCGCCTTCTCCCTAAGGCTACGCATGCCAGGCCTCCAAGCACGGGATTCTGTACGAGCACCCAAGAACCCAGCACCAGCACCCAGCACCCTCGGGTTTCCCGGCACCCCCCTGCGTGCGTCAACTTTTGTAAACTGGCGGGGGCCGCCCGCGCCGAGAGCCTGATTCTACGGCCTGCCCCCGATAGCGCCCGCCGGCATGAGCCGAGTCCGTTATAGGCGCAGGGCCGGCGATTCCCGGCGAATTTTTGACTTTGGGGCCATCCTGGGGCAGGATTGGGGAGCGGGAATAGACCCCCGTCAAACGGCGCTCTAAAGCCGTTTATTGCCCACTACAGACAAACCCACCGCCTATGCCTGAACCCATAATCAACGACTTGGAGTTACGCCAAGACCCAAAATTGCTCAAAATAGCCGAAATGAGCAATATTCCGAAGCGGAGCCAAACGCTAGAGGGCTATTACTGCCGCGTAGATGACAAGCTTTTTCTCTCCGGCCGCAATACTCAACTCGCGTTCGCACTTCTGGCCAACCGGTTGAGACTCGCGCGTAAATCGCCGCTTTCATTCGGCTATCTGATCGCGCTTCGCCCGCGGACCAATGCGCAGAGGATTGTGATAGGATTCGTTCGCGCCCCCGCCAGCGGTTGAGTCTGGGGCCGTTCCCGAGGCACTCTAGCGCTCAGTACTCTCGACAGGATGGTGTGCGGCTACCCAGCCGGATCCTCGTTCGTTGGCGATCTTTTTCTCCATTGCGGCCAAGCGCGCAAAACCGATCTCCCGGCCCTTCGTACAGCGGCAGGGTACCAAAGCGATGGTCCTGACTGTCACGCCGGCGAGTTCCTCACTGCCAGTGTCATCGATTCTATGCCCTTGTCCCAAGCAAGAACATGAGGCGATCGACGCTGGTTGCCCGTCAGTGCCCGTGGTACGCGGCAATGGCTGGGGCACCTCCGTTGAGATCGCTTCTGCCGTTTCGGCCATCGTTATCTCCTGGTCCGATGAATTCTGTTCGCCTTGCGGAGTGGGGGTGTTTTCAAGGGGCAGGGGGATCTCTTGTACGGGTTTCCGTTGCTTCGAGAACCAAGCGCCAAAGTCTTCCGCCACCATGGTCAGCATCCCGCCGAAGGTCTCGATCCCCCTTTCATAGGGGTGCGGCCTCTTTTGCCGAAACTTCCAGGCGAGAAACTCACTTACGTGAGCAGCGTTCGCATCTGGGTCAGACAGCTTCGCGGCTGCTACTAAGTCACGAGCAGTAGTGCGGTTGACGGGGCCGAATGATGAGCACGGGTAGGCCTCGGCGATGGCCGCAAGGTGACCCAGCATCGAGTCAATGTCGGACTCCGGCACGGGCACTCCCTTCCACGGAGCGCGTGGAGTCGGGTTGCTTCGTTTGGGTTTCGGCGGCACATGTGTCTGAGCAGTTTCGGCTGCATCAGCTTGGTCGCGTCGCGGCGCTGGTTGGCTAGCAGCTAGCCTCGCAGAGCTTTGGGAATCACTACCCGAAGGGTAGCTTTGTTGGGGGGAGCATTTTGCACCAGGGTCCCCCGGAGTAATTTGTTCCGGGGTTCGGAGTTTCTGCAGTTCTGCGTTCATGTGCCCGAAGTCGGGGCTGTAGGCGTTGCCGCGGCGGTCGCCAGGTTCACAGAAGACGCGCATGAATCCAGTCCTGCGCAGTCTCGCTCTGGCTCGTTGTAGCGTCTTGGGGTGACGCTGCGTACCGCGGTTCAAATGGCGAATTCCGTGAGTCTGCTGGTGGGCTGTGATTTTATCGGTGTCTTTTCCGAATAAGGCTGTTTGGCGAAGGAACAGGAGACCGAGTTCTCGATCGGTGGGTTTTAGATCCGGATGTCCTAGAAGGAAATCAATGCCGTCGGCTAGGCGATGGAGACGGCGGACCAGTTCTGAATAGCCGGGCGCGTTTTGCGTTCGTTCACGGTTTGGTGCCGGTTCGGTTTCGGGTACACTGGTAGCGTACGAATTCACTTTAGGCCTCAAGGCGCCGCCCGCCAGCGGCGCCATTTGTATTTTCTAGGGTGTGAGGCGGAAATCAGCCGCTACGCGAATTTGTGCCAGATTTGTGCCAAAGAATTGCTGATCTGGCAGGTCTGGACGATCTAGCAGGACGAAAGAACAATAACTTACGAGCTTTCAACAGCGGTAGGGGTACCGATTCCGTCCCTGGCCACCATAGAATCAGCAACATACAGACCTTCCAAAAACCAGTTTCATTCCGTTTCATTCCAAAAACTTTGGTCTGCTGAGACTCGCATCTCGGATGGAACTTGGTTGAGGATCGTTCTGAAGTGCTCTCGATTCCGCCTGCTGAGGAGATCCCTGTATAGAGGGCGACAACGGCACACTCACGCTCTCGGGGGCGGCGGCTAGTAAGCAAGCGAGCCGCGCGGGAACACCGATAACAGGATGTACATATCGCCGTAATAAGTCGTTTTGAAACGCACCCTGGGTTACCGGCAGTTGATTGCTTCCGGTGGTTCCCGTGAGATAGAAGAATCCGGACGGATCCACTGCCACACCGGAGCCATAGGTAGGGTGACCGTTGCCCGTCGACTGGTCGCCGTTGCCGCCGAACAAACTGGAGTACAGCAAGTTGGCGCCGGCGGCATCGAACACGGAGATGAAGCCGGAGCCTTGATTAAAGTTGTTGGTGTTGACGGTGACGTTAAAAGTGGATCCCGGCAGGACCGCGTTGGGTGTGGTAGGGAAGCAGGCGATTGTATTGCTGGAGCCGCATTGGTCGACCGTATCTCCCGCGATATAGGCCTGGCCGTTCGCGTCGACGGCGATGGAAATCCCGGTCTCATTGCTGTGGCCGAAAAAAGTGGAATACACCAAGCCCCCGGTGGGACTGAATTTGGTTACGAATGCACTCTGGGCCCCTGGGCAGTTGCTCAATCCGTTCGTGCCGAGGGCGCCGCAAACCGTCTGGTAGGCTCCCGCGGTAGCCGGAAATTTGGGCGAATTGGTAAAGCCGGTGATGTAGGCGCTGCCGGAACTGTCGACGGCGATGGCGTAGGGTAGGGTCTCCGTGGCGTCTCCGAAGACGCTGCCGCCAATGTAAGTGGAGTAGATCAGCTCGGAGCCCGCGGGGTTCAACTTAGTGACGAAGCCGGTGTTGCCATTCGAAGTATTGGCGGCCTGGATGGCGTTAAGGCGTCGTAAATAAATAACATTTACATCTACCATGCTGTTGTGGTATCAAGTTGGGTATGGACACCGATGCCCAACTCACCCAGTACTTTGCGGGCATGTGGCCGCATTTGGATGAGCATGCCCGCCGCTTGGTGGCCGCCGGCAAAGCTGTGGAACTAGGCTATGGCGGTGTCTCGCGGGTCAGCCGCGCCTGTGGTTTGTCGCGCGTCACGTTGAGCAAAGGTGTTGAGGAACTGCAGGCCGCACCGCTGGCCCCCGGTCGGATTCGCCACGAGGGCGGCGGACGACACGCGTTGACCCTGAACGATCCGGACCTAGCACCCGCCTTGGACGACATGGTGGAGCCCACGGCCCGCGGCGATCCGCAGTCACCACTGCGCTGGACCTGCAAGAGTACCCGCACATTGGCGGCGGAACTGACGGCCCGGCACCACCCGGTGAGCCATACCAAAGTCACCCAACTCCTGCGGGAAGATGGCTTCAGCCTGCAGGGCAACCGCAAGACCGAGGAGGGGGATGACCATCCCGATCGCGATGCGCAGTTCGGTCATATCAACCGCGCCGTGAAACGTGCTTTGCGGGCGGGCGAGCCGGTGATCTCCGTAGACACCAAAAAGAAGGAATTAGTCGGCAACTACCAGAACCAGGGCCGCCAGTGGCGCCAAACGGGAACGGCGCACAAGGTCCAGGGACATGACTTTCCCGGTCCCGAGGTGCCCCGCGCCTATCCCTACGGCATCTATGACCTGGGACGCAACGCCGGGTTCGTCAATGTAGGCACGGACCACCACACGGGCGCATTCGCTGTGGCTTCCATCCGCGGCTGGTGGCGCGCCGAGGGCCACCGCCTGTATCTGTGCGCGCGACGGTTGCTGATTACCGCCGATGGCGGTGGCAGCAACGGCTGGCGCCTGCGGCTGTGGAAATGGGAGTTGCAGCGACTGGCCGACCAAACGGGACTGACGTTGACCGTCTGCCATTTTCCGCCAGGCACCAGCAAATGGAACAAAGTGGAGCACCGCTTGTTTTCCTTCATCTCGTCCAACTGGCGCGGCGAGCCGCTGCGTGATTACGAGACGGTGGTGCGGCTGATCGCGGGGACGACGACGGCCAAAGGCTTAAAAGTGACCTGCCGCCTGGATCACCGCAAGTACCCCGTTGGACGAAAGATCACGGATGAAGAGTTCGCTCATGTCAACCTGAATCCTGACAAATTCCATGGCGAATGGAACTACACAATTCATCCAAATGCTTAACGTTACTTGTAAATCTTATTTATTTACGCTGCCTAAGCATCGGAAAATCGGTGGATTGGGTGTAACCGGTTACGTATACATTGCCCGATGAATCGACGGCCACTCCCTGGGTAGGATTGCCGCCATAGGAAGTGAAACCAACTTCGTCCATGTTACTGCCACCCAGGTAAGTGAGATAGGTCAGCACCGGATCGATGACCAGCGGGAGGGCGTGGTCGTAATTGCCCAACACGAATTGCGCACGGTTTCCGGTGAGGCGGAAGTCGCAGGCGACGATCTGCTGCCGGCCGGCGATTGTCTGATAGACGGTGGGGCGGCCGAAGATAAGCGGCGCGCCATCGAGGGTGAGGGACAGGCTGCCATCGGGCATGAGTTTCGGCTCGGCGCCGGCGAATTCGAGGGCGATGCGCGCGGGATCGGCTCCGGGGGCAACGACGAAGTCGTATTCCAGTTGGCGAGCCGTGTTGTGGGCGGCGCCGTAAAAAACGAGATCGATGCCTGGGTAGACCTGTTGGTAGCGGACCTTGCCGAAGGTGCTGGCGCCGGTGGTCCACTTAGCGGGGTCGTTGCCCAGGAAGTAGTTCACGGTGCCGGCGAGTTTGGCGTCGCCGGAGGCTTGGGCGGCGGGGTTGGCGCCGGCGAGTTTCATCTGAACGGTATTGGCCGAATGGAGGCGGAATACGGCGCTATCGACGGTCAGGAACAGGGCGTATCCGTCGCCGCGGGCGAGGAACTTGACGCGGGGGTCAGCCTGGCCGTGGTTGGCCTCGAAACTCAGCGGCGCCCGCGAGTTCGATGTTGGTGGCGCCAAGTACTGTGGCCGCGACCGCAAGAAATAAACATAGCGACTGGGCTACACGCGGGCGACTCATGGGTTCCTCCAAAAGCTCTGGGACCAAACTGCGGCTGCCTCGGCAGAAGGAGAGGCGGCTAAAGCTCCCACTCATTGTACTGCGCTGGTATTCTTGTCCGCCATCGCGACGATTGTTTTGATGTCCCGCCATATGATCGATTACCGCCTCGGCTGCATCCTCGGGATCACATTGTTCGCCGACGCGCGCCTGTCCATCCGGCTTGGTGATCGATGGGTACGGCGAGTTTTCCTGACCGGCGGTATGGGCGCTCGGTTCGAAGACGCTGTTTTTCGATGCGCTTCGAGCGTTTCTCCGGCAGAAGAACACGGCGGGGAGCATTGAGATTGGCCCCAGAAAATGGTGTCCGATAGTGCCTGACATCAGGGTTCTTCGGCTATCGCTCGCTCCAACGCGCTATAATTCCGCGAGAGGGTGCCGGTATACCTTAAAATGCAAGCTGAACGCTATAGGCAGATAGAAGCGGTCTTCGAAGCGTTGCAAGCCGAGCCGCCGGAGAAGCGCGCCGCATTCCCGGCGCAGGCCGGTCCGTTCCGTTTATTAGAAAATGTTTGTTGGAGTGGATCGTCCGCAAGAAGGTCTTCGTGCTGTCGTACAGCATGGGGAAGCTCCTTTGCCTTCGGAGGCCGGTTCTATGTCGATTTTCTTCGGTAGTGGGTCAGTTTGAAACTGACCCATTACCCGATTTTCCGAGTTTAGCAGGTTCTGCTATCGCCGATCAGCCGGGCGACCTTGACGGGTGTGCGACATGAAAGTCGGCGCTCAACCAAACAGGGCCTGATCGCAGCCTGATCTGAAGGTTATCAGGCCCTGATACGCCCCTGTTCCTGCCTATTGATAGCCGTTCTTCTCAAGCGATATTTCGCGTGCAACTACCTTAAAATATATGGTATAGTTCGCCACTGACAGCCTCAATTCTTCTGTTAGGCCCCTGTTTCAGGATCACAGGATATGGGTGGGGTGGAAAAGGAGGCTGCCTGAGGCTCGGATGGAATTATTGCGGACCTCAGGCTGCGTGTCAGGCGGGAGGGCCTTTGGCCCTCCTGCCAACGGTCAACTACACCGGCTGCTTCGCGCTACTCGAACTGCTAGAAAGCCGCGCATTGGCCCAACTTCTGCTTGGCTGTGTTTTCACCTCCTTTAATCGAAGTGTTCGACTGGCACGCAAGGTACTTGGTGATCGAGTTGGCGTAGACTGAAACCGGGGCGGTATTGTCCAGCATCTCGACGTACCCACCGAAGTTGTTGCCGTAACAGTAGGTCTCCGGCGAGCCGATCGTGATGGGAATTGCGTTGTGAGACACGGTTAAATTGCCGTTCAAGGTAGCCGCGCAAATCTGGCCCGTGGCGGTTCCGGAACCCACGTTCTTTATCGACAGGTTCCCGTCGATCGTGGTCCCCGCCCCAATCGAGAACGCGGCGCCTCCCTGGATCGACATGCTCCCGGTCACGGTCGCGTTGGAGAGGGTCAGAGTTCCACCTTTCACCGCGACATTTCCGCTGATACCACCGCCGTAGAATGCGCAATTCTGGCCGGCCGAAACCACCAGAGTGCCATTGAATGTGCCGGTGTAGGCGCCATTGCACCTACCGCCTGAAACCGGCGCGGCGCCCGTCACCTTCACAATGTCGAGCGTCAGGGTCTGTGTGGCGGTCTGACCGACCCCGTTCTGGGCCGTAATGTAGACCTGGTGGGCCCCGGCATCACCAGCCGAAGGCGTTCCCTGAATCGTCAGGGTTGAACCGGCGAAACCCAGCGCGTCCACATTGGTGGCAGTCAGGTCGGCAGGCAGACCCGCCACCGTGAAGTACATGCCATCCCCTTGCGAAGGACCGGTGGGCGGCGGCGAGTTGGGGGGAAGGGCGTGACTCGAAACGCTCGGAAAGCCGGTGGTCGTCACGGCAAACATGCCCGCCGTTCCCACCAGCATGGTCGCGGTGTTGGCACTGGTGATCTGCGGTCCTTCGTCCACATCCAGAATCAGGCTCTGGGTAACGGATCCCGCTGTTCCGGCATTGTCCGTTATGGGGATGGTATATTGGCCGCCGGTACCTGCAGCCGGTGTCCCACTGATGGTCGCGGGATTTCCGGGCGAAGAGATCGACAGGCCTGCGGGCAGAGTACCATTGAGGCTGATCGTCCCTGCGTCCGCGGAAACCGGGAACTGCGCTGCTCCTCCCACCGTGAACGTCGCCATGCTGGGACTCGTGAATACCGGCGCGGTCGAAAAGGAGATCGGGTAAAGAGAGTTCTGCGGTAATGCATAAGTGGCGGTCGTGGTGATTTGGGCGGTGACCGTCCCATTGGTTCCCGGCGGAGGCGTGCCGGAAAGCGTGGCCGTGCCGTTCCCGTTGTCCTGCAGAGTGAGCCAGGATGGCACCTGTGAAGGGCTCCATCCACTGAGCGACCATGTTATGTTCGTGGCTTCGCCTGTGGTCGTCAGCAAAACCTGGCTGGGAGCCCCCACTGTGAACGTCGTGCCGGGACATTGGTTGATAGTGGGATCTCCACTATCTGGGGGGCAGCCGGGGATCACTGCGGGTGGGGGGGCCGTTAAGTTAATGGTGAACGGTTGCACGACCGTTCCCTGGCTGCTGCTCGCGGTGATGTTGCCGCAGACCGCGTAAGCGGAGGTGCAATTGCCTATCACCAGCTCGCTGCTGTAAATCCCGCTGATGGTGGCCGTGCCATTCTTATTGTCAGTGAATGACAGCCCATTCAGGGAAAGGTTCGTCGTCAGCGCGGGTGTTGGATTGCCAGTGGCGACCACGGTGAAACCGGCGGGAAGGCCAACCGTCGCGTTCATCGAGTTGGCGGAAATAATCGCCAGTTGCGGACTCACGTTGATACTGAACGTTTGCGAGACGAATCCAGCCAGACTGTCGGCCCCGAGGGTAAGGCTATAGTTCCCCTGGGGAGCGTTCGGGCTTCCATCGAACGGCAACTGGAAGCCGCCGGTCTGGCAACTGCCCAGCGCCGCTGTGAAATCGGCCGGCAAATTGGTGCTCGTAACGCAGACATTGGGGGTCGGATTCCCGGACACCGTGATGGTTGCAGTGGATGGGACACTGGGGCCGAAAGCCAGGGTTGTGGAACTGGTGAACACCGGCGGGGCAAGCGCCGATAGGGATACGGTCACATGGTTCCCGTTGCCGTCTGTCAGCGGAATGCTGTTGGAAACGTAACTCTGGCAATTGCTAAAATTCGTGCCGGGACTGACGCCCGTGACCGCATTGGCAGGGCAAGGCACAGCCGCGGAGGCGGGATCTGCTTGCACGCTGACGAACGTCGTGCCCATTCGCGAGGCGATCCAGTTCACGCCAGACCAGTCTACATATTGCAGGCTGGCGGTCAAACTATCGGAAGTCGTGCTGTTCGTCGCCGGACAAGGGACCGTAGAGTTCGCACCGGCAGTGCACGTCTCGACGAACCATCCACCGGAGGTCTGAGCCGACCAGATGTTCTGGCTCCAGTCCGTATACGAGAGCGTAGTGGCAACGGTAGTCGACCCGCCCGCGGAAGGAGAGATAGCGAAGTTCAGATCGGTCGTCTGATGGGCCGGCAACGGGGCGGCGCTGGGCACATCGGGGAGCGTCTGGCTGGCCAGGGTCATGTTGAGTTTTAGCGCGCCTACCGGGTCATTCACAAAGGTCGTCAGATCCGGCGGAGTGCTTTGTGCCTGCGCCAGCGAGTTGCTGATGTTGTTCAGGACGGCCAGGTTCTGTTGATTGCTATAGAGCTCCATACCCGCTTGGATGGCGGCGGCTATGCACTCCAGGAGAATACCCACCGGACCGGCAAAAACGGCGAAGTTCAGGACTGGAGCTATGGCGCTGGAAATGACAGTGCATAACTCCTGGGCGGTTTCCATGGAGCCGATTGTATTGACCACATCGGCGGCAATGAGCACCGACTGTTGGAGAAAGCCTTGGAATACGATGAAGCCGGCCGCCTGGGCAGCCAGAAGCGAGGACGCGCCCTCAACCACCAGCGCCGTTTCACCTTGGCCGACGGTTGATCCCGCGACGATGCTCGGGAAGTAGTAGTAGCTGGCCGCCGGTGCTTCATACGACTGCTTGAGTCCGTAAGCAATGTAATAGCTCCCGGCTGGGACGGCCGGCGGGAAGATGGAACTCTCGAGACGGCTGAAACACCACGGCGTGCCGTCGTAGGACAACTTATATTGCGCCGCGATCTGCGGATCGAGCGTGTAATTGCACGGGTCCCCCTGAAAACTGCTGAAGTTGTTCAAAGCTTGCGTGTATTCCGTGATCTCGTTCTGCTGAACCAGTGTTAGCAGCCAGTTGTAGAGATTCTGATCATGCGTACTTCGCTGTGACGCGGGCGTCAAAATGATCGATTGCAGAAGGTTCAACATGACGCCGCGAATTTGGTTGCGCAAGTCCTCCCGCCCGGTGCTGTAAATCAGGGGAGCAGCGGTGGCCGGCAGACTGTGTATGGACAGATAGGTAGATACCGCGTCGCTCTCGAACTGAATCAGATCGGGGCCGTACAAAATGCCGTTGACGCAGTAGGTTTGAATAATAGTGTTGCTGGTAGAGGTGCAGCCCTGCACGCCCTGCGCGTTTGCCTGGAATGGATGCGGAACGGCCGGGCCGCCGCCCTGCATCCAGGAAAGAATCGGCGCCATCAGGACAGCCAGCAGCACCACCAGCGGTTTGTAAATGAGCCATCGGGTGACTCCGCTAACCGAAAGAGCGGGACCTACCCGAACTTTGGATTTACGCTTCGTAAACATCACTTTCGACCTCCCTCTCGTTAAAGATCCGAATCGACTCGGGATCATGCGAAGAATGCCACCTGTTCTGTCTGGCGGAGTTGTTTCTTCGAATCCTTATTCGACAAAAGAGGCCCGAGAGGTGCATGCGCTCGGAATTTTTGTTCTGACGGTAAGCTGATCTGGACCGGAGCCGGCAACTCCCTGAGGTGAAGGGCGCGGCAGGCCCGATCGGCGGCAATCGAAGCCGGAGCGTCCGGCCCAGATGACCGCCGCGCAAGGTATACTCGGTAGCAGTGCCGGAACACTCCGACAAGGCGCCCATCACCGCACTGCTCCAGGAATGGACCCGCGGTGACCGGAAGGCTCTCGACCAGCTTCTGCCCCTGATCTATTCCGATCTGCACGAGATCGCCCGCCGCCGCCTGCAATCCCTGGCGCCTGGAACCATCATGCAACCCACCGCCCTGGTAAACGAAATGTACCTGCGCATGGTGGATGCCGCCAAAGTCACCTTCCGCGACCGCGCCCACTTCCTGGCGATTTGCGCCACCGTCATGCGCCAGATTGCCATCGACGACGCCCGCACCCGTGGCCGTGAAAAACGAGGCGGCGGCTGGCAGCGCATCTTCCTGGACGATTGCGCCATCCCTTCCCCCGCCAACGACGAGGGTCTTCTCGCCCTCGACGAAGCTATGCACCGCCTCGCCGCCATGGACCAGCGGAAGGCGCGCGTGGTCGAACTCCGTTTCTTCGGTGGCATGACCAACGGCGAGATCGCCGAGGCGTCCGGCATCTCGGTCGACACCGTGAAGCGCGACTGGACGTTCGCCAAGCTCTGGCTGGCGCGCGAAATGAAAGACGGGCTGACCGCCTGATGGAACTGGCGGACCTGGAACGGATCTGTCTCGAGGCGCTCGAACTTGCCCCCGCGGCGCGCGCGAGCTATCTCGACCGCGCCTGCGCCACCAGCGCGATCCGCAGGGAAGTCGAGAGTCTGCTCGGGCAGCGCACCGCGGCCGAAAGCTTCTTCCAGGGCACCGCCGCGGCGGAAGACTACGGCGGTACGGGTCCCTACCAGGTTCTCGAAAAGCTGGGCGAGGGTGGTATGGGCGTCGTCTTCCATGCGCATCAGACCGCGCCCGTGGTCCGTGACGCGGCTCTCAAAATCATCCGTCCGGGCATGGCCTCCGCCGCGCTCGTGGCCCGTTTTCAGCGCGAGCGCCAGGCGCTGGCCGTGATGGACCACCCCAACATCGCGCGCGTGTACGATGCCGGGGCCACCACCCGCGGGCTTCCTTATCTGGTGATGGAACTGGTTCCCGGCCAGTCCATCTTGCAGTTCTGCGAATCGCGCGCGCTCCCGCTTAGAGACCGGGTGGCATTAATGATCCCGGTCTGCCGCGCCATTCAACATGCCCACACCAAAGGCATCATCCATCGCGATATCAAGCCCTCGAACGTGCTCGTGGCGCTCTACGACGGTAAGCCCGTGCCCAAGATCATCGACTTCGGCATTGCCAAGGCTATCGAAGGCGCCGCGCCCGGCATGGCCGGCCAAACCCGTACCGGCGTGGTCATCGGCACCTTCGAATACGTCAGCCCGGAGCAGGCCGACGCCGGCGCGCGGGACGTGGACGCCAGGACCGACATTTACTCGCTAGGCGCCCTCTTTTATCAGATGGCCGCCGGCCGTCTGCCGCTTGAGAACCTCAATCTCGAACACTGCACCTACGCCGAACTCCTGCGCCGCGTCCGGGAAGAGAATCCTCCGCCCGCCGGCGCCGGCGAACTCGACTGGATCCTCGCCAAGGCCCTCGCCAAAGATCGCGATCAGCGCTATCAGAGCGCGGATGCCATGGCCGCCGACCTGGCCCGCTACCTGGCCGGCGAACCCGTTGAGGCAGGACCGCCATCCACTCTCTACCGCCTGCGCAAGCTCGCCCGGAAATTCAGGTACGTCATCGCCGCCGCCGCCGTCTCGTTCGCTCTCCTGCTGGCTGCCCTGGGCTGGATGTTCATTGCTCTGCGCGAGCAGCGGCAGGTGAACGAGGACTCCGCGGCGCTGCGCGAAGTGGTCCGTAAGATCATCATCGACCGCCCGGCGCAACTCGCCTTGATTCCCAACCGCACCGCCCTCCGGGGCCAGTTGATGGGCGACGCCGAGGGGGCGCTCAACGTCCTCAGCCGCGATACGCGCAGCGATCCCACGCTGGAAGCGGAGGTGGCCAAAGCCGACCTGGCTATCGGCCAGGCCAAGGGGCCTTACAGCGCCGTCGGCTCGGAGGGCGATCCCGCGGCCGCCGCGCCTTACGTGCGCAGGTCGCTCGAGATCTACCGCAAACTCTCGAAGGCCAGCCCGCGGGACGCCTCGCTCGCGGCCGGCAAACTCGACGCGCTGGCCGCATGGCTGCATTTGCAGTATCGCCTGAATGACAGGAGGGAAGCTCGCCGCGCCGCCGCTGAGCTTCTGGCCGAAGTCCAATCACTCACCCCGGCGATCCGCGTCCAGGTGGAGTCGCAGCGCTACCTCTCGATCGCCTACCTGGAGTTGGGGATCATTCAATTCGCCGAGGAGCAGAATGCCGAAGCCATCCAGTCTCACCGTCTGGCCGTCTCGACATTCCTGGAGCACATGCCGCCCGGGTGGCTTGCCGAACCCGCCAGGCAGGAACACCTGGCCCATGCCGAACGCGAACTGGCTGTGACGATGCTGATGGGCGAAGGCAGCAGTCCGGAAGCCGAAAATGCCGCGCGCCGCGGCGTGGACGCCGTGGCACGGTGCAGCGAACCCGCCTGCCGCATGCGTCACGCGCAGTCGCTCGGCACCCTCGGCGAAATCGAGGTTGCCTCCGGCGAGACGAAGGCCGGAACCGCGGATCTGCGGCGGGGCATAGCGGGGTTCGAAACACTCTCCGCCGAAGACCCCGCGAACGCCATTTTCTCTAACGCCGCGGCCCAGTTGCGCGACTACCTGGCGCTGGCGCTCCGCGGCAGTCCGGAAGCCGTGACGCTCGCGCGAAAAAATGTGCAGCTCGCTGCCGGCGCGGACGGCGCGCTGACCCGCGGCCACGAGCGTTTCGCCGTGCACCGCATCGCACTGGGCGCCGCGCTTACCGGCGCCGGTCAGTACGCCGGCGCGGAAGCTGAACTGCGCGCGTGCCTCAACCAGATGCGCGCGTGGAGCCTCAACTACGATCTCCTCTGGTCCGCACTCCACGAACTCGTGCTCGCTTACGAAGCACAAGGCGATTTCGCGCAGCAATTGGCCGCGGCGCGGCAAGCTTGGGACGCCGCCCGGGACTCCAATCCCAAAACCATTGGGGGCAGAATGCTATTCGCTCTCGCGGCGCGCGACCTGGCCTCCGCAACCGCTCACTGGCCCGCCACGGCCCCCGCCGACCGGGTGCACGCCCGCCAATTGCTCGACCAATGGTGTGCCGGTCTCGACCCGCACCGCGGAACGCTGGTTGGCGCCCTCATCGCCGCCCCGCCTGCTCCCGCTGAAGTCGCCGCCCTCCGCAACCTGCTCACACGGTAAGCGGCCACTCCCTGCTGGCGGCAGGAGGGGTTGCGGCCCCGCACCGTCATGCCGATGTAGGTTAATCCGCACCGTCCGCACTTCACCAGCCCGCGCAGCAGGTAGAGGTGCCGGGCAATGGCGCCGGCCAAAACGCAGATTATGCTGCAAGGTGGCTTGGGCCTGTTCCCAGACGGCCTCGCTGACGATGGGCGGCACGCTACGCACAATGGGCGTGCGCTTGGGATTTCGGCTGCGTTTGCACCGTGACACGTACGATGCAACCTTCACCGTCATCGTGAATGAGGCCCTGGTCGGCAAGCGTTTCCGGGGCCGTTCAATGCCTGTTAACGTCCCCGTTCGAACAGCCGCCTAAGCCATATGATCAGCTGCTCTTCGAGATTACGGGCTCACCAGGAACGGCCACGTTGCTCGAAAGTGTGCCGCTGAGCGTTACCATGTGGACCTCGCCGGTGTTTGCGCCGACGGGTACGTGGACGAATCGCGGACATCCGTACGTTTTAAGGGCTTGTAATGCGATCCTCGACGTAGCCGGATATTGTTGTTCGCGGGTTGGCCTGACTTAATTCGTCCAGTCTACTGTTACCGTCCACGATCCCCCCGAGGAGCATGCTTGAGCAATTTGCCTGGGGACACATGTCGATTGCCAAAACCCGTTGTTCTGGATGCGCACGTGCGTATTCGCATGCGATCTGAAAGCTGAGGTAGCTCTTTCCAACCCCGCCCTTATTGTTCCAAAGCGCGTATGTAGCCAATCCGGTTTCTGTGCCTCATGACCAAGGTACATCGTTTCAGTCGTTTAGTGGTAATATTTTTTGGGTAGCCACAGCGGGAAAACTGTGGCATAATGGAATTGTGCCTAGACGCCTAAGCACGGCGCAGCCGGTTGAGCAACGGGAAGAGAATGCAGTCCTAGGGAAGCCGAAAGGCGTCCTGAAAACTTTCCCGGCTCCCATTAAGGTCAAGAACCCGGCAGCGGTCGCTTTGGGGCTTCTTGGCGGAGCAAAGGGCGGAAGGAAGCGGGCAGAGAATCTTTCGCAAGAGGAAAGAACGGCCATTGCCAGTTTAGCGGCAAAGGCCAGATGGGCGAAGGAAAAGGAACGGCAGAAGTGAGCGGGAAGCCCTGTGGCGCGAGCTTCCCGGTTTTAGTGTTACGATTTAAGGTTTGCGACTGTTTCGGATCGGAAAGCCTTTCAATCCGTAATCAGCCGCGAAGAGAAAGCACTTCTTGCGCCAATGCCAGATTCGGGCAGCGAAAATGGTCTGCCCTTCTGGTTGCGGTTTTTTGATTTGGGTCGCCATATTGGGACCTCCTTTACCGGCGGTTTCTAATGGCCCACCACGGCGCGCGCTGATGTCCCGCGAGAAGTTCAGCAGCGCGCGCCTTCCGGTTTAGACCCATCATGCCGGTGGGTATGAGCAGGATGGGCGGCGACTTTCATAGCGGTATCCTCCATAAAGTCTGTGCGCCTAATTCTTGGCAATCTCCACCCGAATGGAAGCGGCTCCGTCCTCACCTTTGTAAATCAAATCAAAGACGCTGCACGCCGCTAGAAGCCACTTCCTACGACCTTCAATAGGCCAGTCTGATTCGGGCTTTGGGAGAGTCCTTATGAGGCCGTCAATGAATGGATGTAACGGGCCTTCGCCACTACCACCACCGCTACCGTTGGGCCGGTCCCCAGGTTTCGGCTGATGATCTATGGATGGATCTACACCCGCAGCCGCAATCCCAGACTTAGGTGGTGGAACGAGCCTGTTATTACCATAGGTGAAGAAACCGGCCTGAGCAGCCGCCCGCTTGAAAACCTGACGGGCACTAGTCTTTTGCTTGGCCGCTACGCCCATATTCACCATAGCCGTCTCCAGACCACTATCGGGGGTAGATTTGTCCCCTTGAACTGATCGTAAATCTTGGCATACAGGGGGACGGTCAAGAACGCATCAGCGCGTGCGACCGGCTCTTGTGTGGGGTCACAGATGCGAATGCCCAACGGCGTAAGCGTCACCGTGGACTCTGTGTATGTAACCAATCCGAAGATTCGAGCCGTGTTCTTGTATATGCGGAACCGTGTTGGATCAATACGCGGAGACGCAATCCGAACCTCCGCCAAACCTGCCGATTACGCCAGACGGTGAGATCAAAGGCGACTATCTCCTTCGCGGGAATCGACCTCCAATAACCTATCGAGTAGACCGCGGGTTGTTCGAGTTGATTGACGACCCATGGGGAAACGATGGCAATGGCGCGCTGTACATTGTCCGCGGCAAACGGCACCCGGCCCGTCAGCAGCTCATAGAGTACCAGCCCCAGCGAGTACAGGTCCGAGCGCCCGTCCAGGTCGCTGCCCCGCATCCCTTGCGCCTGCTCGGGCGACGCGTAAGCGGGCGTGCAAACAAAGTATCCGGTGGTGCCGGTCATGATTCCGGTGAAGCCCAGCCCGGCATCCTCGCGCACCTTGGCGATGCCGAAGTCGATCACCTTGACGGACTCGCTGCCATCCGCGCCTCTGGCGAGTAGCAGGTTCTGCGGCTTGATGTCGCGATGCACAATTCCCTTTCGGTGTGCAGCCGAGAGTGCCGAGCAAGTCTCGGACGCGATGCGCAATGCCAGCTCAGGTGCGAGTGTGCCACCGCTCTGGAGGCGCTCGCGTACACTTTGGCCCGCGACGTACTCCATAACCACGAACGGCTGTTCGTCTTCCGTATAATCGGCGTCCTCGACGCGCACGATGTGCGGGTGCTGGAGCTGGCGCATGACCTGCGCTTCGGCCAGGAGACCTTTGAGTCCCTGTTGCGCGCCCGCGCCCTCGGCGGTGAGAATTTTGAGCGCTTTTTCCTCGTTCCAAATAAGATGGCGGGTGCGGTACACCACCCCCATGCCGCCGCGGCCGATCTCGCTCAAGATCTCGTACTTCTTACGAATCACCGATCCTGGCCCCAGGCCGCCGCTGGGGTGCAAAGGGGAGCCGTCCCTCGGGCAAAACACGATGTCGTTGCCGTAACTATTAGAGCAGGTAGGGCAGGCCTTCACTCTGGTAGAGCTTAGCGCGCGAAGTAATGCGGTGTCCAGAGGGCCCTAAAATTCGGATTTTGGTTGCTCTCTTCGTCGACCCGAGGTAATGTTTTCATGCGCCGATATTGCCCAATAAGAGGTTCTAAATGAATGAGTTAACAGTTGTTCGAAGGGCGGCAGAATGGCAGAGATTGAAGCCGCTGGTGCTCGATTCCGTCAGTTCGCCGATCACAAAGCGGGTCTACAATATGGCCCTGGACGAGTTCTTTGCTTGGTACGACGCCGAGCCGCGGCCCGGCTTCACCAAGGCCACCGTGTCCGCGTGGCGCGTATCGCTGGAGGAGCGCAAGCTGGGGTCGTCGTCGATCATCGTCCGCATGTCCGCGATCCGTAAGCTGGCGGTGGAGGCAACCGACAACGGGCTGCTGGCGCCCGAACTATATTCGTCGCGATTAGATCTTATTGAGAATCGCCATTATTGAGGGCTCCGAAACTCTGGTAAAAGGACAGTAGACGGCGGCGGTAATCCACACCAGCTACATTGATGAGGTCGTTGTGTCCGGCGGCGGGGACCACCCAAAATGACTTAGGTTCCGGCGCTGCCGCGAACAAGGCTTCGCCCAGCCGCAAGGGAATGGTCTGATCCCGATCGCCGTGGATGATGAAAATCGGCGCGTTGATCCGGCCAATCTTCGCTCGTGAGTTGAAACCCCGTACGATCAAAGGACCAATCACTGGCGCCACGATTCGCGCGAGGTCTTGCGCCGACGAGAATGGCGCTTCTAGCACAACTGCCGCGCACGGCCGCCGGGACGCGAGGTCGACAGCCACGGCGGTACCCATTGATTCGCCATGCAGGACTATTTGACTTGGTTGACAGCCAGCCTGGACCAGGTGATCATATGCTGCCTGGGCGTCCTGATAGAGGCCTCTCTCAGTTGGCGCTCCTCCACTTCTTCCGTACCCCCGATAATCCAATGCAAGAATCGAAGATCCTGTTGCCGCGATTTCGCGGAACTTCCAGTAGCGGTGCGTTATATTTCCGCCGTTCCCGTGGAGGTAAAGCGTTACTAGACGGTTGTCTCTGCCCGGAACCGACCAGGCATGAATGCGGGTACCATCATGCGCGGCCAGCCACACGTCTTGAGCAAATAAGAGGGCCTGCGCCTCCCAGTATCCTTCCGGATACTTCGATGGGAAGTACACACCATGACGCGCCCGGATTAGCCGCATGAATAGGTTGTTTGTCCTCATCGCATTCCTTTTCGACCCGCTTCAGGCTGCCACATGGCGAAGTTGACCTTCACATTCGCCCTCGATCGCGTCGCCCCCCGCCTCGGGCTGGACTAACGAACAATACACCGTCACGGTCTGGCGGCATACCTCGCAGGTCGCGGTGGACGAGTGCGCCGAACGCTTCCAGCCGGTGAGTTGATGGCCGCGGACTTTGGCGGAGAAAGCGGCGATGCGCTCCAAAACGTCCAATTGGCTTGTTTGCGTGAACTGGCTTCGATTCATTGGCGTCCTCTTTCTCAGAAATTTGCATTCGTTAGCGGCCCCATGCCTTTCTAATGTGCATACTGCCTCTCACTTGGTACAAGCGGAAAAAGTGGGTCAAAAACCTGAAGGCGAAATATAATTCTTTTTTGTCTAACCGGCGATCAACATCTATGTGGCCAGCGACGAGATACCGGATCTGCATCGCCAGTTCCTTCGGCCGTTTGTGGCTCGGGGCGTGCGCAGCTGTGGATTCAGCGTCTGCTTAGGTTCCGATTCGTCCTGTTCTCCACTGACGATCCGATGCTCCATTGTTTTCAAGATCGAGGATCATCGCCCTCGCGCGACCGGCCGATGCAACGTTGAAATGGCCCCCCCAGGGGATTGCGACCACCGCTATAAGCAGCGGACCGGCGGAGGAAGCAACGTATTACCGTCGTGCCAACCTCATGGTGATGCGCAACCGGCGCTAACTGTGGTTTGCGTCGGGATAGAGCCGAATTCGATCCGACTGTTCGTTCCACAAGCATTTGGAACCTGCGAGTTTACAGTCTGAAAGCGTTCTTCGAAAAACTGAACGTAATGCCGAATTGCGCGCCGTGGGGGACGGCTGAGACAATACCGTGCAAGACTCCGATTCGGCATTACGCCGTCATTCCACGCTCGCGTTCCTACGTGTATCCGTATGTGCCCATGCTCCTTGCCGGAATTCGCCAGTGGGCGGAGTTCGGCACTCCGTCACACCAGATCACTAGTTTGGTTTCCGAGGACATCGTCACTACGACGGAGGGCGAGTTGCGTGCTTTTCCTCCGCTGGTCCACTCCTCCAGCGGTGGCCGTTCGGCCTTGGAATGGAATCAGATATTTGCGATGTTCGCACCCGAACCCTTGCATTTGGGGCGCGCTGCGGCACCAAATTTTCATCCCAATGGGTGGACGACATCCCTTCCCGGTGGTTTCGTTGATCAGTTCTGATGTTTGGAGGCTGTGGCCGGCGCGCTCGTTCCACACATACCGGTGGGTCAAACGGCGCAGTTCGGCATAAACCAGCGGGATGAGTTTGTCGGGGCGGAGGCTTCCCCGCCGCTCCATGCCAGCAGAAGCTCGGTGATTTCGCCGTGGCCAGGTTCCGCCATGCGCCACCGCGCGCCCAATCCCCCGGCGAGGTTCTGACTACCGTAGCTGATTTAACAAAAACTTTCCAACATTGCCTTCAAGTTTTGCGCCCCGTTTACTGCCTATCCAAGCGAGAGGCGGATGCGCACGAAAAGATCATAGGGTCGCCCAACGAAGCACTTAAGAGAACGATTCACCTGCACATCCGCGGAAGAAGCGCGGTCGGCGATAGCCGCAGCGCTTCGGATTCTGAGCGCGCAAGGAGTGCAACTGCATCCGCAGAAAAACGCGGATCGTTCACGTTCGGCAGGGATTCGAGTTTCTGGGTACAAGATCAAACGCGGCAAGCAACTCCGGTTACCGCCGGGCAAGATCCGCAGTGCCAAGGCCCTTGCTTTTTGGTCTCTCGAATACCTACCTCAGATCGCTCGGGCTTCCGTCATTGTTCGAGGAATGTTATCGTAACTGACTCGAACCGCCGCGTACGGACCCGTTACGCACCGTGGTGTGGCAGCGTCGGCGGGTGACCGCCGCCCCTATGCCGATCATTGACGAACAACGCCGTTTGTCTGCCGGGTAAATCGCGTCCGGGGCGACATCTCCGCGAATATCGTGTTTTATTCGTTCAGACGTTGGCGGCTTGAGGCGTTGAGTCGAAAAGGCGCGTTCACCCGAAAATGCGCCCCGTCGCCAGCATACTGAGCCTCCGGCTCTAGATCTCTGTTTTCCGATCCACATTTCATTGGCCCTCACTGACAATAGGCGGAGGATTCCCGGCAGAACTTGAAACGGAGCAAGAGGTTCCGTCACTAACCTTAGAGCCTGCTATACTCGACAGAGTCCCGAGGATGTTGCCGTGCCGGATGCGGTGAAAGAGGGTGATCCCCGCGGCGAGGTGACCGAACTGCTCCTGGCCTGGAGCGGCAGGAAGCACTCCGCGCTCGATGAACTGGTGCCGCTGATATATCCCGAATTGCGGCGCCTGGCGCATGGCTGCATGCGCGGCGAACGCGAGGGCCACACCCTGCAGACCTCCGCGCTGATCAACGAGGCTTACCTGCGTTTAGTGGATTGTGCGCGCGTGAAGTGGCAGGATCGCGCCCACTTCCTGGCCGTATCGGCGCAACTGATGCGGCGCATCCTGGTGGATTTCGCGCGGTTCCGCCAGACACACAAGCGCGGGGACGGCGCGCGCCCGCTCGCGCTCGATGCCGCCCTGGATCTGCACCACATGCGCAGCCGGGAACTGGTCAAGCTGGACGACGCCTTGAACGAACTGGCGGAACTCTATCCCCGGAAAGCCAAAGTCATCGAGATGCGGTTCTTCGGGGGGTTGAGCGTGGAAGAGAGCGCCGAGGCGTTGGGCGTTTCGGTGGACACCGTGATGCGTGACTGGCGCATCGCGCGGGTGTGGCTGCATCGCGCGCTAAGTAGCGGGAGTTCCCATGAGCAGTGATCGTCAAGACAAGCTGGACGAGATCTACAGCGCCGCGCTGCTGCTGGAACCGGCGCAACGCGCCGAGTACGTGCGCCAAGCCTGTGAGGGAGACGACGCACTAAGAGCTGACATCGTATCGCTGCTGGCGCATGAAGAACAGATCGGCAGCTTTCTAGAAAAGCCGGTGTCGGAGGCCGTGAGCACCCGCACAGCCAGCAAGCCTCTTTTCTGCGAAACACTCCAGATCGGTCGTTACCGATTGCTGCAGAAAATCGGCGAAGGCGGCATGGGCGAGGTGTGGCGCGCCCGCGACTGCCGCCTGAAGCGCGACGTGGCGATGAAGGTGCTGCGCACTGGCATGGCGCGCGATCCGGACCGTATCGCCCGTTTCGAGCGCGAAGCGCGCGCAGCCGCCGGCCTCAGCCATCCGAACATCTGCGTGATACACGAAGTCGGCGAGTACGAAGGCCAGCCCTTCATCGCCATGGAGTTCCTGGAGGGGCAGACACTGAAGCAGCTCATCGGGAAGCTACCTTTGGAGACAGAAGATCTCCTGGACTGGGCAGTGCAGATTGCCGACGGGCTGGACGCGGCACATCAAGCGGGGATCGTGCATCGCGACATCAAGCCGGCGAACATCTTCATCACCGCGCGGGGGCAGGCCAAGATTCTGGACTTTGGCCTGGCCAAGGCCGCTGTGCCGTTGGCCACGGCCACTAGCCGGTTGGACCACACCAGTCTGCCTACCGAGGAATGCTTAACGACCCCCGGCGTCGCGGTCGGGACTGTGCCTTACATGTCGCCGGAACAGGCGCGCGGGTTAGAACTGGATACGCGCACTGACCTGTTCAGCTTTGGCGCGGTGCTGTACGAAATGGCCACGGGTAAGCAGGCATTCATAGGCGCGACGACGGCCATTATTCACGAGGCCATATTGGGGCGGGATCCGCCGCCAGCCAGCTCCGTGAATGCGCAGGTTCCGCCGGAGCTCGACTGCATCATCGCCAAGGCGCTGGAGAAGGACCGCAAGTTGCGCTATCAGCATGCCGCGGAGATCCGCGACGATTTGAAGATCAGGCGAATTGTGTTCCACGGTGACGATCTTCAGGCGACGATTTTGTTCCCTAGGGCGCCATTTGCCGATGTGCCAAATGTACAAGTGCCCAGCAGCCCTAGGGCCCCTGTCAGCATCCCGCTGGGTCCCGGCAGCCATGATCGGAGGCTGCTCTATGTGTCCGCGTTGTCGGTGCTTATTCTTGTACTGGGCTTCGAATGGGTGTGGCTCAACCGCGGGCGGCCTGCTACCAGCCGGATCCTAATTGAGCGTCAGTTGACTCGTAACACGCCTGAGAACCCCGTCTCCGACGGTGAAATCTCTCCTGATGGTAAGCACCTTCTTTTTGCAGATGCGAAAGGTCTCCACTTGCGCGTAATCGATACCGGGGAGACGCACGACATTCCCCTTCCGGCGGAACTGCAAACCCAGTTTTCGCGTGTCGCCTGGTTCCCGGATGGGGAGAAGGTGTTGTTCACGGCTCAAGGTAAAGGAGAGCGCCCCGCGATCTGGGTGACATCTATTTTCGGTGGCGCTCCACATCAGTTGCGGGCGGACGGTGGATCGCTGGTGGTCTCGCCGCAGGGATCGATCGCCTTTATCGGCGGACAGGACGACGAAATTTGGGTAATAGGGGCCAATGGCGAGAATCCGAGGAAGATCTGCACCAGTGTAAGCCAGCCGTTTGCGGCTCTGGCATGGTTCCCAACCGGCAAGCGGCTCGCTTACATAAAACCGAGGTCAGTGGGAAGCGAAATCGGCGGCAGCATTGAGACTGTGGCCCTGGCGGGAGGAGCGCCCAACCTGGTGACTTCGGATTCGGCGCTGGTCAGCAGCGTTGGCAATGCCCCCTTGCTGTGGCTTCGCGATGGCCGCCTGATCTTTTCAATGGCGGAACAGCTCGGAAGCTCAGACACGAACCTCTGGGACATCATGACCGACCCGCAGAGCGGAAAGGCGTCCGGGAAACCAGCGAAAATAACAAATTGGTATGGTGTTTACGCCCTGTCAGCCAGCGCGAGCGGGAATGGTAGCCGCCTCGCCGTGGCCAAGTTCCGCGTGCGGTTGGATGTATACGTTGCGGACTTCAAAGAGAAGGGTACACGGCTGGGTCTTCCCAGGCGTCTCACCGTTAGCGATAGCGTGGACTCTCCCAATGCCTGGACACGCGATGGCAGGGGCCTTCTCTTTGAATCGAATCGCGCGGGGAACGTTCAGATATTCAGGCAACAACTCGACAAGGATACTGCCGAACCCCTGATTGAAGGACCGGATGATGAAACAGACGCCACGTTGAGTCCGGATGGCGCATGGATTCTTTACTGGGCAACGGCAAATGGCGGAAATTCACCTCCGGCGTCAAGGCGCCTGATGAGACTACCCACTTCCGGCGGACCTCCTGAGCAGGTTCTGCAAGCCCCCATTGATCCGGACCCCTTTTTCGACTGTTCCTCTCGTCCTGGGGGCTTGTGTGTCTTGAGCCGCCGTGAACAAGGCCACCGAATTTTCTACGAGCTGGACTCGCTGCAAGGCCTGGGTAAGGAAGTAGCCAGAACCGAGGGGGTGACTGCCGATTTCGCCATTTCACCGGAGGGGACACGTATCGCTGCAATCTCTCGGGATCGGCCTGGCGAACACGTCCGCATTCTCGATTTGCGGAATGGAGCGGAGCGGAACCTCCAACTTCCACAGGGGTGGTGGGTCGCCTCCATATCCTGGGCGGCAGACGGCGGCGCTTTGCTTGCGACCGTGCGATCAACGACATTTCTAATCGTACGCATTAAGTTGGACGGAAAGACCCACGTGCTCCTCGATCGGGGGAGAAATCAGGGTCTCGCTTCCACTTGCCCGTCACCGGACGGCCGTTACCTGGCATTTTCCCAACAAACCTTCGAGTCCAACTACTGGCTGCTGGAGAATTTCTAATAGCCGTGCCGCGCGCGTCGTGCCGTCAAGCCCGCCGTTTTCCACAAAAGTCCAAGTTAGCGGTCCAGCGTTTCTGCGTGTAACCCGGGATCTTTGGGCTCATAGTGGTCGTAGACTGAAAATATCCGCGCGCGCTCGCGGCACTTCGCGAGCCATTTGGGAGTTGAAAGTAGTGTCCGATATCACCGCACATCAAGGCTCGGCGCTCGCGGGCGGATACCGGTCCGCGCCGAAACCGTCGCGGCTAAGGCCTTCTTGGAGACGCGCTCTCAAATCATTGCCGGCGAGATCTCTCTTTTGCAGCCCATGTGCTGTTCGCAGTGAGGTCGCGAGCTTGGCCCGCGGTAATTTTCGGGTGCGTCAAACCTTCGGCCGTCGTGGACCAGATGCCGTGCGTCGCGTTGACCGCCAGATCCTGGCGTTTGAGAATCGTAAGCGCGCGGGTCACTTCCTCATCGCGGTACACCAGCTTCTTCTGGTTGGCAACCTTTATCGCTTCGTCTTTAATAGCCGCCGTCCGCATTGGGCCGCACTTCTTGAGCAACTCCAGGATCTCTGGGATAACGTCGAAGCCGCGTATTTTGTTTCGTACATACCGCACAAGAAAGGCAGGATACCAGATTTCGCCTTTCCCTCTGCTTTTCGGTTCGCGGAAGAAATATACGACGTGTTCGGGACGGCTCAGCTTGGGTTAGGCTTGGAGCCGAACAAAGAGGGTAGCATGGCTGCGTTGCACCCGAAAGAGTCCTCTATGCGGATTTAGTCAGTGCCGACGAACGCCCTTATCGCCCTTAACTCCCGATTAGTCGGCAACCGGAGATCATGCGTGAAACACCGTCACTGCCCCGGTTTCGATGTCGCGGGCTTGGTGGCCGCGACGCGAGTCTCCCTCCCGCTCACGAACACCTTCATGGAGTTCTCGGTTTCGCCCGACTCGTCGGTGTATTCGTAGGAGTCCGCTGAAACAACCTTCATGATGTACCGGGTGTGATACATCTTCCCGCCAAAAATGCTCTCCCCAAGCCAGGTCCATACGTCGCCGCTCACCGTACCAGTCTTGTCTTCTACTCCTCCTGAACTGTCGACTGCGTGGTATCGGTATGTCTTGGAGGTCGGATCGTAGTAGACGAAAGAAGCCTCCGAGTATTTCCTTCCGGGTCTATAGAGTGCTGCCTCGCAAATCACAGCGAAGCCGTCTGCCGTCCATCTGCAATCGTCAGTGCCACTGAATTTCGTCGCTGGCGAGTTCGGCCCCATTGCCCCGGCTTTCACTTCGTCTTCGACCGTGAACTTGCCGACCATTACTGCCAGCTTCTTCACTTCCGGGCCAGGCGTTGTCTGAGACTGAGCGCGAGCCACGATCACGCTCGAAGCGCATGCCAGCACAAATGAGAGCAACGTTGTGAGATAACTCATTGGACTCTCCTTTCAGGGATGCCATGCATGCTAGCACAAAACGTGAGACCGAGGTCTCACCCCGGCCGACAAGAACGTGATCGGCCTAGCAATTCTGCGGACTTGAATCTAAGCGCCTGATGTCGGGAATCCGGACATTGGGCTGGGTTGGTGCTGGGAAGTCGCCTTGTGTCGGGCGATTCCGGCCGTATCACGCGCCGGTCGGAGAATGGACTGGATTTCAATCGCGCAAAAGATCGCTTCCATGACGCGCCGTTCCCTGAAATTCGGCGATGTTGCCCGACTGGCGCTTCGCACAGCCTGTTGACCGCCGCCGCGACCGCGAGTGCGCGTATCGGGATGCGCGCCGCGCTGGAGGCGCCGCATTCTTCCCACCCTTGAAGCGGTGACCCTCCGAGCAACTGGCGCTACCGGCGTGCGGGCGGTATGCCGCGCGTGACACGCCGCCCGCGGCTGCGGCCGTACTTTTCCCAAGATGCGCCACCGGCCTGCAACTCGACGTCAACGCCGTTTCGGGTTACCGTTCGAGTGCCACTCAGGAACTGGCTCAAATCCGCACTGATCGAGTGGGACCGAGGCTTGCGACGGGCCTCGGAACGTAAATCAACACATTGTTTCGCATGCGATAATCAACCAGATATGCACTTGGCACAAGTCAACATTGGACGCATTCTCGCTCCCATGGATTCGCCAGTGATGGCGGAGTTCAAGGCGAATCTCGACCCGATCAACGCGTTGGCAGAAGCCGCTCCCGGATTTGTCTGGCGGCTGCAGTCCGATACCGGCAATGCAACGGATATCGCTTATTCGGAAGATCCGTTCGAATTGGTAAACATGTCCGTCTGGGAATCGATCGAGTCGCTTCGAGACTACGCCTACAAGTCGCTTCATCTCAAATTCTTCAAACGACGCGCCGAGTGGTTCGAGAAGGCCACGCAGCCTACGTATGCACTTTGGTGGGTTCCAGAGGGACACATCCCAACAGTTGTCGAGGCGAAAGATCGCTTGGACCACTACCGGAAGCACGGAGCCACGCAGTATTCTTTCTGGTTCTCGCAACCGTTTTCGCAACCGCAGCAAGAACTCTCGTACGCGTGAGTGCGATTCGCGGCAGGCTCCTGCCTTGTCACCTGCCGACGTGCGAGCGGTAGACCGCCAGTGACTCGCCGAACGTGGCGGCGGCCGTGCCCCCTTCCACGAAGCACCACGGGCCGGTTGCTCGACGTGGCTCATCGTGAGCGCCGCGCCCGCAGCCTGGGAGCGTGGCTGGCGATTCACGCGCAACACTTTGGCCGAGGATCGCGTGCCAGCGGTGCGGCGCCACGTGCCGTACGGCGCGACGATTCACACTCAAGTTGCGCAGGAGCAGACTATAGCGGTGCGCTGGATTCTGCGTGTCTTGAGGTCGATTCCGCCGACACCGCGCTGGGTGCGCGCCCGGCGCCAGAGAAACCGGCGCGAGATGCGGGAACACCTCCGCCGTTATTACGCGCAGTGGGACGTAGGACTTGTTCACGCTTCCCCCGCCTGATGCCCGTGGCCCGTTCTGGCGCGAGCAGCTCGCTGTCCGTCGCCGCGACCGCCACGTGCGGATGGGCGACGGGATCGGCCACGAGACGGCGTAAAAATAGCCGAAGAAATGATCGTACGCCATCGTTTGGTGACCTTTGGTCCGCCGGGCCGTCCATAACGATTTGACGCTCGCCGCGGGGTCTTATCGCGCGCGCCGGGGCATCATGGAAGTTCATTTGAAAGGAGAGTTTATGGTTCGATGGCTGTTGAGTTTCTTGGCGGGCGCGGCGCTGGCGGCGCCGGCGTTGGCCCAAGAGGGCGTCCCGCAAAAGTTGATCGATCACTGGAAGACTTCGAAGAAATACGTGTTGGCGCTGGCGGATCAAATGCCCGCCGGGGACTACGGTTTCAAACCGAATCCGGACGAGATGAGCTTCGGCCAGCAGATGGCGCACGTCGCCAGCGCGAACGCGTTCTTTTTCGCGACGCTGAGCGGGCAGAAGAGTCCGATCGCCAAGCCCGCCAACTACGACAAGGCGACCGTGACGAAGATGCTGAGCGATTCCTACGATTTCGTGATCGCCGCGCTGCAGGGCCTGGATCCCGCGCGCTTGCACCAGACCTTCGATATGGAGGGCGGCAAGATGGAGGGATTCGAGGTGCTGCTGCTGGCGACGGATCACACGGCGCACCATCGCGGCCAATGCATCGTCTATTTGCGGGCCAAGGGCATCAAGCCGGTGGATTACGATTTCTGAGGAGCCGGCGACTGCCCGCACGACGCCGCCTTATTGGGGCGCGAGATATATCGCCAGAGATCCTCCCTGGAAGAGCGGACTCTGCACGCTCCAATAGAGCTGTTGTTGGCCGCTGTCAGGCACGGTAAATTCGATCTGAGTCAATCCAGTCACGGCGGAGCGCTGGAGGACGGCTGGCGCTTTTCGCGCAGCCTAATGCCGGCACCCGTCGTCCGTCGCCGCGACCGCCAGCGTACGGATGGGATGCGCGCCGCGGCCGAAGGCGCCGCCTGTTCTTCCAAATGCCGGTCTGCCGCTCGCGCCGCCAATGCGACCCGAGTAAAGGCCTTCGCGGCGTAGTAGGGCGCCGATGGCGCTGGATTGAGCGGCGGCGGCGTTGGCTCCGCCAGCACGCCCAGTTTGTACTCGGCGGTGAAGGGGCGGCGCTTGGCGTTGGCGACCACCTCCGGGTCTGGTCGCGGCGAGGCGGGGAGCTCGGAGGCGCCGGTTTGAGAAGCTGGAGAAGCCGAAGATATTCCGTTGTTCCTCACATGGATTCCTATTCTCGCCCTGCTCAGTAATTACGACCAGGAGATCTGTCTCATCCACGTTGGCACGGAGGGTTCAAGCCTCGCACGCGGCGTGCCATGCAGAGTGCATAAAAACGCCTCGCGAGTAGTTGGGATCGGCTGCAAACTCTCGCGTGCACCAAGGATCGTCAGCAGGCCTTTCGAAACTGCCGCCGCTATTATCGCAAATATTCTCGCTGACCTCCGGATCCTGTAGTCGGCGGACGCCAGGTGCAGGATATGATATTGTTAGGGAACCGGATTCGGTCATGACGGACGGCGAAGACACGCCCTCACGCCAGGAATCGAGCACATGCAGCGCCCACTGTTCCACCCAGGTGTCGTCGATGCCAAATGATCTGGCTCAATCGTGTACGCTCATTGCCCCGTTCCAAACGTCGGACCCAAGTAAGCACAACGCCCGGGAGTTGTGGAGGCGTGCGAATTCTATGAATCGGGCCCGTACAGCTCGATCGAAGGCGAGCGGCTTAAACTGCGATTTTCTTTTCGGTCGAGCCATTAGACTCCTGGGCTGATTGGTCAGGCGACAGGGCACGATCAGAACTGCTTGCGTGGTAGCAGACCTGGATTAGAAGCGGATTGCGTCACATGGCATGCCGTTCCATAACAATGCTCCTTTGCTTGTGCTCAGTTATGCCGCATCGTTTCAGGCGGCTCTAAATTTCCGCTTTTCCGGCGAATTTTCAGCCAAAGACCTTTTGCCCTCTAGCTCAAACCATGCCATACTCGCGCGCCAAAATCAATTCCATCGAGTCGTTTCTCTTGCAAGAGCGGCTATTGTGCGTCGGCCGGACCCGGGAGCCATATTTCGGACGCAGACGGTGTAGTCCCGTCTCGCAGCAGACCGGTTCCGGCGCTGGTGGAGTTCAGGCCGCCGTACTGACGCGCGATGGCCGTCCCGTTCCACACGCCACCAATGATCGCGCCCATGGCCGACAACGGCAACTCGGCACTGGTTAGACTGCATGGCGCGAAGAATGTCATCAGCGCGAGGGGTAGCCCGCCAGTTCTTCTCGGATGGGAACCCGCTGGGCCAACACCTGGATGTATTCGGGGCCGACAGAGTGGTCGTCGGCGTAGTAGGAGATGCCCGTTTATCGGAGCCTGCGCCAACCGGCTGAACCCATGGTGTACGAAACTGTGTTCGCCCCCGGCTCTTATGCCCTCCGAAAAAGGGGCGACCTGCGGGCGCTGGCCGGTTTCGTACGCCGTGAACTTCGCGACGTAGCGCGAGACGTTCCTGTTTGGTCCTTGGATACCCTCGATGCTCTGGTAGACGGGACGCTGGTCCAAGAACGGATGGTATCCGGCCTATGCGGCCTATTCGGAGTATTTGCACTGCTCATCGTTTCAATCGGTCTGTACGGTCGGCTCTCTTACTCGGTCGCCGAGCGAACCGCCGAGATCGGGGTGAGAATGGCGTTGGGAAAGCATGAGCACGTCGAAAACGTAGAAATGAACATTCGTGCCGCCGTTTTGCAGAAGGCTGAAGACAGGCCTCCCAGTTAGATCGAGCGCTACCACCTCCCCGTCGATCACGGTTTCATCAGGCAGTTCGGCAAGTGCCGCCACAACGCCGGAATATCGCCTGGTGAAGTCCTTATCGTTACGGGATCGGAGCCGGACCTGCCCACCGCTCTTGATCGCCAACGCCCGATAGCCGTCAAACTTGACCTCGTACCGCCGGGCCGCAACCCTCGGGCAGTTTGTCGGTTCGCACCAAGAGCATAGGTTCGATGAACCGGGCTGTTCGTTCTCCGTTGGGCACACGGCTCGACGCACGCCTCGGCGAGGTTGCCCTTGAGGACCTTCCGGGTCTTCTCCTCGGTGTCCGCCTGGATTTTGAACACCTGGCCAGGCATGGCCTCGAACGTGAAATGCCACTCTTTGACGCTGTGCTCTTTGATTGTCATGGTGTTTCGTAAGTTAATGATATAATGTCCCTTACGATAATCAACCGGAGGGAATCATGCCCCGTGGAATATGCCCGCTCTGTGATCGCGAAGAGGATTTGAAGCTGAGCCACTACATCCCCCGTGCGCTCTATCCGGCAAACCTGGTGTACACGAACAAGAGCATCTCAGGACGCATTACCGGCCAGATGAAGCAATATCTCCTGTGCGCGGATTGCGAGGATCGGTTCAATAAGAACGGTGAAAATTACGTGCTGAAATTAATCGCGCCCAACAAGAAGCACTTCCCCGTACTGGATCGGATGAAGGTCGCCATGCCCGTTCCCGGATCTACCCGGAACTCCAGCGCTGACCTTGGCGTTGATACCGAGAAGTTCGGCTACTTTATGGTGAGCATCCTGTGGCGCGCATCTGTCGCTGAATGGATGCTGCCTGATAAGACGGTGACGAAGAAGATCACTCTCGGCGGACCGGACGCGGCGATCAAAGCGTATCTGCTCGGAACTGCGCCGTTCCCTAGCGACGCGGCCGTAATGATGACGGTATGCGATGATCCGTTCTCTCGCACTTGGCTCGCCCGTCCGAACGCGATCAAGAACCTGAGGAGCTTCAGCGGGTTTGAGTTTCTGGCGAGAGGCGTTTACTTCCATACCCTGCTCGGCGCCGGAATTCCGCCCAACCTGCGCCGGCTGTGTTGCACGTCTTCCAGCTACAAGTACCATCTTTCGCCGGTCTTGCGCGGACAAGTCGGTCCCGGCATATACCAAACTGAGCGCGACCACTCGCAAGGTCGGGAAGTGGGCGAAAGAGAGCGAAGCAATTACTTAGCGACGGTATAGACGTAATCGGTACGTTCCGGTGCAACGCCAGGGCGCCGGGCCCGGGGGTGTTAGACGCTGGCGGATTGACGCGGAAGCCCGCCGGGAGCATCGCCAGAACCGGCTGGTCCTCAAAGACGCTCTCGATGACATGCCAAGCCCAAAGCTCGTCGCCATGCCGGGCCCATCGGGTTAGCTTCACGGGCACAGTGCTTTGTGCGTTATTGTGGCGTTTCTCAGCAACAATCGGCGCAAACTAACATGCTCAAACTCACCGTCTTCACGTCCGCTTGGCAGTTCGCGCGGAATTCGGGCGCTGCTGCAAGGCTTATGCGGCACTCACTTTTGGGTACTGGATCAGTTTCAACTCTTAATTCTTTTAAGAGTGGCCGAAGGATTGCCGTGATGGCGGCGACTGCAAAACAAACGTCCAACCCGTGGCCCAAACGGGTTGATCGTCCGCGATACTATGGTGCGATAGGAGACCGCATCGATATGTACGTGAATGACAATTACCTGGATAATGTCGGTTACGTAATCGACGGGCGAACACTGAACAACCCCAAGGCCATCGGCACTGTGTTTTTTGTAGTGGTCCGGGACGAAGGCCTAAACTCTTGGTATTTGTTTACCGGCCTGACAGACCTCTGAACTGAGCCTCCTGAAGATTTCGCCGAACAAATGGAGCGGTTTCAGCTACCGTAGGGTGGGATGAAACCAATTGGCCGACCCGCGGGGAACAAGCAGCCTGATACCGTCGATTTTGTTCCCAAACGAGAGTTGGACCAAGCCGAGCAGCAGATCCATCGACAGCAGCGGGAGATCGAGCGACTCAAACAGGAAGTCGAGCGTCTGCGCAAGGAATTGGAAGCAGCGCTCCGCGCCAGCAAGCGCCAGGCAGCGCCGCATTCGCGCGGCGCGCCAAAACGGAACCCAAAGCGGCCAGGCCGCAAAAGCGGGTAATGTGCTGTTTTCCTGAGTTGCTGAATCTTTAGTCGTCATTGTGAATATTTAACCAGCTTACGTTTCCGAAGAGTACATTGACGGGACCGCTCAAAAGTACTAAAATTCACGTTGTATGCCACTTCCGTTAATACCCTTAGCACTCGGCGCTCTGTTCGGCAGTGCCGGAAACAAGGAAAAGAAGGATTTTCAGGCCGTCAAGGGCAGAAAGAAAAAGGACGGCACGACTGGCAAAGCATACGTTCGGAAGAAAAAGTCTCGGTAAGCGTTCTCTGCTGCCGATAATCGTATGCCGCCGCCGATCCACATCACAGGTGCGCCTAACGCCGATTGGATCATCTTCGTCGTCGGGCTGGTCTTCTGCCTGTACTGGCTTCGAGCGCTGCGGTTGGCACGAGAAGGCGCACGGCTGTTTATCCGAAATCTGCTGAAGGCGATCATCATTTTCTGTTTCTCGATGGTGGCGTTGAAGGCGATCCATTTGCAAGCAACTCCTTCCCAACAAGAGGTCATCGCCGGGATTCTCGCATTCATTGGGTTCGCTCGATTTCAGAATCGAAAGCGGTCTCGATACGTTCCGAAATCTGTGAGACGAGCCGTCATCGAGCGAGACTTAAAAGGCGAGAAGTTCGACCCGCAGCGACATCACGTTGACCATGTTTGGCCGTTTGCACGGGGCGGAAGCCACACGACTGACAATCTTCGTGTAATCGAGAAGAAGAAGAATCTGCAAAAGGGTGCCAAGCGTCCTCCGATGCGGGAAATGTGGTGAGCAATGAAGGAAATCGAACAAGACGGTCACGAACCAAATTCAGAGAAGGAAGAAGGCGAAGAAGGAGAAGTAGCATCGTCAGCATCCGATGAGATCGTCTACGCAATGGCGGATCTCCTACGAAGTCAGCAGTTGCTCGATGCGCTCAAAGGTTGGATCACCGCCAGAACGACCGAGATGCCAGCAGAAACGGCACTCAAGCGGCAATCGCTCTGGCTTGGGGTAGTGTTCAGCTTTATGATTTTCGTCGGCGTGGCAATTCTCGGGCATTTCAAGGTGATTAGCGGAGACTCCACGACGGCGCTTATCGGTGGACTGATTGGATACTGGTTCGGCCAGCGGCAACGAATAGGCTGAGCTTTATGGTACTGTCGGACGAACAGAAACGCCGGATTTTCGAAGAAGAACACCAGCGTTTGGCCGAAGAGCAATACCGGGCGCAAGTGCGTCAGCAGTTGCAAACCCCGACCGTTACGCCTCCAACATTGGTCGAGCCGCCGAAGATTCCGAAGCGTGACGGCGGCGGAAAAACCCTGACGATCATCCTCGTGATAATCGGCGCTATTGTTGCGACCGTATTCATTGCCCGCAGTTCCAAGCCAACGGCATCCGAAGAACCATACGCCCCAAGCGTCATCGCAACGAAGCATACCGAGAAGATCGGCTCCAGCACGTTTGTTGTTGCCGCTGGTAAGGTCTTCTATTTCAGAATCCCAATCAACGACGTGCGAGACATTCGAATCGCCGGTCATTTTCTGGCGTTGGGTGGTCAAGGCAACGACATTGACGTTGTGCTTGCAGACGAACCAAACTTCGGACTGTGGATGGACGGTCAACAAGCCAAGGTCTATTACCAATCTGGTCGAGCGACTTCCGGCGACATCGATGTCAAACTACCGGCTCTGAACGCCACGTACTACCTAGCTTTCAACAACAGGTTCTCCGTGTTGTCGGCCAAGACCATCAACGCCGATCTCACCCTGTACTATTCGAAGGTGACTCTCAAGTAACGGCGTCGAATCGCTCCGGTTTCAAACCTATATGATGAACACATGAGACGACCCGCCACCATTCGTTTCTTCTGAGCTAACGATACTGATTTGTAGTATAGCACCTGCCGATGCTGATTTGACGGCGTTCGTAGACGGACCAACCAAGGTAACTTCCGTGTAGCTGTTGGCTGGTGCGCTCCAGTGTGTCAGAATCGGTCTGGTTTCAGTGTATGGCATATTAGGCCGTCATCAGCCACAAACCGCCAGAGGTACGAGCGGTGTTGGTGTTGTTCGATGCACCGCCATTACTAGCGGCCATGTTTTGCCAAGTGTGCGAATCAAAAGTAGCCGTCGTATCTACGGCGACGGAGCCGGTAATATAGATTGCATCCCAGATTTGCCCACGTACCATAACATTTCCGTAAGGATCTGTATCGGCCCAGGCAACCAACGGATCGACTGCGAGAAAGTCGCCATTCGCCCAGGTGTTTATCGGATTCGGTGTATAGTAACCTCCAGGCGCAAACAGTTGCATAACGGGTATGCACAGACCATTACAACCCCAATTTGTAGCGCCTGATGTCTCACATTTCACGCCTGCGTAAATGGTCGAATAGTTACCAGGATACTCCGAACTGCCGCCTGCGGGACTTCTAAAGGAGTATCGTAAACTACCATCACTGTCCGAACCTGCGTTACCTTGAATGAAGCCGATGATCGTCGTCGCCGATGCTATAAAAGACGGCACCCACGGCACACAACCAAAGGCCCATTCACGAGCGTTAGTCATACCTGCTACAAAGCAAGCGAACTGATAACCACTTGCGATGACGGTCCACACTTTGGCCGCAGCCGGTAACAGGCTTGCGCCGTGATTGGTATCGTTCGTACCGGTAACCATTCCGGTAACATTCTCGACGCTGATCTGAACACACGAGCCGCCGTTATCTTTGAAGCGAAATCGCATCTGGCAACTCTGTGGCGTCGAGACCGTTTGCATTAACAAGTTCGTGGTGTTGTGACCGCTGATGGTAGTCCAGCTTGCCGAAAGTAGAATGGTTTCGAGTCCGTTGATAATGTTTTGTTTCGTGTCGCCTGTGAAGGTGGTTTTTACGAGCGCGATGCCTGAATATTGGATTGCCATAGTGTCTTACCGAGTCGTATCAACCAAGACGCTCAGATGCGTAACTGACGAGATGCTGTCGAGGTTAAAGTCAATTACATCGCCGGATGACAACGAAGTAGTCCAACCGGTCAGCGTCGTGCTTGTGGCTTTTTGAGCGGTCGTTAGGACCAAAGGCGCACTGGCAACGATGCTTGATGTCGATGGGAATCCAGCATACGTACTTTTCTTTAGCGTCACCTGAGCGCTTCCCGTAGCATTGCTGATTAGCGTCCAGCCCGTTATCGTACAGTTAAATGGGATCTGCAAGTAACCCTTTGAACCGATAGCGGGAACACTACCAGCCCCATCGATGCATCGTGCTCCGTACGCTTGAATTGGCCGCTGTAGGTCTCGCGTTGGGAATGGCAGGGTCACGAGTCTTGTCGAGCGCGCTGGGCACCCTGTTGTTTGGGATAACGGCCGGCGACCCGGTGACATTTGTCGAGGTGGGATCGCTTCTTATCGCCGTTGCGGCGATCGCCGGCTATATTCCCGCCTGGAAAGCATCCAGGATCGATCCGATGATTGCATTGCGGTCGAATTATGGGAGACAAATAAGCGCGTTCGGCAGGACTGGACATTGACCACCAAAATCGATTGCGGTTACTCTTGAGTAATGTAACAGGCGAAAGCGGCCTGCCGCGTAGCCCACCCACCGCCGAGGCCAGACTTGACAAACTACAGCGATAACTTGGTCACCTTCATCTGGGATGTTGCGGATCTGCTTCGCGGTCCCTACCGCCCTCCCGAATACCGCAAAGTCATGCTTCCCATGACCGTGCTCCGCCGCCTCGACTGCGTCCTCGCCAACACCAAATCCAAAATTCTAGAGCAATCCGCCGCGTCCGCTGGAGGAGATAGAAGCCGACATCCGCCAACTGGAAGGCGAGGTGGTAGAAGCCCTCGCGGAAGTGCCCGCTGAACTCTTGGAGGGCAATCCTGCCCCCAGCCGCCTGCAGTCGGTCTTGACACGTACGGTATAACCGTACATACTAGACTACGAAGGAGCGGAATGCGCCTTGCTAGGTTCCGGCATAAAGGTCTCCGGCAACTCTATGAAGACGACAACGCCAGAGGCGTCCCAGCCGCGATGGCTGACTAGCTGCGAAAGCTCCTGGTCGCGCTCGAAACAGCCGGCACCCTAGGCCAGGTCGGTCGGTTTCCAGGATGGAAGCTGCACCCGCTGAAAGGCGAGTTAAAGGGATCTTGGAGCCTGACCATAACAGGAAACTGGCGGCTGACATTCCGTTACGACCCGGACGCGGACACCGCCACCGATATTGACTTAGTCGACTATCATTAGGAGAAGCGCAATGCCCATGAAAAACCCGCCCCATCCCGGCGATCTCATCAGGACCGAGATCGTCGACGCGCTCGGTCTAAACGTATCCCAGGCGGCAAAGATTCTGAAGGTCCGCCGCGCGACACTTTCCGACCTGCTCCACGGCAAAGCTAACCTGACGCCGGAAATGGCGATCCGTATCGAAAAGGCCTTCGGACCCGATATGGACCACCTGCTCCGCATGCAACTGGCTTACGACGTTGCGAAGGTCCGGAAACGCTCACGTGAAATCCCCGTTGGGCGGTACGTCCCGGCTTGACACCCGGCGACCCGGGCGGATAGGAGGATCTACGGCGAGGGCTAAGAAAGTTACCGCCAGCGAGCTCCGGCGCGAATACCATTGCGCCGATTTTTCGGCGCTGGCCCGCGGGATATATGTCGAACGGCTTCGCGGCAGTTCCAACGTCGTCGTGCTGGAACCCGAAGTGGCTAGCCTGTTTCCGAACGCGGCAGCCGTTAACGGTGCGTTGCGTTCATTAGTCGAGATCGCCCGGCATCTGGCGAAACTGCGAAAGAAAGGAAAGCCCTAATGCCGACAAAACCGTTCCGCGAATTGCTGGAGAACATGCCCGCCCATCGTCGGCGGATGTCGCGCGCCGCGTCCAGGAAACCCTGGCGGCAATGCCCCTCGACGAACTGCCGAAAGCCCGCCGCATGACCCAGGGCCGCCTGGCCATAACCCTGGGAGTGAAACAAGGCGAAGTATCCAAGATCGACCACCGCACCGACGTCTACCGCCCGCAACGCCGGTGAGGCCAACACCCGCGACAATTTCGCCTACGTATTCGACCGCAAGCTCGAAGAACTGGTCATCAACCGCATGGACCGCAATAGCGACCAGGCCGTCCGCGTTCTCGACAATCCCGAGATACGGGAAGTAATCACTCGCCTCATTCGCGACCAGGTATACGGCCGAATCCAGGATCAGTCCAAAGCTCGCGCCAACATGGTGTGAACCTGGGATAATTGCCGGCGACCCGGTGACACTTTATCGAGGTGGGAACGCTAAATTCCGGCGGTCGCAAACCTGCCTTCGCAGCTTGTGGAGGGCGGGCTTTTAGCCGGCGCGGGGCTTCAGCCCCGCCGCAGCATCGTGTTGGTTGTGAGTAGGCTCCTCTTACCCAAAAGCGCGCCTACAGCTTCATCTCCTGCCCGATGTGCTCGATGCCAATGCGCTCCGGCTCTCGTCCCGCCGCGGCATAAAGCCGCTCGATCGGCTCGCGTCGCGGTTCGCGGCTGAGCGGGAACGTCTGGTGATGCACGGGCAAAAACATCTCCGCGCCCGCATCGTTGCCCATGCGCCAGGCCTGTTCCGGCGTGCAGTGATAGCGAATCCAGGGATCGTATGCGCCCACCGGCATAATTGCCAGATCGATGCGCCGCGAGCTGCGCAGCGCGCGAAAGGCGGTCGTTGCTGCCGTGTCCCCGCCGAATAGCACGCGATACCGGTCCGTCTCGATCAGATAGCCGTTATAGCCGCGATACGTGTCGCCGTGCATGCGCGCGCCCCAATGATTCACCTCAAATGCGCGCAGCCGGATATCTCCCACGCGCGTGCGCTCGCCCCATGCCAGTTCCTGGACTCCCGCGTAGCGGCGCGTGCGCAGCAGATCTCGGGTCCTGGCGGCCGTCACCACAGTCGTGCCGCGGTTCTCCAGGGCGCGCAGCGTGGCCAGATCGAAATGATCCATATGCGCGTGCGAGAGCAGCACTACGTCGATCTTCGGCAGTTGATTGACGCGTAAGGCGGGCGCCACCAGCCGCTTCAGTCCCAGCGTCATCGGGCCAAGACTCAGGCCCACGCGATCGCCCAAAACGGGATCGGTCAGAATAGTCAAGCCGTCCAGCTTCAGCAACACCGTCGTGTGACCAAGCCACGCCGCGTATAAACCACGGTTCGGCCAAAGCTTAGGATTCGGATGCTCCGGTGCAGGTAAGATAACGGTCCCCTACTACTTATGATGCGCACATCCGGGCAAGCGTTGCACGCCTCACGCCCTCCCCTTCCTGTGGGGCAGGCGTCCACGCCTGCGCGGGACGTCCACGTCCCGCCAAATCACGAATCCGAACTCGGTACGCTAATGGGCAGCACCCCGGAATTGCGCCGCCTTCTCCGGATGCCCCGTCTCCTCGTACAAAGTCACAAGGTCCTGCCGCGCGCCCTCCACCCAACTGTTCGATGGACTGGCCCGCTTGCCGACAATCGTGTAACCCGCCAGCAGGTGAGTCTCCGCCTCCGCATAACGATGTTCATCGAGTAGCGTGCGTCCCAGCCGGATCTGCGAAACGCCGGTGTTCAAATGATCCGCCGAAAGCGCCACGGTCAAGCGCGCAATGGCTTCCCTGAATAGCTGCTCCGCGCGGGCGTACTGTTTCCTTTCCAGATATACCCCGCCGAGATTGCTCATAGCGATGGCCACCGAGTAGTGGCGCTCGCCATTCACCGCCCGATAGATATCCACCGCGCGGCGGAAGCGCGCCTCTGCCTCGTCCAGTCTCCCGCGCTTCATCTCCACATTCCCCAGTTCGTTCAACGCCAGCGCTACCCGGCTGTGGGTCGCCCCATAGACATGCTCTTGAATCGCGAGCGCCTGTGCCAGCGCGTTTTCGGCTTCGTCATACCGGCCTTCGCGCCCCAGCGCTTGCCCCAGGAAAGTCAGGCTGGCGGCCACTTCGGGATGGTCTTTGCCGTACCACCCCTGGTTGATGTCGAGCGCTTGCCGCGCAAACGTCTCGGCTGCCGCGTAATGTCCCAGGTTGTATTGGATGGCGCTCAGGTTGATCAGATCGTCCGCCACCAGCGGATGCCGTTCGCCGTAGAGTTGACGATACGTCGCCAGCAGGCGGCGGTTCAGAGAATCGGAAATGTCGTAGTGCCCGAGATAAAAATGTGTATTCGCCAATTCGCTCAGACTCTCGGCCAGGTCCGGAGCCGGTGCGCCCGGCGCGGATTGGATCCTGATGGCTTCCTCCAGCGCCTGAATCGCCTCCGGATATTTGCCGCGATGCTCCAGCACTTTGCCCAAAGCGGATGTGGCTCTGGCCACGGCCGGGTCGTTTGCCGGCAGCCGCCGCCTGCTCATGGCAAGCCCCTCGCGGATTAGTTTTTCGGCGTCCTCAAGGCGCCCCTCAGTGACCCTGAGCAGACCCAGCGCCACCAGGCTCTCCGCCACTTCCGGGTGATCGTTGCCATAAATAGCCCTGCGCCGCGCCAGGGCGGAGGTCAGCAGTCCGTCCGCACGATCCAGTTTTCCCAGTTGCCCGTAGATCCCTCCCAGCGTCACATAAAGTTCCGCCTGCACTGCGGGATCGCGATCGAGTATGCGTGCCTGTGCCACACCCTGATCGAGCAGTGTGACCACGCGCAGGCTATCGGCGGGTCCGGACGTCTGGTCGCCGAACAAGTTAAGCATGAACCGCTGGATGCGCAAAGTCCGCGCCGCCTCGGCCAGCGTCCGGCGGCGCGCAGCCCCTAACCGCACGGTGAAGAAAGCCACCAGGCCCATGATCACCGCGAGCACTATGCCCGCCGCGGCCACCGAACGCCGGTTGCGGCGGACGAACTTTCCCAGCCTGTAATGCGCGCTGTCCGGCCGCGCCTCCAGCGGTTCGCTGTTCAGGTAATGATCGACATCGCGAATCAGCGCCTCCACTGAGCGGTACCGGCGCTCGGGGTCCTTGTGCATGGCGGTGAGACACAGCACGTCCAGATCCGCCCAAGCCGTCTTACTGACTGGGGCAAGCCGCGCGGCCGTGCCCGTCACCCCGGCCGTGCGCCTCGCGGCTGCTGATGGTTTCTCGGGCTGCCGTTCCACGATCATGGCGCTGGCCTCCGCCGGCGTACGGCTGGAGAGGTCGAAAGGCAGCCGGCCGGCCAGCAATTCATACAGAATCACGCCCAGCGAGTAAACGTCCGTGTATACTCCCACCGGCACGCCCCGCACCTGTTCGGGCGCGGCGTAGGCCGGCGTCATCATATGCAGGCCGGTGACAGTGCCATCCGCCTTCGGGTCCACGCCGTCGAGTTGTTTGGCGATACCGAAATCGAGCAGCTTCACCGTACCATCGGCCGTCACCAGAATGTTCGACGGCTTCAGATCGCGGTGGATGATGGCGTACTGATGCGCGTATTGCACGGCCTCACACACCGCCCGAAACGTTCGCACGCGCTCGCGCATCGCTGCCTGGCGCTGCCAACAGTGCTCGGTAAGCGGGAGGCCGTCGACATATTCCATGACGAACCATGGCGTGCCGTCAGCCCGTGTATCCGCGTCATAGAGCCGCGCGATCGATGGATGGTTCAGTTGCGCGAGCGTGCGCTGCTCGCTGAGAAAACGCTCGCGACGGGCCGGCGAGAACCATGCGTCACGCAAAACCTTGATCGCCACCAGACTGCCCAGATCGTCGCGCTCGGCCAGGTACACCGCCCCCATGCCGCCTTCGCCGAGCGGCTTCAAGATATGGTACGGGCCGAAATCCCCAGCGCCCCCGTCATGGCAAACGTCATGGCAAACGATCGCGTGTGCCAACTGGGCCACATCGCCGTCCAGCATGGACGCGCCGCGCGAATCCTCCTCCAGCATGGACCGCACTTCCGCCAGCACCGCATCGTCGCCGCGGCAGGCGTCTCTCAAGAAGATCTGGCGTTCATCCGTGGGAAGATCCGCCGCTTCATGAAATAACGTCTGGATGTGTTGCCAACGCGCGCTATCCACTTCAGCCTTTCAGTTTCGTGCAACCGCTTGGAGGGCGGGCTTTAGCCGGCGCGGGGCTTCAGCCCCGCCATCCCGCATGCTATGCTAATCGCGGGGACAAACTTGAAACCCGGATCCACGATGTCCGGAAGCACCCCGCGAAACTAATTGAAATTACCATTCGAACCCAACAAAGCCTTTGTTTTCAACAAATCCTCAACTAGCCCCGCGGAGCTCATTTGCCAGCCAAGCCTTAGCCGCCCGCCAATCGCGCAGAACGGTCGCTTCCGATATCTCCAGCAGCTCCGCCGTCTCCTGGATGTCCAGCCCGCCAAAAAAACGGCTCTCCACCAACGTAGCCTGCCGCGGACTCATGCGCGCCAGATCGTCGAGTGCGGTGTCCAGCGCCAGCAAATCTTTTCCGTACGAAGCGGCCTCGTTCAGCGATTCGTCAAAAACCACCATCGACGATTCATCGCCCCCACCCCGTTTGTGGGCATGGCGGCGGCGGGCTGCCTCCACCAGCAGTTGCCGCATGGCGCGCGCCGCAATCCGCTTAAAGTGCAGGCGCGATTTGCCGCCCAAATGGGGTGAGTTCGCCAATTTGAGCCACGCCTCGTGCACCAGCGTAGTGGGGCTGAGGGTGGCATGCGGGTCGCTACGCTTCACGCTGGATGCCAGGCGCCGCAGCTCCTCATAGGTCAGGCTGAACAGGTGATCGAGCGCGCGCCTTTCCTCCGGTGTCGCGCTCACGTCGCCGAGGCCGGGTGCGTATGCCGTTCCGGTATTTCGAAAGCGCATGACGGTTTCTCAGGCGCCTTTGCGCAATACTTAATAGGTGCACTGCCCTGAGGAATTATCGATGGTCGCCGAGAGCAGCCTTTTGGAAATGCTATCACCCCAACGCGTGCAGAACAAGTAATGGGTGTTCTGAACCTTGGCAAGAGCGGCCTTCTGCGCTATCCTTGCGGAGGGCTTTGGCGGTCCGAGCATGTGTGACAGTTAGCATGTGTGACAGTTTCGCACCGTGTCTTTGCGGCGCTTAGTGTAACGCGTTCGGGGAAAGTCCTGAAGAGTAGGTCTGATTTAGGAGGAAATCGTGCAGTCTGTACGTATTTTTCGGGTCGCCACCGCGACCCTGCTCGGCGTTTTGCTACTTACCACGGTCGGCGCAGCCAAAGATGGGCGCGACTTCGCCGGCTTCTACAGTATTACAAATGTTACAGAACACGTTACAGAACACGTTACAGAACAAGGTACTGACATCCAGGCCACACTGAGCCTGCGCCTGTCCAACTACAGTGGCGACGATCTGAAGGAAGCCGTGGTGGTGGTGCGCGGGTCTCAGCCGGGCTCCGATGTACTGAGCACGTTTGCTCCCATCGCCGTCTGGCGCAACGGCACGGACACCGTCGTCAGCCAGCAAGTGACCATGCCCCGTGATGAATTCGAGCGATGGGGCGCCCGGCGCCGGCCTAATGTCGTGATCGTTTATCGCGACAGCCGCGGAGAATGGCAGCGCACCGCGCAAATCAACCGTCGTCCCATGATCCCGCTTGAGGGTAGCCCGGCCGCCCCGTAGCCAAAGCCCCCTGGCTAAGTGAATCGTAATCCAGTCTTGATGTAACGAGGAGATACCATGCGCCGCTTCACTATATTTTCCGCACTCTTGATTAGCGCTTCGCTGCTCGCTCTGCCCGCTTTCGCCCAGCAAGACATCATCACCACGGCGATCGGCGGCGGACCCAATGACATACTCGCCGTGCAGGCGGACTTATACGACCCTGCTGCGGTGTCGGTGGATAGCGCCGGGAATTACTACATCGCGGCGTATGACCAGAACCGTGTGTTCAAAGTAAACACCAGCGGAGTTCTCACGGTGGTAGCCGGCCTCGGCGTCGCGGGATACGCCGGGGATAAGGTTTCCGGCGGTGCGGGCAACGCCCTGTTGAATAGCCCCCTGGGCGTGGCTGCCGACGGCGCGGGCAACGTGTACATCGCCGACTACGCCAATTATGTAATCCGCAAGGTGGATGCCGGCAACACGATTACGACCATCGCCGGCATCGCAGGCAGTTGCGCCTACAACGGAGATGGCAGCCCCGCCACGAGTTTTGAGCTCTGCCACCCTACCGGCATCGCGCTCGATAGCACGGGCGCCAACCTGTATATCGCCGACACCGGCAACTGCCGCATCCGGAAACTGGTGCTTGCCACGGGCACCATCAGCACTTACGCCGGTACGGGTTCTTGTACTTACGTGGCCGATGGCGTGGCAGCCACAACCGCCCCGGTAAATCAGCCGAACGGCGTGGCCGTGGATGGCTCGGGTAACGTCTACATCGCCGACACCAACAACTACCGGATTCGCCTCGTTACTAAGTCGACAGGATTGATTTCCACCATCGGCGGCGACGGCACCTACGGATACTCCGGTGACACCGGCCCGGCCACTACCGCCGAGATTACCCATGTCTACGACGGGATTGCCGTGAACAGCGCCGGCACCACCGTGACTATTGGAGACTATAACAACTACCGGGTTCGCCAGTTCACCGTCGGCGGCAGCATCACCACCATCGCGGGCAACGGCACGCCCGGGTTTGTAGATAACGTCCTGGCGACCAGCGCCGAGTTCAATGGTCCCTATGGCGTCGCGGTCACTAGCTCCGGAATCGTCTACGTGGCCGACAATAACAACGACCGCATCCGCTTCTTCACCGTCGGCGGCGACATCTCTACCGTGGCGGGGAACGGCGGCAACAAATTTCCAACGCTGGTGAGCGGCGTCGCGCCGCAGGGAGTAGTATTCAACGATCCGCTGGCGGTCCTGGAGGATCCTTCAAAGAACGTCTTCGTTTCGGATTACCTGGACTACATGGTGCGCGAACTCGTCCAGTCCACGGATTTGGTGGACTTCTACGCGGGCGACGGCGTCCGCGGATATACCGGCAGCGGCACACCCGCCACGGCCGCGGAGCTGGATTATCCTAATGGCCTCGCCCGCGATAGCGCCGGCAACGTTTATATAGCCGATACCGCCAACTGCGTTATCCGCAAGGTGGATACTTCCAACCCACCCAACATCACCACATTCGCCGGCACCAGCGTTTGCGGGTACTCCGGCGATGGGGGCCCCGCGTCAAGCGCCAAACTGAATCAGCCTGCTGGTGTCTGGGTGGACAGCCATAATAACGTCTATATCGCCGATACAAATAATTTTATCGTGCGCAAGGTGACAGCGGCCGGCACCATCTCCACTGTCGCGGGCACCCCGGGCACGCAGGGTTACCTGGGAGACGGAGATCCGGCCACCGCCGCTGAGTTGCGTTATCCGAGCGCGGTCTCTCTGGATGGCGCCGGAAACTTGTACATTGCGGACACCAATAACTGTGTCATCCGCGAGGTAAGCGCCGCCACCGGCAACATCGAGACTGTGGTAGGTACTGGGACTTGCGGCTATACCGGCGATGGCCTGGCGACCGACAACAGGTTGTACTACCCCAATGACGTTGTGGCGGATGCCAATGGCCACCTGTTCATCGTGGATACTTACAACCACATCGTGCGCTGGGTCGATCCGTCCGGTAACATGACCACCTTTGCCGGCACTCCCGAAAGTGCGGGGCTGAGCGGCGATGGCGGGGACGCCACGTTGGCTGAGCTTTACTATCCCGCAGGCGTCTCGCGTGACGGCGCCGGGAATTTCCTGGTGGCCGACGAGGACAATCTCAGGATCCGCGGCGTCTCGGCCTTCGCGGCGCTGGGCGTTTCCGCCACCAACCTGTCCTTCGGCTTGATCACGGAGGGAGCGACCAGCGCCCCGCAGACCGTGACGCTGAGCGCACTCGGACCGCTGACCATCGGCAATATTTCCACCACGGGTCCTTTCACCGAGGCCGACGACTGCGGCACATCACTAGCCAACGGCACCACTTGTACCGTATACGTGTTCTTCAAGCCCACTGTGGGCGGTGCCGCGACCGGTTCTCTCAACATCGCGGACAACGGGTACTTCAAGTCCGCCACCACCATCAACCTCGAAGGGACTGGAACCGCAATTTCGGTGACCGGGGGTCCTTTGCTCTTCGGCAGTGAAGCCGTGAAAAGCACCAGTGCCGCTAAGAAAATAACTGTGACGAACAAGGGCGCCACCAGTATCACCATGGGAACGATTAAGCTGGATGAAACCGCGGACTTCGCGATTTCCGCCAACACCTGCCCCGCATCCGGCAGCCCGCTCGCGGCAGCGGCAAGCTGCAGCATCAGCGTGACGTTCACGCCGCAAACTACCGGCGCGAAGAAGGGCGCCTTGATCGTCAACGATAGCGATCCGAGCAGTCCGCAATTCGCAGGCATGACTGGCACCGGTACCAGCACCGTGGCGTTTAAGCCCAGTTCTGTAACGTTCACCACCGAGGCCATCGGCGTAACCAGCACCCCCACTAAGATCACCCTGACCAACAATACCGGCGCGAAGCTGACGCTGGGCAATCCCGCCGTGTCATTGACCGGGCCGTTCGCCAGCGCGCGCGCGACCACCTGTACACCCGGTTTGCCCATTGCCGTCGGCGGCACCTGCTCCATCTTCGTCACTTTCACCCCCACCGCCGTCGGCGATGTGACCGGCACACTGACTGTCACCGACAGCGACGCCTCCAGCCCGCAAACCGTGCCGCTGGCCGGCGTGGGTACGGGAGTCGAATTTACGCCCGCCAGCGTGAACTTCGGCACCAGCAACGTCGGGGTTCGCGTGCAATCCACCGTCACCATCACCAACGTGAGCGGCTCACCAATCACGTTCAGCGCCTGGACCACTACCGGCCCGAACGCCGCGGACTTCAATGCTACCGCGGTGGGCAATCCGCCCTGCCGCGGCTCACTCGCGGCGGGCGCCATCTGCACATTTACGATATACTTCACGCCTTCCGTGGCCGCCGCGGAATCCGCGTCGTTCAACATCTACGGCAACAGCCCAGGCAGCCCGCAAGTGCTACCGCTGACCGGGACAGGACAATAAGCCGGAACTTACTTAGTGGCACAGGTGTCGAATCTATCAGCCGGGTTAGAGATCTGGTAAGTCTCAACAACGAGGTTGATATGTTCGACACCTTTAGTGTCTCCGAACGAACCCAAAAGCCCTGGACAGTGACGGCTTCTTTTTTCGGCCAAATGGCGCTGCTCGCGCTGGCTATCCTGGTGCCGCTGGTCAGTACTGATGCACTGCCGCATCGTCTTTCATGGGTCCCCCTACCGGACCCGCCGCGAGGGTTGCGGCCTCGGCCTGCGCCGGCGCCGGTGAAGCAGGCTGCCGCCGTTCCCTTCCAGTTCCGGGGGCGATTCCTGCTCATGCCGATGGCCATCCCTACCAAAACGGCGATCATTCAAGACAGCCCGGATCTGGTGCCGGCCGCGGGCGACTACGTTGGAGTTACGGGAGGCTTCGGCGACCCAAATGGTTCGGGCAACAGTGTGATTGACGGCCTTTTGAGCGCGCGCGGAACTCTGGTGCCGCCGCCGCTGTCCGTGGCAAGACCGGCTGCGCAGCCCGCGCCACCCACACGGATCAGGATGGGTGGATCTGTGTTGCAGGCCAAACGCATTTCCGGGCCGCAGCCGGTTTACCCACCGCTCGCCAGACAAGCGCGCATCGAGGGTACCGTGCGCTTGCAAGCCGTCATCTCGCGTGAAGGCACCATACTCAACCTGCGCGCGGTGAGTGGACATCCGCTGCTGATTCCGGCAGCGTTAGCGGCTGTCGAACAGTGGGTGTTTCGGCCGACCTATCTGAACGGCGATCCGGTGGAAGTGGCTACAGAGATCGACGTGAACTTCACCTTGCAGAAGTAAGTTGGGCGCTAACTACATCAGTCATTCAGCGATGATAGATTACTTTACCGTCGAACACAGTCGTCTCCACCCGCACCTTCTCGATCTCCACCGCCGGAATGCTCAAGATATCCTCCGACACCACGACCATATCCGCCAGCTTGCCCGGTTCAATCGATCCCTTGATCTGGTCATCGAAGCTGGCGTAAGCGGACCCCATGGTATAAGCTCGAATCGCCTCCGCCACGGTGATCTTCTGCTCCGGCACCCAGCCCTCCGGGTGCTTGCCATCCAGCGTGCGGCGCGTGGCCGCCGCGTAGATGCCCAGCAGCGGGACCATCGGCGCCACGTCCCAATCCGAACCGAAAGCCAGCACCGCGCCCGAGTCGAGCAGCGACCGGAATGCGTAAGTGCCCTTTGCGCGCTCCGGACCGATGCGCTTTTCCGCCCAGCGGCCATCGTCGATCGAATGATACGGCTGCATGGAAGCGATCACGTGCAGCTTGCCGAAACGCGGGATGTCGTCCTTGCGCAGGTGCTGGGCATGCTCGATGCGAAAGCGCCGGTCGCGCGCGCCGTTTTGCCGCCCGGCCTCTTCGTACATTCCCAAAATAATGTGATTGGCCTTGTCGCCGATAGCATGCACCGCCACCTGCAGCCCCGCGCGATCCGCGCCCAGAATCTCATCCTGCATCTTGCTTTCCGGGATCATCTGGCTGTTCGCCAGACCGGACGTATTCGGCGCATCCAGGTAAGGCTCGAAGAACAGCGCGGTAGTCGACCCCAGCGAGCCATCCGCGAAACCCTTCAACCCCCCGATGTGCAGCTTCTCGCCGCCGAAATCCGCATGCAGGCCGACCGCCGCAAGGCGCTGCCATTGGGGCAGCGGCTGGTGGCCGGAGATGCGTACGGTCAACTCACCCCGCGCCAACAGCGTTTGATACACGCGCAGAATCTCGGGCGCGGCGGACATGTCTTGCACGCTGGTGACGCCATTCTCGGCGGCGTAGCGCATGGCCGCGCGAACGGCATCGGCAATCTGATCGCCGGAAGGGTCGGGGATTACGCGATCCACCCGGCCCATGGCCGCGTCTTTCAATACGCCGGTAGGCTCACCGGCCGCGTCGCGCACGATCGTGCCGCCGGGCGGGTCCGGTGTGTCGCGCGTGATACCGGCGAGATGGAGCGCCTGCGAGTTGGCCAGAGCCATATGGCCGTCCAGCCGGCTGACAAAGACCGGATGGCCCGCGCTGGCGTCGTCGATCAATTGGCGCGTGGGCAGGCGCGCGGGAGTCCAGTTTTCGTGATCCCAGCCGCCGCCTGTAATCCACCGACCGGCGGGCTGCCTGGCTGCGAACTCCGCAATGCGGCGCCGGAACTCATCTTCCGATTTTGCGTCGCGCAAGTGCACGCCGGCCAGGTTCTCGCCGCCGCTGAAGAAATGCACGTGCGCGTCATTAAAGCCGGGCAGCACCAGCCTGCCGCCCACGTCGATCACCTGGGTCGCCGGTCCGATCCATTTGCGAATCTCGCCGTTCGCGCCCACCGCGACAATGCGGCTCCCCAGGCACGCCACCGCCTCCGCCCGCGGTTGTGCCTCGCTTACCGTCCATATCTTGCCGTTCAGCACGACCAGGCTGGCGGCGGGCTGCGCGTTCGCTACGCTCATACCGGCGAAAAGAAGCACTGCGGAAAGGATCCGGATTTCTGCCATTCTCTCTACCCGATCTGACCGAGCGCCTGCTCCAGATCCTCCACGATATCTTCCACCCCTTCAATGCCTACCGACAAGCGCACCAGGTTGTCACGGATGCCCATGCGTTCGCGGTGGCGCGGCGAGATCTCGCGATGTGAGCTCATCATCGGATAGAGCATCATGCTGTGCACGTCCCCCAGCGACGTGGCGCGCACGATCATGCGCAGCGCATTCATGAAGCGAAAGACTTCCGCGCGGCCCGCGCCTCTCAACTCGAAACTGACGATCGCGCCGTAGAGTCCGGGCGCCAGCAGGCGGCGGATATCGGCCGCGTCGGGATGCGCGGGATCCGCCGGAAAGTACACGCGCTCGACCGCGCCATGGGATGCCAGCCAGGAAGCCACGCGGCAGGCATTGGCGCATTGCCGCTCCATGCGCAACGGCAGAGTCTTGATGCCGCGCATAGTCAGATAACTTTCGAACGGCCCCAGCACCGGTCCGACGGCGCGCGACAGCGTCCGCAACCCATCGTAGTGTTCCGCATCGGTCACTACGATGCCACCCAGCACGTCGCCGTGTCCAGCCAGGTACTTGGTGGCGCTATGCACCGCGAAATGCGCGCCCAGCTCCAGCGGCCGCACCAGCAGGGGGGTGGCAAACGTATTGTCGACGATCAGCGCCGCACCTGCCGCGCGCGCGATTTCGGCGATACGGTCGAGCGGCGCCACGCGCAGCAGCGGATTCGAAATCGTCTCCAGCAGCACGCAGCCGGGCCGTGATTCTTCCACCGCGCTCCTGAACGCGTCCAGATCCCACACGTCGGCAAAGCGGACGCTCACGCCGGAGGTTTCCATCACATTCAGCAGCAGGCTGACGGTTGCGCCATATAAAGCGTTGGCCGCCAGCACGGATTTGCGCCGGTCAGCCAGGCCGGCCAGCAGCGCCATGTGGATGGCCGCCATGCCGGATCCGCAGGCCAGGGCGCCGTGTCCGCCTTCGAGCGCGGCGGCCACCTCTTCCAGTGCGGCATTAGTCGGGTTGTCGTAGCGCGCGTAACAGTAGCCCGGATCTTCATGGCTGAAAACGCGGTCCAGCTCCTCCATACTGTCGTAGAAGTAGCTGGCTGCGGTATAAATCGGAACGGTGGCAGGCACATGCGTACCGGCCTTCTTCCGGTCTCCCGCGTGCACCGCCTTAGTTTGTATCTTCATGACGACTTCCTTTTCCAGCGTGTACCCGACTTAGTATCTTCCAGGATAATATCTTGTTCCAACAGTTGCTGCCTGATCTGGTCGGCCAGCACAAAGTTGCGCGCCTTCTTGGCGTCGTTGCGCGCCTGAATCAGTGACTCTACTTCCGCGTCATCGATATTCCCGTCTTCTATGGCCGGTTGCAGCACGGCGAATACGGAATCGAAGCGGGCCAGGAAATCCAAAGCGGGGGCTCGGTTTTCACTCCGCATGGCGCCGGCATCCATCTCCGTATTCACATCTCTGACGTATTCGAACATGGCCGCGAGCGCTTCCGCGGTATTCAGATCGTCATCCATCGCGGCGGTGAATTGCGCTTGTGCCGCGGCCGTGCGATCCGCCAGCGCCTGGTTCAATCCTTCGGCGAAAGCTCCGGTCTGGAGCCGCAGTTTGAAATTGCGCAGCCGCTCGATGGCCGTCTTAGCGGATTGCAGACCGTCGAAGGTGAAGTTGAGGGTCTTGCGGTATGGCACCGACGCCAGGAGATAGCGGACCGCTTCCGGCGCGTAGCCCCGGCTGATTATGTCGCGCAGGGTGAAGTAATTCCCCAGTGACTTCGACATCTTCTGGCCTTCTACCATCAAAAACTCCGCATGCAGCCAAAAGCGTGAGAAGGGTTTCCCGGTGAGCGATTCCGATTGCGCTATTTCGTTCTCATGGTGCGGGAAGATCAGGTCCACGCCGCCGGCATGGATATCCAGCGTCTCGCCCAGGTACTGAATCGCCATCACGGAACACTCGATGTGCCAACCGGGGCGGCCACGGCCGATTTTCTCCTCCCACGAAACCTCGCCCTCCTTGGGAGCTTTCCACAGCGCGAAATCCCGCGCATCGGCCTTTTCGTATTCGTCTACATCCACACGCGCGCCCGCGCGGATGCCGCTGAAATCGTTGTGCGACAACTTGCCATATTCCGGAAAAGTCGAAATGCGGAAGTAGATGGAGCCGTCACTTGAGTAAGTGTGGCCGCCCGCCGCGAGCCGCTCGATAGCTTCCGCCATTTCGTGTATGTGTTCGGTGGCGGGCGTTACGTGTTCGGGAGTTTCCAGGCGAAGCAGCGCGCAATCATCGCGAAAGGCTTGCTTGAAATGCGCGGTGTACTCGGCGAGCGATTGATTGCGCGCCACCGCGTTGCGGATGATCTTATCGTCCACGTCGGTGATGTTCATGACGTGATCGAGCAGGAAGCCGCTGGCGCGCAGCCAGCGCCGCAGGATGTCCACAAACGTGAAGGTGCGGAAGTTGCCGATGTGCGCATAGTCGTAGACGGTGGGGCCGCATGTGTACATGCGTACGGTATTGTCGCGCTGCGGCGCAAATTCGGCGGTTTGCTGGGTAAGCGTGTTGTAGAGGCGCAGGGACATGGTGAGGGGAAATTCAATCGTAGCAAAGGCGCGCACTGTGGCGCGGCGTCACTTACCGGAACCAGGCCTGCACGCCCTGCTGCAACGCTGCGGCGCCCGCAACGCCACTCAACGCGGTCACGCAGGCGGGCACTGCGCCGCGCCGCTTCCACTCTTCATGCACGGCGTGAGCGCCCAGGTAAAACAGCCATCCGGCGGCCAGCGCCAGGGGATAAGTGATCCAGGCAGTGCCCAGTTGGGGCGCGATGGCCAGTCCGAACAGGCCGCCCACCAGCGTCATGGCTTCGGCCACGACGCTCCAAAACACGGCGGTAGAGCGCGACGCGACCGAGGCGCGCGCCATGGCCCCCAGAGCCAGGCCTTCCGGGATCTTATGCAGGACGATGGCCATCGCCACCGCGAGGCGGATACCGCGCTGCGGCGAAAATTGTACGGTCGCCAGGCTCCAGCCATCGAAGAAAGCGTGCAGCATCATGGCGCCGATGAGCGGCGCGGCGAATCCATGCAGTACGGCGCCGCACGCTTGGTGGTCGTGATCGTGCGCGCACGAAGGGCAGACCGGTGCCACAAAACGGTTGATCAAGAAGAGGACCGCATAACCAGTGAAGAAGCAAATACCGGTTACCTGCCAGCCGATTTCCTCCACCAGTTCCGGCAGTAGTCCGCAGAGCACGACCCCCAGTAACACGCCCGCGCTGAACGGAACGACCAGGCGTGTGCGGCGCCCGGCGGTGGTCAGCCAAAGTCCGAGAAACACGCCGGCCACGCCGATCAGGGCGGCCAGTAACGAGGGGCCAATACCGGATACGCTTGCAGCGGAGGACACGATTTCACGCTAGCACAGCGGCGAAACGCGCCTCATGATATTCTCGGCACTAGTGGCGCGAGAACTTTACGGCACGGCGCGATGTCCGTACACCGCGGAAATGCGCGACTGGCTTGAACTCCGCAATCTGGATTTCGTGGAATACGACGTGGAGAGCGATCCGGCCGCGCTGGAGCGCATGAAGACGGCTGCGGGCGGTCAGCGTGCTGTGCCGGTCCTGATCGAAGATGGACGCGTGGCCCAGATTGGTTGGCAAGGCCGCAGCTGCATCGTTGGCTCCATCGTCGGCTAACGATACAAGCGCACCACCCACTCGGCGTAGAGCGCCGGCTTGGGGCCGCCTTCCAATTCCAAGGTCACTACCCACACCGCCTGATATCCAGCGTCGAACGGCTCCAGGGATTGCAGCGTAAAGCGCGGCCGCACGCGCGCCCCAGAGAGCACGGGCGCCGGGAAACGCACCCGGTTCAGCCCGTAATTGATGCGCATCTTGAAATCGCCGCGAATCTCGAAGCATTCGTGCGAAAGGCGGCTGAGCAGAGATAGCGTCAGGAACCCATGCGCGATGGTACGGCCAAAAGGCGATTCGGTCCGGGCGCGCTCCACGTCCTGATGAATCCACTGGTGGTCGCCGGTGGCATCCGCAAAAGCATCAATGCGCGCCTGGTCGATAGTGAACCAGTCGCCCACCGCGACTTCCCGGCCGATCAGAGATTCGAGTTCTGCAACTGTTTCGATGATGCGCATAATTCTCAGCGGAAGGTGCGGAGCTGCGGGTCAAGCAAATGCGGGACGCCATTGAAGCTGAAGAGGGTCAGGTCGCCGTCGCGCAGGCGCATGGTGGTGACCGCCGAGTTATAAATGACCGCTGCCAGTCGCATGAAGTGCGCATCCGACACACCCAGTGCCGCCGTCACCCAGATAGAGATCGGCGCGGCGGAAGTGAAAACCGCCACCACATCGCCGGGCTGATGCGCGGCGAGCGCCGCGCGGGAACTGAGAACGCGCTCGCGAAACGCCGCCCATGATTCCGTGCGGCACGGGTACCGCCCTTCCATCCAGGCGCGCATGGTCTGGGTGTCGCAGTCGGTCCAAGCCTGGTGCACGGGATGATTTCGATCCTCCAGCTTCCGCAACAATTCCTGGTAATCGTGTTTGAATTGCGGATCGGCTTCGCAGAGCAGTGGCGCAAATTCGCTGAACACGGCGGTCATGTCGAACTCGTTCCAACTCGGCGCCGAAACCACATCGGGCACGCGGATGCCGGCTTCGCGATAGGCGCGCCAGACTTCGTCGGCAGTCTGCCGCTGGCGATTCAGGCAGCCGGCGATCATCGCCTTGAAAGGCACTTTCTGGGCGGCCAGGTGCTGCCCCAGCAGGTACGCTTGCCGGCGGCCCAAATCAGACAGGGCATCGTATTCGCCGCGCCTGCCGGCTTGCCCGTGACGGATTAGATAGAGTGAGCTCAACCGGCTTTCTCCGCCACGCCCGCGGCCACTTCCACGAGTCCGCGCACGCGCTCGTCGAAGTTGCGAAAGCGTTCGTCGCGCGTCTGCCCGCAGTGATACCGGAAGTAGATTTGCTGGAGGACCACGGCGATCTTGAAAATGCCGAACACTTCATAATAGCCGAGGCCGGAGACATCGCGCCCAGTGATGCGGGCGTAACGATCCACAAGCTGCGCGCGCGTAAACCAGCCTGGCAGAGTCGTGATCGCACTGAGCGCATCGCGGCGCACGGGCGGATCGCCCGCCTCCGGCCAGTAGCACATCACGCAGCCGAGATCCACCAACGGATCGCCCACCGTAGCCATTTCCCAATCGAGTACGGCGGCCACGCGGCCCTGCCCAGAAGACGCCCAGGCGGCATCCAGCATGATGTTGTCGAGCTTGTAATCGTTATGCACCAGCGTGGGTGCGGGCGATGCAGGCAGGCGGGCGCGCAACCAGGCGATGAGCTGATCCATCTGCGGCAGCGTTTCAGTTTGCGCGCGCTGCCAGCGCTCCGCCCAGCCATTCACTTGCCGCTCGAGAAAGCCGGCGGGTTTACCCAGCATCGCACGCGTGACATCCACCGCATGCAGCGCCGCCAGGCAATCCACGAAGGACTCACTCACGCACGCGCCGAAGCCGGCGTCGCGCGCATATTCAGCGGGGATCTCACGGCGCAGCACCAGCCCGCGGCGGCGCTCCATGATAAAGAAAATCGCACCGATTACGGCAGGATCTTCGCATAGCAGAAATACGCGCGGGGCCTGCGGAAAGAGCGGGTACACGGCGCCGAGTACGGTGTATTCGCGCGCCATATCGTGCGCCTTGGGGGCCACTGGGCCGAGTGGCGGCCGGCGCAAAACGTACTCCAGTCCGCCCGCTTCCAGCAGGTAAGTCAGGTTGGAATGGCCGCCCGGGAACTGGCGTACGGTCAGACCCTCCACGATGCCCGGAAGCCTGCCCCGCAGGTAAGCGGCGAGCGCCGGCGTGTCGATCTGCTCGCCTTCGCGCACCGGGGCGAAGTCGGATGGCGGAGTCATACGATGGCCAACGGGCGGATGGGCGATCCTGTTCCGCCGCGAATCTTCAGCGGGGCTGCCACGAACAGGAAAGTATATCTGCGCTCCGCCGCCAGTTGCTCCAGGTTCAAACATTCCACAATGTGTATGCCGCTTTCAACCAGCAAATGCACGTGCACGGGCATATTCGAATCCGGCACCTTTTCGAACGCCACGGTATCCGATCCGGCGGCGAAGATGGCTTTGCCGCTGAGCCAGCGCGCGCCGGCCAGGCCCGGGCCTGGCCCGTGCACCTGCGCGATGAAACGCGCGGCGTCGTCCCAGAAGCGGGCCCACCCGGTGCGCAGCAGCACCACATCGCCCGGCTGCACTTCCACCTGCGCCTCTGCGGCGGTGGCAGCCAGGTGTTCGGGCGTGATTTCCAAATCCGCCGGCAGCGCCTCCATGCCCATGTGTCCGGCGATATCCAGCAACACGCCGCGGCGCAGAATCGGCGCGATGGTATCGACAGTATGGCGCGCCAGGCCGCTCGCGTAATTTTGCACGCCCGCGGCTTCCTCGCCGCCGTGTAGCTTGCCGCCGCATGAAAAATGGCACAACGCGTCGATATGTGTACCCACGTGTCCGCCCAGCGCCAGACCTTCGGAAGCCGAACTCGCACCATTCCGCGCTACGTAATCGCCGTGCTTCTTGTTCAGCCCGAACAGGAACGGCGGGTGATTGGGATGATGCGGCATGCCCGGATAATAGGGCTGCGCCAGGTCGTAAACGCGCGCCGATTGAATGGCCGCCAGCAGTTGCTCCATAGTTGCCCTACTCCTACTGATCTTAACCGCAAATTTGGCAAGATCGGTCAAGCGCCCCGGCCCGGCTTGATTTACACTTTGGCTTGGAGGCGCATGAAGCCATCCACCACACAAGACTACCGCGAGCGCATGGTGCGCACGCTCGTATACATCCAGGGGCATCTGGATGGTGATCTGGAACTCGACAGGCTGGCCGGCGTGGCGGCGTTTTCCCGTTTCCATTTTCATCGTATCTTCCGCGGACTCGTTGGCGAGACAGTGAAGCAGCATATCCGGCGGCTGCGCCTGGAGCGCGCGGCGCGCAGCCTGAAGCTGTCCAGCGAGCCTATCACGCAAACCGCGTTCGCCGCCGGATTCGAGACGCACGAATCGTTCACGAGGGCATTTACAGATATGTTTGGTGTATCTCCGTCGGCTTACAGGGCCGCGCACAAACCCGCGCCCGAGTCAGTATCGAACACACACTTAGACGATGTTAGCGGGTACCATTCGCCAGATTACGCAGATCTTCCACCCGTTGAGGTGAAGGAAGTCTCACCCAAACGCATCGTGTTTCTGCGGCACGTGGGCCCCTATGCGGATGTGGGCGCGACCTGGGGCAGGCTCATGTCATGGGCGGGCAGGCGCGGGCTGCTGGGGTCGGAAATGACGCTGATCGGCATCTCGCACGATGACCCGGATGTGACTCCGGGAGACAAGGTACGCTATGATGCCGCGGTCGCAGTGAATCGTCCCGTCGAGCCGGAGGGCGAGTTTGGCGTGATGGAACTTACCGGCGGCACTTACGCCGTGGTGACTCACAAGGGTCCCTATGAAGAACTCGGAAAGACCTATCAGCGGATCTATGGCGGCTGGCTTCCCGCCAGCGGCTATCATCCGCGGGATGAGCCGGCCTTCGAGCAGTATCTCAACTCGCCGCAGAACACTAAGAAGGAAGAGCTACTGACTGTCATCCATGTGCCTATAATTCCAGTATGAAGAACCGCAAGAGTTGGCAGGAGAAGATGGACAATCCCAACCTGCCGAAGTTTGTGGATATGCTGCCGAACATGCGGAAGCGGTACGGGACGGGCACCATGTTAGTGCCCAGCCCGCGGGACGTGGAAGCTTACATACGGACTGTGCCGCGCGGACGGCTGACCACTCCTTCCGAAATTCGCGAGTTTCTGGCGGCGAAGTACATGGTGGATGCTACGTGCCCATTGACCACCGGTATCTTTATTCATATCGCCGCGGAGGTCGCGGAGGAAGAGGCGCGCGCCGGGAAGAAAAAGATTACTCCGTACTGGCGCGTCGTAAAGGACGATGGCTCGCTGAATCCGAAGCTGCCAGGCGGCGTGGAACGGCAGGCTGCGCGGCTGCGCGCGGAAGGGCACCGGATTGTGGCTGGTGTGGGGAAACGGCCGCCCCGCGTGGTGCAGGACTCCGGTCCTGCGGCGGGTCTCCAGACCGGCCACTTGGCGGGACGTGGACGTCCGGACCCAAAGGGTACCCCGGCGTAGACGCCTGCCCCACAGGACGTCGCTGGGAGGTTGTAATACAGTGATACATTGGCTGCATGCGGCGACTCGCCTGGCTTCTCACGGTCACGGCTTGCTCTATGACGGCGCAGACCCCCAAAAAGCCGGTCACGGACACGTACGGCAAGGTGACCGTGACCGACGATTACCGGTGGCTGGAAGACTTCAGCGACCCGGAGGTGAAACAGTGGGCCGCGGCGCAGAACGCCCGCGCCCGCGCCTTTCTGGATGCACTTCCGGACCGCGATGCCCTGGCCGGTGAACTGCGGAAAATCTTCCAGCCGTCCAGTGCGCGCTATTTTCCGATCCAGCATCGCGGCGGCAAGATTTTCGCGATGAAGAGCGATCCACGGCATCAGCATCAGATGGTGGTAACACTGGCATCGCTCGAAGACCTGGCTTCTGAACGCACGCTCCTCGATCCCGATGCTCTCGATCCCAAGCATCTCACGGAAATCGATTTTGCCGTGCCTTCGACCGACGGCCGGTATCTGGCAGCGTCGCTGTCTACCGGCGGCAGCGAAAGCGGAGATGTACACGTCTATGACGCAGCCACCGGCCAGGCGCTGCCGGACGTGATCCCGAGAGTGAATTTCGCCACCGCCGGCGGCAGCCTGGTCTGGAACGCCGACACCTCGGGCTTCTACTACACGCGCTACCCGCGCGATGGGGAGCGGGCCGCGGCGGACATGCATTTCTATCAGCAGGTGTATTTTCACAAGCTGGGCGACAATCCGGAAAACGACCGTTATGAGATCGGCAAGGACTTTCCACGTATCGCGGAGATCGAACTCACCGCTTCGATAGATGGCCGGTATATAGGCGCCGGCGTGGCTTACGGCGACGGTGGCGATCATGAGTACTGGATGTTGCCCCCGGGCCGTCCCTGGCGGCCGCTGGCCAGCGTGGCCGATGAAGTGAAGCAGATCGCGTTCGGTTACAAGAAAGACATTTACCTGATTTCGAAGCGTGGCGCACTGCACGGCAAGCTCCTGCATATGGACGTGGCGGAGACGGTGGACCAAGCTATGCCCCTGGTGCCGGAATCCACGGCGGTGATCGAGTCAGTCGCGCCTACCAAAGACGGTCCGCTGGTGAATGAGTTGGCCGGTGGACCATCTGAGGTCCTGTTTCTACGGGGTGACGGAAATCCGGCGAACGTACATGTGCCTTCGGATTCGAGCGTGAATTGCATGAATCTGGATGGCGTGGGCGGAATTTGTTCCGTGGCAAGTTATACCGAACCCGGCGGCTACTTCCGCTTCGATCCGAACACGCGCAAGCTGACGCCCACGGCGCTGCGCGTACCGCCGCCCGTTCCGCTGGATGGGTTCGTGGTGACACGGCGCATCGTGGTCGAGAAAGACGGCACCAAGGTGCCGCTGAATATCATTCACCGCAAGGGACTGGCGCTCGACGGCAGCCATCCTACGCTGCTTACGGGATACGGCGGTTATAACATCAGCTTAACGCCGCATTATCCGGGACCTTTCATTCCGCTGATCGAGCGCGGCGTGGTGTTCGCGGAAGCCAATCTACGCGGCGGCGGAGAGTTTGGCGAAGACTGGCACAACCAAGGGAAGCTGACGAAGAAGCAGAACGTTTTCGACGATTTCGCGGCATGCGCCAGGTATCTGATCGCGCACAAGTATACGGAGCCATCCAAGCTCGCCATTACCGGCGGGAGCAACGGCGGCCTGCTGATGGGCGCGGCGTTGACGCAGCATCCCGAACTGTACCACGCGGTAGTTTCGCGAGTAGGAATTTACGATATGCTGCGCGTCGAGCTTTCGCCTAATGGCGCGTTCAATGTTACGGAATTCGGAACTGTCAAGGAGCCCGATCAATTCAAGGCGCTGTACGCCTACTCACCTTACCATCACGTGCAGGATGGGACGCAATATCCGGCGATCCTGTTGACCGCCGGCGATAACGACGGACGCGTGGATCCGATGCAATCGCGCAAGATGGCGGCGCGCCTGGAGGCGCGCGGCACTAAGCAGCCGGTGCTATTGCGAACCAGCGCCACGGCGGGACATGGGATTGGATCGTCGATTGACGAGAATGTCGCCCTGTGGACAGATATTGACGCGTTCTTGTTGAAGGAATTGGGCGGCGGCCAAGCGCCGGGGCATGGGATGTGACGAGCATTTACAGCCCACGCCGGCGGATCTCGTCGCTATAAGCTCTCTTCAGCCGCGCCAGCCGGTCTTCGATTCCGGCGCAGATCATTTTAAAATTCAGGGCGCGGATTTCCTGGTCAGATAGCTCCGCGAAATACGCTCTCCACATGGACTCTTCCTGCGGATTGTAGAGCTGCTGATCGAGGATGCTGGTGGCTTCCAAGTTGCGCGCGCCGGGGACCATCACGCCGTACTCATTCTGCGAGGCAGGGTCGTCCGGATGAACAGCCTTTAAGGAAATGTGGCAAGGAATTCCGGCGGCCTCCAAGAAGTCGCGCGCACCATCGGCGTCGGCAGCGGCAGAGTTTCCAGGCAATAGCCGGTAGGCGATCGCGCAGGTGGCATTTTCGAGCCAATCGGGCTCGTCTTCGTCCGCATCCGGATCCACGTCAGGTACCGGCTCTTCATCGGCTGGCAGCGCCGTGTCTTCGCGGGGCAACTGTCTCCTGGCGATTTCCGAATCGTAATATCTTCGGGCGATGTCGGTAAGTTCGGCCCGGTCGAGCGCGAGTAGTTCCTCGTCGGCGAGCGCGGCGTAGTAGTCACGTAGTTCCTGATTCTCGATTTGCATAGTCGACTCCTTCAATGCGAAGCGCCGAAACAATACATGGTGTCGTGGGTCCGCACATAGATGCGGCCCTCGCTGAGAGCCGGAGTGGCATGGATTTCGTCGCCCAGATCGTTCACTGCCAGTATCTCCCACTCGGCCGCGGCCTTCAGCACGGTTATTTTGCCTTCCGTGCTCGCCAGAAACAGCTTGTTGTCGGCGGCCACCGGCGACGCGTGGTATTCTCCCATGGCGTCGCGGCTGCGCCCCTCCTTCAAAAGGCGGCCTGTCTCCGGATCGAGCGAAGTAATGATGCCTCCGGTGCGAACCATATAGTAGACATCTTTGTAGACCAGCGGAGCTGGAATAAATGGCAGATTCTTCTTGAACCGCCAGCGGATCGCGCCAGCCTCGAGTTTCCCTTTGGCCGCGCCCGGCTGAAGGGCGATCGCGCCGAATTCGCCAATCCCTAAGTTGCGGGCGGCGTTCCATTCCGCCGCAGTGATGAAGCCGTCGCCGTCCGTATCAATCCAGCCGAAGTGTTCTCCGAAGTCAGGATCGCCCTTAAACTCGTCGTGCGAGAGGCGCCCGTCGTGATCCTTATCGTACATAGCCAGCACGGACTCAAAGGTTTGCATATAGGGTTCGGTGCTGCCTAAGGTAGATACAAACAGTGTGCCATTCGCACTAACCGGCGTACCAAGCGAGCCGCCTGAGCCGATGGGCATCCACCAACGCGGTTCTCCCGTGTCGAGGTAATAAGAGTCCAGCCTCGTGGTGCCGTGTACGATCAGTTGCGCGGGTCCTTCCTTGGGGCGGAAGACCATCGGCGTAGCCCATCCGATACCGGCCATGGGGCGATCAGTTTTCCAGCGCTGGCGTCCGGTCTTGCGATCCACGGCCAGCAGGAAGGCGCCGGTTTGTTGATCGCAGACCAGCACTAACAAATCGCCGGCCACGATGGGCGACGCGGCCATCCCGTAGAAGTTTTTGAAAGGTCCCAGAGGGAGAGTCCAGCGATCTTTCCCATCCGGCGTGTAGGCCACCAGGCCGAATTCCGCAAAGAATGCCACCACGCCATTCTCATCGGCGGCCGGGGTGGGCGAGGCTGGATCGTTGGCACGGAAGATCTGCTGCGGCTTGCGCCGGATTTCGCGCTGCCACAACCGCTCGCCGGTTTTTGCATCGAGACAGATGGTCAGCAGCCGGCCGCCCTCGCTGGCCGTTAGATAGACGCGGCCTCCCGCCACCACTGGAGAAGACTGTCCGTAGGAAACGGCTGTTTTCCAGACGACATTTTTTGAGGGCGAGAACTCCACCGGGTATCCCGCCGCGGAATCGACGCCGGAGCCGTTCGGTCCGCGGAATTGCATCCATTGATTGTCCGCACCGGCTGCCAAGGCCAGCAACGGCAGGACACAAACTCGTAGAGGCCAGTTCATCGTTGTTAGTTACCTTCCGTCGCTTACGACATGTATGACCGCCTCGGCCTGGGCCACGGCATAGGGCTTCAGATCCGGAGCAGGCTTCGTGCCAGGCGCGTTGGCATCGGCGCAAGGCGTCCAGGTGACGACGATGATATACATGCCAGCGTGGCTGGGCAGCCATCCTTCTTCTCCAAGTGTCCGTTCCAGCGGAATGACTTTGCCCTTCGCGACCAGCCGCGGTCCGAAGCCATGGCCCATGCAAACTGACCAATTCGGAAACCGTTCGTTGGCGGGCAAGGGCTGGCCCGAGGCGTCGCGAACTTCCAGGCCTATGGCAAAGCAGGGATCCCACAAAGGGTCCCAAGCGTAGATGGGCACGTCAGCATCAAAATCCTCGACGGCCAGATGCAGCCGGACGTCTTCTCCTATCCGGAAGGTCTCCTTGTCCAGGGTTATGTCTGCAGCGATACCTTTTATTCGCGGCCCCCATTTGCGCGGGATTGTTGATGCGTCGCCAAGCTGGATCCGCAAAAAGTTCGAGGTCGCAAAACGAATTTGGCTATCGTGAGGGGAACTCACCAACTGTAAGACCTGCAAGGCGTGTTCACCGAGACCCATCCACCTGGCGCTGGCACCGGAGTCCAATTCGAAACCGGACTGCCAGTCACCTGGCTGATGTCCGAGAATCGTTGGGCAGCCGTTGAATGCGAGGGGTCGCACTTCATCGATACGGGTCTCGCCGTCCGGGGATCTTTGCCTCATGTAAAGTATGGGGCAGCCGTTCTCATTCGACGGTGGAGGGCCGGGCCGGATGCGAGCGACGCGTACTGCGAAACGCTCCTGTTCGTAGTAAGTGCTCTTGCCAGACGTCAGCTCGAAGGCAGGCGTTAGCTCGTCATCTGGAGACGGGACGAGTCTGAATCCGATGACGTCGATATCCGAGCAAACCTTCGGCAAGAGAGAAGGTACGACGAGCAATACCGGTCCGCTCATCCATTTCAACTGAAGACACCCTGCGGCTTCGTCCGCCGGCTTGGTCCGCCAACGAAACGTCTGGCGCGCGGCTTGACCAGGAAGGACGGTCAGCGGAGGCAGGCGGGAAGATGTTGGATTCGGCAAGCCATTTTCGCAGTAATAACACAGGCCGAATGGCGGAAGCCCTTCAATGCGGTCGGGGACCAGGCTGGGACCGTACATAGGACCGTCGAAAACGCACGAATGGCTGGAGAGGTTGCGCTTGTCGATTACCACTGTGAAGTAATCGCCGGGTCCATTGCGGAATTGGACGCGGGCATCAAAGTCAGCCTGAGTGCAGTTCGAAGAACCGGTCAGGTTCTGACCCAGCAAGGGCAGAGCGCACAGGCCGCAGATCGCCGGGAGTGTAAAGACGCCAGCGGGTCGAGGCATTCCTATTGCACCTGTACGGTGGCGGTTAGCGCGATGTTAGCTGACGAATCGCCAATCATGAGGCTGACTGGTTCGGTCTCTGTATGGAAGGCCTGTTGCTTTGTATCCCAGTAGGCCAGCCGCGCGGCTGGTAGAGCGATGGCAACCGTCTTAGTCTCGCTGGGTTGGATGGTCACGCGCTGGAATCCGGCAAGTTGTTCGCGCGGCCGCTCGACTTTCGAGCCAAGATGTCTCACATACAGTTGGACGACTTCGTCGCCCGTACGGCGACCGGTATTCGTCACGTCGACGCTGATTTTCACGCCTCCGTCCTTGGCAACTTCGCGGGAACTTGTCCGCAGATTAGAGAACTTGAACTTCGTGTAACTCAGGCCGAATCCAAACGGGTAAAGCGGCTCGCCGGTAAAGTACATGTAAGTGCGGCCGTCGCGGATGTTATAGTCCATCATAGGCGGTAACTGGTCGATCGACTTGGGCCAGGTTACTACAAGATGGCCGCCTGGAGTGGAGCCGCCGAAGAGGACCTTCGCCAACGCGGCTCCTTCATCCTGAGAGGCGTGCGTCATGTGGAGTATGGCGGGAATGTTGGCCTGGGTCCAGTTGATGGCGAACGGGAAGCTGGAAATCAGGATGACGACTGTCTTCGGATTCGCGGCGTAGACCTGCTTGATGAGCTGTTCCTGGTACAGGTCGATCGTCTCGCGGTCGCGCCCTTCGCGGCCGTCGCTGGGCACGGTGCAGGGCAAGGTGACACCGCCGCCTTCGGGGCCGCTGTACCAGTCGTGCCGCATGTCAGGACCGCAGGTGGGATCATTGCCTACCACTACAACGGCGACATCCGAGTGCCGCGCAGCGTTCACCGCCGCGTTGCCCAGTTCTTCGGCCGCGTAATTGACAGTAACATTGGAACCGACTTCCTCCTTAATGCCCTGCAATGGCGTAACGGCATAAGGAGGTGTGCCGCCGTACCAGTCCCAGTGCACGGAATCGGCCAGCGGACCGATCACCGCGATGGACTTGAGTGTGTTCTTGTCGAGCGGGAGAAGGTTCTTGTCATTCTTGAGAAGGACAACGGACTCAATGGCGATCTGGCGCGAAACGGCTCGGTCTTTGTCCGTGTTCCATGGCTCGGGCGAGTCTTTGATTTTGGAGTACGGAACCATATCCGGCGGATCGAGCAGTCCCAGCTTGATGGCGATCTGGAATTTGAAGCGGAGCGCCGTGTCAATGTCTTCCACACTGAGGGAACCATCTTTGAGCGCGGCTTTGGTTTCGTCGGCATACCGGTCGAGGAACTGATTGATGCCGGCTTTTATACATGCGACTACGGCCGCTTCCTGATTGGGGAAGAGATGGCGCGGATCGACCAGAAGCCGGACGGCTCCGCCATCGCTCGAGATGACATCGACACCCCACTTGTCTCGCAGGATGCTGCGCAGGATCGGATTTACAGCCATGGTAGTGCCGTTCCAGCCGTTGTAGGAGGCCATCACCGCTTTCGCGCCGCCCTCGAGAAAGCCCATGCGGAAAGGAACGGAATAATATTCCCAGAACAGGCGCTCATCGAAATCGGAAGACGAGATGTTGCGATGGTCCTCGTTGCTGTTGGCCAGGAAATGCTTGAGCAGCGCCGCGGCCTGCCAGTATTTGGGATCGTCGCCCTGCAGGCCTTTGATGAACGCCACCGCCATGGTCCCGTTGAGGAACGGGTCTTCGCCATACACTTCTTCGCTGCGTCCCCAACGCGGGTCGCGCGCCAGGTCGGACTGCGGTCCCCACTGCATGAGGATCTGGCGGTTGTACTTCGCAGTTTGGGTGATGAAGCGGGCTTCGTAGCCCTGGACGGCGGCGGCCTGCCGCACCAGACCTGGGTCCCACGTCTCGCCCAATCCGGGAGGCTGCGGGAACTGCGTGGTGGTGATGGGCTGGAGTGGGCCGCGTGCCTCGCGCTCGACCACGCCGTGAATACCTTCGGAGCTGCCGATATTGGGAACGCCCAGCCGGGGAACGCCGGTGCGGGTGCCCAGGCAATTGATTTTCTCGTCCGGGGTCATGAGCGAGAGCAGATTGTCGATGCGCTTCTCCGCCGGGAGGTTCGGATCATTGAAGGGATAAGGAGGTTGTTGCGCGACGGCGGGGGTGAGCCCAAGAAGGAAAAGACAAAGCAGGTCAACCAGGTGATTTTTCATGCACGTTTCGTTTGCACTCCAAGCTTATCAAAATGGATGCTGCGTGGCGCACGCTTTCGGCGTGCCGCCGCGAACTTCAGTGCGCGGAACTGCCGGCTGAAGTCGGCAGCAGCACGCTCTCCAGTAACCCACTCTGGAAGTCATTGAAAAGGCGGGACTGAAGTCCCGCTGCAGGCTGAAGCCCGCGCCACGTCCCAGCGCACGGTTACCGAGACTGCTGACGGCCCGCGGGGCCGCTGGTGCTCTCCAGAAACCCACTGCCGCGACTAACGTAGCTTCAGTGATTTGCAGGCCAAGTTCCGCAGCCTTCCTCTGCAGCATCCGTAACTGAATCTGTCGATACTTCTGTTCGTAGAATTCCTTGCCTTTGTCTACGTAAGCCTCCTTGAACTTCAGCATGCGGTATATGATCCGGCCCAACCTGTTGCCCATCGCCTTTTTTGCCTTGGGCGTACCCAACTTGGTCCGCAGCCGCCGGTATTGCGATCCCAGGTAGCTGTCGCTGCGCAGCAAGCTGGTGGCGGCTTGTTGCAGTGCCAAGCCTACCCGATGGCGCTTTTTCTTCTTCTCCCGCCCCACCACTTTGCCTCCGCTGATCTTGTTGTTGGGTGCCAGATCCACGTACGACACGAATTGGGCTGCGGTTTCGAACCGGTCCATCTGGTCACCCAATTCCGACACCACCGTCTGCGCGGTCAGCACGTTGATGCCATCGATGGCCGTCAGATCCACCCCGCTCGCCCGGAATAGTTCGCTGCGCAGATCCAAGCACTTCGGTACGTTGCCACGCGGCCGCTTCTCCCGCGGGCAGGGCGGCAGGTTTTTCGGGTCGGCTTTGGATTCCATGGTTTGGTAGTGCGCTTCCAATTGCTGGTCGCATTCCCCGATCTTTTTCTGGAAGGTCTGGTAGGTCTCGCACTCCTGCCGCAGGATAAACAGCAATTCCTTCCGCCAGTTGCCTTCCCGGCTCCGCATCACCTCCTCTTTACTGGCCTTCACCCCGGGGTCCCGCAACTGCGCCAATACCCGCACGTCGCGTTCCCCCTCCAGTATGGCGCCCAGGATAGCCTGCCCGGTGGCGCCACTGATATCGCTGATCACATTGGCTAACTGCACGTTCATTTGTGTCAGAGCTTTCTGCATACGTTGAATGCACCGCGCCGCATCCGCCACATGCTGCTGCCGCTGCCGCCCATACGCGCGCATCTGCAGGATCTCTTCCGCCGGCCGGAAGGAGTTGTGTAACAAGCCGTAGACGTGCAGCTGCAACAGCCATTGACATTCCTGGATGTCGCTCTTGCGCCCCGGCAGATTCTTAGTGTCCCGGGCGTTGACCACAAATACCCGGATACCGCGCTCAGCCAGAATGTCAGCCAGGGGAATCCAGTACACTCCGGTCGATTGCATGGCCACCGTCTGGATGCCTAGCTTTTCCAGCCAGTCCGCCAGGGCCACCAGATCCGCGGTAAAACACCCGAACACTCGCACTGGCTCCGCGTCCAGGTGCGGCGGCACGGCCACCCAATGTTCGCTATTGCCGACATCGATGCCGGCGGCCATGGGGTGCACCACCTCCAGTCCCAGCTTCCAATCTTGCGGCTTCAGCGGCACACGGTTCTTTGATTTCTTTTGCCGGGAACTTTTAAACTGGGAGGAAAAACGCGGGCTGGACTGCTTCGCGGTACTCTTCGTTTTGGCCATAGGCTCCTGCCTGGGTGTGGAATTCGGCGCACCTCGGCCCGGTCGCGAATGGTTTGAGAGTCTCTCCAACGGGGTCCTGCCGTAGATGGAAACCGACGGCACGCCGCCAAACAGCTGATCGCCCAATGACCGGAGCCATGCTGAAGCGCGGGCATAGTAACACCCAAAATGTAGTCGGCCTTAACTGCCGAGCTGCGCCTTCTGGCATTATGCCGCAACTCTGGCCCGGTTTCCGAGACTGCTGACGGCCCGCAGGGCCGCTGGTGCTGAAGCGTGCGCCACGGGAGTCCGTTTTCACCTTTTGGTTAGAGGATTCACCTGCAGGTACACGGATCCAGGCGGTGAAGGCATTGCAGCCTGGCCAGACTGCGCCCTAATTACTTCATGTTTCAATTGGTTACGCAAAAGAGCCGGCGTCCTGTAGTTTTGGCGTGATGCGTGCCTTAGTCGGTCCCGTTCCGCAAGACAAAACTTACGGAAACAAAAAAAGGAGACACGACGATGAAAACGCTGAACACGATCATTCTGGTATTAGGGGCGGTGGTGGGGACCACCGGACTCTATGCCCAAAACAAGACTGTAGCCAACATCCCATTTGACTTCACGGTATCGACGGCAACGCTGCCTGCCGGCGAGTATACCCTGGAATCCGCATCGCCCACGCGCCTTCTGATTCAGCTTGTGAATAAGGAGACTCGCGAGTCCGTTTTGGTGCTGGTCTCGGATACGAATCCGCCCAAGGGCACAGCGCCGGCCACCGGCAAGATCACCTTCCATCGCTACGGCGACCAGTATTTCTTCTCCGCGGTGTGGACTCCGTACGGTCCCGAAGGAAAGACGATTCCCTCCAAGCTGGAACGGGAACTCCAGGCGCGTAACGGAGAGACACAGATGGCTTCTGTGAGTATTCCTCTGGCTGGGGCGGAGTAAGCTGCGCTGTTCAGCACGTCGAAGGCCCCCAAGGCTCCACCGCTTTACCGAGCGGTGGAGCTTTTGCTTTCAACCGCGGACTTTTACGGCAAAAAGGGCATGGTGAGCCAGAATGAACAGCGTGCGTCCGCCGGCGCCGCCAAAGACGATATCGATGGGACGCTCCGGCACGTCGATGCGTGCGATCTGGCTGCCGGCCGGGTTATAGACAAAGATCTGTCCGTTCGCCACGTACACATTGCCACGGCGATCTACCGCTACGCTCTCCCCACCGCGGTCCGCAAACGCTTGTAGATCGCTAAGGGTGCCGCCGGCGTTCACTAATGCCCTGTAAGTGATGTCTTCCGATTCGCTGCTGACATAGATACGATCGCCGGGAAGAGCGCTAATGAAACCGTAAGCATCCAGATTGTCTGAGAAGCGCCAACCGGAAGTTGAATCGGACGGCCCCTGCTGAAAGACACGCCCCGCTGGTAGAAACACGCTGCCGTCAGGCGAGACGTATTCCTTTGCCTTGGGCGTGGACACGTCGTGCGCGAACATCCCGGCCAGCGTCTGGTAAGTGAGCGTCTCGAAGTCGAGCTGGTTCGCGAATTCGCCATTGTTCCAGTAATTGACCGGCAGGATGGCCCGTGCACCCGGATGCGGCCTGGTTTCCTGTGGCGCCAGTACTATCAGCTGATCTGCCGGCGATCCGGGACGGAAGCAGTAGACGGTTCCCGCCGGTCCGGTGGAAGAAAGCACCAGCAGGTCGCCTGCTTTGTCGAAGGCCAGGTTCACGGGATCCAGCGGATTGTCACGCTCGATGGTGAGTCCGTCAGCCGCCGACCAGCCGTAGATGCATTGCGCATGGTGATCGACGAAATGAAGCTTCCCGGCAGCATCCACGGCCGCGCCGGAGATGGAATAGAATCCACCTTCCAGCCTTTGCACGTGCGCGCCTGGCTCCAGCACAGCGGAGGCATCCGCGGGTGCGGGCGTGGCCGGCGCCGCGGGAATATCGAGCACCGCAAACTCCCGTTCACGCACCTCCAGGTGATGGGTCATGTCTTCAATGGCATTCTCGTAGGGGAATTTGCTGACACGCAGAAACGTGCCGCAGCCGTTGTCATCGCAGACGGCATAACCACTTTCGGCATTGACGTGCAGATTGCGGAAATGAATGTTAGCGGAATGATAGAGACGAACCGCGGCGGGAAACGGTGCGCGGGTGCGCGTAACGCGATAACCGTGATAATTGGCCACGGTGATGTTCTTCGACCAGTCGAACTCCAGGGATAAAGCCTCCGGACTCTCGCCCGCCTCCTCTTCGGTCTGCGGCGCGTTGAGGTCCCAGTTCTCCACGTGATCGAACTTGATCTCGCTGCGCACATGGTGTTCGTTGGAAAGCTCATACACATGGCCCGGAGTCTTGGTGTCGGAGACATAGAATCCCGCTTGGGCGAAGGTATCCGGAGTCCATATGTCGGCGAAGGTTCCGCCGCCGCCGTGCGTCACCCATAGGCTGGCGTACTGACTGTCCCACCGCTTGTGCAGGTCGGGGTCGGCAGTGTGGTTATTGTTGTAGGGATTCGTGCCGCTGCCATGGCCACCCAGGAAGCGCACATCATCAACCAGGGACGCGGCGCCCGCACACCACAACACTCCCACGGCACGCGGATTGATGCCGCCAGTCGACACTCCAAAACCGCTAATGACGTTGGAGCCGCCCGCCGGCGCTGAGATCACCGCGCGGGGCGCGCCTACGCCCTGAAACCCAGGCGTGCCATCCGGCAGGTCGAACTGGGTAAGCGTCGGATGCAAGCCGATGAGTACCGTGTCAGGTTTCAAGGTAAGCGTCTCGCGTACGACGTAATGGCCGCCCGGAAAATAAAGCACCCGCTGGGTACCGATGGCCTTTTGGATGGCGGCGGTATCGTCCGTGGTACCGTCTCCGGCCACACCGAGCGTGTGCACGTTGACCCAGTCTTCGGCGCGCGGTAAAGACGGGATGGCCGGCGGCAAAGGGGCCGGCAGCGTGCTCAGGGGCGTGGCGTCGTACAACATGCCGATGGTTCCGGTCATGCCTTCGCCGGGCACGATAAGTCCGTAATTGAAATTCCTGATACGGTAGACGGCGCCCTTGCCTGATAGTTTCTTCCCGCTTTCGCGGAACAGGGCGAAGACCGGCACATCCTTCAACACGGCGTTCTCAAAGCCGATCTCGGTGAGTGGACTCTTTTCGTTGCTGATAATGACGGCGGGGCCGGAGATATTCTCGAAGCGGCTGCCCGAGACCCACAGCTCGTCGGAATAGTGCGGATCGATATCGATCGCGGTGGGCACGTCGCGGAAGGTATCGCGAATGAGTGTGAGGCCGGCCTCATGCTCACGAATAGCCGCATCGCGCTGGCCCTGGAAGGACGAATCGATCAGCGTGAACTGCCAGGCGGGCGAGGTCTTATCGGTGAGGATGCCGTAGCGTCCGCCATAAAAGTGCAGATCCTCGGCCTCGTTGCCGACCTCGGTGAGCGCGGCCAGACCCGAGCCGGTATGGAAGTCCATGTGGCTGAGATAGGCATGCTGGGCGACGTGGAAGCGGATGGCGACCGCTGCCGGGTTGCCATCGCCGATCTCAAAATCAATGTTGCTCATCGCCGAATAGAACGTGCCGGAGTTGGCATCGGCGATCGCGTTATTGGGCGGCACGCTGTCCGGTGGCGGAAAAGGAACGCGGCTGCCCGACCCGGATGCGCCGCGCGAACGCGCGCCCGTGAACATCACCATGACGCCCACACCGGTTTGAAAGCCCGGCGTGCGGTCGGCGAGCAGGAAGACGGGGCGCGTAGCGCCGTAGCCGAAGACGCGTACGCCCGGCCAGACATAGACGGTGCGGGTCAGCCGGTAGCGGCCCGGCGGCACAAACACAATTCCCTCGCGGACATTGTTTTCAGCTTTGTCTATGGCAGCCTGTATGGCAGCGGTGTCGTCAGTCTGTCCGTCGCCGTGCGCGCCGAATTCGGAAGCTGTCAAATAAACCGCTTTGGGGTCATCGAGCCGTGTCGAGATCACGGATGCGCCGAAAGCGATAGCAGGCAGCGCCGCGAGGATGACGCGCAGCGGGCACATTTTTTAGCGGCCCGCGGGTGGATTTTGGCGAAGCCGGACCATCACCAGTTGGGAGTCGACGGGCACGCCGCCGTTAACCTTCACCGCCATCAGAGCTTCGAAATCCGGAATCGAATCACCTCGCGTGATGGATAGCCGCGAGAGCAGTCCGCCGACCAAATCGGCGCGGCAAATGAACTCCGCCGCGGCCTGCACGCCATAAGTATTAGTTCCGGCCAGCACCAGGATTCGCTGGCCCGGTTTCAAACCCGCCAGCATGGCGATGACTGCGTAATCCGATGTGAATGGAATTCCCGAACCGTAGTAGATCGATTCCTCCCCTGCATTGGGGTGCAAGTTCACGATTCCGCCGACGCCTAGCCGCGGCTCCGCGCGCGATGATTTGAAATCGAAGTATTCGAGCGGCGGAAGCTGGCGCAGCCGGGAATTCGACTCCAGAGATCCAATCAGGATGAGGTTTGTGGTGCGAGCTTCATCCCAGGTAAGGAGTTCCGCCCGTTTGAGACGGATCGTGCGGTGAAACCGTGCGAACATGCTGTTCAGTTCGTGAACCGCCATCACGGTGCCGGTGCCGGAATAGGTATCGTTGATCCCGTATGGCGAATCGACGCCTTCGTGGTACGCGTGCAAGCCGGATGCGGACGTGCCCACGAAGCGGTGATTGGAGAACGCCACGATAGGATCCGGCACGGATCCAAGGAATGGGCGCCAAAAGGTTTGGACTGGCGCCGGAACGCCCGGGGAGCTTAGCCAGTGGAGCGTACGTTTGGCAGGCGCGATCTGGATCGGCGCGCTCGCTTCGTGAAACACCTCATCGGAATGTTCGTTGCGATGACGCCAGCAAATGACGTAGGCGCCTTTCGGGACCTCGATTACGAAGGGATCGTCAGCGCCTTCCGCCATGTAGTATTCGGCGAGTTTCGCGCGCAAGCGGGCCGTGTGCACACGGACGGCGGAATGCATGCGCGGGTCGAACGCGGGGTCGCGGCCGAGCACATCCACCGCCAAATCGTGTTCTTTGACGGCCTCGCCCGGCCGGTCGATGGCGCGCTTGGTGAGATAGGAGAGCAGGTTTCGCAGGAGTTCCGAGCCGTGAAATTGGCTGCTGTGCGGGATCCGTTCAAGCTGACTCAGGATCAACGCTGCGGACCGGGCATCGCATTGATGATGGACCTCAGCACTCATGGAGGCGTCGTTCCTCGGACTGGGAGTTGCTAGGAGCATCATATCACTTGAAGTCAGCTTATAGCGCGACAAGCCGGAGCTATTCCGAAAATCTACAGTTGTAATGTTCGGATTCAAGCCGTAGAAGGGCAAGCAACCCGGATAAGGGTTGGTGGCTACGATCGACGGCGGGTCACATTGATTGAGCTGATAGTCGTGGTAGAGGTGATAGCCACAAGTACCCACGTCCGCCGCGCGTAAGACCATATCGTGTGTCAATTGCCGCTCAACGCTGACGTTCCAGGCGCGTGCCTCATCTTGCCGGAAGTTCTTGGCAATCACGAATACGCCAAAACCCGGCGGCGGGCTGACCAGCGCTCCCGAACCCGGCGCTCCACCCGACGGCACCACCAGCGGTGAATAAACGCTCGCGGCACCATTGCCAGGAAGGCCGTCGCTGAGAACAAGCGACCCACAACCGGAATACTGCGCGGTCGCGGCGTATGGCGAATTGCAGCTCGACTGCACGGCATAGTCGTTCTCGATGAGCGTTTCCGGATAGTTCCGCTCCAGAGTCCCACTATCCGCGCCGAAGTTATCCGGGAAGTAACTGATGCCGAACGCGCCCCGGATGGCCGTTTTGTCGTTATCCGGTGAGTAGGCGGCACCCGGTTCCCAGTTTCCATAGTAGGTGTCCACGTTTGGGCCGCGGTTGGAAGGCGAGGCGATCTGGATAAGGCCGGCATTGGTCCCCGTCTCCACGAAGTTGCTTTGGGCGTTGTGTGCGTCGACGGGCGCCGTGTAAAGATCTCAACGCAAGCCAAGATTCAAGGTGAGCTTGCGTGTGACGCGGATATCGTCTTGGGCAAAGAATCGACCAAAAGTAACGCGCGTAGCCGGACTGGATGGGAACAGGTCGCGGTCCACTTGGGAAGGTCCGCCAACCAGAAGGTCGGCTAAGCCGGATCCGGTGTAGCCCCCGCTGAAATCGATCATTCCGCGCGGATCGTTCTGCGCGTTTCGCACGCTGGTCTGCCACCGCTGGATGTCCGTCCCAAATTTCAATGTGTGAATCCCGCCGACCTTAGTGAAGGTGTCGGAGTATCAAACATGTTGGCGATCCTCCCCGGCCCGTTTGGCAGCCAACCGGGAGCGCCGGTTCCGCTGAATCCGCTGATATTGAACGCGGCAATCCGGCTGGTGATTGGTAGACCACTCAGGTTGCCGTTAGGCAGGCCGAGAATGTTGTTTTCACTGATTCCGTAATCTTCGTCAAAGTCAAGGTCGTCCGGGTAGAAGGGGTCCAAGTCATGCGGCTCGCACTTAGTCTGTATCATCACGTGCGGGTTCGTCTTGGCGTAGCCTTCTTTAACCACAGCGTCTGTTCCGGCTCGTATAGAAACGAACGGACGATCAGATCCTTATCCTTTCGCCGGCACACTTCGTCGATAACGTTGATGATCTTGGCGAACCGATCCGGCACGGAGAGCGTCGATTGAACTTTGGCTTCATCGACGACCCTGTAGGGAGACTCCTCGAAGGTAAGGACTACGCCGTCGAAGCAGGGATAGGCGGCAAACATCCGGCTGTACCGGGATGCGAGCCATTCCCCAACAGCCTGGCCGGTCCATTTGTACCTTGCCGCCCGCCAGGAACTGCGACGGTACATCGTCGAACTCGCGCACCCAGACCCAGACTCTTAGCTTCTCTGTGTGCGCCGCTTCGGCTAAGCGGGTCAACTGCCGCCCGCGTTGGCCGCCCTCGAACAATTGTGACGCATAGCCAATCATCTCGTGCGAGAATACGACTGTATTCACGTCGTATTGAGGAGCCAGCTTTAGATCGTACCAGCGGTAATAGGTGCTGGCGGTTTCGAGCATGCCTTCTAAGCAGCCAACCCTCGATGCCATTGGGATATGCATATACGATATCGCGGTTGATCGGAATTTGCAGTCAACACATCCACGCCCGAAAAGTCCATCCAGTAGTTCCATAAGCGACTTGGAGTCTTCCGGCACATACGGCGATTGTTAGCGCTGCCGGAAGCCGAACTGGATGCTCTTCGACGCGTCGGCCGTTGTCGCGTGGGCGGCGGCCGCGAAGTGTTCCGGGTGCAGGAAGACGGGCGTGGGGAGATCAGCACGGCGCCGAGATCGGATGGCGCAGCAATTCTTCGTAATGGCGGTCAGCACGCGCAGTGGCGGCGCCCGGAATTTCGGTTTTGGCTTTGTCGATGCGGTCGGGGAATAAATCCCACCGAACGCCTGCCGACTGGTGATAGTTGCCAACGAGTCCTCCTTGGAAGACTCTCTGTATTGCGGTTCGGCGCGGAACTCAATCCCGTCCGATGGCCAGCACAAAATAATGCGCGCGCGTGGTTCCGGCGTTGTGCCAGCCATGCTCTTCGTTGGACGCCACGTATGCTACCGAGCCTGGTCCCAGCGTGGCGCGGCGTCCCGCGATGGTCACCTCCATAGTTCCTTCGCGAAGGAGGAGCATCTCTTCGTGCACATGGTGATGCGGCGGATGCGGCGCGCCGCCCGGCGGCAGTTCCGTTTCGTGAAGTTCGATGCGCACGCCGGCGTGCGTTTCGCCATCGAAAACCGGGCGGGTTTGATTATCGCCGCTCGCATGCACCGGGAGTTGGTCGAAGCTGTAGGCGCGGGAGGGCAGCGCGGTGTTTTGCGCGCCGGATCTGGCGGCGGCGAGGATGGGAAGCAACCAGCTCAGGTCCCGGCGGGAATAATTCATGGGCACTATTGTACCTTCGTTCTTGTGGCGTGCTTTGTTACAATGCCAGACCAGGAGAAAATCTTTGCCAAAGTATGTCATCGAACGGGAGATTCCCGGAGTAGGGCAGCTATCCGCCGCCGAACTACAGGCGATATCGCAAAAATCATGCAGCGTGCTGCGCGGGATGGGGCCGGAAGTCCAGTGGGTCGAGAGCTTCGTGACCGGCGACAAGATCTACTGCATCTATATCGCACCTGACGAGGCCGCGGTCCGCGAGCACGCCACGCGCGGCGGCTTTCCGGCGAACCGCATCAGTGAGGTCGCTTGCATGATCGATCCCACGACCGCGGAGACCCGCGCGGCGGCGGAAGCGAGCGCGTAACGGCCGAGCACCATCGCGCCGGGCCTGGCGCCGAACGCGCCCCTGATGCGATTGTCATGAGAAAAAAGCCCCCGGTGTCCACACATATTCTTGTCACTCTATAGGACCCGCTCCGCCGCCGTCTACGGAATTGATGCGCAGTTGATCGACGTGGAAGTGGACATGTACGCGTCCGGCTCGGCACGTGATTTTGTAGTCGTCGGCATGCCCGATACCGCGGTTCGCGAGAGCCGCGATCGAATCAAATCCGCCCTGATCAATTCCGGTTTCGGCTACCCAAACAAAGCGGTAACCATCAACCTGGCGCCAGCCAATCTGCGCAAGGAAGGCGCCGGGTTCGACTTGCCGATGGCGGTCGGGATATTGGGCGCGATGGGTCTTGTGGGAAAGCTCGATGAGCACATCCTGATCGGCGAGTTATCCCTGGATGGCAGCCTACGGCCGGTGCGGGGAGCGCTGTCGATAGCCATCTGCGCGCGCGATCATAACATTCGCAACGTGGTGCTGCCGGAGGCCAACGCAGCGGAGGCGGCCGTGGTAGACGGGGTGCGGGTCTTCGGAATCCGGCATCTGGCTGAAGCCGTGGCCTTGATTGCGCAGCCTGCGCAGTTCGCTCCGGTCCGACCCGAGTTCACGCCCCTCGCGCCGGAAACCAATGCGCCGGATTTCGGCGAGGTACGCGGCCAGGGTAGCGCCAAGCGCGCGCTCGAAGTCGCCGCCAGCGGTGGGCACAATATCCTCATGATCGGGCCGCCAGGTTCGGGCAAGACGATGCTCGCCAAACGGCTCGCCGGTATTCTGCCGCCACTGACTTTTACGGAATCGATCGAGACGACCCGCGTCCACAGTATCGCCGGCTTGTTGCCCGGGGGCGCCGGCCTGCTGCGGGAGCGCCCGTTCCGCGCGCCGCACCATACCATCTCCGACGCGGGACTATTGGGAGGCGGCGCGGGCATGGCGCGGCCGGGCGAGGTCAGCCTGGCGCATCATGGGCTTCTATTCCTCGATGAGCTTCCGGAATTTCCGCGCGACGTGCTGGAGCTGTTGCGGCAACCACTCGAGGATGGATCGGTCACCATTGCGCGCTCCAACATGACACTCAGCTTCCCCGCCGAGTTTATGCTGGTGGCGGGGATGAATCCATGCCAATGTGGATTCCATGGCGACGCCACCCGCGAATGCCGCTGCACGCCGGGCATGATCCAGCGATATCTGGGAAAGATCAGCGGGCCGCTGCTCGACCGCATCGATATCCACATCGAAGTGCCGGCGGTACCGTACAAGGAGATGCGCGGCGCGGATACCAGCGAGTCGTCCGCCACCATCCGGACACGCGTGGAGCGAACCCGCGCCGTGCAGCAGGCGCGCGGGTTCTATAACGCCCAAATGCCCACACGGCTGATTCGCAAACACTGCGTGCTGGATGAGGCGGGTGAACGCACGCTGGAAATGGCGATGCGCCGCTTAGGGCTCTCCGCGCGCGCGCATGACCGGATCTTGAAGCTGGCCCGCACCATCGCCGACCTAGGCGGTTCCGAGACGATCGCGGGCAAGCACGTGGCGGAGGCCGTGCAATATCGGAGCCTGGATCGGGATTATTGGAGCTGACTTCCGCAGTATTCCGTAACCCGGCGTCGGCGGTCCCCGCAGAAAATCCGCCGAGTCCGGACGGTCGAGGTGTTTGATGTTCTGTCCCTGGCTAAGGCAATGAGACCAAATGGCCGATAAGTCAATGTGGGTCTCTCGAATCCACGTCCGGAATGTCACGACCGACCAGCCGTAACCTAATTGCCGCGGCCATCATGGCAACTGTGCTCGCAGTTATCCTGCGCGGTTTATTGCCCCAAAGCCACATTGCGACCACGGCGGCGGACGCCACTCATCGCAAGGCGTCGGAATCGGGCAACCTTCCGGCCGCACGCCTTGACGGGGTGGTGACTTACTTTGATCAGACGAACGGTCTGCTGTTCGTCCAGGATGCAACCGGCGGGGCGCGCGTGAGTGTCGGCGACGACGGGCAACACTATTCGCCCGGTGCCCGAGTCACCGTTGCGGGCGTGGTCAGTGACGCACAACTCGTGCCGGTCATTCTCAACCCGCAAATCGTGGTGCACGGCGCCGGGACCCTTCCCGTGGCGCCTCTGGTTACGGCGGCGTCCTTCGGAACGCGGGAAGTGGAGAACCGTCTGGTCACCGTCGAAGGCGTGGTGCAGCGCGCCGACACGATGCAGAACGGCGTTGCCCTGGTGGTAAGGATCAGTCAGGACGGTACCCCGATCGACGTCTATTGTCAAGCCTACAGCGGCGCGGTTGGCGAAGAACTCGACCGGCGGGTGCGCGTGGTGGGCGTTGCGACGTCGGACCTCGACGTCCAGTTGAAGCCAGTGCGAAGAACGCTCTGGAGCGTCTCGTGGGCCAACGCAGTGCATCTCGATCCGGTGCGTTCGCCTCTGTCGGCGCCGCTGATGACCACCGCTAGTTTGCTGGGCATGCCGGCCGGTCGACTTCCGGAGCGCCGGGTACGAATCCGCGGAAGACTGGAAGCCGCCGGAGAGGCGGGCGCGTTCCGCATGCAGGACGGCACCGGTTCGCTCAATGTCCGATTCGGTTTTACCAGCAATGTACGCCTTGGCGACAACGTCGAAGTGGCGGGCTTTCCCCACCGCGACTCCGGTGGTTTCTATTTGGACAGCGCCAGCACCCTCGCCGACAACCTCGCGTTGGGCCGCGGGTCCCCACCCGTTCTGACTACTATTCATCAGGTGCGTTCGCTGTCACCGAATGAGGCCATGCGAAAATATCCGGTCCATATCCGCGCTACCGTCACTTATTTTGATCCGGGCAATTACATCGTCTTTGTGGAAGATCGGAATGACGGCATCTATGTCAGTCCCCACGATCTGCCCGTCAAGGGGGTGCGCGTAGGAGACCTGGTCGATATTGACGCCGTTTCGCAGGCCGGTAATTTTGCGCCTATACTTGGCCAACCGCACGTGCGCCTGGTTACGCAGAATGTCCCACTGCCGCACCGCCGGACGTCCATGGATCGGATCCTGTCGGGCACCGAAGATAGCCGCCTGGTAGATGTCGAGGGTACGATTCGCAATGTCAGCGTGAGCAGGAGTATCGCCACTCTCGACGTGGTGTACGCCAGAGACCGTTTTTCCGCCTATGTGCCGGGCTTGATTCATCCCGAGTTCCTGGTGGACGCTCGCGTCGCCATCCACGGCGTGTGCGGGACGCTGTACAACGAGCGGCGCCAGCTCCGCGGCATTCAACTGTTCGTGCCGAGCCCCGACGACATCCGCGTAATAGAGCCGCCCAGTTCGACCCAGGCCGTCGCCGTCGACCGCGTTCTCGATTTCGCGGCTGACCGGCTTCCCGGTCATCACGTGCGTGTCAGCGGCATGGTGACCTGGTCGTCGGGTGCGCTGCTTTTCGTCCGCGACGCCGACAACGGTCTGCGTGTGGGGCTGCGCAGAAGCTCCCAACTAGCTCCTGGGGATCAGGTCGACGTGCTGGGTTATCCGCAAGCCGGCCGCGTCGTACCACTGCTGGAAGACGCGGATGTATTTCCGAAAGGCCATGGCCGCCCTCCCACTCCGGTGTTCACGGGCGCACAGGAGTTGGCGTGGGGGCTGCATGCAAACCAACTCGTAAGGGTGGATGCATATGTCCGCAGCCGCACATCCAGCATCGCCGAAGAACTCTTCGAAATGCAGTCGGGCACCACCACGTTTCATGCGGTATTCGACAAGGCCACCGGACAGAACCTTCAACTGGAGCCCGGCTCCAAGGTCCGTCTCACGGGAATCTTCGACGTCCAGTCGTGGCAGCCCGTGACACGCACCGGGATCGGTGATTTTCACATTCTGCTGCGCTCATCTTCCGACGCTGAGGTCCTCGTCGGCGCACCCTGGTGGACCACTGCACGAGCCCTGCAAGTGATCGGTGTGGTCGGCATGGCCGCTTTGATCGGCTTCGGGTGGGTCTTCTTCCTGCGCAGGAAGGTGCAGCAGCAGACGGCGATCATTCGCCAAAATCTGGAAGTAGAGGTCTCGCTGAAAAAGGCCGCCGAGGAGGGCAGCCGGGCCCAGAGTGAGCTGACCGAGCTGAAGCGCGTGGAGGCCGAGTTGGTGGCGGCGCGCGATGCAGCCGAGGAGGCTAACCGCGCCAAAAGCACCTTCCTGGCGACCATGAGCCATGAACTGCGCACGCCGCTCAACGCCATCATCGGCTACAGCCAGATGCTGCAGGACGGCTACATCGGGCCGGAGCAAGAGGACGTGATCTCTGACTTGGCCAAGATCGAACGGTCCGGGCAAGCTCTGCTTGCCATTATCAACAACGTTCTGGATCTGTCGAAGGTCGAGGCGGGGAGAATGGATATGAAGCTGGAAAACGTGGACATAGCGGCGATTCTAGAGGACGTGCACAACGCCGTAAAACCGCTGGCACGGCAAAATGGCACCGTGGTGCGGCTGGCTTGCGGGGGGGAGGCCAGGATGGCTTATGCGGACCTGCCGAAGCTGCGACAGAGTCTACTGAACCTATTATCCAACGCCTGCAAGTTCACGGAGAAGGGGGAGGTGGAAGTGCGGGTGGCACGCGTGGCGGAGGGCGGGAAGGATTGGACGGAGGTGCGGGTGGCCGACACAGGCATCGGGATCCCGGAGGAGCAGATGGGACGGCTGTTCCAGCCGTTTACACAGGTGGACGGGTCGCCAACGCGGAAGTATGGCGGGACGGGGTTGGGGTTGGCGATTAGCCAGAAGTACTGCCAGATGATGGGCGGGAGGATCACGGTCCAGAGCGCACCGGGGCGAGGCTCGTGCTTTGCGCTCCGGGTGCCGGCGCACGCCCCGGGGCCCAAATCCTCGCCACGTTCGGACTACTAGCGCACGCCGTGTCGCTGTGGCCGTCGTCTTCGCTGCTCGAGGGCGAAACGATAGCGCGCAACGTGCGGGCCCGGCCGCGAACGGTGCCGTAATTTCCCGATGGGGCGCACGTATCGCGTTCCCCCGGCACTCCGGGTTCATACTCGGTTGCAGTTGTTATCTGCACGGGTGCCAGGGTGGATTCCATGGCGACGCCACCCGCGAATGCCGCTGCACGCCGGGCATGATCCAGCGATATCTGGGAAAGATCAGCGGGCCGCTGCTCGACCGCATCGATATCCACATCGAAGTGCCGGCGGTACCGTACAAGGAGATGCGCGGCGCGGATACCAGCGAGTCGTCCACCACCATCCGGACACGCGTGGAGCGAACCCGCGCCGTGCAGCAGGCGCGCGGGTTCTATAACGCCCAAATGCCCACACGGCTGATTCGCAAACACTGCGTGCTGGATGAGGCGGGTGAACGCATGCTGGAAATGGCGATGCGCCGCTTAGGGCTCTCGGCACGCGCGCATGACCGGATCTTGAAGCTGGCCCGCACCATCGCCGACCTGGGCGGTTCCGAAACGATCGCGGGCAAGCACGTCGCCGAGGCCGTGCAGTATCGCAGTCTGGATCGGGATTACTGGAGTTGACCGTGAACGCAGACGCGTCCGCGCTGGACGCTGCTTTAGTCGGCATTAAGGCGTGCCCAGGAAGCCGTGAATTACAGTGCCCGAATCGACGTATTATCCGGCTATCGCGCCCGATGTATTGATACCGTAGCCAATGATTCCCTGAGCCAGGCCAGTCCCGGCGTTCGGGGCTTCGAAAGTGGTAATTGTGCCGGCGGCGGTGCGCACAAAGCCGTGAAATGCCGTCCCGCTATCCCAGCCCTACTGGCATCAACAGCGGCGGGGCGGGTCCACGTACCGGCGCCCGGCGCATCAATCTCTACCAGGGTACTCGACGTCTTGCCTACGAAGCTGTGCCCGACGCCCCTGGCATCCGAGTAGTATCCCGCCAGGTCGTTCATCGCGTTAATGCTATTGGCCCCGGTGCCTTGATACATGCCTCTGGCCGCACCCGGAAAGTTGATTTTGGTAATCGTGCCGGAGGGGCTGCGACGGAAGCCGAGGCAGACCGTTCCCGAATCCGCGTAGTAGCCGGTCACGTCGCCCGCCGCGTTGATGCCGACGGCCAGAGTGCCCTGGTCGGCGGATGTGCCCGCGCCGGTCACGTCGTATGAAGCTGTGATAGACACTGGCCGAGTCGAAGTAGTTTTCCGGTGATCGCGCCGGCCGTATTGATGGAAGTGGCATAGGTACCTTGAGAATTCAATGTTCCGGCTCCGCGGGCATCGATGATGGTGAAGGTGGCGTGGGCGGGAGGCGTTTCAGCCCAAGCCGGACCAGCGAGGGCTACAACCAGCGCTGACGATGCTAACATTCCAGGGCGTAACTGTTTATGAATATAGTTGTTCGGCGCGAGCGACAAGCAGGGCTAAAGTCCGCATTCGAGTGCTACCATAAAAATTCTTGGCGAATGCTGCGATTTGAAACCGCCGGGGAGTCGCATGGCGAGTGCCTGGTGGCCACCCTCACAGGGCTTCCCGCCGGAGTGCCGGTCTCTCTCGACACCATCAATCACGAGCTTTGGCGCCGCCAGCAGGGCTACGGCCGCGGCGGGCGTATGAAGATCGAACACGATCGCGCGGAGGTTGTGTCCGGCGTGCGACACTCGCGGACCATTGGTTCGCCGGTGGCGATTTTGATCCGAAATCGCGACTGGCAAAACTGGACCGAGGCGCTGCCGGTAGAAGACACGGATGGCGCGGAAGACAAGAAGAAGCCGGTGACGCGGCCGCGTCCCGGACACGCCGACCTGGCGGGCGCGATCAAGTACAATTTCGACGATGCGCGCTACGTTCTGGAGCGGGCCAGCGCGCGCGAGACTGCGGCCCGCGTGGCGCTCGGTGCGGTCGCTAAAGCGCTGCTGATCCAGTTCGGCATCGACATCGCCAGCCACACGATCGCGGTGGGCGGGGTGCGCCTCGAAAGAAGCGCGGCGTGGGAAGAAGTGGCAGCGCTGCGCGGAAAGACCGAAGTCCTGCTGGGATGTGTGGACGCCGAAGCCGAGCAGCGCATGAAAGAGGTGGTAGACCAGGCTTACCGCACGGGCGACACAGTGGGCGGCGTGTTTGAAGCCATCGCGCACGGTGTGCCTCCGGGCCTGGGATCGCATACGACTTGGGACGCGCGTCTGGATGGACGGCTGGCGCAGGCCATCGTTTCCATTCAAGCGGTGAAGGGCGTGGAGCTGGGATTCGCGGAAGAGAATGCCGCCAGCTTTGGGTCCGAGGTGCAGGACACGATCCACTACGATCGCGCGGCACGCCAGTTTACGCGGGGGGCCAATCGCGCGGGTGGGTTGGAGGGCGGCATCACCAACGGGCAGGACGTGGTGGTGCGCGGATTTTTGAAGCCCATCTCGACGCTGCGGCGGCCGCTTGAATCGGTGGACCTGGCGACGCGCGAGCCGGCGCTGGCTGCTTACGAGCGCTCGGACGTGTGCGTGGTTCCGGCGGCGGGCGTGATCGCGGAGGCCATGATGGCCCTGATTCTGGCGCAGGCTTTCCTGGAGAAATTCGGGGGCGATTCATTGGGCGAGACAAGGCGTAATTATGAAGGTTATCTGATGCAAGTTCGGGATTTCTGAGATATGGTTTATCCAATCGTGAAGTACGGCGATCCGGTGCTGGAGCGGGAGGCGGAGGAAGTCACTGAATTCGGCACACCGGAGCTGGACCAATTCCTGGAAGACATGTTCGAGTCGATGTACGCGGCCAAGGGCGTGGGACTGGCGGCGCCGCAGATCGGTTTCTCGCGCAAGATCACGGTGATCGACATTTCCAACGCCGAGAATCCGGCGGACAAGCTGGTGCTGATCAATCCGAAGATCGTGCATGTGGAGGGCAAACAGGAAGGCGAAGAAGGCTGTCTGAGCACTTTCCACCGCGCATGGCCGGGCGGCCGCGGCGCGAGGTCCTCGGGGCGCCGTGATGCGGCTCGCGCATCCACAACGACCAGAGCCCCAAGCAGCAGGCCAGGAACCACCACCGCGTAGCAGGCCCACCGCCAGCTTTGGGCGTCGCGGTGCACCGCGGCCATGTATCCGCCCAGCACGTAGCCCAGCACAGTGCCCACGGGAATGGCCATGTAGAACCAGGAGAGCACTTGCCCGCGCTTGGCCACCGGGTAGAAATCGGCGATGATTGTCGGCGCCACCGGTCCGTAGGCGGCCTCGCCCACGCCGACCAGGCAGCGCGTCAGCAGCAGCAGAACGAAGGTGGCGGCAAGTCCGCTGGCCCCGCTGGCCAGGCTCCACAGCCCGACGCCCACGGCGATCAGCCGCCACCGCGATCGCCGTTCCCCAAGCCAGCCGAACAACGGCGAGGCCAGCATGTAGGAGATCAGAAAGGCCGTGGACAGCAGGCCGGTTTTCGTGCGGGCATGGGGATCGTTGCGGCCGGCGTGGAGCAGGTCTTGACGGATTTCGGGCTCGACGGCCGCCAAAACGTAGCGGTCAATGTAGTTCAGCAGGTTCATCGAGAGCAGCAACAGCAGGGCCATCCACGCTGCGGAAGGCCGCAAAGTCGCCCTGCTGGCTGCCGGCGGGGAAGTCATAGGCCGGCCATTGTGACGTTCGCCCGGCAAGCTGTCAACCGGAAACGGCGCCCGGACGCTACTCGACTACCACCTTTCCCACGTTCTTCCAGTGGATGTCGGCCTTCTTGAGATCGACGACTTTCGTGCCCCCAATGGTCAAATTGCGGAAGACCAGCCGGCCGATTCCGCCGTCGCCGAGACCCTCGAAGACCGCAGCCTTGCCGGCGACGTCGACGACAACGCCCGTCAGTTCGATCCGCTCGATCCGCACCTTCTTCATCAAAAACTCGTAACGCTTCACACGGTCGCAGTCGAAGCCGCAGTTGACGAACCGGAGCGTTCCGTAGCTGGGCGGCTGCGGCGACTTGGGGTCTTGCACCAGGCCGCCGATGAACAGTCCGGAGGCGTGCATGCCGCAGAAATCGCAATTCTCGAAAAGAATGTCGTGAATGCCCACCATGCTGCTCGTGCCCCACTCGCCGAAGCGAATGCCGTTGGCCCGCGGGTTCCACGCGACCACGCCCCGCACGATGCAATGGCTCAGCTCGCGCGATTGGGCCCGCTCCAGCAGCGGAGAAGCGAAACACAACGTGTTGCCCAGGCGAAACAGTCGTCGTTGCCGTGAATGAAGCAGCCGTCGATGCTGAGCCCGTCGGTGCTCACCACGTCGATGCCGTCGGTGAACTCGGGCACGCAGGCGGGCGGGGTGAGAATCTTGCAGCGCGCCAGCGCGACGCGGTCGCAGCCCACAATGTTGTAGTTCCAATTCCTGCCGTTGCGCACCCGTCAGGTCGCGGATCGTGATGTCCTGCGAGCGGAGGATCAGCAGGGGGGCTTGGGAAATGACCGGCACGCGGTAATCGCCCTCGGTCAGATGATTGTAGCGGTTGCCTTCGACGGCGAAGTTCTCGTAGGCCTGGTGATCGAGGCAGCCGCGGCCGGAAATCGTGATCCGCCGGCTCTCGTCGATCCAGATGCCTTGCGCGTGGCGGTCTCGCCGCGCGGGCTGGTCTTGATGCGAATCAAACAGCCGGCGGCCAGGTGGATGCCCAAGTCGGACGCCTTGTGGATCTTGATCGTGTCGGTCAGGTAGACGCCGGGCGGGACGTACAGCGTCTTGCCGGTCCCATTGACGGCGGCAATGGCGCGGGCAAAACCGTCGGTCTGCTCGACCTTGCCGGTGGCGTCAGTGAGGAACCGGGCCGCGTCGACGACGCCGGCTGCCGTGGGCGAGGGGACGTCCTCTTCCGGCGGATCGACGAGGAGGCAGCACGGCGGCAGATCGTTGACCTCGACGATAAAGTATCGCGGCTCGCGGCGATCGATGGTGAAGCGGAGCACGCGGCCGTCGGCGGTTGCCTGGATCCCGCGGCGCTGCGGATGGATGGTGAACTTCACGATGGGTTCCGAGGCGGTCAGTTCGACCCGGACGCTTCCCGCGGCGGCCAGATTCGCGTAGTGAAGCCCCACGAACTTCGCCGGCACGCGGCACTGCGGCGGCAGCTTCTCATACTCGGCGGCGATCCGCTGGCACGCCGCCGCGTCGATGTTCGGCAAGGCCGTGACCGGCACTTCCTGGCCGTTGATTTTCAACCGATAGACCCAACTCGGCCGGTTGCCGGAGAAATGATAGATCGTCACGCCGTCGCCGCCGGCTGTTGTCGCGTCGTCGGCCGCCTGGGTCCACGCGGTCCGGGCGGACAGGACCAAGCAGAGAGGGATTGCGAAGGCAACGAGGGCCAGCCTGCCGAATGCGATGGTCTTCATGGTGTTCTCCACGGGGTGGCACTGGCTCTGCCAGTGTCGTGTTGAGGCAAGCGATGGCAAAGCCAGTGGCGCCCAGAATCACCCGCCCGAGCGCTGCCGCTGCATTCCCCGCACTTCCTCGGTCGTCTTCATCGAGCAGAACTTCGGACCGCACATGCTGCAATAATGCGACTGCTTGTCGTCGGCCGCGGGCAGCGACTCGTCGTGCATCCGCTGGGCCGTCTCCGGATCGAGCGATAGACGGAATTGTTCGGCCCAATCGAAGCGGAAGCGGGCGGCGCCGAGGGCATCGTCGCGCTGTCGGGCCCCAGGACGATGCCGGGCCACGTCCGCCGCGTGCGCGGCGATCTTGTAGGCGATCACTCCCTGCCGCACGTCCTCCAGATTCGGCAAACCCAGGTGTTCCTTGGGAGTGACGTAGCAGAGCATCGCCGCGCCGTACCAGGCCGCCATTGCCGCGCCGATGGCGCTGGTGATGTGGTCATAGCCCGGCGCCATGTCGGTCACCACCGGTCCCAGGACGTAGAACGGCGCCTCGTCGCACCACTCCATCTGGATCTGGATGTTGCGCTGGATCTGGTCCATGGGCACGTGGCCGGGCCCTTCGATCATCACTTGGCAGCCGCGCTTGTGCGCCGTGCGTCCCAGTTCGCCCATCACTCGCAACTCGGCGAACTGGGCCTCGTCGCAGGCGTCGGCCAGCGAGCCGGGCCGCAGGCCGTCGCCCAGGCTCCAAGTGACGTCATACTCGCCCATGATGTCGCAGAGGTCGTCGAAGTGGGTGTAGAAGGGATTCTGCTGGCCGTGGACCGCCATCCACTTGGCCACCAGCGCCCTGCTGCGGCTGACAATGCCCGTCATGCGCCCTTGGCACAACGGCACGTGCTCCCGCAAGACCGCGGCGTGGATGGTCATGTAATCGACGCCTTGCCGGGCCTGTTGGGCGACCACGTCGAGAAACTGTTGCGGCCGCATGTCGGCGATGTCGTCGAGTTGCTGGGCCGCCTCGTAGATCGGCACGGTGCCGATCGGGACCGTCGCCGCGTCGATCATCCGCTGCCGCACCGCCCCGATCTGCTCGCCGGTGGACAGGTCCATCACCGTGTCGGCCCCGTAGCGGACCGCCAAACGCAGCTTCTCCAACTCGCACTGCGGATCGCTGGAAAGGGCCGACTTGCCGAGGTTGGCGTTGATCTTCGTCCGCGCGGCGATGCCGATGCCGATGGGCTGCAAGCCCTTGGCCAAATGGACCTTGTTGGCCGGAATGACCATCCGGCCGCGAGCGACCTCCTGGCGGACCAGTTCGGCCGCGAGTTGCTCGCTCCCAGCGACCGCCTCCATCGCGGGGGTGATGATGCCGGCGCGGGCCTGCTGGATCTGGGTCATGTTGCCATAGTAGCGGCATTTTGCCCGGTGTCAAGGTCCGCCGTTTCCCCTCCGGGGACGGGAGTGGTGTGGAATACCGTGGACATCTTTCCTAGTCTTCTTAATCGCCACAATCGCTTTAATGCTCAAGATCGCCGTAATCGGAACCGATAACAACCATGAATACGTGGCCACGGGTGTTCCCTGCCGAACCAGTGGCCAGCACAATCCCCAGGAAGGAAACCCCGGCATGCGACACCACGATGAATCCCCCGTTTCGGCCGGTGAGGTGGATATGCCCCAAGACTCCGCTGCCACAGTTCAAACCGCGCCTCGTTCCCGGTCATCGACCGGCACTCCAGGGACGCTGCTGCGCAGCTCCCCGATCTGAGCGTCGAGGAGCTGGAAACGCTGGTGGAAGAGCACATCGCCGCTTCGGATGGCCGGATGATCAGCCAGTCGCTGGCGAGCAAATTCGTGGTGGGCGGGGGCATCCTCTTGGTGGTGGCTGCCCTCCTGCCGTTTACGATGGCGAGGAAGACACAGCCGAAGCCGGTCGGCAACGACTTGTGCGGTGGCATTCCACCCCGGCGCCGGAGGCCGACGTGGCCCCCGGCTGGAACGGCGGCGGTGGCCAGACCGCAGGCGAAAATTCGCCGGCCGGCGGGCCGACCGGTCCGCAGGGGTCGACTGTGGTCGAAGCAATTCCCGCCGGCCTCGGCGGCAACGTCCATGCACCGACCTGGGCGGAGGGTGCCCAGGGGTCGCTGGCCGCCGGAGTGCCGCCGGGCGGAAACAACGCCGCGGAGCCCAATCTGCCGACGCAAATACCGCCGTCGGGCGTGTCTCCGGGGTTCCCAGCCGGCGGCGATCGCGCCGCGCAGACCGTGGAGGCGAATCGGCCGACGGCGTTGGGCAAGTCGGGGTCCGGGGACCAGCGGCCGGTGTACCAGGCCGACGCCCGTAATGACCCGGCCAACGCCTACCGCGCCGAGAATCGCAACAGCCCGTCCCCCGCGGTCAGTCCGCTCGTGCCCGACCCCAACCGCGAGGTTGCGCCGGCAGACCCGGGCCTGCGCCGCCACCCCCGCCGCCGACGGATTTGCCACCGACTCAGCCCTCCGCGGCGTCCCAACAGCCGCCGCCGTCATTGGACACAGCGCAGCTCGACGCGATCGTTCCCATCCCTTCCACGCAGGACCAGCCATGAGCGCCCTGGACCAAGCCTTCATTAAAGCCTATTCGCACCGGGCCCCGGTTGGGGCGGCCGCGCGGATGCCGGCGGCCGACTCCGTGGTCCCGGCGCCGGCTGCCATGGCCGAGCCGTGTGTCGCCGCGACGCTGGCCCCACCGCCGGGCACCCCGCCGAACGCCGGTCTCCAGGCGGCCATGGCATCGCGGGGGCCGGCACGAACGGCCGCGATCGAGCGGCTGTTTACCAACCTGGCGAAACCCGCCGGTCGCTCGACGGAAGCAGCCTGCGAGCCGGGGCCCACGGTGTCTGCCCGCGAAACGCTGGGAATCGTGCCGCCGGCTCGAACCGCCGCGCCGCGGCCAGCCCCAGTTGCCCCCCCCTCGGCCAGGGCGATTCTGCCGCCGACCATCGAGACGCCGTCCATGCCGCCTTTCCCCTTGAGCCTCTGGCCCAAGGGCGGGGACGAGCCCGGCGATTCGCTGGAGACCATCGCGGCAAAGGCGCCGCCGACGGAACCAGCAGCCGAACCGTTGCCGCAACCTCTCGCGCAACCGCAATCGCAACCTCTGGCGGATCAGGCGGCGACAACTGCGACAGCGACGACAACAGCGACGCCGGCGACAACGCCGGCGTGGCGGCCGATGCTCGAAGTGGATCATTTCGTCTGGCCGCGGATCTGCCAACAGTTGCACACCGTTGCGGTGCGGCAGATGGAGGAACTGGCCGATGCCCTGCTGGCCGCCGCCGGCAAGGATCGCAAGGTCCTGGCGATAGGGGGGATCCAGGCGGGCGACGGCGCCACGACGATGCTGCTTTGCGCCGGGCGGCTCCTGGCCGGGCGCGGTTTCCGCGTCCTGCTGGCCGACGCCGCCTTCGCCTATCCGCAGTTGGCCCGGCAGTTGGCCGTGGCCCCGCAGGCCGGCTGGGAAGCGGTGTTGGCGGGCCGGTTGCCGCTGGAGGACGTGATCATCGAGTCGACGGCCGACCGCTTGGCCGTCCTGCCCACGGTCCGGCCGCCGTCGGGCGACCGCGGCCGCAACACCGCCGGCGATCTTGCCGGCAAGGAGGCGGCCTTGGCCGCCAGCCTCGACGTGCTGGCGCAACATTACGACTTCGTCCTCGTGGACGTGGGCCCGCTGGAAGGCCGCGCCGCGGCCGGCCTGCCTACGCTGGGAAGCGGCAGCGGGCTGGAGGCGGCCGTCGTGGTCCATAATCCGCGCACTGCCGTCGCCCAGCGCCTCGCCGAGGTGCAAGACAGCCTCGCCACCGCCGGCGTCGCCCAAATCGGCGTCATCCAAAACTTCGTCCGCTCATAGGTGGACCATGTATGAATCCTATTGGCAGCTTCGGCAGAGACCCTTCGAGAACAATGCCGATCCGCAGTTCTACTATCCCGGCGAGTCGCACCAGGCCGCCCTGCTGAAATCGCGCTATGCCGTGGAAAACCGCCGCGGCGGCGCCCTCCTGGCCGGGGCCTCCGGCGCCGGCAAGACGCTGCTGACCAACATGCTGCGGGCCGTGCTGGGCGAGAACTTCGCCCCCTTCGTCCACCTCGTGTTTCCGCAAATGGCCACTCCCGAGCTGCTGGCCTACCTGGCCGACGAACTGGACGGCTCCAGCACGGCCACCGCGCCCTCGGGCGTCCACGAAAGCGTGCTGCGGATCCAACGGGTGCTGGCCGACAATGCCCGCCGCGACCGCCACGCCGTCCTGGTGATCGACGAGGCCCAACTGCTCGACAACAACCATACGCTGGAGGCCCTGCGGCTGCTGCTGAATTTCCAGCCCGACAATCAGCCGGGCCTGACGCTGCTGCTGGTCGGCCAGCCCGGCTTGCTCTCCACCCTCTCCCGCATCCCGCAACTGGAAGAACGCCTCGGGGTGAAGTGCCTGCTGCGCCCCTTCAACGAAGAGGAGACCGCGGCCTACGTGAGCCATCGCCTGCGGGTGGCCGGCGCGGTGCAGCCGATCTTCGACGCCGAGAGCCTCACCGCCCTGCACGGCCTCACGCATGGCATTGCCCGGCAGATCAATCGGCTCTGCGACTTGGCGCTCTTGATCGGCTATGCCGAGGAGCGGCGGATCATCACGGCCGAGCACGTCGAGGCGGTCTGCGAGGAGCTGGTCACCGTCGTGCCGGAGTAGCGGGCACGCCGCCGATTGAATCCCCGCGGCCAAACTGCTATCCTGGCTGGGAGCAACCCGCGGGTGCCACGACCATGCTTCGCATGGTGCCCGGCTTGTCCAGCAGTGTCGAACTGCGAGCGGGTGCCACTGCTGGCTTGGCCAGCAGTGTTGACCACCGCAGCCGCAGCACCACGAAGGCCATCGCCATGCCGGCCGGCCGGGATTTCAGCAGCGAGCCCACGCCGCGACGCAAACGGTCCAGGGTCGTCGGCGGCTGGCTGGCGCTGGTCGTCCCCAGCATCGTGAGCGTGCTCGTGCTCATGGTCGCCCTGGGTTTCCTGGTGCTGTTTACGCCCGTGGAAAGGCCGGCCGCGGCGGCCGATCGCCAGCGGATCGTCGATATCCACGCCGTGGCCGCCCAGATCGACGACTACAGGCCGGATGCCGGCCGCGAAACCTTCCGGCGGCATGAGTACTTCGACCGCTCGTTCGAGCTCGATTACAGCTACGCCCGCGGGAAGGGCGACGACCTGGCGATGAACTCGACGCTCACGGTGGCGGCGACGACGGCCGACGCGGAGCGGCTTTTCCGCCGCCGCTGGGGGCTCGACGCGGCCGCCCGGACGCTCTCGGGCGGCAAGGACCTCCGGCTCATCGAGCGCAACGACATCTTTCATTGGGGCGACCAATCGCGGCTGGGCGTGCTCATCGCCGGCGGCAAGCCGGTGGGCAATCTCTTCGTGGCCCGCCGCGGCAGGACGGTCTTCTATTTGCTCGTCAGCGGCGCGTGTTCGACTCGCCCGAGGCCTTTTCGAGCCTGGTCCTTCCGACGCTCCGGGGGAAAGGGATTTAGGGATTTAGGGATTTAGGGATTTAGGGATTGGGGACCAGAGGCCAGGGACCAGGGGGCGCGACACACGTCCCCTCTCCCGCCGGGAGCGACCAACCTGCGGTCGGTGCCCGAGGGTGAGGGCTGCTCCTTTCCTTCATCCTTGATCCTTCATCCTTCCTTCCAATCCCCAATCCCTAATCCCTATTGTTAGAACAGGGCTGATGTCGAAGTCACTTCAGCGAATCTCGGTTTCTATAGCCATGTGGGGGGGTAGGCGGGTCGGCGTAATGCCTTGCGGCATAAGGACTTCGGTTGCGGGTGCTGTCGCTGTTGCACACTCCCCGTCGTGGGGGCCTCCAACATCTTTCCAACATTGCCGCAAGTCGTTTCCGCGTAGGGACTTAAGTTCGCCCCCCAAAGGTAGATTTTTGGAATTGAGCCAGTGCATGTCAATTTGGGTAAAATGGTTTTCTCAGATCGTTTGCTGGCAACGACTTAGCGTGGCCCAATTTCTGTCAAACACGTGTTTGAAAGTGGCCAAAAGTTCGTCTTGACACGCTGGCCAGAAACCAACAATGGGCGATTGTTTCGGCTGCCCGCGGCCGGTCTCGGCTCCTGCGACAGAAGTCATTGCCACGTCTTAGGTTGCGGCCGCAGCCCTGGCGGCCGTGAGGCAGCGATTTTTTGATTTTTTCGGGGTGTGGGTCTTGTCCCGTGTTGTCTCGTCTGGTCACGGGCGCGCAAGGGGTTTCTTGCGTGGCCCAATGATTTTGACTTCTTGCCTATTTCGGAAGTCGGTTTGGCCCTTGAAAACAAGGGGAAAGTGCGCTGGTGGTTGGTAATTACTGGAAAATTTGCAGCAAAATGGGCGCTATGTCGTAAAAAAATCGCCGATTTTTTACGCAAGGAGTTAGAAGTTAGGAGTTAGGAGCTAGGACTTAGCGGACGGGGACCGGAAAGCTCCCCTCTCCCGCCGGGAGAGGGTCAGGGTGAGGGCGCGGCGGGCCGGGCGAAGAAAACTCGCGCGGAGCCGCGGGGAAAAGAGGGGAACCGCAGATATACGCAGATTAACGCAGAACAGACGAATTCTCACGCAAAGTGCACAAGACGCAGGGAAGGAGAGGGAAAGGGAACCGCATATGGACGCAGATTGACGCAGAAAGGGAAAGCGGCGGCAGAAGGGTCTGCGCGGAGCCGCGGAGCCGCAGAGGGAAGGAGGGGAACCGCAGAAATACGCAGATTTACGCAGAACAGACAAATTCTCACGCAAAGGCGCAAAGGGCGCAGGCGCGGGAAGGAGAGGGAAAGGGAACCGCAAATGGACGCAGATTGACGCAGACGGGGCCGGAAAGCTCCCCTCTCCCGCCGGGAGAGGGTCAGGGTGAGGGCGCGGCGGGCCGGGCGAAGAAAACTCGGCGCGGAGCCGCGGGGGGCGGGGGGAAGATGGGAACCGCAGATTAACGCAGATTCACGCGGAAAGGATCGGGCTTCCTAATCCCTAATCCCCAATCCCTTGCGTTCGGGGGAGGGCTTCCGGTTTTCATCCTTCATCCTTCATCCCTCATCCTTGTCGTGCCTTCCGCCCTACCTTCATCCTTGATCCTTTATCCTTCATCCTTGTTGCCCCGGGGGCTGGCGGTCCCATCTTGACAGTTGTATACTCCTGTTTTAATCATCACCCCGACAGGCAGGGCGGGGCCGGACCGA
>CAVWOT010000027.1:0-21245 GCA_963756605.1 Bryobacterales bacterium | reverse complement strand
GCTACGAGTCGCTTGCTGTCCTCTCGGTCCAGAGGTAATGCCGTGAGGCTATCGATTGTGCCCAATAAGAGATTCTAAATGAATGAGTTAACGGTTGTTCAAAGAGGGGCGTGATGGCAGCGATCTGGCGGTGGAGGCCACCGACAACGGGCTGCTGGCGCCGGAATTGGCCGCCGGCATCCAGCGCGTGAAGAGCGCCAAATCCATCGGCGTGCGGATGGGTAACTGGCTCTCCCAGAAGCAGGCCCAGGCGCTGCTGAACACGCCGGATATCACGACGCTGAAAGGCCTACGCGACCGCGCGATCATCGCCGTGCTCTTGGGCTGCGGGCTGCGGCGGTCCGAAGTGGCGGCGCTTACGATAGGGCACGTAGCCGGCCAGCCTGTCGTGGCTCCCTCACAGATCCGTTTTGTGGGAACCTAGTCCATGGAAGATGGAACGTGGTCTGAACAGATCGAATCTGATTGAACGCATCTCGACGTTCTCAGTTACGACTAAGCACGAGGCCAGCACCATCCTGGATACCATCCTCGGCAGCATCGCGCGCGCTGTTCGGAACGGCGACAAAGTGGAGATCCGCGGCTTCGGCAGCTTTCATACGCGGCAGAGGCCAGGCCGGCTGGGACGCAATCCTAAGACTGGCGCTCCAGTTGAAGTGCCGCCGAAACGAATCGCCTACTTCAAGCCGAGCAAGGAGCTGATTGCGGCATTGAATTCGCATCAATCCTAAGCTCCGCGAGACTAGTCTAGGGCAGCGCTGGCAGCGCAGAGACGAACGCAATACAGGGGTGTCGAGGCAGCCATTTGGTCGCGATGGGCGGCGCCGGCGCAACGTGGGCGAAACGTGGCGCGACGGGTGGCGACGTTCGTCGCTGGCGTTGATCCTCCGGTGGCGGCTAGAACATGACTTAAGGCCGGCTGATCCAGCCAACTGCACTGGTGTACCTGAAATGGCCATCCTTCGCGCACACTTGGCCCACGTCGCGCCCGGCACGGTCCGGGCGGCTCGTCCGCGTACCAGTCCGGCGCAACGGGGCGCGCCCGTTCCTCGACCACGGCGGATTCTCTCCCAAATTCTCTCTTTTTGGTTATGAAGAGGGTTGCTCTTGGGGAGCCAAATTCCCAAAACGTGAATTCCAGGTGCCCGACGGTTAACGGCTTTTCGGACAAGAGAAGGCGGTTCGGATTGGCGCGGAACCCCAATTTCTCCAAGGTGTCAGCGTGGTTCCGGATGGCACGCAAATTCTCTGTTCAGTAAAACACCTGTCCGGGCAACGGGTGCAACCGTCAGGGTTACGACCGCAGCCCGCGTTTTCTGGCGTCGAACTCTCACATTCTCTGGTTAACATGACCCAGTGGTTAACAGGACGACCCGGTGGGTAACAGTCGGGCGATGCCTCGTTAGGTGATCGTCTGTAGGCAGAATTGCCTTCGATCCGCGTTGCATGGGAGACTTCAGATTGAGATGGTAGTGCGGCCATACGGCGAGCTAAACCTCGACGATCCGGGGCAGCGCGAGATACTGTTGTCACGACTGCGCGAAATCGGCCTCCCGTGCGATCCGGCTGCTCTCAGCTACAGCCTCCCGCTGCTATCGGAGGACTGGCGCCGCATCCCCGAAGCACTCGTAGTCTGCTCCCTGAAGGTCGGAAGTAAGCGGTCTGAAGGAATTGATCTTCCCGTTTGGCTCTCCGTAATGCAGAGCGTCTATGACTTTTGGGGGCATGCACGCTTTGACAGGGTCGTCCAAAGACTGCGACTTCCCAGTCATGAAAAATTGGACACAGTCCTCGTGTTGCAGGTGGCGCGCCGGTTCCACATGCGCGGCTGTACAGTCACCTTCGAGCCGTTCGATCAAGCGACGACGGACCTGCTCATGCAGCGCGATCGGTGTCGCCTGTACATCGAGATCAAACGCGAAAACCCAGGTGAGCATCACAGAGTCGTCCGAGTGAATGAGGTTGGCGGCATCATTATCGGCGCATTGGAGCAGACGCTCAGGCCGATGCTGGTGGACCGGCAGATACGGCTGGAGGTGAGCATTCCCAACCTCTTTTCGAACGACTATGCCAAACGGTTCGCCACAGAAATTCGCCTTGCCGCACAGACGATGCAGATTGGCTAAGAGACGACACTGAAATTCGCGCCGCGCGCACGGCTCATACTTCTACCGGCGGACGCGGAGTTTTTCTATCGAAAGGGAATCCATACGGGCATTGTCCGCGGCGAACCAGATCGTGCCGTTCCGATCTTCGCGCCGACCAGTTCGCTAATCCGGTGCACATTTGTGATGAGGCCAAAACTGGACGCACTTGGAGAGCGCATCCGACAGGCAGGCAAGCAGTTGAAACGAGATCTGCAACGGGACTCGGCGGCCAACGGTTTCGTGGTGCTGCAATCATATTACGCTGAGAAGGAAAGGGTGGACGCGATCCAGCATCGGTTCTGGCGCCGGCTCCCTGCGGGCTGCTTGGGAGTAGTGTTGATCTCGCCGACCGGATGGGTCATTCCCCATCCAAACCTGACGCCGGAGGCGGTGGAGGTTCTGAAATATGCGGGGACCGACCCCTAGAAAAGGGAAAACAGGACGGTCGTCAGGCTTGCCATCGGAATTACACTTTACGGCTCAGGAGAAGTTTCTCAAGTATTGACAATCAAAACCAGTCGCTCCGGTATGCCACCCACCAGCTAATGCAGAAAATGGGAATCGTTGCACCCAGCGCCCACCAAAGAGGCAACGCGAAATCGGCGATTAGCCCCAGGACCATGAAGGTCGTCCAGAAAATCTTTCGCTGCATTGGCTAAGGCCTCGGATGGCTCTGGTCTCAGCATAGCGCCGCTCACACCGCCATACGCGTGGGACCGCGCCTGGGGCGATGCGGCCTTCTGGTTTTTACGCCACCACACCGGTTCTTGTTAGTGTGATCGTTGCTGCGGGTGAGTTCGCCTATCGTCGGCAAAGTCCAGAGCCTGGCGCGTCTCTTCGACACGCCCGTGGCCTCTAGCAGCCCGTGTCTAAACCAGGGGTTTTGCGACTGCCGAAAAAGGCTGGTGGCAGCGATATGAGCGGCAAAGAACTCGGACTTCGCCGTGGGAATTTGCCAACCATGCGGTGAAAACGTCTGCCACCGCTTTTATGACAGCTAGAATCGTCAAAATGGCGTCAATAACTCCGTCATGAGCGGCTCTGGGCTTGCCAGACCCATACTTCGAGCGCATGAGGAGCGCGAGGTTACATGCGGCGGCTTGGATCAGAAATTTCTTGTGTACGTTTTCTTTGCCTCGTACGTATAGCCTGTCCAGTCCGCCAGTGTCAAACTGGTGCGCGAAGTTTCGCTCGATCCGTTCTCCCCGTTGCCGCTGCAGACCCTTGCCGCGATCCCCTTGAATCCGTCGCCGGTTGCCGTAGACCGCCGCTTTCTCCGCGGCCTTGCCGCTCCAGTTCCGAGGCCCGCGATCCGGCTCCGCGATGTAGGTTCGCACTTCTATCTCAACTAGACCCAGCACGGCTTCGTTGCTGTGATAGCCTTTGTCCGCTACCACCTCCTGGACGCCATCCGGATGCACTTCGTACTCGCCTCCCGGCGTTGTTTCCGCAATCAATTCCGCCACCGCGACCGCGGCCTCAATCACGGTCTCTTGGATGGTCGCGGTGTCGGCCGCGGCTCCACCATGAGTACTGACCGCCACAATGGCGCCCGTTTCCATGTCCACCGCATTCTCGGCTTTAAAGGCCAATGCCGTGCGTCCATCTTTCAGTTTCGTGATCTCTGCTTCGTCATCACGCGGGCTTTTCCAGTCTTCATTGGACGTCTTCTTCTTACGTTTCCGATCCATGCGCAGCAATGCTGCCGCGCCTTTTGCGTCGATTCCCTCCGCTTCCGCGAGGCGCTTCAAATAAGCCATATAACTTTCGCCCGTGTCCCGACGCACGATCGACTTCATGGCCGCGTTGGCTTCCAGAGTGGTTGAATCCACGCCGATCGTTTTGCCTTTGATCAGACCGGCCTGCGCCAGTTGCTCCAGCACCCAACTGAAGATTCGATGGTGGGTTTCCGCGTCGATCAGTCGTCGGGTGCGCGAGATGGTGACATGATCCGGTGTCTTCTCATCGAGGCCGATCGAAAGAAACTGCCGCAGGGTCAGCGAATCGGCCACACGCCACGCGATGCCGCGTTCGCTATCGAGCCCTTCGAAGAAACCAATCATCATGATGCGGAAATACTGGCCCGGAGGAAGCGACGGACGGCCCAGCTTATCGTGATAGAAGGTGGCGCAGTTGGTCTCGCAGAAGCGGTCGAACTTGGCGTTGTCCAGGACCTCGTTGAGACGCTTGTAGAAGGGGTGGCCAGGGGCTATGGGTAACTCGCCGCCATACCACAAGTCCTCTTGCCGCTCTCGCATCTTCCGCGTCCCCATCGCCATGGTTCGATTGTAAGGCCAAAACATTTTCTGCGCCACATGTTTTAACGTGTTTTGGGACTTTAGACACGGGCTGCTAGGCGCTCCTGAATCTCCAGTGCGGCGGTAAACCGTTGGCGGGCCAGTTCACGCTCGCTGAGCCGCAAGTGGCCATGCCGCATAGGTGCAAGCCGTCCGCCTTTCCCCAGGCATATTGGCAATCCGGCTGTTCGGAGCGGTCGAGTGCGTTGCGGACCTTTTGCAGGGCCTTACAGTAGCTCTGCTGAGCTCTTCGGTTTGGGATGAAAACCCGGAGTAGATATCGCCGTGCACTGTCTCCATTCGTTCCGCCGATCTTGGGTCCGCCGTGCACTCGCGCTTTGATTTTGTCGCATGGTGCGAGCGCGCCTTGATGTTGCATCATTTCGGCTAATTCGGGTTTGCTTGGCGAGCGCCAGTCATCGTGCTGGCGCTTAAGCTGAGAATTGAGTTTGTGTGTGGCCCACCAGCTCCACTTCTTTGTCAGAGATCCATCGGGCTGGGTTATGTAGATCGGGCACTTGGTGTCGGTGAAATCCCTGCGTAGATGGTGCTGTCCGGCATTCTGTCGCCGGGCTTTGGGTCGCGGCGAACGGTGTCATGGTCTCTTCTCCTCGCGGCAGTCGATCGAATCGTTGGAGGGGCGCTGTTTCATGAAAAGTATAGGGCGGGAGTGGTTAAGAAAGGCTAACCGAGAGCGTGGTCTGTGGACGGCGGGCGAGCGAACAAGCCCGGGCGGACGCGTTGTCGGGGATTTGCAAGACGCGGACGGGCGCGACTTGAGACACTGAATAAATGCTTTAGAAATGAGGATTGTTCGATGAGGGCAGCCTGGTACGAGAAGCAGGGGCCGCCACGGGAGGTGTTGGTGCTTGGCGAGATGCCCGACCCTCGGCCTGCAGCGGGCGAGGTCCGCATTCGGATCGCGGCCTCCGGCATAAACCCCGGCGATATCAAGAAGCGTTGGGACTCCTTCGGCATCGGCATGGCGTATCCGCGCGTTATTCCGCACAGCGATGGCGCGGGTTACGTTGATCAGGTCGGCGAAAGCGTGCCTTCCGACTGGGTCGGCCGGGCAGTGTGGTGTTACGGCGCCCAATCGTATCGGCCGTTCGGCACGGCCGCAGAGTTCACGGTTGTGCCGTTGGATCATGTCGCTCTCTTGCCGGATAGCGTGACGCCGGATCAGGGCGCTTGTCTGGGGATACCTGGCATCACGGCCCACCGGGCTGTCCATGTCGGGGGCGACTTGGCGGGGCGGACGGTGTTAGTACAAGGGGCCGGAGGCGCGGTCGGCATGTGTGCGGCAGCGCTCGCGCGTTATGCCGGCGCGCGCGTGATTGGCACGGTGCGCTCGTTAGCGGAGGAACCAGTAGCGCGGACGGCGGGCGTGCACGAAGTCGTTCTCAATGACAAGGGGCTCGTGGAACGGATGAAGGTTTTGGCTCCTGACGGCGTTGACCATATTGTCGAAGTCGCGTTTGGGGCCAATATTGATGCTGATGTCGAGGTGCTGAAGATGGGCGGCTCGATAGGCGCTTACGCAACCGACACTGCCACGCCCAAAGTCCCGTTCTGGCTGATGGTGTTCAAGAACATCCGCGTGTTTTTCCTCGGAAGCGATGATTTTCCCACGGAGGCCAAGGTGGCGGCGACGCGGGATTTGAACGATGCGCTTCAGGCGGGGTGGGCCGGGTTCGAGATCGGCGAGCGTATCCCACTTGCGGAGATCGCTCGGGCGCACGAACTGGTGGAGCATCCGGCGCGGCGGGGGCGGGTTGTGGTCTCGGTGTGAGCATCTCGAAAAAAGGATTTGGCGGATTCGGTTCGCTAAGAAGAGGAGGTTAGGATGGTCAAGGCAATCGAGAACCTGGAGGCGGCATTCCAGCGGGCGATGGCGATCCGGCCGAAGGTTGGCGGGTTCCCGTACCTAGCGGAGACATTGCGGCAGGCGGGCGCCACGCGCAATATCTGGTAGTGTCCTAATTTGCCTTTTGTTCGCCTGTATCAAGCGAGAGTTTCAGGGAACATGCCTTTACCGATATCAAAATCCATGGTTTTGGGATAGTTTGGCGACAAGAATGTATTCCCGAGATGGTGAGTAATAGTTCGCGGCCCAACTGGGGCTATGAGAGATACATGCCCTTCGTTTATGGTCACAGGATAAGCGGTATGATTAACAAGATCGACCTCGACGATAAACTTCCCCGAGCTTGGTTGGAATCGGCATCCTTCTTTGTGGTGGGAATATTCGCGCATCGCCATCGAATTACGAGAGAACTTTTCAGGCAGCCCATTTGAAGGGGCGCTTCGGTGCGTCCCTTGGCAAATGCTGAACAAGTTGCTCGGAATCTGAAGGCCACGGGGCGAACAAAAAGCAAATTAGGACACTACCCAATATCTGGCACCTACCCGCATGTCAGAGCTTGTATTTGACGAAGCTTGGACCGGTTGTGATTATTGGCGCGCCATTGGCCTCCGGCACGGTTGACGTTCCGCCATTCGACCACGACGCGCTGATTGCGGCCCTGCGAACAGACCAGGCCGGGAACAGCAAGTTCCCTGAGTTTCTGGCTGCATCCTGACGCGCCGGGGTTGTTCGTTACGACGTCGACTTCACGGCCCGCACGGTCGCGTATTACGGATGCAATGGGGAAGAGTATATCGAGGAGTATCCAGCCGTAGATCTGAAATCGGCGACCGGAGCGTGAGGGTGCGGCCTACTCAGTTCTGTGCCTTGCTCGCCAGATTCGTTCGGCGCACCCGAAAGCCGAGCCCTTTCACGAACAGCTCGATGGAGCGGAACAAAAGGCTCGGAGGCGCACCATCCAAAACGCGAAAGGTGAGGCCGCTTAGGAGAGTGAGGCAGAGGTTCGCGATGGCCTCGCAATTGACGCCTGCTGGGAGTTCTCCTTCAGTCACCGATCGCGCAAGCCGCGCGCGGATGTGTTTAGAAAGAGAACGGCGCTTCTCGGTTAGAAAGTCCTGCAGCTCGGCCTCGTCCGGAGGAATGACGAAGGCGTTGAACGCGAAGAGGCAGCCCCAGTGTCTCGGCCAATGCCGGCGTAACCGCACGTTCTCCTCCAGCATCGCCAGAATGGCGTCTCTACCAGTCCGCGAGACACGCAAAGGCTCCTGGGCCAGGCACGCCTCCGTGTCGGCGCAAAACCTGATCGCGGCGCTGAGAATCTCGTCCCTGGTTCCGAAGGCCTTGCGGAGTGCGCCGATGCCAAGGCCCGTCGCGCTTATTACGTCTGCAATCGACGCCTTGCTGAAGCCCTTGGCCGACAAGACCTCCATCACCTTGTGCAGAACGACCGGACGATCCAGGTTGTTGCCGCCCTGTCGCGGGCGCGTTCCGGTCTTGTTTGCCATGAATCCAAATGCTCTGCCGACCCAACCCCGGCGAACGGCTAAGCCCAATCGCCCTTTACTCTATTCGAGAAGCGCGGAGGCTACTAGCCGGAAATCTTGGGAATGAGAGTTCCAGATTTGGAACGATGTGCAAGCAGGGACGAGCCACGATTGTTCCGAATTCGGAAAAGCCTTTTCCACTTTGTCCGGCTAGTCTGGCGCGCGCCTTTAAGCCTATAGTGGTCGGAAGCGAGGACTAACCAATGAGCGCGACCACAGAAGCTGTCTCGGCTTTGCTTGCAAAATACAACGAGGCGTTGAATGCATCGAGCACCGAGGCCGTCATGCCGCTCTATGCGGAGGATGGCGTGTTCATGCCTCCGTATAGCCAGTCGGCAGTTGGTTCGGCAGCGGTCAGAAAGGCCTACGACGCGGTTTTCAAGGCAATCACCCTGAACGTGAAATTCAAAATTGCCGAAATCGTCGAGCTTGGTCCAGGTTGGGCCTTCGCACGCACGAATTCCGCCGGGACGACCACGGACCATACGACCGGAGCGAAAAGCGCGGAGGGCAATCAGGAGTTGTTTGTTCTCAAGAAAGACGATGACGGCTTCTGGAAAATCGCGCGATACAGCTTTTCGCCGACGAATCCTCCTCGACATTAGGCTGGGTTGCCTGAAGGATAAGCCTGGCTTTGGAGGTGGAAAATGAGGTCAAAATTTCTTCCGGGCATCCCACGCGCATGCAGGCGTCTTTGTGCTGTTGTCTCTCGTTTGCCAAATATTTGCAGATGCGGCAACTTTGCCTCCTTTTCTCATATGGTTTGTAAGGCTTGGTGTCCCTGCTGCCGCGATTTTTTTGCCTTGGGGTTCTTCTTGTCGATGCCGTCACCAACCGCGGCCGCGCCCAATCGTGCCGTCTCGCTTGTCTATCTGGGCGCCGTGGTTCTCGCAATTTCGGTTCTGATTTTAGGGGTCGGGCTGCTGCGAACGCCTTGAGATGAGGAACGCAGCGATCTTCTCGCGGGCTTACAATCGCAACTATGAAAATCTTTCAACGGTCTCTGAACTCATCGGAGCCGCAGCTGTTGGCGCGTTGGCAATTGGTGCGCTTGCAATTGGGCGCCTTGCGATTCGTCACGGCCGAGTCGATAAGCTCAGTATCCGGGAATTGACGGTCGACACGCTCGTCATCAGGGAACAGATTCCCACGGAACCCTTCAACACATGTATAGGCGAGGGCGTAAGATCTGCAACGGAAAAGCGTTGATCGCGGAGAGACGGCAGAAGCTTTCCTTGTTCGACAAAAGTCGCGCAGTGAGTTGACTCTTGAATAGATCTGTAATGAAGCAGCGTAGTCATCATGCGATCTGTACTTATAAGTGCAGAAGGGGCCTCCGACAGCGGTTTCTTACTGATGCCATAACAGAGCGGGTAGCGCTTCAGGCTCGAGCTGTTTGGTGCACATCTTCGCTGCGAGACCGCCGTCGTCTCGCTCCAAGTCATGCAGGAGTACTTCGTAGTCGCCACGCGCAAGTTTGCGAGTCGCTCCGGAACTGGCCCAGCGAAGAGTTGAGGTTCTGGCGCGCGCCAGAGTCTTGCGCCGCGCGCCAGAATGGTGTAGGACTCTTACCGGGCCGTCCGGTATGCCTCGTCCAACAGCTCCACCACGTGCACCACACGCTGTCCCGTGCCATGCAGCCGGGCGCCGGCCCGCAATTGCAGGATGCATCCCGGGTTCGCGGTAGCGATCACCTCCGCGCCGGTACGGTTGACGCATTCCATCTTGCGCGCCAGAATCTGCATGGACATCTCGGTCTGGACCACGTTGTAGATGCCGGCGCTGCCGCAGCATAGGTCCGCCAGCGGCATCTCGCGAAACATTAAGCCGGGCACCGCTTCCAGCAGTTTCCGGGGCGCGGTCCGAATGCGTTGTCCGTGCGCCAGGTGGCAGGAATCCTGGTAAGTGACCGTCACGGGCAGCGGGCGCATGCTGCGATTCAGATCGATCGAAGCCAGAAACTCGGTGACGTCCTGCATGCGTCCGGCAAATTCCCGCGCCCGCGCAGCATATTTCGGATCGCCTTCCAACAACTCGCCGTACTCTTTCAATGTCGATCCGCAGCCTGCCGCGTTGGTCAGGATCGCGTCATAGCCGCCCTCCGCCAGCGCATCGATATTGCGCCGTGCCAGCGCGCGCGCTTTTTCGGCGCAAACCCGCATGCACGTGCAGCGCCCCGCAGCAGCTTTGGCCATCCGGAACCACCACTTCGCAGCCATTCTTCTGCAGCACGCGCACGGTAGCCTCGTTCAAGCGCGCGAAAGCACACGTTGGCGATGCATCCCGCCATCAGCGCCACCCGATAGCGCCGCGCGCCTTCAGCCGGAAAGGTCTTGCCGATTTTGCTGAAGAAGAACGGCGGCTCGGCGGCCGGCGCAAATTGCTCCACATCGCCCCAGTTTGCCCAGCCGCTTCAGAAAACCCATGCCCCGCACCAGCCTCTGCATGCCGCTGCCCTGGTAAAGATAAAGCAGCGCGCCCAGCGCGGTCATCAGCGCCGGCGACACCAGCAGATGTTCGAAGACGAACCGGTGAATCCGTTGTGCCGCACCGGGTGGCGGCACTGCCACTGCGGCGATCTCCGCGCGCGCCGCCTCCACCAGCCGGCCGTACTGCACGCCCGAAGGGCAGGCGCTCTCGCACCCGCGGCAGGCCAGGCACAGCTCGATGTGCTCGACGTACGACGGCGTGATCGGCGCGCCCGCCGCCACCTGCGCCATCTGGTAGATGCGGCCGCGCGGCGAATCCATCTCCAGGCCCAGCTCGCGATAGGTCGGGCAGGCATTCAGGCACAGCCCGCAATGCACGCAGCGGTCCAGATCCACCTGGCGTGGCTTGTCGCTCGCGATCTCAGATACGGCCGTAGAGTCGGCCACGGTTCAATAGCATTTGCGGATCGAACATCACCTTGATCCGTTTCATGATCTCCAGATCGCTGCCCTGGCGCAGGCCATAGCGTCAAGGCTTCTTTGCGGTTCTCAGGCGCGAATTCCACCACTGTCTCGCTATACAGCCGCGCGGTTTCGCCGGCGAATGCCGCGGCTTCACTGGAGTTGCCGAAGTAGGCGTAGCAAACCCCCGTACCCGCGCGCGCGATAGCCGGCCCCGGTATCGACTGCATCACCGCCATCACTTCTTTCAGCGTACAGGACACGCGCACCACCGCGCCATCCGGGTGGCCATTGAGATAGTGAGGCGTGAAGTCCTCAATCGCCCGCCAGAAGGGGCCTTCATCAACGGCGGGCACGGGCTGCGCTCCCATAGCCGCCAGATCCCGCTCGTACCGCGCGATGGCGGCGGAGTTGCCGCCGGCCCGCACCGCCAGCACATACGCCGGCTTGGCCGTCTCCGCCGCACCGGGATTCAGCAGATCGATGGCCGCCGGATCGAGCGGGCTTTTCAGGATGGCATCCCGCACCGCCATCGCTTCATCCAGGCCCGCAAACGAAAACCGGAACGTGCGTTCGCCCGGCGGCTGCGGAATCACTTTGAAGTTCACCACCGCGATGGCGGCCAGCGTGCCGAACGAGCCGATCATCAGCTTGCCCATGTCCAGCCCGGCCACGTTCTTCACCACCATGCCGCCGGATTCCACCAGCTTGCCTTCGAGCGTGGCGAAGTACATCCCGATCACCATGTCGCGCGCCGTGCCGTACAGCCGGCGGCGCGGACCGCTGCAATTGCGACGCCACAATCCCGCCAATCGTGGCGCGGCCGGCAAACGGCGGGTCGAGCGGAATCATCTGGCGGTGCGTGGCCAGCAGGCGGCTCAACTCACAATATGAGACTCCGGCCTCCACGCTGATGGTCAGGTCTCGCGGTTCGTATTGACGCACGCGACGCATGGCGGAGGTTGAAATCGTCATGTCCGCCGCCGCTACCGCCCCGGCCATCCGCCGCTTGGAGAAACACCCTCCCAATTCGATGGTCTGCCGCCGGCTCCCCGCCCGGCCCATGGCCTCGGCCAGTTCCTCCGGACTCCCCGGCCGCAATGTGTCAGCGAAGTAATCCTGCATTCGGGTAGAAAAAAAGATGGTGCAGAATGAAATGCAGCACAGTGAACACAATCGAGCCGAGAAACGCCGGCAGAAAACCGTAAATTGAAAATCCGGGCACGAATGCGGATGCCAGCTTCAGCAGGAACGCGTTCAGGATCAGCCAAAACAACCCCAGTGTCAGAATGGTCAGCGGCAGCGTGATGATTCTGAGCGGCCATCCCACCACTGTGTTCACAATAGCAATCACCACCGTGGCAATCAGTGCGGTGCCGTAATTGCGGACTTCGATGCCCCGGATAATCCGCGGCAACAGCCACAAGGCCAGCGCGCTGAGCATCCAGTTGATGAGCAGGTTCACAAATGGGACTCCGGAGATCCATAATAAGCCAATGGCCCGACTCTTTGCCGGAACCTCCGGATTTGCGTACGCCCAATGGAAGCCGCAGTTCTATCCGGCAAAGCTCCCCGCCAACAAATTTCTGGAGCATTACGCGCAGCGCCTCAACTCGGTGGAGATCAACTATACGTTCCGCCGCATGCCATCCGCCGCCACGCTCGAAAGCTGGGTGGCCGCCACGCCGTCAGGATTTGTGTTTGCGTTGAAAGGCCACATGCGCATTACGCATATCCTGCGGCTGAAGAATGCAGCGGATGCCACCGCCGTTTTCCTGCGCGCCATCGATCCCTTGCGCGCGGCCCGCCGGCTGGGGCCGATTCTGTTTCAGCTCCCGCCGCAATTGCGCTGCGACCTCGAGTTGCTGCGCGCATTCCTCGAAATCCTGCCGGAGGATTTGCGCTTCGCCTTCGAATTCAGGCACGCCTCCTGGCTGGTGGACGAGGTCTACCGCGTGCTCGAGCAGCGCCATATCTCGCTGTGCGTGGCCGAAAGCGAAAAGCTGGAAGTGCCCGAAGTCATCACGGCGGATTTCGTTTACTACCGCCTGCGAAAGCCTGAATATACGGCGGAAGATATCGAGTCCATCGCCGCGCGGGCCCAGGTTTTGCTCGCACAGGGTAAGGATCTTTTCCTGATGTTCAAGCACGAAGAGACGCCGGATGGCGCGCTGCACGCCGAAGAAGTATTGCGGAAAGTGACCGGATAAGCGCACTTTTTACAAGTCATTTACTTATTCGCAACACCCATCCGCGCGCGGGCCGTTACCATCGCATCATGAATCTACGAAAGCGAAACTTAAAGAGCGGGTTGCTGATGGGTATGGCGGCGATTCTGCCGGCCGCGGCGCAGGATCAATCGATATTTTCGGTGGTCCATACGCCTAATGAAAATTTCAATAACGGATTGTACGCCGTTTCCGCATCGTCACCGAGTGACATCTGGGCCGTGGGCCAGTCGACCATCCATTACGATGGAACCAAGTGGACCGCATTCCCCGCGCCCATGATCAAAGGCGACAATACCAGCGACTTGGAAGGCGTGGCGGATTTCTCGCCGACGGAAGCCTGGGCGGTGGGCACGGTGGGTATCGGAGAGGGACAGCCTGGACAGGTGATTGAGCGCTGGGATGGCACCCAGTGGAGCATTTTTCCGGGGCCGAACTTCGCCTCCGGCGACCAGCCCAGCCTGAAGGCGATGGCCGCCATTTCGGCGAACGATATCTGGGCAGTGGGCAGTCTGTTGAGCGAAAATGAAGAACGGCTGAATTTTCTGTTCGAACACTGGGACGGCACATCCTGGACCGCCTCGGCAATCCCGACAGGAGATGCCTTTCTGTTTGGCGCGTCCGCGGATGCCACCAACGACGTGTGGGCGGTAGGCTTTATAGGCCCGGAGAATGATAAGAGCCGCACGCTGGTGATGCATTATGACGGCACAAACTGGAAAAAGGCGGCCAGCCCCAGTGTCGGGTCGGGCGCCAGCCAGTTGAACGGCGTGGTGGCGCTGGCTCCCAACGACGTGTGGGCCGTAGGATTCTCGACGCCCGTAGAGCCACCCAAGGAGGCCGCTACGCTGACCTTGATCGAACATTGGGATGGGACCAGTTGGACAGTGGTTCCCAGCCCCAACGTGGGGCCTGCGAACGTGAACCAATCCAACCGCCTGGAGGGTGTCACCGCCGTCTCGCCGACGGATATCTGGGCATTCGGATCGTTTTTCCAGGCGAACGGTTCTGGCCATCAACAGACGCTGCTGTTGCATTGGGATGGCACGGCGTGGACGATTGCACCTAGCCCCAACCCGACCAAAAATGGCTTTTTATCCGACCTTTTATTCGCCGGCGTCGTGGTGTCGCCGGACGACGTGTGGATCGTCGGCGCGGAGGATGAAGCGCCGCACGATGGCACGCTGGCGATTCACAGTACCACCGCGGCAAGCGACGGATCGAACTGACCGCAGCAGTGCGCCACATCGGATATAATCGCAACGATAGGAGATCAACATGGAATTACGTCCACTTCACGATCGGGTCGTCATCAAGCGCCTGGACGAAGGCGAAACCAAGCGCGGGGGCATTATCATTCCAGACACCGCCAAAGAGAAGCCCCAGCAGGGTTCGGTGATCGCCGTAGGTAACGGCAAATTGCTCGAAACGGGCCAGCGCATGGCGCCGGAAGTGAAAGCCGGCGACCGCATCCTCTTCGGAAAATACTCCGGGGCCGAAGTCAAGCTCGGCGGTGAAGAATACCTGATCCTCAAAGAAGACGAGATCCTGGGAGTCGTCGAGTAAACCTGTGGGACAGCCACTCTGCCTGCGGCGGCCTCCTCAGGTCGCCCAACCAGAACCTAATCCAATACCCTAATAAACTAGTTATATCAAACACAAAAAATATATTTAACTAGTGATGCAATTGGCTTTGTTCGGTCGACGTTTTCCCCGAAAAGCCCATTCGCCCTACAGGTGCCCTGAGAAAAACTTGCGGCCAAGGCCACCCATTAGGGAATATGCATGTCAGGCTCCAAGGCATATCCCTGGCTTTGGCATGTCTCGGCGGCTTCCCGGCCCTTCCCGCCTCCCCCCCGGTCTATCAATTGACCACCGTGGCCGGCAGCGATCTGGTCGGCGACGGCGGACCCGCCATATTGGCCCAACTGGCGCAGCCCGAAGGTCTCGTCATCGATCCCGCCGGCAATCTCTACATCGCCGACGCCGCCAACCACCGCGTCCGAAAAGTTACACCCACAGGCACCATCAGCACCGTCGCCGGCAACGGCCATCCCGGTTTCAGCGGCGACAACGGACCCGCGTCCGCCGCGCAATTGAATCAACCCTACGATCTGGCCCTGGATGCGGCGGGTAATCTGTACATCGCGGATTACGGCAACCAGCGCGTCCGGGCCATCGGCACCAGCGGAAACATCACCACCGTCGCCGGAAACGGGTCGAGTGGCAGCACTGGAGACGGCGGTCCGGCGACTGCCGCCATGCTGCTGGGCCCGCGCGACGTCGCCACGGATACGGCCGGAAACTTATACATCTCGGAGTTCGACGGACACCGCGTGCGCCAGGTATCTCCGGCCGGGACCATCACTACATTTGCCGGAACCGGTGTCGCGGGCTTCAGCGGCGACGGCGGCCCGGCGTCGGCCGCACAGCTCGCCTTCCCTGCCGGCCTGGCGCTCGACGGGGCGGGCAACCTCTACCTGGTGGATAGCGGCAACATCCGCATCCGCAAGGTGCTGGCCGGCACGGCCACCATCAGCACCGTTTGCACCGCGCAGAATTTCGGCATGCCGAATATCCAACTCTCCGGTTTGGCCGCCAATCCAGCCGGAAATCTTTATATCCCGGAAAGCGGCAATGCCTTCGTCTGGCAGTTGACTCCCACCGGAGCGCTCACCATCGTGGCCGGAACGCCCGGCAGCGGCGCATACACCGGCGATGGGCAACCCGCCACTATGACCGCGCTGAACACTCCCGTGGAGACCGCTCTGGACCCCGCCGGCGATCTCTACATCTCCGAGGCGCGCCGCGTGCGCGAGGTGACCGCCGCCACCGGCATCATCAACACGGTGGCCGGCGACGGCACGTTCGGCTACAGCGGCGATGGCGGCAGCGCATTGATGGCGGTCCTCAACACGCCTACCGGCCTGGTGCTGAACAACGGATCGCTGTATATCGCCGACCGGGGCAATGACCGCGTACGCGCGGTAGCCCCCAGCGGGACGATCGCCACGGTGGCCGGCAATGGCACTGCATCCTATGCGGGCGATGGACTGCCAGCCGCGAGTGCCAGCCTCAATAGCCCCACCGGGCTGGCGTTTGACCCCTCCGGCAATCTCTACATCGCCGATACACTGAACAGTCGGGTGCGCATCGTGCCCCTCACCGGAATCATCGCCACCTTTGCCGGCGATGGCATCACCACAGGATATGGCGGCGAGGGCGATCCCGCCACGCTCACGCCGCTGAATCAGCCCGCGGGCGTTGCCGCCGACACTTCCGGCAACGTCTATATTGCCGATACCGGACACAATCGCGTAATCCAGGTGGACCCCGCCGGCAATATAGAAACGGTGGCGGGCAACGGCACCGCGGGCGCGATGAGCGGCGAGCTTTATAACCCTTCTGGGCTGGCCGTTGATTCTGGGGGTAACCTGTTCATCGCCGACACGCAGAATCATCGCATCGAGATGCTCGCCACGAGCGGCACGATTTCTACCGTCGCCGGTACCGGAAGCAGCGGATTCAGTGGCGACGGCGGCCCCGCTCTGTCCGCGGAGCTGAGCTACCCGTCGGCCGTTGCAGTGGACGCGGACGAGAATATCTATATCGCGGACACCGGTAATAACCGCGTCCGCCTGGTGACGCCGGACGGTAACATCGCGACCATTGCCGGCACCGGCGTCGCGGCCTACAACGGCGATACCGGACCCGCGCTTGAAGTAGCCCTCTTTAACCCGGGCGGCCTGGCCGTGGATAGCCAGGGCGACGTGTGGGTCGCCGATACCGGTAACAACCGGGTGCGCATGCTGGCTGCTTCGCAAGCAGTGGTAACTCCGCCTCCGCAACTTACTCCGGTTACACTGGCCAATTCGGCCAGCCTGCTACCCGGCCCGCTCGCGCCAGGCGAAATCTTTTCCATGTTCGGTTCGGGCATTGGTCCGCAGACGGCGGTCGCCGGTGCGTATGATTCATCCGGGATGTTGTCCACCATGCTGGGCACCGTGCAGGTGCTGTTCAACAGCACACCCGCGCCTCTCTTCTACGCGCAATTCCAGCAGATCAACGCCCAGGTGCCGTACGAAATGGCCGGCCAAGACGTCGGCGCAGTTGCAGGTTATGTATCAGGGCGCCACGGTTGCGGAAATGCAAGTATCGCTGTCGGCCGCCAGCCCCGCGCTGTTCACGCTGAACTATGGCGCTGGCAACGCCGTGGTGGTCAATCAGGACGGCACTATCAATTCCGATCAGAATCCCGCGCCGCGCGGCTCCATCGTGGTGTTGTATGCCACCGGCGGCGGCCAGACTTCGCCTGCCGGCGTGACGGGCCAACCCGCCACAAAACCGTACCCGCTGCCGGCGCTGCCTGTCTCGTTGACCATGGCCGATATTCCAGCCAACATCCTGTTCGCCGGAGATGCCCCCGGATTCGTGGGGCTGATGCAGATCAACGCGCAGGTCCCCAGCGGCTTCGTGCCGACCGGAGACTTGCCCGTGGTGCTGTACGTAGGAACCTACCAAAGCCCCACCGGAGTAACCATAGCCGTCGACTAGCGTTGGGGGGCGGGCTTTAGCCGGCGCGGGGCTTCAGCCCCGCAGCTAGCTACTGTAAGCAACTGTAACGGCCGGTCAACCGCAGCCGTCTGGATGAACCGAAAGGAAGTGACTATGAAAACGACTGTCCTCGCACGACTGCTCCTCACTGCATCTCTGGTAATAACTTCGGCTGCCTCACTAAGCGCAGCGGAGTTCTATTATGCTCAAACAACCACAACCCAGTCCTACAGCACCTACGTCGGACCCATCCCCGTAACTGGTCTGTCATTGACTTTACCGGCGGCGAGTAAAGACTTCAACGCTGCGCTGGTCACCTTGAACATGCCCAACCTGACCTTGAGTAATCCGACTTCCCAGGGCGCCGTGCTCGGCGCGACGATTCAAGTAGTAGCCCCATTTGCGCCGGGAGGATTTGTAAGCGCGACAGCAACGATTGGCTGTGACACATGTACCCATGTCCCAGGTACTCAGGATGCGACCATAGTCGTAAAGGTTCCGCTCGGCACGACGTCCCAACTGGCTGAGGCGGAATGGTCCAGCAATGGAAGCTGCACTGTCACTACCCAAACCCTCGCTTCCATTTCCGCGATTCTGGTGAAGGAATAGCGCGGCGGGCGGCCACGACTCACGCAGGAGTTATCCGTAACTTACTGATTCTTTTAACGGCTGATACCGCTGATACCGCTGTTCGGGCGAAACGACTGTACATGGGAGTGTACACGGCGACATCACGGAAACAGGGACCTCGCTCTTCATGTGCCTGTTTCCATGTACACCCGTGTACAGTCTGATGCCGAACAGGCCACGGACCCGTGGTTCTTCGTTGCTCCACGCTCCATACTTGCTGCCGTCTCCGACGCGCATTACCGAAAATCAAAAATCCCGTGCAGTTCCTAGGGGGCTGCGACTACGACATGCATTCCGTGTCCAAGCCACCAACCCCGGTCCCCCGCTCCGGCTGCCTTGTGAGATTATGTACAAGTGATGCCTATCATTATCGTGCATGTGGGCGACATGCACATCCGCAACGCCGACGATCAGGTATTAATGCGCGTTGACCAGATCGTCGCGGCGATTCGCGCTCAGCGGCTTACCCCGTCTGCTTGTTTTGTGCTTGTGCCTGGTGACATAGCCTTCTCTGGGAAGCCTGAAGAGTACAAGCTAGCTGAAGGGTTCTTTCGCGAATTGTTAGCACGCCTGGAACAGGAGTATCCGGGCATTGAGGTGTCCATAGCCTTCGTTCCCGGAAATCATGATTGTGATCTGGATTCTGCAAGCGATATTAGAAAGGCGGGCCATATTCATCAGCTTCTTTGTAAGCGGCTGAGAATCACCAGGACTGTGGGCCCGATCCGATGATCAAGCTGGAAGTTAAGCTTGGGCGGCCGCCCAGTTGTGCGGGAGCAGTTCTGCGATGCGATGAATGGGATAGGATGCGATCCGCAACAGCACGTCTTTGAACCAGGCGAACGGTTCTACCCCGACACGTTGGCAGGAAGCCACGAAGCTCCGCAAGACCGCCGCGGTCTTACCGCCCTGGTCGCTGCCAAAGAAGGTCCAATTGCGACGACCAACCGCCACACCGCGGATGGATCTTTCGGTGGCATTATTGTCGATTTCCAGGTTCCCATCTTCACAGTAGCGGGTCAGCGCATGCCAATTCTTCAGCGTGTAACGTACGGCACGGCCCTCCGGACTCTTGGGTAGGACTTCTATCTGGATCGCCTGTAAGTAGTCACGCAACTTATCCAGAACCGGGCGAGACTGGTGTCGACGCAATCGCAGTCGATCCTCCGGCGTCATCGGTCGGGCCTCCTGCTCCAGGCGGTATAACTGTGCAATGAGCAACAATGCCGGACCCATACGCGGCTGATCCGACTCCAGCGCTTTATGCATATAACGCCGAGCATGGGCCCAGCACCCAACCTCGATCAAACCGCGCGCCGGGTCCTTGAAAAAGGCGTCATATCCGCCGTACGCATCTGCTTGTAAGTAGCCGCGATAGCCTTTGAGAAATGCCTCCGGTCCGGCGCGCTCTCGGGTGGCGGTGTAGTCATAAAGGATCACCGGATGCCCTTTGTCCCCACAGTAAGGCCAGATTCGCCCGTTACGCGCGAACGGCAATTTGCTATCTAGCACCTTCACGCTGGTATCGTCAGTTCCGATGACCTTCGATTGGAACAGCACTTCCTTCGCCGATCCATACAGCGGCTGCAGCAGATCCGCGCATTGGGCCAGCCAACCACCCATGGTTTTGCGCGAGATGTCCACGCCGTGCCGCTGGAAAATCGTCTCTTGCCGGTTCAGCGGCAGGTGATCCGCATTCTTGGCCACGATCACTTGTGCCAGCAGGCTCGCGCCGGCAGTGCTCTTTTCAATAGGCTGCGGCGGCTTAGTAGCGGTCTTTACCGTGCAGTCGCAAGCGTATTTCTTGCAGACATCTTCGATCACGGTCAATTGCGCGGGAATGAATGCGTAACGCTCACTGGACTCTTCTCCGATGGGCCGCAGGTCTTGTTGACAAGTCGCACAGTGCTTCTCCGCATCCGCCAGATCGTGCACGATGCGTTCGCGCTTGAGATGCTTGGCCAGAGGCTGTCTGCCACCGGACCTTTTCTGCGGTGCGGCTTCACCGGCGCCAGGGGTGGCGGGATCATCATCATCGGAATCACTGGACTTTTCCGTCCCCTCTGATTCCTGCCGGGCCTGCCAGGCGGCTGCGAACAGCGCCAGTTGATCGGCGGAGAGCTGCTCGCTTTTGCGGTTGCGCCGAGCGTCCAGCAACTCACGTAATAAGGTCTCGATCTTATTTCTTTCGCTACACTCCCGATCCAACTGGGCCATCAGGTCCAGCACCATCTGCTGTAAGACCTGAGGATCTGCGGGAAGGTGTTTTGGATCGATGCCCACGAGTAAGTAATTAGTGTACTCACTTACTTGCTCTCTGCCAAGTGAAAAACGCACATAACTCAGCTTTTTATGTGGCGCGTCGATAACGCTTGCGTGCGGTGGCTTGCTGCAGGTCGATCCCGCTCAACAGGGCGCCTAATTCTTGTACCGTGATCTCCTTCCGGTGCTCCTGGTCGTCCTCACCCAACGGCATGACGTAGGTGCCTTCCTCCAGACGCTTGCTCCACACCGCGAATCCATCCCGGTCCCAATACAGAATCTTCACCCGGTCGCGCCGGCGGCTGGCGAACACGAACAGGTGTCCGGCGAACGCATCCAACTCCAGGTGTTCCCGCACCAAGGCGTGCAGCCCGTCGAAGCTCTTGCGCATATCGCAGGCCGTCAGGCACACATACACCCGCACGCTGGCCGGTAAGTGGATCATGCGCGCAGGGCTTCCAGCACTGCCCGCAGGGTCGTGACATCCACCCCCGTGCCGATGCGCAGCCGCTCGCCCGATACCAGCATCAGCTCCAGTTCCGCCTTCGCCGCAGCCGCCGACAGCGTTGCGCCTCTCTCGACTAAAGCAAAACGCACCGGCTCCTGTCGGCTTCGGAGCCGCTTGCGCCAGTAGTAAAACTGATTCTCTGCAAAACGTCGTTCGCTGCAGAACTTCTTCACGGAAATCCCGCTACGCTCTTGCTCGGCTATTCGTTCCCGCCACAGATCATCTTTGGAAGCGGCCTTCTCGCCGATGGTATCGCTCATGAAACAACTATGCGGCCCAAGCCAGCCCATTGGCAAGAGGGGTTTATCGGACGCTTA
>CAVWOT010000026.1:0-91015 GCA_963756605.1 Bryobacterales bacterium | reverse complement strand
GATCTCTGTGCAACTCCCGCTCAACATCGCAGACCGCGTGCGCTACCCTTCCGTAGTGGTCGATAGAATTCGAAAACTGGCTTGCAACTTACCTGATGATGAGATCGCCGATCAGCTCAACCGGGAAGGACAGGCCAGCGCGAAAGGGCTACCCTACACAGTGAAGATCGTCCAGTGGATCCGTTGCCGCTACCGCATTCCACCTGCCGAAATCAAGAGACCCGAGGAACTGACAGTCCGACAAGTGGCCGAACGGTTTGGCACGAGCGATCAGGTCGTTTATTATTGGATCGATCACAGCGTGATCCGGTCGCGGCGCATTAACCCCGGGATGCCGCACTGGATCACTCTCAGCGATCAAGACGAACAGAGGCTTCGAGAATGGGTACGCAGGTCTCGAAGGATTCAGCCGGTATCATGAAGGTCATTGGAGGAAGTGCATTATGAAACCACCATCCCGACGGTGCTGGATCGATTCATCCAGCAGGCGGTGATGCAGGTTCTGCAGAGGCGGTGGGACCGGACGTTTTCCGGTCATAGCTATGGGTTCCGGCCGGGACGGTCGGCTCATTCAGGCGGTGGCACAGGCGCAGCAGTATATCGCCGAAGGCCACGGCTGGTGTGTTGATCTCGATTTAGAGAAATTCTTCGATCGGGTCAATCACGACAAACTGATGGGTCAGATCGCCAAGCGGGTCGAGGACAAGCGGCTGCTGAAACTCATCCGGGCATTCTTGAATGCGGGGGTGATGGAGAGCGGGTTGGTCAGCCCGAGTGTGGAAGGGACTCCGCAAGGAGGTCCACTTTCGCCACTGCTCAGTAACCTCGTGCTCGACGAACTCGACCGGGAGTTGGAGCGCCGTGGTCATCGTTTCGTTCGATATGCGGACGACTGTAATATCTACGTCAGCAGCGAGCGGGCGGGGCAACGGGTGATGGAGAGCGTTACGCAATTCATCACACAAAAGCTCAAGCTCAAGGTGAATGAGGCGAAGAGTGCGGTGGCACGACCGCAGGAACGCAAGTTTCTCGGGTTCAGCTTTACGGCCGGTCCGGAGGTCAAGCGCGTGATTGCGCCGAAGGCCTTGGATCGGTTCAAGCGGCGAAATCCGGGAGATCACGCGACGGGCCAAAGGCGTCAGCATGGAGACGACGATGGAGGAACTGGCCCCGTATATGCGGGGCTGGCGCAGCTATTTCGGATTCTGCGAAACGCCTGAAGTGTTGATCGGCTTGACCCGCTGGGTCCGGTTGCGCCTCAGGGCGGCTATGTGGCGGCAGTGGAAAACTCCGCGCCGTCGCCGAGCGGCTCTGTTGGAACTGGGGGTACGCGAGCGGCTGGCGAGCAATACCGCTGGCAGCGGTCGCGGCCCTTGGTACCTCGCGAAGGCTAAAGCTCTGTCTGTAGGGCTTTCTAATGCTTACTTCAAATCGCTCGGCCTTCCGCAATTGTTCGAAGAAGTGTTGACGTAACCATCTCGAACCGCCGTGTACGGACCCGTACGCACGGTGGTGTGGCAGGGGTCGGCGGGCGACCGCCGCCCCTATGCCGATCAAGTCGGCTTGTGTCCGGGCATCGATGGATCAAGCACCAGCGGCGATCGATCCCGTGAAACGCTGTTGCCGCAGTGCTTCGAACTCCGCCCGGTTGTCATGCGGCGGGAGGGATTCGTCGCGGCCGGCGAAGAAACGGATGTACACCAGCACAGGGCAGCGTAGCCGCAACCACAGATCGTAATACCAGCGCGGGTCTTCATTATTCTTGGTGGCCCGGCAGGGCGCTTGCCCCGGACCGTTCGCTATACTATCCGCATGCCTATCAGCCGCAGGGAATGGATGCTCGCGTCCATCTGTTGGTCCGAGTTGCTCGCGCGGCGGGTGGCGCGCGGGGCATCTTCCTTCTCCGTTCTTAGTCCCGCGGAAGCCGCGGAAATTCTGGCAATGAGCAGCACCATTCTGCCGGAAACGGAGACGCCAGGGGCGGAGCAGGCCGGCACAGTCCAGTTCATCGATGCCGCGTTGGCCGGCTTTGATCATGACCAGGTTGCGGTGTACCGCCAAGGGCTGGCGGATGTCGCAACGCGGAGCAGACAGATGTTTCCGCCTGCCACTCGATTTTCGGGCCTTTCGCCAAACCAGCGCACGGCGGTGATGAAGGCAATCGAAAAGACCGAATTCTTCGACAAACTTCGCACCCACACGATTCTGGCCTATTTCGGAAATCCGGATTTCGGTTGGAAATTGCTTGGGCGTGATCCGGCTACGCATTTCGAGCCTCCGTTCGGCTTCTACGACGCGCAAGGCAAGACCGCATGATGTATCAAACGTCCGACCCGGTCGACTTTCTGGTGATTGGGGCCGGCGCGGCGGGCGGTGTCATGGCGAAGGAACTGTCGTCGGCCGGCTTCCGCGTGGTGGTGCTGGAGCAGGGACCCTGGCTCAAGGCGGCCGACTTTCGGCACGATGAGGTGAGCGTGGCATTCCGCAGCGGCCTCACCAACAATCATCAATTGCAGCCGAATACGTTTCGCACGACGCCCGGCGAACAGGCGAAAGTCCGGCCGGTGGTCGAGTACGGGCGAATGGTGGGCGGCGGGTCTGTACATTTCACCGCAAATTATTGGCGATTCCATCCGGATGATTTCCGGGAACGCTCGATTTTCGGGCCGGTGCCGGGCGCCGATCTGCGCGACTGGCCCATCACGTACGCGGAGTTGGAGCCATACTACACGCGGGCTGAACAGGAACTGGGTATCTCGGGACTGGCCGGGTCGAATCCGTTCGACGGACCGCATTCGCAACCGTATCCGCTGCCGCCCATGCCGGTGAAATCGTCGGGCGTTCTGTTTGAGCGCGGCGCGCGCAAGCTGGGGTTGCATCCGTTCCCCGCCCCTGTTGCCGTAATCTCGCAGCCCTATCGCGGACGAGGCGCCTGCACCCACTGTGGCTTTTGCGAGAGTTTCGGCTGCGAGATGAATGCGAAGTCGAGCACCCTGGCGGCGCTCATTCCGGCGGCAGTGAAGACCGGGCGCTGCGATCTCCGGCCGCACAGTTATGTGCGCCGGATCGAAGTGGGAAAGGACGGGCGCGTAATCGGGGCCCTATACTTCGACCAGAGCCGGCGCGAAGTCTTCCAGCGCGCCCGAGCCGTGGTGGTGTGCGCGAACGGAGCCGAAACGCCGCGCCTGCTGTTGCAGTCAAAATCCAGCCTATTTCCGCAGGGGCTGGCCAATACGCACGGAAACGTGGGCAAGTACCTGATGTTCGACGCGGGAGGCCTGGTGCTGGGGCTGTGCGATCATCCCGTGAACGATTATAAGAGCGTGGTGGTGACGCGCGTGCTGCACGACTTTTACGCCGCCGATGCGAAGCGTGGATTCTACGGCGGCGGCGGTTTGGATGCGCGTATGGACTACTATCCGGCGGGATTTGCCTTGACCGGATTGCCGCCCGACGAGCCGGCCTGGGGGCCGGAGTGGAAGAAGAAATTGAGCCAATACTATACGCATGTCACCGGCACTCTGGCGCACTCGACCTGCCTGGCGGTGGAGACGAACAGTATTTCGCTCGACGACGAGGTGGAGGACGACTGGGGGTTGCCGGCCATCCGGGTCACATTCCAGAATCACCCCGACGATTTAAAGACGCTGGATTTCCTGGCCGCGCGACAGAAAGAGATACTAGCCGCAGCCGGCTGCACGAAAATCTGGCTCGATCCAAGCAGTACCGATACGACCTATTCGCGCCACCTGATGGGCTCCTGCCGGATGGGTAACGATCCAGAATCGAGCGTGGTGGATCGCTGGAACCGCGCCCACGACGTACCGAATTTGTTCGTGGTGGACGGCAGCAGTCTGGTCACCTCCGGCCGGCAACAACCCACGGCCACCATACAGGCCCTAGCTTACCGGGCCGCCGAGCATATCAGCGAAGCCGCACGGCGCGGGGAACTGTAGCGAAACCGCGGCCGGCCCGGCGCGCTATAGTTTGAAGGTGCCCGACTGGAATCCGCAGCAATACCTGAAGTTCGCCGATGAGCGCACGCAGCCATGCCGCGATCTGGCGGCGCGCATCGCGCTCTCGAACGCACGGCACATCATCGATCTGGGCTGCGGACCCGGCAATAGCACGGCGGTGCTGCGGGAGCGCTGGCCGGAAGCCGAATTCACGGGACTGGACAGTTCGGCCGGGATGATCGAACAGGCGCGCCGCGAGTATCCCGGGCAAAATTGGATCGCCGGCGATATCCCGGCCTGGGCCGCGGCGGGTGATGGTCAGTTCGATTTAGTCTTCTCCAATGCGGCTCTACAATGGGTGGAGGAGCACGCGCGCCTGTATCCGCGGCTGCTGGCGCGGGTGGCGCCGGGAGGCGCACTGGCGGTGCAGATCCCCGGGAATATCGATGCGCTGCCGCATCGCCTGATGCGCGAAACAGCCGCCGCGCGCGAATGGAACGGCCGGTTCGCACCCGGCAAAGTGCGCGAATGGCATCATCACGAGATGGAGTTTTACTACGATGCGCTGGCGCCCACGGCCGCGCGCCTGGATATCTGGGCCACCGAATATCTGCACGTTCTGCCGGATGCGGAGGCGATTGTGGAGTGGTATCGCGCCACCGGGTTGCGGCCCTTTCTGGAAGTGCTCGAGAGCGATGACGAACGCGCCCGATTTATGGCCGATTACCTGGCGCGGCTCCGCCCGTACTTTCCAGCGCGCGCGGCCGGCGGCGTGCTGTTTCCATTTCGCCGGATTTTTGTAGTGGCATACCGGGCGTAGCATCATGACGATTCCCAGTCTGCTCCTCAAGAAGCTGTACACGCCGGGCAGTTTGAAGAACGCTCCCGGCGGGGTGCAGTTCGCCATCAAAAATCGCTTGAGCGACGGCGAACTGACCAGCGTGACCGGCCTGGCCATCGACGGTCGTCCGGTTACGCTCACGCAGGCCATGATCAGGCTGGAGGATGGCCGCAAGATTCCCGCGGCGGAAGTGGATGGCGCGCACCCGCTGGCGTTTCCGTTGCGCGCCGTGGTGGTCATCGAGACCGCAGAGCCACACCTGGACAAGGGCAAACATCAAATCGAAATCAGCATCGAGACGCGTCCGTTTGGCCGGCTGCAGTTCCAGGTGGAAGATTCGATTTCAAACGCCGCGCCCCCGGCGGTACACGTGCCGCGCGATGAACGCGACGATTATTCCCCCGCAGCGATCGGGCAGCGGCAGGCGCTGATCCGGCAAGTGACGGGGATTGAACCGCACCACATTACCCATTATTCGTTTGACCCGCACATGGTGAAGGGCAACTGCGAGAACTTCGTAGGCGTGGCGCAGGTGCCCATAGGATGTGCCGGGCCGCTGCGCGTGCGCGGCGAGCATGCAGATGGCGAATTCCTGATCCCGCTGGCGACCTCGGAAGGGACTCTCATCGCCTCCTACAACCGGGGGATGAAGGTGCTGAATGCCTGCGGCGGCGTGAAATGCACGGTGGTAGCGGACGCTATGCAGCGCGCGCCGGTGTTTGTGTTCGCGGATGCGCGCGCGGGCCGCGAATTCGTGGCTTGGGTGCACGCCAACCTGGCCCAGATCCGGGAAGAGGCCGAAGCCACTTCCACGGTGGCCAAGCTGGTGTACATCGACCCGTACCTGGCGAACAAATTCGTCTATTTGCGTTTTAATTTCACCACGGGCGACGCAGCCGGACAAAACATGGTCGGACGCGCCACCTTCGCGGCCTGCAGTTGGATATTGGACCACTATGCCGGCGTCACGAATTTCTACCTGGAATCCAACTTCGCTACCGATAAGAAAGCATCGCAGGTTAACATCATGCACACGCGCGGCAAGCGTGTTACGGCGGAGGCGACGCTGGAGCGCGAGGTGCTGATCGAACAGCTCCGCGTCGAGCCGGAAAAGGTTGTTTATCACTATGGCGTGGCGAACGTCGGTGCGTTTCTATCGGGCGCGAACAACAACGGCCTGCAATCGGCGAACGGCATCACGGCGATGTTCATCGCCACCGGGCAGGACGTGGCGAATGTCGCGGAATCGTCGGCGGGGATTCTCTATGCCGAACTGACGCCTTCGGGCGGCATTTATCTTTCGCTCACGATTCCGTCGCTGATCGTGGCCACGCACGGGGGCGGGACTGGCCTCGCGACACAGCGCGAGTGCCTCGATATGTTGGGGTGCTATGGCAAGGGCAAGGTGCATAAGCTGGCGGAGATCGTGGCTGGCGTCACGCTGGCGGGGGAGATTTCGCTGGGTGCGGCGATCTCTTCGTCGGATTGGGTTTCGAGTCACGAGAAGTATGGGCGAAACCGCTAAAAATCAAGCAGGGTGTTACTTGAAACTGAGGCGCGCGATGTGCCCCGCGGGTCCCACCGCCCACACGGCATCACCGGTTACGGCGATGGCATTATAAGAACCGCTGTCGAAGGGTTTCCAGGTCCGGCCCCCGTCACGCGAGATGTCGGAGCCGGACGTACCCACGGCGATCCAGAGCCGGCGGGCAGCGAGGTAAGCCACGGCGGAACGATAACCGTTGGGATGCGATCCGGCAGGCTCCAGCCAAGTGCGGCCGCCGTCGGAAGTCACAGCTACATTGCCGCGGCTATCCGCCGGCTTGCCGTAATCTCCACCCACAGCGACGCCGCGCGACGGATCGGCGAAAGCCAGCGAGAAGATTCCCGCACCGGGGCCATCGTGGCGCAGCGGAGTTGCGGACACGGCCCAATGTTGGCCGCCGTCACGGGAATGAAACACGCGCGCGCCGGATGGTCCGCCGGTGGCGAACCAAACTTCCCGTTTACCGCGGAGCACGAGGCATGAATTGCTGGCGGCAAAAGCGCCTTCGTTCGCGAGTGCGGGCGGCAGCTTACGCCGCTGCCAGGTTTGGCCGCCATCCCCGGTGGTCAGGATGACAAACTGCCCGCCAACAGGATCGCCGAGCGCTACGCCGCGGCCCGCGTCCCAAAATGCCAGCGCATCGAAGAAGCCGGAGGCATCCGGATTAGTGAGCAGCAGCGACCAGTGCGCGCCGGCATCGGTGGTGTGATAGATACGGGACTTCGCGCCCGGACCGCTGCTGAGCAGCCACGCCCTGCGGCTATCCAAGGCATGCACGGCGCGGAAATCGACGTCGGCCGCACCCGGTACTGCGCCGGCTCGCCAGGTGGCGCCACCATCCAATGTGCGGAGATATGTGCCGCCTGCGCCGCTAACCCATGCTACGGCGGGGCTCACGGCGCTTACACCGCGCAATGAGACCGTCGTGGTGCTCGGTTGTACTGTCCAAGTCTGGGCTAGCGCGGCGGAGGCTGCGAGAACGAGGCCGCAGCCAAGACGACGATGCAGCGGCGCTGAAGCTCCACGCCGGCTAAAGCCCGTGCTCCCACTGGTGCGCATGCTGCAAAGGTCTACCGGCAGTAGCTTCTGGAGTGTCATTCCCTGAGAGTAACTTTAATCCGAAAGCCGGCGATGCGGTCAACTACGGCGGCATCGGAGCAGTGACCGGCCACGAGCTGACGCATGGATTCGACGATCAAGGACGCAAGTTCGACGGCGCGGGCAATAGGCACGACTGGGGACGGCGGAGGATGGCAAGGCTTTCGAGGCGCGCGCCGGTTGCATTGCCAAAACATATAGCGGCTTCAGTCCGGTGGCGGTCGTACATTTGCTAATCGTATTGCCAGCAAACACGATAGCTTCACACGGCAAACAACCCGCATTCGACAGGAGAGTTCCGCGTGAACGGTAAGTGGCGGCTTGCGGTACCGTGTAGCCAATTCGCTCGACACTCACCCGAGAGATAGTTGACATTGCCTGCTCGTCTTCGAAAAGGATGATCGTTTTCATGGGTGATACTCCAAGCCTCGGTCGCTCCAAAAACATTGGCATGCGCCGACTAACAAAAAACGATCGGCGTCAGGCCCACGTGTGAGTCAGGAACTCACTTTGCCTATGTCCGACTCTACCAAACATCTTCCAACCTGAAGCAAGTTAGAGAGGTCATGCGCTTGCCCTTGTTCAGAGTCCGGTGTGTACGTCTAACTCGCAGCCGCTGAGAAAACTGGTCGTCGAGGTCATCCAAACAGTCCTCGTCGGCGGGGTGAGGCAACCGAAAAATCTGCGACTGCTGGATACGAGAATGCCGTAATGGAGTCAAGGAAGAAACCGGCATTATGAGCAATATTGACCACTTTAATGGAAGCCAATGGTCAATATTTACTAGTATCATTGCGGTTTCGTGAAGAGCGAGACTAAGTCGATAGCGAAACGCGCCAGCCGTACACCGCTGGATCTTATTACGCGGGACGGGAAATGATTGATTAAGAAACTCTCAGAGACAGAGAGTACTTACCGTCATACCACCTTCAACGGATGTTGCCTAACCACAACCAACCGCAATCCGGCCACAATGAGAGTGAGACGATTTCGTAAGCGCACCCTCTATCTTGCAAGAACTTGAGGTACAGGGTACCCACAACAGTCTAGACACTCGACCTTATTCTACCTGCGTGCATAACAGTTGATCGCGTGTACCGTGCGCCGGTCGTACAGGCACTTGCGCTGCGGCGCGCACCGCATCAATGATCTGACTCGCATGTCAGGGTCACTGTGTGCGCGGAGATCATTACCAGGTGGATATTTGTGAGTGCTCAGTGCTGCAAGCAAGAGAAAGGAGATCTGCAATGCACGACCCTATCATCGTTTGGTTGTTATGGTTGTCAATAACCTAAATAGCGATACCGCAGTTATGTTTGGCGCGGCCGGCTGTGCCCAACGGGACGGTCTTCGTAAGCGCCGCCGCTACGGCCGGTTCGTGCAAGACGCCAGCCGCCGGCGCGACCAGCGGTAAAGTGACGTGCACCGCCGCGTCACTGGTCACAGGCGGCAGTTACATGGTGAGTATGACCGTAAAAGCAGCCGCGACTTCCGCACAGTGCTGACCGACACTCTTGCCGGCGCCCGTCTTTTATGTTGTAAGTCCACCTGGAGTCACCGTAGCCGTTGTGAGATCGCATCAAGAAATTCATCTTCGCGGTCGATGTGCACCCCGATGCGCAACCAGTAAAGCGGCAGCGGCGCCAGCAAGTGACCAGGGTCGTCGCCTAGATTGACCCAGTCTTTCTCGGTGGTTAGTACGGCCTCCACCTGTGCTTCACGGAACTGGCGGCCCATGTAGCGCAGCTCGTGCGGTTTATACGCGTGATGGTCCTCAAACTCAATGCGTACGGCCGCCTGCATGCCGAGCGCGGCCAGCGTGAACCAGAAATACTCCCGATTGCCGAGTCCGCAGAAGGCGGCCACACGCGCATACGGGAGGGCATCGGCGGGCAGGCTCTCGCCGTTTAGCGCTGAAACCCACGCCTCCGGCTGCGCGCGCGCGTGGAAGACGGGGGCGCGCGGATTCGCGCCGCGCAGGAAGTGCTCGGCGCCCTCCACTACGCGGCCAGCCTCACTACGCGTGATCACCAGGATGTCCGCACGGGACAGGCCGGCCAACGGCTCGCGCAAGCGGCCTAATGGCAGCAGATAGCCGCCGCCAAAGGGATCGAGCGCATCCACCAGCACAATATCGAGCTGGCGTTCAAGCCGGACGTGTTGAAAGCCGTCATCCAGGATGATCATGTCAGTTGCGAACTCATGTTCGAGCAACTGGCCCACGCGCCAACGATCGGCGCCGATGCCCACCGGCGCCACACCCGCGCGCAAGAACAGTTGCGGCTCGTCGCCCGATTGGCTGACGGGGAGGTGCGCTCCGGCGGCCAGGGCATGATGCGGCTGCGGCGAGTGGCGCCCGTAGCCGCGCGTCAGGATGCCCGGATTCCAGCCGGCGTCCTTCAGCTTACGGACGAGATGCAGGACCATGGGACTCTTGCCGGTGCCGCCCGCCGTGATGTTGCCTATGCTAACCACCCGCGCTCCCAGGTTCCGGCGGCGTGCGCGCGCGCGCGTGCGGCTCAGCCGGGCGCCCCAGCACCACATTCGGGAGAGCATCCACAGAAAAGCAAAAGCGGGTTGTGCGGGCCGGTGCGCCGGAACGTGCCGGGCAAAGAGCTGGTGGGCGCGGCAAGCCGCAAGCTTGGTCGCTCCCTGGCGCGCGCGTGCACAGGACGCAGCTTTGGCGCCGAGTTCCACGGCGCGTGCGGGATTCTCCAGGATTTCGGCAACGGCGGCCGCCAGCCAGGTTGCGCCGCTTACTTCCACCAGCGCGCCCGCCGCACGAAAATCAGCCGCGATTTCGGCGAAATTCTCCAGGTGCGGACCCGTCACGATCGGTCGTCCGGCCAGAGCCGGCTCCAGGATATTGTGCCCTCCGCGCGCGGCTAGCGTGCCGCCCATGAACACCACACTCGCGAACGGGAACAAGCTGGCCAACTCGCCGATCGAATCCAGCAGCAGGGCTCCGGGCAGCGGCAGTTCTTCTGCGCCGGTCAATGCAGAACGCCGCGCGAATGGAATGCCGGCGCGTGCCAGCGCCTGTGCGGCGGCATCGAAGCGTTCCGGCTTACGCGGGGCGAGCACCAGGAGCAGGGACGAGTGCCGTGCGGCCACTTGTGCGAAGGCTGCAATCACGGTATCGTCTTCGTCGATGTCGCCGGTGGCCGCGGGCGGCATGGTGCTGGCCGCGATCCACACAACCCGCGGGCGGAGCCTTTCGATGAAGCGGCGCACCGGCGAATCCAGCGCGGCCACGGGCGCGTCCAGGTCGTACTTCAGATTGCCGGCGGCATGCACGCGATCCGGTGGAGCGCCAACTTCGATCCAACGCGCGCGCATCTCTCCGCTCTGCGCCAGCAGCAGATCCAGGTGGCCAAGCACCGCACCGAAGAACCAGCGCAAGGCGCGATACCGTCCAATGGCGCGATCCGACACACGCGCGTTGATCAACAGCAGGCCCGCGTCCGTGCGTTTCGTTTCGCGAAACAGGTTGGGCCAGACCTCGGTTTCCATGACCATCACCAGCGACGGCCGCAGCGTGCGTAGTACGCGGCGCACGGCGAAGACATAATCGAGCGGTGCGTAGAAAACACTCGCCAGACCGTCAAGTTTCGTGCGCGCGGTAGCGTGTCCGGCCAGCGTGGAGACGGACACGAAGACCGGAGAGCGCGGCAGGCGAAGGCGCAGTTCCCGAATCAATTCAACGGCGGCGATCACTTCGCCCACGGAAACCGCGTGCAACCAAATCGCGCCGGGCACGGTCTGTCTAAAGGAGGCGGGCAGGAATCCGCAGCGCTGCCGCAAGGTATCCAGGTAGGCGTGTTGCCGCGCGCCGCGCCAGAGGAGATAAAGCAGAACAATGGGCGATCCGAGCGCCTGAAGGAGGCGGTAGAGTAAATAGATGCCTTTTATTTTCAAACGGTTGGCTCTCCTCACGAGTATAGCGATGGCGCTCGCGCCGGACAAGGCGTTTCCGTCCAAGAAGGAGGAACCCAAGTTCACACCGGGCACCGCGGCCAGCTATGCCGCACACCAGACCAGCGAGAAAGTCACGATCGGGGTGTTGCCTTATTTTGATGACGAGGACACGCGCCCCGTGTTCGGCAAACACAATCCTTACAACTACGGTGTGCTTCCGGTGCTGGTGGTCATCCAGAACGACAGCGGCAAGACGATCAAGGTGAAGTCCCTGCGAGCGGTTTGGGTGGGCCCGAACGGCGACCGCGTAGACGCCACGCCCGCTAAGGACGTCCGATTCTTGAACGGGCCGAACCGGCCGAATTCGATTCCCGGTCCGCCTGGAACGGTGCCCAAAGTCATCGGCCACAAAAATCCGCTGGACACCTGGGAGATCGAAGGCCGCGCTTTCGCCGCCGAGATGTTGCCGGCCGGCCAGTCCGCCAGCGGCTTTTTCTACTTCCAGACGGGTTATCAGAAAGGCGCCAGCCTTTATCTGACGGGACTGAGCGAAGCGGAGTCCGGGCGTGACTTGCTGTATTTTGAGATCCCGGTTGTTTTGAAGTGAGCGCACACCCGTAGCAAATTCCGCCATGGGCTTCCGCTGGGGCGGCGTTCCGTATATCATATGGATATGAAAAAGCTAACCATGTCCGTAAATCTTATTTTAGGCTCCCTGTTGGTAGCCTTTGGCGTCAGCGCGCTTCGCGCGGAGCAGCCCCCGACCGTCAAAAAGGTGCCGATACAGCCCACCACGTCCGTGGCAGGCAAAGATTTGTATCACGAGTATTGCGCCGTTTGCCATGGCCCCAGCGCAAAAGGCGACGGACCTGCCGCCAGCGCGCTGAAACCGGCGCCTTCCGACCTGACACGGATCTCCGCGAAAAACGGCGGTAAATTTCCGGAACTGCAAGTGCAGCACATTATCAACGGCGAAGGCGACGAGCCGGCCGCGCACGGGTCAAAGGAGATGCCGATGTGGGGCAAGCTGTTCCGGCACATGGGCCCGAATGAGGACCTGGGTACCGTCCGCGTCTATAATCTGATGAAGTACATCGAAGGGATCCAAGCGAAGTAAGGAGTTGTGAGGCAGGCATCCTGCCTGCGGCGCCTCTCGGGCCGCCCGCCGGGGCGAGGGTTCTCACCAGACGCGGCAAGGATCGGCCGACACCATCGGATCGCCGGCCTTGCATGAGAAGGCCTGCTGGAACTCCGGCATATTTTCGAGCACGCCATTCGCGCGGAACTGGCCGGGCGAATGCGGATTGGTGGCTGCCTGCATCCGCGCCGCCTGTTCGGTGATATTCTCGCACCAGACTTGCCCGTAGCCCAGGAAGAACTGCTGTTGCGGCGTGAAGCCGTCCAACGTGCCTTCCGTATGCTTCGCCAGGCTGTCCATCAGCGCCATATAAGCCAGGTGGATGCCCCCATTGTCCGCGGCATTTTCGCCCAGCGTCAACTTCCCCTTCAGATGCACTTCCGGCACCGGGCTGAAGCCATCGTACTCCTTTACGATACAATCGGCACGCGTGTCGAAAGCCTTGCCATCCTCCGCCGTCCACCAGTCGCGCACGTTGCCCGCGCCGTCGTACTTGCGCCCTTCGTCGTCGAATCCGTGCGTCAACTCGTGGCCGATCACCGCCCCGATCGCGCCGTAGTTTACCGCGTCGCTGGCACGCGGATTGTAAAAAGGCGGCTGTAGAATACCGGCCGGGAAATTGATGTTATTCATGTTCGGCGAATAGTAGGCATTCACGGTGGGCGGCGTCATGCCCCATTCCGATTTATCCACCGGCTTGCCGAGCTTCGCAAAATCACGCCGCCGCTCGAAATCGTATGCCCGGAGCGCATTGCCGAAATAATCGTCCCGCACGACCTTGACGCTCGAATAATCGCGCCACTTTTCCGGATAGCCGATCTTGTTGGTCACGTCCTGCAATTTGGCAAAGGCTTGCTGTTTGGTGGCGGGCGTCATCCACGCGGCGTTCTCGATATCTTTGTGCATCTCCGACTCGATCTCGCCCACCAGTTGCAAGGCTTTCTCTTTGCTGGCGCCGGCAAAGGCCGCCTTTACGAACTCCTGGCCCAGCGCCTCGCCCAAGGCCCGGTCCGTGGCGCGGACGCACCGCTTCCAGCGCGGCGGCATCTCCGCGGTGCCGCGCAGGATGTGTTCATTGAAGCGGAAATCCTCCTCGTCGAAGGCGCGCGACAGCATATCCGCGTGGGATGCCAGAACGTGCCAGCGGAGATATGTTTTCAGATCCGCCAGGCTGGTCCCGGCGATTACCGCGTCAAGCGCCTTCACGAAATCGGGCGCCGCCACGTTCAGCGACTCCACCGGCGGAATACCAATGGTGGCCAGATAGTTCTTCCATTCAAAATCGGGCGTCAGCCGCGCCAGTTCGGCCACGGTCATTTTGTGATAAGTGTTCGCCGGATCGCGCCGCGCCACGCGGTCCATAGATGCCTTCGCCAAGGCCGTCTCGAATTGGATCACGGCGCGGGCTTCGGCCTCGGGGTCGGGATCGGCGCCGGCGGATCCCTGTGCCTTCTCGAGCAGCGCGAACAGTGCGTGAATGTGCTCCTCGTATTGCTTGCGCAATTCGACGGAGTGCGCATCCGTCTTCAGATAGTAGTCGCGATCCGGAAGGCCCAGCCCGCCTTGATCCACGACGACGATTTCCCGATCCGATTGTTTGTCGTCCGGACGAACGTAAAAATTGAAGAGCGCACGCACACCGTCCATGTGCAGTCGGACCATTTCGCCGGCCAACTCGTCCTTCGACGTGAGCCCGTCAATGAGCTTCAGCAACGGCTCGATGGGTTGGATGCCCTTGCGCTCGATCGCCGGCTCGTCCATGCAGGCCGCATAATAATCGCCGATCTGCGAGTCACGCGCCTTTTCCAGGATGCCGCGATCGATGGTCAGATTGCGGTCGGCCAATTCGTTGAAGCGCGCCCAGCGCGACTGATCGGGCGGAATGGGATTGTTTTTCCGCCAACTGCCGCAAGCGTACTGGTAAAAATTCTGGCACGGGTTGACCGTAGGATCCATGGCCTTGAGATCCACGCCGGATGCGGATTGCGCGCCGGCCGGCGACAGGGAGGCGAACGCCAGGGTAGCGGCCAATAAACAACGAAGCTTGCACATGATTTCGATTTTACGCCTACTGTAAAACGAGCAGCCGCCCCCTGGGGCTATAATTGGCGGAATGCGAACACTGTTGATCCTAGCTGGCATGGTTTCCCTTGCGCAAGCACAATGGCCGCCCGCGGGCATGCGATGTCCCCAACGAACGTTGGTTCTGTCTGAATTGGCGGAAAACGCCGCGAACAGCGCCCAATTCGCCGCGGAGCATTTCGCATACATGCGCGGATTGATGAAGTCCGGAAAAGTGATTTCCGCCGGACCCATGGAAGATAAACACACCGCGGCGATCCTTTTCGCCACAAAGGACTGGAGTGAAGCGGAGGAAATTCTGAAGAAAGAACCATTCCACCGCGAGCATGTGCTCAAGGTAGCGAGTCATAACGTCTGGAACGCCTGCGAAGCCGCGCCATAATCTTGTGGCGCAACGCCTCAGCGTGCTGCTGTCGGCTTCAGCAGGCAGAGCGGCGAACTGAAGTTCGCCGCAGCACGCTAAAGCGTGCGCCACGTTAACCGCACACGCAAAGCGGTATGATTATGGCTTAGTTCCATTTCGAGGTAAATCCCATTGGCAGTTGAAGAAAGTTGCAAGCATACGCTCGAAATTACCGTTCCCGCCGAGGAAGTGGAAGCGGAAACCGGCCGGGCAGTGGCCAAGGTCCAGCAGCGCGCCAAATTGCCGGGTTTCCGGCCAGGGAAAGCGCCGGCTTCCATCATCCGCCAGCATTTTGCCAGCGATATCCGCAAGCAGGTGCTGGAGAGCCTGATACCGAAATATCTGCAAAACCGGTTCGAGGCCGAAGACCTGAAAGTGGTCGGACAGCCCGACATCACCGATGTTCACCTGGATGCCGGCGAACCGTTGCGCTTCAAGGCCGAATTCGAAGTGGTGCCGCAGATCGAACTGCAGGACTACAAGGGCCTGACCGTGAAGTATCACGATCCCGAAATCAAAGACGAGGACGTGGATAAACGCATCGAAGAACTGCGCCACCAGAAGGCCGAATTCGTGAACGAGGATCCCAGGCCGCTCGCGGACGGCGACTTCGCGGTGCTGTCGCTCGAAAGCCTGAGCGCCGTGGAGGGCCCCGCGGTGAAGCAGGAAGAAATGACGCTCGAAATCGGCGGCAGCGATACGATGGAGGAATTCAGCGACAATCTGCGCGGTGTAACTCCCGGCGAGACCAAGGAGTTTGACGTGCATTATCCGGAGGATTACGGTCAGGCCAAGCTCGCCGGGAAGACCGTACGGTTCCGCGCACTGGTGAAGGGCGTGCGGCGCAAGGAACTGCCTGAGGTCAACGACGAATTCGCGCAGGACCTGGGCGACTACCGCACGGTGGATGAGCTGCGCGAGGCCGTGCGCAAATCATTGTTCACGCAACGCCAGTACGAAGCGCAGCAGGAGGCCAAGAACCAGTTGGTTGACAAGCTGGTGGACCTGCACGATTTTCCGGTGCCGGAGGTCTTTGTCGACCAGCAGATCAAGAACCGTACCGAGCAGCGCGTGCGGGCGCTGGCCCAGGAGGGCGTGGATCCCAAGGGCCTCAAGCTGGATTGGAAGAAGTTGAAAGAAAACATGCAGGACAAGGCGCAGCGCGAGGTGAAAGCATCCATGCTGCTATCGCGCATCGCGGAGCGGGAAGCCATCGCGGCCACGCGTGATGAAGTGGATAAAGAGGTGGAGCGCATCGCCCGGCAGCAGCGCGAGCCCTTCGCCGCGGTGCGCTTGCGGTTTGAGAAGGATGGAACGCTGGGCCGCATCGCCTCGCATATCCAGACGGAGAAGACTCTGAATTTCCTGTTCGAGCATGCCGGCAAAACCGAGGACTAAAGACGGGTTTTGGGAAAGAGGAGGGACGCTAATGAAGTGGCTACTGTGTTTGATGGCGCTGGGCGCGCTCACCGCTTCTGCCGCGGACATCAGCGGCAACTGGAAGGGAACCGCCGATACGCCTAACGGCACCGTGGAGCGAACGTTCGTCTTCAAGGTGGACGGCCATAAACTGACCGGGGAAACCACCAGCAACATGTTTGGCAAGTCCACCATTGAAGACGGCCAGGTGGACGGCGACAATGTTACGTTCAGCATAACCGTGAACGTACAGGGTAACGAGGGGAAGGTCAGTTACAAGGGCAAAGTAGAGGGCGACACGATCAAGTTCACAGTGGAAGTGCCGTCCCTCGGGACGAGCCTGGAGCTGATCGCCAAGCGCGTGCCATAAGTTTGGGCGCGCTTACTCCTTGCGCTTGGCCACCCATGCGCCATCGGACCGTCCTTCCACGCGCATCCGCCCCTTGCCGGAATCGCCGTCAATCCAACCGGTCAGGAACGCGTTCACCGGCCCCGGGGCTCCCCTACCGCTTTCCTTCGGCCACTCACCCGCGAACGAGAGCTCCACGTATCCGTTCCGCCAGGTGCCAGTTATGGCGCGGTCCTCTCCCAGCGGGCCTGACCATGTTCCGGCCACTTTGTTTCCGTCGCGGTGCAATTGCATCAACGCCTCCATCCCGCCTGCGTCGCTGGCATACCGCATCGCCCACGAACCCGCCACGTCGGATCCGTTCTTCAAGTTCTGCGGCGCGGCCGGCGTAATCCGCACGTTGGAAAAATATGCCTCCTCGCCGGTGAAGCCCCACAGCCCGACTGCGCCGTGCAAATCCTCGCCCTTCAGCCCATCCACCACCAGGTTCGGCTTGGCCGATCCGTTCAGATAGAGTTTCGCGGCGCGGCCCGCCACCTCGATCCGTACTCTGGTCCAGGTCTCCATGGCCAGTTCGGCATGAGACTCATAAACCCATGGCCATTCCCGCCGCAGGCGATACCAGCCAAAGTCCGGCTCCGAAACGTACTGTACCGCATGGTTCCGCATCGCCTGATCCGCGGCATCCGAGTTTCCGGGCCTCACATAAAATAACTCGTAATGCGATGCATCCGGCCGGACGCGGAAGGCAATCCCGATAAAGCCCGGATACCTGATACCCGGCGGCACGGTGACCTTCAGCGCGATATCCCCCTCGATCGCGCCGTCCTCGAAATCGGTTCCCGGCAGCAGCGCAAGGCCGTCGCGGTCGTCCCCTTCTACGGTCATCCGGACGGATTCGCGCCCCAGATATGTCACCGCTTCTGTCTTCACCTTGGGCGCAATCAGACCGGCCGTATCGCGCAGAGGAAAGGTCTGCACCCGTGCCGGTGCCTCTGCAAAAAGGCAACTGGCTGCCCATACGGTTGCAGCGCTGTAATTCCACCAATGCTTCAGCATGATCATGCGACGACCGCGGGCAAATGTAACGCCAAATGCTGCCTAATGAATAGGGGTAATTTATTTCGCCCAAGGCCGGCGGTCTGTGTGCGAATCTGGGAGGCGCTGCCCGAAAACGGACGTCCGACAAGCACAACTACTAACCCTCCGGGTTTTCTGCCGTCACGATAGAATGAAGAGTCGCCGTAGCATGGTGCGTATTGGCCACAGATTTTTTGGCGTTCTCTGTTTGTCCGCCAGGGCGCTACTTGTGTCAGCCCAGGACCGCAAGGCCCTCACGGCGATTCCTCCGGGAGGTTTTCAGTTTGCGGGCACCTGGAACTGTACCGGCGCCATGGGCAATGGCAAGCCGCACAGATCGACATTCACCGGCAATGTGATACTCGGCACCGGCTATCTGGCAAAGTATCTGATTGGCTATGACTCACAGCAGAAACGCCTGGTGGAGTTCGGCGCCAACAACTTCGGCGCGGCCACTTACTCTAGCGCCGATGGCTGGGTGGATGGCGTGCTCACCATGACGTCCGCAGTGACTGATGACCTGAAGGCTCCCTATGCAGCGAACCGCTTTCTTTACGCCATCGCACCCGCGGACACCTTTACGATGGAATGGCAGATCAGCAAGACCTCTGCCTTGAATTGGACTCGGGGAGATCATCTGGTTTGCAAGCGCGATAATGCCCGCTGAGATTTTGCCATGAAGCACTTCGTGCTGGGAATCTTATGCACGCTGTTGGTATTAACCGTGGGGGCGCTGGCATATTTGCTTTTAGGGTTCGCGGAAGCGCGGGGTGACCTGCCGCCTTCGCATCTGGAGAGCGCATTGATGACGCGCGCGGTGCATGCTTCGGTGCGCCGGGAGGCGCCGGAAGTGGCGAACCCGTTCCCACCGACAGACGAGAACCTGATCGCCGGCGGTAAGATTTACCTGAACGAATGCGCGGGTTGCCATGGGGAGCCCGGAAAACCGTACAAGTATCCCGGGGTTCTGTTTCCGCCGGTACCCAACTTGCCGGCAAAGGGGACGGAATACACGGAGGCCCAGGTTTTCTGGGTGGCCAAGCATGGCGTGCGCCGCTCGGGTATGTTTGCCAATGGCCTGTGGGATTCAGACGAGAAGCTGTGGAAGGCGGCGGCGTTTCATAAAAAGGATCAAGTCGCTCCCACCGCGCGTCAGTGCGGCGCTGGAGGAGAGGCACTGACGCTCACTCGTATCTGAGGGCCTCCACCGGATCGACCTTCGCGGCCCGGTGCGTAGGCACCCAACACGCCAACAGCGCGACAGTCGCGAAGAGCACTGCCACGCCAATAAACGTGACCGGATCGGCCGGCTCCACTCCAAAGAGAAAAGACCGCAGCACCCGCGACACAGCCAGCGCCGCGGCCAGCCCCGCGATCACTCCGCTCGCAATCAACCGCAGCCCTTCCCCGAAAATCAAATTCCGGATGTCCCGCTGTTGGGCGCCAACCGCCGAGCGGATGGCCAGCTCGCGCCGCCGCGCGGCCACCGAGAGCGAGAGCACGCCGAAGATGCCAACCAGAGTCAAAACGCTTCCCACCGTGGCGAAGCCGGTGAGAAGCTGCATGGCGAAGGTCCTGGACGCCAGCGAATCGCCGCGAATCTGTTCCAGTGTTTGCACGTTCTCGACGGCCACGGTCGGATCGACGGCGCGCAATTCGCGCTCGACGGCGGCCATGATGGCGCGCGGGTCCGCCGTAGTGCGCAAAACCAAGTGCTTGGAAAATGCACCGGCCTGCCACAACGAAAGATAAATCTCGGGACTCCCCGCGCGGGTGAGATCATCCGTGCGGCTGTTCGCCACCACGCCTACGATCTCGGTCGGCGGATCCTGCCGCGGGCCCAGCCAGAACTTCTTTCCCACCGCCTGGGAATGAGGAAAATAGCGATCCGCCAAAGCCTGGTTAACGATAGCCACACGCGGCGCCTTACGGTCGTCGCTGCGGCGGAAGCCGCGCCCATCCAAAATCGGTTGTCCCAGGAGCTTGAAGTAGTCCTCCGTCACCGACCGCAGGGGAAGTGAAATCCGGTCGCTATCCTTAGTGGGGACGGGTTGGCCCTCGATGTCCACAGTGGCGGGCCAGTTGTTGCCGGTCAGCGGCACTCCCCAGGCAAACGCGGCGTACTGTACGCCCGGAATCCTGCCTGTGCGCTCCAAGGCGCGAAGATGAAAATCGCCCCAATCGCCGCGCACCGCGGTGACGCTCATTGTCAGAATGTGCGAGATGTTGTAACCCGTTTGCACATTCGAAATGTTCATCATGGTGCGTACCAGAAGACCGGCCCCCACCAGTAGCGCCAGGGTGAGCGCCGCCTGCACCACCGTGACCGCACGCAGCAGGCGGCGTTCCCCGCGTCCCGCGCTGCTTTTCGGACCGGCACTCTTGAGCACCTCTATGGGGTCCAGTCGCGTGGCGCGCCAGGCGGGAAGCAGCGAAGCCGCCAGGGCTGCGAAGACCGCCGCCGCAAGACCGAAGGCGAGCACCGGCCAGCCCATCGAGACGGCATCCAGACGAGGGATCGCGTGTCCGCCGATGAGCTTAAACAACTCAACAGCGCCCAAGGCAAGCCCCACGCCCAGCACGCCGCCCGCCAGAGCCAATAGCAAACTCTCGGTGGATACCTGCCGGAACAGCGCCACGCGGCCCACTCCTAACGCGCCGCGCACGGCATATTCCTGCTGCCGCTGCAGCCCGCGTACCAGCAGCAGGGCCGCTACATTGCCGCAGGCGATCACCAGCACCAGTACGGCCGCGCCCAACAGCGGCAGCAGTATGCGGCTGCCTTCGCGGTTCATTTCGGCGTTCAGCGATTCCACCCGGGGGGTGAAGCCCTCAAAATCGTGGTCGGCGCGCGCCTCTCTGGCGGCCATCACTGTGAGTTCGCCCTGCGCCTGCCGCAGGGATGTCCCGTCGCGCAACCGCCCGGCCACACTCCAGAACGCCTGTTTCAGCTCGCTGGGTTTGGACGGAGCCGGGACCCAGAATTGCACGAGCGCGTTCACATTGTAGTTTGGTTCCTTGGCGGCGCCCGGCGAAGGCAGGAACCGGATGCCAGGGGGCATCACGCCGATCACCTTGGGCGGCGTATCCCAGCGGCTGATGCGGAGCGCTTTACCAATAATGTGCGGATCGCCGTTGAACTTCCTTTGCCAAAACTCATATCCGAGAAGGATGACCTGCGGCGTGTTTCCCGTCGTTTCCGATTCCAGGAACGTGCGCCCCATAACCGGCTGCAAACCGAGCGCGCCGAAATAGTCTCTCGTAACGTACATCCCCTCCATCGACACGCTGCCCTCGTTCAGGACCAGAAAGTTGAAGGTCCAGTCATACGCAGTAATGGCGGCGAAGGATTTCGAATTGGTTTGCCAGTCGATCCACTGCGCGGCGGGCCAACCGCGAGTCTGATCCATTGTTTTGCCATCGGTCCGCGCCGCTGGGATCAGCACGAGTTGCTGCGGCTGCCGGTAAGGGGGCGGCGTCAACAGCACGCCCCGAATCAAGCTGAACACCGCCGCGGTTGCGCCAATGCCCAATGCCAGCGTGAATATGGCAATCAGGGCGAAGCCCGGTTGTTTCTTAAGCATTCTGATGCCGAGCCGCAGGTCTTGACGCATATCTTTGTTCGACGAATCGTTTCCGATACAGTTAGCCGGCGAATCGGTGTCATGCTTGCATTGGTATGGAAGAAACCGGGAAGGAACTTTGATATCCCTCCGGGATATGGAAGACAGAAGTCAGGAGCCAGGAGTCAGAATGACCGGCATCGTGGCGAATTCACGGGATTTCCAAGCACAACAGAACAGAATTCTCGTTGCGCGCCGCATAACGGACGATTGGCGGAATGGCTTACCGACCCGCGCATATTGGAGCGTCGAAGAGAGGGCCGGCAGTATCTTTGGGCTCCTGTTGCGGTACCTATTTCGCGTCAAGCATGCCGCGAAGGTGATTTTAGACCCCCACGCCGGGAACACGCGTGCGATTCGATGCTATGAAAAGTGCGGCTTTCGCAAGGTCAGGTTGTTGCCGCTGCACGAGCTTCACGAGGGTGAATACCGGGACAGTTGGCTAATGGAAGTCACCTACTCCTGATGCAGCGCCTCCATGGGATCGATACGCGTCGCGCGTCGAGCCGGGATGTAGTTGGCGACTAGCGCCACAGTGAGAAGCAGCCCAGCGACCGCGGCCATCACGGCGGGATCGAGCGGCGCTACCCCGTAGAGCAACGTGCGCAGGGCCGACGCCAGCGCGGCGGCGCCGGCCATTCCGGCCAGCAGGCCGATGATGGCGGTCTTGAGACCGTTCCGGATTACCAGCGCCTTTACTTGCCCTGGCGTGGAGCCCAGCGCAATGCGAATGCCGAACTCCCGCGTCCGCGCGGCGACGCCGTAGGAAATGACGCCATGAATCCCGAGCGCGGCCAACAGCATCGAGATACCCGCGAAAACCAGCAGCAGTACAGTCGAGACGCGCGGCGCGGTTTCGGACAGCGAAATATAATCGTCCATGCTGCGGATCTGAAACACCGGCTGGCCGCGATCGACGGACCACACCGCCTGCTTCACGGCTTTCACCACGGCCGCCGTATCCATAGTGGTGCGCACGGCCAGCGCCATGGCTTTGTCCGTCATCTGCTCATAGGGCGCGTAGATGGTAGGCTGCGGCTGCTTTTCCAGGCCGTAATGGTGCACCTGACCCACCACGCCGACCACCTCGCGGAATTCACCCCACAACCGCATGCGCTGGCCGAGCGGATTCTGGTGGGGCCAACACTGGTGCGCGAGTGTCTCGTCAATCAGGATCACCGGCGGCGCGTCGCGCACATCGCGCGCGGAGAGCGTTCTCCCCCGAAGCAGCGGGATTCCCATCGTACTCAGATACGCCGGGCTGATACGCCGAAAGTCGGCAACCAGTTCCTGTCCCGGCGGCAGCGGGCGATTTTCAATAGTGAAATACTCCCGGTCGTTTTGCTCGCCGAGCGGAAGCACATCGCTCAGACCGGCGGACTGAATTCCGGGGATCTGGTCCACTTTGACGAGTAAGCGCCGGTAGAAATCAGCCTGGTCGCGATCGCTTTTGTACAAGTTGTCCGTGGGCAGCCGCATGCGAAACGTCAAAACATGATCGGGCCGTATGCCCGGATTCACGTGTTGCAGATTTACGAAGCTCTTCATGGCCAGCCCCGCACCGATCAGCAGCATGCTGGCGAGAGCCACCTCACCCGCCACCAGCCAGCTCCATACCCGCGTGCGGCCAGCCGATGCGGAAGACGTTCGGCCGCCTTCCTTCAACGCGTCGTTCACGTCGGCGCGGGCCACATACAGCGCCGGTATCAGTCCGAAAACCAGGGCGGCGCCGATGGAGATCAGCAGCGCGAAGAGCAGCGCGCGGGCATCCACGCCAATAGCCGGCCGCACGATCTCGGCGCCGGCCTCGGCCATCGGAAGCGTGTTGGGCAGGACCGCGCTCAGCAGGTCGACGCCCCATAGGGCGACGAACACGCCCAGTGCACCTCCGGCGAGCGAAAGCACCAGGCTTTCACTGAGAATCTGCGTAATCAGGCGGCCGCGCGGCGCACCCAATGCCGCGCGAATAGCCAATTCTTTGCGGCGGCTGGTGACGCGCGCCAGCAACAGGCTGGCTACGTTCACGCACGCCAACAGCAGCAGGAGTCCTACTGCGCCCAGCAGCAACAGCAACGCGGGCCGGATGTATTCGAAGAGCGCCTGCTTCATCCCCACCACGGTCACATCCCAACCTGCCAGCCGGGGCGTCTGCGCATCGATGCGGCGCGCGATGGTGCTCAATTCGGCCTGCGCCTGGGCCATGGTGACGCCCGGCTTGACGCGCGCGATAACGCCGAAATCGTGATCCACGCGGGCCTTGCCGCGCAGTTGCGCGAGCGGCCAGGGGACGTAAAGATCGGTGGGCAGAGGATGGTAGAAATCCGGAGAGAGCACGCCGATCACGGTGTAGGGTTCGCTGTTCATGATGAACACTCGGCCGATGACGCGCGGGTCCGAGGCGAAGCGGCGCTTCCAATACCCGTTCGCGAGCACGGCGACCGGGTAACGTGCCTGGCCGGCGCCTTCGGCCGCGGTAAAGTCGCGCCCGAGAATGGTACGCGCGCCGAGCATCGACAGAAAATTCGTAGTCACGCGCAGCCCGGTGACCTGCTCCGGCTCGCCCACACCGGTAACGGTGCCGGTACCGACCTCGAGTAGGGCCATGTCTTCGAAGGATTGGCTCTGTTCCTTCCAGTCGAGGAAATTCGGCGCGGACGGCCCTTCGCTCTTGATGCCGTCCTTCAAATCCGTTTCCCAGATCATAGCCAGGCGATCGGCTCCGGGGTAAGGCAGGGGACGCAGCACGACGGAGTTGACCACACTGAAGATAGCGGTGTTCGCGCCGATGCCCAGCGCGAGAACCAGCAGCGCTATCGCGGTGAAGCCGGGCACCTTGCACAAGATGCGGAAGGAGTAGCGCAAATCCTTCAGGAGTGTGACCATTCCAAAGTCTGGGGAGCAGGTGGAGGTCCCTTCGCCCTGGCAGGGCAAGTGACTGAAACGATTAACTGCTAAGGGATCGCTTACGGCACAAGTGTCCGCTTTCGAGAATCGCCCGTTCGGTTCTGCGTCTCTGTGCCCTGTGCCTTTGTGGCGCACGCTTCAGCACCAGCGGCCCTGCGGGCCGTCAGCAGTCTCGGAAACCGGGCCAGAGTTGCGGCATAATGCCAGAAGGCGCAGCTCGGCAGTTAAGGCCGACTACATTTTGGGTGTTACTATGCCCGCGCTTCAGCATGGCTCCGGTCATTGGCGATCAGCTGTTTGGCGGCGTGCCGTCGGTTTCCATCTACGGCAGGACCCCGTTGGAGAGACTCTCAAACCATTCGCGACCGGGCCGAGGTGCGCCGAATTCCACACCCAGGCAGGAGCCTATGGCCAAAACGAAGAGTACCGCGAAGCAGTCCAGCCCGCGTTTTTCCTCCCAGTTTAAAAGTTCCCGGCAAAAGAAATCAAAGAACCGTGTGCCGCTGAAGCCGCAAGATTGGAAGCTGGGACTGGAGGTGGTGCACCCCATGGCCGCCGGCATCGATGTCGGCAATAGCGAACATTGGGTGGCCGTGCCGCCGCACCTGGACGCGGAGCCAGTGCGAGTGTTCGGGTGTTTTACCGCGGATCTGGTGGCCCTGGCGGACTGGCTGGAAAAGCTAGGCATCCAGACGGTGGCCATGCAATCGACCGGAGTGTACTGGATTCCCCTGGCTGACATTCTGGCTGAGCGCGGTATCCGGGTATTTGTGGTCAACGCCCGGGACACTAAGAATCTGCCGGGGCGCAAGAGCGACATCCAGGAATGTCAATGGCTGTTGCAGCTGCACGTCTACGGCTTGTTACACAACTCCTTCCGGCCGGCGGAAGAGATCCTGCAGATGCGCGCGTATGGGCGGCAGCGGCAGCAGCATGTGGCGGATGCGGCGCGGTGCATTCAACGTATGCAGAAAGCTCTGACACAAATGAACGTGCAGTTAGCCAATGTGATCAGCGATATCAGTGGCGCCACCGGGCAGGCTATCCTGGGCGCGATACTGGAGGGGGAACGCGACGTGCGGGTATTGGCGCAGTTGCGGGACCCCGGGGTGAAGGCCAGTAAAGAGGAGGTGATGCGGAGCCTGGAAGGCAACTGGCGGAAGGAATTGCTGTTTATCCTGCGGCAGGAGTGCGAGACCTACCAGACCTTCCAGAAAAAGATCGGGGAATGCGACCAGCAATTGGAAGCGCACTACCAAACCATGGAATCCAAAGCCGACCCGAAAAACCTGCCGCCCTGCCCGCGGGAGAAGCGGCCGCGTGGCAACGTACCGAAGTGCTTGGATCTGCGCAGCGAACTATTCCGGGCGAGCGGGGTGGATCTGACGGCCATCGATGGCATCAACGTGCTGACCGCGCAGACGGTGGTGTCGGAATTGGGTGACCAGATGGACCGGTTCGAAACCGCAGCCCAATTCGTGTCGTACGTGGATCTGGCACCCAACAACAAGATCAGCGGAGGCAAAGTGGTGGGGCGGGAGAAGAAGAAAAAGCGCCATCGGGTAGGCTTGGCACTGCAACAAGCCGCCACCAGCTTGCTGCGCAGCGACAGCTACCTGGGATCGCAATACCGGCGGCTGCGGACCAAGTTGGGTACGCCCAAGGCAAAAAAGGCGATGGGCAACAGGTTGGGCCGGATCATATACCGCATGCTGAAGTTCAAGGAGGCTTACGTAGACAAAGGCAAGGAATTCTACGAACAGAAGTATCGACAGATTCAGTTACGGATGCTGCAGAGGAAGGCTGCGGAACTTGGCCTGCAAATCACTGAAGCTACGTAGTCGCGGCAGTGGGTTTCTGGAGAGCGTGCTGCGGCGAACTTCAGTTCGCTGTTTCTGCCGGCTTCTGCCGAATAGCTCCGCGCGACGGCGAACTGAAGTTCGCCGCAGCACGCTGAAGCGTGCGCCACAGCGTGTGCACTTACTAAGTTAAGTTAGTTAGTTAGTTGAACTATCGACCGCCGGCTCACTCCGCCGGCGCCGCAATCCGCTCCGTCACCCCCGCCACACGCACCGCGCCCACATCCCGCACGCGCTGCATCAACCCCGCGGCCACCGCGAAGAACACGCCGCCCGCCATCACCGCCAGCAATCGATTATTTCCCAACACGTGCACCATCACCCACCCGAAACCGAGCGACGCTACAATCTCCGGCATCACTATAAAGAAGTTGAAAATCCCCATATATATGCCGGTCTTCTCCTCGGGCAGCGACCCCGCCAGAATGGCGTAAGGCATCGACAGTATGCTGGCCCATGCAATTCCTACCCCCGCCATCGACCCGAACAGCAGCCATTTATTATGGATCACTCCCACCGAAATCAGTCCCATCGCGCCGCACAATAAGCACAAGCTGTGGGTCGTCTTTCGGCCCAGCCGATTGGCCATCGGCGGCAGCACGAACGACCACGCGAAGCACACCCCGGAGTATGCCGCGGCGCAGTAGCCGGCCCACGCGATGCCCTCGGTATACAGCGCGCTGTGCGGATCCGATGCGCCAAACACGTTGTGCGCCACGGCCACCGAGAAGTACAGGAACATGCAAAACAGTCCCAGCCAGGTGGCGAACTGCACCCACGCCAGTTGCTTCATGGTCTCGGGCATGGCCGCGATCGATTCCAGAATCTCGCGCGCGTTCTCGCCGAGGCCGCGCTTCTGGGTCTTCAGTTTGCGGAATGCTTCCAGATCGCGCGGTGGATGCTCGCCCGTAGTGGCAATCGTATAAATCACCGCGCCGAAGAAAGCCACTGCACCTAAGTAAAACGACAGCCGCACCGGCAGCGGGATACGGCCTCCGCCGCCGTTTCCTAAAAGCTTCAACAGCAATCCTGGCAACACGGAAGCCGCTACCGCGCCCAGCCCGATGAACAGGCTCTGCATGGCGAACCCGCGCGTGCGCTGCTCTTCCGGAAGCAGATCCGCCACGAAGGCGCGAAACGGCTCCATGCTGATGTTGATGGATGCATCCAGTATCCACAACAGGCCCGCCGCCATCCACAGCGCCGAAACACGCGGCATCAGGATCAGTGCCATCGAGCTCAGAATCGCGCCCGTCAGGAAATAAGGGCGCCGTCGCCCCAGCCGGTTCCAGGTGCGATCGCTGGCGTGTCCTATAATCGGCTGCACGATCAATCCGGTCAACGGCGCGGCCAGCCACAAAATGGGCAACTGATCGGCGCGCGCACCCAGATATTCGTAGATGGCGCTCATATTGGCCATCTGCAACGCCCAGCCGAACTGGATTCCCAGGAAGCCGAAGCTCATGTTCCAGATCTGCCAGAAATTCAGTTGCGGCTTAACGGTCGGCCCATCGGTCATAGATAGACACCATCTCTCTCAGTCTCTCCGCAATCGCCGGCGTCAGCAGATCCCGTCGAAAGCGCCAGCGCCAGTTGCCGCTGGGTACCGCGGGCGTATTCATGCGCGCCTCGCTCCCCAGCCCCAGCACGTCCTGTAATGGGAATAGCACAGTGTCGGCCACCGACGCCAGCAGCGCCCGCATGAACACCCAGTGGATCTCTCGCCCGTCCGTCGCCAGATACTCCCGCGTGAAGTCGCGCTCTTCGCGAATGTCCGCCGCCGTGCGCGTGCTGTCACCGGCGCCCGCGCTCGTCCACCATCCGACGGTCGTGTCGTTATCGTGCGTGCCGGTATAGGCCACGCGGTCGCGCGGATAATTGTGCGGTCTGAAATCGGGCGCCTGCGGATCTTTTCCAAATGCGAATTGCAGAATCGCCATGCCCGGAAATCCGAACTGCTTCCGGATCGACTCCACCTCCGGTGTGATCACGCCCAGGTTCTCCGCCACAATCGGCAGCTCGCCCAGCGCGCTTTGTAGAGCTGAGAACAGCGCCGCGCCCGGCCCCTTCACCCAGCGGCCGTTCCGCGCGGTGGTCTCGCCCGCGGGCACTTCCCAATACGCTTCGAGGCCACGGAAATGATCCACGCGCACCACGTCCACCAGCGACGTGGCCCAGGACATCCGGTCGATCCACCAGCGGTAGCCGGTCTCCGCCATGCGGTCCCAGCGATAAATCGGATTGCCCCACAATTGTCCCGTCGCGCTGAAATAATCCGGCGGCACACCCGACATCACCTCCGGATCTCCCGCCGCGTCCAATTGGAACAAGTCCGGATGCGCCCATACATCCGCGCTGTCGTGCGCCACATAAATAGGCAGGTCGCCCATGATGCGAATGCCCTTCTGCCGCGCGTAATCCTTCAGACTGCGCCACTGCCGGTGAAACATGTATTGCGTGAATTCCACAAACGCCATCTCTCCGGCCAAATGCGACTGCCACCGAGCCATCGCGGCCGGCTCGCGCGCGGCAAAATCCGGCTGCCACCGGCTCCAGACGGCCTCGCCGCCGTGCGCCGACTTCAGCGCCATAAACAGGGCGAAGTCCGGCAGCCAGCCGCGGCACAAGCTGCGATACTCGTCCAGCTCGCCGCGATTCTTCCAACTCGTCTCGAAACGCGCGAACGCCGCGCGCAGCAGGCCGAACTTGAGCGGGATCGCACGCGCGTAATCCACCGTGTCTGCCGGAAACAGCGGCGCTTCCGCCAACTCGGCCGCGGTCAGCAGACCTTCCTGAGCCAACTGCTCGGGACTGATCAGCAGCGGATTTCCCGCAAAAGCGGAAAACAACTGGTACGGCGAATCCCCGAAGCCGGTTGGCCCCAGCGGCAGCACTTGCCAGAGGCGTTGTCCGGCGGCCCCCAGGAAGTCCACAAACGCACAGGCTTCCGGACCAAGATCCCCAATCCCAAACCGCGCTGGAAGCGACGTGGGGTGCAGCAGAATCCCGCTCGATCGAGGGAAACTCACGGACTCATTGTAAGCCCGGGCGCCTCCAACCCCACCGCCCTCAACCTGCCACCCACCGCTCCGGTGTCAAATGAATGAGAGAGCTCGCATGCCCCTATCCAGCGAAATCGGCAAAATCGGCGGCCGCCTGATTGCCGCCGCTCGGGTGGCATGCGTCGTAGCCGGCGTCTGGTTCGTTTGGACACACAACATCCTTCCCCGGCTCGGCTTCGAGTCCCTGGCTGGTATCTTCACCGAAGCCCTGTCCTATGTGGCTGTGGCGTGGGTCGGCGGCGCCTTCATTGCCTTCTGGGTCTATTTCGTGGTCGCCCTGGCGGATCTGCCGGATGCCACGCGCTTCTCGTTACGCGCGGCTGCGCCAGCCATGTGGTTTGTGCCGTCTATCGTGCTGCTGTCTGTTCCCGTAGCGGGCGCAGTCGCGGCCAGCCTCTTCCTGATCGCCACCGCCACCCAACAATTAATCGCCAACTGGTCGTCCGTCGAATCCCCCGCGCGGCCGGAGGCGGCTTTCGCGGAGCCCGCAACCATGTTCGGCAGCGCGGGGCCGGACGGCACATTTCTGTCATGGAGCTCCGCACCGGTGTTGATGGCATCGCTTTCCGCGCAGGCGGCCGCCGTGGCGTGGCTTTGGCATCATCCGGTGCGCGCGGCTGCCTTCTTTGCTTTGACCATCGCCATTCTCACGTCGCTATCCATCACGGGCGGCGCCTACCGGCCGGGAAAACCGCCCACGCTGCCGCACTCCGCGCTCAGCATCCTGCTCACTTTTCTGCTGGCCGTGTCGCTTACCTTCGGCGGCATCGCGGTCCGCCGCGGCGGCGGGGGTTCCGCGAACGGATCCGCCGCCGCTGCCGGAAACGGGCCTCCCGCGGGCCAGCCGGCCACATCGCCATCTACCGAACTCCCACCGCCTGCCGACGGCGGAGGTTTCGGCGGTGACTTTCCGGGCGTCATCCTCTTGCCCGAATTGAAACCCTATCCCACCATCTTCGTTCCCGTACCGGCCGCGCCCGCCAGGCCCGCCATCACCATTCCCACGGCCGTTCCCAAGCCGCTCGACATCCCCTTCTCCGGCGAGTATTGGATGTTCCGGCGGCCGGCCTCGCGCCCCCCAAGGCAATCGGTCATCCGTCGCGGCAGCGCCACCGACCTCTCGTTTCATACCACCGACGGCTGGCCGATGGAGATGGAGGCGCATCAGAAGTTGGATACGCCAATTGGCATCGCCTGCTGCCGCGAAATCCAACTCGCCATTCGCAGCACCGATCCGCATCCGGAGACCGTCTCAGTTGAACTGGTCCTGGTGGATAGCGCGCTGTTCCCCGCCCCGGGACAAAGCCTGGGAAGCTTAGCGCCTGTCGGACAGGTTCTGACTTATCGTGTCCCACCCGACCCGGCGGTACGGAAATTCGACGATCTGAAAGTGATCTTCCATCGAGATCCCGCACGCGCGGATAAAAGCGCACGCATATCCATCGATCGCTTCATCCTGGTTCCATAGTCGGCTAATTTACCGTGCCGTCCCCGGATTCGCGCTACGCTGTTTGATGATGGGTAGGGGAACGAATGTCGCAGTCGTCTTGGCGGCAGCCGCGCTTACCTTGGGCGTGTCCCAGGCCTTGCCGCAGGGCACCATGCATCGCCCTGTCCCCGAGTCGGAAACCACAAATTCGAACGGCGATCTCAAGCCGGGTGTTCTGCCGCCAGGGCGAGCCAGACTGAGTGGCACGGTCGTGTTAGCGGACGGGTCGGCCGCCAACGAGCTTGTGGGCATCTACGCCGAGTGCGACGGCGACCGGGTTCTGGTCGCCACTGCCGACTCCAAGGGACGGTTCAGCGTCAGCCGGGACAGCTTGCGCAGTATCACCGGGACGGGAGCTTGCGCGTTGCACGCTTCTCTGGACGGGCACTACTCCGCGGCGCAACCCTTGGCGGACGTGAAACCGGGAAGCGATGAAAAAGTCGGGCGGCTTGTTCTACAGCCCCTGTCGGCGAATGCAAACGGCTTTACAAGTACGGCGGATAAAGACGCCAGCAGGGCGCAACAAAAGATATATGAGAAGGCTCTCGATCAGGTCGCCAGGAAGGAATGGTCGAATGCCATAGATTCGTTGCGAAAAGTTACGTCGGCTTACCCGCGCTACAGTTCCGCGTGGCTGACCCTGGGCCTGCTGCAGTTGGGCCGAGGGGATCGACGGGGTGCGCAGATATCGTTCCTGGCGGCGGTAAGCGCAGATCCGGCGTTTGCGCTTCCGTTGATGCAGGCAGCCAGACTGGAGGGGTCACAAGGTGACTGGAGTGCGGCGCGCGATCACTCTCAAAAAGCCATTGACCTCAACCCAACGGCCTTTCCGGATGCCTGGGCAATGCATGCGCTCGCAAACCTGAATCTCCAAGACATGGATGCCGCGGAAAAGAGCGCGCGGCAAGGACTGCGGGTCGACACCAGGCGCGACTACCCCGAATTAGAATACGCGCTGGGGAGCGTGCTAGCCATCAAACAGCAGATTGAGGAAGCCAGCAAGCACCTGCAGGCGTACCTGGATCACGCGCCGCATGGGATCAATGCCGACGCGGCGCGAAGCACGCTGGCGCAAATGCGGACGCCGGCCGCGGAGATTGCGGCGTCACCTGCGGCGGCTCAGGCAATCCCTCTGGTTCCCTCGCGCGGGGACGGTCCGCCAGCCAGCGCACTGCGCGAGCGCAATGCTCCGCTGTTAGTGAAGACTCCCGATTACACATGTTTGGAAAGCATCACGCGAACCCGAATCGATACGCGTGGGAAGCCCCAGGACGCGGGCCTGTTTCGGGTTGAAATCGGCATCTCCGATGACCGGGAGATCTATGGCTACGCGGGTGGCAAGCGGTTTTCAAGCGAGGGGCTGGCCGCTATGCTCGGCAACAGCTTCAGCACCACCGGGATGTTCGGCATGCTGGCGCGCGGACTAATTGCTGGAAACGGAGTAACCATTACTTTTGGCGGCCCCGAGGTCCTGGATGGCGAAGCCGTTTACCGGTACGATTTCCACAGTATTCCAGGCGAGGCCCGCTGGTCCATTCAGTACGGCAAATCCTCCGCACGAGCGGGAGAAGAAGGATTCTTCTTTGTGGACAAGGGCCGGCTTGACGCTGCGCCGGGTCCAGGTGCGTGCCATTCAGATTCCTGGCGATCTGAAACTGAGGGAACTGGATGCGGTGATCGACTATCAGCCTGAGACAGTTGGCGGCGGCACGGTTCTGCTTCCATATGAGGCGCGGGTTCACGCGGAAGAGGGATCTGGCATTCAACGTCTGAGCCGGATGTTCTTCAATCACTGCCGGGCATTCGCTGCCGAATCGACTGTCTCCTTCGGGTAGACAATTCGCAGGACCAGAGCAGGCATCCAGCGAAAAGCCCGGGGTTGCCGGCCGATCTGGAGATCGCCGTTTCACTTGCCTCGCCGGTGAGCGTGACAACCGCCGCCGGAAGCGAAGTGCTGACTGCCAGGGTGGCTGCACCTGTGTCTCTGCGGGGCCATGAAATTATTGCCGCCGGCGCGGCTATCGAAGGGCGTGTGCGTTCGTGTCGCGGAGAGAGTGCCGTGATTATTGAGCTGGATCGGGTGCAGACGCGGGACGGCTGGGAGCCCTTCTATGCCCGCTTCGTCTCCGTGACCCCTCAGGCTGGGGTCCAAGGCACTGGAGGCTCGTCGAAGACGGTCGATCCCGAAATCCCCGGGGTGGCGAAAATCGTTTTCGCTACCCGGTCGGCGGAACTGGCGGCAGGAACGCGTATGCTGTGGCAGACAGAACCACTGGCGATCGTTCCGGACGCGGCTCAACCGCAGTTGAGTACCGGGATGGGTATACATTAACTCATTGGAGGCCTATGAATCGGCGAGAACTATTCAAAAGCGCGGCGCTGGCGGGCGCCTTCGCCCAGCAGGCCCGCACCGCATCCGCCAACGGCCGAGTCGGCATCGGCGTGATCGGCTGCGGCGGCATGGGATCCATGGATCTGGCCGATTTCCAGAAACAACCCGAAGCCGAAATCGTGGCCGTGTGCGACGTCTACCAGCCAAACCTGGCGGCCGCCCACCAACTCACCGGCGGCAAAGCCCGCACTTATTCCGATTTCCGCAAACTCCTCGACGACCGTGCGGTGGACGCGGTGGTCGTTGCCACGCCCGATCATTGGCATCCGCTCATCACCGTGGCCGCCTGCTATGCCGGCAAGGATGTTTACGTCGAAAAGCCCGTGTCCAACGTGGTGCGGGAAGGCCGCCTCATGGTGGAAGCCGCCCGCCGCAACAAGCGCATCGTGCAGGTGGGCCTTCAGCAGCGCTCAGGATCGCACTTCCAGCGCGCCGCGCAGATCGTGCGCGCGGGCGAGATCGGCGAAATCCATTACGTGCAAACCTGGATCCACGAAACCAGCTCGCCCGAAGGCCTCGGCACGCCGCCCGATGCCGAGCCGCCCGCCGGTCTCGATTACGACTTCTGGCTCGGCCCCGCGCCCAAAGTCCCGTTCAATCCTGCGCGCTTCCTGGGCAACTGGCGCTCGTTTTTCGATTACGGCGGTGGCCGCATTACGGACTGGGGCGTGCACCTGGTGGACATCGTCCACATGGCCATGGGCGTGGATACGCCGCAAGCCGTCACCGCATCCGGCGGCAAGCTTTACGTGCACGACCGGCGCGACACGCCCGACACGCAGGAAGTCACGTGGGAGTATCCCGGCTTCCTGCTGCATTACACCTGCCTGCTGCACAATTCCTACGGCCATAATGGCGACGCCGGCCACAAGCCCTTCGGCAGTTACGGCATCCAGTTCCACGGCACGCGCGGCACGCTATTCGTCGACCGCGCCGGATATGAGATAACGCCGCAGATGAAGACGCACATGGAACCCGGCGGCATCTCGTTCCGCGCGGCTTTCGACGACCTCACCGGCATCAGCATGTATTACGATCTGGAAGGCGCAGCCGGCCGCGGCACCACTTCGGTGCAGCACGTGCCCCACGTGCAGAATTTCCTGAAGTGCGTCGCGTCGCGCGAACTTCCGGTGGCCGATATCGAAATCGGCCATCGCACTACCACCGCCTGTCACCTGGGTAACATCGCGCTGCGCCTGGGACAAAAGCTGCGTTGGGATGGACGGCAGGAGCGCTTCACCGGCAACGATACGGCTAGCGAAAATGCCAACAGGATGTTGGTGCGCCCTTATCGCGCGCCATGGAAACTGGAAGGCATGCAAGCATAGGAGCCAAACATGCATAGCACAACCCCGGCGGCGCATCCCGCGCGGCGCCAATTCCTGAAAACCGCCGCCCTCGCCACGGCCGCGTCGTACAGCCGCATCCTCGGCGCGAACGACCGCATTCGCATCGGAGGCATCGGCACGGGCGGGCGCTGCCAGTATCTGCTGAGCCTCCTGAAAAAGGCGGAAGGCAGCCAGATCGTGGCCCTGTGCGACGTGTACGAACCGCACCTTGATGAAGCGCGCGAAAAACTGACGCCCGAAGCGCGCCGCTTCACTGATTACCGCAACCTGCTCGAGCTTCCCGATCTCGACGCGGTGGTCATCGGCGCGCCCGATCACTGGCACGTCCCCATGACCGTCGACGCCGTACGCGCGGGCAAAGACGTGTACGTCGAGAAGCCCGTCACCCACCGCATCGAAGAGGGCGAACGGCTACTTGCCGCCGTCGCGCAATCGAAGCGCGTGGTGCAGACCGGCATGCAGCAGCGCAGTTGGCCGCATTTCCAGCAGGCGCGCGACATCGTGGCCGGCGGCGGTCTCGGCCAGGTCACCCTCGTTCGCACCTACTGGTATCAGAATTACCTGCAAGGGCGGGCCGACCGCGCGCCCATCGACGCGGCGAAACTCGATTGGAAGATGTTCCTGGGCTCCGCACCCGCCCAGCCGTTCGATGGCGAACGTTACCGCGACTGGCGCTGGTTTTATGATTTCGGCGGCGGCTCGCTCACCGATCTGTTTCTGCATTGGGTGGATGTGGTCCACTGGGCGATGTCGAGCGACACGCCCATCGATGCGCAGGCCATGGGGGGCCACTACGTCATTCCTGAATTTCAATGGCCCGACACGGTCAACGCCGCGTTTCACTATCCCGGCAACTTCCTGGTGAATTTCGACTGCAGCCTGATGGGTTACCTGGAAGGCGGCGGGCTGGTCTTCCATGGCACCAAGGCCCTCATGCGCCTGCATCGCGGCGGCTTCGCGATCTATCCCGAGCAGCCTCGCTACACCGAGCTTCCCGATCTTAAGGATGTGGCGCAAGAGGTGCAATCGGCGCACGACGGCGCCATCGAGCACGTGCAAAATTTCCTCGATTGCATACGCTCGCGCAATACGCCCAACGCGCCGGTCGCGGTGGGAGTGGCGGCGGCACGCGCGGGACACCTGGGTAATCAGGCGCTGCGCAGCGGCCAGACGGCGCGTTTATAACGCAGGCTCAGCGGCGCACAAAGTTCAGCGTAAACACTGTATCTTTGCCGGCTTCCCGCTTCGTCCACACCTCGCTGAAATGACTGCTGTCTTCGAAACGCAAAACCATGCGGTGCATGTGTGCCGCCGCCGGCGTCGGCAGGTTCTCCGCACTGACCAACGCGAACACCAAGTCATTCTCCCCCGCCGCTGCGACGCGCGCCGCCAGATGCGTCTGGTGCCCGCCCGGGGTCAGTGCGCAATAGTGCGTCATGGCGATTCGATCGGCGCCGCGCGTGTAGATCGACAGCTCATTATCGGCTGGTATGCCGATGGTCTCCGAGATGGCGGTTCCGTCAGACACCAGTGCAATCGTATCGCTGAGCTTGCCGCCCGCCGGGCTGTCTGCCTCCCACGTGCCCGCCAATGCTTTCAACCGGTCGAACATGCTAGCGGAGCCGCTCTGGGCGCCAGCCGCGCAGCCCGCCGCCAGCGCCAGAATCGCCAAGCGCCGGATCATGCTATGGCCCCTTCGAGCACGCGCGCCAGCACGGCGAAGCATCCCTGCCAGCCTGTCGCGGTGCTATCGAATTCCGCCCCAGCCGCGAGGCCGCTGTGCGTAAAGAGCATCTCGGTCGCGCCGCCGCGGTCGAACAGTTCCACCGTCACCACCGATTCGCCGCCCAGATCCTCCCCGCGTTTCTCCGGTACGCGCTTCCAGGACCACGTGAATACCAACTTCTCCGGCGGCCGCACTTCGCGGAAGACACCCCGGCCGACGTACTTGCCTTCCGGCAGCGGAATCTCGATAACGTAACGGCCGCCCGGCCGCACGTCCAGTTCCACATATTTCGGAACGTGCGTGGGAACATCCTTGCACATCCATTCTTCGAGTTGCGTCCGTTCAGTCCACGCGGCCCAGACCTGGTCGCGCGGCGCTTGAAAAATGCGGCGTATCTGCAGGGGCCGGTCTGCAGCCGGCGGTTCGCTGGTCATTTCAAATTCTCCTGATGTTGGGTCTTTTCCAAATATTCGGACAAGTTGTCGAACTGGTTCTCCCAGAAGCGCCGGTATTGCGCGATCCAATCCGCGGCGCTCCGCATGGGCCGCGGCGTCAGCCGGCAGCGGTGCACCCGCCCGTCCTTGCGCCGCACGATCAGGCGTGCGTTTTCGAGTACCCGCAGATGCTTCGAGACAGCGGCCAGCGATATCCGGTAGGGCGCGGCCACCGCGCTGACCGACATCTCGCCTTCCGCCAGGCGCGCCAGAATGCCGCGCCGCGTGGCGTCGGACAGCGCCCCAAAAGTCGCGTCCAGGCGGCTCGCCTTATGCTTAACCATATGGTTTAGTATATATCAGTCTTGACTCCTCTGCCATTACACTGGCCCCACCGGCCGTCCGTGCACGCTACGATGAAAAAAGGAGGGCGCATGCTCAATCTGAATCGGATCATTCCCATGCCGAAATCCTCGATGCATACTCTACCTCGAAGAGAAATCGCGTTGCCTCTCCCGGCGGCGAGGTAGAATGTAGAAATGTTGGAGTGGCGGGAACACATCAGCATAAACCCGACGGTTTGTCATGGCAAAGCATGTATTCGCGGCACGCGTGTCATGGTTTCCGTGATCCTGGATAATCTGGCGGCGGGCGTGTCCCGGGAGGAGTTACTCGAAAGCTACCCCTCCCTCCAGCAATCCGACATTCATGCAGCCCTGGCTTACGGCGCGGAATTGGCCCGCGAAGGTACCGCCGACCTTCCTCTGGAACACACCGTTTGAGATTCAAGATCGACGAGAACCTGCCCGCTGACTGTGCAGTCATTCTCATCCATGCTGGGTTCGAAGCAGACACCGTATTTGATGAGGATCTCGTAGGATCGGACGACTCAGTAATAGCGAGCCGTTCCCGAGCGGGAGACCGGGTATTGGTAACCCTTGACCTGGATTTCAGCAACATCCGGGCCTATCCTCCCTCGCAGCACGCCGGGATTATTGTGCTCAGGCCCAAAAGACAAGACAAAGGGACCGTGCTGAAGCTAATGGAACGGCTCATTCTGGCGCTGGCGAACCGAACGCCGGCTGGAGAACTCTGGATCGTCGAGACTGATCGGATCCGCTTTCGTGTTCAGTAGTGCCTCACTGCCAAATTTTAGGACGCGTCCGCCTGTTACCACAACAACGGCAATCGTTCGCCGATAATCAAAGCTCCGGCCTCCTGTACGGTCGCCGCCAGGGGCACTCCCGGTAAAGCCGGATCTGTCCGCCCCGCCAGCATTACCGGAAGAAACGCTCACCCGACTCCCCGTCTGTCGTAAAATAGAAACACCTCCCCCCAGACCCGATAGAAGGAAGGCCATGCCGGAAAATCCGTTCGTTCATCTGCACTGCCATACCGATTACTCCCTGCTCGACGGAGCCTGTGAAATCGGCCAGCTCATGGACACCGCCGTCGAACAGAAAATGCCTGCCGTCGCCATGACGGATCACGGCAACCTGTTCGGCGCCGTGCAATTCTACAACGCTGCCAAGAGCAAAGGCGTGCACCCGGTCATCGGCTGTGAAGTCTACGTCTCGCAACAGGGCCACAAAACCCGCAGCGATACCGACCGCTACAACCACCTCGTCCTGCTCTGCGAAAACCAGGAAGGCTATCGCAACCTCATCAACCTGGTCTCCACCGGCTACCTGGACGGTTTCTATTACAAGCCCCGCATCGACAAAGACCTGCTCGCGCAGCACGCCAGGGGGCTGATCGCCATGTCCGCCTGCCTGCGCGGCGATATCCCCGAAATTCTGCTGGCCGACCGCTACGACGAAGCTCGCCGCACCGCCCACACCTATGCCGACATCTTCGGCAAGAACAACTTCTTCCTCGAAATTCAGGATCATCATCTCGAGCAGGACCAGCGCCTCATACCCGCCGTCAACCGCCTCTCGGTGGATACCGGTCTCCCCCTGGTGGCCACCAACGACGCGCATTACCTTCGGCGCGACGATGCCCGCGCGCACGAAATCCTGCTCTGCATCCAGACCGGCAAAAGCATGAGCGACCCGTCGCGCATGAAATGGAACACGCCGGATTTCTATCTGAAATCGCGCGCCGAGATGATGCAGCTCTTTGGCGAGCTCGAAGAGTCCCTCGATCGCACCTGGGAGATCGCCCAGCGCTGCCAGGTTACCCTCGAAAAGATCAAGGAGCCTTTTCCGAAATTCGAGGTCCCCGCCGAGCACTCTACGGATACTTACTTCGAATTCGTCGCCCGCGAAGGTTTCGAAAGGCGCCGGCCGCGGCTGGAGGCTTTGCGCGCGACGGGCCATCTGAAGCATGACCTGCCGGAGTATCTGGAGCGCCTCGACCGTGAAATCCAGATGATCCAGAAGATGAAATTCTCGGGCTACTTCCTGATCGTCTGGGATTTCATCAGTTTTGCGCGCTCGAAATCGATTCCGGTCGGCCCCGGCCGCGGTTCGGCCGCGGGCAGCCTGGTAGGCTACGCCATGGGCATCACCGACATCGACCCGCTGCAATATGGCTTGCTGTTCGAGCGTTTCCTGAATCCCGAGCGCATCAGCCTGCCGGATATCGATATCGATTTCTGCATGAACCGGCGCGGCGAAGTCATCCAGTACGTGACCGAGAAGTACGGCCGCGAGCAGGTGGCCCAAATCATCACGTTCAATACCATGGCCGCGCGCGCTGCCATCAAAGACGTAGGCCGCGTGCTCGACATGAGCTTCGCCGACGTGGAGCGCCTCACCAAGCTGGTGCCCAACGTCCTGAATATTTCCCTCGGCGACGCCATGAAATCCGAGCCGGGATTCGGCGAGCTCGAGCGCAAGGATCCGCGCGTCAGCGAGATCCTGCAAGTCGCGCTGCGTCTGGAAGGCATGGCGCGCAACTGCTCCGTGCACGCCGCCGGCGTGGTGATTTCGCCGCAGCCGCTCAAGGAACTCGTCCCGCTCTACCGCACCAACCGCGAAGAAATTGTCACGCAATTCGATATGAGCGGCCTCGAGAAGCTGCAGCTTCTCAAGATGGACTTTCTGGGTCTGACCACGCTCACGCTCATCGACGATGCGCTGAAGTTGATCGAGAAGCGGCACGGCGTGCGGCTGGTACCGGAAGAACTGCCGCTCGATGACCAAGCCACATACGATATCTTCGCCAAGGCGCTCACCAGCGGCATCTTTCAGTTTGAATCGTCCGGTATGCAGGATATTCTGCGCCGCTATCATCCCAGCCGCATCGAAGATCTCACTGCGCTCAACGCGCTCTACCGGCCAGGGCCTCTGCAGGGCGGCATGGTCGATGACTTCATCGATCGCAAACATGGCCGCAAAGCAGTCACTTATGACTTACCCGAGCTGAAAGCGCTGCTCGAAGAGACTTACGGTGTAATCGTCTACCAGGAACAGGTGATGCAGATCTCCAACGTCCTGGCAGGTTACTCATTGGGCGAGGCCGACATACTGCGCCGCGCCATGGGTAAGAAGAAGGCCGAAGAGATGGCCGCGCAGCGCCAGCGCTTCATCAAGGGTGCTCTCGAACGCGGCTTCCCGCAGAAGAAGATCGAGAAAATCTTCGACTTGATGGAACAGTTCGCGGGTTACGGATTTAATAAGTCGCACTCGGCGGCTTATGCGTACTTGGCCTATGTTACCGCGTACTTAAAGGCGCATTATCCCGTGGACTTCATGGCCGCGCTGCTGACATCTGAGACTGGAAACACGGCGAAGGTAGTGAAGTATATCAATGAGTGCCGCGAGATGGGCATTATCGTGTTACAGCCGGATGTAAACGCCAGCGATTGGAGCTTTACGCCCGATGACTCGGCGCCCGATGGCAAGGGGATTCGCTTCGGCCTCGGTGCAGTCAAGAACCTGGGGCCCAATGCGGCCGAAGCCATTCGCGCCGCGCGCGAAAAGCTGGGCCGTTTTCTCTCCATTTACGAATTTTGCGAGAATGTGGATCTCAGTTCCATTAACCGGCGTATGATCGAGAGTCTGATCCGCGCCGGCGCCATGGATTCGCTGGAGGGCACCCGCGCGCAGTTGTTCGCCGCCACTGAAAGCGCCATGGAAGCCGGGCAGCGTGTCTGGCGCGACCGCGAATGCGGCCAGGGCGGGCTGTTCGGAGACATGACCCCGGAAGAAGGGCCCGTCGAGAAACCCCTGCCGCAAGTACCCGACTGGACCGGCCGCGAGAAACTCCAGGGCGAAAAGGAGATGCTCGGCTACTACGTCACAGGACACCCGCTCGACGACTATGGAGATAAGGTGCGCGAGTTGGCCACGCATCATACCGGCAACCTGGAAGGACTGGAAAAAGGGACCGAGGTCAGGTTATGCGGCGTGCTCACCGGCATACAGCGCAAGCGCAACCGCGAGCAGAAGCCCTGGGCCGCCTTGCAGATCGAGGATCGTACCGGTGCGGTGGACGGCATGGTTTTCGCCGCGAGCTTCGAGCGGCTGGCCAGCCAGGTGGTGGAAGATAAAGCCGTGCTGGTGACCGGCCTGGTGCTGCCCGAGGAAAACGCCCCCCCCAAGATTTCGGTACAGGAGATTCAGCCGCTCGACACGGCCCGCGTCAACCTGCCGTCGCTGATTTCAATCCGCGTGTGGCTGGGCCGCAATGGCGTGGCGGATAAGCCGGCCGCGCTGAATGATTTGTTCCGCGCCAAGCCCGGCGACTCGCAAGTGCGCCTGCGCCTGGAGATGCCGCGCGATTTCTCCGTCATCCTGGACGTGCCCTCCAAGGTGCGCCCCGACCGCGAGTTCCGCGCCGCGCTCGAGAAGATCTGCGGCCCCGATTGCGTGGAAGTCCTGGCGGGATGAAAGATGTTCAGAAACGTCATCTCCGCCCCGGTTCCGTGCTGACAATTCGGCGCGGTACGCATCCGGTTTGTCTCGCCCTCAAGCCCGGAACCCGCTCGGGTTGACATCTTACCCAAATCCTGTCATACTCTGGTGAAATGTCGACCCGAGCAGGACCGGCCGCAAACACCTGGCCAGCGAGACTACCCGCTGGCGGCAGCCATCGGACGCGTTCCGGTCCCGCGCCAGTGGAGGGCTAAGAATGTTTCGCCGCAAGAGAAAACAAAACATTTTTTCGCCGAAATCGACGCGCACCTGCGACTCGAAACCGACCGCCTGCGCGCGCAGGGACTCGGCGAGCACGAGGCCGAGGCGGCCGCCCGCCGCGCGTTCGGCAGCGTTACCGCGGCCGAGGAACATTTCCACGATTCCACGGGCTGGATCTGGTGGGAGCACCTCAAGCAGAATTTCCGGTACGCTTTTCGACTGGTTGCGAAGGATCCAGTATTCAGCGCCATCGTGGTGCTGACTCTGGCCTTCGGCATCGGCGCCAACTCGGTTATCTTCAGTGCGGTGCGCGCGGTTATTCTCCGCCCGCTCGCCTATCACCAGCCGGACGGCGTGGTCCAGGTTTGGGATAGCGGCCCCCGCCCCGGCGGCCAAGGCGATTGGGTGTCATTTCCCGACTTTCGCGATTGGCGCCGCCAGAATCGGATCTTCGAGAACATCGCCTGCTACCGCTTCGCGCTGCTTACCATCACCGGTGGGGGACCGCCGGAATCCATGCTCGGCCTGGAGGCCACAGACCGGCTGTTCACCGTGCTCGGCGTGCCGCCGGCGCTGGGGCGCACGTTCCTGCCGGGCGAAGATGATCCCGGACACGAAACCGTTGCCGTAATCGGCCATGCCCTGTGGCAGCGCCGCTTCGCCGCCGATCGCGCCGTCGTGGGCAGACATGTGATGATTGAGGGCCGCAGCTACACCGTCGTCGGCGTGATGCCTCCGGCATTCCGTTTTCCCGCCGCAGTCCCCTCAAACCTTACACTCCCCGTCGAACTCTGGATTCCCATGCGCCGCACGCCGGATCTGGAAGAACGCAGCACCTACGATTTCTCGGCCGTCGCGCGTCTCAAACCCGGCGTGACCCTGCGCCAGGCCGGCGCCAAGATGCGATCCATCGCCGCCAACCTGGCCCGCCAGTATCCCGCGAGCAACAAGGATATGAGCGCCACGGTTATGCGTCTCGAAGACCATATCACCGGCGACGTCCGCAGCGGAATGCTGCTGTTGCTGACCGCGGTTGGACTGGTGCTGCTTCTGGCCTGCGCCAACATCGCCAACCTGCTGCTGTCTCGCGCCGAGTCGCGCCAGCGCGAGATGGCCATCCGCGAAGCGCTCGGCGCGGGGCGCGGCCGCCTGATCAGGCAGGCTCTAACTGAAAGCCTGACACTCTCTTTGCTGGGTGGAGCGGCGGGTCTGCTGCTGGCGTACTTCGGAAAGTCGCTCCTGCTCGAATACGGGCCCGCCAATATTCCGCGCTTCGGCGAGAGCACCATCGATACCCAGGTGCTGCTGTTTAGCGCGGCCATCGCGCTGGTATCGGGCGTTTTGTTCGGGCTGGCGCCCGCTCTGGTCACCGCCTGCTCCGGCATGTACCGCGCTTTGAAGGAATCTGGCACGCGCACCACCGCCGGACGGGGGAGCATGGCCCTGCGCAACATCCTGGTGGCCGCCCAAATGGCCCTGGCCGTGATGCTGTTGGTGGGGGCAGGCTTGGTGATCCGCAGCTTCGTGCATGTGGTGACGATCGATCCGGGATTCCAATCCGCCAGAGTGCTCAGCGGCATCGTCAGCCTGCCCGATTCGCGCTACCCCGATCCGGTTAGCCAGGCGGCCTTCTTCGCGGAAGTCTTACGCCGCACCCGCGCTATACCCGGCGTCGAATATGCCGCTGTGTCCGACTCCTTGCCCCTCACGGGCATCAACGACCAAGGCGATTTCCGCATCGAAGGCCAGCCTGACCCGTTGGCCGGGCAGGACGGCCCGCAGGCCAACCGCCCGCGCGTGACGGAAGGATATTTCGAGGCGATGGGCATCCGGCTGATCGCGGGCCGTCTTTTTGACCAGCACGACCGCGCGGATCGGACGCCGGTGGCTATCGTCAGCGATGTCGCGGTCCGCCAGTTCTGGCCGCACCAAAGCCCCTCGGGAAGCGGGTCAGCGTCGAATTTGTAGCTGGCAAGCCGGTCTGGAGGCAAATCGTGGGAGTGGTCCACGGCACGCGGCATGTTCGGTCTGGAGGCGCCCCCAAAAGCCGAGGTCTACGTGCCCTACGCCCAGTCGCCGTCGCCGTTCGTGCTGCTGGTGGTGCGCGCGAAGGGGGCGCCTTCCACCCTGCCGCCCGCTATCCAGCGTGAAATCGCAGCCATCGACCCGCAGCAGGCGGCTTTCGGCTTCGAAACCATGGATGAATTATTGTCGAACGCCGAGGCCAATCGCCGCTTTCAGACCATCGTGCTGGCGGTGTTCGCGGCACTTGCGCTATTGCTGGCAGCCATCGGAATCGATGGCGTGATGGCGTACTCGGCCGCGCAACGCCGCCGCGAGATTGGTGTGCGCCTGGCTCTGGGCGCGCGTCCCTCCGATGTCGTAAGGATGCTCTTTAAGAAAGGAGTGCTGCTCGCGCTCGCGGGAATGGCGGCGGGCTTTGCCGGCGCCATCGCTCTGGCGCGTGTTTTGAAGAGCCTTCTGTTTGGCGTCTCACCTCTGGACTTGGCTACTTTCGCCACCGTGGCCGTGCTATTGACGATCACCGCCGTCCTGGCGGCCTATCTGCCGGGACGCAGCGCCGCCCGCGTGGATCCTTTACAGGCGTTGCGCGAGGAATGAGGAATAGAGACGGACCAGTGACCAGTTGCGTTTTTGATTTGTGCCGCCCTCGTCCTAGCGGCGACGGCGCCGGCACGGGCCGATTAAAATTTCCTCGAGAGTCGCGAATCGCACGAGCGTTGCCCAGATCGAAGCGGCGTTTGCGGTGCTCGAAAACGCCTGGCGATCGAAGTACAAGACGCGGCGTAACGCGGCGTTGTCGACCAGGAATTCCGAAAACCGGCATCAGCCGTGGGGCAGACCTCCAGGGCGAGGCAACCTCCGGTCCGGGCCCACGGCGCCGACGCATCCGAGTGCGAACAGAACGGCGTGGACGCCGGGGGGGGCCAGCGGGCACCCTGGAGTCCTGCCTCGTCAGCCGCGGGATATACTGGTCGGAAGTCCTGCATCGGAGGATAAAATGCTCGCGAAAACGATCGCAATTCTGGGCGCCGTCGCCGTACTGCCCGTATTCATGCCACGCTCGAGTGCGCCCGTACCGCGTTATGCCAAAGCAAAGCCAGTTCAGCGCCGGCGCCTGCCCATGCAGAACCGCAGCGATCACGAAGACGGGACGGTCAGCAGCACCAACTGGAGCGGCTACGCGGTGATCGGAAACTCCTTCGTCTCCGCCGAGGGTTCCTGGATCGTGCCCCCGGCCACCTGCCCGTCCGGTTATCAGTACGCGGCATTCTGGGTGGGTTTAGACGGATATTTTTCCGATACTGTCGAGCAGACCGGCACCGATTCCGATTGTGACGGCGGCACACCCAGCTATTACGCCTGGTTCGAGTTTTATCCGCGGCCGTCCTTCAATATAAACACTTTGAGCATCGCGCCCGGCGACCGCATGTGGGCGAAAGTGGTTTATGGCGGCAACTCGGAATTTTCTATCACGATCACAGACGTCACCACTGGACAATCGTATATCAAAAGCGCGACGGTTCCGAACGCCAAGCGGACGTCCGCCGAATGGATCGCCGAGGCGCCTTGCTGTACAGCGCACGGCGCCATCTTGCCGCTCGCCGATTTCGGCACCGTGCTTTTCGGCGAAGACAGCACCGGCATCAGCGGCACTAACCGGGCGCGGAATCCCGGCAACAGTGGCCCTATCGGTTCATTCTCGGACGTCAAAGCCATCACCATGGAAACCAATCACGGCATCGACAAAGCCATCCCATCCGGTCTGTCTGGTGACGGCACCAGTTTCTCATTGGTGTGGACTGGTCCCACCGGGGTACAGGACGTAGTAAGTCCGGGGCGCGGCACTTACTGACAATGGGCCGGATGGGGGCTTGTGCCCCGCTCGTAGCGAGCAGCCGCATGCATCGAGTAGAGTAGACTGCATGCAGCAATTCCCGCAGTTTGATCTAACCGGACAAGTGGCGCTGGTCACCGGAGCCGCCCGCGGGTTGGGACGCGCGATTTCGCTCGCGTTGGCGCATGCCGGCGCCGACATCGCGTTAGGCCTGCGCGACGTGCACGCGCACGGCAATCTACCGCTCGAGATCGAGGATCTGGGGAGGCGCGTTTTGCCGTTACAGATGGACGTCACCAGCCTCGACCAGATCCGCCACGCGATAGACGGCGCCGCAGCGCATTTCGGCCGCCTCGATATTCTGGTCAACAACGCCGGCATCGCGCCCGGCAATCCAGCCGAAGATGTGCGGGAAGACGATTTCGATGCGACCCTGCGCGTGAACTTGAAGGGGACCTTCTTTGCCAGTCAGGCCGCGGCGCGCGTGATGATCCGGCAGCATGGCGGGCGCATTGTGAATATGGGATCGCAGGCCGGCGTTGCCGCGCTACCCGGCGAATCGGTCTACTGTATGACGAAAGCCGCCATCGCGCATCTTACCAAATGCCTGGCCGTGGAATGGGGCCCGCACGGCATCCTGGTGAACGCCGTGGCGCCCACCTTCATACACACGCCGGGGACCGAAGAGGCGCTGGCCGATCCCGTTTTTCGGGCTGACGTGGTGGAGCGTATCGCCGCGCTGCATCGCATCGGCGACCCTATGGACGTAGCTGGCGCGGTCGTGTTTCTGGCTTCCCCGGCGGCTTCTATGATCACCGGCCACACCCTGCTCATCGACGGCGGTTGGACCGCGCGCTGAGTCGCACGCGCGGAATCCGGCATCAAACAATTTTAAGGATGCAACGCCGCTTTTTATAAGCTTTTTATAATAAGATGCAGGCACTCATGAGCGAGCCACACTTCGTTGCCGGGACGCCGTCCCGCCGGTATCAAGCTTTGCTCGAAGTGTCGGAATCCGTAGCCGCGCACCGCGATCTGACAGGCCTGTTCCGGCATCTGGCGGAACGCCTGCCGCGCATCGTCAACTTCGATTCGCTCTGGCTGGTGCTGTACGATGCGCAACGCAACCTGATGCGGCTTCATGTTCTGGAAGGGCCCGGCCCCGCGCCCGCGGATGAAGTGGATCTGCCGATCGATCGCCCGTTAGCTGAGGCCCCCAGCGCCCTGGTATGGAGCACGCAAGAGCCTCTGATCGTGCAAGACCTCGCCGCGGAGCATCGTTATACCAAAGCTTTCCAGTTGTTGCTGGATAATAATATCCGCTGCTGTTGCATTCTGCCTTTGACCACCGCGCACCGGCGGCTGGGCGCGGTTGGCTTCGGATACCAGCAGACGGACGCCTGCGCGGATGCCGACGTCGAGTTCCTGCGGCAGGTCGCCGGGCAGATCGCGGTGGCCGTCGACAATACCCTGGCACACTGCGAAGCGCAGAAACTGCAAAGCGAATTAGCCGAAGAACGCGACAGACTCCAGTTGTTGCTGGAGCTGAACAACACGCTGGCGCCCAACCTGGATTTGCGCGAGTTGCTGCGCGCCGTATCGTCGAACGTCCGCCGCGCCATGCGCTGCGATTACACCAGCGTAATCCTGCCGGAGGCGGACGGCACAACCTTGCGCATCTACGCGCGGGCTTTTGCGGAAAACCACGTGCAGCTCCCCGAGGAACTGGTCGTGCCCCGCGAAGGTACACCGGCGGGCATGGTGCTCGAAAGCGGCAAGCCGGTGGTCCTCGAGAGCGAGGGTTTGGCGCGCTTCGACCCCGCCATCAACCCCACACTGGCCTTGGGACTGAAATCGGCGTGCTTCCTGCCACTGATCGCGCGCGAGCGAGTGATCGGAACTTTGAACTTGGGACGGTTTCCGGACCGCGCCTTCACCCAAGACGATCTGGATTTTCTGCGCCAGGTGGCCAGCCAGGTGGCGCTGGCGGTAGACAACGCGCTCGACTATTACCAGGTCGCGCAGGCACGGCAGCGCCTGGTGGAGGAGCGCGTTTATCTGAACGAAGAGATCCGCACCACGCACAACTTCGAAGAGATTATAGGTTCCAGCGCCGCCTTGAAAAACGTTCTGAAACAGGTCGCCATCGTCGCGCCGACGGACTCCACCGTGCTCGTCCTGGGCGAGACCGGCACAGGCAAGGAATTGGTCGCCAGGGCGATCCACAACCTGAGCGGGCGCCGGGAACACACGTTCGTGAAGGTCAATTGCGCGGCGATTCCGCTGGGCCTGCCTCGAGAGCGAACTGTTCGGCCACGAGAAAGGCGCGTTCACCGGAGCTCTCGCGCGCAAAGTGGGACGCTTCGAACTGGCGCACGAGGGATCGCTGTTCCTGGATGAAGTGGGCGATATCCCGCCCGAGCTACAACCCAAGCTGCTGCGGGTGCTGCAGGAACGGGAATTCGAGCGGCTGGGCAGCTCGCAGACCATCCGCGTGAATGTGCGCATGGTAGCCGCCACCAGCCGCGATCTTCCGGCGATGGTGGAAGCCCGCGAGTTCCGTGAAGATCTGTACTACCGGCTCAACATCTTTCCCCTAGTGATTCCGCCCTTGCGCGACCGCAGTGACGATATTCCGTTGTTGGTGGAGTACTTCACCGCGCGCTTCGCCGACCGCGTGGGCAGGAAGATCAACCGCGTGGACCGCCGCACCATGGAATTGCTACAGGCGTATCATTGGCCCGGCAACATTCGGGAATTGCAGAACGTAATCGAGCGCGGCGTAATCCTGGCCGAGAGCGGCACGCTGCGCGTGGATGCCAGCATACTGGGGGCGCGCGAGCCGCGCAAACCCGCTGCCAGCCCCAGCGTCTTCGAACAAAGCGAGAAGGAACTGATCGAGGCGATGCTGGCGGAGACCAGGGGCCGCGTAGCCGGTTCCAAAGGCGCTGCGGCACGGTTGGGTATTCCCGCATCGACACTCGAATCGAAGATCCGGGCGCTCAAGATCGACAAGTTCAAGTTCCACTCCGTGTCGTGATATTTCGCGGAATCGCGAAGGCGCCGGCATCTCCCACAAACCGATCTCACTGATTTAGCAGGACCCGAATCGCGGAACTCGTATTGCACTCCGCAGGGGCATGTGGATCGTACGAGTTGCGCTCAACCGGCCTTACACTTTCGTGGTGCTGGCGCTGTTGATTCTGCTGGTCAGTCCACTGGTGATCCTGCGCACCCCCACCGACATTTTCCCGAACATTGGAATACCCGTCGTGAGTGTGGTTTGGAATTACGACGGCTTTCCGCCGGAGGATATGGCGGATCGCATCGTCTCCATCACCGAACGCAGCATCACTACCACGGTGAATGACATCGAACATATCGAGTCGCAGTCGTATTACGGAATCGCCGTAATCAAGCTGTTCTTTCATCCTTCGGTCAACATCGCCACGGCCCTGGCGCAGGTAACGGCGGTGTGCCAGACTCAGCTCCGGCAACTTCCGCCCGGCACCACGCCGCCGCTGATTCTCAGCTATTCCGCATCCACTGTGCCCGTGTTGCAAATCGGCCTGAGCAGCGACCGCCTGGCTGAGCAACAGTTGAACGATCTCGGCATGAATGTGATACGCACGCAGTTGGCGACGGTACAGGGCGCCGCGGTGCCGTTCCCGTATGGTGGCAAGGTGCGGCTGGTTTCCGTGGACATCGATTCGGCCGCGCTGCAGGCCAAAGGTTTATCGCCGCTCGACGTGGTCAACTCCGTCAGCGCCGAGAATTTGATCCTGCCCTCCGGCACTGTCAAGCTCGGGCCGCTCGAATACCAGGTGGAAATGAACGGCAGCACCCGCACCATCAACGAGCTGAACGATCTGCCCGTAAAGACTTCCAACGGCGCAACCATTTACTTGCGCGACGTGGCCCATGTGCGTGATGGTTTTTCGCCGCAGACAAATGTCGTGCGTCAGGATGGCCGCCGCAGCGCGTTACTCAGCGTGTACAAAACCGGATCGGCCTCCACACTGGCCATCGTACACGATGTGCGTGCGACCCTTTCCACCATGGCTGCCGGGCTGCCGCCGGAGTTGAAGATGACTCCCCTGTTCGACCAATCGCTGTTTGTGCGCGCCGCGATTCAGGGCGTCATCCGCGAGGCGCTGACGGCCGCCTGCCTGACCGCCGCCATGATTCTGATCTTCCTGGGCAACTGGCGCAGCACCCTGATCATCGCGATTTCCATTCCGCTTTCGATCCTGGTTTCGGTCTGCTGCCTCAGCGCGCTCGGCCAGACCATGAACCTGATGACGCTGGGAGGCCTGGCGTTGGCCGTCGGCATCCTGGTGGACGATGCTACCGTCGAAATCGAAAACATCGAACGCAACCGGCTGCTCGGCAAGGAACTGCGCCAGGCCATCCTCGATGGCGCGCAGGAAATCGCGGTTCCGGCATTCGTCTCCACGCTGTGCATCTGCATCGTTTTCGTGCCCATGTTCTTCCTCACCGGCGTGACGCGCTTCCTGTTTGTGCCGCTGGCGGAGGCCGTGATTTTCGCCATGCTGGCGTCCTATCTGCTTTCGCGAACTCTGGTGCCCACCATGGTCATGTTTCTTCTGCGCAAGCACAGAGCCGGTGGGCATGGCTTGTTCGCCCGCTTCCACCAACGCTTCGAGGACGGTTTCGAGCGCCTGCGCGGCAGCTACGCGAACGCGCTCTCGCGTGCTATGCAGCACGGCGGTTGGTTCGCCGCGGGGTTCCTGGCGGTGTGCCTGGGTTCGCTGTGCTTCGTTCCGGTGCTGGGTCAGGATCTGTTCCCGCAAGTCGACGCCGGGCTGATGCGGCTGCATGTGCGGGCGCGCACCGGTCTGCGCATTGAGGAAACCGCGCGCCTCACCGAAGAGATCGAGAATCGTATTCGGACGATGATTCCGCCGCGGGAGCTCGATACGGTGCTCGACAACATCGGACTGCCTTATAGCGGCTTGAACCTGTCATACAGCAATGCCGGAACCATCGGCACGCCCGACGCGGAAGTCCTGATCTCGCTCAAAGCGAATCACCGGCCCACCGCGCAGTACGTGAGAATGCTGCGCGAGGATCTGCCGCGCGCATTTCCCGGCGCGCAGTTCTTCTTTCAGCCCGCCGATATCGTCACCCAGATTCTGAACTTCGGCGTGCCTGCGCCGATCGATGTGCAAGTTGTGGGCACCAACCAGATCGGCAACTACGAGCTGGCCGAGCGCCTGGCGAACCGCATCCGCCAGGTTCCCGGCGCCGTGGATGTCCACGTTCAGCAGGCCTATGACGCGCCTACCTTACGCCTGGATATCGACCGCACACTCGCGCAATCGGTTGGCCTCACGCAGCAGGAAGTCGCCCAGAATCTCCTGATTTCGTTAAGCTCCAGTTTCCAGACCTCGCCCACCTTCTGGCTGAATCCGCAAAATCAGATCAGTTACAACCTGGCTGTGCAGACGCCGCAATACCGCGTGGATAGCATCCAGGCACTGCTCGATACACCCATTCACGCGCCCGCGGCGGCCGAACCGCAGATCCTGGGAAATCTGGCGACGTTCGATCACATGAGTCAGGCCGCCGTGATCTCTCACTACAACGTGCAGCCGCTGGTGGATGTGTACGCCTCGGTGCAAGGCCGGGACTTGGGCGGCGTGGCGCGCGACGTTCGCCGGCTCACGGCGAGTGCCGCGAAACAGCTTCCGCGCGGCAGCCATATCAAAGTTGCCGGCCAGGTGCAGACCATGTCGGCGTCATTCCTTGGGCTGGGCACCGGCGTGGCCATGGCTATCATGCTCGCCTACCTGCTGATCGTCGTGAATTTTCAATCGTGGCTGGATCCGTTCATCATCATCACCGCGCTGCCGGGCGCCATGGCGGGCATCGTGTGGGCGCTGCTGCTCACGCATACGACGCTGAATGTGCCCTCGCTCACCGGCGCCATAATGTGCGTGGGCGTGGCCACGGCCAACAGCATCCTGATGGTGTCGTTCGCACGCGAGCGCATGGACGAGGGCTTGCCGGCGCACGAGGCCGCGGTCCAGGCCGGCCACACCCGCATGCGGCCGGTGCTGATGACCGCGCTGGCCATGGTCATCGGGATGGCGCCGATGGCGATGGGCATGGGCGAAGGCGGCGAACAGAATGCGCCGCTGGGCCGCGCCGTCATCGGAGGGCTGTTGTTTGCCACCGTGGCCACGCTGTTCTTTGTGCCGGTGGTGTTTTCGATGATTCACGGGAGGAATTATGGCGACCATGGAAATGCCGTTGAACGAGATTGAAGAAAACCGCCGGCGGTCCGGGCCCGGAAGTTCGTGGCACTGGGGCATCGCCGCGGCCGTCGCACTGAGCGCGCTCTCGGTGGCCGGGATGCTGAGCTTGAAAGCCCGCGCGAAGGAAACCGTTGCGCTGGGCAGCGAGACCGCGCGCTTGTCCCTCGTCACAGTGGCGGTAAGCCAGCCGCGGCCCGAGCCGGGCGTCAACGACCTGGAGCTGCCCGGCAGCGTACAGGCGTACACCGAGTCGCCGATTTACGCGCGGACCAATGGCTACCTGCTGCACTGGTACAAAGATATCGGTGCGCGCGTCGAGAAAGGCGAGCTGCTGGCCGATCTCGATACGCCCGAAGTGGACCAAGAGCTTTCCCAGGCGCAAGCCGCACGCCGCCAGATTGCCGCGGCGCTGGACCTGGCGCGCACCAGCGCGGACCGCTGGCGCGACCTGCGTAAAACGGATTCGGTCTCGCAGCAGGAGTTGGATCAACGCGTCAGCGATTATTCCCAGGCGCAGGCCAACCTGTCTGCCTCCGACGCCAATGTGCGGCGCCTCGAACAGTTGGAATCCTTCAAGCACGTCTACGCGCCGTTCGCGGGGATTCTCACGCGGCGCAATGTGGATATCGGCGCGCTCGTGAATGCGGGCAACGGCGGATCCGGCAAGGAGCTTTTCAATCTCGCCTTGATCGATCCGTTGCGCGTCTACGTGAGCGTGCCGGAAGCAGACGCGCCCGCCATGCGTGCAGGCCTGCATGTCTCCATCACCGTGGCGGAATTCCCAGCCACGCGCTTCGCCGGAACCGTGGTGCGCACGGCGAACGCCATCGATCAAGCTACCCGCACGCTACTCACGGAAGTGGATGTTCCCAATCCGGCTGGGCGCCTTTTGCCGGGCGCTTATGCGCAGGTCCACTTTCGCGTGCCGGTCGGCGCAGGCCGGCTGGCGGTGCCGTCCAGCGCCATGTTGTTCCGCGCCGAAGGTCCGCGCATCGCCGTAGTCGGACCTGGGGACCGCGTGCAATTGCGGCCTATTGCGATCGGCCGCGATTTTGGAACCAGCCTCGAAATTCTGCAAGGCGTCGCGCGGGGTGACCGGGTGATTCAGAATCCGCCGGACTCGCTGGAGAACGGACAGATTGTGCATGTGGCGGGAGGGAAAACGTCATGAAGTCCGCCTGCGCTCTGGCGCTCCTGGCCCTCGCGCTGGCCGGCTGTCATGCCGTGGGTCCCGATTATCACACTCCGCCGGCGCCCGAAGCGGCATCCTGGCACGCTGAAGGACCCTGGCGGCCCGGCGAACCGAAAGACGCCATCCCCAAGGGCGAATGGTGGACCATCTTCCGCAACGCGCAATTGGACGGCCTGGAGAAGTCCGTATTGGCCGCCAACCAGGACCTGGTATCCGCCGCGGCCCGCGTACAACAAGCGCGCGCACTGGCTTCTGTAGCCGTCAGTAACTTCTATCCCCAAGTGGGCGCGTCACCCTCGTTCCAGAGATTCCGGTTATCCGGGAACCGGCCGTCGCTGGGCGCGCCAGTTACCGGCCCGCTAACTGAGAATGAGTGGAACTTATCTTTCGTCCTAAGTTACGAACCCGACTTATTCGGCCGGACCAGGCGCAGCGGAGAAGCCGCCAATGCTTCGTATCAGGCTTCGGCAGCGGATTTCGAAAACGTGAAGCTGGTGCTGACGGCGGAAACCGCCGCTGACTATTTCACCCTCGGCGAAGTGGATACGGAGATTCACATTCTGGACGACTCTGTCGCGTCCTTCGAAAAAGCTCTGGCACTGATTCAGAATCGTCACGATGGGGGAGTTGCCTCGGGCCTGGACGTGGCCCAGGAACAAGCGCTGCTGAATGCCACGCGCACGCAGGCTACACTCGAGCGGCAGCTGCGCGCCAACTACGAGCACGCCTTGGCCGTCTTGTGCGGCGCTCCGGCGCCGGACTTCCGGGTGGCCCCCGCCGCGCCGCCGCAGTACCTGCCGTCGATTCCGGCGGGGGTGCCTTCGGGCGTGCTCGAGCGGCGGCCCGATATTGCGCGCGAAGAGCGCCTGATGGCGTCCGCCAACGCGGAAATCGGCGTAGCGAAATCCGCCTATTATCCCAGCATTCCGCTGCTCGGGAGCGGTGGGTTTCAGAGCGCCGATGTTGCCGATCTGATCTCGCTGCCGAGCGCTTTGTGGGCGGTGGGCGCCTCGATCGCACAGACCGTTTTTTCCGGCGGCAGAGTGCGCGCGGGCATCGACTTTTCGCGAGCGGGCTACCAGGATGCTGTGGCGCAATACCGCCAAACGGTGCTGGTGGCTTTTCAGCAAGTGGAGGACGCCCTCTCCGGACTGGAGGTTTTTGCGGCTGCCGGGACGTCGCAGGACGCGGCGGTGGCGGATTCCCAGCGCGCTTTGAACATCGCGATGAACCGGTATACCGGCGGCTTAGTCACTTACCTGGATGTGGTCACCGCGCAGCAGAGCTTGCTCTTGAACGAGCGCGAGAACGCACAGATTCGCGGAGGGCAACTGGTGACTTCCGTAATGCTGGTGAAAGCGCTGGGTGGGGGCTGGGACGCCAACAGCCTGGCCGCCGTTCGCGTAAAGGCGGATCTGAAGACAGCGTTCCGCCCATGATTTGTGGAGTAAATAACGACTTAATAACAGAAAGGAAACTAACATGATTTATCGACCATTAGGACAATCCGGCATCACCGCCTCGGCAATTGCACACGGCGCGTGGGCCATCGGCGGGTGGATGTGGGGTGGCACAGACGAGGAGCGGTCAGTCCGCTCGATTCAGGCTTCCCTCGACGCCGGCGTAAACTTCATCGACACGGCTCCGGCGTACGGCATGGGACTCTCCGAGCGCATCGTAGGACAGGCGCTCGAAGGCCGCCGCGATAAAGTAATTCTGGCTACCAAATGCGGGCTGGTCTGGCACACCAACCGCGGAACGTTTTTCGTCGATCAAGACGGAACTCGCATCCATCGGTACCTGGGAGCGCAATCGATCCGCTACGAGGTCGAGCAAAGCCTACGCCGCCTGCGCACCGACTATATCGATCTCTACCAGACCCACTGGCAGGATGACACCACGCCCATTGCGGAAACTATGGGAACACTGCTCGAACTCAAGCAGCAGGGAAAGATCCGCGCCATAGGGGTCTCGAATTGCACGCTGGAACAGCTCAAGAGGTATCTGGCGATCGGGCCGGTGGACACGGCGCAGGAGCGCTACAACATGCTCGACCGGGCGCTGGATGCCGAATACCTGCCGTATTGCCGCCGCCGCAGCATCGCTGTACTGGCCTATTCACCGCTGGCTAACGGGCTGCTGACCGGCAAAGTCGATCCGGCTCGCGTATTCCCGGAAGGCGACCTGCGGCACGACAACCCGCTTTACACGCGCGAGTCGCGCATTCGTGTAAACGGCATGCTCGACCAGATGCGCGGAGTGGCGAAGAAGCACGGCCTGACCATCGGACAACTGGTCATCGCCTGGACCATCGCGCAACCCGGCCTGACGCATGCTTTGGTGGGCGCGCGGGATGCCGCCCAAGCCAAGGAAAACGCCGCGGCGGCGGTTACGCTGCCGGCCGCGGAACTGGCGGAGATCGCCGAAACACTGCGCGCTCCGGCATTAGCGGGAGTTTAAGAAATGAAAACACCAACACAACCTGGAACCATAGGCATCGTCGGTCTGGGCAATATGGGCAAGGGCGTCGCCCGCCGGCTGCTCGATGGCAACTATCCTGTAATCGTGTTCAGCCGAACGCCCGCCAAGGCGCAATCGATGGTGCAGTACGGCGCGCTGGCGTCGCCGAGCCTGCGCGACTTGGCCGGCCGGGTCGACTTCCTCATCTCGTTCCTGCCGGACGAAGCCGCCGTGCGAGATGTCTATTACGGGCCTGCCGGCGTGCTCGCGAATGCCGCCGCGGGCCTGCACATCATCGAGATGAGCACGGTGCTTCCGGAAACGGCACGCGAGTTGTATCGGGCTGGCGCCGCGCGCGGCATACCGGTCCTGGACGCGCCGGTGTCCGGCAGCACCCCGGCGGTCGAGCAAGGCGCGCTCACGGTGCTGGCAGGCGGTGACGCGGATGCATTCGCCGCCTGCATTCCCATCTTCAGCCAGATCGCGCGAAAGTGGTTTCTTCTCGGTCCCAGCGGGTCCGGCGCCGCGATGAAGCTGGTGGTGAATACCCTGCTCGGAGTGGGAATGCAGGCCATCGCGGAAGCCGTCACGCTCGGCGAGAATCTGGGACTCGCGCGGGAACGGCTCATTGACGTGCTCGGGCAGACTTCGGTGGTCGCACCGGCTCACGCCGGCAAACTCGCACAGGCGCTCCATCAGGATTATTACCCGCAGTTCCCGCTCCGGCTGATGATAAAGGATTTCGGACTCATCCTGAACGAAGCCGCGAAACGAGGCATTCCGATGCCGGCCACCAGTGCCGCACGCCGGGTGTCTCTGGCCGAAGCGGCAGGCGGCGGCGAGGAAGATTTTTCAGCTATTATCCGGTACATGGAAAGGCTGGCGCAGGCGCCGGAACCGGAATTCCCAACGGCAGCTTGAAACTGAAATCAGGAGATCAAAACGATGTTACGTTCGCATTTTAGAATCGCGGCGGTTATGTTGGCTGCCGCGGGATTTGTGGCCGGCTTTCTCGCGCTGCCTTCGCGCGCGGGGCTTCCCGCCGGCGCCCACGTGGAACAAGCTCAAGCCGCTTTCACCGATTACAAGCGTGAAGCGCCCGGCACCATCCGCAAGATCACACCAGCGGACCTGCCGCAGCCTTACCAGACTAAATCGGCGGACAATCGTCCGCACATGGTCGCGCGTCCAGCGGATGCCTGGCCCCATGCGCTGCCTGGTTTCACCGTTACGGAATTTGTAACCGGGCTCACCAATCCGCGCCTGATCCGGCGGGCGCCCAATGGCGATCTGTTCGTGGCCGAAAGCGAGCCTGGCCGCATTCGCGTGCTGCGCGGGCTGGGAGCGGACGGCAAGGCTCAGACCGTTTCCATCTTTGCCGAAGGGTTGACGCAGCCCTTTGGCATCGCGTTCTATCCACCCGGTCCGCATCCGCAATATGTGTACGTGGGCAATACCGGCTCCGTGGTGCGCTTCGCCTATCGCGATGGCGACCTGAAAGCGCGCGCGGCGCCGGAAACGATTGTTCCCGATATTCCTTCGGGCGGCCGGCTGACCGGCGGCGGGCATTGGACGCGCGATATCGCGTTCACCCGCGATGGCCGCAAAATGTTTGTATCCGTGGGATCGCATTCGAACGACGACGATAGCGACAACAACCCGGTGGAACATCATCGCGCCGATATTCTGGAGTTCAATCCGGATGGCAGCGGCGGCCGGGTCTACGCGTGGGGAATTCGCAACCCGGTGGGCATTGCCGTGAACCCGGTGACCGGCGTGCTTTGGGCGTCGGTGAACGAGCGCGACGGGCTGGGCGATAACCTGGTGCCGGATTACATCACGCATGTGCAAGAGGGCGGCTTTTATGGCTGGCCGTGGTTCTATATCGGAGGGCATTGGGACCCGCGGCAGCAAGGCAAGCATCCGGAATTGCAGAGCAAGGTAGTCGTGCCGGATGTGCTGCTGCAACCCCACAACGCCTCGCTCGAGATGACCTTTTATGACGGCCGGCAATTTCCGGCTGAATACGACGGCGATATCTTTGCCGGCGAGCATGGCTCGTGGAACAGGGCCACCCGCGCGGGCTACGAGGTGATCCGCGTCCCGATGAAGGACGGCCACTCGACCGGAGAGTATGAAGACTTTCTGACCGGTTTCGTCACGCCGAACGGGGACGTGTGGGGCCGGCCGGTGGGAGTGGCCGTGGCGCAGGATGGATCGTTGATCGTGACCGACGACGGGTCCAACACTGTCTGGAGAGTCGCCTACCGGGCGAAATAGCTGGCCCGCTTTAGGTTGGTTTAGTGGGGCAGGCCTGTGCCGTCCATGGCGATGCGCGTGAGATGGTGCGACATCATGCGGTCAGGCAGCAGCAGCGCCTCCTGAAAATGGGCCCAGGCGGGGCGCTGCTTGCCCAGCACAAGCTCCAGAACGCCAACGTTGTAAGGCGAGGCGGACCCGGCTTTGGCTAGCGCGCTTTCGAAGCGTTTGATCCACTGCGCCTTATCGTAACCATCGAGCTTCATGGCCGCGCCCCAAGCCCAGACGAGGTCCCCCGCGCCGGTAGCGTCGGCCACCCGGCGCCATCGCTTGGTGGCTTGCTCAGCGCGGCCGCAGCGCGCCTCCACCTGGCCGATTAGATATTGCGTGCGGGGCGCGTCTACAAAGGGTTCCAAGCCGTCCTTAGTAAATGCGAGACCGGCTGCTTCGCTGCCGATTCCATCTAGCACGGCCAATGCGGCATCGCACTTATTGGCGGCGGCCTCGGTCAAGGCTTCGAGCGTCCGTACCTCGACCCAGACCTGGCGCACGTTAGTGCCGCCTTCCTCGCGCGGGAAAAAGCGGCCGCGAAACAGGTCTGCGGCGCCGTCGAATTCCCGAGCTTCAGCGCGCTCTAGCGCCAGCGCATAAACCAGTTCGGCGGGCATGTGCGGCATATCCGGATACTGCTCCAGCGCGACAGCCAGTTCGCGCGCGGGCCGGGACATCAGGCTGAGCGCGCGGTCCGCGCCTTCGTAAAGTGCACGGTTGAGCGGGTCCACCGCCTGCCCCTCGCGAAAGGCGGTCAGGCCGCCCGTCCAGTCGTGCTTGTCGTGCAGCATCAGGCGGCCGAGATCGGCGTGCAAGACCGGAATGGCGGCCCTGGCGTTGCGCGCTCTGATCCATTCCAGCAGGGCGTCGTTGACCAGGCCGCGCGCGTACAGTTGGGTACCGAGCAGGTAGCGGGCGGTCATATCGTCTGGGTTGGCCTCGACGGCGGCGCGCAATACTTCCAGGTCCTCCGCGCGGCTGGGGAAGACATACAAAGTGGAAAGCTTCTGGGCAGCCGCATAGTCCGCAGCCGCCGATTCGCCCAGCTTGGCGCGGCAATAACCGCGATAATAAGCGACCAGCGGATGCTTCTGCGGCAGCACCACGCCCGGCTCCGTCTCGTCGGCCGGCACCGGCGGAAAGTCACGCGCCAGCACGTCGGCGGCGGGGCGGTACAGCCCCAGCCGCATGTAAGTGGCGGCAATTTCGAGCACGCGCGCAGGATCGGCGGCCAGAAAACGCAGCAGCGCGGGATCGTTGTGCGGCCCGCCGTCCCATGCGAGGAAGGCACTGGTGGCGCAGGTGGCGCAAGCGCTCTCGTCCGTCTTTTTGCCCATGGCGCGCGCCAGCGCGGCGGTCTCCTCTTCCGCACGCAGATCGCTGCGGGCAGCTTCGAGAAACGCGAACGCGGCTTCGCGATCGCCCGCGCGCGCCAGCAATTCGCCCAGTTTCAGACTGGCGGCCGCGCGCCACGTGGGCATGCGCGCCGCGGCTTCATAAGCCAGCCGGGCTTTGACGCGATCGCCCGTGCCATCATAAGCCAGGCCGAGGTAATAGGCAATCTGCGGATCGGAGGTGTCGCGCGCGGCCGCCGGTTCCAGATACCGGATGGCTTCCGCATAGCGTTGCAGACTGGCGCACAGGCGTCCGGCCGCAACGCTCAGCGCCAGGTCGCCGCCCGCGTGCGCCAAGCCATCCTCATACGAATGCAGCGCCGCCAGCAATTCGCCCTGCAGTTCCTGATCGGTACCCCGCTCGAGCGCATCGTCATCGGCGGGATGCGGCTGCGGCCCCGTCTTGATTTCCGATGCCGGTGTCCAGTCGTACTCGCCTTCGGTGTGGCGCATCAGCACGCGGCCCGCGGCGTCACGTAGTTCGAACGTACAAGGATCCTTTGGGGCATCTTTGATCGCATGCGTCCAGGTATGTTCCGGCGCCAGGCCGGTTTTCTCTTCGGCGAGCACCCGCGCGCCCTGCAGAATGCGTATCGAAGCAGCAGCGAGCTTGCGGTTGGAGTTGAACGCGGCTGCGAGCGCGCCGTCACGCCGCGTCAGATTCAAAACGCCGGCGAGATTGCCGCGCGAGATGCCGCCGATGCCGCGCGCCGGCATCCAATATTCCGCAAAGCGGATGGTCTGGCGAGGCTCCAGAAAAGCGTACGTCTCCTGATTGCGAAACAATCCTGCCTGCACTTCGACGTAGGCGCTATTGTTATCGGAAAGCGCCCGCCGCCAGTCGAGCCCGTCGGCATCCACGCCCCACGACCAGATCTTCTTGGCGGGCAGCTCCGCATATTCGGCGTAGTGGACAACGCCGAAGTTGGTATCCGGGCGCCAGACACCCATGAACGGCTCGCGGCTGCCATAGACGAAGCGCGAGACGGGGCCGGATGTCTGGTTGCGGATCACGCTGAGGTCTTTGCCCGAGGAATCCACTGGCCAGGTATCCACCTCGGTGAAGCCGTGGCTGGCGGTGAACCGCATCGGATAACAGATCTGCGAATCGTCTTTCACCTCGACGCCCGCATTGTTCCACCAATAAAAACGATGGCGCACGTCGCTGCGATTGTTCAGCGTGACATGCTCTTCGAGCACCGTGCTGCCGGGCGCGAGGCGCAATTCGACCGTCCATTCCATGCCGTAGACGCGGTCGATATTGCCCACCCATACCGAAGCGCTGCCGTCGGCGTGCCTGGCGAAACTGAAGTGCACCGGTGACATGGAAACCCAGTTGTGCGATACCGGAAAATTAAACTCGATGCCGAACGCCGCCCACGCGCCGCGATACCCGATGTTGGCCTTCTTGATGGATGGGTTGGCGTAGAACATTGGCTGGCCGCTCAGCTTATCGACGCAGGTGTAGAGGTGGCCGCCGATATCGGGCAGCACGGAACACTTCAGATATTCGTTTTCGAGATAAACGGTGCGCCAGTCGTGCGCGACGCGCTGGTCGGTGAGATTCTCGCGCAGCGTGTAAGGGTAATTGAAGCGGCCGGTGGAGAAGGCATCGAAGGGCGGATTGGGATCGGGCGCGCCTTCTTCGTAAGCGGGCAGCGTAAGCGTGCCCTGCCAGACGCGCACTTCGGCGCGGGCCAGGGGAAGGGCCAGGACAAGCAGGCAGATGGAGTGGCGCATCGTGAGAGACGGGAGTTACGACCTCACTGCATGCCGCCGCCGGCCCCGCCGCCGCCCATGTCCACATCCAGATTCCAGGAGCCGAGCATCCGCGCGCGCTGGCTCCCCGCGGGCGCCGCGGAAAGAATCGGCTCGACGCCGGCCACCAGCGTGATGGCCGTCACCTGGCCGGGATCGGCGCCTTCGGTACTGGAAATGATAATCGCATCGCCCGGCTTTAGATCTTCCAGCTTGATGGGTGGGAGGCGCTCGAGCATCTGCTGCATATCGCCGCGGCCGCGCATACCGGCGGGACCAGCCGGTCCAGCAGGACCAGTGCTCGGAGCCGCCGTAGCCACCGGTGCACCCTGTGGAGGCTGGCCGCCGCCGGCGTCCCTTCCACCCGCACCGGTCACACCGCTCGCGCCCGAGGCTCGCATGGCAATCATGCGCGCCACCATTTCCGGCAGCTTGCGCATGGTAGAGTCGGCGTTCACGTGCACCAGCAGCGGCTTCTTAGTGGTCAGATCCATCACCTTAATGGTGTTAGCCGCCGGGTCAATCGTGGTCACGGTCGCCGCCACGTTGCGAAACGACCCGGAAACCAGTTCCTCGGCGATATAGTGCGTGCCATCGTCGCTTTTCACTCCCAGCGCCCGCACCTGGTCGCCCGGCTTGATCTCCGCCAGAGTGCCCGGTTTAGCATCCACGAACTTCACCGAATCGGGAGTATAGCGGCTCACCGCAGTCTTCGCGTTAGCCACGATGATCAGCGGCTTCAGACCTTCCGTGGTGCGCGTATTGATGGTCACTTCGCCGGTCGCGGCATCCACCGCCGTCACCAGGCCGCCCACGCCGCGCTTGCGCCATTCGGCCTGATCCGCCTGCTGCTTCTTGGCGATGTCCGCCTTGGTCATGATCACCAGCGTGCTGGCCGCCAAGGCCGCCTTATCCTCGGAAAGCTCGCCGCGCGCCAGCAGCCGGTCGCCCGCTACGATGTCGTGCAGCGTGATGGGCGTGGCATTCGCCAGCTTCTCACCCGGTGGAAGGCGCAGCACTTTGGCCGTTGGGTGCGGCGTGATCGTGACAGTCTTGCCATCGTCTGTGTGCAGGGTGATCTGGCCGCTGGCCGGATCGATGGCTTGTACGGCGCCCACCAGGTTTGTACGGGCAGGCTGCTGGGCCGTGGCGATGCCTACGGCAAGGCAGGCCACTGCCACACAGTGTAGGTTCACGATTTTCATTACGGAAGGCTCCAGATTAAAGGACGTTTGCGGCCGGCCTGTGGTTATCGGCGGACGGGAAAATCCTGGTTGCAACATGACTTAGACCTTTATCTTCTATCTTCGCGCAATTCCAATGACTGCTCAAACCGGCTGGCATCGAGGTAGCTCCTGATTCGATGATGCGCCGCCCGGCGCGCTCTGTCAACGCTGTCAGCCTGGTGCCGCCGACCCGGCAGGTCGTCAGCCGAATTTGTTTCAGCTCGCCCGTAATGCCAAGGAAGGATCGATGCGCGAGGCCCGCCGCGCCGGAAGGTAACCTGCAAAAGCCGCCACAGCCGTAAGCACCATTAAGGCTCCCATGAACGTGAACGGATCGCGGGAGGTTACGCCGTACAGCAATCCGCCAAACTCGCGCGCCAGCGCCAGGGACGCCGCTGCTCCCACCAGCATGCCGACAGCCGCCAGTCCCAGGGTCTGGGCGACCATCCCCGCCTGCAGCCGGCCCGCGGGAGCCCCCAGTGCCATGCGGATTCCGATTTCCAGAGTCCGTTGGCTCACGGAATACGAGACCAGCGCATAAATACCGAGCGAAGCCAGGACCAGCGCAAATGCGGCGAAGCCCCCGAGCAACAGGACCACGAAACGCCGCGGCGATACGGCTTTGTCCACCAGGGCCTGCAGCGTACGAAAATCGGTTCCTGGCAGGTTGGGCGCGACGGGTTTGAGCGCCGCGCGAATAGCGGGGGCGAGTTCCGCCGGGGGAAGCTTGGTGCGGACCACCAGATCCACCGAAGCGAAGTCGCGGCATTGCCGGATGGGCAGGTACATCTCCATCCCGGCGCCCTGTTCCAACGCCAGGTGGCGCACGTCGCCTACCACCCCGACTACGCGTCTCTCTCCGCAGGCGAGGATGATCTTCCCCAGCGCGGTGTCGCCGGGAAAGAGGGTACGCGCCATGGTCTCGTTGATCAGCATCACTGGATCCGCCTCGGGTCCATCCTGTTCCGCCAGATCGCGGCCGTCGCGCAGGGGAATGCCCATCGCGTGGATGTAGCCATCGCTCACCACCCGCACAAACGCGTTGGGAAATTTCCCCGGCGGGTAAACCTGGCCCTTGGCGGGCGCGCCCCAAGCACGGTTGCGGCCCAGCGGGAGGGCATCGCTCAAGCCGGCCGCGACTACGCCAGGGACGGCGCGCGCGCGCCGCAATACGTCCGCGAAATAGGCCGGTTGGGAGGCTGCGGGCATGTTCGGGTCCGGGTCCACGCGCATCGCCGCCGCGCGCTCCGGCCGGAAACCCAGGTCCACGTCGAGGACGTGCAGAAAGCTGCGCACGAGTAATCCCGCGGCAACCAGCAGCACACAGGCAAATGCGATCTCCGACGCTACCAGAGCGTTGCGAATCCAGGCGCGTCTGCGGCCTGCCGTCGCGCTGCGGGTGGTGTCCTTCAGCGCATCGTGCAGCGTCGCCGCCGGCAAATGCACTGCAGGCGCAAGTCCGAAAATCACACCCGTCAGTATGGAAGCCAACAGAGTGAAGCCCAGGGCAGCCGGATCCATCCGCACATTCTGCAGAAGCGGAATGCTGACGGCGTCCAGGTGCTTCAGGATGCGCGTGCCAACGGCTGCCAACATCACCCCGAGGGCGGCTCCCGCGCAGGAAAGGGTCACGCCTTCGGTGAGCATCTGACGGATCAGCCTCCGCCGCCCCGCGCCCAGGGCAGCGCGAATGGCAATCTCCTTGTGCCGGGTCGCCGTGCGCGCGAGCAGCAGATTCGATAGATTGGCGCAGACGATCAGCATCACCATGCCGACCGCGCATTCGAGCACGGTCAAGGCCAACCGCAGGCGCCCGCTCACGTGTTCCGCCAGAGGGACGAGGTGGCCTTCAAAGGCGTTGCGCTCAGGATGTGCCTTGCTGATCTGGTCGGCCAGAATCTTCAGCTCAGCTTGCGCGCGGCCGAAAGCGACACCGGGGTTGAGACGCCCGATGATCGCCAGGGTGTTGCCCCAGCGGTTCGTTTCCGGGCTAAGCGGGAAAGGAGAATACAAATCGAAATGGCTGCCTGGAGCGAAGACCGAAGCGAAATCGAACGAAGCAGGCAGCACCCCTACCACCGTATACGGCTCGTTATTGAGGGTGATCGCACGGCCCACCAGTGCGGGGTCGGAGCCGAACCGCCGCTCCCATATACCATGACCCAGCAGTACGACCTTCGGTCCGTTCCATTTGCATTCCTGCGCGTTGAACAGCCGGCCCATCTGCGGCTGAATACCGAGCAGCTGGAAGAAATTCTCCGAGACCGGCACGCCGCTCAGCCGTTCCGGCTCACCTTGCCCGCTGAGCAAATTGTCGCCGACTCCGTAGAAGGCGAAGTAAGCCGCCAAGTCGGAAAAGGATCGGTTCTGGGCGCGCAGATCGAGCAGGTAGTCTACTTGAGTGGTCGCCCCGGAGAGGCCGCCGGTGTCGAAGTTGGATATCCACGCCAGTTGCTGCGGGACGCGAAAAGGCAGCGGCCGAAGCAAGATCGCATTGACCACGCTGAATACGGTAGTGCTGGCCCCGATCCCCAGCCCGATAATCAAAATGGCAAATGTGGTAAAACCCGCATCCCGTCGCAGCATGCGAAATGCGTACCGTAGGTCGTACTGAATGCTTTCAAACGCAGACCGGTAGCCTGGGATAATGGACTCCATACTGACTATACTGGCACGGCGCAAAAAAAGTTAGGCACGGTGTGCGCTGTGGTGGCGCTTGAAGGTGACTCCGGTCCAGGCCGCCCTTCCCTCTAACCGTCTTGGCCAGTCATGACGGCGTCGCAGTGAGACAACTATTGGCGGGCCGGAAGTTGAACCGAATTGGAATCAAGTTCTCCTTGGAGGCTTACCTCGGGTTCTGTTGGCCGGCAATCAACTCCCGGCGGTGCCCCGACAGTCTAATTTCCGCCTAATTTCCAACCGCCACTCTGATGAAGCCGGCGAGTCCCGGGCCAGTCCGGCTTATCCACTATTTCATGCGCCAGGTCCTCCTATGCAAGACGAATAGCGTGTCTCCCAGCGGCCCGGCGTAGCGCATGCCGGATGCGCTACGATTGCTGAGCGGCTCGCTGTATTTTCAAGCGAGCGCATCGGATATCTATCAATTCGGGGCTCAGACTAAAGTGGCGTTGGATTTGTATTTGCCAATACGGGGATTGGCGGCGGGCTTCATCATCGCCGCGCCTGTTGGCCCCGTCAATGTGCTCTGCATCCGGCGGACCATCGCCAAGGGCTGGAAATCCGGCGTCGTCTCCGGTTTCGGCGCAGCACTGGCCGATACCCTCTACGGAGCCGTCGCGGGCTTCAGCATTACCCTGGTCATTCAGTTCTTGGTCCGCGAAGAATTCTGGATCCGGTTCGTTGGCGGGATCGTACTCATTGGCATTGGAGCCATCTATTACTTCCACACGCCGGGATCTCTCGAGGAAGATGGAGAGGAATCGGCGCATTCCGAGCTCATATCCACTCTGTTGTTGACCCTGACGAACCCCACCACCGTGCTCTCCTTTCTCGCGGTGCTGGCGACGCTAGGACTCAGCAGGGGCCGTCCCCTGTGGCAAACCTCGCTGCTGGTGGCCGGTATCTTTGCCGGGTCGATGACTTGGTGGGTCATCCTGGCCGCTTCAGTGAACCTGTTGCGGCGCAAGTTCACCGATCGTGCGCTGCGTTGGATGAATCGCGCCGGAGGAATCGCCATAGCGTGTTTCGGTTTGGTCAATTTGCTGCTCAGCCGCGGCCACCGGCCCTAGCCTAATGAGATCGACAACGCTGGCCTGATCTCTGAAATGAGCCTCCCGCGCTCTCTCCGATAGCTGTGCGCGTGCACCAGGGCGAAACCACGCCGGCGGATTAGCCGTAGCACCGCGCGGCCACTCGTTCGCTAGCGCGCCATAGTGGAATCGGTTTTCAAGGAAGCATTGCTTGAACGCCGCATCTGCGGCGGATCGAGGGTCGGTGCCGGTTCTGGCGCGCTCATCGCTGACTGGCGGGAATCAGGTGCCGTCTGCGCCTTGAACGAGCATCATGTCTTCAAAATACCTTGGCCAGGCGGAGGATGCCTTCGCGAATCTCTGCCTCACTCATACGGGAATAGCCCAGCATGATTCCGGTTCGCCTCGGCGAGCTCAGGAAGTACGGAGATATCCCGTAAATGCCGACCGCCCGCGAGGCTGCGCTGGCGATCAGGGCCTCATCGGAAACCCGGCGCTTGGGCCATAAAGACAACGTGATCGCCAGCGCCGCCCCCGGATACCTCCACACAGCCACTTCTTTCTTTTGATGACATCGCGCATCTTTCGCTTTGCGGAAGAACTCTGCCCGCCGCACCCCCTACCGCGTCGTTGGCGTGCTGGATGATGTGGAACTTGTCGTATGCGATGCGACACGCCGGCGCCACTCCTCCATACTGAGCCGGAACGGCTCCCACATGTCCACACAGGCGGCCTCGATGCCTTGGCGCTGCCCGCTTCTGAGTTGCGTCCTGCAGTACTCCTCCAGGGTCTCCTGCTTCCGCTCCTTCCCAAACCATTGCGGCTCGCCAGTTTCCAGGTTACTCGCCACCGTTAGAAACTTGTCGTTTTTCCCCCGGTATATCTCATCCACCCCCATCTGTCTCAGCGCCGGCTGGCGACGCCGCTGGTCCCACCGTTCCAAATAACACAGGTCCATGGCGCGCACCTTGGTCTCCGGCAAGTGGCAACGCCGCGCCACCTGACTGGCCGCCGCACTCTCGCAGGCTTCGCGCACGATCGCTTCGAATCGCTTGCGGAACGGCGCCTTGCAGGGCAATGGCTCGATCCTGTCCACCCGGACCCGCATGCGGGGCATCGCAAGCGATGCACCTCCACCACCACGGTCGAACGATATACACTCCCAGGCAGGTCCCGGATCTCCCGCGCCCGCAAATCGTGCACCTGGTGCAGGCGACGACCCCATCCGCTGCACTCAAACCTCCGGTGAACAGCCTTGCGCCGCACCCACAGTTCAAGTGTCTTCGCCTCTTCGTCCAATTCGTGCCGATACACCCGGTACCCCGGCCACGCCAGAATCGCCGTCCATTCCTTGTGCGTCAACTGCCGAGTACCCAAAAACGCCATCTCACTGAATCACCGATATTTGAATGTTTTTACGAATTCCTGCGGAGAGCCCGACATCCTTTTGGTTGAATGGACGCGACCTGATGCTGTTGCCGCTCACCGAGCGCCGCGCCATCTCGCGCGACCTAGCGCTGCGGTCGCCGCTCCACCCCGTCGTGGAGATTACCGGCGAGAAGCCATGGGACCCGGGCTTGAGGCATGCGACCCTCCAGCCCCGACTTGTGCTAGATGGTCTGGCCTCCCTGCCAAACGCGAGGGGACGCGGGCCGCGCCCGTTTTGGGCGAGATGGTTAAAAGGGAACTCCACTGCGGATAGCCGCCCAGCCCGGCCGGCGCTCGCGCGTCCGGCTGAAACCGAAACTTCCAGCACGCGGCCTCCACCGTGCGGCTGGGGGAACGCCGCGCTACCCGCACCAACCTGCGCGGACAGTATCGGTTCAGCAATCTCGCACCGGGCCTAGATCGTTTCCTCCGCACGTTTCGAATACGAGGAGCCGGAACCGGACAGCATGGAAGCCGTCGGCCCACGCGCGCTGACGCTGTCCCAAGCCGCCGGCACTCCGCAGGATCTGGACTTTGTACGCGCCGTAAATGTCTTGTACACTCCATGGGGAGGGAGATAGATTGTGGCATTGCCAGGTCAGATAGAAGGCGCGCTCTCATTTGCTCCGGGATTCGATTCCGATACGGTCGTCACCGCGGCCGTGGCGCAACAGTTTTTCGGCCAGGGATACAAATTCTGCGTCAGATATCTTACGCTGCTGGGTCAGCAGTCGCCGGGGGATCTCAGCAGCCAGGAGGCGACCGATATTCTCAACTCGGGTTTGGCGCTAATGGCAGTCCAACACGTGCGCAAACCTGGTTGGTCCCCAAGCCAGACGCTCGGCCAACAAGCCGGCGCGCAGGCTGTCGCCAACGCCCAACTGCTCGGCTTCCCGCCCGACGTCAATATCTGGTGCGATCTGGAAGGAGTGATCAACGGCGCTGCCGCGCAGGATGTGATGGAACACTGCAACGCGTGGTTCGCCGCGGTCAATGCCGCGGGATACATCCCTGGCCTATATGTCGGGGCCGACGCAATCCTTAACGCTCAGCAGTTGTACAGTCTCACTTTTCAGCATTATTGGAGATCGCAAAGCAATGTGCCGGACGTACCGGTGCGAGGCTACCAGCTTTTGCAGCTTTTTCCAGCGATCACCGCCAACGGAATCGGGATCGACGTAGACATTGCGCAGACCGACAATCAAGGCGGACAAGCGCAGTGGCTTCGCATTGGGGGGGGAGCCTGAGGCGAGCATAAGCCTCGCCGTGCCTGGTGGTTGTCTTGCTTCCACGGGCTGCCGAGTCAGCGGCGGTCGACCGGCATTGGAGAACGTTGTTTGCCATAATCGTCCTCACGCAACTGCTTGCGAGCGCTCCATAGCTCAGGGTGAGCGCATCGAGGCGGTCGACGGCAGATGTTCTAAGGACCAGTCCTTCCTAAGGCTGCTACTGTGTGTTTGTCTGCCCTTTGAGAACAAGGACAATTCTACGCGAGGCACGTATCCTTCCTCCTCCGGATATTCCAGAATACCAGCGGACCCCCGACTCGCCCGCAAATGTGATCCAATCGTTGAATTGGAGAATCAGATACATGAGATCAGATTTGAGAACGAGATATGCACAGACGATCCGGCTGAGTCTTTGGCCGGTCGTTCTGCTGGCTCTTTGTACTTTAGGCAGCGTTTGTGCCCAGAACAAAGCCATCGACTTCAAGCAGGGCATGCCGTTTAGCGAAGGCTATATCGCGGGCAACACGCTCTACGTGGCAGGTCAGCAGGGGCCCGACTCGCAAGGCAAGGTGACAGGAACCGATATCACTCTGCAGACCACGAATGCAATTGCCGCAATCGAAAAAGTAGTGCGCAAAGCGGGATTTCAGATGACGGACATAACATCCGTGACTGTTTACCTCACAGACTTGAACGATGTTCCCAAAATGAACGATGTCTATAAGAGGCTCATGCCAGACCCGAAACCCGCGCGCGCCACCGTGCAGGTTGCGGGCTTGATCGGTGGAGCGAAAATTGAAATCTCAGCCATTGCTGTGAAGCGCTAGGGTCATGAGTTAGAAATTCATTGAATAATTAGGAGATCCGCCTCATACTGGTGTTATCGCCTTTTGTGGGAGAGCAGCATGCGAACTGGACGTCCCAAGCAACCGCTCCACTTAGCCCCTGAGGACAAAGAAAAGCTGACCGGGTTGTCTCGCCGTCCCAAGACTGCCCAGCGGGTGGCCCTGCGTTCTAAGATTGTCCTCCGCGCGGCCGAGGGTCGCTCCAATCGGGAGATCGCGCGGGGACTGGGCATCACCGGCGCTACGGTGGGCAGATGGAGGGAGCGGTTCCGTTTACAAGGGATGGAGGGGTTGTCGGACGAACCTCGACCAGGGACGCCCCGCAAAATCAGCGATGCGCAAGTCGAGGAGGCGGTCACTCGAACCCTGGAGAGTGTACCGGCGGCGGCGACTCACTGGAGCACCCGCTCCTTGGCCCTGCAGGTGGGACTGAGCCAGAGCGCGGTGGTGCGGATTTGGCATGCCTTCGGTTTGCAACCACACGGGAGCGAGACGTTCAAGTTGTCCACAGATCCCTTCTTGGTAGAGAAAGTGCGGGACATTACCGGCTTATATTTGAATCCCGGACCGTGAGCCTTCGCAATGCAAGCCTGGGATCGTAATTCATCTCGGCTTTGAACCACAGCCGCGAGCGTTGTGGCGGATACTGAAGTATCTTGGAAGCCGGCAAGGCAAACAGTCCATCGTCCTGCTCCGCGAGAGACGCGTACCACGGCTTGGATCGGGCGGAATCGAGCGCGGCTTTGGCGGCCTGGTACCCTTCCCCCGTAGCGAGGGAATTCCAGATCCGCCTGCGAAGGGCGCTGGCTTCCCTCCACCTGGGCACCGGTAAGCCCGTTGGCCTGCAATTGACGGCCATATTGGAAAATCATCTGTTCACCCGGCGTGACACCACGTCCCGATACGGCGATGACGAAGGATACCTGCTTCAATCGCGAGGCAGCCAGCGGGCCGAGCCATCCGCCTTGGCTCAGGCCCCACACTCCGATCTGGTTCGATTGGATGTTCGCGCGTTTCTCCAGCAAATCGATCCCTGCGAGACCGTCGCCGCAGAGGTCCATAAACGCGACTTGAACGAAGCCGCCCGCGAGGCGGACGCTACGCGTGCTCACGTTCCAACGGGCGGGTTGGACAGGGTATTGTCGGGTCATAGGAGGTCCCTATGACCCGTTTACGAAAAATGATGCTGGAGGAACTCCAGCGTCGCAATTACTCTCAGAGTACAACAACCTCCTACATCCGCACCGTCGAGGGTTTCGCACGGTACTTCAAGCGTCGGCCGGACGAGCTGGGCCCGGAGCACATCCGCGAGTATCAGGCACAGCTCTTCAGCAAACGAAAACTGGCCCCAACACGGTGACGCAACGGTTGGCGGCCTTGCGCTTCTTCTTTGTGAAAACCCTGCATAAGCCGTGGAGTGCGGACGAAACTCCGTATCCAAAGAAGGTGCTTGGTCTCCCGGCTATCTTGAGTCAAGCGGAAGTCGCTAGACTCATCGACGCGGCGCACACCCCTTTCCACCGTATTGTGCGCATGACGCTCTACGCCACCGGCGTCCGCCGGGCGGCGTGGGCACACCTGCAGGTCAGCGACATGGATAGCCAGCGCAGGGTGATCCATGTCCAAGGCGGCAAGGGCCGCAAAGATAGAGAGGTCAGGCTCAGCCCCAAACTACGGGAGGCCTTGCGGGAGCACGGGCGTGGCCTCAGGCGCCAGCCCGCCGAATGGCTATTTCCCGGCAATCGCTGGCATACGGCTAGTCATCCGATCGACACCCAGGTGGCGTGGCAAGCGGGCCAGGCCGCTGCCCAGCGGGCCGGTATCCAAAAGGAAATTCACCCGCACACTTTACGCCACGCATCGGCATACTACACCACCTTTCAGAGTCCGTTCATTCTAAAGACAATTGTGCTTGGCCGAGCACGATCTGCGGGAGTCTATGGCCGCCGCGCCGGACCGCTCTCACTTGTGCCTGGACAACCGGCAGAAACAAGTCTTTTTTCTCGATGATCCATGGTGCACACTTGACAACCTGTTTGGCTGGAAGAATGCGCTCTCGGATAAGCCGTTTCACTACCGTGTTACTCACCTGCAGCTCGCGCGCGGCCTCCTCCTGCGTCACCCAGCCATCCTGCTTTTGGAACGGAGCGATCTTGTGATACCCCCGCAGTCCAGCCACACGAGATGCATTCCACGTTTTCTCTTGGCCAGTCTTATATCCCAGGCGATTCAGAATTGCCGCGATCGTCTTGTCCTGACATATCTTTGCTAAGTCAATTACTAAGTCAATTACGGAACGGTCCGCACTGTGGCGATGCTGCCCTGTTTTGTTGCGTTCCACGCGCAGCTCCGTGTGCACCCCACCAGCCCAATGCAGGCGCAAGTGATGAGTCGTGGAATCTGCCTTATGGTCGATGATGATCTCCGTCAGCACTGTCCGCAGGATTCGCTTCTTCAGTTGTATGGGTGCTTCCGGATGATTCCACAACGCCACCAGATCCTCGCTCAGTGCTGTCAGTTGTTGCAATTGTCGTTCACTGAGAGGCTCACTCGCTTTGCCCGCAGCTGCCAGCCCGGCCTCCGCTTCCGCCACCTGCGCCAGCGCTCCATTCCAGCGACTCTCCAGTTCGCTCGCCACTAAACGGTTTTCGGGCTCTACGGCATCAAACTGCCGGCGGGCGCGTTTCTCTTCATAGCGCGCTCGTTCTAACGCCAACTCCAGCGCCTTTCGTTTCTCGTTGTCTTCGACTTGGGCGCATTCGGTCAATTTGACGGCGGCTTCAATCCCAGCGGGTTGGATTGCGGTCAGTACGCTCTGCACCACAGCCCGATCCAACCGCAAGCTGCCCACCGTCAAGCAGCGGCTGGATTCGCGATCTCCGCGATCACCCCGACAGACATATCGTGGCACGCGGCCGCTAGTGCCGCTATAGACCACTTGCAGTTTCCGGCCGCAGCGACCGCAGCGCAGCAAGCCGGACAACAAGGCGGCGCCCAACTTCGCCGCACCGCTGCCTTCACTCTCGTACACTGCCACATTGGCCTCCAGCCGTTGTTGGTTTTCCAAATACTCCTCCCAACTGATGTACCCCGGATGATGACCAATAAGCAATACCTTCCACTCATTCTGCGGTTTCCGGTAACGCGAGCTTTGCCTGGCACGCCCTTCTTCGATCCGGGTGCGCACCGCGGTCTTGCCATACGCGAACGCGCCGGCGTAGCAAGGATTCTTCAGCATCTGACGAACTCTTCCGCTGCTCGGCAGCTTCCATATCACCGCCTGCCCGGCCGTCCCTGGTTTCGCCTGCGGCACGGGAATTCGCTCCTCCCGGAACCAGATGGTCGCCTGCCTGGCGCTTCCCAGTTGCTGGAACTTTTGGAATACGGCGGAGATGGCCTGCTGCACCTGACGATCCGGCGTCTTCTCAATCAGGCCTTCTTCGGTGCGGATGAATCCCACCGGCACTTCCCACAATGCGAAGCCGCGCCGCACTTTCTGCGCAAAAGCTTCGCGGGCGCGTTGCCGCAGCAGGCCCAGCTCAAATTCCGACAGGGTGCCTTTTAAGCCAAGGACCAAGCGGTCATTGAGTTGCCGAGGATCATAGATGCCATCGCTATCGATGAGCAGCGTTTCGGTAAGCGCACAAAGATCAACCAAATGATGCCAGTCGCGATTATTGCGTGCCAGACGCGAAGCTTCTAAGGCAAACACCGCTCCGGCCAGACCCTGGCAGACTGATGCCAATAACCGGCCGAAGCCCGGGCGTTCCTGGGTCCCGGTGCCTGAGCGACCCAGGTCTTCGTCGATCACCACCACCTTGGCAAAACCGAGTTGTTCTGCGCGGCGCGCCAGTGCATACTGCCGCTCTTTGCTCTCCAGATTGTTGCGTACCTGGTAGGGTGTCGATTGCCGCACGTAAACGTGGGCTCCTCGCTCGAGATGATGCGCCTTAATCTTCTCGCTCATTCTGCCCCCCTTCGCCGGTTTTGAGAACGCTTGCCAGCACCTGGCGCCACAGCGTTCGGCAGTGTTCCCGCACGGGTTCGGGAAGTTCGGCCCAAATCTCTTCGTCCTCGAAGTGCAGCCGGCGTTGCCACCCGACTGGATTTTCGTTGCTGTGCATCCTGACCTCCTGATGGAGATTCTGCACAACTGCCAGCCTTGTGAGCATTCGTGAGATCCTGCGCATCGATCAGTCGGCGTAAGTCAATGAGAGCATCGATGCTAATTCGAGGTTTCTCTGCGTCAGTTAATCGATCACAGATTTGCGGGGTCAGCATCCATTCGGGCACTGCTACCTGCGCTCCCCCGGGAAGTCGAATAATCAGAATTACAGACTTGCTTTTCCTTAAATGACGAATGACTTCAACTTCGATGCCATAGAAGGGATGGAACCGGTAGCAAATCTTTGCTGAGTGTAAATCATGAGCAGTATGAGGAGACCTTGCGGCATTGCTTCGCCACGCACTTGCTCGAAGCCGGGGCAGATTTGCGCACCATGCAAATCCGGTTGGGGCATCGCGATCTGGAAGAGACTACCATCTACTTGCACCTTTCTCAGCGCCATCTCAACGCAACCGCCAGTCCCCTGGACACGCTTCCCTTGTTAGCGACGCTGAAGAAAGGCGCCCGCGCATAAATGGACCGGCCGCCCCTGGAGGTGGCCGATCTGGTCCGTGCCGTGGGAGAGAAATTCATTGAGCACAGCCGCGAGTGGCTGACCTGGGCGCATATTAAGGTACTGCGCGCCATCGGGCGCTGCCGCACGGCCGCGCTCGGCGGCCATCTCGATGAGTGTTCTCGCTGCGGACATCGCGTCATCTCATATAATTCATGCCGCGATCGGCATTGCCCAAAATGTCAGGCCAACGCGCGTGAAAAGAGGCTCGCTGCACGCAGCCGGGAACTGCTTCCCACGTCCTACGTGCATTTAGTCTTTACGCTGCCGCACGAACTGGCGCCCCTGGCCTTACAGAACAAGAAGGTTGTCTACGGCCTGCTGTTCCGTACCGGCGCCGAGACGCTTTTGGAAATAGCTCGCGATCCCAAACATCTTGGCGCGAAAATCGGTTTCTTCAGTGTGCTGCACACCTGGAATCAGAAATTGGAACATCCCCCGCACGTCCATTGTGTAGTCCCGGCCGGCGGATGGTCTCCCGATCACACGCGCTGGATAAAACCCCGTTACCCCTTCTTCCTTCCAGTCCAAGTACTGGGCCGGGTTTTCCGTGGCAAGTTCGGGGCCGCTCTCCGCCGCGCGTGCGCGGGCGGCCAACTCGGCTTTCATGGAAATCTCACGTTTCTCGCGCAACCCCAGGCGTTCTCCGCCTGGCTCCGCCAACTATTTCGCCACGATTGGGTAGTCTACGCGAAGCGTCCCTTGGGCGGCCCAGCGCATGTACTTCGCTACCTCGGCAGCTATACGCACCGGGTCGCCATATCCAACCATCGACTGGTCTCCTTCGCGGATGAAAAGCTCCCCTTCCGTTGGAGGGACTCCGCACATAAAAACAAGAAGCGCCGGATGACTTTGCCAGTGGAAGAGTTCCTGCGCCGCTTCCTGTTACACCTGCTTCCCCAGGGCTTTGTGCGCATCCGGCACTGCGGCTTTCTGGCCACCCGGCAGCGCACCGTCCTGTGGCCGATCGGCTGCCGCTCTCTTGGCGCGGCTACCTCCTATGACAGTCCCAGCACCGCGAAGGCCGATGCCACCCCCGCCCTGTGGACCTGCCCTCAATGCGGCGGGCCTAGGCACGTCGTCCTGAAATTTCTGGAACGGAACAGACGGAGCACCGGCGTCTTCCAGAGCACTCTTGAGAGGCGTCTGGATAGTGTCGCTCTGACGCCCGCGGTGCGGCAAGAAATCGAGGCCCAGCGATCCAAGCTGGCCGCCGCCGAAACAAGGGACGTGCGCGGGCGGCAAGTCATTGACCAAGCATTTATTGCCGGCTATCGCAGGGTGATGTGGATGGCGGTTGGGCTGGCACTCACCAGTTCCCTAAGCGCGGCAGCCTTGGTAGCAACAGACAAGCGATCCGAGCATCGTTAGCTGTACGCGAGACTGCGGCCTATCATGACTTACTGTGGTTAGGAACTGATGTAACTCCCGAAGCCGAAGATAAACTCGGGTGGATTAACGAGCCTCAAGTCAGGTCCGGCCGCCCCAGGGAGATATCGCTCTTGCTCAGGTTACGCCAGGGGCCGCCAAGCGACCCAATGCTGGCCACCAAGCGGCAGCCCTGGGTGCCAGAAATGGCCGTGCTACGCGCACACTTGGCCCACGTTGCGACCAGGCGCCCTCGGGCGGCTCGTTCTACTTGGTCCCGCGTTCCGGCGCAACGGGGCGCGTGTCTTCGATAACCCGCGGTTGGCGCCTAAAAACACTGAGGTAGTAAAATGCCTTTAGCGGCCCTGGCGTAACTAACGCTGTGTTCGTGGCGGTCTGCGCTGAGGCGGAAACCGCTTGCCAGGAAGGAGCCGTAGCCAGACCGGAAAGGAAGAACGATGAGACTTGAAAAGCGCATCCGAGCGCTGGAAGCCAGATTCATCTCTGACCCGGTGATCCTCTACTTCGCCGATGGCAGCACGCAGGAGATTTGCGGCCGGGCCGACTATCTGCTGAGGCTATTCTGTGACGCATGCTACGGAGGGGAGCTCAGCCCCAGGCAGGCTGCGGAACTCGATCTGATCCGCGACTCCGTGTCCGACGGAGGGGCGAGTTGCGCCCAAATGACCCAACTCATTCGCTGTTTTTTGCTTGGACCAGCCGAAGAACCCAGCAGCGTCACGCCGGTCCGTTCATAGCTAAGACGGGGGTACCCCAGTAGGTGGTGACGCGGGCGTCTTGGCTGAGCGAACCGCGGAAGTCCCGGTCGAAGTTCTGGAACTGGTGGCCGCGCATTTTCGTTCTGATTCAAAACGGAGACAGTCAATAAGAATTGCGATTGATTTTGTCCTGAGCTTCCGAATCGGCGCGGGATGCCGTTGTTTCGATGTCCCGGCAGGCAGTCCGCCGGTCCTTCCCGGCGCCCTCATTGTCCTGGCCATGACGTTGGGTTACACTTCAATGGACCGGGTCTTGATCCGCAAACACCGTGCCACCACGACCAGTCGTCTCTGCAGAGGACGACCGGACTGCCAAAGGCGATGCGTTCCGTCTCTTGAGCGCGGCCTGAAAGCCCGCGTAGGTTGGGAGCAAAGATGGCCAAGAGCATCCTGGGAATTCACCACATCACCGCGATTGCCGGCGAGCCCGAGCAAAACATCCTTTTCTATAATCGATTGCTCAGCCTCCGCCTGGTCAAAATCACGGTCAATTTTGACGATCCCACCAGTTATCACCTGTACTACGGTGACGGCCAGGGCCATCCCGGCACGATTCTCACATTTTTTATGTGGCCCGGAGCGCTGCGTGGACGCATCGGCAACAGCCAGCTTACGGCGACATCGTTCGCCGTACCGCTTGGCGCTGGACAATACTGGCGCGAGAGGTTTCGAGCCAACGGCGTCAAGTATGAGAGCCCACAAGAACGCTTTGGAGAGGTCGTCATTCCATTCGCCGATCCGGATGGTTTGCGGTTGGAGTTGATTGAGACGCGGCGCGGGGATGATACTCACCCCTGGTCCGGAAGTGAGGTGACTCCTGATGTGGCGATCCGGGGATTCCACAGCGCGACGCTCTCGGAAACGGGGTACGAGCGCACGGCCGCGCTGTTGAGCGACAGTATGGGGCTGCGGCTGGCAGGCAATGAGCAGAACCGCTTCCGTTACGAAGTGACTGGGGCAGGGCCGGGCAAGAACATCGACTTGGTTTGTGCACCGGGAGGAGCCCACGGGAACATCGCTGTCGGCACGGTCCATCATATCGCCTGGCGAACGCAGGACGATGCGGAACAACGCGAATGGTTGGGCGAACTCAGGCGGCTCGGCTATGATCTTTCGCCCGTGATGGATCGGATTTACTTCCATTCGATCTACTACCGGGAGCCGGGCAGCGTTCTGTTCGAGATCGCGACCGACCCGCCGGGATTCACCGTCGATGAACCGTTAGAGCAGCTGGGAACGACGCTCAAGCTACCACCGTGGTTTGAGTCGCATCGGGCGGAGATCGAGGCATCCCTCCCCGAGATTTCGATTCTCAAGAAAGAGAGCGTCAAGTGACCGGGACCGGCAATCCCGGCTTTCAACATCGGTTTGTGGAGAGTGCCTCCTCCGGCGATGGCGTGACACTTTTGTTGCTGCACGGCACCGGTGGAGACGAGTCCGACCTGATTCCCTTGGGGCAGGCGCTGGCGCCCGGCGCGGCCCTACTGAGCCCGCGCGGGCGCGTGTTGGAAAACGGAATGCCGCGCTTTTTCCGGCGTCTGGCAGAGGGGGTCTTCGATCAAAGGGATCTGCAGGTGCAAACCGAAAGCCTGGCACAGTTTATCCAGAGCGCATCGCAGGTCTACCACTTGCGCGCAGACCGCATCGTTGCGGTCGGCTACTCCAACGGCGCGAATATCGCCTCCAGCGTTATGCTCACGCATCCGAGCGTTCTGGCCGCGGCCGTCCTATTCAGACCGATGGTACCCTTCGTACCTTCGACCCCTCCAGATCTGAAAGAGCTGAGTCTGTTCATCGCCGCGGGAAAGCGTGATGCGATCGCAAGCCGGCAGGAGACGCAGCGTCTCGTGGAAATCTTCGAGAAGGCCGGCGCCGCAGTGACCACGTTCTGGCATAACGGCGGCCACGAGCTGGGCCAGGACGATCTTGAGGCCGCCAAGAGCTGGGTGGCGGAATGGTGCGCGAAGCCGTGAGCGCGACACGGTAACACCAGCGCCATGCAATCGGCACGCGATACTAACGGAGTCGGGAATTCCGCTAGTCCAGGTCCGGCCAGCCTTTGGCGCCCGTTGCGATCACCCATCTTCAGGAACCTGCTCATCGCCAATGTTGTTTCCGATGTCGGCACCTTCATGCAGAATGTGGGCGCCGCCTGGTTAATGGTGTCGCTGAATGCCGGCCCCATGTACGTAGCTCTCACGCAAACGGCATCCGCGCTGCCGTTTTTTGTGCTCGCGTTGCCTGCCGGAGCGATCGGCGACATCGTGGATCGACGAAAGCTCATTTTGTACGCCGAAATGTGGATGGTGAGCGTGGCGGCCGTGCTCGCGGCAGTTACGATCAGCGATCTGACGTCCCCGCTTCTACTTCTCATCCTGACTTTTGCTCTGTCCGCCGGCGATGCATTCGAGTCACCGAGCTGGCGTGCCGTCCTGCCCGAATTGGTGGAGAAGCAGGACCTGGCAGCGGCGTCAGCTCTGAATGGGATCGAGTTCAATTTCGCGCGCGCCGTTGGACCCGCGCTGGCGGGCGCGGTGGTCGCGCTTGCCGGCGTCGGGACGGCATTTCTGATCAACACCCTTTCGTTCGCAGGCGTGATATTCGTGGTGGCGCGCTGGAAGCGCCCTGTTGCAAAGCGCGCAACTCCGCCCGAAACGGTCGCCGGCGCAACTCGTGCGGCAATCCGCTATGTCCGCTATTCGCCCGAGGTTCGTATCCTTCTGGCGCGCTCCGGTATGGTGATGTTCTTTGCCAGCGGACTGTTGGCTCTGCTGCCATCCATTGCACGCCGCATGGGCGGCAGCTCCATAGGCTACGGGCTCCTGTTGGGCGCATTCGGCGGCGGCGCCGTAATTGGCGCGCTGCTGCTGCAGAGAGTTCGATCCCGGTTTTCCGCCGATGTGGTGATTTCATCCGGCATCGCGATGTTTGGCTTGGCGGCGATTGCAGCGGGAATCTTCCGAGCCATATGGTCGCTTGCTCCAGTGATGCTCGTCGCCGGCGCGGCGTGGGTCTCTTTCCTGTCGCTGTTTAATGTTCAACTGTTGAACCGGGCACCTGACTGGGTTCGCGCGCGCGTCCTGGCCGTTGCATTGCTGGTGTTCCAGGGCGCCGTTGCTGGCGGAAGCGCCGTCTGGGGCACGGTGGCCGCGCGTGGCGGCATAAACCAGGCGCTGGTTTGGGCGGGTGTGGGCACTATGTTAGGTGCGGCCGCGACGCCGTTTCTGCGTGTCTCCGATGTTGGTCCCGATTTGACACCTTGGAACCACTGGCGTCTCCCGCCCTTTAAAGCTGATCTCGATGGTCCGGTATTGATCACTGTCGAATATGAGGTGTCTACCGGCCGCGAAGCGCAGTTTCTCGAAGCCATGTGCGAATACGGGCGCGTCCGCCGCCGCGACGGAGCGTCGCGTTGGGGGATTTGCCGGGATGTGGAGGCTCCCAATCAATACTTGGAAACATTCATCGTAAGTTCGTGGGAGGAACACGTGCGGCAGCATGACCGCCTGACGCGTGCCGAAGGTGAGTTGGAAAATCGCCTTCGCAGTTGCACGCGACGGGACCCCATCGTGCGGCATCTCCAGTATCTCTAGCGTCGCCTACCTCGATTGAGGGTGAGCTTTATACAGAGCGGCGAACGGCGCGGGCTGCACGTCCGACCGATGAACTCCTGGCGGCTAACAGCCTTAACAGCGTCACTGCGGCGCGGATGGCAAGCCTGGCCATGTTCGGCGCCGCCGGCGCAACGTGCGCGAACGTGGCGCGGACGAGGCGGCAGCAAACGTTCCATTGCCGCTGGGGTTCCGCTCGGAGGCAAATCGGCGCCTCCGGCATTATCCGGCTAGCCTTCCGAGGCACGGCTCTGCCCCCCCAATGTTTGGGCCCGGCTTGACGCGGTCGACGAACTTATGCGGCTGGTATGGGTTTCCGAACGCGACACGTAATTCAGAATGAGGCTAGGGTCGAGCGGACCAGTGAACCGAAACCGGGAGCCATCTTTTCCAGGAGCGCTACGTGAGAGCGAAGCTCCTTCTCGCATGCAGTAGCCTGTGCGGCAAGTCTGCTCATAACAAGCGCTTCATCCAAGTGCCACTGGTGCGTCAAGAATTCGTCTGGAGTTAATCGCTCAATCCGAATCGGCTCAGTTGGTCGTCTGGAAAATGTCGCTGGTTAAGCGTCACAATTGCGTCCACCTTGCCGTAAACCGCTGCCGCCAGGACGTGGCGATCTCCTTCCTGGTTCGGCATCACGTCTATCAACGGCTCATACCCGGCAATCATAGCCTCGGGAAATGCAGACCGCATAGATTCAATGCGGTAACACGCCTTCTCTGGGCTTAGGTGAAACTTCGGGGATTGGAGCACGATGCTCAATTCTTCTAAGATGCTCTGCGACCACTTTGGCTTGTACATCGCTGGGTCCTCGGCCAGACGCAGGAGCAGGTCGCAGAGCGCGATTGGGACCAACGTGCAAGTGTCTAGGAGAGCCGAGAACTCATTGACCAGTGAAATCATCGGGCACCACATCGTAGACCCCAGCCTCTAGCTCAGACTGGAGCATCTGTGAAAGAACAGCGCGGCGCGCCCGATCCCGCCTGCACTTGTACGTCATCAAATCCTTGATGTAGACCCGTCGATGAGTTCCCACCATGTGATGAGGAATCTCGCCTTTGTCGAGCAGGTTTACAAAGAACTGCCGCGAAACACCTAGCAGCCGACTGCCTTGAACTGTGGTGAGGCCCTGCCGTTCCTGCAGTATGGCCACAGAAGACCCCTCGCTCAAGTCCTTTAGAATCTGAACGAGAAGCCTGTAGACCGACCGGGGGATGCTCAGACTCCTGCCACTTGGGCTGATCAATTGAGCTTGGCTGCCGCTGAGCAAAGCATTACGGTACAGTTCGATAATCTCTTGCTGCTCGGGTTCTGGGATGTCAACAGGGCTGACAACAGCCTCTGGGGTATTCGCTAAAGCGGCCATTTGAGCGGATCTCCTTTCATTCATGTAGACGCTATAAACGCTACAGTCGTGAAACAACAATAAACCGGATACCACCCGCTTGTCAATACCCCAGGAGGGATAAACCGTTGAGATTGATAGCATTGAGCGTATTGGTTGTGTGGCTCTAGTACTCGATAAGCATAACAAATGAATTTGATGGCAAAGCCCTCGCAGCGCCACCGTCGGGGCCCGGGCGTACAACCGTCCCAGCAGAGGCCCAGCCAGTCCCGACCCGACCACACGCGGCGGTAATCCAACCAACCAAACTGGCGCATTGATCCCAGGGGGACGATTGCGCGCGCGTCGTGGTGTCTCGATATGGCCTGGACATCGTCGGTCCATGCAGCCGCCATTTGCCTCGCCGTCGCAACGTGGAAGCGTCGCCGGTTCCGCGCGGCCAGGCTCTTGGTGGCGTTCGACCCGTTGCGGGATCGAACCCGAAGCGGCCCGTCCACAGGTTTTGTAGTTTTCGTAGGAGGTGCCAAGTGGGCCATCCGCCCCAATATTCGCTCAGCCTGGGCTCTGAAAATCGCGAGAGGGAACCGTGCCAATTTTTGTGCTTACGGCAGAGAACCGCTTAGTGGCTAGGAGTCATCAGCTCGGATGTAGGCCGGGACGATCTCGGCGAGGAGTTCGCCCATAGCCGGGGACGACGAGTTGATTCAAGTCGCTGCCGTCTCCGCTATTCCATGGCTCGATTATTGCCACGGCTATGGCCAGAACGGAGCAGTCAAAGCGGCGGAACAAAGGGGGAAATCGCGGCCATGCGGTTGGCCGCCGATCGAACTATCTAAGCTATTGAAACTTAAGTAGCTTAACATCAAAGCCCAGAACGCGCTACCCGTCCCGTGCTAACCTCGTGCAAACCTGCCAAGGAATGCGCCTGCCTGTCGTTGCCAGAACGCCCTATCCGCCCGACGTGTTTTCAAATGGATACCGCGCGTTGCCACTCGTTGCCGCCACGCTAGGCAGGTTCGAGCCCCGTCGTCCCCGCCATTTCTTTTCAGACACTTCCGAAATTTCAGCCCTTCGCGTGCAAACATTTGCTAACGTCCGCACCGGGCCAGCCTTTTGAGGTGATGTTCTGGTCCGCGTGCCCCAGGCGATCGGAGACGACCGCGACCGGCACTCCCTTGTTCAACAGGCTATTGGCGTGGGAGTGTCGCAACGAATGCAGGCTGACGCCGTGCAGTCCGACTTTCCGCATCTGCCCGGACAGGCGGGCACCAAGACGGTCAGGTGATTAGAGCGCGCCATTGGGCTGGCAGAAAGCCAAATTGTTCCTCGTAGTCGGAACCGAAGAGTTGGCCGTCCTGGTCCTGTTCTTCTCAATGCGCGCGCAGCACTTCGAGCGCCCACTCTGGAACTGAAAAGTCGCGGCTCCTCCGACTTCGTGCTCTTGATCCGAAGGCCAGCCTTCGTCTGTTCCAGCGATTTGCAGATGTTGATTTCGCTGGTCGATTCGTCCAGGTCGCTCCATTCGAGGGCCAGCAACTCGCCACAGCGGCATCCGGTGGCGGACGCCAGCACAACCAGTGGATAGAGGCGGGTGCCCCTGGCGCGCTCAAACAAAGCCTTGAGCTTCTCTTTATCCAGCACTGGCGGGCGGCGCTTCGGTAGCTTCGGCAGAACCACGCGGGCAACACGCCGAATTTCAGGGAACGGCGTGTCACGGGAGGAATTCTTGCTGCCGTCCAAAAGAATGACGCACACCGTCTGCTTCAGAGCACTCTCCGAGTCGCGCGTGACGGGGGCAGGTCGATAAGCTCTTTGGAGCCGTCGGTAAACACGGCACGACTTTCGGCTGCTATCCGAACTCCGTCAGCAGCCCGCGGTGGCCATTCCTAAGCCCAGACAGCTACCATTGCAGTTGAGCCGCTCTATGCGCCACTCAATGCCCATCGTGACGCCGCGTCTAGTCTTGCGTCCGCCGATTCTTGACGATTTGGATGCTATCCAGGCCGCCAAGGAAGATGCCTGGAATGATTTGCAGCTTTGGATGGCTTGGGCGTTCGACAACCAACGACCGCGGCAAGCGCTGGAACACTCCATTCGACGGACGATGGACTTCCAGAGCCAAGCAGGTATCGCATTGGCCGGATTCCATAGGATCAACGGAGATTTTGTCGTCCGAACCGCATTGGATCTCACCGATCAGCCAGACGTCTATGAGACCGGTTATTGGGTGGCGCGGAAATACGCCGGGCAGGGCATGGCGACTGAGGCTGCCAACGCCGCAATTCGTTACGCGTTCGGCCGCCTTCGCGCGAAGGCGATCAGCATCGGGTACTTCGACGGCAACCACGCTAGCCGCCGCGTCGTGGAGAAACTGGGATTCCAGAAGCTTCGCGTCGCCCGTCAAGCGGCCACACGGTGCCTCGACGGCACGAGGCTCGACCGCCATGAATACATCTTGACCAGCCCCGGTGTACTTCCCAAACTTCACGTTTCTTGGGGTTGAAGCATCACGGGATGTGCAGTCAAGGAACGTTTTCGCACACTCTGTATTCTCTGTCACCCGGACCGCTCCCCCCGCGACGGCGCAGCGTTTTACCAACTGGACTGGGTGGATGCACTTTTGACCCTTTTTTGTTTTCGTGGCGCGCGAGATTTGACGTCAAATTTGACGCACATCGGCTGGCGGCGATCGGCGGATGGGGCCGGCTGCCGTACCGACCTCCCCAGGGTTCCGGCGCAGTTTGGCGAGGAGGCGCGCCTGGCCGATGGTGAGGCGGTTCACCGCGCGACGCCATTGAGGGACGCGATCATATAGGTGCGCGCCCTGCCAATCGGATTGGATGGCACCGCCACCACGTCTACCGATCCGTCTATCTCATCTTCGACGGGCGGAACGTGATCCTCGTCATTGGCGTCCTGCCACTCCGGTTTGAACTCCACCACGTCGCCGGTCTTGACCTTTACGTGTTCCTGTTCGTTCCAGCGGACTGGCGCGGCGGGCGCGGCACGCGATGGCGGCGATCTCCTGGGTGCGTTCCCTCGGTTCTTTATGCATGACGCAACATTAGCTCTCGATCTCGGCATGATCTCCCGACCATCGGCGCCGAGCACACCCGCAATATGTGAAAGCATTGTGAGAGCATTGAGGGTAGCATATGGCTCCGAAGCAAGATCTACTGGAAGGCAGCGGACGCATTACTGCGGACACTCCCGCCTCCAGACCCGGATTGGCGGTCCCGCGCTCTCCTGGCGTCGCTGGCCAGAAACCCAGCCCGAGCCTGGAGGCATCGGGGATGGAGACGGTCTACCTGGACGGCCCGATACCGATGTACATAATCCAGATGAAGAGGGGCCAGACCGCAACGCTTACTACCCGCCGGTAGCCAAGGCGGAGAGTTGGCCGGCGCGCCTGCCGCGGTGTACTACCATCCGCCGCAAGGGGGCGCCTCCGGTGTTCTCCTGGCGGATCGCGCTAGCCTAGCCCTAGCCTAGCCCGAAAGTTCCCAGTTTTGACCCATGTTTTCTGTTTCACCAATCTCAATGGACAGCTAACATAGCAGAGACGACCATGACACAGCTAACCAATTCCCGCATCGCCTGGTTCAACGGCAAATTCATGCCCGAGAATCAGGTACTCATCCCGTTTCGCGACCGAAGCTGGAGGTACGGCGACGGCGCCTTCGACATGACGCGCACCTTTCACGGCCGAGCCTTCCGGCTCAAGGAACACATTGACCGCTTCTATCGCTCGCTGCGTTATCTGCGTCTGGATCCCGGAATGAGTCCGCAGCAGATGATCGACGTGTCGGAGCAGCTGGTGGTGTGCAACGAACATCTACGCGCCGCGGCCGGCGATTGGTGGGTTGGCCAGCGCGTCAGCCGCGGAGTCGATCCCCTCGATGATGAAGCGCCCGGGCACACGAGCCCGAACATCGTCGTGGAATGCACGCCGCTCCCGCTCAAGGCGCGTGCGCGTCAATTCCGCGACGGTCTCGATGTATGGACGCCGGCCCAGCGCCGCATCGCGCCGGACATGCTGAGCGCGCGCGCAAAGACGCACAACTACCTGAACATGATCGTCGCCGAGCAGTCGGTGAAGGCGCACGATCCGGCGGGCTGGGCGGTGTTGCTCGACGTCAACGGAAATCTCGCGGAGGGGATGGGCAGCAACGTCTTTGTGGTCCGCGAGGGCAAGCTCTATACCCCGAGCGAGCGTTATGTCCTTGCCGGCATCAGCCGCCAGATGACGCTCGATCTGGCGCGCCAGCTTGACATTCCAGCAATTGAAGGCGACATCGATCTCTTCGACGCGGCGAACGCCGAAGAGATATTCTTGACCTCCGCAAGCCTCTGCATCGCCGGCGTGCGCAGCTTCAACGGCGCCAAGGTCGGCGACGGCCGCGCGCCGGGTCCGATCACGAAGCGCCTGACGGACGCCTACATCGCCGAGGTGGGTTGCGATTTCGTCAAGCAATATCTGGATAAACTGAGCTGACGCTTAGTGAGTTCTGAGCGCTCCTTGGCGAGCCAACACAGATTCAATCCATTGCGCCGAGGCCTTCCAGCAGAATCTTCGCCAGATGGCTGATCAGCAGCCTTCCAGCGTTGTCCGGGGAATCGTCTACTTGAGGCATATCATCGACCGTAATCGCCATGGCAACACGTCCCTTCGGCGCGTACACCAGGCCCACGTCACTGCGCAACGCGTCCAGGGAACCGCCCTTGCTTGCCACCCACTCGTCTGGCAAATGACGGCCAATGCCGTCCTTGAGCTGCTGGCGTTTTAGGATAGCGATCATCTCCTTGGATGCAGCCGGGCTTACCACCTCGCCACGGTCCAGCAGTTCAAGCAGCGTCACCGTTTCCTTCGGCGTTGTGGAACCCAGTCCGAATCTCTTATTCTCCGCCAGCTTGCCGGCGGCGCTGAAGCCGCTGGGTTCCTTCAATTCGTTGCCGTCGCCCCGGACCTTGCGCATGGAACGCGTAGCCGTTAGGCCGTAGTGGTCCATTTCCGCATTGACGGCATCGGCAGTGATCCGTTCGATCACCATGTTCGTGGCGGTGTTGTCGCTGACCACGATCATCATGCGGACGACGTCGCGCAAGGGAAGTTTCAGTCCGTTGGAGAATTCCCGGAGCACGCCGGAGCCGGAAACCTTATCCTGCTCGCGGAGCGTGATGGTCTCATCCCATCTCGCACGGCCATCGGCGACGGCGCGGAAGACCGCCACCATGATGGGCAGTTTGATAGTGCTCGCGGTGCGGACTCTCTCATTCTCGCCGACGCCGTACGTCTGGCCGGTGTCCAGGTCTTTGGCGTACAAGCGCACGGTGCCATGAAATCCGGAAATCTCGGAGAGAATCTTGCGGTCCATGATTTCGCGATTCGTCTCGGCAGCGGCGAACTTGCCCGCGGTTACCGCCAGTAGAAGTGCGAATGCTGTTGTCCGGTTCATTCTCTGATTATGGATTGCCTAGAAGCCGTCCGCGTTTGGAGGGTCGAACTGCCGGCCAACGTGGAGATTTGCTGGATGATGCCCCGTTCGTTGGTGAAGGCACAGATCGCTTCTGGCGCATCTGGCTGGCTAAGTCCATGGCCAACACTACTTCGATGCCCCGCGCGGGGGACTCCGGCATTTTCCCAGTCACACCGCTTCTCACCCTGTCGAGCTTCACTGTGACAAGATGGTTCAGGGGAACATAGAACTATCCAAATGCCGACAGGCAAACTTAAGAAGACAATGATCGATGCCGCCATCGCCGGCTTTCAAGCACAGAAGAAAAGCATCGACGCCGAAATTGCTGAACTACGAGCGATGCTGACTGGTAGCGCGGAAACCGGTGCCGACCAAGCCCCGGCGAAGCGTAAAGGTCGGAAGCTCAGTCCCGCCGCCATAAAGCGCCTGAGCGAAGGTCAAAAGCTGCGGTGGGCGAAGATCAGGGGCGAATCCAAAGCCGCTCCCGGAGCGAAGGCACCGAAGACGGCCAAGACGGCCAGGCCAAAACCACATTTCAGCGCAGCAGCTCGTAAGGCACTCTCCGAGGCCATGAAAAACCGATGGGCCGCAAAGAGGGCGGAGAGCGGACAGTCCGCGGCTGCGGCCAGAACTGAAACGGACAAGCCCACTGTCGCGATCACGCTGAACGACGTCAACGGCTGTCCGCGGGGCAGGATCGAGCGCAATCGTTCCACTTCTGGCCACGACATGCTCAAGCTGCCCCGGCTCGGTCCCATGACAAAACGCTCGGAGTTTACCGCGATGTTCTGGTTGATGACGCGCACTTCTTCCTTGCCGGCGTTCCCATACGAGAACCCGTCGTCCAGTTCTCCCATCCGCAGACACAAGGCCCTAGTCAACGGGAAGTACTTGACAGTTCCCGGAAACCCTAAACCAATCGCCTCTGGGTGTTCACCTGGCGGGACCACAACAAAGGGATAGTCGCAGATTACGAATCCGGTCGTCTTAACCTGCGCCCTCACAATTTCCAACTCAAAGGCCGAAATCCACTGCGCTGGAAACTCGACCTGTTTGATCATGTGTGTTAGAAAAGGCCCTTCGTTTACCGCCACGCGGATATGACCGCCGACGACGGCCTCCACCAATGATTCTGGAGTCACATCCGGTGTCGAAGTGTCTCCGGTTTGCTCACAATAGTTTTCCAAAAGCTGTCGGGCTCCATCAACATCGGTAAAGCCAATCCGCAAGAACCTTTCGTTCCTTGCCCTGTAATTCCGTGTGGTCATGTCCCGGAGGGCTGGAGTGCGCGTAATCTGTTGAGCGATATACACCGAGAATGACTGGCGGTGGATTCCTCGCCATCCACCCTGCTCAGCCATTCCAGTTCGATAAAACGGCTCCACCTGCCTTCAGGATCGAGGGTATAGAGTTCTTTTTCGCAGCAGATGTTCTTTCGGGTGAACTTTGGTGTACTTCTGTGTCTTTCGGTCATATAGCCTCAGGCGTTCGTCAGCATCGGCAAATTCCTTCTGGTAGAACTGCGGGATGTAGTGATGACGACGGGGTTCATTGCGCCATTGGAATGCTGCACTGGTGTTTGCGGGGACGGCCATCGAGATTGGGTACAATGCCGTCTTGCTGCGTCCGATTGTATCTGGTCTGGTTCATACGGAAGGTCTGGCCGAAGTAGTGATGCTGGCAGCAACCGAGCATACCGGGGTGGACAGGTTCTTTAGTAGACGGTTGGCGGCAGTCTTGTCCGAGTGCGGCAACTTGGATCTCAGGACATTCGTTCGCCAAGGGGCAAAGCCGTGCTTCTGGGACGAAATGAAGACCGTGTTTTCCAGGCGGAATGATACTGTCCACAACGGTGATTGTGCAACCGAGGAAACCGCTACGGTGGCAGTGGCCGTGGCGAAGACGTTGCTGGATGAGATCTTGCCAAAGGTCCGGTCTAGTTTCGGCCTCCAGCTACGGGGCGGCAAGGTAATCTCGCGATGAGAATTGGACACGCAAATTTGTCGTATAAGCCAACATTTACTGAAAGCCGTCCCGCCGGCCCTCGTCTGTCCCCCGTCCTGCTCGACATCGCCGAGCGCTCGATGCGCGCCTCGGGCTCCGAGTGGCTCTTCTTCCGCGAAGTGCGGGCCTGAAACGCTGGCGTGGAGTGCCCGAGGGGCGACGGCTTCCACGCCGGTAACGGAGGGAAGCACAACATCAAACATCAAGCACGATCCACGCGGGAGCGTGGTCACTGGCGTTTTCCTCGCCTCGCACAGAGCGATCGACACCGCCGTCTACCAGCCGCTCTGCCACCACCGGCGAGAGCAGAAAATGATCGATCCGCATGCCCTTGTCGGCCGGCCACCGGTCGCGCTTGTAATCCCAGAATGTCCAGAGCGGCCCATTTGGGTATAATCGCCGCAGAGCATCCGTCCAGCCTTGAGCCAGCATTCGGGCAAAAGCCTCCCGGCTTTCCGGTTGGATCAACGCGTTGTCGTCTAAGGATCGCGTTGGATAGATGTCCTGCGGCGCAGGCACTACATTATAATCACCCGCCAACACGACCGGTACGCCGGCCGCAATGAGTCCGGCGGCGTGGGCGATGAGGCGTTCAAACCACGCAAGCTTGTATTGGAACTTCGGACCAGGCTGAGGATTGCCATTCGGCAGATAGATGGAAGCGATCAAGACTCCGTTCACGGCCGCCTCGACGTACCGCGCCTGGGAATCCTCAGGGTTATCGGGCAGCCTGGAGCGGACCAGCACTGGAGCGTGATCTCGCGCCAAGATGGCCACGCCGTTCCAGGAACGCTGGCCATGCCAGACGGCCTGGTAGCCTACGGCGCGAAGGGAATCCGCCGGAAATTTCTCCGGCGCGGCCTTTAGTTCCTGGAGGCAAACCACATCCGGCGCAACTTGGGCGAGCCACGCCAAGAGATTCTCCAGCCGCTTATTGATGTTGTTGATGTTGAAGGTCGTAATCTTCACTGTTCGGGCCTCGATCCGCAATGCGTCATTGCCCTGAGCGCGTTTGCCGGCAGGTCAAGACAAGTCCATCATGATTGAACCGGGGCAACCAGGCGCCTGCCCCCTGAAAAACATTCTAAACATTTTGAAAATAAGGTCAGGCCAGTCTCGTGGACATTGCCGAAATCCCGGCGGAGTGCGGGCTGGTGGAGGCCGGGGTCGCCACACCGGACGAATGGAAGGGGCTAATCCGGCGGCAGGCCGGTTCTTCAGCTTTGATCCCGGCATACGGCATTACTGCATGATCACCGTTCCGGCACCGTGGCGCGACACGCCCGGTCCAACTGGGCCACTGGTCGCCGCCATGCTGCCGAATCAACGGCGGGAACCTGAGGAGAGGCCACCGGCGCCGCCAGCCCAGCCGCCTCTCGCGTATGCCTAGGTTTGCTGAGGCAATGGTGGGGTCGGCTCGCGAAGGCACATCAATGGGTTCGCGCGTTTTCCGTCAAGTGACAGCCCTGCGCAAGAAACTCCCAAGTACCACAACGGAAAGGTTGACTCGACCTATCGAAGATCAAAGGCATATCGGACCATTCGGCCCTCCGGCTCTTCAAAGATCCCGAGAAGCTGGAACCCAGATTTCTCGGCGACCCTGAGGGATGCCGCGTTTTCGCAAGAGATCCTGAGAACCATTTGGTGCATTCCATTGACGCTCTTTAGATAAGCACCCATGAGACGCAGCGCTCGTAATGCAGTTCCGTTCCCTCTCCACGCGGGAAAGATTCCATAAGACACATTCGCCTGCGTTGGCTCAAGAACGGAAAACGCGAGGTTGGCTTCAATGCTGCCGATCAGCCGGTTGGTTGCGCAATCGAAGATGCCGAAGGCCCGTCGAGGCCCGTCGCCCCGCCAGTTTTCTTCGCAGGATCTGATATGGGATTGGACCGTCGCCATTGTGCTCCGTCCCCCGCTGAGCCACTTTGCGATCTCATGGTCTTCTCCCTCAAGATGGTCAGCAGCGTCCTCCGGGCGTGGTGGACGCAGTGAAACAACGCCGTCCGTCAATTCCATCGCCATAAACTGAATATCGCAAATCCCACTGGCGCTGGCGCCCGCGCCTTCGGTTGAGCGAAAAGTCACCGTTCCGTTGAAATGCCGCCAACCTTGCCATCTCCCCCGCGACGTTTGGCGGCAGTCCCCTATAATGGCGAGAACCCACGTCAATCACCGCTCCCGTTCTTCCCCTTTCGCCAACGCGAGCAGCTTCATCCTCACCCGATGCTCCACGGCGGGCTGCTTAACGCGCACCTTCAACTCCGTCAACCCCTCGCCGATCTTTTCGACCCAGATGTCCGCACGC
>CAVWOT010000025.1:0-86509 GCA_963756605.1 Bryobacterales bacterium | reverse complement strand
CAGACATACCAGGCCTCCTGCCTGCTCCGGCGCGTCACATATCGGACACGGAAGTGCCTTCCACAACGACCGCATACGGCCCGTCCTTGCAATAGAGCCGCGCCTTCTCGCGGCGGCGATGCACGCGCCACGTCGTATGGACGACCGTTAGTCTCGAGGATCTTCAGGTTCTCCTGAAAACGCTCCCAACCGATGTACCCGGGATGCGCGTTCGGAATGCAAGCGAGCCAGTCGTCCTGCTGGCGTTTTCGCTGGATTGTCTTCTTGCCATCCGCGGCGCGCCGATATCGCCGACGTCCGTACACATACGCGCCCGCATATCGCGGATTGTTCAGTGTGCGCATCGCCGCCGATGCCGTCAGCGGCCGAAAAACAGTCCTGTCGCCGATGCGGAGTCGGGATGGGAAAACAAGGCCCTCCGTCCGAAACACTTTCACCGTCTGGCTCGCCGAGCCAACGCGCGAGAAGGTTTCGAAGAAGTAAGTGATAGCCTCCCGGATCTGTGCATCGGGATCAAGGACCACGTTGCCAGCGTCGTCGTAGACGAAGCCTGTGGGTAACGGGCAACGATACTCGCCGCGGCGCACTTTGTTGAGGATGCCGCCACGCAATCTGGCTTTGAGGACATGCAGCTCGGCTTCACTCATGGTTCCTTTGAGCCCAAGTAGGAGCCGGTCGTTGAAGCTCGCAGGGTCGTAGACGCCGTCCTCGTCGAGGATCAATGTGTCGGTGAGCGCGCAGATCTCCAGCAGCCGATGCCAGTCGGCATTGTTTCTTGCCAAGCGTGAGACCTCAAGGCCCATCACGATGCCGGCATGCCCCATGCCTACATCAGTGACCAGCTGCTGAAAGCCTTTCCGCCAGGCTGCTGACGCGCCGGACTCACCCTGGTCGTTGTCGATGACAATAATCTGTTCCTCTCGCCAGCCGAGCGCGACGGCGCGACTACGCAGTGCGTATTGACGTTTGGTGCTCTCGACATTCTCCAGGACCTGCCGCATGGATGACTGCCGGATGTACAGATATGCGCTGCGCTCGAGATGGTGAGCCTGAACTTTGAGTGACTCATTCATAGTGTTGCTCCCTGGTAGGTGGCCCTGATTGCCATGGCTGCAAAGATGTAAATGACGGTTCTGTATTCCTCTGGCGCCTTCCGGCTGGATGGCCCGGGACCAGCTGGCGGCTGGTATGTACTCATGCTGACCACGGCGCGCGCCCATCCCCACATGCCCCGACGCAGGAAGAGCATCAGCCCGCATCGGGCTTCAACTGGCAACGCGTCGCCAAGAGCAGCCCTGCGCAGAGTCTCGTATTGCGTCACGACAGTAGATCGCTCGGCCGGATCGCTCTTTGGATTGGTCATCGCGGAGTTTTTTTTCCAGCAACGGCCCGCTCGATCGTCCTGGGATGTATGCGCAGACCGAATTTCTGCTGAATGAGCTTGGCGAGTTCGCGCGCCCGCACAGGTTCACCTGCGACCAGTTGCTGTTCAACGAACGCCCGTGCTTCGCCCTGAAGTTTATGCGGGCCACGTGGCCCGCGCTTTCTGGGCACTAACCCAGCGACGCCGCCCTTGTCGAAGCTGCCCTTGCTCTGATAGTACGTGGGCCTCGATACACCGTACTCCTCGGTGGCCAGGGTTACGGGCGCTTTTTCGATAGAGACGCGGCGCAGCATTTCGTACTTGACCTGCACGACGTCGCGCGGATCGAAGAATTCGTTTTCTAGAAACTTCGGATCGGATACTTTCTCGGGCGTTGGGTTTAGCGTGCCCTCTGCGAGGAGGGCCTTGGTTTTGGAGGGATCGACTTTGCTCTTGGCGGCCATCGAACTCCACAGAACGTATTTGCAATTATGCCGCAAATGCGGATGCTTGTCAAGTAGGTCAATGTGGTTATTTGTCCGTTCGATCTGCATACTATGCATGACAGCCGCGGTCATCAGGTGGTCATGCGGCATCTTTTTGCTTACATGTGCGGCAGAATTCATTTTACACGCCGCCTTCCCTCGACCCGACACGTCTGCTGAGTTGGTCGACAAGCTGTGCGAGTCCCAGCAAATCCGCGACGCAGAAGAGCGCACGGTGCTTCCCTATGACGATCTCCGGGGCAGCAACCGCGAGATCCGTCCACTGCTGCGGAACAGAGCAGATTGTCCCATCATCAACTTGCAGCAACAGGCGCTTTCCATAGGGATTGCACCGTTCGCCCACACAAGCGAGTTGTTTCCCGGTCAGCGGATGAAACGGGTGTGTGATGCGTACAAGATGCGCGGCTGCGATCGGAGCACTTGCACTTTGGATTGAGTTAGAAGCGTCTGGAGGAAGGCACCTACGTCATGCCGTTGGGTGAGGACGACCAGGAGCACCGGAAGGAGATCACGGTACAAGAATTAGGCGCCCTGTTGAGCGGGATCGACCTGCAGCAAGCCACCGCACGCAAGCGTTATCGACGCGCCACATAAAAAGCTGAGTTATGTGCGTTTTTCACTTGGCAGAGTGCAAGTAAGTGAGTACACTAATTACTTACTCGTGGGCATCGATCCAAAACACCTTCCCGCAGATCCTCAGGTCTTACAGCAGATGGTGCTGGACCTGATGGCCCAGTTGGATCGGGAGTGTAGCGAAAGAAATAAGATCGAGACCTTATTACGTGAGTTGCTGGACGCTCGGCGCAACCGCAAAAGCGAGCAGCTCTCCGCCGATCAACTGGCGCTGTTCGCAGCCGCCTGGCAGGCCCGGCAGGAATCAGAGGGGACGGAAAAGTCCAGTGATTCCGATGATGATGATCCCGCCACCCCTGGCGCCGGTGAAGCCGCACCGCAGAAAAGGTCCGGTGGCAGACAGCCTCTGGCCAAGCATCTCAAGCGCGAACGCATCGTGCACGATCTGGCGGATGCGGAGAAGCACTGTGCGACTTGTCAACAAGACCTGCGGCCCATCGGAGAAGAGTCCAGTGAGCGTTACGAATTCATTCCCGCGCAATTGACCGTGATCGAAGATGTCTGCAAGAAATACGCTTGCGACTGCACGGTAAAGACCGCTACTAAGCCGCCGCAGCCTATTGAAAAGAGCACTGCCGGCGCGAGCCTGCTGGCACAAGTGATCGTGGCCAAGAATGCGGATCACCTGCCGCTGAACCGGCAAGAGACGATTTTCCAGCGGCACGGCGTGGACATCTCGCGCAAAACCATGGGTGGTTGGCTGGCCCAATGCGCGGATCTGCTGCAGCCGCTGTATGGATCGGCGAAGGAAGTGCTGTTCCAATCGAAGGTCATCGGAACTGACGATACCAGCGTGAAGGTGCTAGATAGCAAATTGCCGTTCGCGCGTAACGGGCGAATCTGGCCTTACTGTGGGGACAAAGGGCATCCGGTGATCCTTTATGACTACACCGCCACCCGAGAGCGCGCCGGACCGGAGGCATTTCTCAAAGGCTATCGCGGCTACTTACAAGCAGATGCGTACGGCGGATATGACGCCTTTTTCAAGGACCCGGCGCGCGGTTTGATCGAGGTTGGGTGCTGGGCCCATGCTCGGCGTTATATGCATAAAGCGCTGGAGTCGGATCAGCCGCGTATGGGTCCGGCATTGTTGCTCATTGCACAGTTATACCGCCTGGAGCAGGAGGCCCGACCGATGACGCCGGAGGATCGACTGCGATTGCGTCGACACCAGTCTCGCCCGGTTCTGGATAAGTTGCGTGACTACTTACAGGCGATCCAGATAGAAGTCCTACCCAAGAGTCCGGAGGGCCGTGCCGTACGTTACACGCTGAAGAATTGGCATGCGCTGACCCGCTACTGTGAAGATGGGAACCTGGAAATCGACAATAATGCCACCGAAAGATCCATCCGCGGTGTGGCGGTTGGTCGTCGCAATTGGACCTTCTTTGGCAGCGACCAGGGCGGTAAGACCGCGGCGGTCTTGCGGAGCTTCGTGGCTTCCTGCCAACGTGTCGGGGTAGAACCGTTCGCCTGGTTCAAAGACGTGCTGTTGCGGATCGCATCCTATCCCATTCATCGCATCGCAGAACTGCTCCCGCACAACTGGGCGGCCGCCCAAGCTTAACTTCCAGCTTGATCATCGGATCGGGCCCACAGTCCTGGTGATTCTCAGCCGCTTACCTCCACCCGTTTGAGAGGAACCGTGAACCAGAAGGTGGACCCCTCCCCCGGCGCACTCTCCACTCCTACCGTGCCCTACCGTGGCTCTTGGAAGTACGTTCTGCGCGCCCTGACGGTCAGATCTGGGCGGGTCACCTCAACTCGTATGTCGTGTCGAACCTTGCCACTGAGGTGCTCCGGTCGAAATCCGAGGACATAACGATGGCGCAGATCGGTTTCGATGCGGGAAACAATCGGCCCGTATTCGCCAGCGGGCGCGCGGAACCAGGTGCCTCCCGCCTCTGCAACGAGCCGGTAAAGGTCGGGCGCGAAACTCCCCCCGAATCCGCTTCGATACTGAATTGCATATACAAAGGCATCAGCTCGGTTTGCCGCGTCCGCGGCCTGATGCCAGCTATGGGTGCTCCCGCTGTCGAATCCATCAGTGAGAACCAGCATTGCTTTGTTCCCGGTGAGGGAGCGCAGTCTGAGTCGGGCCGCATCATAGATTGCATCCCACAGTGGACTGGATCCGCACACGGACACCGGCCTTAAACCCGGCAGGCTGCTTCTTTGCTTTGCACAGGGATCTCCAAACAGATCATAGGGGCTTCCGGCCATCTGCTTGCGAAAATCGGCGGCCGCCTCTGTCAGTTCGACCCACAACTTGATATCCTCGTCCACGGAGATCACGAAAGCGCGATCGCCGGGGCGCAGAATTCGTTGCAATAATTCGATTGCGGTCCGGCGGTGTTCCGAAACCTGGTCTTTCTGACTCTCGCTGGCGTCGATGATGACTCCGAGACTGAGAGGCCGATCGTTGTCGACCCAAAGATTCTCAATGGGTCTTCGAACGTCATTGTCATACACATGGAATTCGTCGCGTGTGAGATCCCCAACGGCAACACCGTTTGCATCTACCACGGTGAGCGGGACGACCACGATCTCAACATTCGAACGGAATGCCGGCCCGTTCTGCGCCAGCGACTCAGTCGCAAGAACGCAGGCCAAGAGAATCGTGTTCTTAATCGTTGGGAACAAGCTATGAGTGATTGTCTCATTTTCCCGACGCTATCAGGAGCCGTAAAGCAATTACCTGGAGCGCGCCGTCGCCTCGATCCGCCACGCCGGGCAGATCATTTCCGCCGAGGCGCTTGCCCACCTTACCCGTCAAGTGGGAACACATCAACCTGACCGGCGACTACCACTGGCGCAAGGACGCCGGGCTCCGCAAACCGCAAATCGCGCCCCCTCAGGACCGCCAAACCGGGCCTCACTCTTTAACGTGCAATATTTGACCAATGGACTCGAATTCCGCGACTGCAGGAGTGCCTTCCCCAGAAAGCAAGGGCTTGACGCTCAAGCTCGGGCCGATGTGCTCTAGTCGGGGAAAATGGCTTCGATACGTTTGGGGTCGATGCGCCAAACGTTTTGAGCTTTGAGGTTCGTCAACCAAACTGAACCCAGGCCGGTGCGGATGGAGTCTCCTCCGTCTCCTGTGAATTGCTGGACGACCCGATTTGCGGCCGGGTCGATGCGGGAAATGGGAAAATCAAATGAGGTGACCCATACGGAGCCCTCGCCGGCTGCGATATCACCGCCTGGGCCGGGCACACCCACTTTAATGGTTGCCGCAAGCTTGTTGGTCTTCGGATCGACCCGGGACACGCTGCCATCGCCCTGATTCAGTACCCACACGGCTCCTTCGCCGATGGCCAAAAACCGGGGCGACTTGCCTACCGCGATGGTTTCGACAATCAGGTTCGTTTGCGGATCGACTCGCGTCAGGAAGTTGTTTTCGGTGCTGGTTACCCAGACAGCGCCTTCTCCGAAGGCTGCCGTAAACGATCCGGCGGGAACGCGAATTTCGGCGACCACCTTATTCGTGTCCGGATCCAGGCGGGCCAGCGTGCTCCGCGCGTCGGTCAGCAACCAAATGCTGTCCGCACCGGCGGCGATGCCGCCTTCGGAATCGGCTACTGCTACAGGTATAGTGGCGGCCGGCTTGCCGGACTTCAGATCGATGCGGGACAGGGTATGATCGCCGCAATTTGGAACCCACAGGCTACCGAATCCGGCGGCCAGGCCAGAGCAGGGTTGCTTGCCGGTTGGGACGGTAGCGGCCACCTGGTTTGTTTTGGCATCCAGCCTGGTAACGCTGTCTTTGGGGTAGTTTGAGATCCACACCGATTCGTCAACTGCGATCCAATCGGGTGCTCCAGGAACCGGGAAGACCGCTTCCGGTTTGAGTCGGGTGATGGGGATGCGGACGCCCTTCGCGGTCACACCGGGCTTCGGTGGGTGGTTCGCGTTCTGGCACAGTCCGGCGGCGGCGGCGAGCAGCGCAATTAGAAGTCTCACGCGTATCGTATGATGATAGCGCGCCCGCTGCCGGCTCGGCATCGGTTGGGCATGGGTTGGGAAGTCTTCTCGACCATAAATCGTGTAGAATACAGGGGAACTGGAGGGGTGGTGCAGCGGACTTGCAGGCGTTTGAGCGCGATTTGGGTGGCACTGAGTCTACCGCTGGTTGCAGCGGACGAATTCTTCGAAACGAAAATCCGGCCCATTCTGGCGAACAACTGCTATGCTTGCCACGCCAGTTCCCAGCTGGGCGGCCTGCGCGTGGATTCGCGCGAAGCTTTGCTGAAGGGCGGCAAATCAGGTCCCGCGATCGCGCCGGGGGATCCCGAGCAGAGCCTTTTGATTATTGCTATCCGGCAAACTAACGACAAGTTGAAAATGCCCATGGGCGGCAAGTTGAAGAAGGACGAAGTGGATGCCCTCACGGAGTGGGTGCGCGGCGGCGCGGTATGGCCCGAGACTCCCAAGGGCGCGATCGCGGTTCCGGCATCGGGCGAGTACGTCATTACTCGAGAACAGCGGGAGTTCTGGTCGTTCGCGCCTTTGCGCAAGGTATCCGCCCCGGTGGTTGCGGACACGGCTTGGGCGAAGACGGATATCGACCGGTTCATTCTGGCGGCCTTGGAGAAGCAGGAGCTGAAACCGGCGCCTCCAGCGGGTCGGCGCACGCTATTGCGGCGCGCCAGTCTGGACCTGACCGGCTTACCGCCCACACCCGAAGAGGTCGCGAGTTTTGAGAGTGACCAGTCCCCCGAAGCCTTCGCGAAAGTCGTGGACCGGTTGCTGGCGTCCCCGCGTTATGGTGAGCGATGGGGCCGTCTGTGGCTAGATGTGGCGCGCTACGCCGAGGACGACTACCGGAGTCTCGATCCGCAGCGGCGCGGATACAATCCGTATCCCAATGCGTATCTATACCGCGACTGGGTGGTCCAGGCATTCAACGACGATTTGCCCTACGACCAGTTCGTGCGCGCCCAACTGGCGGGCGATCTCATGGATGAAAAAGTGCGCGCCAGGATGCTGCCGGGGCTGGGCTTTCTCGGTCTGGGACCCTGGTTCTACGACAACGGCGCGGTCGAAATCACCAAAGCGGACGAGCGGAACGATCGTGTCGACGCGGTGACACGCGGCTTCCTGGGCTTGACGGTTGCATGTGCCCGCTGTCACGACCACAAGTACGATCGGATTCCGACTAAGGATTATTACGCACTGGCGGGCGTGTTTGTGAATGCCGTTTACCACGAGTATCCGATGGTTCCGAAGGCGGTGGCGGAAGACTACACGAAACAGGAAAAGCAGATGGAGAACAAGAAGAAGCTCCTCGAAGATTTCCTCGACACGGAGCGGAAGCAGCTTGCCGAAAGCCTGGTATTCCAGGCGTCGAAGTACATGGTGGCGGCCTGGAAGGTGACTGGCGAGCCAAAAGAGAATCTGGGCGTAGTCGCCGAGGAGTCCAGGCTGGACTACGAGCTTCTAGAACGATGGGTGAAGTTTCTGGCAAAGGCGCCGAAGTTCTATCCATTCCTGACGGATTGGCAAAAGATGATCCAGAGCGGCGGGACGGAGGCGGAGGCCAGGAAGCTGGCTGGAGATTTTCAAACGCGGCTGGTGGAACTGATGTTCGCCGCGATTGACATCAAGAAAGAAAACGAGATTATCCAGGCAAAGGCCCTGCCCACCACTAAGCCGCGCAAGTACGCAAACCTGCCGAACGAGTTCGTCACGAACGACGACTTCTGCCCAGGCTGCGGGCTGGAGTTGAAATCGCTTCCCATCGAGCAGATGAATCTTTGGACGGATGTTTTCTCGCGAGACCTGCAGGAGGGCTTCGATCCTTCCCAGGTTTTCGACATGCACGTTCCACCGGGGCTGCTGGTATTTCGGGAATGGTCGCTCGAGCGGCGGCTCAGCGCTGAACGCCTGGAGTACGTGCACGCGCTGAAAGACGATATCGAAGCAATGGAAAAGTCGATGCCGCCGCACTTCCCGTACGTGCATGGGGTAATCGACGCTGAGAAGCCGGTGAACTTGAAGGTGCACGTGCGCGGGAGCCCCTTCAATCTGGGTGATGAGGTCCCCCGGCATTTCCTTTCAGTGCTGTCCGACGGCACGCCGCCGCCATTCGATCAGGGTAGCGGCAGGCTGCAATTGGCCGATCTGATCGTGAAACAGCCGCTGGCTATGCGCGTGTTCGTGAACCGCGTGTGGAAGGGACACTTCGGTACAGGGTTGGTGGATACGCCGAGTAACTTCGGCATCATGGGTGAGCGGCCATCGAATCCGGATCTGCTGGATTACCTGGCGCAGCGCTTCATCGACAACGGGATGTCCGTCAAGAAACTGCACCGGGAAATAATGTTGAGCGCCGTGTACCAGATGAACGATCGCGATCTGCCGGCCGGTCTGGAGAAAGATCCGGCGAACCGGCTGTATTGGCGCTTCAACCGGCATCGATTGGACGCGGAGCAGATTCGGGACTCCATGTTGTTCGTATCCGGCGCGCTGGACACGAAGATGGGCGGGCCTTCCGCGGAGTTGACGCCGCGGTACAAACGGCGCACGATTTACGGAAAGGTGAGCCGGTACCGGTTGGACCAGTATTTGCAGTTATTCGATTTTCCAAGCCCCAGCTTCAGTGCCGAGAAGCGCCATGTCACCACCGTGCCGCTGCAACGGTTGTTCTTCATGAACAGCGATTTCGTAGAACAGCAGGGAGAGCTGCTGGCGCAGCGGACAGACGGGGAGCCGGACAACAGGGCGCGCGTTCAGGCGATGTACCGGCTAGTGTTTGGCCGCGCGCCGGACGAAAACGAATTGCGCGCCGGAGCCCAGTTCTTGAAGACTGAACCGCTGGCATCTTACGACGAGCGAAGAAAGGAGAAAGACAAAAAGGACTCGAAAGCGGAGGTCAAGCCGGAGCCCGCGAAAGACGCGCAGGCGAGGCCGGGAAGCGTGAAGGCGGATGGTATGATGTCCGGAGTGGTTCCGGGCGCCGCGCCGAAACCTGAGGAGAAGATGCTGCCGGTGACTCCCTGGGGCCGTTACGCCAAGGTTCTGCTCAGTTCGGCCGAGTTCGTTTTTGTCGATTAATTATGCCGCAGCACAAAGCTCCACAACCGTTGACGCGACGGGATGCCTTATGCCGCATGGGTAATGGATTTGGCATGCTGGCTTTCGCGGGGATGGTGGGGCGGTCGCTGGCCCAGGCAGCTTCGGATCGCCGGGGCCTGGATCATCCCGCACGGGCGAAACACGTGATCTTCCTGTATATGAACGGCGGATTGTCGCAAGTGGACAGTTTCGATCCGAAACCCATGCTCGATAAGTATCACGGGCAGCCGTTGCCGGGTGGGTCAGTGGCCACCGAACGCAAGACGGGGACGCTGATGCGGTCGCCATTTCAGTTCAAGAAGTACGGGCAGTGCGGCATGGAGGTGAGCGAGTTGTTTCCGCACGTAGGCGAGTGCGCGGACGACATTTGCTTCATCCGGTCGGTGTACACCGATATTCCGAACCATGAGCCGGCCATGCTGATGATGAACACTGGATTCAGCCAGGTAGGGCGACCGTCGCTGGGCTCGTGGCTCACGTACGGCCTCGGAACGGAGAACGAGAACCTGCCCGGATTCGTGGTGCTGTGCCCGGATGTGCCGACAACCGTAGGGCCGCCCCTTTGGAACAATGCGTTCCTGCCGGCGATCCACCAGGGCACTTATATCTCCGACAAGGTGGAGAAGCAGGCCGAGATCGTGGGAAAGCAGTTCGACCCGCAGAAGTTGATCCCGTACATTCACAACGAGAACTTCACGCTGAACGAACAGCGGCGTGAGATGGACTTGATGGAGCAGCTCGACCGGATGCGGACGGAGCGCGAGCAAGTGAAGGATCCCCAACTGGAGGCGGCCATCCAGTCCATGGAGGTGGCTTACCGGATGCAGACAGAGGCTCCGTCGGTGTTCGATATCCGCAAGGAGTCGGAGGCGACCCTGAAGCTATACGGTACGGGCAGCACGGCGCGCGGATGTCTGATGGCTGTGCGGCTGGTTGAGCGGAACGTCCGGATGGTGCAGGTATATTACGGCAAGGGAGATCCATGGGACGCGCATACCGACATCAACGCGCACCGCAAGAATGCAATGGATTCAGACCAGCCGTTTGCGGCGGTGATCAAAGACTTGAAGTCGCGCGGGGTGTTGAAGGACACGTTGGTGGTATGCGGGTCAGAGTTCGGGCGGACGCCGGTACACGAGATCGGGGGCGGGGGCGGAGCCTTGCAGAATGGCCGCGATCACAATCCGTTCGGATTTACGATGTGGCTGGCTGGGGGAGGCGTCAAGGGCGGCACGATTTACGGGGCTACGGACGATTTCGGGTTCAAGGCAGTGGAGAAGCCGGTGCACGTGCACGATCTGCACGCAACGATTCTCCATCTGATGGGCATCGACCACACGAAGCTGACCTATCGATACAGCGGGCGGGATTTCCGGTTGACGGATGTGTCGGGGACGGTGATCAAAGAAATTATTGTTTAGAGTTGTGGAGCGGGGAGTAGATCGCACATCGTCCACCGGAAGCCAGCCGATTTTAGCGGACGCCGACTGATGCCCCACCTCAATCGAAGCCGCCAAGTTAGGTAATTTAACTCGAACATGTCAATGGTTCTGCCGGACCGAGGCGGAGCGACGAATTCGGTATTCCGCCGACGCACCGCGCCTATCGCGTCGAAGAGACCGTCGCCAAGAGTTTATAGCTGAGCCGGTCTGAAGTGGCGGAGCACACTACCAGCTGCGTCGAGCGTGCGGCCGGGGTGAAAGCCGCCGTCGAGGCCACCTCCAGGACCATGCGGTCAATCAAGCCCGTGTGAGCGGAAGTGATCCCTTTTCCGAAGGCTAACGCTCGATGGTTCTTGCCAATAAATGGCGTCCTTTTCGTTGATGAGCTTCGCAAAGGGGTTGTCGGTATCTAGGGTGCGTAACGCGTGAAGACGAGGTCGCTAGCCTTGGCCTGACTGTGGCAGGGGAAGCAGCTTTTCATTGACGCCGCGGGGACGGGTTTGCCGTCTATGAAGGTAGCGAACCCCCAGCCGCCCGTCGCGGCGTACTTCGTGGAGTCCTTGACCATAAACTGAATGTTGGTGGGGGGGCCAGGGACGAAAGATTGGGCTTGGCCAAAGACTTTGTTGTTTTCCGCCGACGGGTCGTGACCGTAGTGCAAAGCGGCAATGATCGTACCGTCCGGGAATGGGAGCTTCCCCTCGCGGTAGGCCTTGATCGCCACATCGTTGCCCAAAACGGCGCCAATACTGTTCAGGTTGCCTGCTTCGTGGGAGACGGAGATCCACCTCCAGTCCCGATATCCGGGGGGGATTTGTGTTACGAAGATCGGGGCGGCCGAGTCAGCGGCGTGTAGAGGCGCGGGAGCCGTAAACACGACAATACCTGCCAGTATTACAACGGCAACCAGCAGCAAAGCGATCCCTTTCATAGTGGTTCCTCCTTCATTGTGACTACCCATAGCTACGACAAATGGCAAGCAATCCTGCCGGCCACATTTAGCGGAGTGATCGCCACCGATTGAATCTCTTCCGCGCGGTTAACATGGGCGCGGCCGCCGCAACAAGCAAAACGCCCTTCACCGTGTACGTGCGCGATTATTACGCACGATCGCTACCCTTTGGCGAATCAACTTGACGGCGTCCAAATTAGAGCAAGAGAACCGCCACTGTGAGATTTTCCTCATGCGGTTGACAGAGAAGCCCTTTACTCAAATCCGCGGCGCGGTTGCGGTTATCAATCTGTCGAAACATCGTCTCGAAGCTGCGTTTGACATGTCCGCCGGCCGTCCTATCGCGGCTCGATTGGAATGTGGATATCGTTTATAACCCCGCTGACGAGCGCAACTGACGATGCTCATTGACGCGCAGCGTGCGGCACAAAGCGGCCCGTTCCAAATCTGGTCGCATGAGATTACTACAGTGCAACACGCCTCAAGGGCCGAGTTCCCTGCCCCACTGGTTTGAGCGTAGGTTTATTCAGCAGGTGGGTATGCGCCCCAAACTTTTCGCGAGAATCGCGAGGTTCGAAGCGGCTCTCGAAATCAAGCCGCGTTTCGCCTCCCGCTCCTGGACCGACGTGGCCCACGACTTCGGGTATTACGACCAGATGCACATGATTCACGACTTCGCGGAGTTCACGGGTGAACCTCCGACGGAGACGCTGACTCAGCTTGAAAGGGTATTCGGGGAGAAGATCAAGACGATGCGATCGGGTGGGCCTTCCGCAACTGCCGCCGGTAATTCACGGTTGATACTAACTACAACTTGTGAGCTTTTGCCTTCCATTCCATAAAACAGCACTGAACAGAGGTACTATTCGATCAATTTTCGAATTCCGGGTGATGGACGGCGCGTCCGGAAGTCATGCACCGAAGCCAGCCGATTCTAGCGGACGCCGATTGATGCCGCACCTCAATCGAACTCCGCTAAGCTAGCGCCTTTAGGCCACGGGCCCGGCCCACAATTTGCGCAGAAGTTAGATGCCGGCGTACCAGGCGTAACCGCCTTCGGGCGCCGCGGAGCCCAAGCCCCGGCCGAAGCGGTTCAGATTATCGGTTACCGTAAGGCGCGTGATGTATTTCACGCTCTTGTAGCCGAGTTGGCGGGGAACCCGCAGACGCAGAGGACCACCGTGGCCCACGGGAAGCTCACCGCCATTCATCCCGTAAGCTACAAGAGTCTGCGGATGCCAGGCATCGGCCATGTCGAGGCTGTCCCACCAGTAGCTCTGGATCGAGAAGTAGACCACGTATCTGGCTTGCGGGAGAATCCCCACCTTGTGCAAGATGTGGGAGAGAGGCACGCCGGTCCATTCCGCAATGTACGACCAGCCTTCTTCACAGGCCAGATGCGTGATCTGGCTGCGAGAGGGATAACTTCTCAGGTCGGCCAGCGAAAACGATGCGGGGCGGGCGACCATGCCGTCAACGCCGAGCCGCCAGTCCGCGAAAGCTCCGTGCTGAAGACGCAGGAAGGCTTCCTCCTTGGGGGCCACGCCGTTGGCGAATGGAGTTTTCGAAATCTCGCTGCGAGGGAACTCCCGGGCCAACGAGTGGCGCGTGAGTATGCGCTGTGCGGCATAGGTCAGCGTTTCGCCCACGCCGTAGATGCCGCCATGATCGGGCGGGATCAGTCCATAACGCCGCGCCACACCGCCGGCCACGGCCAAGCCGGATGCGCCCGCCGTTGCGGCCAACCCAGCGGTAATCAATTTGCGGCGGGAGATATTGTTCATGTGCGCTCCACATTTGTACCAGCGCGGCCCGTGATCATCGCGCGCATGCGGTTCCTGAATCCGGCCAGACAAATCATGCGCAGGTGAACCAGAAGGAAAAGTACCAGGAACACGGAGACGAAGAAATGAATGGTGCGTGCAGACTGCTGGCCGCCGAGCACAGTGACGGCGGACGGAAACGCGGACGCGATGGCGGGGGACATCGCCAGGCCCGTCCAGATTACCAGGGGGAAAAGAACGAAGATCACGAACAGGTAGGAGAGCCGCTGCAGCATGTTATACGACCACGCTTCTGCTTCGCTGGGCCGCTTAAATCGCAGATGGTTCGCGATCGCGATGGACAGCGCCCGCCACGACAGATCGGACTGAACCGGCAGTAAGTTCTTTCGCAGATGCCCTGAGAACAAGATGGAGATGGTATAGAGTAAGCCGGTCAATACCGCCACCCAGGCAGCTTGAAAGTGGAGATACCGGCTCCAGCCGTTCTGGTCCGGCAGCACATAGCCGTAGCCGGTGGGCACGGATGACCTGGAGGCCGGGATGGGCAGTTTGAACAGCGGAGGAGTTAATACGTTGCCGGCTTCGCCCCAATAGAAGCGAGGATGAGAGGTGACGATCTCAGTTCCGGTGACCAGCAGGGCAAAAAAGCACAGGGTGGTGATCCAGTGAGTGACGCGGACCAGGACAGAATGCCGCGCCGTAACCGCGGTGGCTGGGACACCAGGGGCATAACTTGGGACACAAGCGGAATCGGCCACACGGGAATGATATCATGCAGGCGCCGATGGCGCACGCCGCTAAAAGCGTGCGTGCCAGGAAGAATCGACGTAAAGCCAACGCGGCGCGGCGAACCAGCTTGTGGGGTTTTCCGGAATGTAGAGCATACCGTGTCCGCGCGGGCAGATCAGTTCGGTGCAGTTCCACTCCAGGAACCAACTGGCGCGCTGCCCGACCGTTACGGGGTTGGTCAACAGGCGCAGGCACACGGGACAGCGCCGCCGCTGATCGCGCAGGGCCCAGCGAAACGCCAGGACGGACCCTAACAGCAGCCCATCCACCAGCACGGCCGCCGCCCGCGTTTTCTCACCGAGCGAAGCCGCCAGAAGCAAGCCCGCAAACATACCGGCCAGGATCAAAGCAATTTTCGCCGCGAGGAAGAGCCAGCGCCGCATTCTGGTGGCCAGCGAGGGAGCGTAACGGCTGGCCGGGTAGTGGCCCAGGGATAACCGGGTCGTTGCGAGCAGAATCAGGCAAGCCATACCCATGAGCAGAAGAATGGCGCGCAGCGGAATTGGCTCGGAGGGACGGGGGACGGGGAGGATCGCAAGTAAGGCCACTGCGTCCAGACCCGCCAGGAATAGCAGGCAGCGCGATGGGGAAGCCAGCCACGAGGCCGTACCTGGTCCACACTCGGATGCGAGCCGCCGCAGCCCAAGCGCATCCTGGAAAGCGCCCAGGCAGAACCGGTTGACATCCACAGCGCACGACTGTCGTGCGTACCACAGCTCCGCGATCCACTCTGCCAGCCATTCGGCGCGTTCCGGGCGGGGGACCAGGCGGGCGGCGGCCCACAACATCGGCCGCTGCAGGAAGTGCATCACTCTTTGATCTCCGCGGCGAGTGCCAGCCCGACCAGCAACGGGTAGCGCTTCAGCGTGGCGATGAGCGCGGCTTTGCCGGCGCGCGTGAGCCGGTAATATTTCCGCGCCGGCCGCTGCCCGGCATCGGCGACCGACTGCGCCTCCCATTGCGACTTGATCAGGCCGTCGCGCTCCAGGCGCCGCATGGCCGGATAGACCGTCCCGCTGGGAAGTCCCGTCTTTTCCATGACCCGCAGGCCGTAACCATGGCCTGCGCCGATGGTGTGGAGGATGATTGCCGCGGTGTGCGAGAGCGTGGGATCGCCGGCCATGGGAGCTATTGTACCTATGTAGCATACTACTTGACAAGCTTATAGTAGTATGCTACATAGGGTCATGCTGGAACTGCGCCATGTGACCAAGCGCTTCCTGGGCATTGCCGCGGTAGATGGAGTCAGTTTTCAGGCCCGCGCCGGCGAAGTGACCGGGTATCTGGGACCCAACGGCTCCGGCAAGTCCACCACCATGAAGATGATCACCGGGCTCATGGAGGCGACCTCCGGGGAAATCCTGTTCGAGGGCCAGCGCATCCAGCGCGACCTGATCGCCTACAAGCGGCGCATGGGATACGTACCCGAAGAGCCGCAACTGTATGCGCACCTCACCGGCATCGAGTACCTGACCATGATCGGCCAATTGCGCGGCCTGCCCGCCAAACCAACCGCCGAACGCATCGAAGGACTGCTGCGCCTGTTCGCCTTGCATGGCGACCGGCACGTGCCCATCTCGTCTTATTCAAAGGGCATGCGGCAAAAGGTGCTGCTCCCTGTGGCGCTGCTGCACAATCCGGATCTGATCCTGCTGGACGAGCCTTTTTCCGGACTGGACGTGGCCTCCACGCTGGTGATGCGCAGCTTAATCGGCGAGTTGGCCGCGCGGGGCAAAGTGGTGCTGTTCAGCTCGCATGAGCTCGAAACCGTGGAACGCGTGTGCACGTACGTGGTCATTCTGCACCGGGCGAAAGTTGTGGCGGACGATTCCATCGCCGGCCTGCGCACGCTGATGGCGCTGCCTACGCTCGAAGATATCTTTGCGCAGCTCGCGGTAGACCAGGATACCGTGGCGGTCTCGCGCGCGATCGCGGACCTGATTCTGGCTTGATATGCGGGACCCGACGACAGTGCAATTCCGGGTGCTGTATCGCGAGTTTCTATTCCGCATGGTGGATCTGGAGCTGCTCGCGCGGCAGGGCGACATGCGCCAACTGTTAGGCCAGCTGGCCGCGCTATTGATTTTCGTGAGCGTCCTGTTCACGATTCCGGCGCTGGCGGCGGGCAGCGTGAGCGGCGTGCCGGCGCAGATCAGCCTGGGAATCAACCTTACTGCGGAGCACTTCATGATCGCCACCACGATGCTGGTGGTAGGCCTGTTTGCCGTGTTGAGCTGGGACTCCACGGTCCCCAACCGGCGCGATGTATTTGTGCTGGCTCCCTTGCCTCTGCGGGCCCGCACGCTGTTCCTGGCGAAGATCGCCGCGGTGGGCACGACCCTCAGCCTGACCGTGTGTGCCCTCCACTTGATAGCGGGAATGGTATGGCCCATCGTCCTGCAGGAACAGACGGTAGCGCAGACGACGCCCGCTCTCACCTATGACGCCGCGTTGCCGCCCGTCGATTTAAGCGGCCTTGGCGCAGTCCTGGACCGCGACTTGGCGCCGCGATCCGGTATCGGGGCCGTGGCCGGAGTGCTGCGCCACGGCGAGCGGCGGATCTTCGCGTATGGCACTGCCAGTCCGGATTCGATCTTTGAAATCGGCTCCATCAGCAAGACGTTGACCGGCCTGCTGCTCGCCAAAATGGTAGCGCAAGGAAAGACGGACTTCGACGAACCAGTACGGAGCCTGCTACCGGCGGGAGTGGTCGCGCGCCCCCCGGCGAGCGAAATCAGCCTGCTCGACCTGGCGACGCACCATGCGGGTCTGCCCCCCTGGCCGGAGAAGCTCGACGATCAAGGGCACCCATTCGCGATCAATCGTGGGCCCGATATTTTCACGCTCTTCGCGAAAGTGGGAGCCGCCCGGTCACCCAACACCTCTTTCCAGTACAGCAATTTCGGCTATTGCCTGCTCGGGGAAGCGCTGGCCTATCGCGCCGGGACCACCTATCCGGAACTGTCGCAGCAGGAAATCGCGGGCCCGTTGGGATTGCCGGACACCGTGGTGGCGCTCTCGCCGGAACAGCGCAGCCGCCTGATTCAGGGTTATGACGGGCACAACCAGCCCACTGTTGCAAGGGATATAGACCCGGTGCCCGGCTCCGGCGGCATTCGTTCCACCGCTGCCGACCTGCTCACGTACCTGGCGGCGCAACTGCACCCGGAGAAGATCGCGGACGGCGGCGCGTTGCCTGAGGCGATTGCGCAATCGCATCGACTGCGGGCAGAGGTCGTCCATGGATTACGAATCGCGCTGGCGTGGCTCTACCGCGTCGATAACGGGATCTACTTTCACGGAGGCCGCACCGAAGGCTATTCCAGTTGGGCATTGTTCGATCCCAAGAACGACTATGCCGCGGTCGTTCTGGTCAATCATTATGAGGGCGCTCCCGGCTTGGAGGAACTGCTGAGTGAGCATATCCGCGCCAGGCTGGCTGGCGAACCGGCCGTGTCGCTCGACAACGTGGCGATTCCCGCGGGTGGCGGATTTTTCGGTCTGATCCGCTGTTTCGCCGTGTACTGGATTACCATGTGCACTGCCGGTGCGTTCGTTTTCTGCTTTATTCTGGGCGTGCAGGGTCTGGCGGCGCAACTGCTGCCCAGGCGGTGGTTCCTGCGCGCATCGTCCTTCCTGCAACTGGCGGCATTTTGTTTGCTCGTGTGCGGTTACGTATTCGAGCCCATGGCGGTGGACTCGGCGACGATCCTGGCCGCGCACCATCACGGGCCGTTCTATTGGTCGCCGGCGTATTGGTTTCTGGGTCTGTTCCAGCAGTTGAGCGGATCGCGCGCGCTGGCGCCGCAGGCGCACCGGGCTTGGGTGGGCCTGGGAATTTGTGTTGCAGGCACGGCCGGCGCATACGCGCTGTCGTACTGGCGAACCCTCCGCCGCATCGTGGAGGAGCCGGACATCGTGCCCACTTCACGCCGCGTCCATTGGCTGCCGCGATTCGGAAATCCGCTGGCCACCGCCCTCGTGCAGTTCAGCATCCGGACGCTGGAACGCAGCCGCCAGCACCGCATGATGCTCGCATTCTACTGGGGTCTGGCGTGCGCGGTGGTGGTGATGCTCCTGAAGAATGGCGGAGGAGAAACGGGCGCGCGCCAGGATATATGGCATCAGCCCAGCGTGCCGCTGCTGGTGTCGAGCGGGTTCGTGCTGGGCGCGGTGATCCTGGCAGTTCGCGTGGTGGCATGCATGCCTCTGGAATTGCGGGCCAACTGGGTTTTCCAGATCACACCGGTCGAGGGCGGAGCCGAGACCGCCGCGGCGGTGCGCATAGCATTCTACGTGTTGGGATTCCTTCCGGCGTGGTCCGCATCGGCCTGTGTGTTCCTATACCTTTGGCCGTGGCGGGCGGCTGTGGGACATCTGGCCGTGCTGGGGTTGTTGGGAATCGCGGCTACCGAACTGTGCCTGTCCGGCTTTCACAAAATTCCGTTCACGTGTTCGTACCTGCCGGGCAGATCGCAGGCGAACATGGCTTTCCTGGCGTTTGTCCTATTGCTATTTGCCATGATCGCGGGCGCGAGATTCGAACGCCGGGCCCTCGGGGATGCTGCGAGTTTCGCCAGAATGGCGGCCCTGCTGGCGATGGTGGCGATCGCGATGCGATGGTGGACTGGGAGGCTGGCGAAATCGGCGGAACCCAGACTGCGCTTCGAGGAGGAACCCGCGCCCGCGATTTTTGCCTTGGATCTGCATCGCGACGGCGCGCCCCCCGCTTGAGCGCACACACGGCGCTATCATCAATGCCGTGACCCTTCCGCGTCTCCGCTGGTGGCTGGCGGCAATCTGGCTTGGCTTTCTGTTCCGCGGCTGGTTCTACGCCGCCATGTTTCCGCTCTGGGAGGGTTTCGACGAATTCGCGCACTTCGGAGTGATTCGCGCGATGGCTGTAAAGGGCGTGTGGTTGCCGCCGCGCAATCAGCCGGAGCCGCGCGATGTGGTGGAGTCTCTGCAGCTCGCGCCGGTGCCTTGGCAAGTGCGGGGATGGCACGAGTTCCGCTCATCGCTCACAGAGGAGCTGTACTGGGCGCTGCCGGCTGGCGAGAGACACACGCGGGAATCCGCTTTGCGCAACCTGCCCGCAAGCTGGCCACGGGAGGACTCCGCTGGCGGGCCATCGGCCTACGAGGCGCTGCAACCACCGCTATATTACTGGCTGATGGCGCCGGTGCTTTATGTATTAAAGGACTCTGGCCTGCTGGCACAGGTGCTGTGGCTCCGGATGTTGAGCGTGGCGATTACCTCTTTGGCCGTGCCGCTCACCTTCGCCATCGCGTTGGCCGTCACAGGGCGCGAGCCGCTCGCAGTCGGATGCGCAGCGGTGCTGGCGGTAATGCCAGGATTCGCCATCGACGTGGCGCGTGTTAGCAATGAGTCACTCTCCATTCTGCTGTTCACCGTCTTAACCTCGGTAGGTCTTAGAGTTCTGACCCGTGCGCCGGATATGCGCGGCGCAGTCGCGCTCGGCGTTTGTCTGGGGCTCGGCCTGCTGACCAAAGCCTATTTCCTGACTGCTGTGCCGGCTGTTTTGCTGCTGGTCATCTATAAATATCGTAGAGCCTGCACTGCCGGGGTAACATCAGGCGTCGTGACATTGGTCATCGCCGGCTGGTGGTATGCTCGGAACATTCTGACTACCGGCACGCTCGCGGGACTCGCCGAGTCTGTTGTATTGCGTAACAAGAGTCTGCCGGCAATCTTGTCTGTTATCCCGCACGTTCCGTGGCTGCGGGCGCTGGACATCATACTCGTCTCGCATCTGTATTTCTGCGGGTGGAGTTTCCTGGAAGTGCGGAGTTGGATGTATCACGTCTTCTTCGCGATCGCATTGGTGGCGGCGCTAGGCTTGGTGGCGCAGTTACGCCGCGTGGAAGTCCTATGGCTGGCCGCGGTTTACGGTTTTTTCTGGCTCGGGCAATTTTACAATGTGCTCCTGCAGTATCTGGCTAACGGACTCGCCGGTTCGATGGGTTGGTATATGTACGCAGTGGTGGCCTGCGAGGTAGTGCTTTGTGCCGTGGCATTCCGATGCAGGGCGTGGACCATGACACTGGGCACGATTCTGTTCGCCTTACTGGACCTATACGGCATGCACTGGGTGGCGATTCCTTATTACACCGGGCTGATCGTACATAAATCCAACGGAGCACTTACCGCGTTCCACCTTGGTGAAGTTAGCGGCTTCGATGCGGTGTTTACGCGGATGGCGGCGAATAAACCACCGCTGCTATCGGCGCCAGTCTTGATCGTATTATGGATTCTATACCTGGCCGGGACTATCCTGCCGATCGCGCTGATGGTTCGTGTCGCTATGGGCGGACATCTTCGAAGGGGATATTCTGAATCGCGTAACTCTTCCAATCCTGATAATCAAAATGCCACCATTCGGATGGATACACGGTGAACCTCTGCTTCTCCATTTCGCGGCGTAGCAATTGCCTGTGCGCGCGCTGCTCGTCGGTGCCGCCCGGGTAATCCGGATAAGATCGCAGGGACATCTCGTCGTATCCGCCGGTCATCTCGATTTCGCGGCCGGTCTTAATATCGTACAGAGTCAGATCCACCGCGCAACCACGATTGTGACGCGATCCCTCGGCCGGGTCGGCCACAAATTCATGCTTGTCCGGCGGGGTGGCGTCCCAGAATATTTTGGTTACATACCAGGGCCGGTAGGCATCGAAAATCAGCAAACCATAGCCTTGCTTCACTAACTCGCGATGGGCGCGCAGCAGGGCTTCCGCCGCGGGGCGTTGCAGGAAAGCGCGCGCGGAAGAGTAGACCGGCGTGCTGAGAAAGTCATTCGTGGTGGCGTAGCGGATATCCAGCTTGATACGCGAATCGAGCGCGGCTAAGTCCACCAGGTCCGATTGGCGGAACGTTCCTGTTTCGACGGGCGGTTTGGCGGCCAACGCTTCGGCGCGCAGTTCGGCGACTGGCCGCACCGGCTGGATGCGGAAGATGGGTGGCGGGTTCTGGGCGGCCGCGGGCAAAATCGACCACAGAAGTAGCAGAAGCGGAGCTGAAGCTCCGCGCCGGCTGAAGCCTCGGCTGAAGCCCGCCCTCCAGTCCTTAGCCATTATCATCGTCGAAATCGTCGGCATCCTCTTCATGCGCGGGTTTCGAGCTGACCTGAATTTCGGTCAAAGTCGCGGCTTTCAACTCGCGGTTGACGGCTGCCAGATCCCCGGTCTTGAGTTTGCTCCAGCGCTCTATCACCTGAGGATATTCGCGCGCCAGCTTGGCAGTGGCGGCGGCTTGCGCGACTGTGGGCGCGGCATCCGGGCCGCCGATTTCGCCGTACATGGTGGATGCCTCACCATTCACCGACGTGAGCCCCGGCTCGGCCGGAGGAGGTCCGAACCCGCCACCCGTCCCGATGGCCGCCTTAATCTTCTTCCCCAGCGCCGCCAGATGTTCGGTCAACGGTCCGGTGGTATTGGGGGTGAGCTTATCGATCTGCTCCTGGGCCGAACGTGCCTCCCGAATCGCGTCGGTGCTGCGCGCAATAATGCGGGCCAGTTGCTTCTCGGCTTCGTATTGCTGCTCCAGACCCGCCGGTGGAGTCTTCACGCGCGGGTCCATCTTAACCGTTAGCGGCGCCGTCAGTTGGCGGCCGTCGGCGGTAAGCTTCACCGTATACACGCCGGGCAGCACGTTGGGACCCTCCGGCATGCGTGGCGTGGCGTGCGGAACCGCCGCAATTGGATAACCGTGCCGCAGCGAATCGGGCGGCGTGCCGTGTAGATCCCAAACCCAGCGGTGCAGCCCGGCGGCCGCCGCCAGCGTACGCGACGGCCGCAGCCAGTAGGGCGGAATGGCAAGTGTCTTCAGATCCTCGTCGGTAATCTGCGGCGGATCGGTGCTGGCGTAGCGGCGCACCAGTTTGCCGCCCGCGTCCAGAATTTCCAGCGTCACCGGGCCCGAGGCCGGCTGCGCCAGATAATAGTCGATCGCCGCGCCATCGGGCGGATTCTCGGCCAGCGGCTCGTCCGGCGGCAGCGGCGTATCGGTGTTGGTATCGCGTTTCACGCGGTAGGCCAGCGCCGGGCGGCTGAGCCAGACGCCCGCCGCCAGCGCCTTTTCGTCCATCTGGCGCAAGGGAGTGATGTCGTCGAGAATCCAGAACGAGCGGCCATGCGTGGCTACGATCAGGTCGCTGCCGTGAATCCACAGATCGCGCATGGACGTGTACGGCAGGTTCAATTGCAATGACTGCCAATGGTCGCCATCGTCGAGTGACATCCATACGCTGGTTTCGCTGCCGGCGAACAGCAGCCCTTTGCGCACAGGATCTTCACGCACGGTATCGACGGGCGCGTCATTCGGCAGGCCGTTGGTGATCAGCTGCCAAGTCTTGCCGGCATCGCGCGTGCGATAGATGTAGGGAGTCAGTTCGTCCACGCGAAAGCGGCTCACCGACGCGAATGCCGTTTTCTCGTCGAAGTGGGATGCCTCCAGTTGCGTCACTTTGCTCCAGGAAGTGAGCGCGGGTGGCGTAATATCTTTCCAGGTCTTGCCGCCGTCGGTAGTGATCCAGATCAGCCCTTCGTCGGTGCCGGCCCAGATGGTATCGATATTGTGGAACGACGGCGCCAGCGCATAGACCACGCCGCGCTGCTTGTCCGCGCCGGTATCCTTGGCGGCCATAGTGCCGAGGCTGGCGGGGATGCCAGGATGCGGGCGCGTCAGATCCTTGCTGATGGTCTGCCAGGAGTGTCCTCCATCGGTGGTCTTGAAAACCACGTTGGCCGCGTAGAAGAGTACGTGCGGGTCGACGGGCGAGAACATGATCGGCTGCGTGCGGTCGGCGCGATACCGCTCGCCACCGGGCCCCGGCCCCGGCGAGATGTTTTCCACCTGCCCGGTGCTGCGCTGGAATTTCGATACCTGGCCGCGGCCGGCGCCATATACGATATCGGGGTCGCGCGGATCGGGGGCAACGTAACCGTACTCGATGACACCCACCGGATGCCAATCGCGAAAATCGACCACGCCATCGTTCCCGCGGCTCGAAATGCAGACCGAGCCGCTCTCCTGCTGGCCGGCGCAAACCCGGTAGGGAAACGCGTTGTCGGCCACCGCGTGATAGAGCTGGGCCGTCGGCTGGTTGTACCAGGAACTCCAGGTGCGCCCGCGGTTCACGCTGACGAGCGCGCCTTGGTCGCCGACCAGCAGCAGAATGTCCGGGTTATTGGGATTAATCCAGATGTTCTGATAGTCGTCCCCGCCGGGCGCGCCTTTGATGCCGGTCCAGGTCTGGCCACCGTCGGTGGAGCGCCAGGTCACGATGCTGGCGCTGTAGAGGGTGTTGGGGTCCTTCGGATCCACACGCAGCACGGCCAGATCGCCGCCGCCGATGCGCGTTGCGGGCCGGGCATCGGTGGTAGCGCGGTGCCAGTTCTCGCCGGCATCATCGGAGCGGTAGATGGCTGTTTCGCGGCCAAACGCCACGCTGGCATAGAGGCGGTGCGCGTCGCCGGCGGCGATGGCCACGTAGGCTTGGCTGACTTGCGGCAGGCCGGTAGTCAGCTTATTCCAGGTCTTGCCCCCGTCGGTGGATTTGAAGATACCACCGTGCGTGCCGGCGTAGTCGTTTCCAAATTCCCAGGGCGCCTGGCGGGATTCCCAAAGCGACGCATACAGCACGTCGGGATTGGATGGATCCATGGCAATATCGGAAGCGCCGGTATTCTCGTCGACATAGAGCGCCTTTTGCCAGTTCGCGCCGCCGTCCGTGGAAGCGTAGACGCCGCGCTGCTCGTTGGGGCCGTAAGGATGGCCCAACACTGCCGCGAACACATGGTTCGCATCCCGCGGATCAACGGCCAGCGCGGGAATCTGTTGGCCTTCGCGCAGGCCGAAGTGCGTCCAGGTCTGGCCGGCGTCAGTCGATTTGTAGATGCCGTTGCCCACGGAGAGATCCGGGCGCTGCAGGCCTTCACCGCTGGCGGCGTAAATGATATTGGCGTCGGAGGGAGCCACGGCGATGGCGCCGATGGAACCTGTGGGCTGGCCATCGAAGATGGGCGTCCAGGTGCGGCCGTAGTCGTCGGACTTCCAGACGCCGCCGTTCACCTGCCCCATGTAGAACACGTTGGGTTGGCCCGGTACGCCAGTGCAGGCGCGAGTGCGGCCGCCGCGGAAGGGACCGACGTTGCGCCAGTGCAGTTCCTTGAAAAGCTCAGGGGTGAGTTGTTGGGCGCCGGCTACACCGGCAAGAAGGAAGAGAACGGGCCGTATCCAGGTAAATGTCATTCCTCCTATTATGCGATTTAGTGGGGCAGGCGTCCACGCCGGCGCGGGACGTCCACGTCGCGCCAACTGGCGGGTCTGGAGGAGACCCGCCGCAGACCTGGAGGTCTGCCCCACCGAATTAGGGTAACCTGTACGTTGGTCCATGAAACTGCGTGACATTGCCGCCCGGTTGAACTGCGCGCTGGCGGGCGATGGTGACATAGATATCACGGGAGTCTCCGGCATGGAGCACGCCGCGGGCGGCGACCTGACTTTTCTCGCGAATCCCAAGTATGCGCATAAGGTCAGGGAGACGCGTGCCGGAGCGATCCTCTTATCGGAACCCGAGCGGGATGTTAGCGGTCCGCCTGGCTTAGCGCGCCTGGTTTCTGCCAATCCGTATCTGGATTTCGCGCGCGCGCTGGAGCTTTTCTATATGCCGCCGCGCCCCGCGCCCGGCATTCACCCGCAGGCGTTCGTCGCGGCTACGGCCATGCTCGGCGAGAACGCTTCGATAAGCCCGTTCGCCGTGGTGGGCGAGCGCGTACGCATCGGCCGCAACGCCGTGCTGCATCCGCACGCGGTCATTTACGAAGGCGCGCAGATCGGCGACGATTTTCTGGCCCATTCGCACGCGGTGGTGCGCGAGTTCTGCCGGATCGGCCACCGCGTCATCTTGCAGAATGGCGTAGTGGTGGGCGGCGATGGCTTTGGCTTCGCCAAGCGCGCCGATGGCACGCACTATAAGATTGTGCAGTCAGGCGTCACCGTGATCGAAGACGACGTGGAGGTGCAGAGCTTGACCTCGGTCGATCGCGCCACGGTCGGCGAAACGCGCGTGAAACGCGGCGCCAAGATCGACAGCCTGGTACAGATCGGGCACGCCTGCGTAGTTGGAGAGGACAACATCATTTGCGCGCAGACGGGCTTGGCCGGAAGTTCCATCCTGGAACGGAACGTGCTGCTGGCGGGGCAAGTGGGCGTCTCCGGCCACCTGACCATACACGGCGACGCCATCGTCTACGCGCAAAGCGGCATCGGCGGCGACGTGGCGGCCGGCGCGCGCGTATCCGGCTCTCCCGCATTTGCGGCCAACGAATGGCTGCGCGCGATCACCGCGTTTCCCAAGCTGCCGGAGCTATTGAAAAGCGTTCGCGGCCTGAAAAAGAGAATCGAGCAATTGGAACATGGCAAACAACAAACCTCCTGACGGCCGCAAGCCGGTGGCGTATCTCGACCAGGATTTCCTGAACAGTCCGGACGCGCGCGCCATCCGGCTCCTGGCCGAATATCTGGAGCCGCTGGCGGTCTTCCGCCACGAAAAAATCCGCGACACAGTAGTGTTTTTCGGCTCGGCGCGCGTGCGCGATAACGGCGCCCTGGCGCAGTATTATGACGATGCGCGGACGCTTGCCCGCATGGTCACCGAGTGGGCCGCGCAATTTACCGATAACGGTACCCATCGCTTTGTGGTGTGCTCCGGCGGCGGTCCGGGCATTATGGAAGCGGCCAATCGCGGCGCAGCCGATGCCGGCGGCAAAACCATCGGCTTGAACATCGGCTTGCCCTTCGAGCAATTGCCCAATCCGTACATCACGCCGGCGCTGACCTTCGAGTTCCACTATTTTTTCATGCGCAAGCTGTGGTTCGCTTACCTGTCGAAGGCGTTGATTGTTTTCCCGGGCGGCTTCGGGACGCTCGACGAGATGATGGAGGTGCTGACGCTTTCGCAAACACAGAAGCTGGCCAAGAAGATCGCCATCGTCCTGTATGGATCGAGTTACTGGAAAGAGATCATCAATTTCGATGCGCTGGTGCGGCATGGCACCATCAGCGCGGCGGATCTGGACCTGTTCCGCTACGCGGACGATCCGGAGACGGCGTTCGCCATGCTGAAGGACCACCTGACGACCTACTTACAGCCGGAGACGCCGGAAACGCCCGCCATTTCCAAATCAAGGAACCCGCAGAAACCGGCTGGCGCCTAGCGGTCTTGGAGGGCGGGCTTTAGCCGGCGTGGGGCTTTAGCTCCACTTGAAACGATTTCCGGATGAAAATCACTACAATGTTATAGCCGCCGTGGTGGTGGGCAAGCGGCTTCGCCTGCCCTTCTTTAGAATAGGCCATATTGTGAATCGGAACGCCGGATTATCGGTCGGAGTTCTCGCCCTGCTGGCGGTCTTCACCCGTGTGGGCGTCGCGCCAGGGCCCGCAGGTCGCGGAGCCGCCGATCAGTCGGACCGCGCCGCCCAAGCGAAGAGCAGCGGGAAGTCTGCACCGCCAACGGAACAGTCATCCGCCGAAGCTGCCACCCCTTACGAAGGCCCCTGGTTGGCGACCCGCCATTTCTTCGCGCCATACCAGCCACCCCCGTCTTCGGTCCGTGGCTCAAATTCAACGTCTGTGGATCTCAAGAACCCCGTGCAAATTCTAGGATGCACGGGAGAAACCGGCTGCCTTGGGCAGTTGCGGCAATTCTTCGGAGCGTCGGACAGCGATCGCATCGAGTGCTTGCTGGCGACGGTGCCGGACCCTTATCACACGCGCCTCGCCCTATTTACAGACGACGCCATCGACGGCATCTGGAAAGGGGCGGGCGCCACCGCATGGCAATTCTCCACCCAGTGGCTGCCCTGGAACGACACCGTCGACTCCAAAGAGGGTGACCCCGCCGCCAGAGCGAAGCAGCGCGAAGAGATTCGGGAGCAAGAGGAGCAACCGGGCGTGCTGGTGTTCCGGCGCGCGGAGCGGCAAGAGGTAGCGGCGCTCGAAGCCGCGCGGGCACAGGCGGTATTGCTGGTCTTTATAGTGGGCGAGACTCCCACGGCCGGAGTGAATCCGGTGCAGTTTCAAATCGCGCGCGCCTACATGCGGGCGCTTTGCGGTCCTGGCCCACGCTGCGAGACCGTGAAGATCGTAGGTCCCACGCTCTCCGGCTCGTTCGATTCACTGGCCGAGCTGATCGTTCAAGATAGGCGCGTACAGCCGGGAAAGGTCTACCAGGTGCGTAGCGGTACGGCCACCAGCGTACGCGCCAAGGAGGCGTTCGACCTGCGGGCGGGCGCGGCTGTGCAGGTCTATGGAGCCACCGAGAACATCCGCGATCAGAAGAGCCATTTCATCGCCCTGCTACGCGACTTGCGCATACCTAACGACCGGGCTGCCATTCTGGCGGAGGGCGGTTCCGCATTCGGCCGGGCGGCCGCCGAGGAGGGGCCCGAAAGGGACGTTCGCATATTGCGGTTTCCCGAGGATATCTCACACCTGCGAGACTCTTACCGGCAAGCGCAGCAACAGCCTTCTAAGTCCGACCAGACATCCGCGCCGAGTCTGGACTTCTCGTTGAAGGATTCGACCGTGGGTGAGGATAGCGTCCCTACCTACTCGCAGATACAATGGCCGCTCGCGCAATATGGCGTGATCGACGAGATTATCCACGTCATCCAGCGCGACGATATCCGTATCGTGGAGATCAGCGCCACCAATGTTCTGGACCTGTTGTTTTTGGCCGGCGTTCTGCGCCAGCAATGCCCCGACACGCGCCTGTTGATCGCGTCCGCCGATATGCTATTCGTCCAGGCAGAGCAATCACAGCCGCTGGACGGAATGTTGTTTCTCACCAGCTATCCGCTATTTGCCACGAGTAAACTATGGGAAGACCGCCGGCAGGTTCTGATCTTTCCCGATACGCGGTCTGAAGGCGTATTCAACGCCACGGTGTTGTCCCTGGCCAATGAGGCGCAGCGCCGCGAAGCTGTGGCCGATTACGCCTGGCAGGACGTGCCGCATCCGCCGGCATGGTTGCTGACGTTGGACCGCCGGGGTTTCCTGCCCGTGCGATTCTGGCGGCCCGGCGACGTCGGGCGTTGGTTTCGGCCGGTCTATGGATGGCGCGCTGGCCCAGCCCCGGGCGAAACACCCCGGTCCCGCCTGCTGAACATCACATCGATTGCGTTTGCCCTCTTGAGCATCGCCGTTTGCAGTTGGGTTATCACCCTGGGTAGTAAACCGAATTGGGTGGTGGATGCGCGCTTCGCGCCGCCGAAATCTGAAAACTCGTGGCGCGGCTTTTTCCTGTTCGTGTTCCTAGTGACTTTAGCCGGAATCCAGATCGTGACCGCTGTGGCGAGTCCAAAGGGAGACGGCGGCCGGAGGTTGCTGCTCCTGGCAGCCGGCGCCGTCTTGCCCATCTTGATTGCGGCCCACGTGGCGTACCACCAGTGCCGTACGTCTCCTCAGGACTCTGCCTGGCGTCAACGTTGCCTGGCTGTTGGTTTCGCAGCGGCTGCGGTAACGGCCGTTATTCTACTGTGGTGTTTTGGGTGCCCCGCCGGCGACGAGCGGTGTGAGCTATTCTTCTACCGCGCAGCCGAACTGCGCTTCGGATCGTCTCCTCTCTGGCCGATCGTGGCGCCCGCCGCCGCCGTGCTGTTGTGGTGCGCGGTCCACATCACACGCATTTACTTCGCGACGTGCCAGGAACCTCCGGTTATGTCGCACGGGGGCCTGCTGCTGCAGGGCCGTCTGGCGCAGTCGCGACAGCATTTCAGTGAATCGGCGCGCTCGGCGCTGGGTTTCTTCGCGCCCAACCAGTTGCACCTTTTTTGGGTGGTCCTGGCTGCCGCACTGGTTCTGTGCGGTCTGTTCCGCATCGATGTGCGGCTGGCGTCGATCGACGGCTTGCCCTTCGATATTCTGTGCATCGGATTGCAACTCTTGGTGGTGGGTCTGGTCCTGCTCACCTGCTGGCACATCCGCACTTTGTCCACATCCCTGCACTTTTTCACCACCACGCTGGAAATGCTTCCTCTGGCCGGGTCTTTCGTGCAGGCCTCGGCGAATTCCGGCAACCGGCCCATTTGGGTGCGCCGCTACAATCTGCAATCGCCGGATATCGCGAAAGACATGGTCCTGGTCCTGCACGATATGGGACTGCTGCCGGAGCAATTGACTGAGCTGGGAGTGAGCCCGGGGCGTGCGAAGCGTTGGAATGCCATATATCGCCACCGGCTCGCGAGCCTGCTCGTCCCCGATCACTCCAGCCGTAAGGAGTCGGGCGAGCTACACGATAGGTTAGGGTTTGTTAGCAAGCTGCTAGCCATGCGGATCTGGGACCTGATCCTGGTGCCCTCCTGGAAATCGCAGCCGCTTTTGGCCGCATCGCCCGCATCTGCTCAGGCCGCCGCGCCGGCCGCGGAGGCGAAGGATGAAACACAGCCCGCGCACGCGGGGTTCAGCATTCCCGGCGATCCCAGGAACGTGGTGGATCTGGCGGAAACCTTCGTGGCCCTGCACTACTCGCCTTTCCTGCTGTATGCCGTGCGGCAGATTCAAAACCTGCTGTGGTTCCCGTGCGTCGGCTTCGTGCTGCTTATGTTCTCGATGAGTTCTTACAATTTCCAATCCCCGCGCTTGATTGGACGGCTGCTCTTGTTTGTTTTCGTGGCCGTGGCCTGGATCCTCGGCACCTGCCTGGCACAGATGGAACGCGACCCCGTACTCAGCCGCATCTCGGGGTCCACGCCTGGCGACCTGAGCGTCGCGTTCTATCTGAAGCTGGCCCGCTATGGCGCCCTGCCGGTCTTTGGCATGCTCGCCTGGCAGTTCCCCTCGATTTCAAATTTCCTGCTTTCGTGGGTGGAGCCGACTCTGGAAGCGCTGAAGTGACGGAAGCGCTGACGTGACGAAACTGGTCCGCCGTTACGCCGCCCGCACCCACACTTTCTGCGCCGCGGAGCGTCCCAGTTGCACGCGCTGCCCGTCTACGCGCAGGGTAAGCGTATCGTCGGCATTCCGCGATTCCACACTCACCTGAGAACCGGGCCGCACCCCCAGACCCTCCAGATACTCCAGCAGTCGCCGGTCGCGCTCGTACACGCTGGTGACGGCCACAGCTTCATTGCCGGGGCTTTCATCGAGCGTCTTCAAACCGCGGCGGCGCCGGTCGGCGGGCGTATCCAGGCCCACGCGGTTGCCGTGCGGACAAGCTTCTCCCGCGCCTAGTTTCTCCACCAGCTTGCGCTCGAAATCGCCGGAAACGGCATGCTCCAGTTGCTCGGCCTCTTCATGGACCTTGTACCATTCCATGCCGAAAATTTCGGTGAGCATGCGCTCGATCAGATGATGACGGTTCAAAATGCGGTTGGCGATCTCCCGGCCGGCCGCCGTCAGCGTGATGTGGCCCTCCTCGCCGACGCGGATCAGCGTATCGCGCTTCAGCCGCTTGATGGCCATGGTCACCGCGGGCGCGGTGACGTTCAGCCAGCGCGACAGGGTGGCCGCCTTCACGGTTTCGCCTTCGGACTCGGCTTCCGCAATGGCCTTGAGATAGTTCTCCTTCGAAATGGTGATCTTCACGCGCTTGCTCCGATTGTAACGCGCTATTGGCAAGTCACTTCAGCCCCCGCTATCAGAATCTTGCGGTTTTGGAAAGCGGGCTTCAGCCAGGCTTCAGCCGGCGCGGAGCTTTAGCTCCGCTACACCGAACCCTTTAGCAGCCCCATATTACGCGTATAGCCGAGAGACTCAGGCGCGCCTAGATGCACGGCTAGCTTCCATGTAAGTGCGCAACACGGCATTGATCCTGGTCTGATAACCCCTCTTCTGCCGTAACCAGGCGAGCAGGTCCGCATCTAGCCGAATCGTAATGGTCCGCTTTACCGCTGGAATGACGACTCGCGCATTTTTCCAGAAATCCACATCGGTCGGCCGCGCATCGGGATCGCTCTCGATGCCGCGCCGGATTTTGCGATCGCTAAGTTCGCGAAGGCGCTTCCAGTCGGTTAGCTGCTTAGGTGATGGTTTGCCAGTAGGCTTCTCTTTCATGTCGCTCCGCTCTCCATGCCGAAATGATCCGGCGTTCGTCCTCGGACGCATCAGTGTAAATCACGGTGATCTCGACGCCGTTCACGACGCCCACGGCATACACTCGAATCTCTTGTCCTTTCTAAGATGCGGCTGCGTCCTCTAGTGAAATTCCGTAACGGGCCAAGTTTTCGCACGACCGTTTCCGGATCTCAGTCGTATCTCACGACACCACATTTACATTATGTATTGTTCGCCGTCTTCTTTAAGCAAACAGCTCGCGTCCCACATTTGATACAATCGGGTTGTGCGTCCGGTTGTGTTCCATCCCAAAGCAAGGGACGCCGTGCGCCGGTTTCCGAAGGAGGCGCGCGTGAATTTGGGGAAGAACCTCTTCCGGCTGCAGATCGGGGAGCACGTCGCTATGCCAGCCTCCCGGCCGATGCCGGTGGTAAGTGCCGGCGTGTCGGAACTGCGCGCGAAGGGCGCGGACGGCATCTTTCGCGTGTTCTACTACCTTGCATCGCCGAAAGGAGTGCTCGTCTTTCACGCGTTCGTTAAAAAAACTCAGCGGACGCCACCTCTCGAAATCGAGTTGGGGCGAAAGCGCCTGAAGGAGCTTCTGGATGCATAGACTCAAACCGATCGTTTGCAAAACGCCTGAAGAACTGGCCGCCGCCATGGGACTCTCCGCGACAGAGGCGAAAGAGTGGCAGCTTCAGCATGCGCTGCTCAAGCGGCTGAAGGAAATTGTCCTGAGACAGGGCATCACGCATGCCGAGATCGCCAAGCGCGCGGGCACTTCGCGCACGAGGGTTACCGCCATTCTCAATGGGGACCTCGATCACGTGTCCAGCGACCTACTGGTTCGCATCCTGGCGGGGTTGGGGTATCGGGTGAGGGTCTCGGTGGTCAAGTCACATACTGCCGCGTAGCCGAGATTCGGGCTTTCCGCTCAGGCGGAGAGAGTGGTGTCTAGGGGCTGACGGTCCCCTCCGCCGGTGCGACGGACACTTTTGAGACAGCATCGGTTCGTGGCACCGATCCCTTCCGATTAGGCGTTTAGGGCGCTGCCCACAGCACGCTGTTGTCCGCCCCCAGAACCATAAGGCTGCCGATGCCGAACCCGCCGGGCACAGCGAGAACAACGCGGGGCTTGCCGCCACCTCTGTCGTACAGGGTGAGCCCCGGCCCATCTGGGCGGTTTAATAGGGCGATCCGTGTATCGTCCCACTTGTCCGTAACGCCTACACCGTCTGCTCTAATGGTCACTGCACCGGAGCTTACATCAAAGACTTTCACGCCGATTCCGTCCGTTGGCGTTGAGCCGACCATGACCCCGCGACCACCAGCACGCAGGTCTCCGATGGACAGGGCCTCATCGTTAATCCAGACGCTCTTTGAGATATCACCAAGAAGCAGCCGGGGCGTTCCGCTAGGAAGGACTTCAAGAACACCGCGCACATTGGCTTGCTTGTCCACTAATTCCAAGCGTTCGACCCGCAGCACCTTAAGGAAGCCCGTCGGCGTAGCCTTCTGGGCTAGCACGAGCCTAGCCGGAGATAGCCAGGTTGACGCGATCCCACCAAAAAGTCCGGCGAATAGCGATGCACACACAACAGGCCAGCTATGTTTGCCGCTCACGACTCACCGTCCGGAAACGCAAACGGTCGAATCAATCTCATCAGGTCAGTCAAGAGGGCCGCCTTTTTGGGCCCGGCCCGAGTGAGTCAACGCTTCTCAGGGCTCCAGGATAGCGTAATTCCTTAAAAAAAGAATCGAACCGGGCAAGTCCTTTGCGATGTGGAGAGACTTGCTGCGCGAACCGTTGCCGTCTCGACGCCAGCAGGTCCGCGAGTTCTTGTAGGTCGTGGCCCCATGCGTTCGTCTCTTCCATTGCGTCATGCTCGGCACCGGATGAGCAGGGGCGCGGCGCTCGTGCGATTGTCAGTCCTGCCTGAATCAGAGCAGATTTGAGCAGCATCTCAAGGGCGTGATGCCCGAGAAGAGATGCCGAAAACCAGAAGGACATCTGCTGCTCAAAAAGCAATGTGGCGGCCTCGTACGTCGCCTCGGCGTCTTCTCGCCATTCCTCCGCATCCCGAGCATACTTGTCGATTTTGGGCACTTCTTACTGATCCCCCGACAAAAACAGGTCGCGAAAAGCAGCGCGGCTGGTCACTAGGCCTTACTGCCGGGGCACTTGCACGCAAGATAGTATTCGCGACGACAGCTAAGCGCGCTACGGGGACGAAGCCGAAATCCGAACAGTCCCTCTGCGCGGCTACGACTCCCATTCTAGCTACACCCGCTAGTCCCCCCACAATTCCCGCACTTATAACAACTCCCATTCCGCGTCATAATCGACCCGCACTCCGCGCACAGCGGCGCATCCGCGGTCATCGGCGCAAACGGCAGTTCCTGCTGCGGGTTCGGCTCCGTCGGACGCAGCGTAGGCGTCTCGCCGGCTTCGGTCACCGCGTATTCCGGCCCCAGGAACCGCGCGCCCAGCCAGCGGAAAATGTAATCCATGATGGACTTGGCATACGGGATCTGCTGGTTGCCGGTCCACCCGCTGGGCTCGAAGCGCACGTGCGCGAACTTGTCCACCAGGAATTTCACCGGCACGCCGTACTGCAGGCTGAAACTGATGGCCGTGGCGAACGCGTCCATCAGGCCGGAAATCGTGGAGCCTTCCTTCGCCATGGTGATGAAGATCTCGCCCGGCGCGCCATCGTCGTACATTCCCACTGTGATGTAGCCTTCGTGGCCGCCGATCGAAAACTTGTGCGTGAGGGCGCGCCGCTCGTCCGGCAGCTTGCGCCGCACCGGCCGGTACACCACCTTCTCCACCGTCTGCGGGACGGGCGCCACCGCGGCCGCGGACTTTTCCGACTTCCCTGCCCCGGTCCCCGAACTGAGCGGCTGCACGCGCTTCGAGTTGTCGCGATAAATCGCCACCGCCTTCAGCCCCAACTTCCAGCTTTCGATGTAGGCGTTCATTACCTCATCCACCGAGGCCTCTTCCGGCATGTTGATGGTCTTCGAAATCGCGCCGGAGACGAACGGCTGCACCGCGCCCATCATCTTCAAATGGCCCATATAGTGGATCGACCGGGTGCCGTTGGCCGGCCGGAAGCTGCAATCGAAACAGGCCAGGTGCTCGGGCTTCAGGTGCGGCGCGCCTTCGATAGTGCCCGTGGCATCGATGTGGCTGACGATCTGGTCCGCCTGCGCCGGCGTGTACCCCAGCTTGATCAGCGCCTGCGGCACGGTATTGTTGACGATCTTGATCACGCCGCCGCCCACCAGCTTTTTGTACTTCACCAGCGCCAGGTCCGGCTCGATGCCGGTCGTATCGCAATCCATCATGAACCCGATGGTGCCGGTGGGTGCGATCACCGTCACCTGCGCATTGCGATACCCGCTGCGCCGGCCGGATTCGAGCGCGTGGTCCCAGCATTCCGTCGCGCCTTGAAAAAGGTCCTGCGGAATCTGATGGCCGTGCAACCGATGGGCGGCGTCGCGGTGCATGCGGATCACTTCCAGGAACGGCTCCGTATTGCGCGCATACCCGGGGAACGTGCCGGTCGATTCGGCGATACGGGAACTGGTCAGGTATGCCTGCCCGCACATGACGGCCGTGATCGCGCCGGCATAGTCGCGACCCTGGTCGCTGTCGTATGGGATGCCGAACGACATCAGCAGCGCGCCCAGGTTGGCGAAGCCCAGCCCCAGCGGCCGGTAATTGTGCGAATTGCCGGCGATCTTCTCGGTCGGATAGCTGGCGTTATCGACGATGATTTCCTGCGCCATGATCATGGTGTCCACAGCGTGGCGGAAGGCTTCCACGTCGAACTGCCCGCCCGGCCCCACGAACTTCATCAGGTTCAGCGACGACAAATTGCACGCCGAATCGTCCAGGAACATGTACTCCGAGCACGGGTTCGAAGCGTTGATGCGCGCCGTGTTCTTGCAAGGGTGCCACCTGTTCACCGTGGTATCGAACTGCATGCCGGGGTCGCCGCACTGGTGTGTAGCTTCGGCGATCTGGTGCATCAGGTCGCGCGCCTTGTAGCGTTTCACGGGCTGTCCGCCGACCACGGATTTCGTCCACCAGTCGCGGTCCTCGGTCACCGCTTGCATGAACTCGTCGGTGACGCGCACGGAATTGTTGGCGTTCTGGAAGAAGATGGAGCTGTAGGCTTCGCCATCGAGCGAGGAATCGTAACCCGCCTCCACCAGCGTGTAGGCCTTCTTCTCTTCTTTGGCTTTGCACCAGATGAACGCTTCGATATCGGGGTGATCGCAATTCAGGATTACCATCTTGGCTGCGCGGCGCGTCTTGCCGCCGGATTTGATGACGCCCGCAAACGCATCGAAACCCTTCATGAACGACAGCGGCCCGGAGGCGCGCCCGCCGCCCGAAAGAATGGCATCCTCCTCGCGCAGCGACGACAGATTCGACCCGGTGCCCGATCCCCACTTGAACAGCATGCCTTCGGTCTTGGCCAGATCCAGAATGGATTCGAGCGAATCCTTCACCGACACGATGAAGCAGGCGGAGCATTGCGGGCGTGTGGCACCCTGCTCCAGCTTGGCGATGTCGCCGGCCGCCTGATCGTAAACCCAGCCGTAGCCGCGCGCCTCCTTCACGCCCACGTTGAACCACACGGGCGAGTTGAAGCAGGCTTTCTGCGTGAGCATCAGGTGGGCCAGTTCGTCGCGGAAGTTCTGGTTGTCCTGCTCGGTCGAGAAGTAGCCGTCGTGCTGGCCCCAGCCGGCGATGGTATTCACCACGCGTTCGACGAGCTGGGCCACGCTGGTTTCGCGCTCGGGCGAGCCCAGCTTGCCATGGAAATATTTGCTGGCGACGATGTTGGTCGCGGTCTGCGACCAGTCCACCGGGACTTCTATATCGCGCTGCTCAAAAATGACGGCGCCTTTATCGTTGCCAATGGAAGCGGTGCGGGTCTCCCACTGCACGTCGTCGTAAGGCGTCTTGCCGGCCTCCTGACGAGCGGTAAAGTATCGGGGGAAGGCCACCCCCGCGCGGTTTTGCCGCTGCTCTTTTGTTTTCAACAGATCCATTTTGGCACTCAAGTCTACCGTAAGCTGTCCCATGTGGTTCCCCTCCTACTATTGTCGCGCAATCGTAATCATGGCCCAATATATAGTGCTTCGTCAAGGATTATATCCATATGCAGTGCTATAGCTTACGAACAACACGATTTTGGACGGTTTTTTACGGCTGGATGCACCCCACTTCCGTGGTGTAACTTCACCGTGGCGGCGTGCGCCTGGCGCGCAGAATATCCGCGGCGCGCTGGGCCGTCTCCTGTACCAAAAAGCCCATCTTGGGATGGCTTGGTTCGAAATCGGCGCGGACGCCGGCTTCCGCCAGGGCTTCGCTGGTGGTCGGGCCGATCGACGCAACCACCATGGCATGCAATGCGGCGACTACATCGGCTTCGATGCCGGTTTCGGCGGCGATCCGCAGCAGGTGCTCGATCTGAATCGAAGTGGTGAAGAGCACTACTTGCAGTTCGCCCGCTGCCAGCCGCCGTGCCGCCGCGCGCAACGGTTCGGTATCCGCCGGCAGCTCCCATTGATAAACGCGCACGGTAGTGACTTCGGCCCCACCCTGGCGGAGTCCTGCGAGCAATTCCGGGTTGGAACGCCCGTACTCCTGCACCGCAATGCGCCGCTCGGGCCGATCGCGAATGGCCACCAGCAACTCGCGCCAGGTATTGGGCTCGGGCACCGCTACGGTGATCGGTACATTCAGTTCGCGCAGGACCGCGGCGGGTTTCGGGCCGCGCACTACCACTGTGATGCGGTGTAGCGCCTCGCGAAAGCGCTCGGGTGGATAACGCGTGGCCAGAGTCCGATCCAGCAGGCGCGTACCGACACCGGTCAGCAGGATCATCATGTCGAACTCGCCAGCGAACAGCCGCTCGGCGAAATGAAAGGCCGCCTCGTTGCCCTCGAGCGGGGCTTCGCGCATGGAAGGAGCCAGCACTGCCTCGCCCCCCTGTTTGCGAATCAACTCCGCAATTTCGGTGGAGCGGCGGCTTTCGAGCGAGAGTACCTTCAGGCCTGCGAACGACATACTTCGCTCAGCCGCCTGGGCGCGGACGGCCGCCGGCGCGGCGGATTTCGAGCAGAAGGAGCGCGCCTTTGGCCAGCTCTTTCAGTTGGTCCATCTGGTCCGGTGTCAATTGGCGAGGCTTGCGATCGATCACACAAAGCGTGCCCAGGACCAATCCCTCGGGTGACATCAGCGGCAGGCCTGCGTAGAACCGCAGATGAGGCTTCTGCGCCACCAGGGGGTTATGCGCAAAACGCTCGTCGGCCAGCAAATCCCGCGCCACGTACGGCTCATCCTGGCATATCGCGTGCGCGCAGAACGAATCGTCGCGCGGGATCTCGCTCAGGTCCAGACCGGTATGCGACTTGAACCAGGTGCGGTCGCGGTCCACCAGGCTAAGCAGGCTGATGGGGGTCTCGCACACCGCGGCGGCGCGGGCGGTAATCTCGTCGAAGGCGGGTTCAGGCCCGGTGTCGAGTACCCCGTATTGCCGCAACAGATCTAGTCGCGCGTGCTCGTTCATTGGGATCGCCGGCTTCATTTCTATGAGGATGACTGTAACAGATTTGAAGGGCCACACAAAAGGCCACGCCAGCGATCCCGCGGCTTCAGGCCTGCTCCGCCAGCTCCACCTGAGGGTCCACAAAAAGCCACGCCAGCGATCCCGCCGCGCACAGTGCGGCCGCCACCAGAAAGGAAGCGGTCCAACTGAATCGGTGCGCAATCAGCGGAGTTAACGAGGCGGTGACGATCCCGCCGATCTGGCCGGCCATGTTCATTACGCCGGATGCGGAACCCGCCGATGCGCCGGCCATATCGGCGGTGACGGACCAGAAAGAGCTTTGCGATAAGTACAGCGCGCCCGCGCCGCCCGCCAGCACCACGCTCGCCAAGCGCGCGCTTTCCACCTGCGTGCCCGAGGCGATGAACACCGCCGCCAGCGCGATGCCCGCCACGGCCACGCCGCAACGCCCGATGGGGCGGCCATAGCGGCGCGTGAGGATATCGCTGATGCGGCCGCCGATCGTCGAGCCCGCCGCCATCGCGATAAACGGCAGCATGGAGTAATATGAGCTGGACTTCAGATCCAGCCCGCGCACATCGCTGAGATATTTAAAGAACCATGCGAAAAAGATCCAGGCGGCGTAGCCGTAAGTGAAGTAGCTGAACGCGATGGCTTGCAAGTCCCGGCTGCCGATGATCACTCGCCAGGGCAGCGGCCTGCCGATCTGCAGCTCATTGGGCGGTTCCGGCAATCCCCGTTCAATCAGCGCAGTCTCCTGTGGTGTGATCCAGGGGTGGTCCTCGGGCCGGTCGCGGGCGAGCCAATACCAGGCCACCCCGGCCACCACCCCCACGATCGCGCTCATCCAGAACGACGCGCGCCATCCGTAATGGAGAACGATGTGTGTAACCAGCGGCGGCGTGATGCCGGCACCCGCTCCCACACCGGCGAAGATCAGGCCGTTGGCGAGGCCGCGTTCATTCGATGGAATCCAGTTGGCCACCAGCCGGTTGGACGCCGGAAAGAGCACCGCTTCGCCCGCGCCGAGCGAAAAGCGCACGGCCAGCAGCAAAAACAACAGGCCGCCCATGCCCGCGGATAATGCGGTAATGAGCGCGGTGAAGATACCCCACCAAAGAGTGCCCAGCGTCAGGATCAGGCGCGACCCAAAGCGGTCGGCGAGACGGCCCGCGGGAGCTTGCAGCAGCGCGTATCCGAGCAGGAAGGCGCTGAACACCGGCCCAAGTTGCAGGTCGCTGATGTGAAATTCCTGCTGGATGAAGCGGCTGGCCACCGAAATGTTGACCCGGTCGAGGAACGAGATGGCGCTGATGGCGAACATCCAGAAGATAAGGAGCCAGCGGATGGCCATGGTTACTGGAACAGTCCCGCGGAGGCGCCCACCCATTCCAGATTCTTGTTGTGATCCACGCCCATCATGGCGCCCCGACCCATGCGCACCAATAAGGACACCGGCAGCAGTTCATCCAGCCAGATATACATGATGCGGATCTCCGCGCAGGTCTTGCCAAACGGCGTCTCGATGACCGGTTCGAAATTGACGCGCTCTTGCAGAATATAGTTGCGCCGCTCGCCGGCCGGAATCGCCATGATCTCATCGCGCTCCGGGCCGATGCGCACACCCAGCCCGGCGAATGAGTAGAGCGGCTTCAACACGTAGTTGTGCGTATCCCGCGGGATGTGGTGGAGCTGATCGAGGAACCAGGTCTGGGGCACGCATGGATGGCGCAGGTACGGAATCGAGAACTTGCTGATGCGGAAATAGTCGTTGGGATGCCCGGCCCATTCCACATCCAGCTCGTCGCGAAAATCGAAGGGTGGCGTGATGCCGCGGCGCTGCAATTCATCCACGATCGCACGGTTGTAGATGCGCTGGATGGGGATCTTGCGGCCATCGCGCTCGTAATAGAGGCGCTGGCCCTCTTTGCGGACCTCGGTAATGCAAACGGCGCGCACGCCGAACATGCGCTCGGTCAGCACGAAGTCGGCCAGTGTTTTCTGATTCAGCGGATCGATCTCCAGCAGGATCACGTTGGCCGGCTTGTGTTCGCCGAGAATGGCGCGGCCTAACAACTCCTTGTACCCGGCAAGGTCGAGACCGCCCAGCAGATAACGAAGGCTTCGATCGAGCCCGTAAGCATCGATGTAGACCTGCGACAGTACCGGTTGATAGGCGTAGAGCGACGGGAAAGCTTGAATCTCTACCAGACGGGGCGCGATTTGTCCGGGCGGCTCGCGAACCAGGCCGAAGTCCACTTGCAGGAAAAGCGGGTGGTCGGGTTCGCCGGGCGCATCGAATGCGGGCGGCACGGCCTGTTTGGCGACCCCCACGTATTCAGGCGATGTCAACTGGCGGATCAGCTCGGCACCGTCACGCGCCATGGCGCCGATGAGCGGCGCGGGAAAAAAGCAGGGTGTCTCGCAATTGCGGAATGTCAGCGGCGATCCGGTTTCGGATTCGAGACGCGTGAGGAAACCGGAATATCTCTCCGGAGTAAAAGCTGCGTTGAAGCGTTCTCTAAGCTCGGGGATCATGCTTGGAGCAAGGTTTGAGCGGGGGTGAACCCCCGCGCCGGCTAAAGCCCGCCCTCCAATACAAACTGGCCGCCCCGCATGATCATGCGATCGTCGGCCCAGATATCGAATTTTCGGCCCACCACGTCGATGTGCGTCGTCGAGCGCCAAGGCGCGCCCGTATAGCTGCCATAGGGGTCGCCGAAGGCGATGTGCACCCCTGGTATTTTTTCGTCCTGCAGAATGTTGCCGATCACGTCGCGCACCCCGATGTTCGTGCCGATGGCGAATTCGCCCACCCGGTCGCTGTTCTCATCCGTATGAGTATAACGCCAGAACTCCTCTTCGAGCGCGCGATTGCCGCAGTGCGCTTCGGAAAGCCGGTTGGCCTTGATGCGAATGGTGAGGGGTTCGTGCCGCAGGTCGCCGTACTTGGCGCAGAGGTAATCGCCCACCACTCCATCCACCACAAACGTGCCATTCACCTCGCCCGGCGCAGTGAAGATCTCGCCGCCCGGCAGGTTGCCCCAGGTATGCTGGCTGATGATGCCGCTGGTCTTGAGCCACTTGTAATCCGGGTTCATTTCCGCGGTAAGATCGGTCCCCGCCGGCGTCTTGGCGCGGACCAATGCGGCGGCGCGGGCGATCTCCATCACTTGCAAACTGATGCGATCCACTTCGCGGAAGTCGGCGCGCATACCATCGCACATGATCTGCTTGGTGATGTTCACCATGTGGGCGTGGCGGATGGTACGGCGGGTGACCACTTCCGTCATCTGCATGCGCGAGCGCAGTTCGTTGGCCTGTGCCTGAGCCGCAAAGATGCTCACCTGGGCGGTTTCCAGATCGTCGAGTACCTGCCGCGGCATGTCGGCCAGCGGACGCGGCGCAATCTCCTCGAGTATCCAGGCGTGGTACGGCGCACCCAGCGTATCCAGCTCCGCGGCCAGCGCAGCGGCGATGTCGATCGAGGCGTAGTCGGTAATCAGCGTCACCTTTTCCGGCGGCTGGATGCGCAGACAAACAGCCACCGCATTGCGCGCTCCCTCGACCAGCGCAGGCTCCACTGCAACATCTTTCAATCGTCCATTCGATCGTTCGTTCACGTGGCTGCTTGCTGCCTTTCCGCGGCTCGCTCGACTCCGGCTTCGGTCTCTGCGACAATAAAGTCAACCACCTTTGTCATGTCGTGAGTTTCATTCCACACGCGCAACTGGCGGTCGGCGCCCGTACCATTCTTTAGTATCTCGCGAATGTAATTAATCTCTGCACGGCTGCCCAATTCATCGACTACGTCGTCGATGATCTCCAGATACTCCTCCATGAGATCGCGCAGCGGCACCTCCACCCGTTTTCCGAAATCGATGAGCTTGCCATCGATGCCGTAGCGCAGTGCGCGCCACTTATTCTCCATGATGAGCGCGCGGCGATACAGCCGGAAGCCCTGGTTCATGGAGTGCAGCTTGTAGAGCTTGGCCACAGTGGCCTGGATGAGAGCGGCCAGGGCAATGGTCTCCTGGGCGCGCATGGGAATGTCGCAGACGCGGAACTCCAGCGTGCTGAAATAAGGATGAGGGCGGATATCCCACCAGATCTTCTTGGCATTATCGATGCAATTGGTTTTGATGAGCAGGTTGATGAAGCTCTCGTATTCGCCGTAGCTTGGAAAGTAATCCGGAATGTTGGTGCGGGGAAACTTGTCGAAGACTTTGCAGCGGTAAGATTTCAAGCCGGTATCCATGCCCCGCCAGAACGGCGAATTGGTGGATAGCGCCAGAATATGCGGCAGGAAATAGCGCGCCGCGTTCATGATATGGATGGCAGTTTCCGGATCTTCCACGCCGATGTGGACGTGCAGCCCGAAGATGAGATTCGCGCGCGCCACCATCTGCATGTCTTCCACGATGGTGTGGTAGCGCTGGTCGGGATAAATCTCCTGCGTGCTCCAATCGGCGAACGGGTGGGAAGCGGCGGCCGCCAGGCGCAGGCCATGCTGGCGAGCCAGGTCGATCAGGCCGCGGCGGATCATGTGGATTTCCGCTTTGGCCTCCTGAATGTTGCGGCAGACGCGCGTGCCAGCTTCGATCACCGATTGGTGCATCTCGGGCTTGACGCGCTCGGTAAGCACGGCTTTGCCCTTTTCGATCATTTCCAGGCCGATGTGCGAGCGGAGATCGCGGGTCTCCGGGTCGATGGTCTGGTACTCCTCCTCGATGCCGATGCTCAGGCTGGGTTTCATGCGCTGTTCCCCTCTTTAGTATTATGCACTGAGCGCGGGGCAGGCACACCGCCGCCGGGCATTGTCGCAGCCCGGAGGCTCTCGCCGCCATGTGCGCTTGCGAGGTAGGACACAATAATGAGCGCGGCAATAATGAGCGCGGCAAGGGCGCTCACCGCCACTTTCAGGCCGCGAGACACCCCATCGTTTCACCAGGGTCTAGCCATCGATCGCCGATTTCTGGTCCGACGTGCGCGCCGTTCGAGGTGAGTAAAGCGAACATCACAGTCGGTGGCGCGATGGAAGAAAGTGCCTTGCGCCGCGCGCGGCCGTACCTTTCATGCAATGCAATCTTTGCGCCTTTGGCGTCTTGCGTAACCTCTATCGTGCGGGCGCGTGACGACGCTTTCAGCGTGCTTTTGACTATTGCCACTTTATCGGGCCATGCTCGAAGCGCGCATAAAGCTGCTCCAACAGTTGAGCGTTGCCGGATGTCAGATACTCGTAGGCATCATCCCATTCTTTGCCCTCTCGCCAGCCGGTCTGCGTCAGTGTCACGCGCGTACCGTCGCCCTCTGGGCCAAAATCGAACACGGCGGTGGTGCCTACCCTGCGTACCTCCGGAAAGCGCTCGGGAGCCATCGCGTGCAGAACTAACTGATGGGATTCGCGGAAGCTGATTATAGTCCCGCCGCCAGTTTTGCCTCCGGGGTAATGAGCAATCCAGCCGCCCCCTTCGCGCAACTCGACTGTGCAATCCCGCCAGAGCCAGGTACTCAGGCCGGCGCTGGTGGTAAACACCTGCCACACATTGGCTGGATTGGCCGCGATAACTACATCGAACCGCAAGGCCTTCTCCGGTTCTTTAATCTTGGTAACCTGCACGTGGCGTTCGTGCAGGGGGCCGCTTTGACCGTATATCGCAAGCGGCGTCAAATACAGCGCGGTCAGGTATAGTCTGGTCTTCATTTTCTTCTCCTTTGTCGTTTCGGTTCGATTGGCGGGTCCGGTGCGAGCAAGTAGTGAAAATAATTCCGCAACTGCGCGACGGATTGATCAAAAGGCTCTATGCGACGGCACGAACGAGACTGCATGACTCCGCCCTCCATGATTGCCAGTACGAAGGTGGCCAGTGCGTCCAGATCGCATTTCGATGGCAATCGCTCGCGGGCAGCCTCCAGACAAGCGCGGATGGCGCCGATCCAGGCGGCAAAATTCGCGGCGATACGTTTGTGCGCCGGCAGATTCTCCGCTTCGATTTCCAGCGCCAGCCTGCCGATAGGACATCCATACTGACAGCCGGTGGCCATGAGTTTCTCGCGATAACCCCTCAGAACCGCGAATATGCGGTCAATCGGATCGATATGGCGGATAAATGCCGGACGAAGGACAACCGGTTCCAGGCTGCTCAGATATTCATCCAGTACGGCCAGCAGCAGCGCTTCTTTGCTGGGGAAAACATGATAGAAACTGCCACTATTCACCTGCGCCCGCGCCAGCAACTCGGCGACACCCGTGGCGCCGTACCCTTTTTCCCAAAAAAGATAGCGGGCGGCGTCTACTAACAACTGCCGAGCGGTTGGTGGCGTATCAGTGCTCACTTGAACGATCATTCAAGTAAAACACGGGCGGCGGTAAAAGGCAAGGCTGTTTCCTGACTTCACCTGACTTCGCAGTTACCCAGCCACCGCTTCAACCCACCCCGCCAGCCGGTCCGCCATCCGGGCAAAAGTAAACTCCTGCGCCCGCGCGCGAACTACCCGCCGGTCAAGCTGCATCGCCGCTTGCACGCCTTCGACCAACCCATCCACATCGCCCTGCGGCACGAGGATTCCGCTCCTGCCGTGCTCTATGATCTCCGCCGGACCGCCTCTGTCAAAAGCCACCACGGGCGTGCCGCACGACATCGATTCGATTACTGTGTTCCCAAACGCTTCGATCCAATGCGGCGTCACCAGCATGGCTCGCGCGCCCGCGTATTGGCGCTGCAACTCCGCCGGCGCCAGGAACCCGTGATAGGCAATCTCCGCCCCACCGGCCTCCTCAACCGCCGCCCGAAGGTACCCCTCGTCCTGAATCTTTCCGCACACATCCAGCGGCAGCCCCAACAGTCTGGCCGCCGCGATGGCATCCTCCAAGCCTTTCTCCGGTGAGATCCGCGCCGCCCAGCACAGCCTGTCGCCTGGCTCGCCGCCGTACTCAAAGACTGATGTATCCACACCGCCATACAAAAGATGAATACGCCCACCCTGCAAGAACGGATAAGTAGCCGCCTGCGCCCGCGTGTACATGGCCAGCTTCAGCCCGCCCTCCCGCCAGCGCTTCTCAATGATCCTGTCCACCTCATCGACGGTCGAACAGATGCTGATCCAATGCGCCACCGGCGTGCTGAAGAAAGGCGTCAGATAGAACGGCAGCCAGTCATAACTGACACCGATAACTACGTCGTACTCTCCCTGCACGCGCAGCGCCTCATCCCACATGTTTTCGAGCACGCCGCGCGTGCGTAGCGCCGTCCGCGTATTCCGATTGGCGCGCGTAGCGCTCCGGCTCATCTTCCCCGCTACCTGGTGCAGCGCGACATCCATTACCGGAACCACGCTTCCCTCCGGCGCCACCATCCCAACCTTGTAACCCCGCTCCACCAGGATAGGAGCGAGATTGAGCAGGTGGGTCTCGACACCGCCCGCCTCGCCCGACCCAATCGGTCCCACGGGAGGCGCGACGAACAAAATGCGGGATGGTCGCAAACTTTCTTATAAGCCGAATCCGCAAGAGGCGCAAGCTTCAGCTTGCCGCTGTGGGCTTCAGCCGAAAGGCGCCCCCGCGCGTCCAGCGCTTGCGTTTCACTTCAGCGCTTCAAGAGCAGGATAATCGCGACGATTAGAAACAGGATCAGCGCCGTAGCCAGGAAGGCGATGGTGCGCCAGGGGATGCCATCCGGGGGCAGAACTTCGGGCGCGGCGGAGGTGAGCGGCGCTCCACAATTAGAGCAAGTCAACGCTCCCGGCGCGTTGGCAGAAGTGCACGCGGCGCAGTAGAGGTGCGACACGGGAGGCTTACGGACCGCCTCAGGCGGCTTGGGCGCAGGGGTTGCGGCCGGAGGTGGAACGCGCGGCGACGGCGGATTAGGCGGAGGCGGTTCGGGCGGGCGCGGCGCGGGCGGGGTTGGCTCGGCCGCCTGCGAGTCAGGCGGGCGAGATGGCGCCACCGGACCAGGTCTGCGCCACACCTTGGTCTCTCCGAAATCAGGATCTTCCACGGGTGGCGGGCTGCCGCCTGCCCCGGCGGCTGCGCCCGCTGCATCCAACGAGGGCAGCATCTTGATTGTGATGCGGCACAACGCCAGCGCATCCTTGAAATCTCCGCCGCCTTTCCAGCGCTTTGCGGCATCCTTTTCGAGAGCCTTGTTAATGATGAACTCCAGCCCTTCGGGCGCGCCGGCCGCTGTCTGGCCCAGGGGCACCGGAGTTTCGAATACGATCGCACTGACGATCTGGGCCAGACCACTGCCTGGTTTGGAAAAGGGATGCCGCCCGCTGCAGAGCTGATAGAAGACAATCCCGCTCGAAAACACATCCGAAGCCGCTGTGCAGGTCTCGCCGCGAATCTGCTCGGGAGCCATATAGTTCACAGTCCCCAGCGTGGAACCGGCTTGCGTCAGGTTCGAGGAACTGGTTCTGACCATGCCGAAATCGAGAAGGCGGATATTGCCCGTGGTTTCCAGAAAGATATTGGCCGGCTTGATGTCGCGGTGAACGAGGTTCAGTTTGTGCGCGTAGTCGAGTCCCGCACAGACCTGCTCCATGATGGAAAGCTTCTCTTCCCACGAGAACTGGCGGCCGTCGGCGAAAACTTTGGCCAGGTCCGCGCCTTCCAGCAGATCCATGGCCTGGTACAGGATGCCGTCTGCTTCTCCGGAATCGTGAACCTTAAGAAGGTTCGGATGATCGAGGCCCGCGCAGATCTGCGCCTCACGCAGGAACCGCTCGCGTTCCATCGGCGTCACGCCGTTAGCGGGAATCGTCTTGAGTGCCACCAGGCGTTGGTCGGCCGCCTGCGCCTTGTATAGCGGCCGGGCGCCGGGCCGCAAGGTCCCCACAATTTGATAGGAGCCTACTTTCTGCGTCATAAACCATCCGTCCGGTATTCCAGCAGCACCACGGTGATGTTGTCCGGGCCTCCCGTCGCATTTGCGGAATCCACCAGTTTTTGGGCCTTCTCCCGCAATGTGCCGCTGGCGGCCAGCACTTCTCGAATCATCGCATCTCCCAAGGGCCCATGCAGACCGTCGGAGCACAGCAGCAACTCATCGCCATCCTGTAAAGTTTCCCCGTGCGTCAGGACCAGCACGTGTTCCACGCTCCCTACAGCCATGGTCAGCGCGTTGCGGTCGGGCACCCGCTGGATCTGCTCTTCGGTAAAGCCCAGCCGCGTGCGCAGTTCCGCCGCCACGTTTTGGTCGTGGGATAGCTGCGCCAGGCGGCCATCCCGGCAAAGGTACGCACGGCTATCACCCACATTGCCGACGATCAAATCTCGCGCCGACCAATGTGCCATGACTACCGTGGATCCCATGTTCCCGCACTCGGGTCGCGCTTTGGCGGCGTCCAGCACCCGGCGGTTGGCATGGCGCACGGCTTCCTTCACCCGTTGCTCGAGCGCCAAGTCTTCCGGCGGCTGCCGAAAATACGAGATCACTCCATCTATAGTAAGCGCCGAGCCCACCTCACCACACTGGTGCCCGCCCATCCCATCGGCCAGCACGGCCAGGCAAAGATCCGGCTCGACCTGCCAGGCGTCTTCGTTATTGTCCCGAAGGCGTCCCGGATGGGTCAATCCGCTAAAAACGATCGCCATCGAATAGCCTCGGCAGAAGGGGCGGCCCGGGCGCTCTGCTGATCAACTGGTCGATCGGCCGGCGGTCCTTGTCCATTTCCTTTGATTTATTGTGGAATAGGTGACATTGGGCGCAGTTGTCGATGGCCGTGCCGCTGGCTCCGTGGCACGGGGTACAACTCTTCATGCGGGGAATCAGAACGTCCGACGTTTTCGTGCTGGTGCGGGCCGTGGTGTGGCAGGAACTGCAATCGACTGCCCGATGCGCGCGGTGGCTGAATTCGCCGCGTTGCAACCAAGGCAGTCCATCCGGCATGCCTTCCACATACTGTCCGCGAATTCGCCCCACTTTCCTGACCATCGGATACCCGCCGTTTTGGCCTTCGTATTCGTGGCAGTAGGAACACTTCCGCTCGAATAGAAAGTCCTCGCTGTCCTTGACCACGCGCTCGAGCCACGCCTGCGGATTGCGAACCGGCTCAGTATCGCGGCCAAGGGGCTTTTGAATAATTGCGGGATTCTGCTGCAACCCGCTTTGGAACGCGGCCATCACGAACGCATGAATCGTATTGACGTCCTTGGTGTGCGGCGCGGGCATGGGGCCCGGCAGCAACTGGTACACGTCGAATTCGAGCTCGCGGCTGTGGCATGGGCGACAGTTCTGGTCGAAGGTCACCGGCAGCAAACCGCCCTTATTGGATGACGGATCGGTGACGTGGCAATCGCTGCATTTCATGGGCAGCTTCATGCCGCTGATGGTCTTCGGCGACGAGGGCATGTGCGCGGCGTGATTCAGATGGAGCGGACGCAGATCGGCCCGGCTGGCAGGCGAAAACTCGGGATGCCCATTGAGGTTGAAGTGTGTAATGGCCACATTTTTGATGCGAACGCCTTTGCCGTGATGTGCGAGATCGGAATGACACCTGGTGCAGTTGGCATCGCGCACCTCGGCCAGGCGCGAAAAGCCGCGGTGCTCGACGTGGCATTGGGCGCAGCGGGGCGTATCGATCAGCGCGGCCGTATCGATGGCCTCGGCGGGATGCGGCGGTCCGTCATGGCACCTCAGGCAGGCGGCGTCCGGCACGCTCGAAAAAGCCTGGGAATGGCAATTCTCACAGCGGTCCCCGAAGATGGCATGCGCGCGCGATACGGGACCATTGGAGAACGCCTTTTTCGCGCCGCCGATACCTAGCACCAAAGGGATGGAGATGAGCGCTGCAGCGGCCGGGAGCGCCCAACTCAAGCGCCGGCGCCATAGCACCCAGATTTCCGGGCGCTTCAAGTACTCCAGATTGAGCCGCTGCGCCAGACCCTTGGTGTCGAGGACGCGATGCTGATATTCGAGCGGCTTCTCTTCTTTGGGCATATCAGTAGCGCAACGACCAAACGGCGTGGACCAGGCTCAACAGCAAGAGGGCAAACGAAATCGGCACGTGCACGAACAGCCAGCCATGCAGCCAGCGGTGCAGGCGCGCCTGGACCAGCAACTGCTGGCGCTCCTCGCAGATCTTCTCCAAATCGTTCAGGACGGGATGTGTGGGTGCCGGCAGCAGCGTGCGAATGTAATTGAAATACGCGGCGACCCTTTCGGGCGTGCCAAACAATTTGCGCGAAAAAGCCAGTGGCCGCTCGCTCAGGAAAGGCCGCATTTCCTGGAGATAGTGCGCGCGCAAGGCCTGCGCGGCGGCCTCATCAGACCCGATCTGGGGCGAGGTTTTGCGTTTTTTCACTTCGGCTTCCACCTTTTCGGCAGCGCTGGCTTTTTGCTTGGGATCGAAATACTGCTTGACACCGCCGGCCTTTACCACATCCTCGAGGATCTCTCCGAGACCCAGGTCCGCCGTGACAAACTCCACGCGTTCATCGGCATCTACGCGGAGTTCCGAGACGATCACGGGGATTTGCTGATAAATGGTCTCGCGGCCCACCAGTTCCGTCATGCGGTGAGGAATATAATTTTGCAGGGCCAGGCCGTAGATGCCGCTCAAGGTGATGATCAGGAACATCCACATGATGACGGCGGCGAGTCCGTGGCCCCAGCGGAAGCCGGCATGAAACAGGATGAGCAAGAAGCTGAGTAGGCCGAGCCAGACGTGCGCGCGCAACCAAGTCTTCACGCGCCCCAATGGCGAAGCCGGATATCTCTTTCGCAGGCTCAGCAGGCATTCAAATACGATGATGGCGGTACCGGCGAAGCCGAACGCCAGGCCCACGACTGAGCCACCGCGCGGACCGTTGGCCGCGAGCACGGCATAGATGCCATAGATCGCGCTGGAAGCCAACGCCACGGCGGACGCGCCCAAAATCCAGCGCGTGCTGGTGCGGTCGACGATCACGGTTGCGCTCCAATCAGGAACTCCGCCTGGAAGTCGCCCATCTCAATCATGTCGCCATTATGCAGTTCGACTTCGGAGATGCTGTTTCCATTGACCACCGTACCGTTGGTGGAGTTGAGATCGCACAACAGGTGCTTTCCGCTTTCGGAGACGATTTTGGCATGGAAGCGCGACATCTTCTCATCATCGGGAAAGGGATAGTCGTTTTCGGGTACGCGGCCGAAAGTGGTGGCCGGAAATCGCAATTGCAACACGGCACCGGTGCGCGGTCCCGCGGCGATGCGCAAGTGCGGGAGCATGGGCAGGAGGTCGGCGGCATTGGAGAGGAAGATGGTTTCGCCGTCGACCGGGGGAGCCTGCGGAGGTGGCGGTTCCCGCGGCCCGGCCGGTACGCCGGTGGGAACCGCGAGTTGCAACCCGGCCAATCCCCGCGCAAAGAAGGTCCGCGGATCTACTCGGATAGCGGCATCGTGCGGGCAGGCGCGCACGCAGTTGGGTTCGGCATACTCGACGCACAGATCGCAAACCACTGCCTTGGGACGCCGCTCCACCTGGGCCTTGCGTGCGCCGCCCACCTGCAGGTTGACCACATTGATGGTTCCATACGGACAATCGGCGCCGCAGTTTCCGCATCCGATACACCAGTCTTCAATCACGATGTCCAGCGTGTCCTTCCGCCGGATGGCGCCCACCGGGCAGCGCGTCATGCACAACGGATCCATGCAGGCGCGGCAGCTTGTGGGGACCAGGTAGTGATCGAAGCGCAGCCCGTCGCGGATCAGGCGCGTGACACCGTCGTCGTGCGTGGCCACGCAGGCTTTCACGCATTCGTCGCAGCGCGTGCACCGGTCCAGATCGAGCAGCAAAAGGTTCTGACCCTGCATCAGTTCCTGGGTCAGGAAGTCGTTGACCGAGATAGTCTGCACCCGGTTCAGCATTTGGACGTCGGCCTGGCGGCGAGCGCGGGCCACTTCCGTGATGCCGGTTTCGATCTCGGGGAACTGCTGCATCATCAGGGAAAAGTCTTCGCCCTTGATGCGCACCAGTTGCACGAAATCGATGGCGGTGCAGGTGGCCGTGCGGCGTCCGGCTTGCAAAGGGTCTTCCAACAGTTCGAAAGTGGTTTCGCCGGCAAGGAAGTTCTCGCCGGTGGAAACCAGGAAGCTGTCGGCCGGCTTCATGCGAAAATTGAGTGGATTTCTGCCGGACGGAAGGCGGGACACGCGTACCTTTCCGCCTTCCACGCGCATTTCAAAATGCTCGCGCGAAATGTACTCGTCCCAGGGCGTCCGCAACGAGCGCTCCGCGGTGGGCGCCCGTCCGCAAATCAGCGGCAGGTTCGAAACTACACCTTCGACGATTTGTCCGGGTTCGGGACCTTTGGCGCGCACCTGGAAGGCCGGCGGCAGCAAACCCATTTCGCCAAAATAGGAACCACGTGAGAGGTAGGTGAGCACCATTTCGCCGCCGGCAAAATGTTGGGACACCTTCACAAAACCCATGCGGATCAGGTAGAACGCATCGGCCACGTCACCCTGGCGCACGATGGTTTCTCCGGGCTGCACATCGACCAGTTCCACGCGTTCGCGCAGGTGGTTCAGAAACTCCGGGCTGAGATCCTGGAAGACCGGGACGGTGCGCAGGTGCGTGTCCAGGGCGCGGGTGCGATAGTTGCGATTGAGTTTGTCCTTGAACGCCGGCGCGTTGTAAAGCACGTTGTTCAGGATGTTCGGCAACATCTCCAGCACTACTACTTCGGTTTTGGCGCGGGCCGTGGCGGAACGCGGATAGAACTTGGGCCTCTTCAACCTCTCTTGCTTGAGGGCGGCCAAGGCAGCCAACTCGCCGATCAGGTCGCCCGCCGTCACCATGGCAATCGGATTTTCGATGGGCAGATCCACCGAGGCGTCTTGAGGAATGTGGGTGCGATGTGGCGCACCCTTCTCGGGCCGTTCCGGAACTCCCTTCAGATATTGGGTGAACTTAGTGATTCCCTTGAAGAAGCTGCGCTGCACCTGGCGCGTTTGGGTCCGCAAGACGGGGTGGTCCAGGTACAGGTCGATGTCTCCGGAAAGAATAAAGAACGCGGTGGTGCCGTTTTCACCCTCACGTATGATGATTTCGCCCGGTTGATAGACCTTCTTAGCGATGGCGCCTGGGAACTTATCCCAAGTCTCTTTCCGGATTCCGGCAAAGGCGGGTATGGCGGCCAGTTCTTCGGAGGAGAGCGACTCGCCTCCCAGATCCGCTCCTAAGATTTCTTTTGCCATAGCCGGGATCTTGCTCAGGTCTGCGAATTTCCCTGTCTACCTGGATTGTGAGATATTACCTCAGACCGTTACAAATGTCCAAGTAGAAACTGGGAGTGACCCCGAATTTCGAGTGGGGCAGGACTCCAGTCCTGAAGCCGATCTCCAGACCTGCCAATTTGGCGGGAGGCTCAATGGAGCGGGCCTAAAGCCCCGCGCCGGCTAAAGCCCGCCCTCCAAAACCTGCTTGCGCCTGCGGAAGATCCTGACAGCTTGTAATGCATCGCTCCGATTATTTCTTGATTTGTGCTGGAATTTCGAAGATTTCCATTGACAACGCCGCGCCCGCCGTTCCACTATATAGAGTCTTATCGGTATGAAAACGCGATTCGCCCTGCTATTACTAGCTGTGATTCCGGCTTCGGCGCCCGCTGACCAGCCGAAGTATCTGGGCGCTGGAAGCTGTTCTTCTTCCAACTGCCATGGCGCAACTACCCCCTCCCCCGAGCAGACTCGCCGCACCATGGGCAACGAATTCGCGACTTGGTCTGTATCTGACAAGCATTCACGCGCTTACAAAGTACTCGAAGAGCCGCGCGCGCGGCGGATGGGCGAGATTCTCAAGATCTCGGTCATTACGGATAAGCGCTGCACGGTTTGTCACGTGGTCGGCTCTCCGGCTAAAACGCTTTCCGACGGCGTGGCGTGCGAAGCCTGCCATGGTCCCGCCGAACAATGGCTGGGTACTCACACGCAGCCGAATTCGCATGCCGACAGTGTGACCAAGGGCATGATGGACACCAAGAACCTGCAGGTACGCGCGCAACTCTGCTTAGGCTGCCACTTAGGAGCGGGCGATAAGTCGGTGGATCATGAACTGATTGCGGCGGGGCATCCCGATCTGGCTTTCGAGTTGGACACCTTTGGTTGGGCACAGCCGGCGCATTACCGCGAGCCGAAGCCATCCGCCGGCAACACGCTGCCGCGGGTGCGGGTATGGGCTGTCGGGCAGGCTAGCGCTCTCGCCGCAGGTGTGCAACTGCTGGGGGCGCACGCCGCGAACCGGTGGCCGGAGTTTTCCGATCTGGAATGCTACCAGTGCCACCATGATCTGCGCCTCGATAGCTGGCGCATCCAGCGCGGATACGTGGGCCGGACGCCCGGCAGTTTACAACTCAACCAGTCACGCTACGATATTCTGCGCGAGCTCGTCGCGCAGGCGGCGCCCGAGCAGCGCGAAAGCCTGGAGGGTTCGATGTCGGCGCTGGCCGAGGTGCTGTCACGCCGGTCTTGTGATGCGCCAGCCGTGGGACAGGCGGCGTGCCCGGTCGGCAAGGTTTCTGGCGACCTGGCAGACCGTTTCAGCAAGCAGGATTTTGATGCGGCTGCCGCGCGCGCCGTGGTAAAGGCGATAACGGCCAACATCTGGCGCATCGCGAACTCCGGCGTGAACTCGGCCGAACAGGCCACCATGTCTCTCGATTCGCTGGCGGCGGCCGTGGCGCCCAGCGAGCAGGCGATCCAGAGCTCGATTACTGCGCTCTATAACTATTTGGAGCATCCGTCCACTTATCAACCTGGGGAATTCGCAGCCCTATTTCGCAAAGCTGCCGCTGCCCTGCCATGAAGCGCATTTGGGCGATTCTGCTGCTGGTTGCGCCGGTGGCTGCGCAGCGTGCGCAACTGCCGAAAAAGGGGCGCCAGTTCGAGCGCGCCACGCCCAGAGAGCTGACTCCTATCCGCAAGCTGCCCCGCCGCACGATGGGCAGACCCGTCGTGACGACTTCCCCGCTTGCGGATTACATCGCGTCCGCGCGCGCGCAACTGCCTCCACCGCGCGTAATTCCCGCGGATCGGCTGCGTCCGCTGGTACGCCGCGTCCCGGATTTGCATCCGCCACCGCCTCTGCCGGAGATTACGGCCGATCTCATCTATCCACGTCCGCGCCGCCCCGTGGAAATGGCGATGGCGGCCGCACCCCAAGCGGTCATCGAGGCTACGCCTATATTTAATCGTTGGTGGCTAGCGGACGCGAATCCCGACCTCAGGCGCTATGACGACCGCGGTCTTGACGCTCTGTATGCGCCCACGCGTTTCTGGGACCCTTTTAATCGCAACCAACTGAAAGGTGACTTCCCGCTGTTTGGGCACCATAACTTCCTGAATATTGCCGTCTCCAGCGAGACGCTGGCGGAGGAGCGCCGCCTGCCGGTAGCCAGCCCTCCCAGCGCCGCCGAACCTGATAATCCCGGATTTTTCGGAAATGGGGCACAGTTCGCTATGAGTCAGAACTTCCGCGTCAGCTTCGATCTGTTCGGCGGCAATGCCGGTTTCAGTCCGGTCAGTTACGATCTGCGAGTGACTCCGGAATTCAATGTCAATTACCTGATGACAAACGAAAATGGCCTGGTCAATATTAACGTGTTGAACGGCACGTCTCGCACCGATACGGCGGTCGGCATGCAGGAGTTGTTTTTCGAAAAGCGGCTTCTCACCAACAGCAGCAGCGCGTTCGTGCGTACGGGAGACAGCGATGAGCGCGGCAGCGCTTATTTTGATTTCACTTCGGTGCGCTTCGGCATCCAGCGGTTCACCAGCGACTTTCGCGGTTTCATCTTCTCCGATGAGCAACCCGGCGCGCGTCTTTTCGGCACCTTCAGCGATAACCGGTATCAATATAACCTGGCATTTTTCGACATGTTGGAAAAGGACACTAACAGCGGATTAAATCGATGGCGCGAGCGGGAGCAGAAGGTCTATATTGCCAACCTGTACCGAAATGATTTTCTAACTAAAGGGTACAATTTAAATGTCAGTCTGTTGTACAACGATGACTTACCATCGTTTCTGATCGACAAAGACGGCTTTCTGGTCCGGCCGGCGCCTATAGGCTTGCCGTTGCCGCATACGATTCACGCCGGATATGCCGGCATTACCGGCGACGGCCACATAGGGCGCATCAATATCTCCGATGCGTTTTACGAGGCTTTCGGCCGCGACACCTTCAATCCGATCGCCGCCCGCCCGCAGCATATTAATGCGCAGATGGCCGCGTTGGAGTTATCTTACGAGAAAGATTGGATGACCTGGAAAGCTTCTTTCTTCTTTGCCTCCGGCGATGGCAAAGTCAACGACGGCCAGGCCAATGGGTTCGATGCCATCGTGCCCGATCAACAGTTTGCCGGCGGCGGTTTCCTCGGAAGCCAGGCATTGGCGGACCGCGGGCTCATCAATAATCTGTTTGAAGGCGGCGGCGTTAACTTTTTGAACCGCGAGGCTATTCCGCTCACTAACACGGGCGTGTTTCTGTTTGGGCCAAATAGCCTGTTGCCCAACCTTCGGCCCGGATTGTTTGAGGGGCAGGCGAACTTCGTTAATCCGGGCATTCTGTTGTATAACGCTGGGATGGATGCCAAAATCACACCCAAGCTGCGCTCGACGTTGAATGTCAACTATCTCAAATTCGATCGCACGGAGGTTCTCGAAGCGGTACTCTTCCAGCGGGGCATCCGTTCGGGGATCGGCGTGGATGCTGGTGTCGGCCTGCAATATCGGCCGCTGCTGAGCGAAAACATCGTTGTGACGGCCGGATTCGGGGCGCTCTTTCCGCAGAACGGCTTTCTCGATCTGTACAATGGCCGCGTGCTCTTCTCCGCGTTTTTGAACTTGAGGTTGGCATTCTGACCATGCGCGCACTTGTCGGCTTCGGTTCATTAGTGTTGCTGATCTCGCCGGGGTCGGCCGCCGATCTGCTCCGCCAGACCGTGGATGAGGCCGCACGCAAGGGCGCAGGATGCCAATCCGCCAAATGCCACGTGGGGATTGAGCCGATGCATGTCTCGACGGCCGTGCACCTGGGCTGTACGGACTGTCATGGGGGCAATGCCGATGTGACCGATAAGTTGCAGGCGCACGTGAGTCCTCGCTATCCGCGCTTCTGGCCAACCAGCGCGAATCCGCCGCGCACTTACACGCTTCTGAATCGGGAAGACCCGGCTTTCGTGCGTTTTATCAATCCGGGTGACTTGCGCGCCGCTACGGAAACGTGTGGCAGTTCCGGATGCCATACTGATATCGTTACCCGCGTCAAGACCAGCCTGATGTCGCAAGGATCGTTTCTTTGGGGCGCTGCCTTATATAATAACGGCGCATTTCCATTTAAGAACGGCGTTTTCGGCGAGAGCTACGATGCACACGGAGTCGCGCAAAAGTTGGTAACGACTCCTAAGCCGACCGCCGAGGACACTCGCACGAAAGGCATCCTGCCGTATTTACTGCCGCTGCCCGAATTTGAGGCTACCCAGCCCGGCAATACTCTGAGAGTCTTCGAGCGCGGCGATGACCGCCTCAGCAACCGCGGCTTCGGCACTCTGACGCGGACCGATCCAGTCTTCCAAGGATTACAGCGCACGCGCCTGCCGGATCCTCTGCTGTATTTCCTAGGCACCAACGATCAGCCCGGCGATTACCGCTCGTCGGGATGCACTGCCTGCCACGTCGTTTACGCCAACGATCGGGACCCTATTCATTCTGGCCAATATGCCTCCTACGGTAACCTGGGGCATAGCTTCACGAACGATCCTACGATACCGAAGAATGAATCCGGCCACCCGATTCAACACCGTTTGACTCGTACGATTCCCTCCAGCCAGTGCACGGTTTGTCACATTCATCCGGGCACATCTTACGCCTTTCAATACCTGGGCTATATGTGGTGGGATAACGAGACCGACGGCGGCGAAATGTATCCGGCGGCCTCGAAGAACTTGCCTCCCGAAGCTGCCGCCGAGTCACTGGCACGTAATCCGGAAGCCGCTTCACTGCGGGGCAACTGGTCGGATCCGGCGTTCCTGGCTAACTTGAGCGGACTGAATCCGAAGCTGCACCAGACGCAGTTCGCCGATTTCCACGGCCACGGCTGGGTCTATCGGGCAGTCTACAAACACGACCGGCAGGGCAACTTGTTGGATACCGACGGGCAAACCGTAGCTTTTGACGATCCTGACAAGTTCAAGAAAGCGGTGCACTTGCAGGATATTCATCTGGACAAAGGCCTCCAGTGTGTCGATTGTCATTTCGAGCGGGATAGCCACGGGAACGGCCAGTTATACGGGGAGGCGCGTGCGGCCGTGGAGATTGACTGCATCGACTGCCATGGATCCATCAATGCACGGGCCACTCTGAAAACATCGAATTCGGCGGCGCCGGACGGGGGTACGGACCTTTCGCGGTTGCGCACGCCGTCCGGAAAGCGCCGGTTCGAATGGGTTGCAGGAAGATTGATACAACGCTCGATGACGGATCCGGACAAGGAATGGACCGTCTCGCAGGTGCTGGATTCGGTCACGCCCGGCTCTTATAACTACAACGAAAAGGCGCGGCTGGCCAAGACATTGCAGCGCGACGGCGTCAGCTGGGGAGCCATACCAGCGCGTACCGGTCAACTGGCGCATTCCAATGAGCGCATGTCCTGCTATACGTGTCACACCGCCTGGATGACAAGTTGTTTCGGCTGCCATCTGTCGATGAAGGCCAATGCCAAACGGCCCGAGCTACATTGGGAGGGCGACGCCGATACCCGTAACTATACGACTTATAATTTCCAGGTGTTACGCGACGATGTGTTTATGCTGGGCCTCGATAGCACGGTGAAGGGCCATAGAGTCGTGCCGGTGCGTTCGTCAAGCGCGGTGCTGGTAAGCTCGCAGAATGCCAATCGCGAGTGGCTGTATCATCAGCAGCAGACCGTTTCGTCGGAAGGCTACAGCGGGCAGGCGTTTAATCCGCATTATCCGCACACGGTCCGCACCCGCGAGACGCGTACCTGCACGGACTGCCACGTCTCGCGCGAGAATGACAACAACGCCTGGATGGCGCAACTGCTGCTCGAGGGCACGAACTTCGTCAATTTCTTCGGACGGTATGTATACGTGGGTGAGGGCAGACACGGCTTCCAGGCCGTGGCGGTGACTGAGCACGACGAGCCACAGGCGGTAATCGGCAGTTACCTTCAGAAGCTGGCTTATCCGGAGAATTATGCCAGGTTCGCACGCACTAAGTTGCTCAATGAGGCTTATGGCCACGAAGGGAATATCCTGAGCGTTCAGTTACGCGGCGAGTATCTTTATACAGCGAAAGGACCTGGCGGCGTGGAGATCTACGATGTCGCTAACATCGACAACAAGGCTAACTCCGAGCGCATGGTGACAGCGCCCGTCTCGCCTATTGGCCAGCGGTTTCACGTGCCGACCAAGGATGCACGATGGATTGCGTCACCCACCACCTTGGCGGTCGATCCCGCGCGTCGCCGCAGCGCCGAGAATGAAGAGCAGCCCATCAGTCTTCTATATGCGTTCTTATACGTGGCCGACGCGCAAGAGGGCTTGATTCTGATTAATGCCGGGACTCTGCTGGATGGCGATCCGCGTAATAACTTCCTGAAGCGGGCACTGACCTATAACCCGGACGGCATCTTAGTGGGAGCGAATCATGTAGTAATTGCCGGTAATTATGCTTATGTATCCTGTAACCGGGGGGTCGTAATTATCGATATCGGCGATCCCATGCATCCAAACGTGGTTTCCGCGCTGCCATTGAAGGGCGCTGGACACGTTGCCATTCAGTTCCGCTACGCGTTCATTTGTGATGCAGACGGATTGCAGGTGGTAGATATTACGGACGTGAAATCGCCGGCGGTTAAGGCGTCGATTCCATTAAAGCAGGCATTGGATGTCTATGTCGCGCGCACCAACGCCTATGTGGCGGCCGGGCAGCAAGGATTAGCGATTATCGACGTCACTCGTCCGGAACATCCCGCGCCGCCACGATTCTATGATGCGGCAGGTGCACTCAACGACGCGCGCTCGGTTCGAGTAGGGATGACCAATGCCAGCCTGTTTGCTTATGTGGCCGACGGCAAGAACGGCTTGCGCGTTCTGCAACTGACTTCACCCGCCAGGACGCGGGGTCTGTGGGGATTTAGCCCGCCCGTGGAGGCGGAGCTGATCGCCACATTCAAGACCAAGGGTGAAGCGATCGCACTGTCGAAGGGCCTGGATCGCGATCGCGCGGTGGATGAGAGTGGAAACCAGCTCGCCGTCTTTGGACGGCGGGGGGCGCGTCCATTCAACCGCGCGGAGATGGAACGGCTCTACCTGCGCAACGGCGCGCTTTACACGGTCATCGACGAAGCGCCTGGCCTGCCCACTTCGTCGAAGTGATTTTCGCTGTGCTATCGTCACCTGAAAAGGGGACTGCATCTGCCACTCGCGCTTCCCGCCCGCATCGCGAGATACGAGCTGGAGGAGTATCCGGGGGGCGGCATGTCCGAAGTCTACCGCGCGCGCGATACGGTTATCGGACGCACGGTAGTAGTGAAGATTCTCACCGATGCAGGATGCGCCGATCCGGACCTAAAAGCGCGCTTTCTGCAAGAGGCACGCCTGGCCGGCAATATCGACCACGACAACGTGGTCTGCATTTACGATTTCGGCGTGGATGAACGGCAGCGGCCCTTCATGGTGATGGAGTTCCTGCGCGGCGTGGATCTGCGCTGTGCTTTGCGCGACGGGCAGCTGGGTGACCTGAAAGCGAAGCTGCGCATCGCCCTGCAGATTGCGAAAGCACTCGGATACATTCACCCTCTCGGAATCGTGCACCGGGATATTAAGCCGGAGAACATACACCTGACGTCCAACGGCGTAGTGAAGCTGATGGATTTCAACATCGCCAAGAGCCAGGCGCTAACCCATGACACGGACGGGCAGCGTAATGGGCACGCCGCATTACATGGCGCCAGAACAAGTGCTCGGCGAAACCATCGGTCCCGCCGTGGATGTGTATGCCTTTGGCGCGCTTTTCTACGAGCTGCTGACGGCCTCCATGCTGTCAAGGGCGATAGTATCGAGCGCCTGTTTTACGCTATTCTGCATGAGCCGGTGAACCTGGAACAGCTCAACGGCCGCGTTCCGCAGGCGGTCTGCGATCTGATCGCGCGCTGCATGGCGAAGAGTGCCGCAGAGAGGCCTGCGAGCTTCGACTCCGTGGCGGGCGACATCGAGGCTATCCTGACTGTGGTGGACGCGCCGCCAGCCGCGACGGTGGTGATGGAATCGGAATTGCCGACGGTGCCGATTACGGGCGCGCGCGCAGGCCCGGTTCCGCCAGCACCCACGCTCGCGAAACCTAAGGGCGAGGTATGGCTGGCGGTGATTGGGATCGCGTTGTTGGCAGTTACCGGGGTATCAGTGAAGTTACTCCTGTCGCCGCACCGTAATGCGCAGACGGCGATGCCGCCAGTGGCTCACATGGTGCCAGTGCCTGCGGGAGAGTTTCTATTTTGGCGGTGACAACACGCCCGTGCAGTTGCCGGCATTTTACATCGATCGGACTGAGGTGACCAACGCAGCGTATGCTCGTTTCTGTAAGGAGGCAGGGCCCGCGCTGCCGCCGCGCTTTGCCGCGGAAAAGCCTGACTATCCGGTGGTGAACGTGACTATAGCGGATGCCCGCGAGTTCGCGCGGTGGGCCGGCAAGCGTTTGCCCAATGCGCAGGAATGGGAGAAGGCGGCGCGCGCCACGCGAGGGCGGCTGTTTCCCCGGGGTGACGATCGAATTCCGGGATTTGCCAACGTGCGTGATAATGCCTTGTTAGCCAAACATGAGATCATGCCCGCCGTCAGTTTCACACAGGGCACGAGCCCCTATGGTGCGCTGAATATGGTGGGTAACGCGTGGGAGTTGGTCGAGCAGGAGGTGAAGCCCTTGGCCGCGGACGTGACCTGGTTCGCGGCACACCTGAAACCTCCGCCGGGACCGCACGAGCCTTGGTACGAGATTCGCGGCGCGGCCGCCGACCGGAATCCTGCCGGGAAGTCGCCGTCCGGAGAGTTTGAGTATGGAGGGATCTGGGATTGGAGCGCTATACCTGCCCGCTACACCGATTCCATGATCGGCTTCCGTTGTGTGCAGGCTGCCCCCGCGCGGTGATTCCTAACCCACTACGGGCATTGGGGCAAATAATTCTCGATTGCTTGGATATTCTGCCGCGCGAAATTGGTTTCTTCCAAGTCCGGGTCGATCTGCAACATCGAGCGAAAGTGAGGTACGGCACCTGCCAGCATTCCGTAGTCGGAGGTGCGCTTTCCCTGGTTGGCGAATGCCAGCGCCAGGCTATAGTGGGCATACGGATCGCGGGTGTCGTAAGTCAATGCTTTTTGACAATCCACGATGGCCAGCGCGAAATTCTTCAGCTTGCTCTCGCTGTCGCACATGCCATAGTAGGCCAAGTTGCGCAGGTCTCTCCGGATGTCCTGTTGGGCCGCCCGTTTCTTCCGGCCCGTACCTACGAGAAACCCGAGCACATAGTAATTCAACTGACCCGCTAACTTACCGTCAAAGTTGCTTAGGCGAGGTAGTTCTCGTACTCCGGGATAGAAAGCTCATACTTCCTGCTCTGCCGCAGGCTGTCGGCCATCCAAAGTTGCGGCTCGGCTAATTCGAGCCCCAGCTTAGCGGCTTTGCGGGCCGATTCGATGGAATCCGCGTATAGCTCCTTCATGCGGTAGACTTGTGCCAGGTTGGTTAGTGCCAGTACGTTATTGGGATCCCGCCGGATGACCGTCTCGAACTGTCGGATGGCTTCGTCGGTTTTTCCGGTATCCAGCAGCATGCCGCCGAAGCTGGCGTGCGCCTCCTCATAATCCGGATCTATTTCGAGCGCCCTGCGAAAGTACTTCTCCGCGTTCTGTTCATCGAACAGTGCATTGTAAGCCCGCGCCAGATATAGCGGTGCCTGGCTGAAAGAGGGATCCAGATCGAGGGCCTTTTGAAACTTCGCAACGGCTTCTTATAGTTCTTCGCGTACCCTTTCTTGTAGAACTCCAGGCCTTTGTCGAGCGCATTGGCCGCGAGGCGATTGCGCCGCTGCGCGATCCGGATTTCGATGCTTACCGTGGTTTCCCGTCCTGGATAAACGGATTCCTCGCGCGGGCCGTCGGGTTCGTAACCCATCTTTACGCCCTTCACGGTGTGAGTTCCGGGTGCCAAGCCTGGCAATGTGAGAGCTTTGCTCTTATCGACCACACCGGCGGACTTGCCATCCAGAAAGACTTCAACGCCATCCATATTCGATTAAACGACGAATGTGCGTTGGCCGCGGGGGGAACGCCGGGGCGGGCCCGGCTGGGAACGTAGGCCAACAGCATGCGGATCGAAGCTGCCCTGGCCAACTGTAGGGTTCTGCTGCCCCTGGTTGTCGTTCTGCGTATCCTGCCGCACATTGCGGTAGACGAAATCGTAGAGCTCGTTGGCGGTTACGACGCCGTCGCCGTTCTCATCCGCCCCTCCTTCCATACCGCGAACCACATAGTAAGTGAAGATACCGTGCCCGCCGCCCCAGTTTTTGCTTTCATAGGAAACTTCGCGGTCGCGACTGGCCGTCTAAGAGCGACTTATTCATATCGATCGGCGGGTTGATATCTTGTAAGTCTTCGGTACGTATGGCTCCGCTGTAACACGAATCAGTGAGCAGGATTTTATCCTTGGCCCGGATCTTTCCGCCGATCGCGGCGCCCAGCTCGTCCCTGGGGTGGCCGGTACCCGGATGTTATGTGAATCGATGTCATAAGGCCCCAGGTAACCGCGGCCCTGATAGACGAAGCCGTGCCCGGCGAAGTACGCCAGGACGCGATCGTGCTCTTTGGCTTGCGCCGGAAGCCATTCCTCCAGTTCGTGTCGCAAATTGGCGAGCGTAGCTTTCGCTCCGATGAGCAGGTGCACGTTCTCGCGATGAAAATGCCGCCTTCCGGGCAATCAGAGCGTCGAAGATATCCTGGGGCGTCGCGCTCCGAGTACAACAGCTTGGATACGCCCGGATAGCGCTTCCCATTTGCCGCTGGTTCCCTGCTGGACGCTGTACAGATAACCTGAGTCGTCGACTTCCAGGGTGAGTTGGATGTGTTCACCGAAGTGGAACTGGCTGTCGCGGACCCCGGTGATCTGATCGCCCTCTTTTTTGCGTACAGTGTATCGCAAGCCCAGCGGGATATTGCTGTAGGTGGCGGGAACGATTGGGACGGCATTAGCCGTTCGCGCCGGTGCGGAGGAGGATTGGCCAGTAACGGCTGCATTGGTGGCCTTTACCCGCGGTTTTGGCTGGGTCGCTTTTGTGGCGGATTTGGACTGAGTTTTGGCCGGTACCGGAGTTTGGTCCTGGACGCCATATGCCATTTGCCGCGGGTTCAGGAACAATTCCTTCGCGCTCGGTTTCCCGGCAACCGATTTGTTTTGGTCCAGTTCCTGTGCGGGCAAGATGCACGCAGTCGCCGCAAATAGAAATAACGCAGCACGCATTGTCATCGATCGACGCCCTTCTAATGAAGTATACGTGATGGTTTGAGCCGGTGGATTACAGCGCACACGGGGATCGCGAGCCGAGAGCACTTTTCTCTGAAGTACGATTCCGCACTCCTGGGGCCGAGGCCCGTTCGCTGGCCTGCGTCTGAAAAAACCGTAACAACCTGAACGAACGTGTGGTAGATTACTTCAAAGCGCAACCTGCGCTAGGAATTCTAAGACTTGCCGTCGGGGTGTAAGCCATTGGTAATTCTGCCGTTTGGCGGATAGTCAGCTGTTTGGCTTGTCCGTTTCTGGCCGTACCTCAAATCGCGCAGAGCGCGCCGGACGAACCTCCGACCCAACTGAATATCGTGATTGTGGAGGGTTAAGGCGCTGTCAATAATCTGCGCCAGCGGGTTGTGCGGGAGCCTATCGTGCGCGTGGAGGACCAAAACCACAAGCCGGTGGCGGGGGCAGTAGTGGTCTTTCTTTTGCCGGACAACGGGCCAAGCGGCACTTTCGCAAACGGCTCGAACTTACTGACTGAGGTCACCAGTGCCGACGGGCAGGCTGCAGCACGTGGCCTGACGGCTAACAATCTGAGCGGGCCATACAAGATGCAGGTCACCGCGTCTATGGGGAATCTCAGCGCCAACGCCACAATTTCCGTGACTAACGGTGCTAGCACATTGGGGGGAGCGGGTGTTTCGACGAAGGTGATCGTGATACTGGCGATTGCTGGTGCGGTGGCCGCGGGCGCTGCGGTAGCGTTGACTCGAGGCGGCAGCAGCATGAGCAGCACCGGAACCACCGTGTCTACCGCTACTAGCGTGTCGCCGGGCACGCCGGTCGTCGGGGCGCCGCACTAAACGGGTGGATGAGCTGAATGCCGATACACTACCAAAAGTCCGCCATGGCAAGAGGTCTCTGGCTGTTGTTGCTGTTGTTCGTCATGCTGGGCAGTTACACGGCGGCTGAAGCGCAGTCGCCGCTTACCATCACGACGCCGTCACCCTGGCCCAGCGGCACCTTGAACGCCAGCTATTCGCTGCAGCTGACCGTCAGCGGCGGGGCGGGGTGCCCCTGCGATTGGTTCGTTCCGTCCAACAGTGTACCGGGGCCCTTCCCAGCAGGTCTTACACTGAATGCGACTTCCGGGCAGGTTACCGGTATTCCGACCACCCTGGGACCGATCAACTTTTCGGTCGGGGTGGAGGATCAGGCAGAAAACATAGCGACCGCGAACTTTACGTTCACAGTCAACCCGCCCCCGACGATTACCAGCACCTCGCCGTTGCCATCGACCGATGTGGGAGCGGCCTATTCGTTTACTCTGGCAGAGAGCGGCGGGACACCGCCCTTCACGTGGTCCGTGGCTCCGGTCGCCGGTACCTTACCAGCGGGCCTCACCCTGAGTCCGACCCTAGGTCAAATCAGCGGCATCCCCACCGCTGCCGGTACTTCGACCTTTATAATCCAGATAACTGATGCGAACCAAGCTGGAGCCAATGCACAGTTCTCACTAACGGTTGATCCACCACTGGTCATCACCACCGCTACGCCTTTACCGGTGGGCGTAACTGGGGTAAACTACTCGCAAACCTTAGCCGCTACCGGCGGAAGCGGCGTATACACGTGGTCGCTAATTGCGGGCGCCTTGCCGCCGGGACTCACTTTCAATGCCGCCGGACTGATCAGCGGTACGCCCAGCGCCCAAGGCCCTTATGCATTCACAGTCCAGGTGACCGACACTAACCAGGTCGCGGTACCTAAGGCATTCTCCATCTCCGTTTATGCGCCACTGACTATCACCAGCACTTCACCTTTGCCAACCGCAACGGTAGCGGTGCCTTATGCACAGACTCTGACGGCTGCCGGTGGGTCGCCGCCATATAACTGGGCGTTGTCCCCTACGTCCGCAAACCCTCTGCCGGCCGGTCTTTCGTTGAATGTCGCTACCGGCCAAATTAGCGGCACGCCGAGCGTTGCCGGTACCTCTACTTTCTCGATCCAGGCCACTACGGCGAACAACTTCTTGGCTGTCAGTACTTTTTCTCTGACCGTCAACCCGCAACTAATCATCACGAGTAACGCACCGCTGCCGGTGGGCGTGACTCAAGTTAGTTACTCGCAAACCTTGGCTGCCACCGGCGGAAGCGGGCAATACACTTGGTCGCTCAGCTCGGGCGCCTTGCCGCTGGGCCTCGCGTTAACTCCAGCTACCGGGCTAATCAGCGGCACGCCTACCGGCGTGGGCACAGCGGTGTTCGGAATCCAGGTGACCGACAGCAACAAAGTCACAGCGGGTAAGACATTTTCGATAACCATCGACGCCACACTGACAATCACCAGCAGTTCGCCATTGATGGGCGGCACGGTCGGCGTCGCCTATTCTCTCACGCTGTCAGCCAGCGGCGGATTGCCGCCATACTCGTGGAGTTTAGCGGGGGGAGCTTTGCCGGCAGGCCTGAGCTTGAGTGCTACTGGACAAATCAGCGGCACACCGTCCAGTAACGGCGTTTCGATTTTTACTATTCAGGTGGCTGACAGCCAGGGGCTGATTGCTAGTAAGTCTGTGTCTCTCTCCATCGCCGCAGCATTGTTGATTACCACCAGCGCGCAATTGCCAGTCGGCGTCCCAGGCATCGCATATTCGCAAACTCTGGCAGCTAGCGGCGGGACCCCTCCCTACACCTGGACCATTACGCAAGGAACTCTGCCGGCCGGTCTCACGTTAGGTTCAGCGACCGGCCTGATTAGCGGAACTCCCGCAGCGTCCGCGACCTCCAGCTTTACCGTCCAGGTGACTGATAGCCTGGGCGTGGTGAGTACTAAGCCCTTCTCCCTCGTAATCAGTGCCAATCTGGTGATTATCACCGGATCGCCACTGCCCGCCGGCACAGTCTCCGCGAGTTACTCGGAAACAGTAACGGTGGGCGGCGGGACTCCGCCGTACACCTGGGTCGTAAGCACCGGCGCGTTGCCCGCCGGCTTGTCACTGGCCGGCGCGACCGGCGTAATCAGCGGAATACCGGCCACTAGCGGCACCGCCAGTTTTAGTATCCAGGTTACGGATGCGAAGGGATTAACCGCGAGTGCGGCTTTTTCGCTCCTCATCAATGGGCCACCGGTAATTACGACGGCATCGCCTCTAACGGGTGGCACTGTCAGCATCAGCTACGCAGTGACCTTCGGAGTTTCCGGCGGCACGCCACCTTATACATGGGCGGTCAGTGCCGGCGCCTTGCCGGCTGGAATTACTCTGAATGCCGCCACCGGTCAGATCAGCGGCAAGCCTACTGCGGCAGGTGCGGCGAGCTTTACCATGCAAGTGACCGATGGCAACCGAGCCACCGCCATCGCGCCGTTTACACTTACGATCGCGACGAATCCCGCGATTACCACGGCCGCACTGCCGGCGCCGGCCTTGGGATCTGCGTATTCCTTTACACTCCAGGCTGCCGGTACGGCAACTACGTTCACGTGGTCGATCAGTTCGGGATCTTTGCCCACCGGTTTGTCGCTCAGCACCGCGGGGGTCATATCCGGTACACCGGTGGCTCCCGGCACTTTCACCTTTACCTTAGTAGTCACCGACCCATCCGGCAACACGGGTTCGACAACCTACTCCCTAACCGTGCCGCAGGTTCCAGTGACGCTGAATATCGATGCGACCAGCCCAGCCATGCCCATGCAACAACTTCCCATCACCCTGACGCTGCCGCAGGCTTATCCGGTGGATCTCGCTGGAGAACTCGATTTGCAAGTCGTGCCCAACCCTTCTAAGGTAGTCGATTCCTCAATCCTGTTCAATAACGGAGATACTACGGTTAGTTTCCAGATACCCGCAGGCCAAACCAGCGCGGTTTTCGCGCAATCGCCCCTCCAGTTGCAGGTGGGTACCGTGGCGGGTAGCATTGCCTTGACGGCCACGGCCACGGCCGGGGGCGTTCCGGTGACAGTCGCCAATGGTACCGGGACCACCGTAACGCTGCCGGAACAACCGCCGACGATTACCAACGTGTCGATTGTACAGGTAACTTCGGGATTCAATGTGGTGGTGACGGGTTACTCCAACACGCTGGATGTCACGCAGGCCACTTTTACCTTCACGCCGCAGCCCGGTGACCAACTATCGAGTGCGACCTCTACGCCGGCGGGAGTCAGTGGCGCATTCCAAACCTATTTTGCAGGCATTTCCGGTTCGGTTGGAAGTCAGTTCACGTATACTCAGCCGTTCACCATAACGGCCGGCAGTATCAGCACGCTGCAATCGGTATCCGTAATACTGACGAATTCGCAGGGGACATCGCCGGCGACTTCGCCGACAAACTTCTGAGCGTCACCTGATTACGGCTTTGTCGACTGCTTCGTTATCATAAACATCCTCGACGCGCACGGCTAGGGTGTGCTCGCCCGGAGCGACATGGTCCAGCGTCATTTCGTAATCCAACTCATGCGAATCAGAAAGGCCAGTGACGGGCGCAACCAGAGTCCAGTCACAGCCATCGAGCGAGTATTCCGCTTTCTTGATGTCGCTTAGCGCATCGGTGGCGGTCCAGGTGGCGTGCAGTTTGCCGTCAGCAGTACCCGCCGCCAGCTTGGCGATGCGCGGCGGCGTGTTGTCAATCAGAAACGGATCGCTGACCATCGCCGAGGAAAGCGCGTCCGCGGGCGGATTGCCGGGCAGATCGGACGCCGTTACACGTACGCGATACTCGCCGTCCGGAAATGCCGTCGAGTCCCAGCTCCAATATTTATCGCGTAGCTTGTCCTTAAGGAGCCTCCAGTTGGTCTCATGCACGCCGCGGATCTCAACGGAGTAGATCAGACTGTCACCGTTGTCATCCGAGGCGGCCCAACGTGCGCCCACGAAGCCTTTGCCGTATTGCATGGAGGGCGTGGCCGATTCCAGCGGTGCGGACGGCCCGGAACTGGAGGCCGACTTCCCGATCGGCGGGAGTGTCAGCGTTTGCAGAGGCGCCGGCAGACCTGGGGGCTGGGGAAACTTGTAATTGGGCGGAGTGCTTTCGATGGCTTCGATGCGGGGTGCCACGTTACGCTGCAGGTACGCCACATCTACCGACTCCAATTCGGGCGATTGCGCGCCGGCATCGGTGAGGGTTGCCTTCCATTGGATGAAGCGCGCCGCGGGCGCCGTGATGCGCGCGCCCTGAGATGTCGTGATGGGTGCAGACCACGGACTCCAGTTCTTCTGCGGCCTGTCGAGGTTTCCGCTTCGTGCCATAATTGCCACCTGGCCGCCGTTCAGGCGCGCTTCAAAGCTGAGCCGGCCCCACTGCGAGAAAAACCCGGCGTCGAATACATCGCTTTCGAGCGAGCCTTCCTGGGATAGTCCGGGACCCACCTGGTAGATCTTGCCCACGCTGCCAGTGGCAGCATACAGCGAGCCATCCGGTCCGTCTTGGAATGCGGTGATTTGCGTGGAGGGCGCGGTGACAAGCTCGGTATACAGCACATCGGACTCGATACGATAAATGAAACCCCGGTTGCCCGAGCCTAGTAGTGCCCGCCCCTGCTCGTCGAATGCGATGGCATAAATAATGTCTTGGGCATGGGTCCAGATGCGCTGCGGATTTCCGGCCGGGTCGATGCGATAGACATCCGAACCAGTCACAGACACGCCGCTGCCGGAGGGCGCCATGGAAACCGGGGGAGGCGCGGCTGAGTGGAGTTGCATCGGCGAACCCGCGGCCGCAGTGGATGGCGCCGGCGATGGGGTTGGCGCAGGCGCAGGTCCGGATGACGGCCCCGTCTTGCTGCCCAATCCCGCCGCATAGATGGAACCATCTTTAGCAACCGCGACGGCGGTGACCTCGCTCTTACTCATCTGGTAAAGTACGAATGCTTCGCCCGAGGGAGAGACGCGCACGACCAATCCGCCGGGATCGGTGCCCAGAATGATGTTGCCGGTATGATCCAGGACCATGGACCGCACGTGCGTCTCGTCGCACTTGTATAGGACCGAAGCGTGACCATCGGGCGCGACGCGATCCAAGGCGCCCGGATCGCCCGTGGCCACCAGCAGGTCGCCGGATTTGTCGAACGCCAGGGCCCAGATATATTTGGCTTTGGGGTTGTAGAAAACTTCGCTTTTCCCATCGGGCGCGATGCGATATACCTTACCTTCCGGTGCCGTCGCCGCGTACACGCGGTCGTGCGAGTCGATGGCTATAGCCTGAATCTGGAGATCGTCGAGTTTCGCGAGAATCTTCTTCTCGCCATTAGCGGAGAGCCGGTAGAGCTGGGCATCCGGACCGCCGCCCGCATATAAGTTCCCGCGGGAGTCGCGTGCCATGGCCCATAAGTATGCCGACGACGTATCGTAGACTTCCTGGAAACGAGGCGCCAGGCTGATCAGCCCGTCGCTGCGCAGGGAGAGATTTTTCAAATTGCCCTTCTCAAAATCGGCGTACTCGTTCTGGGCCCAAATGCGGGTTTGCGAGGCGGGGAGGGGCGCGATGGAAGTCAGGAGAATGAAGATGGAAGTCAGGAGACAGAAGACAGAAGACAGAATGGCTCGGCGCCGTGCAAGCGGCTCCCGTGTTCGATCTCCAAGCGGCAGCGTAGAGTATCTATTCATATTAAGATTCGTTCGAAGTTTGGGCAGCGCGGTAAATCGGGGCGGATTGGACTTCTGACCTCTGTCTCCTGACTTCTGACTTCTTGTCCCCGCCTTCTCACTTCACCGTCAGCTTCAGCGCGTAACTTCCGCTAATCACATAATCGAAGGGCAGCGACATTTGCTCCGATGCGCTCTCGGGTGAGGTGATCAGCGAGTGACTGGAACCGCGTCCGGACTGCATGACGTTCAGAACCGAGGCAGGCAGGCTGGGCAGCGTCTTGTCTTCGTAATATGCGGTTGGGCTCGAGTCCAACAGCGATACGTATAACTTATTATTGCTGCGTTCCTGGTTCAACAAAGAGACCGTCTGCGGCAGGTCAATGTAATGGTTTGCCATTCCGGCCACGGTCTGCATGCGATTGATCGTCTCCGCGTCGCTCAGCATGATTCTGTGCTCGCCCTTGGCCAGCGCGGCGGGAATCTTAAGAGAAAAGTCGCGCTCGATTCTTTCGCCGCGGTAGGGACGCAGCACTACTTTCACGGCCACGTCGTCGCCGGGGCGCGCTTCAGGGGTAGCCAGCCAGGCACTTTCTATGCTGGCAATGCGCCGTTCGGGCAGGAGGTCCACATTCACGTCGACGCGCCTGATGCTGGGCGGATTGACGGCATTCAAATACAGCCGGTTGAATTTATCGCCCCACCAGCCGGCCAGCGCCATGGGCGCGGGCATGGGCATCTCACCCGAGGCCTGCATGGTGGCGAGCGACAGGTTCGGCCCGGCATTCATTTCCACGTCGCCGGTTAGCCGGTAAGTGGCTTCGTCCTTGAATTCGTTCAGCTCTGACAGCGAATTGAACAGCGTGAGCATCATCAGGTAAGGCGTCCACTTCTGCTGCACGAAGACGTTGAAGCGGAAATCCTTGCGGCTGTGTTCCGCATTGTTCTCGCCGAAAGAGCGGACGTGCACGCTGACCGGAATCATCTCCGATTCCTGGCCCAGCACGCCCATAATGCCGCTGTGACGGTCCTGATGCAGAGCGCCCACGATGTCGGTGGCATTGGCGAACTTGTTGGGTTGGAACTGCGAGGCCAACGTCATGAGGACTTCACCCTTGCTCATGGGCATGTTCACGGGACCCAGATTAAAGAAGGGATGCCCAAAGGCCAGCACGCGCTGGCCGTCATTATATGTAACGGTGCCGAGTCCGGTAACGCTCATATCCCCGGAAACAAGCACCCCTGCGACTGGATCGCCAGGACGCAGTGAATTCTGCCAGTCCGCCACGGGCTTGGCCGTATAAGTGGTGCTGGATGCACCGCCGCCCTGAACTGCCGTGATGCCAAGCTGATCGAACAGCGGGCCAAAATCGCGCAGCACGTTCTCGTGGAAGCCGGAGAACATCAGCGGCGTCTCAATCGGAACCATCATGGGCGCCTGGCGCGGCAGATTGGGAGAGGCGCCCGCGGCCACCGCCTGCGCCAGGAGGTCACCCGGCACAGCAGGCAGACTGCGCGCCACCGCTCGGTCGGGCGTGGTGGCTTCCGCGGGCCGCGACTGGTCGAAATCGTTGATCTCCAGCATGAGTTCGGCCGGCGTTATGCCGCAAATGGCGTCCGGAGAAAACACACTGAGTCGCAAGGCGATCGCACCCACCAGCTTGCCGTCGATGTAGACCGGGCTGCCACTCATCCCGCCCGCAACATTTGTGCGCGCGGCCAGCCCACCCAACTTGGCAAGGATTACGTCCTGACGCGGTCCGGAAGCGTTCTTCCATAGGCCGAGGATCTCCACAGGAATCGGCTCAGGCACAGTTCCGGAAAATACGGTCCAGGCAATGCCCTGCATGCCTGGGCGCAGGTCTGAAGACTTGAAGATGTCCACCCTGCCGATTCGCGGACGGACGGGCGCGAGGTCTGCCGCGCACAAGGGAAGGGCGATAGCCGCAATCGGCAGAACGATCGCAGCGATGCGTTGCTTCATTGTATTGAATAACTCCGTTACCGCTATTGTACTATGACGGACGATCCGGCCCGGAACGGCAGTGGGCGATGACCGCTACCTTCAAATCGCGACCAAACACAGCCATTGGTTGCGTCGATTTGGGGAGCCGGGATCCGGCGGACGAGATAATGGCGGGCTGCATTTGACCTTGGGGTGATAGCGGAGGTAGGATGTGAATGCGGGGTGGAGCAGTCTGGTAGCTCGTTGGGCTCATAACCCAAAGGTCGGTGGTTCAAATCCACCCCCCGCAACCAAACTTCTCTCGTCGTTCGCACAATCAATTCAATACGTTAGCGGCGGATTCTTGCTGCTTTCCGTCTTCGAAGGTCTCGTCTGAATTGGCCAGTGTGCCCAAAAGTGTGCGCGCCCGGTAGCGTGCCCAGACTAGACCTGAGCCGTCCCTCCATTTTTTCTGCGGCATCGCGGATGTCCTGTGCGCCCACGATCGAATAGCGGTCGAACACCGACCGGCTGCGGTGCCCTGACTCCATGGCGACGTTCTCCGGAATGCCGGCTAAGCGCATGTTCCGGATCGCCGACCGGCGAAGGTCATGAAACAGCAGTCCTGGTACGTTGGCTCGTTTGCAGGCCGAGGCCCAAGCCTTGCGATGGTCCACAATCATGTGGCGTGTCTACCGAACGGAATTTGACCCGGAGCGCCGCTGTACCTCCATCGGCTGGAGGGACCCGCGAGTTGAGGCCGGCGAGTTGCTCTGGCCGGAGAAGGTGACGGCCACGCATTTGGCGGCGCTGAAGAGTCTCTCTGGGATGTTACCGCTACGCTAGACAAAACGCTAGACAAGTATCAGCGGCGGCCGGCTCCCGCAGAAGGTGGCATTCTCAAGCGGTTTGGGTGGCGAAGTCGATGTTGAGGAGCCAGCAGTCAGTCAGACACCCCCCGCGGAGCGGGTGGCTTGATGAGTTGGGCCGCCTCAAAGGCGGTCGGGTCATGGGTCTAGGCGTCGCGCGTTGCGCGCCTTATTCTTCGCTTCAGAATTGTCCGCGGTTCCATCCGCGGCCTCCTGCTCGCGGATGTATTGGCGTACCTGTTCCAGTTCGAACCCGACCGTGGACACGGCGTAGCCGCGGGCCCAGAAGTGCTCACCGGAGAAGTTCCGTCTCCTTTCCGCACAGCCGGGCGATGGCAATAGCGCTCTTCCCTTCAAGAAACCCGATCACCGAAGCGACCGGATGTTTGCGGCGGAATCGCGATGCACATGTGCACATGGTCCGGCATCAAGTGTCCCTCCAGAATCTGGCATTCCTTCTGTTTCGCCAGCGCATGGAAAATCGGGCCCAATTGCCGGCGGATATTGCCCGAAGATCGCTTTCCGTCGCCGTTTGGGCACGAATACTACGTGATACTTGCAGTCCCATTTGGAATGGGCTAGGCTCTGATAAACGTCTGACATTAACATCCTCTCTTTGTCGTTCTCATCAAGCCACTTGGGGAGGATTTTACATCGGAAAGACTCCCGGAACGGTCAAACCTTTTCAAGTCTCACTGGTCGAACCAGTGGCTTGCTCATTTGAGTCAGCCCAGCCGCTGGCGGGCAATTCTTGGCCGCCTAAAAGGCGGTTGCGCGGTACCCATGTGCCCGGTCCACACAGCCGGTATGGGGCGGCCAATCCTGGCCCGTGCGTCTCCCAGATGGACCCACGCTTAACATCCAAGCTATTCCCGCGTTTGTCGATGTTGGCGCAAGGCGCCTAAGGCACCCGGAACGAAACATTACTCCCCAGCGTGCCGCCGGGAGTGACCACATGCACCGACCCTGTAGTCGCGCCGGCCGGCACGGTCGCCGTGATTTCAGTAGCCGACACCACCGTGTACGCAGCCGCCGTGCCGTTGAATTCCACTTTGGATGCGCCGGTCAGATCCGATCCCAGGATGATGACGGCCGTTCCCACCTTGCCGGACATGGGCACCGTTCTCACGAATGGCTTCAGCCCCACCGACACATTGAATACCGTGCCAATATTATCGCTCCCGCCCTCATACGTCGTGCCATAAAAGCTTCCGTCAGTGCCTTGCACCAGCCCATCCGAAACGGTCGCGCCGTCGGTGTCGGTGTCGGTGAAGGTATGCAACGGACTGGGCGTGCCGCCCGCGGTGATTTCAAAGACGGTCCCGTAGCCGGTTTCTCCGCTGCCCGTGTACACGGTTGTCCCGTAGAAGTTTCGATCGGTGGCTTGAATCACTCCCGACACCGGCTCGGTGCCGCCGGTAGCGGCGAAGCTGTAGAACAGTGTTACGTCGCCCGCCAGGCTGGCTTCGAAAATCGCCCCACACCCATAGGGTGCGCAATTGGCGCCGCCCATATATGTTGTCCCGTACAGCTTGCCATTGGCGGCTTGGACTAGTGCTCCTTCCGGGTACGCGCCATCGGTCGAGACGAAATTGTGCAGCGTCGTCAGCGTGCCATCTGCCGTGATCTTGAACAAGGTGCCATAGGCGCTGGTGGGTCCACCCTGATACGTAGTCCCGTAGAAATCGCCGTTGGTGGCCTGGGCCAGCGCGCCATAGGGTTCCGCGCCGTCGACTGAGTAGCTGAAGCTGTGCAGACTGGTCAGAGTGCCGCCTGGCGTGATCTTGAACACCGTACCGGAGCTGTTGGTGTTGGCTCCGCCCCCGTTCGTTGTCCCGTAGAAGTCCCCATTGGTGCCTTGGACCAGCCCGGCGTACGGATTGGCGCCGTTGGTGCCGTTGAAGGTGGCCAGCGTGGTTAATTTGCCCGCCGAAGTGATTTTGAAAACGGTGCCCTTATCCGCCTTCCCTCCGCCGAACTCCGTTGTGCCATAGAAGTCTCCGTTGGCGCCCAGGATCAGCGCGCCTATGGGGCCCCGGCCATCCGGACAGTTGTTCTTGGCACAGAAATTGTGCAAAACGGTGATCGTGCCGGTTGTGCTGACTTTGAATATCGTGCCGGACCCGTAGGTGCCGCCCACTCGGGTCGATCCATAAAACATCCCGTCAGTGCCCTGCACAAGCGACGTATACCAAGGCCCGCTGCCATTGCTACCGTCGAAACTCGCCAGATTGCTAAATGTTTGTGCGTGCGTCGAAATGGTTGCCGCCGCACACAGCGTCAAAGCTACTAGCATCCTATACGCAGTCATAGATCCCTCCTGAACCGGATTTTCTGCGAGTATAACATCCGGAGAGCGGTCAATCTGAGTTGCGGCCTCCTTATCTTATGTGGCTTCCGCGTGCTTGCACAGCCAGTCGTACTGGAACGGCTAGGCAACCGAAACTGCGCACATCTGACCCGATAGGGTTTCGCATTTTCACACCCATCCCTGAGTGGCAGAAGGCCGAACCCGGGTCTTTTCGTCAAGATGACTGCCGGATGTCCCAACTGAGGCCATCGCCGCCGCCTACACTTTGTGTTTGGCGATGAAATCTGCCGCCAGTTCGCTGCTCATCCCAGGCTCATCAGGCGCCGGCACTTCGCCGTTCACCAGCTTCTGCTTTCCGCCCGACTCCATGTAAATCGCATTCGGAATCGCGCATAGGATGTTCATATTCACCGGCCCGCCCCCATGACTGGCCAGTTCCACGCCGAAACCGTCCGAGATTGCTGCGATCTCCATCCACTCGGTCGGGCCGCCGGCGCGGCGATTATCCGGCTGCACTACGTCAGCGCCCTTCTTGAGTAAGAGATCCATGAATGCGTGCTTGTTGTACTCGTTCTCGCCGCAGGCAATGCGCATGTCGAGAGCCGCCGCCAACTCACCATAACCTTCGTGGTCATAGGGCACGATCGGCTCCTCATACCAGAAGCAGCCCAATTGCTGATAGACCCGACCCCGGCGCAACGCCTCCACTCGGTTGAAGGCCTGATTTGCGTCCACCATGATGCGCACGCCCTTTCCGGCCGTCTTGAATCCCACCTCGATGCGCTCCACGTCGTCATCCAGATCGAGGCGCCCCACCTTGATCTTGAAGGCGCGATAGCCGGTTTCCAGCGTTTCGTTGATAGTGCGTTTATACTGCGAATGGTCCTTGTCGTTTTCGCGATACCAGCCGCACATGGCGTAGGCCGGCATGCGATCGCGCACGGCGCCGAGCATCTTGTAGACCGGTAGTCCGGCGGCTTTGCCCAGGATGTCCCAAACCGCGATGTCCACTACGGACATCGCGAATTGGGTAACGCCCTCTACGCCCTGATATTCGAGGGCGCGCCACAGGTCGGCGCGTATTCTCTTGGGGAACGCCGGATCCTGACCGACCAGGACGGGTTTGATTTCGTGCTCCAGGATGGTCTGCACTACACGCGGTCCGCCGGCGATCATGCCGAAGTTGCTGTAGCCCCAGCCGGTAATGCCCGCGTCGGTTTTGAGCCGGAGAACCACGCCGCCTCCGTCCCCGCCGAAGTCGTGGATCGCGTCGCTGTAAGGCTCGGCAGGTACGCGTAGCAGATCGGTCTCGATGCCGATGATCTTGATCTGCTTCTTGGCTTCCGCCGCGACTGCCAGGGTGCGGTTCATAGTCTCGAACAGAGGAGCCACTGCGGCCATTGTGAAAAGGTTTCTTCTCGTCAGCATAGCTGCCCCCCAGAATACCAGTCGCATGCCGCCCTTGGGCAAGCTCAGGATCAGCGGGCGCAACGCCATCGAATGGCCGGCAGCCAGGCCCAAAGACCCGACAGGCCTCCGCCCTCCAGGGTTGCTCCCGCACTTTTCTTAGCGATGCTGTGCGGCTGCAGGAGCCACGCTTCGATCACACGACGGAAGCCCTCCCCTCGCCTATGGAGTGCGGAAAGCGTGGACGCAACTCGCACCCCGCCGCGCATTCTCGGACATGGAGCCTCTGACGCAGCGCCCTTTGGTGATCTCCCAGAATAAGACTTCTTGGACCCTAGTAGCGCGCAGGAGATTCCGACTAATTGAGTTGGAGCGGACGGTGAGATCGTTCGCATCCCCGTGTTGACTCCCAGTGAGCTTACCCATCGTGAGGACTTTGCGGCCTCCAAACAACTGAACCCGGTGAGGCGCGCTCGTCGGGATCGAAGGAAACAATGTCCAGTGTCAAGGCGACCGGCGAATTTTGTGCGCAGTCTGGTGACTCGTGCGCTGGTGGAGAAAATGAACCTGACCTTCGCCCCGCTACCGCACGGAGCCAGCGCTGGACGCAGTTCCCAGCCGAATGGAAAAAGCGCTGCGCTCGACCAGTACTGACGATCTGAGAAGCCGATGGCGTACACATCCATCGCGCTTATTTCGAAGCTTATTTCGAAGAAGGACTTTTCAAACTGCTGGCAACCCATCCCGTTCAACGAGCCGGTTACACTGCGGATTACACGGAAGCGACGACCGCCTTCACAATGAAGCGTCCGGGCGGCGGCCCGTTCCGATCGAAACTTCCCGGTACCGAGACGCCAGATTGCTTGCACAATTGCGGACTTAGGCAGAGCGCGCCTGTTTACTGGTCGTGCCCGATCCAGGACTCACTTGGAGGCGATGTAATCGATCAGGCTGTCGATGTCTCGGTCGGTCAGCCAGCCGCGGAATGCGGGCATCAGGGCGCCGCCGAATTTAACGCGCACCTTGATATATTCGCGGTTGGGTTTGACTCTGGCAATCGGCATTTGGCTGCGCCGGAAGAGCTGGTAGAAGCTCGGGCCGAACTTCTTCGACTGCGGTCGGTCAATGTCGTGGCAAACCGCACAGTTTTCGCGGTACAACGCCTGGCCGATCCGCAGGTGGTTTCTCTCCCAGGGGAGCGGCGGACGGCCGTCGCCCGCCAGCGCGGCGGCGAAAGCCAGAGCGAGTGCAGCTTTCAGGATCACGCTTCCCATCCCTGGACCTCGACGGCGCCGGCGCTGCGCATCGCTTCAGCGGCCTGGCCGGCTTCATGGCCGTGGCAGCGGACCCTCAGGCACACCGCCCCGGGTTTTATATCCGGCACTGGCGCTCTGAGCTTGTGCCGGCGGATGAGGCCACTCTCCCAGAGGAACCAGCCGAACGTGGAAATGATCGCACCCAACATCGTCATTTCGAACGTGATCACACCTGTCGCCCAGAACGAAAAAATCGGCATGCCGCCAGTGACCAGGGGATAGTTGTGTTGCGTCCAGCGGATGAAAGCGGTCGCGAGCGTGCCGAACAGGATCGCGCCCAAAACCGACGCCACCGACATGCGGCTGGGCCGGTCCAGCACGCCGCGGGGAAACTCCACCGGTTCGTCGGAGAAAACGTCCAGATCCGCTGGGGCAATGCCGCTCGCGCGCAGCGACCGGATGGCCGTGGCAGCTGCGTCCTTCTCAGCGGAATTCGGCAACCAGGTAGGAAGTCAGTTATCCCCCTGCGGATGTGGTTTAAACTCCCACACGGCGATCATCGGGAACAGCTTTGCGAAAATCATGTACAGCATAAACATGGCGGCAAAGGTGGCGGCGGTGATCGCGGCTTCGACCCACGTGGGCGTGTAGAAACTGGATGCCGACGGGAGCCGCGGGTTCGCCAGCGTCGGAACGACGATTACGAACCGCTCGATCCACATGCCGACCAGCACCGAGACGGATGCCACGGTGGCGCCGGCAATGGAGCGCAGGCGGCGGATCCCGAGCACCACGAACGGGACCGCGAAGTTCAGGAACATCATGGTCCAGAAGTAAGGCGCGTAATGCCCGCGCGTACGGGCGCCGAAAACCGCCATCTCCTTGGGATCATTGCCGTACCAGACGGTCAGGTTCTCAGCGACCGTGAAGTAGCACCACAGCAGGCTCATGAGAAGCAATAGCTTGGCCAGACGGTCGAAGTGGTGCTTCGTGAGATAGACCTCGAGGTGGAGCAACTTGCGGATCATAGCCATGACCAGGATCAGAGCCGCAATCCCGCTGAAGATGGCGCCGGTGACAAAATACGGCCCGAAGATAGTGCTGTGCCACATTGGCGCAATCGCCATCGCGAAATCCCAGGCCACCACGGTGTGCACCGAAACCGCCACCGCCAGGATGATGCAGGCCATCAGCTTCATGGCGCGCTCCAGGGCGTGCCACTCGCGGTCGCTGCCCGTCCAGCCGAGGGACATCGCACGGTAGAGTCGTTGCCGCCACGGCGTATTGTGCTCGGCAAGTTGCGCCAGATCGGGGATCAGCGGCAGGTACAGATAGATGACGCTGCCGGTGACGTAGGTGACGATGGCTGTGAGATCCCAAAGTAGCGGAGAGCGGAAGTTGGGCCAAAGCATCCGCGAGTTGGGATAGGGCAGCAGCCAGTAAAACAGCCAGGCGCGGCCTAAATGGATGATGGGGAACATGCCGCCGATCATGAGCGCGAAGACCGTGATGGCCTCGGCCGCGCGCGTGACGGGCTTGCGCCAGGCCGCGCCGGTGAGGCGCAGAATCGCGGAGATGAGCGTGCCGGCGTGTGAGATGCCGATCCAGAAAACGAAATCGACAATGTAGATTCCCCAGAACACCGGCCTCTGCAGGCCTGTGACGCCCATTCCCGAGTGAAGCTGAAGACCCCATGCGGCGAGGCCGCCGGCGCCCACCACGAAGGCGATTGCAGTCGCGAACAGGTACCGGCTGCTGACGCGCGAGAGTGGCCGGAACAGATCTTCTCGAATTTGATGATAGGGGAGAAGCTCAGGCGCGGGCGACATACCGGCTTAACCTTTTTGTAGATAAAACACCTTAGGCTTAGTCCCCAATTCCTCGAGCAGCCGACTGGCGCGGCCGTGCCCGGCGAGGCGCGAAACTTTGCTGGCGGGGTCGCTGAGGTCGCCGAATACCATCGCCTCGGCAGGACACGACTGCACGCACGCCGGCTGCACATCGCCGTCTTTGAGCGGACGGCCCTCCTCAGCCGCGTCCTGTTTGGCCCGCTTGATCCGCTGAATACAAAACGTGCATTTCTCCATCACGCCAGCCGGCCGTACGGCGACATCCGGATTGTGCTGCAACGCCAGCGGCTCGGGCCAATCCGGAGCGAACCAGTTGAAGTACCGCACCGTATAAGGGCAGTTGTTGGCGCAGTAGAAGGTGCCGACACAGCGGTTGTAGACCTGAACGTTGAGCCCCTCCGGATTATGATAGGTCGCGTAAGTGGGACACACGGGCTCGCAGGGCGCGTTGTCGCAGTGCTGGCATAGCACTGGCATGTAGCGGACCTTGATGTCCGGGAACTCGCCCTCATAGTAGCGGTCGACCCGGATCCAGTGAGCGGTGCGTCCTTGAGCAGCCTGCTCGGGAGTCGAAACCGGCAGGTTATTTTCGGCGTGGCATGCCGCGACGCAAGCTTCGCAGCCGGTACAACGGTCCAAATCGATGGCCATTCCCCAACGGCGTTCCATAATTGTTTACCTTTCGGCGAAGCCTCGTTCCTGACGGTCTTGGGTCGAAAACTGGATCAAGCCACGCCTGCCGCCGGCGCGTGCCAGGCGTACCCGAGTGGCGCCTGAGACGAGTGCGCCGGAAGTGTCCCATATCGGCGCCAGGATGGAAAGCGGGTTAGCGCCACGACCGGACGCGTAGCGAGTAAAATGCGCATGCCCATCTCCGATCGCCATGCTGACAACACCGGGAATCGCGCCGGGGTGGACATACGCTGGCGCTTCGAACCACCCGTAGGGAGACTCCACCCGCACCATGTCGCCGTTCGCGACCCGTAACTTTCCGGCAGTCCCGGGATCGATCTCAACAGGTAAGCCCCAGATGGAGCTTGAGGTCGGGTCGGGCAGCTCTTGCAGCCACGGGAGGTGCGCGCCGCTGCCATCGTGAAATTGCAGTGACAGGTAGGGCTGGAAATGGTACGGATATTGGGCGGGATCACCTTCGAAGCGGGCCGGCGCGAAGTCCACGGTAACCGCATTGGGCCGCGCGGGCGTGGCCCGGGGCGGGTCGAGCCAGATGCCGCCTGCGCGCGCAACATCGTCATAGGTCATGCTGCCCGCGAGCAGGGGCTGGACGATATCCTTGGGAGTTACGGGCCGGCACTCGGCGCCAATTTTGGTGGCCAGTTCAGCCAGCGTAGTTTCCACGGCGCGCGTGTCATACAGCGGCTCGACGAATGGCGTGGATACTGCGACCGCCTGTTGCGCGGAGACCGCCGGCAACAGCGCCATCTCGGATTCGAGTTCATGGTGGTCCGGCATTACGATGTCGGCCCAGGCGGAGGAGTCGTCCGGAAAGGTCCCGAAGGAGACCACCAACTCGGCGGCTGCCAGTGCATCCGTCACGCCGGCGGAGCGCGGCATCGCGTAGACCGGGTTCCAGCCATCGATGAACACGACCCGCGCCTGCGAGAGTGCCTGCACGATCGCTCGATTCCCGGTGGGCTGCGCTGTGCCCGGGGGAGCGAGCACGCCGCCGGGTTTGCCTACGTTACCCAACATCAGGTTGACGCAGTGAGAAGCCACGATCGCTTCTACGGAATTCGTTTGGGGGATGGATGCGCCGGCGAGCACCAGCGGGGCTTCCGATTCGCCGAGTTCCTGGACAATCTGACGTACGCGCTTCTCGTCGAGCCCACAGGCAGCCAGCAGTTGGGCGGGGTCGGCTTCCTGAAAGGCCCGGGCCACCGGCTTCGGAAGCGCTGCGGCATTCCGCGCGAGCCCGCCATCCAGCAGCAGGCGCCCAACGGCGGCCAGGAGCTGCGGCTCCGTGCCGGGACGGAGGGGAAGCCACCGATCGGCGGCCGCGGCCGTGATGGAGAGGCGCGACTCGGCCTGCACGAGCTGGCCGCGGATCTGCCGTCGGCCTTGGCGAAATTCGCCGAACTGCCGCGCATAGTAGACCGGCGAGGCCCAGCCGCCCAGGAAGTCGGCGCCCACGCCCAGGGTGTAGTAAGCGTGAGAGAGATCGTAGACCGGCATGCCCTTCCATCCGAAGACCATCTCGGCGGCTTTGCGCTCGGCCCCAAGATCGGCGATAGGGCTAAATACGGGGGCGGGGGAACCCAGCGCCTGTGTGAAGCGGGTGATGGCAAGAGAGCGTGTGCCGGCTTGCCCCCTCGCGAGGAAAACGATTCCGGTGGGATCGGCGGATCGCACCTGTGCGAGCTTTTCGGCGACTTGAGCAACGGCATCGTTCCAGGAGACCGCCGCAAACCGTGCCTGGCCGCGCGGGCCGGTGCGTTTCATGGGGCCGCGCAGGCGATCGGGGTGGTACAGCGATTGTACCGAAGCTTGACCGCGCGCACAGAGGTGACCACCGGAGATCGGATCGAGAGGATTACCCTCAATCTTCTTGATCGCGGCGATGCGCTCGCGAAACACTTCGCCGTTGCGCTCGACGGTACGAGTGCCCTCCATGATTCGCACCACGGTGGCGCACCCCGCACCGCACCCGGCGCAGACCGCGGGATGCCACTGCTCCTCACCGGGTACGACTTCATGCTCGGGGGCCAGGAGAGGAATGGCTTTGCCCCCCTTGCCGCCGCAGGCGCCCAACGCGGCCGATGAGGCCGAGATAATTTTGAAGAAGTTCCGCCGATCCATGGGTTCAGCGTTCCTTCGAGGGCAGTGGCCGCTGGCGTCTCAGTAATGGCATGCGGCGCAGTCCTCCGTGGCCTTATATTGCCTGTGGCAGTTCAGGCACGTGCCCATATTGTGTTTGACCAGAAGCTCGGCTGTGGAGACCTGGGTCATGTCACCGTGGCACGTGGCGCAGGAAATGCCGGCGCGGGCATGCGGAGCGTGTTGGAACTTCACCAGCGATTCCGGCGGGAAGCCGTACACGCGCCGCCAGGGGACCTCACGCTTACTTTCGGCAAAGCCAGCCAGCTTCTTGATCTCGGGCTTAGCGACCGCCACCTTGGCGTGGCAAAGCATGCACTTGTGAATCGAAGGCAGCGTCGCCGCCGCGCTCGTATCGGCGGAGCTGTGGCAATCGAGGCACTGCAACCCAAGCGCGATATGCTGCTTGTGCGAATACGCAATCGGTTGGGCCGACTGTGCGGCCACTGCCTTCGCCATCAAGAGCCAAGAAATCCATGCCACGCCCCGCAAGAGTTCCCCCACCAGCCAGAATCCCGCCGGCGCAGCCTGGCACCGGACACCCAGTTACACGTGTGACGTCAACGGGAAATCAGTCTAACACAGGCGCGGGGAACCGCGACAGGGCCCACGATGCGGTCATGTTCCCGCTGGTGCGGGAGGCCATGCACTCGGGGATGTACTGTCCGAACCGGCAGTCGCTGCTCTGCAGCCAGAAGCACTGCGGCTTCTGGAGAGAGTGCGAAGAGGAGTTCGGCGGCCGGGTTCGCTCGGCCGGGTCCTGAAACGCAAAACGCCCGGCGCAGGATGCCACTGAGGCGTCCTGGGCCGGGCGCTTGTCTCTCCCATTCAAAACTGATCGAGGTGCTTGTGCTCGCTAGATGTGTGCCTTTACGGCGCAGTGCGCCGCCACGCCGCAAGACTCCCATACGACCTGGAAGACCTCCGGACAGGCGGGCGCCAGTCCGTAAGGCACGCGGGCGTCCGTGGCGTGGACCTCAGCGTTCGGCAGACTACCTGGCATGGATCAGGACACTCGGCTGCGTGGTCTGCTCCCGCGCTTCCACCAGCCAGATTGCGATCGAAGCAGCCCACACTAATGCGCTGGGTCCCAGAGGGTTGTCACAGAAATCGTCTGATTACTCGGCAATCCCGCTTGCCCAAGTCACCATCGGGAGAATGGGGATTCCTACCACCGTTTGGGTGAGGTGCGCTTTGCGCAACGGCATCGGATCGACTTGCCGCAGCTGGTTGGAAGTCTGAATCATCTCTTCTATTGCCGTATATGATCTGGCATGTGACCCCCGCGGACTGGCGGGGTGGAAGAAGGGGTGTGGGGGAGAAACTTTTGAAGGTTTCGCTCCCGGTGGTTCGATAAGGAACGAAAAACTGTTCGTCCTCGAGAGGATCTCACTCCAAAACCAAAACACCCGGCGCAGGATGCGGCAATCCCAGGCCGGACGATTACAATTGCCGACGTGTCACGCGCTATTCTTTATGTCCTCCAGCGAGGCGGTTCGGAGCACTTGGTTCAGACGGCCTTGGGAACCCTGTTCCCCGCGACGCAGCCAAGCCACCACGTCGGAACCCAGAGCCACTGTCAGTTGCTGCTTCGCAGGCCGGCAAAACGGATTCCGCACCGCGTTCTTCCAAAAGCTTTCCAGGAGGGGCGGAATCTCCGAAAAATTAATCTCCCCTCCGGCCACGCCGCAAGCCGCGACAATCTGCGCCGGCGGGCCTCCGTCACGGGGTGGTGAGCCAACATTCTGAATGGCGTCGAGGAAAAAATAGAATACCTTCTGGGAGACTCCGTCTCGTTTGCAAATTAGCGGACCAAGAATCCAACATTTCTCACCAGGGTGCCCGCAGGCGCTACGACGTCAACCTGGCCCGAAGTTGCGCCGGTCGGTATGATCGCCGTGATTAGGGACGGCGATACGACCTTAAACGTCGCCGGAACGCCGTGGAACGTGACGCTCGTTGCGCCCGTCGGATCGGTGCCCAAAATCCCGACAGCAGATCCCACTTTACCGGATGTGGGTAGTGTTTTCACGAATGGACCTAAGCCCACAGAGAGGCTGAAAAACTACGCCAAAGCCGTTGGCACCGCCCTGGAAGGTTGTGCCGTAGAGTTCCCCATCGGTGGCCTGTACAAGCCCCGCGGAGGGGTTACTACCGTCCACGCACTTGCTCTGCGCACACAAGCTGTAGACGGTTGTTAGCGTGCCCGTTGTGAAGTTGTCGGCACATAATACGTGTTACACTGGATGTGTGGAGAGATCCAAGACCAATCTGACACTGGTCATTGAGGAGGACCTGTTGCTGGCCGCGCGGAAGGTCGCCCTGGAACAACGCACCAGTGTCAACCAGATGGTACGCGACTATTTGATTAGGCTGGTGGAGGAGCCGAGCCGCCGTCGCCTGTCTCGCGCTCGCCTCCTAAAGGCTTTCCGCACCGGCCTGGTGACCGTCGGTCGGCGTACCTGGAGCCGCGACGACCTGCATGCCCGCTGAAAAAACCGTCGGTTTTGTTGACACCAACGTCCTCGTCTACGCGTTCGATAGGAGCGGTTCACCAAAGCACCAGCTCGCACAGCAGTTAATTCAGCAGTTGATGGAACAGGATGGCTTGCGGCTGAGCACGCAGATCCTGCAAGAACTATTTGTCACGATGACGCGGAAAGTGGCCCAGCCGTGTTCCAGCCGGGCCGCGCTACGCATAATGGACGATCTGGCGGTCTGGCCGCTGTTCGTGGTGGATTACGCGGCGATCAGAGCCGCGGTTGAACTGGCCCAGGATGCCCAGATCTCATTCTGGGACGCACTCGTGGTAGTGGGGGCGGAACGGAGCGGTGCCGATCTCCTATACACCGAAGATTTAAACACCGGGCAGACAATCCTTGGGGTGCGCATTGTCAATCCATTCCGGGCGAGTCTTGAAGCTTGAGCTGCTGGCATGTGACCGCCCGCGGACTGGCGCGTTGGAAGAAGGGGTGTGGGGGAGAAACCTTTTGCACGTTTCGCTCCCACAGGCTCGACAAAGGCCAAATAGATGCTGTCAGGCAGGCATCGCCTCAGGCACAAGAACTGCCCCAGGCATCTGGATCTGCACCAGTCCGGCCATCGCTGGTTTCTTCCTTTGTAAGTTGACCGACGGAACGCCCGTTCTGGCAAACGATTTCTCGCAGTCCTGAATCGACGGACCCCGCATATTGCCTTCCATATAGGCCAGCCCCGGACACCGCGTGCAGCTCGAACCGTGTACACATTGGGAACAGCCCTGCAGGTCGCTGATCGCAATCGAGCGGACTTCGTTCAACTCCCGTGAATGCGCGCCAGGCGCGAGATGGTGGTCTTCCCCGCCCCGGAGACTCCGGCGAACAGATAAGCGCGGCCGTTACGCACCGCGCTGGCGGCGTGTACCAGTAACCCGCCTTGTTTCGCGAGTAACAGCGAGTGCAGGATGCGAAACGCGGCGTCGATCGCGTACGGATTCGCGGTTTGCCGGATGCGTCCGTGTCGCAAACTGGGATCTAATTCAGCGTGGAAGTCACCCTGCTCCAGCACCCATCGGCTCCCGGTAAAGCGGACGCTCAGGTCTTCCTCATCCGTGATCTTACCGGATGGGACGATTTCGACGTCGAACTCGAAAACCGGTCGTGCAGCGGGATTGGTGAAGCCGCCGTAACGATTCGCGGTCCGTATAGGCGGCGCGTTAAATAACGCGAAAATAACGCAAGGCCCGGGTCCGATCTGCCAAATCATTTGG
>CAVWOT010000024.1:0-197023 GCA_963756605.1 Bryobacterales bacterium | reverse complement strand
CAGGGGGTCCGCGGTTCAAATCCGCGCGCCCCGACCAAAATCTGTTGCTTGATTTGCCCTCCCGCGCTACTGCGCTTGTTCGCTCAGTCGTGCCCAAGCTATGCCAACGGCGTGGGCCCGATACGTTTTATTAGTGGGTTAGTCCGGCGAAACAACTTCGCACTTACTATTTTGGCCGCTATTGCTGAACCGCGTGGCGCACGGCGAAATTCTTCGCCGCGCGTGAGCCGGACCAATGCGCGCGAATTCCCTAGTCTACAACATGCGGTTTTTTCCGGCAGGGGCTCAGTCAACGTGACGGAAGTTGGTGAGCCACGACCGTTCGGGTGCCTATGGAATCTGGCTTCATTTCGGAGCGTTTGTTGAAAATAAAGGATTAGTTGGGTTCGAATGGTAATCGCGTTTCAAATTTAAAACTCGGCTTGGCCCGCCGGAGCCACCCACGGGCATCAGAATAGGTAATGTGCGGCTGGAATCAGGTTGTCAAAGATCGCGGTGTCATTTTTCCACCTGGATAAGCGTAGCATGCAGGCCACGCGATTCTGGCCGATGGATCGCCGGTGGATGTTTGCTTTCCGCGGCAGTGTCGGGCGTCGGGCGTGTGATCCCGATTGATGCTACTGGAAGTATCAGTTAGCTGAGTCTCTAAGCTCCACGCCGGTGATTAACAAGCCTTAATCTCGACGGACGGACGACCTAGCGAATTCCGACAGGGGTGAGTCGGATTGGTGGGCCCTGTAGGATTTGAACCTACGACCAACGGATTATGAGTCCGCTGCTCTAACCGCTGAGCTAAGGGCCCATTCTTTTTTTATCAATAATTTGCGGTGATTTTGTGGATCGGCCTTTTTGTACTGTAGTGGAAATTGCAGGGATCTTAGAGCCGCCGGCCGCTTCCTTCGCCTCGATTTCCGCTTCCTGGAACTTTGCCGCGTTGAGGCTTTCGAGCCGCTCAAAGGCCCGGTCCATGCCTTCTGGCGTCGGGTGAACGTACCGCTGCGAAACCGTCACGCTGCTGTGGCCAGCAATCTTCATAATGCTGAACGCGTCCGCGCCTGCTTCGCCCAGGCGGGTCAACATGGTGTGCCTTAGCGAGTGTATCACGAAGTCCTTGGGGAGCCTCAGGGTCGTGCGCACGTCGTCGTGCTGGTGATCCAGGGAGGTGCCCAGGATGGCGGACTGATCCGCCTCACCAGGAAAGACCCACGCGGATTTACTGGCGGACTTCCGGGCCTTTAGCATATCAGCCGCGCGAGCGGTGAGCCTGAGATTCCGTTTCGCGTTGCGGGACTTCCCGCCGCGAATAACGATGTAGCCGAATCTCGCGTGCACCGCGGTCTGTAGGCGCACGTCCGCCCATTGAAGGCCCACCGCTTCGCCCGGTCGCACGCCCGATTCCAAGATCAGCACAGCGACATCCCGGAGCGGTTGGGGCGCCGCACTGAGATACCCAGGTTCCAGGTTGTGGCTCAGCACGTACTCTCGGTTCCGCTCGCCACGTAGCAACCGAATCCGCGGAACCCGGTCAATTACCTTCCACTCTTGCGCCAAGCGGAGCAAACGTCTCAGCGTGGCAAGCTCTCGGTTCACTGACGCGGGCGAAACGGGCCGGCCATACCTGGAGGCTTGCCGGGTCCGTCGCTGCTTGTAGGCGTCAATTATGGCCTCATCAATGGCACTCAGCCGCGCGCCAGAGAGCTGCTGGTCCGCCAGCAACCGCCTCAGCTTCTCGCGGTAGAAGCCCACGGTAGCCGGCTTATCGGCGCACAACGTCACGATGGCCGCCTCGAAGCGCGGCCCGAATTCCGCGAGCGTTGGCGCCGGCGGCCGTTCGTTGATTCCGGCCTCACCCTTCGCCAGGCGCACGCGATGCGCGGCCTCTATCTGCCGCGCCGCATCCTTGTTGCCGGTATGGGCGCTCTCCTGGACACGCTCACCCTTGAACCGAAACTCGTACCAGTAAACGTCGCCGCGCTTGTAGATGGACATTTACGCCGCCTTCCGACCCTTGCCGGTCATGATCCGATTTATCACTAGGCCGTGCCAGCGTGCGCCGGTACGGGTCTTCAGCCCTTCGCTATTCAGTTGCGCCGCAATGCGGTCAAATCCCATGCCCGCGGACCTAAGTTCCTGCATGCGCTCGATCACTGCGTGTTCACCGTCGTAGTATCCGTATGGCTTGCGGCCCTCGCAACGGCCCTCTTTCGCCCGCATGCGCATCCGAGCGCCACGTAGCTTCAAAACGATCTGGGACTTGTCATACTGCGCCACAGCGCCCATCAGTTGTCGCATCAAAATGCGGGTGGGGTCGCTAGCCATCAGGTCCGGCTCGGCAACCGATATCAGCGTGAAGCCGTGCTTCTGCAGGTCAGCTATCGTCGCCTCTTGCACCATCAAGTCGCGGGCAAGCCGGTCCAGTTTCTCGATAATTATGGCTCGGGCGTTGTTGCTGTGCAGCGCCGTAATCATCTCGGCCCATGCGGGCCGGTCCATGGATTCCTTGCTGCCAGTCACGCCGTTCTCGCGGAACACCTTCGCGATGGTGATATCGTGCGCCGCCGCGTATGCGTTGATGGCTTCTAATTGTCGGGGGAAGCCGTCGCCGTCCACCTGCCCCTTGCCGCTCACTCGAATGTAGCCAAACGCTGTAATCATGAACAAATCGTAACGCATTGCATGTGTGTGGTCAATACTAATTCTGTAGAAATTGTATTTGTACTGATTCTACGGGACTTATCGGCGGGGTTCTGGTAGGATCTTGCTCGTCAGATCGCACGCTACGGGGTCAGGAAGGGCGCACAGCGGGTTCTCAGGTGGCGAGGGATGTCATGGGCGGGGGCAGCGCGAAACGCGATACTGACGGCACTATCACGGTCCATCGCGATAACAGTTATTCGGCGTCTAGCACAATTGGCGTCTAGTTTCTCGGGAACAGGAAGGCTCACCGCATGTAAAATTTCGTCTTCACGGTTAAGTAGTTCTTGTCGACTTCCGGCTCCAGCAACACAATCGCGGCGATGCGGCGCACGATGTGCGTAAATTCCCTCGCTTCCTCCTTCGTGATGTCACGGCCAAGGACTTCCCGCTCACGATAGCTGAGCCACTTCTTGAGCACCTGGTATCCGCCAATAGTGTAGTCCCAGACGGACTCCGGCACGTTGCCCCAGAACGTTTCGTTGTTCAGATAAATATCGAGAGTGCTATCCCCCCATAGTGTCAGCACATCCTCGGGTGAAATCTCCAGTTCGGCAGCACCCTCCCCTATTGCGTTCTTTTCCTCGTCGGTAAAGTCGCGTTTCGTTTCCAGGCCGCGGCCCGGCATCACGATCTCTTTCTCTTTGTGGGCATGGCCCCAGCCTGCGCTGATCGTGAGGCTCAAACCCTTGGGGCCGGTGATTCTGCCAAGCGGGTTCAGTTCTTTTCTGAGTTTGCCGGTTGTAACGCCCAGCACCGGCTTCTCCACGTCGAGCAATTGCGCGATACCGGCACCGAGTTGCGCCGAATGCTGAAGGGCTGACAAAGACGCTGGCAACGGAATGCGCGGCCAGTCCGCGCGAACGGAGGTGGCATGCTCGGAAAGATAGAGGGGCGCATAGAGGACGGCAAGCACGTGGAACCAGACGGCGCGGCTCAACTCTTCGTTCTGATCGGGGTTCAGTCTCGTCAGGGCGGCAAGGTACGCTCTTGCGCCCTGCGAAAGATTGGCGCTGGTGTGCTTGGAGTCCTGAAAATGCTCGAAGATGCTCCCCTGCCCGGTCGTTTGAGGAGACACCTCGGCGGGAGCCGTGCCGAGCCGGAGCGGAATCGCAACGGCATTCGGTCGGAGCAGATGATAGTCAGGCAAAGCAGATGTGAAAAATGCGGGACGGCCTTCCTTCGGGCGCTCCGCGAAGCGCCGCACAATCAGAAAGGACTCCTCGTCGGCGCGTTGCGCAATGAGTTCCGGGCGCGGTTCGTTCCACAGCGGGCGGACGCTGCTGTAGTAGCACCAGCGGTCATCGAACGGATATAGGGCGTAGCGTTTCAGCCGTGCCGAATCGTAGGCTTCGGAGTTTTGCAGACGATTGCGCGTCGAAACGGGATCAAAACGGCCCGCGTTTCTTGAGAGCGCCGTTCCATCGGCGGCGAAGGTGACCCAATCCACTGCTGTGTCGAAGTAGGTTTTCATGCGGTCTTCAAGCGCTTCGCGCTCGTGCGCCATGAGGGCACCCCGTCGCATCTCCTGAAGGCCGCTGATCGGCTCTTCCTCCGCGAGTTCAACGACCATAGGCCAATCTGCGTAATTGGCTTCGGTCTTCGAGGGCCGGAAGGAGAATCGGTTGTCGGCTACGGGTTCAACCTGTTCGTATTGAACGTCGAAGTCCCCCTCCTCATCGAGCGTCTTCAGAAGCAGCGCGCGCTTGTCGGCTCCCCAGAATTCGCGGTATCTGACGAGGGCTTGGGGATTCGCGGCTCCGGTCTTGGCAAACAGGCCGACCGAGGTGCCCAGCCGGATGCCCTCGCGGTTGTACTCGGTGGAAAAGACGCTCGGGTCAGACTGGCCGTCTGGCGTAAGCTTGCCCGTCTCCCGGCTGTCGCCGTTGAGGCAATCGATCCAAGCATAGTCGAACTCTCCGCAGAACCGCTTGCGCACCACCACGAAGGACGGATCGCTCAAGTAGGAATAATTGGAGATGTAGCAAACAATCCCGCGTCCGGTCATCTCGGCGATGCGCCGTTCGGCGAGCCGGAGAAAGCGCACGTATAGCTCGTCAAGATTGTATTTGCGGATGTTCCACTCCGATGACAAACCCTCCTTGTAAGGCTCGACAAGCCCCTGCTCTTCCTCGGGACTGACCCCGGCAAAGGCATAATACGGCGGGTTTCCCAGCACGACCAGGATAGTCTTGTCGCGTTTGACCAGTTCCGCCGCGTTGCGTTCGTCCTCCAGCTCGGGAATGATTTTCTGCTTCGGTCCCTTGGGCGGATTCCAGCCGGTGAGCGCGTTGGTGAGGTAAACTCCTACGCGCTCGTGGAGCTTCTCGGAAAGCGGCGCTCCCATGTTTTGCAGGAGCAAGCCAAGCTGAAGGTGAGAGACGACAAAAGGGGCGGGCAGAAGCTCGAATCCAAAAACGCGTTCCATCGCGGCGGTCTTCACGTCTTCCGCAGTGAGGGCGTCTCCGCCGTCAGCTTTCAACGTTGTCTCGATGTGGCGCAGCACTTCGACGAGAAAAGCGCCGGTCCCGCAGCACGGATCGAGCACGAACACATTGGGGTCGGCGAACCCATCCGGGACGTTCAACTGGTCACGCAACACGCGGTCGATGCGCGCAACCATGTACCGGACAATCTCCGGGGGCGTAAACCAGACGCCGAGCCGCTTGCGCAGTACCGGGTCATAGGCGGCCAGGAAGGGCTCGTAGAAGTACTGCACGGCGTGATGCTCCTCGAAATTGGAGAAGAACGCCGCGCGGTCCACGCGGTTGAGCGCCGTCTGCGTCCAGTCCAGCACTTCCTCCAGCCCCAGGGCTTGCAGCTTCGAGGGCGTTGCCAGTTGTTCAAAGAGGGTCCTTATCATCGGCACGTGCAGCGACCATGCCGCCTCGTGCCAGTTGAACGTAAGCGTCCGATAAACCCATCTTCCCAATGGGCTGGCTAGGGCCGCATAGTTGTTTCATGAGCGATACCATCGGCGAGAAGGCCGCTTCCAAAGATGATCTGTGGCGGGAACGAATAGCCGAGCAAGAGCGTAGCGGGATTTCCGTGAAGAAGTTCTGCAGCGAACGACGTTTTGCAGAGAATCAGTTTTACTACTGGCGCAAGCGGCTCCGAAGCCAACAGGAGCCGGTGCGTTTTGCTTTAGTCGAGAGAGGCGCAACGCTGTCGGCGGCTGCGGCGAAGGCGGAACTGGAGCTGATGCTGGTATCGGGCGAGCGGCTGCGCATCGGCACGGGGGTGGATGTCACGACCCTGCGGGCAGTGCTGGAAGCCCTGCGCGCATGATCCACTTACCGGCCAGCGTGCGGGTGTATGTGTGCCTGACGGCCTGCGATATGCGCAAGAGCTTCGACGGGCTGCACTGGAGTTGGATGCGTTCGCCGGACACCTGTTCGTGTTCGCCAGGTGTTCCCGCACCAAGGCGGTTTGATCGAGGTTGGGTGCTGGGCCCATGCTCGGCGTTATATGCATAAAGCGCTGGAGTCGGATCAGCCGCGTATGGGTCCGGCATTGTTGCTCATTGCACAGTTATACCGCCTGGAGCAGGAGGCCCGACCGATGACGCCGGAGGATCGACTGCGATTGCGTCGACACCAGTCTCGCCCGGTTCTGGATAAGTTGCGTGACTACTTACAGGCGATCCAGATAGAAGTCCTACCCAAGAGTCCGGAGGGCCGTGCCGTACGTTACACGCTGAAGAATTGGCATGCGCTGACCCGCTACTGTGAAGATGGGAACCTGGAAATCGACAATAATGCCACCGAAAGATCCATCCGCGGTGTGGCGGTTGGTCGTCGCAATTGGACCTTCTTTGGCAGCGACCAGGGCGGTAAGACCGCGGCGGTCTTGCGGAGCTTCGTGGCTTCCTGCCAACGTGTCGGGGTAGAACCGTTCGCCTGGTTCAAAGACGTGCTGTTGCGGATCGCATCCTATCCCATTCATCGCATCGCAGAACTGCTCCCGCACAACTGGGCGGCCGCCCAAGCTTAACTTCCAGCTTGATCATCGGATCGGGCCCACAGTCCTGGTGATTCTCAGCCGCTTACGTTGAACTTGTCCTTGGTGGCGGTCGCGGGGCGCTTGCACCACAGCACCCACGCCGAAAATACCCCGTAGAAGAGCGTCTGCACCAGCGACGAGCGGAAGAAGTGCTCGCCTTCCTTCCCGGTAAATTTGAGCCCAAGGGCTTCCTCCAGGGACGTGCGCAAGCTGGCCAGGCCGAGAAGATCGGCCTTTCCCTCCATGCGGGCCTTGGCGTCGCGGGCGTAGGATGCCAGAAACCATGCGACTTCCTTCGGGCTGGAGAGCGGCGCCGCCTGGAGCAAAACGCGCACGAGATATTCATGGAAAGACGCGCCCAGCGATTCCGTAAGCTCCGCGGGGTTGGCGACGGCCTTCCAGAAAGCCTTCTCCGAAGGCGCAAGCGTGAACGCCTCCAGTTGCCTCGGCTGGCCGCCCACGCGCGCCATGATGACGAACTGGCGCAGATTCGTCACGAGCACGAGGCCGTATTTGTTCAGGTACTTCGTCACCTGCTCGCTGTCGGCGGTTTCCTGCGCATCCTCGTCGGGCGACTTGATCTCGATGACGCCGCGCGACGGGATAAGCCCCTCGGACAGCGGCCTCGGTAATCACCCAAAACCGGCCATACATAATCACCTGAAAACCGGCCAACGATAACCCCTCATCCAGGACGTTGACTCGAGCGCGAGGGCGATACCCTCCGTCGATGTGAGTAACGTCTTGAGCGAACAAAACAAACAGCAAGTCATCGCGTTGGGGCGGCTGGGATGGTCGCTACGGCGCATTCAGCGGGCCACCGGCGTGCGGAGGGAGACGGCAGCGACGTACCTGAGGGCCGCCGGGATCGCCTTCCGCCCACCGGGCAAGTGGGGGCGCGCACCAACAAAACCGGCCAATGGGGTGATTACCGACCCTGAGGCGGCGAGAGCGGCTGATCCGATCAGCCCCGGGGCGCCCGCCGCAAAACCGGCCAACGAGGTGATCACCGACTCTGGCGTGGAGTTGGCGGGCTCCGTCGCCCCGTCCCCCACCGCACCGCCCGGTCGCAGTCCCACCTCCAGCGCCTGCGAGCCGTACCGGGAGACGATCGAGTTGGGGCTCGCGCGCGGCCGCAATGCCATGGCAATCTGGCAGGATTTGGTGGACACCTGTGGCTTCACGGCCAGCTACCAGAGTGTGCAGCGATTCGTCCACAAGCTGTGCCCCAGCCCATCGCCCGAAGCCCGTGTGGTAATCGAGACCACCGCCGGCGAAGAATGCCAAGTCGATTATGGCGACGGTCCGATGGTGCATGACCCGGCCACGGGGAAGTATCGGCGCACCCGGCTGTTCGTGATGACGCTGGGCTACAGCCGCAAATCGGTTCGCCTGCTGGCATTTCATTCCAGCTCGCGGATCTGGGCCGAGTTGCATGAGAAGGCTTTCCGTCGGCTGACCGGGGTCACCCGGGTGGTGGTGCTCGATAACCTGCGTGAGGGCGTACTGGCGCCGGATGTCTACGATCCGGTGCTGAACCCGCTGTACCGCGATGTGCTGCGGCATTACGGCGCCGTCGCACTGCCTTGTCGCACGGCGGATCCAGATCGAAAAGGGAAGGTCGAGTCGGGGGTTGCCCATGCCCAGAAAACGTCACTGAAAGGCCTGCGTTTCGAGACCCTCGAACAAGCGCAAACCTACCTGGATCGCTGGGAAGAGCGGTGGGCCGATACGCGCATTCACGGCACCACCAAGCGTCAAGTGGCGGCGATGTTTGCCGAAGAACGGCCGGCGCTGCTGCCGCTGCCCGTCGAGCCCTTCCGCTATTACCAATATGGCGAGCGCACGGTGCATCTGGATGGCTGCGTGGAAGTCGATGCCGCCTACTATGGCGCGCCGCCGGGTTGGATCGGACGGCGCGTCCAGGTGCAGTGGGATTCGTTGCACGTTCGGCTGCTGAACCCGTACACCGGCGACCTACTGCGCGAGCACCTGCATCAGGAGCGCGGGAAACATCGGATTCAACAGGAGGACTGGCCGAAGAAAACCCCCTTGAGTACGCTGGCCCTGCTGAACCGCGCCGACAAAGCCGGAGCGCGGATCGGAGCGGTGTGTCGCACGATGCACAGCGAAGAGGGCCAGACCGCCGTGCGGCGGATTCTGGGCCTTCTATCGCTGGCCAAGAAGCACGGCGCGGCCACCGTGGACGAGGTCTGCGCCGCGGCGTTGGAAGTTGGCGCCTCGAACTACTATCGTTTTGTCCGCCGCTACCTGGAACGGAATCCCCAACTCCCCCTGAGCTTACGGCAAGTCGATCCGCTCATCCGCCAGCTCACGCTGTACCGCGACTTCATCCAAAGCAAAACCAATGAGGAGAGCTCTGCATGAACCTTATCGAATTAGAACGCGCCTTACGACAACTCCGGCTCGGCGGCATGGCTGCCGTGCTGGAAACCCGTGTGCGTCAAGCCCAGGCCGAAGCCATGGCGCCTATCGATCTGATCGCGTGCCTGGTCACCGACGAACTGACCCGGCGTGGGGATCGGCTTCTGGAGCGGCGGCGCAAACAGGCCGCTTTCCGCGACCCGCTGAAAACGCTCGACAACTTCGATTTCAACTTCAATCCGAAGATGAATCGCAGTCTGGTCTTTGACCTGGCCACCTGTACGTTCATCGGCAAGCGGGAAGACGGCTTGTTTCTTGGGCCAGGTGGGACCGGCAAGTCGCATCTGGCCCAAGCCATCGGACAGGCCGCTATTGTGCAAGGCTACCGCGTGCTATACCGCGAAACCCACCTGCTGCTGGACGACCTGGCAGAAGCGGTGGTCGACGGCACGCGCAAGGATTTCATGGAGTCGCTGACCACGGTGCCGCTGCTGATCATAGACGATTTCGGGATGCGCAAGCTACCGCTGACCGCGGCTGAGGATCTGCTGGAAATCGTCATGCGGCGCTACGAGCGAGCCAGTACCCTGCTCACTTCGAATCGTCCAGTCGAAGACTGGGGCAAGATGCTCGGCGATGTAGCGGCCGTGAGCGCCATGTTGGATCGTCTGCTCCACCACGGACATGTGTTGAAGTGCGGTCCGCGCAGTTGGCGTACCAAGGTTGCCGCCACAGCGGCGGGAGAGAGCCAATGATTACCGGCTCCGGCCGCTGGGCGGACTTCTCCGCGGTGAAGCGAACAGTGAGCCTGGAGGCGGTGCTGCGCCATTACCAGATACCGGACTTGCACCGCCGTCGCGATCAACTCCAAGGTCGCTGCCCGATTCATCATGGCCGGCGCGACGACTCGTTCCGCGCCCATCTGAGCAAGAATGTCTTTCAATGCTTCGCCTGTCAGGCACGCGGCAATGTGTTGGATTTTGTCGCCGCCATGGAGCAGTGCTCGATCCGGGAGGCGGCGCTCCGGCTGCAGCAATGGTTTGGGGTTAGTGTGTATCCAGCGATGCCGGACAAGCAGAAAGGGGAACTGGTTCGGAAAGAAGAAGCGAGTAATCTTCCGCTCCGCTTCGCTCTGACCGCCGTGGAAATGAATCATCCGTATCTGGCGCAACGTGGAATCGATCCGCCTACCGCGGCCGAGTTTGGCGTGGGTTTTTATCCGGGACCGGGTCTGATGAGTGGGCGCATCGTGATTCCGATTTGCAACCTGCACGGCCAACTGGTCGCCTATGCCGGTCGCGCACTGGGTGATCGACCGCCCAAATATAAGCTCCCCGTTGGTTTTCGCAAGGCGCTGGAACTGTTCAATTTGCCGCGCGCGGCGGCGGCGGGCGGGAAAACCGTTATCGTGGTCGAAGGTTATTTTGATTGCATGCGGGTTCATCAGGCCGGATTCCCCAGGGTGGTGGCCCTGATGGGATCGTCTCTTTCGGCGGCTCAGGAATCCAGCTTGCTGCGTCACTTTGAGCACATTGTTCTAATGCTGGATGGGGATGCCGCCGGTCGGGCAGCCAGCGAGGTGATTGCAACCCGGCTGTCAGGCAGGCACTCGGTGCAGGTGGTTCGGGTGCCGGACGGTCGCCAACCCGATCAGTTATCGTCCTCCACCATCCGGCAGTCGCTGGCCGTAGTTGGTTGCCCGAAGGAGGGTGCCATGTTAAAACAAAACCTCGGTCCTGTGTGAGACCTCGTTGGCCGGTTTTGAGGTGATTATGTATGGCCGGTTTTGAGGTGATTACCGAGGGCGGATCGTCCGCCGAGGATTTCTGATCGGTCGTTATCAGGGCGCCGTCCGGCAGACCTGCGCCGATGCTGTGCGGGTGCACGATGCAGCGAACGCGAGGCTTAAGCTTCCTGCCGATCGTATTCAGCAGATTCGAGAGATACGGATAGTAGGAGGTCTCTTTTACGCCTACACCGCTGACATGTGTGTCCCGGAGGTCCGTAAAGAACGTTTCGATGTGTTCGTGCAACCCTCATTATCGCCCGTAAACCAACGCGCGGGGACGGGGGGTGAAGACGCAGGGCGTCTCGTCTATACATCAAGCTCGGCTTCACTCGCGGCATGATTCCGCAAAGTGCCGGCCCGCTTGTGGATGCTGCCAGCCGGGCCACACGGCCGACAGTTCGCCCTGGCTTCGCCCTGATGCCAAGCCCCGCGTCGGGGCGCTGGCGTTTGGGGACGCGCGACATGCTAAAGTAGCCAGGACCCACTCGGCAGATTTTGTGCCATGTTTCGTGGCATGTGAAGCAAATGTTACACCCTATGCTGACCTCGCTGTCCATGGCGATGTTAATGGCCTATGTGATCGCATTCGCGAAAAGAGTGCCAGTGGGTCACTCCCTTTTGAAGCAATGTCAAGGCTGAGCAGCCTCAAGTCTATAACAACTCGCGCCGAAGTGGCGGCGCTCCTGCAATTCAAAGCTGCCTTCCTCGCCTACATCCTGTTTAAGCAGCCAGACGCAGCAAAGTACAAGACCTTTGAAGTTCCCAAGCGAAGTGGTGGCAAGCGCACCATTCACGCGCCCATTGACGCTTTAAAGCTCATGCAGAAGAAGCTTTCCGTTCTGCTTCAGGATTGCGTGGATGAGATCAATTCGGCCAAGAACCTAAATGACCGGGTATCCCATGGGTTCACGCGGAAACGCTCCATCATCACGAACGCAAGGCTGCATCGCAATCGCCGCTACGTCTTCAACCTCGATCTGGAGGACTTCTTTCCCTCAATTCATTTCGGCCGCGTACGCGGATTCTTCATCAAGGACAGGAACTTCGCCTTGCATAAGGATGTGGCGACGGTCCTTGCCCAAATCGCCTGCCGGGAAAAGATATTGCCGCAGGGCAGCCCGTGCTCGCCTGTCATATCCAACCTCATCGCCCACGTCCTCGATATGCATCTGATTGGCCTGGCTTCAAAGGTCGGGTGCACCTATACCCGGTACGCTGACGATCTAACGTTTTCGACCAACAAGAAGGTCTTCCCGCCGGAAATCGCGGTGCCGTCGGATACTGACCCTCATCTGTGGGTGCCCGGCGCCGAGTTGCAAAGACTGATCACGCACTCCGACTTTCGGGTGAACAATCGCAAGACGCACATGCAGTATCGGACCTCGCGCCAGGATGTCACCGGGCTCACCGTCAACCGTAGAATCAATGTTCGCGAAGAGTACCGCCACGATGTCCGGGCAATGGTCCACCGGCTGCTTAACACCGGCGGTTTTGAGCTTTGGAGAAAGGTCGAAAAATCCGGGGTCGTAACGCTTGAGAAGCGCCCGGGCACCATAAACGAGCTTCACGGGATGTTGGGGTTTATCGACAATATCGATCTCAACCATCGGAAGCACACGCCGGGCTGGAAGCCATCAGACAAACTTTCAAGTAACGAACTGATGTATCAGAGGTTTCTGATCTACATGAATTTCTTCGCTGCCGAACTTCCGGTCGTGCTCTGCGAAGGAAAGACCGATAACATATACTTGACTCACGCTATCCGCAGCCTCGCACCCGCCTATCCTCACCTCGCCACGGTGGCTCCGGACGGCAAGATACACCTGAATGTCAGACTCTATAAGTATCGTCAATCAAGTACGGCTCGAATATTGAAGCTTAGCAACGGCGGCAGCAGTTCTTTAAAGGATTTCATCGTCACCTATAAGCAGGAAGCAGAAAAGTTCAATGCTCCCGGCCTGAAAAACCCATTCGTCGTTCTGTATGATAACGATTCTGGAGCGAAAGGCATCAAAAGCTACATTAGGAACTTTGTTGGCTCGACATTTAGTGGGGCGGAGCCTTTCGTGCGTGTCTTTCTGAACCTGTACGCTGTGCCAACGCCTCTACTGAACGGATTGCAGTTCTCGAAGATCGAAGACTTCTTTGATCAGAGTTTGCTGCTGACCGTTGTGGGCGGAAAGGCATTCAATCCCGACGAGAACACATTCGACACCAATATCCACTACGGCAAGAAGATTTTCGCTGAAGCCGTGGTCCGTGCCCACGCAGCTAAGATCAATTTCAATGGATTCCGGCCGTTGCTCAACAATCTGGAAGCGGCCATAAAGGCTCATCTGGCGGCCTTGGCCGCAACGCCTTAAGGACGACTTCAGATTCTAATGAATCTCGCCATTGTCTCAACCGTCCAAATCATGCTGCGCGGCGTTGATCCATCTGGCGCAATGCGCGACCACGTGCGCATCCGCAACGCACCCACAACCCGCCTGAGCCCTCGACAAACGGATCACCGCCATGGCAGCGTTCACAACCGGCTGGCAACCCCTGGGACGCGGTTCGCACCTGTGCCGCCAGGCCCACAAGATCAGCCACCTTGGGCGCCGCTGTCTGTGTATCCAGCCAGTGGTCAATCATGGCCTTCGCGTGCTGGTGATCCCCTGCAAGCCGATGTAGCCGTTCCAGGAGCAATAGCCGCACTTCGGGATCTGCGGGAAAATAGTCCAAATTGCTGCACAGTCGGATCAGCGCCTTACACTTCTCGCAGTTACCCCTCCCTGGTTCCATTTCCGAGTTCCTTCCATTCCCTCTCGATCTCCGCTTGCCGCCGTTGTTCCCGCGTGGGCGGGGCAGCGCGCGGTATTGCCTTTCGCGTCCATGGCTGCGATTTCAGCCAGTTCGCCGGAAACGGGATCATGGAAATGTCACGCTCAGACCATGCCGTCAATTCGGCCGCCAGCGCGGACATAACGCTGTCGGTCATGTCCGATTCGCTCAAGTCCAAAGTCGCCGCTTCCATCCCGGCCTTATTCCAATCGGCCTCATTGAGGGGCTTCCCGGATTCGCCGTAACGCTTGCGGAAGTCACCCCAGGTAGCCGGCGAGATTCCGCTTTGTGTGGTGCTGCGCTCCTGTGATCGAATCGGGCGAACCACGGTACGCGGCGCACTTGTGCGGGGCGCCTCTGGTTCTGGTCGAGGTCCGGTCAGGGTCTGGTCAAGGTCTGGTCTAGGTCTAGGCAGTGCGCACGGATCTTCGTTTTGTGCGCTTGCCGTATGCATGGCGTGCGCTTGCAGGGCACACGGATCTTCTTTTTGTGCGCACGAACCGAAGAATTCGCTTGCGGAATCGCGCTCCTTGCCCGTCAGTCGTGACAGTTTGGGGGCATGGCGGCCCACAAAATACAGGCGAGCCCTAGCCAACCGCATATGCACCCCATCTTCGGCATGTTCGTGCCAGTCGTGGATACTGAGCCGCTCAACTGGATCTCTATCGATCCATCCCGATGCTACTAGGGCCTCAGTCAGTTCCGCTTCATCGCCGCGGTAGTCGATCGCCAGTGCGATGTCCTCATCGGACAGCTTGCCGACGTCACCCCTGGGCGTCTCCCTCGCCGTGAGATGCCAGATGGACTCAAGCAATCCAACCCCCTGCCACTGGGGTATGTCCAAGCGCCTGCATAGGCGGCGCATCTTGCTGTGGTTCACGGCTTCGCGCTTCACCGGCTCACCTCGGCTGACGGTACGTTAACGCGCCGCGACTCGATGAAGCCGGAAAGATCTTCGGGCCTGAAGCGCACCAGGTTGCCTACCTTCACATAGGGCAGACCGCCGCGCATGAGACGCTCAATCGAACCGGCGGAGACTCCAAGGAACCTTGCAGCCTGTGTCTTGGTTTTCAGATATTGTGTTTCAGGTGTAGTGCTTGCAGTTGTCATTTGGGATCCTTTCGGATGGCTTCGTTTGCCATGCCTGAATCATAGGAACCCGAAAATGTTTGTGAAACTTTCGCCAGCAGAGGCCGGCAAAAATGGGGTTGCCACCGCATTGCCCCGAATCGCGGAAGTTTGCGGAAATTAGGAGAGAGTTTCGGGAGTGGCTTTCTTACGCCGCTTTGCTAACTCAAGCCGATACTCGATAGCCTTAATCGCGATTGGCTTCTCTAGACAATCCGCCCAGCATCGGCATTGTCTGTCTCTCCGCCATCTCGCCGGAAATGGGATCGCCGCTTCATCCAGGGCATCGCAGACATCATTCAACCTCCCGCGCCACTCCCCGTCAGGTGCCACGCGCGCCACAATTTCGGCCACACGCAACGCGCCTTCACGGTCGGGTTTCGGCCCGCGCTTCCGGCCTCGATCTTTGGTTTTCGGAATTGCTGCTACGCCCTTGTCCTGCCCCGGCGCCAGCTCATCCCGGACCGACGGTTGAGCCGGGGCCTTTTCGGCCGCCGCGACTGCTTTTGACCTGAGAATCAGCCGCCGTTCGGCCTCCCGGTCGCTGTGCTCTTGCTCCCGGTCCTGGTGGTCCCGCTCCCGGTCCAACCGTTCGCGCCAGTAGCGCCTAAATTCGATGCGCTCTTGCTCCGTACCATCGGGTAGTGCCATCTCCGCGCATCTCTCAAGGTGTTGCTCTGCCATTCCAGGGGGGAAGTGGACCAACAGGCGCAGTTTGCTTGCAAGGCTGGCTTCAACTGAGGCCCTGGAAGGCTTCTTCTCCGGTATGTCCGCCATCGCTCCCTTTGCGATTCCCTGAACGGAGCAGCCGCCCCTGGTTAGGTTTCCCAGCTTTCGCGACGGTGGATCAGACCGAAGCTAGGCGGCCAATCCCGAACATATCACGTCTCCATTGTTGGAATTCGACTGTAGGGACTTTTGCAGGGACCCAAGCCGTTTCAGGACTTCTCACAGTTCCGCACGGCTTTTGGTGTGATTCGATGTAAGCACCAGTAAATACGGCCACTTATATGAGAATGAGCGAGATCCGAAGGAAAGGCGACAAGGCAGTCTAAGGAGATTATGAGTCCGCTGCTCTAACCGCTGAGCTAAGGGCCCGGACCGCCTTCCTGATATTACCAAACCAGGTTCGGCTATCCAATCTCCTCGAACGCCAGCAAAGCCGGCGGTGGCTCGCGACCGTGACAATCCGGGCGCAGTAGGATAGGATTGACGAAAGGCTGATGACAGACCCGGCAGTCCCCACGGATCCCCCGGAAATACCGGACAAGTTGTTTTTCAGAATAGGCGAAGTGGCCGATTTACTCGCCGTCGAACCATACGTGCTGCGCTACTGGGAAACCGAATTTCCCAGCCTCGCGCCTAAAAAGTCCGGGACCGGGCACCGCTTGTACCGGCGCAAGGATGTGGAGCTTCTCCTCAAGATCAAGCACTTGTTGTACGAGAAGCGCTATACCATCGAAGGGGCGCGGCAATCCCTCCACAACGACTCGAAGGCCAAAGCGGTGATGACCGAAGTCAAGCAGCGGGATTTGTTCACACCGGATCCATTGCCCGTCATCCGGGCGGAACTTGCTTCTATATTACAGATTTTGAAAAATAACTAATCAGGTTCTCTGACGATTGCCGTGTAGATTCGATCCAGGTCTTCGGTGGAGTAGTAGTCGATTTCGATGCGGCCCTTCTGCCGTGCCCGCTCGACAATGCGAACCTTGGTTCCAAGCACCCTTTCCAACTGCTCAATGGCCGCCTTCACATTCGGATCGACCTGGACTTCGTCGACGGCTTTGGGCTTCCGGTCTTCCATCATGCGCTGAGTCAGCCGTTCCACCTGGCGCACTGACCAGCCCTGAGCTACGGACTTTTCTGCCACTTCTCTTTGCAGTTCGGCGCTCGGCAATGTGAGAAGACAGCGCGCGTGACCAATTGATAATCTCTTCTCGGCAATCAACTGTTGTATGTCTGGAGGAAGCTGCAGGAGGCGGATCAGGTTGGCGATGGTTGAGCGGTCTTTTCCGGTCCTACGGCCCACCTCGTCGTGACTCAAGTGGAGTTCGCGGCACAAACGGTCGAACGCCTGCGCTGTTTCTATCGCGTTCAGGTCTTCCCGCTGAATGTTCTCGATCAGCGTGATTTCCAGCAGCCGCTCATCTGGAATTTCCTTGATGACGACTGGCACATGGGCCAGGCCGGCGACTTTTGCGGCGCGCCAGCGTCGTTCACCGGCTACCAGTTGGTAGCGCTCGGCCCGCCTCCGGACCACCAGCGGTTGAATAATTCCGTTGGCACTGATGGATTGCGCCAACTCTTCGATGCGGTCATGCTGGAATATTCGCCGTGGCTGGAGCGGATTGGGATCGATCACATCAATTGCCAGTTGCGCCACTTCCTCGCCGGAGTGGGGAGTTTCGGCTGAAGGCTGCGCCACGGGCCGGGTGGGCAGCAGGGCGCCGAGCCCTTTACCGAGCGCCCTGCGCGGATTGTCCACGTGTTTGTTCATGATCAAGGATTTCCCTGGCGAGGCGGATGTAGCTTTCCGCGCCGCGGGAGCGTACGTCGTAAGCAAGGATGCTCTTGCCGTGGCTGGGCGCCTCCGCCAGCCGAATACTGCGCGGGATTACGGTTTCAAAGACCTGACTCTTGAAGAAGTCTCTAAGATCGTTCGCGACCTGGCGGGTCAGATTCGTACGATCATCAAACATGGTGAGGAGGATTCCTTCAATTTCCAACGGATGCTCGAACGCATCTCGAACGCGCTGAATTGTATCCATCAATTCGGATATACCTTCGAGGGCGAAGAATTCGCATTGGATCGGAACGAGCACGGCGTCGGCGGCGATGAGCGCATTCAGGGTCAGGAGATCCAGCGCCGGCGGGCAATCGATCAAAATGAAATCGTATTGGGAGCGTACTGCCTCTACTTTATCGCGCAGACGGAATTCACGTCGGGGTGTGTCCACCAATTCCAGATTGGCTCCGACCAGATTCTTATCGCTGGGGATCAGATCGAGGCCTTCAAATTCAGTATGCAGGATGGCCTCGGCGATTTCGGTCCCACCCAGGAGAACATGGTACAGGCCAGGAAGGTTGGAACTCTTTGCGGCTCCCATTCCTGTGGTGGCGTTGCCCTGTGGATCGGAATCGACTACGAGGACGCGGAGATCGTTAGCAGCCAAGGCGGCGGCAACATTAATGGCGGTAGTGGTCTTCCCAACGCCGCCCTTTTGATTCGTGATGGCAAGAATCCGGCCCAAGCGGTCATGCTAGCACGAATGGTCCGAGCGGCAGAAGCCAACCTCGTTCCACGTGAAACACCCCAGACCTCGCGTTTCACGTGAAACAGATCAGGTGACATCTTCATGCCCAATCCAGAGGTAGCGCCGCTCCCCCCAAGGAAGGCGGACGGGCTCCAACCAAACAAAGCCGGTCATCTCCTCTGGTCGCACTTCCCCAGTCAGTACTTCGGCGTTCCGACCCATTCTCTTTAGATCTGCTGCAATATCCGCATACCGAACGGCTCGCGAAACCACCCAATCGAACCGCTCCTCAACATCTGCGGCCCGCTTGGCCAACACCCGAACGTTGGGCAGTTCCCGGACCGCCTCCTTTAGAAACGCCGCTTTGCGCTGGTGGGATTCGATCAGGGCGAACGCACAGTCGGGCCGGACAATGGCCATGGGGATCCCGGGGAACCCTGCGCCGGACCCGACATCTGCGACGGAAGCCGCGCTGTCGGGTAGGTAACGGGCGGCGAATATGGATTCGCAGTAATGCCTCTCGACGGCCTCTTCGAGGGAGCGCACACTGGTCAGGTTAAGCACCCGGTTCCAGCGCGTGAGCAATTCATAATGATGCCGCAAGTGGTCAACTTGCGTATCGGAGAGATCATATACCCCAGCCAGCTTCGCCCGTAACAGCTCAGCGAACATGGCTCAGGCTCAAGTAGACATCCAGAATCGCGACAGCAGCAGGAGTGACGCCGGGAATGCGCGCCGCCTGGCCCAAAGTCTCCGGACGAACCTTGGCCAGCTTCTCGCCAATCTCCCGCGAAAGGCCCGGGATACCGGCGAAAGAAAACGATGCCGGAATCGTACGACGCTCCGCATCCTTGAGCCGCTCGATCTGCCGCTCCTGCTGCGCGATGTAGCCGTTATATTTGATCTCCGTCTCGATGGTAGTGAGCAAGCCGCGCACTGGCTCCTGGCCCAGTGTTTTGCGGACCCAGCCGCTGATTTCGGCGATCGAGGCCTCAGGCCTCTTGAGCCACTGCCCGTTCGGATGCAGTCGCAGTGCGGCGGCGAGCCGCTCCTTCTGCACCTGTTTGCGCGAAAACAACTCCCACCGTTCGTCGGTCACTAGCCCGGCGCGCCGGCCAAGCGGCGTCAGGCGCTCGTCGGCGTTATCGATGCGCAGGTGCAGCCGGAACTCGGCCCGCGAGGTGAACATGCGGTACGGCTCGTCGGCGCCCTTGGTGATGAGATCGTCCATCAGGATACCCGTGTATCCCTCGGTGCGCCCGATGATCACCGGCGGCATTCCGCGCAGCGAACACGCGGCATTCATCCCGGCCACCAAACCCTGGCAACCCGCCTCTTCGTACCCGGATGTGCCGTTGATCTGCCCTGCCAGATACAATCCCCGGATGGATTTCACCTCCAGGGTATGACTTAGTTCGCGCGGATCGATGGCGTCATATTCAATGGCATAGCCCGGGCGGATCATCTCCGCACGCTCCAAGCCAGGCACCGAGGCGACCATGGCCTCCTGTACGTCGATCGGCATGCTGGTGGACATCCCATTGACGTACACTTCGTTGGTATCCAGGCCCTCCGGTTCCAGGAAAATCTGGTGGCGGATCTTATCGGGAAACTTCACGATTTTGTCTTCGATCGAAGGGCAATAGCGCGGTCCGATGCCTTCGATCTGACCGCTATAGAGAGGTGAGCGCGGGATGGCTTCCCGCAGGATGCGGTGCGTCTCCTCGGTGGTGTAGGCGATGTGACAGACCACTTGCGGCCGGTCGATCTTTTCGGTCAGGAACGAGAACGGGGTGGGCTCTTTGTCGCCGGGCTGCGGTTCAAAACGCGCCCAGTCGATCGTCCGGCCGTCGAGGCGCGGCGGCGTTCCCGTCTTCAGGCGCGTCCAATTCAGGTCTAGCGTTCGCAATTGCTCGCCCAAAAGTTGGGAGGGCGCTTCCCCGTTCCGTCCGCAGCTATAGCGCATCTCGCCTACATGCGCCAATCCATTCAGGAACGTTCCGGTTGTGACAATCGTGGCGGCTGCACCGACGCTGCGGCCGTCGCGCAACAACACGCCAGTGGCGCGGCGTCCGCTGCCGTCTTCGACAATCTCCAGCGCCGCAACCTCCGCCTGCTTGATGCGCAAGTTCGGTTCGCGCTCCAGCACCTCGCGCATGCGCACGCGATACATCTTCTTGTCGCATTGCGCGCGCGGCGACCATACGGCCGGACCGCGGCTGGTGTTCAAGAGCCGGAACTGAATCCCCACCGCATCGGTCACTTCGCCCATGACGCCACCGAGCGCGTCGATTTCCCGCACCAGGTGCCCTTTGGCGATGCCGCCAATCGCCGGGTTGCAGGACATCTGCGCGATCAGGTCCAGGTTCATGGCGACCATGGCAGTGCGCAGTCCCATGCGGGCGCAGGCCCGCGCCGCTTCGCATCCCGCGTGCCCGGCTCCCACCACCACGACGTCATACGTCTCGCGCATAGATTTCCGCTTGCCCAGTTTCGGGTATACCGCGCCTTGCCCCGGCGCACCGTTGTTATTATTGTATCGGCTATGCAGGTCTTGATTATCGGCGGTGGCGGGCGCGAACACGCGTTGGCGTGGCGCATCGCGCAGAGTCCCGACGTGGAGCGGGTTTTTGCGGCGCCGGGCAATCCGGGCATCGCGCGGATTGGAACGTGCGTGCCGGCGGGGGACGGCTCACCGGATGCGTATCTGGGTGTGGCGGAAGCGGTGGACGCCGATCTGACAGTGGTGGGTCCCGAGGCGCCGCTGGTCGAGGGCATAGTGGATACGTTTCGCGCGCGCGGCCGCGCCATCTTCGGCCCCACCGCCGATGCGGCGCGCCTGGAGGGCAGTAAAGTATTTGCAAAGCACTTTCTGACGAAAAGCAATATCCCCACACCTTCATTCATTGCCGCGCCGGACGCTGCCGAGGCGCGCCGCGCGCTCGATCGCTTCGGCTACCCGGTCGTGATCAAATCCGATGGCCTCGCCGCGGGTAAGGGGGTCGTAGTTGCCGAGGATCGCGCCATGGCGGAAGCCGCTCTCGAATCGCTGAAGCCGCCTTTCGTGGTGGAAGAGTTCATGACCGGCGAAGAAGTCAGCTACATCGTCTTGAGCGATGGCCGCCGCGCCGTTCCGCTGGAACCCACGCAGGATCACAAAGCCGCGTATGATAATGACGCGGGACCCAACACGGGCGGGATGGGCGCCTACTGCGATTCGCGCATCCTTAGCGCGGCTGAGAACCAAACCATTCTGGATTGCATTATTTACCCTACTATCGCGGCCACCGGCTTCACTGGTTTCCTTTATGCCGGACTGATGATGACCAAATCCGGCCCGAAGGTGCTCGAGTTCAATGTGCGTCTGGGCGATCCGGAAACTCAGCCCATCATGCATCGGATGCGCAGCGATCTGGCGCCGTTGCTTCTGGCCGCGGCCCGCGGCGCGCTGCCCGACACACGCCTGGAATGGAATGCCGGACCTTCTGTATGCATCGTGCTGGCCTCCGGCGGCTACCCAGGCGCGTTTTCCGCGGGCAAATCCATCGATGGCCTGGAAGCGGCTGAATCGACTGGCGCCACGGTGTTTCACGCCGGTACACGCCAGGGCTCCGCCGGACTCGAAACCGCCGGCGGACGCGTCCTCGGCGTCACGGCGACGGGCACAGACCTTGCGGCCGCCGTTGAGCGCGCGTACGCCGCGGCGCACCTCATCCATTTCGAGGGGATGCACTACCGGACTGACATCGGGCGCAAAGGCCTGCAACGATATAATAAGGAATTGCGGGCACGTAGCTCAGATGGATAGAGCGGTCGCCTCCTAAGCGACAGGTCGGCAGTTCGAATCTGCCCGTGCCTACCAAACAGCCCGGACGTTGGTTATGACGTTTGGGCCTGCAGGCGCCCCAGCGTCTCGAAGAATTCCGGAAAGGACACGGCAGCAGCCTCCGCCCCGCGGATGACCGACTCGCCATCCGCGCAGAGCGCCGCTATGGTGAACGCCATGGCGATGCGGTGGTCGCCGAAGGAGTCCAACTCGGCGGCGTGAAAATGCTGGCGGCCGGGAATAGCGAGACCGTCGGGCAGTTCGTCCGCCGCCACTCCCATACGGCGCAGGTTCTCGACGATCGTGGCGATGCGGTCAGTCTCCTTGATGCGCAGCTCGGCGGCATCGCGGATGGTGAGACCGTTTTCGCTGGCCGCGCCCAAAACCGCAAGCACAGGGATCTCATCGATCAGCGCAGCGGTAGCTTCCTTTTCCATCACACCACCGCCCACGCAGGACTGCGTGACCAGCAACTCGCCGCTTAATTCGCCATTCCGGCTCTCCACTGCGGTGATGCGGATGGATGCGCCCATGCCGGCCAGGAAATCGAGGAGCGTGGAGCGCGTGGGATTCAAGCCTACGCCGCGGATGGCGAGCCGCGAGCCGGGAAGCAGCAGCGCCGCCACAATAAAGAAAGCCGCGGAGGAAAGATCGGCGGGGACCACCAGGTCGCGGCCGGTCAACTGGGGGCGTCCGGTGAGCGTTATCGTTTTGCCTTGTACGCGCAGGTCCGCGCCAAATTCGCGCAAGGCGATCTCGGTGTGATCGCGCGAGCGCACCGGCTCATGCACAACGGTTTCGCCTTCCGCGTACAAACCTGCGAACAGCACACAGGTCTTCACTTGGGCGCTCGGAACCGGGAGTGTGTAATCGATGGGCCGCAGGCGCGCGCCGTGGATTTCGAGGGGCGGAAAACGGCCGTCGCGAGCGATGACGGATGCGCCCATCCGGGAGAGCGGCTCGATGATGCGGCCCATGGGGCGGCGGGAAAGAGACTCGTCGCCGCCGATGCGGGTCGGGAACCGCTGCGCCGCCAGAATGCCGGAGAGCATGCGGATGGTGGATCCGGAGTTGCCGGCATCCAAATCGGCTGGGGGTTGGCTCAACCCATCCAGGCCTCCGCCACGGATCGTGACCCCGGTGCCGGCCTCTTCTACCGGCACGCCTAGCGCTCGCATGGCATTCAGACTGGAATGGCAATCCGCCCCGGTGGAATAGTTGCGAATGCGGCTTTCGCCTTCGGCGATCGAGGCGATCATGGCGTAGCGATGAGAGATCGACTTATCGCCGGGCAGGGTGATGGATCCAGAAATCGAGCGTGCAGGGGAAATCCTTTGCGGCATGTGTGGCATGCGGAATCCCCATTCTACTGCAGCGGGGCTGAAGCCCGGCTCCAGCTAAAACCTCGCTAAACCTGCCTTCCAGGCAGTTACGCGCTGACGGCCATCAGTTGCGGCGCTATCGGTACGAAGCGCGGGGTACGAAAGGGCTGAAACCGATACCCCACACTGAAGATCGTCTCGATGTAAGAGCCGCTGTGCTCACCGAGTTTCTTGCGCAGGCGCCGGATGTGTACGTCGAGCGTGCGGGTGCGGATCTGGTTCGTGTAACCCCACACGCGCAACAGCAACGCCTCGCGGGTGACAACCTCGCCGGCGTTCTGGATCAACAGTGCCAATAGCTCGTACTCCTTGCGCGTCAGACCCAGCGGTTTGGCGTCCAGCAGTGCGGTTTTGTGCTCGAAGTCCAGATCCAAGTGCTGGTCATGATAGCTTTGTTCGTGCGTTGGCGTCATCTGAATCGGTCCCATGCGAGTATCTCCTATAATTTTTTGGCCTACACTGATCCTACGGACTAGAAGCCTGGAGGAGGTTTTGGTCTTGTAAAAGTTTTGTAAAAGGTGTAAACAGTGATTTTCAGGACGGTGTCGCAGACGGTCGAAAACGGAGTACGCCATCCCGCTAATCCTGTGCCATAATGGCTCATTCAAACAGGTGGCAGGTGGAGCGCAAGATGAACAACGAAAATGCGATTAGCCGCCGGACGATCATGCTCGGGTCAGCCTTGCTGCCGGCGCTGGGCATGGCCTCGGGGCAAACCTCAAAAACGATCGTTATTTCGAGCGCCAACGGAGAGCGCGCCTGTGCCCGTGCCATGGAAGTTTTGAAGGCGGGCGGCGACACTCTGGATGCGGTGGTGGCCGGCGTGAATATTAATGAAGAAGACCCGGAAGATACTTCCGTTGGCTATGGCGGGCTCCCCAATGAAGAAGGCGTTGTGGAACTGGATGCCTCCGTCATGCATGGACCAACGCGTCGCGCGGGATCGGTTGCCTCCATTCGCGGGGTGAAGGCGCCTTCCAAAATTGCCAAGCTGGTGATGGAGCGTACGGACCACGTCATGCTGGTGGGCGCTGGCGCCGGAAAATTTGCCCGGGAGATGGGCTACGCCGAGGAAGATCTGCTGACCGAAAAATCCCGGACCGCATGGCTCACCTGGAAGGCTTCGCTGCGTGATCCCGATGGGCACAGCAATTGGGGCCCCGGCCTCGATGCACCCAAGGCGAAGACCATGTCGTGGCTGAAGGAGATGTTTCCACACGCGGATGAAGAGACGCTCGCCTGGGCTTGGGACATGGCCGTGCATCCTACGCACGGCACTATCAATTGCCTGGCGCGCAACGCTAATGGCGAGATGTCCGGTGTCACCACGACCAGCGGCCTGGCGTGGAAGATCGCGGGGCGCGTGGGAGATTCGCCTATTATTGGCGCGGGTCTGTACCTGGATCAGGACGTGGGTGGCGCGGGGTCTACCGGGCGCGGCGAGGAGAATATTCGGATCGCGGGCGGGCATACGGTGGTCGAAAACATGCGCCATGGGATGTCACCGGGGGAGGCCTGTTTAGAAGCTTTGAAACGCGTCGCGCGCAATTTCGACAACGATATGCCGCGCCTGGAAAAGGTAGATTTGAATTTTTACGCGCTGCGCAACGATGGGGAGTATGCGGGTGCGTCGCTGTGGAACGGAGACATGCGCGCGGGGAAGCTGAGGCCCGCACGTTTTGCGGTCAACGACGGCTCGGGCGCCAGCCGTCTGGAGACCAGTGTGTACCTATTCGAACGAAAGGCGTGATACCAACGCCGCGGCCCGGTGCTCTAAGCAAACACTGGTTTTTCTGACGAATGGCTCAGATTTTTCATCACAGCACGAATACGCTTTCGCGCATCACGATTTATGGCGCGGTGTTCGCGATCGGGTTTCTGGTTTGGTGCTTTGCCACACTCGACCGGTCGGGTTATGAGACGCGCCAGGGGGAAGTCCGCGCGCAGCCTGTGCCGTTCAGCCACGTGCACCATGTGGCGGATGACGGCATTGATTGCAGGTACTGCCACACTACCGTCGAGACCTCCAACACGGCTAACATCCCGCCAACTAAGACGTGCATGAACTGCCATTCGCAGATTTGGAATACGGCGCCGATGCTGGAGCCGGTGCGCGAGAGTTACCGCACAGGCCAATCCATCGAGTGGACACGCGTGCACGACTTGCCGGACTATGTTTATTTCAATCACAGCATCCACGTGAATAAAGGCGTGGGCTGCGAAACCTGCCATGGCCGCGTGGACAAAATGCCGCTGATGTATCAGGAGAATTCTTTGCAGATGGAATGGTGCCTGGATTGTCACAGGCATCCCGAGCAGCATGTGCGGCCGCGCGCTGAAGTGTTCACCATGGGATACCAACCGGCCGAAGACCAGGAGACCATGGGCCGCCGCCTGGTGGCGGAGTATAAAATTCAAGACGCACGCACGCTGACCAGTTGCGACACTTGCCACCGATGAGCACAGATCACCAAGACGACACCACACCGCAGGCGGCACGAAAACTGGATCTGCCAGCCGTCCGCGCGCTGCTGGAGAAATCGCACGGACGCGAATACTGGCGCAGTCTGGAGGATCTGGCGCAAACAGACGCTTTCCAGGATTTGATGCATCGCGAGTTTCCGCGTTATGCATCGGAGTGGGAAGACGGCGAGGGCCGGCGCAATTTCATCAAGCTGATGGGCGCGTCGCTGGCGCTGGCGGGATTGACGGCGTGCACGCGGCAACCGACCGAATTGATCTCTCCGTACGTGCGGCAGCCGGAGGAACTGGTGCCGGGGCGTCCGCTGTTCTTCGCAACGGCCATGCCTTTGGGATCGAGCGCCACCGGATTGCTGGTGGAGAGCCACGAAGGCCGGCCCACCAAGGTGGAGGGCAATCCGGATCATCCCGGCAGTTTGGGCGCGTGCGATGTGTACACGCAGGCATCTGTATTGGGCCTGTACGATCCGGATCGATCGCAGGCGCTGACGCTCGAAGGCGAGATCCGTTCGTGGAGCGCGTTTTTGGGCGGTGTACAGCAGGCCATCGGACAGCAGAAAGACAAGCGCGGCGGGGGGCTGCGGATTCTGACGCAGACTGTAACGTCGCCCACGCTGGCGAACCAACTGAAGGAACTGCTGACAGATTTTCCCGGCGCGAAGTGGCACCAGTGGGAACCCGCCGGATCGCATTCCGCGGCGGCAGGGGCGCGGCTGGCGTTTGGCGAGCCTGTCAACACGGTCTACGATCTAACCGCGGCGGACGTGATTGTGGCGCTGGACGCCGATTTTCTGGGATCGGGTCCTGGAAGCCTGCGATACGCGCGACAGTTTTCGGCGCGCCGGCGGGTGCGCGGCAGCCAGACGGAAATGAACCGTCTATACGCGGTCGAGCCGATGCCTTCCCCGACGGGCACGAAAGCGGATCACCGGATGCCGCTGCGTGCCGCGGATGTGGAACAGTTCGCCTGGAGCCTAGCCGCGGCCGCGGGCGCGAACACGAGCGGACGCAAGGGCGCGGCGACGGCGGCCGACAAATGGATCGCGCCCATCGTGCGCGATTTGCAGAAGCATCGCGGATCGAGCCTTGTGATTGCGGGTGAGCAGCAGAGTCCGGCGGTACATGCGCTGGCGCATGCCATGAATGCCGCGCTCGGCAACGTCGGCAAAACCGTGATCTACACCGAACCGGTGGAAGCACAGCCCGTGGACCAGGTAGCCTCGCTTTACGACCTAGTGAAAGACCTGGATGCGGGCGCGGTGGACTTGCTGCTGATCTTGGGCGGCAATCCAGCGTACGACGCACCCGTGGAGTTGGGTTTTCGCGACCGGCTAAAGAAGGCCACGCTGCGCATTCACCTGAGCCTGCAGGAAGACGAGACCAGCGAACTGTGCCACTGGCATCTGCCCATGACGCACTACCTGGAAACGTGGAGCGATTGCCGGGCACAGGATGGCTCGGTCACGATCATGCAGCCGCTGATCGCGCCGCTCTATGCGGGGAAGTCCGCGCATGAAGTAGTGACCATGCTGACGGGCCAACTGGAACGGACTTCGTACCAGATCGTGAAAGACTATTGGGCCACGCAGCATAAGGCCGCGGATTTCGAAGCCTGGTGGCGGAAGGCGGTGCATGATGGCGTGGTTCCGGACACGGCGCTGCCCGGGAAGAGCGTCGCCGTACGTGCGGGCTGGACTTCCGGGCTGCCGCCGGCGCCTAACCCGCAGGGGCTGGAAGTAGTCTTCCGTCCGGACCCCGCGGTATATGACGGGCGCTTTGCTAACAACGGGTGGCTGCAGGAATGGCCGCGCCCGATCACGCAGCTCACCTGGGACAATGCAGCGATCATGAGTCCGCGGACCGCGCAGGAGAAGGGCGTGGTCACTGGCGACTTAGTCGAGATCGAGTACCGCGGGTACAAGATGCGCGCGCCGGTCTGCATCCAGCCGGGGCACGCCGATGGTTCCGTGACCGTGCATTTGGGCTATGGCAGGACGCGCGCCGGACACGTGGGCACGCGCATCGGCTTCAACGCTTACGGCATGCGTACTTCCGCGGCGCTGTGGCAGGATTACGGCCTGGAGGCGCGCAAAGTCGGCAGCGATTACCTGCTGGTTTCCATTCAGGATTATCACGCGCTCGATACCGAACGCCACACCATCGAGCGCGCGAACATCGCGGATTATCGCAAGAATCCGAATATGATCCAGGAGGATTTCGAAGCGCCGCCGGCGGGTCTGACGCTGTATCCGGGATTCACTTACGATAAATACGCCTGGGGCATGGCTATCGACCTTACGGCCTGCACGGGCTGCGGCGCTTGCGTGGTGGCCTGCCAGGCCGAAAACAATATCGCGGTGGTGGGCAAGGAGGAAGTACATCATGGCCGGCACATGCATTGGCTGCGCGTGGATAGTTACTTCCACGGAGACATAGAGGACCCGGAAATCTACAATCAGCCGGTGCCCTGCATGCAGTGCGAGAACGCGCCGTGCGAGTTGGTGTGTCCGGTACAGGCCACTAACCACAGCAGCGAAGGCCTGAATGACATGGTTTATAACCGCTGCGTGGGTACGCGTTATTGTTCGAATAACTGCCCGTACAAGGTGCGCCGGTTTAATTTTTTCCTGTACTCGGATTATAAGACGAACAGCTTGAAGCTGCAGCGCAATCCGGATGTGAGCGTGCGGAGCCGCGGCGTGATGGAAAAGTGCACGTATTGCGTGCAGCGCATCAGCCAGGCCAAGATTACTGCCGAGAAGGAAAATCGTTTTGTGCGCGATGGTGAGATCCTGACGGCTTGCCAGCAGACGTGTCCGACGGAGGCTATTATTTTCGGCAATATTAACGATGCGAATAGCCGGGTGGTGGGGATGAAGGCGCAGAAAACGAATTATGGGTTGTTGGCGGATTTGAATACGAGGCCGCGGACGACTTATCTGGCGGCGTTGCGCAACCCGAATCCGGAGATTGAAGCATGAGGATAGTTGGGCTGGCCTCCCAGGTGTGCGCGGGGCCGGCGTGGACGCCGACCGCAGGACTGGAGTCCCGCCCCACAGCGCAGCATAGGCACAGCCGGAAGATTCGATGCAGCGGGGCTGAAGCCCCGTGCCGGCTAAAGCCGGCCCTCCAAACAAATAGCAATGGCTGACGATAGACAAATCGCGGACGAGGAATTGCAGCCGACGCCGGTGATCGCTCCCGGCTACACGTTCGGTACGGTGACGGACCAGATCGCGTCCGTCGTCCTCACCCGCCGGCCGCCCATATTCTGGGTGGCGTGCTTCGCAGGTGGTTTCGCGCTACTGTTGCTGTTCCTTTGGTCTATAGTTTTGCTGCTCGCCAAAGGCGTGGGCATCTGGGGCATCAAGATCCCGGTGGGCTGGGGATTCGCCATCACCAATTTTGTATGGTGGATCGGAATCGGACACGCCGGCACGCTGATTTCGGCGATTCTCCTGCTGCTGAGCCAGAGCTGGCGCAACTCCATCAACCGGTTCGCGGAAGCCATGACTCTGTTCGCAGTAGCTTGCGCGGGCATGTTCCCGCTGTTGCATATGGGCCGCCCTTGGCTGTTCTATTGGATGTTCCCCTACCCGAACACCATGGGCGTTCAGCCGCAATTCCGCAGTCCGCTGGTGTGGGACGTTTTCGCGGTCTCCACTTATGCCACCGTGTCGTTCCTGTTTTGGTTCGTAGGGCTGATTCCGGATCTGGCCACCTTGCGCGACCGCTCGCCCAACCGCTGGGCCCGCGCCACCTACGGCATCCTGGCGATGGGTTGGCGCGGTTCAGCGCGGCATTGGTCTAATCACGAAATGGCCTCGCTGCTGCTTGCCGGACTCGCCACGCCGCTGGTGTTGTCGGTCCACACCGTGGTCAGCTTCGACTTCACTATCGCCATTGTGCCCGGTTGGCACAGCACGTTCTTTCCACCTTATTTCGTGGCGGGCGCCATCTACTCCGGATTTGCCATGGTGCTGGTGCTGGCGATTCCGCTGCGTCATGTCTACGGTCTGCAGGGCTTGATCACCGACAAGCATCTGGAAAACTCGGCGAAGGTTATGCTGGCAACAGGGTTGATCGTAGCCTACGCTTACATCCTGGAAACGTTCACCGCATGGTACAGCGGCAACGTTTATGAGAACTCCGCCATCTGGCATCGCATGACCGGCCCTTATGCCGGCGCCTATTGGTTTTTGATCACCTGCAATATCGTAGCCCCGCAGGCGCTGTGGTTTAAGAAGATGCGCAGCACGCCGGCGCTGCTCTTCGTGGCCTCGCTGGTGGTGCTGGTGGGCATGTGGCTGGAGCGTTTCGTCATCATCGTGTCCAGCCTGGCGCAGGATTTTCTGGTGTCGTCGTGGCGCGTCTTCACACCTACGCGCTGGGATTGGGCGACCTACGTGGGCACCATCGGACTGTTCACGTTCCTCTTCTTCCTATTTATCCGGCTGCTGCCCATGATCTCGATATTTGAGGTGCGCACGCTGCTGCCGCAAGCCAAAGTCGAAGAGGAGGGCAAATGACCAAGCCTCCCATCTATGGCGTGATGGCGGAGTTCGACAATCCCACGTCGCTGGTGAATGCGGCCCTCGAGGCGCGCGGCCGCGGCTATCGCAAGCTGGATGCATATTCGCCGTTTCCTATCGAAGCGCTTACCGAGGCGCTGCACCTGCCCAAGAGCAAGCTGCCGCTGATTGTTCTGATCGGCGGCATTCTGGGTGGGCTGACCGGCTACCTGATGCAGTATTACGTTACGGTGATTTACTTTCCGATTAACATCGCCGGGCGTCCGCTGCATAGCTGGCCGATGTATATCGTCATCACGTTCGAGCTGACGGTGCTGTTCGCCGCGATTTCGGCGACGTTTGGGCTGCTGGCCGTGTGCGGACTGCCCATGCCGTATCACCCTACGTTCAACGTGCCGCGGTTTGCGTTGGCATCGCGCAACCGGTTTTTCTTGTGCATTGAAGCGACCGATCCGCTGTTTGACCGGAAGGCTACGGAGGAATTTCTGGAGAGTCTGGATGCGCGGGAGGTCTCCGAAGTTGCGCACTAGCACCTCGCGGAGAGAGGCAGGAAACCGCTTGCTTACGCGCGCGGCTCAGAAACGCGCTCCGACGTCCACGCCGGTTCTGGCGGGTCTGGAGACCCGCCGCAGACCTGGAGGTCTGCCCCACATGCCTGTTCTTCTACTCTTCGCCGCGGCCGTCTTGCTCACGGGTTGCCGGCAGGACATGCAGGATCAGCCCAAATTCATCCCGTTGCGTCCGAGTTCGTTTTTCGACGATGGCCGCTCCGCACGCCCGCTGGTGGAGGGCACCGTGGCGCGCGGCCACCTGGAGGCCGACGCGGCGTTCTACACCGGAAAGACATCTGACGGCAAGCCGGTGGACACGCTGCCTTTTCCCGTCACGCGCGCGGTGTTGGAGCGCGGCCAGGAGCGCTTCAATATCTACTGTTCGCCCTGCCACGGCCTGTTGGGTTATGGCAACGGCATGATTGCGCGACGCGGATTCAATCATCCGCCGCCGCAGTCGTACCACATTGACCGCCTGCGGCAAAGCCCTGTCGGCGACCTCTACGACGTGATTACGAACGGCATCGGGGCCATGCCGGATTACGCGGCGCAGATTGAGCCGCGCGACCGCTGGGCCATTGTGGCCTACGTGCGCGTGCTGCAGTTCAGCCAGCATGCCACGCTCGCCGATGTGCCGCCGGCGGATCGTGCCGCACTGGGCAGCGGAGGTCCACAGTAATGCCGGCGGCGGCTCATGAGCGCTCGTTCGCCATCCCGGCGGATGTGATCACCGAGATGCGCGGCTGGCGTACGCGTTTTTTGGGTATCGGCGCCGTGGCTCTGTTGCTGGGCATCATCGGCGCCTTCTTCAACCCGACTCAATTCTTCCGCTCCTACATCTGGTGTTATATGTTCTTCATCGGCGTGCCGCTGGGAGCCACGGCGCTGCTGATGCTGCAATACCTGACCGGCGGCGCGTGGGGCGTGATTATCCGGCGGCCTTGCGAAGCCGCCTCGCGCACGCTGCCGCTGCTGGCGATTCTGTTTATCCCGGTCATCATTGGCATGTTGCTGGATACTGGAAACACCCACAAACCGTACCTGTATCAGTGGCCGCGTGCCGATATCGTGGCGCACGATCCGCTGCTGCAACACAAGCACATTTATCTGAACGTGCCTTTCTTCCTGATTCGGGCGGCCTTGTACTTCGTGGGCTGGATTCTGGTCGCGCGGCTGCTATATAGATGGTCGGGCGAACAGGATCGCGGCGACGCACGGGCCGGCGGCCGCCTGGGCGCGCTGAGCGGTCCGGGGCTGATTTTCTATGGGTTCAGCGTCACCTTCATGGCCGTCGATTGGATTCTGTCCATTAATCCGCACTGGTTCTCGACCATCTTCGGCTTGCTCTTCATTGCCGGCGAAGCATTGTCGGCCATTGCTTTCCTGATTTGCTTTTTCGTCATTTTCAGCAGCCGTCCGCCTCTGTCGGATGTGCTCACCCGGCAGCATCTGCACGACATGGGTAACCTGATGCTGACGTTCGTGATGGTGTGGGCGTATTTCACTTTCGCACAGTTGCTGGTGATCTGGTCGGGCGACTTGCCGGACGAAATCCCCTGGTACTTGAACCGGTTTGCCGGCGGATGGCAGTACATCGGTGTGGCGCTGGCATTGTTCCAATTCGCACTGCCGTTTGCGCTGCTGCTTTCGCGCGATACGAAACGGAATTTCCAACTGCTGCGACGGGTGGCGATTCTGGTTATCGTGATGCGCTTCGTGGATCTTTATTGGATGGTGGCGCCGGATTTCAGTAAGTCGCGCATTACGGTTAGTTGGATGGATTTTGTGCTACCGATCGGTCTGGGCGGAATCTGGCTGGCGGTGTTTCTGTGGCAGCTCGAGCTGCGCCCACTGCTGCCACTGGGAGATCCGAACCTGGAGGAGGCTCTGGAACATGGAAAATAATGGGCATCCAAATGGCGATCTGCGCAATCCGCACGTTCGCCACGAGCCGGGGGACGTGGATGCCCCGTATCTTAGTAAGTTCGCTTTGTCGCTCTCGGCGCTGGTTCTGGTTTTCATGGTTGGCTTGTGGGGGCTGTTTGAATTTCTGAAGAACCGCGCCATGGAAATGGGGCGGCCGGAGTCGCCATCGGCTATGGTCAACGTGCAGAAACAGCCGCCCGAGCCGCGTTTGCAGGCGCATGGGGCGCAGGATATGCGGGCACTGCGCGCCGTCGAAGAACAGCGTCTGCACGCCTACGCGTGGATCGATCCGGATAAAGGCATCGTGCAAATACCGGTGGAGCGGGCCATGGATCTGGTGGTCGAACGCGGTCTGCCGGTGACTCCTGCGCCACCGGCCGGGAAAACAAAATGAACTTGCGAGAACGACAGCTCGCGCTCGCCCTTTTGACCGCCGGCGTCTTATGCGCCCAACCTGACCAACCCGCGCCTGCGCAGCCCTCTCGAATGCGCGATGCCGATTCCAAACCGGCCCCATTACCCGCAGGCTTGCAGGGTGTCACTATCGAACAGAACCTGAACCACCAGGTGCCGCTCAACATCCTTTTTCGCGACGAGTTCGGCCGCTCCAAGCCGCTGTCCACTTACTTCAGCGGTCACAAGCCGGTAGTGTTGGCGCTGGTCTATTATACTTGCCCGATGCTTTGTAACCTGGTTCTAAGCGGCATGGAGACCAGCCTGCGCGCCATCTCACTCAACCCGGGCCGCGATTTCGAAGTGGTCGCGGTCAGTTTCGATCCGCACGATACACCGGATATCGCCGCCGCCAAGAAAGAGAGCTATCTGCGCCGGTACCATCGCCCAGACACCGCCAACGGCTGGCATTTCCTGACCGGAGACGAAGCTTCTATCCAGGCACTCACTTCGGCAGTAGGCTTTCGTTACAAACTCGATCCAGCCACCGGGCAATATGCGCACGCCAGCGCGATCATGATCCTCACGCCCGACGGCAAACTATCACGCTATTTCTACGGCGTGGAATACGCGCCGCGCGATCTGCGCCTGGGACTGGTGGAGGCGTCCCAAAACAAAATCGGCTCACCCGTGGACCAGATTCTGCTGTTCTGTTACCACTACGATCCGGCGACCGGCAAATACGGCGCGATCGCCATGAACATGGTACGTTTCGCGGGCGGCACGTTTGTCCTGATTTGCGGCACATTCCTGTTCATCGCATGGCGCCGCGACTGGCGCAGAGACCGCCATTCCATGGGGCACGCAAGGTAAACTCGATGGGCTCTGAATTACCTCTATTTCCGGTCGAAGCATCCAGCGTGGCCGCCAACGTGGACCACCTGCTCTACTTCCTGCTGGCCGTGGCCGCATTCTTTTCGGTTGGAATCTTTCTCTCCATTTTCTACTTCGCGATCCGCTACCGGCGGCGCTCGGAAGCGGAATTACCGGCTAAGCCGCACAGTCCAGTCACGCTGGAAATTCTTTGGACGGTGATACCGTTCGGCCTCACCATGATCATGTTCGTCTGGGGCGCCTCTGTATTCTTTACCATTTCCACTCCGCCCGCTGACGCTGAGCAGATCTATGTGGTGGGCAAGCAGTGGATGTGGAAGCTGCAGCACCTGGAAGGGCAGCGCGAGATTAACGAGCTGCACATCCCGGTAAACCAGGCCGTGAAATTGACCATGACGTCCGAAGATGTGATCCACGATTTCTTCGTTCCGGCGTTTCGCGTCAAGGCCGATGTGCTGCCCGGACGTTACACGACGGAGTGGTTCAGGCCGATCAAGACGGGTAAGTACCACTTATTCTGCTCTCAGTATTGCGGTACTAACCATTACGCCATGGTCGGGTGGGTTTATGTAATGGAGCCGCAAGACTACCAAGCCTGGCTTAGTGGAGGCACAACCGGATCACTAGCCGCCAGCGGCGAAAAGCTGTTTCAGACTTTCGCCTGCGCAAACTGCCATCACCTGGGCGGCGCGCCCGGCAGAGGGCCGGATCTGCGAAACCTATACGGCACGCAGGTGGAACTCAGCGACGGCGCGCATGTCAAATTTGATGAGGGATACATTCGGGAATCGATTCTGAGCCCGGCGGCGAAGATTGTAAAGGGCTATCAGCCGATCATGCCCACGTTCCAAGGTTTGGTAACAGAAGAGGATGTGCTGCAATTGATTGAATATATCAAGTCTTTGACACCGAAACAGGGCCAGGCGAAGACGTCCACAACGCCGGCGGCCGGTCAGCCATCGAAGAGACAGTAAAGCTATGATCAAAGAAGCGGTCCAAGAGCGCGAGAATTACCTCAACGCGAGTTACGGCGTCAAGTCCTGGCTGCTTACCAAGGACCACAAGCGCATTGCCCTGCTCTATCTGCATACCATTACCTTCTTCTTCTTTCTGGGTGGGATTTTCGCTACTCTGATCCGACTCGAACTGCTAACGCCCAAGGGCGATCTGGTCTCGGCGGATACTTACACCAAGCTGTTCACGCTGCACGGCGTGATCATGATTTTCTTCTTCCTGATCCCCTCGATTCCCGCCACGCTGGGAAATTTTTTCCTGCCGATCATGATCGGCGCCAAAGACCTCGCGTTCCCCCGGATCAACTTATTGAGCTGGTATCTGTTGGTGATTGGCGGCTGCTTCGCGATGTTTGCCATGTTAGCGGGAGGCGTAGACACCGGATGGACGTTCTATGTGCCTTACAGCAGCAACTACTCCAATACCTGGGTGATCGCTACTGGATTGGGTATCTTTATTGCGGGGTTTTCTTCGATTCTCACCGGGCTCAACTTCATCGTCACCGTGCACCGCATGCGCGCGCCTGGAATGACCTGGTTCCGGCTGCCTTTGTTCGTGTGGTCGAATTACGCGACGGCACTGATCCAGGTACTGGGTACCCCGGTTATCGCCATCACGCTGGTTCTGTTAATCTGCGAACGGGCGTTGCATATCGGAATCTTCGATCCGGCGCGCGGCGGCGATCCCGTGCTGTTCCAGCACCTGTTCTGGTTCTACTCGCATCCGGCGGTTTATATCATGGTGCTGCCGGGCATGGGTATCATCAGCGAGTTAGTATCCGTATTCGCCAAGAAGCCTGTCTTCGGATACAAGATGGTGGCGTTTTCGAGTGTCTCGATTGCAGTGCTGGGCTTCCTGGTTTGGGGTCATCACATGTTTGTGTCCGGCCAGTCTGTTTACGCCGGCCTGGTATTCTCGTTTTTGAGTTATTTTGTGGCCATCCCGTCGGCCATCAAAGTTTTTAACTGGACCGCCACGCTGCACAAGGGTTCTATATCCTATGCCACACCCATGCTGTACGCTTTCGGATTCATTGGCCTGTTCACGGTGGGCGGACTGACCGGTTTGTTTCTGGCATGCCTCGGCTTGGATGTGCATGTACACGATACTTACTTCGTGATTGCCCATTTCCACTACATCATGGTGGGTGGTACTTTGATGGCATACCTGGGTGGTTTGCACTATTGGTGGCCGAAGATCTCCGGCCGGATGTATCCGGAAGGCTGGGCGAAACTCTCTGCTTTGGTCATCTATCTGGGTTTCAATCTGACGTTCTTTCCGCAGTTTATTCTCGGTTACCTGGGCATGCCGCGGCGTTACTGGATGTATCCGGATGAATTTCAGGTGCTGCATGTCATGTCCACCGCGGGCGCATCCGTACTGGCCGTGGGATATCTGATGCCGCTGATCTACTTCATGTGGTCACTGCGGTACGGGGCGATCGCGCCGTCGAATCCGTGGGGCGCCACGGGTCTGGAATGGCAGACTTCCTCACCGCCGCCCGCGCACAATTTCGAAGAAACGCCCATAGTCACGCATGAAGCTTATGACTACGCCGCGTTGGAGGAGGCGCCTGTTGGATAGCTACACAGAATCACCTGCTCTACAGGAACAATTCGAAACGTCCGCGCAGCAGAAAGAGGTTTCCACGCTGGGGATGTGGACGTTTCTGGTGACGGAGATCATGTTTTTCGGTGGGCTGTTCCTGGCTTATGCGATCTACCGGAGAGAGTTCGCAACGGCGTTCGCGGTGGCCAGCAACACGCTGGACGTGGTCATTGGGGCGGTGAATACCGCGGTCCTGATATGCAGCAGTTTCACCATGGTGCTGGCCGTGCACGCGGCGCAGATCGGCAGCCGCAAAGCGCTGATCTGGTTTCTGATTTTGACGATCGTCTTCGGCGGCGTCTTTCTGGGGGTCAAGGCCTATGAGTGGGACCAGAAATTCGAAGAGCATCATGTGCCGGGTCCCACATTTCATCTGGAGAAGACCGATCAGCAAGGGCCGGCGCAGCTCTATTTCTCGCTCTATTTCACGATGACCGGGCTGCACGCTCTGCACATGGTGATCGGCGAGGGCCTTATGGTTTTTCTCCTGTGGCACGCGTACAAGGGCAGATACTCTCCGTCATACTACACACCGGTCGATATCGGCGGGCTCTACTGGCACTTTGTCGATATCATCTGGATCTTTCTGTTCCCGTTACTCTACCTGATAGCCCGTCACCAACACTAATATGCGAGAACACATCGATTCGATTACGACCTACACAATCGTTTTTATTTCGCTGCTAATTCTAACCGCGGCTACCACTGTGGTGGCGTTCATCGATCTGGGACCGCTCAACGTGGTCGTGGCGTTGTTCATAGCGGTGGTGAAGATGGTGCTGGTGGCCCTTTTTTTCATGCATCTGCGTCACTCCACCATCCTCATGAAGGTGGTGGTGGGCGGGGGCATGCTATGGCTTGGTATTCTGTTGCTGCTGAGCTTGAGTGATGTGATGACGCGCGGTTGGCTGCCGGTGCCGGGGAAATAGCCGCCGTGTAGGCAGAGCGTGATCAACGGCCTGAGCCAGAATGCTTTACTGCAAACAGGTCGACGGCGATGAGGCTCACACTCAAATTCAACATCTTTTTCGTGGCGATCCTGGGACTGACATCCGCAGGTGTCTACCTGGTAGCCCGGCATTATCTTCTGACCAGAGCCCGCGGGAAGGTTTCGCAGCAAGCCCGGCTGATGATGGAAACCACTGCGTCCATCCGCAAATATACTTCCGAGTACATTCGGCCCATCCTCAACAAATATCAACAAAACAGTGAGGTTTTTTACCCGGAATCCGTCCCGGCATTTTCCGCTGGCCGGATGTTCGGCTACCTGCGCGAAATCTACCCCGAATACACATATCGGGAAGCCACCCTGAATCCGACGAACACAGCCGATCGTGCCGTCGGTTGGGAGGCGGATGTGGTCCAGATGTTTCGCCGCAATCCGGCGCAGAGCGAGTCCATGGGCGAGCGCGATGCGCTGATCGGTCGTGTCTTATATCTGGCCCGCCCCATCAAAGCCGTGGAGAGTTGCCTGGCGTGCCACAGCACTCCCGCGGCCGCGCCGGTATCCATGGTCAGTCTCTACGGCAGCGATAACGGGTTTGGTTGGAAGCTGAATGAGATCATCGGCGCCCAGATCGTGAGCGTGCCGGTTTCGGTTGCGCAGAAATTGGCGGCACAGCCGCTCGCGCGCCTGGCGCTGTGGCTAGCCGGCTTCGCGCTAATGACGCTGGCCCTGCTCAATGCCGGGCTGTATCTCAGCGTCACTCGCCAGCTACGCCGGATTTCAGGTGTCGCCAGCGAACTCAGCAAGGGAAATCTGCATGTGGCGGAAATTCCGGTGGCAGGCCGGGATGAGCTCTCGGTGCTGGCCGATTCGCTCAACCGAATCAATCGCAGCCTGGTAAAGGCGATCGGGCTGCTGGGGCATTGAGAGAAGAAATTAAAGTGGGATGAAATACCTGAGGGAAACAATCCCCGGAGGGCCGCCATTCCGGCGACCCTCGCGGTGTCTTTGCAGTTAGTAAATCGGTTCGACGAAGATACTCAACGTATTCGCGTTGTCGTCTACCGCGGCCATCCGCACATAGTTATTGGAAATCCGCCACGCTCCCACTCCGAAAGCGCCGCCGTTATTCTTGTCCACGGAGTATTGCGCAACGAAGGTGCCGGCCGGGGTGAACTCCACGAGTTCGCTGGGCTGGTTCGGATCGGCGTTGGAACCATCGCTATTGGCCACGACGAAGTCGCCGTTCGGCACCCGCACCAGGTCGATCGGGCCGTGCAGGTGGACGTTGTCCTGGTAGACAACTGTTCCCGTACCGTTGCTGGACTCGAGCTGCCAGCCCGCGCCGTTGATGGCGTAGATGGCGTTATCGGCGGAGGAGGCCACGTACAGAGTGTCGGTCACCGCATCGTAATGCAAGCCCGAAGGACCCAGCACCAGCGCCGCGGGATCCAGCCGGTGGTTATAGCCGGACGCGATGGTGACCGCATCCAGAACCGCCAGCGATTCGCCGTTATTCGCAAACGCCACATCCAGGCGCGTCACGGAGCCATTCAGGACGTTGGAGAAGAATATCTTGGCGCCCTGGCCCCAGTCCTCGATGGCCATACCCCAAGGGCCGTTGAGCAAGGCTGCCGGTCCGGTCAGGCTCCATATCACATTGCCGCTGCGATCGAGTGCCATCAAAGAGCCGGGCTTTACCGTCGCCGAAGTGCCGTCCGTCGTGGGGAGGTTGCCAACAAAAACGATGCCCCGTTGCACCACACCCAGCGCCGCGGTCAGGCCCAAGCCCGCCGGCCCCTGAAAGAACGTGGACACGTTGCCGTGCGCGTCCACGCGTACGATGGTGGTTCCAGTGCCTTGCAGGTTCTGGTTGTTGTTGAAGTTGGAGACCAGAATATCGCCCGGCTGCAAGGTCCCTCCGCCCAATACGTACTCGGGCACGAAGGCTACGCCATAGGGGTTCACATCGCCATTCGAGGGCACTGTGGAAACCACCGGCGCAGGCAGGGGAAACAGTGACGGCGGGGTTTGTCCCACCGCGGAAAACGAAACAGCCAGCAGGCTGGCGCTGAGAATGCCGCAGAAAGCCGCGCTTTCCCGGACTTTGCTAACGATGTAGTTCATGACTCTCTCCTTTAATTTGTTTGGAATTTGTTTGGTCTATACTTGTTGAGAGGTTCGCGAGGGGCTGGAACCGCATCGTTGCGTCGCGGCTTGCTTACTGATCTTGAAGTCCTCTCATGACAATAAGCGTCGTTCGCCGCCGGTCTCTCTCACGCAGCGCCACTTTTTTGGGAGGATTGCCCGGGTGCCTGAAAACCAAGCGGTCACGCTGTTATTGAAAGAGGCCGGAAGAGGTAACCAGCAGGCGGTGGACGAGCTCATTCCGCTGGTCTACGACCAACTGCGCCACCTCGCTGCGCGCTGCCTGATGGCCGAACGCTCGGGACATACGCTGCGCGCCACGGCTCTGGTGCACGAGGCTTATTTGCGCCTGGCAGGCGCCGACACCGAATGGCAGGACCGCTTGCAATTCTATAGCGTGGCCGCCCGCACGATGCGGCGTATCTTGGTCGATCATGCGCGATCGCGCGGGCGCCATAAACGCGGCGGAGGCGCCGAGCAGGTGCCGCTGGACGAAGCCATCATGGTAGGCGAAGACAGCGCGTTGGACCTGGTCGATCTGGACACGGCTCTGCAGAAGCTGGCGGAGGTGGATGCCCGTAAGAGCCAGATCATCGAACTGCTTTTCTTCGGCGGTCTCACCACGGAGGAGTGCGCCGCCGCGCTCAACATTTCACCCGCGACCCTCCATCGCGAACTAAAACTGGCGAAAGCATGGCTGTACCGCGCGCTGACACAGGAACAGACCTAGGCGATCCGCAGCCGGCTCCGCGCCCCGCGGCTAATCGCTGGAAGACTGTCGAAGATCTCTTTAACGCGGCTTCGGAGATGAACCCGCGCGATCGGGAGACCTTCCTGGCGGCGGTTTGCGGGCAGGATCGGCCCCTGCGCCAGGAAGTCGAATCTCTGCTGGCGGCCGCGGAGCGGACTCTCGGTCTGCTGCAGCAGCCTGTGCGCGAGGCCGCGCGTTCCGTGGCGGCCGTGGAGCCCCTGGGCCATCGGCGCATTGGGAACTTCGAGCTGATCAAACTCATCGGCGAGGGCGGCATGGGCGAGGTCTATCTGGCAGCCCGCGCAGACGATCAGTTCCGGCAGTATGTCGCCATCAAGCTCATGCGCCTGGGGCTGGACCACATCCTGGTGCCCCGCTTCCTGGCCGAGCGGCAGATCCTGGCCAACCTCGATCACCCGAATATCGCCCGCCTTCTGGATGGCGGCCTAACGCCTGAAGGGTGGCCATACCTGGTGATGGAACTGGTGGATGGCATCCCCATCGACGAGTACTGCCAGCGTCATCGGCTCCCCACGACGGAGCGGCTGCGGCTATTCCGGCTGGTTTGCGACGCCGTGGAACATACGCATCACAACCTCGTCGTGCATCGCGATATCAAACCGTCCAACATTCTGGTTAACACCAAAGGCTTCCCGAAGCTGCTGGACTTCGGTATCGCAAAGCTGCTGGATGCCGAAGACGCGCAGCTCGATCCGGCGCGCCCGACGGTACGGCTGATGACGCCCGAGTATGCCAGCCCCGAGCAAGTACTTGGAAAGCCGATCACGACCGCCGTGGATGTCTTTGCGCTGGGCGTGCTGCTCTATGAATTGCTGGCCGGCAGCAACCCGTTTCGCGCCGCGGGAATGACCCCGTTGGAATTGACCCGCGAGATTTGCGAGCGTCAACCGCCAACCCTCACCGCCACGGCCAAATCCCACGCGGATCGGGCCGCGCCCGATGCCCGCCAATGGACTGGCGAGCTCGAAAGCATCGTGCAGAAGGCCATGCAGAAGAATCCTGCCGCGCGTTACCAGTCGGCAGCGCAGTTGTCGGCGGACCTGGCGGCCTATGAAGCGGGCCAGCCGGTCTCCACCCAGCCACGCGACTGGCGCTACGTGGCCGCCAAATTCGTAGGCCGGCACAAAGCTGCCGTGGCCATCGGCAGCATGGTTCTGCTGGCTCTGATGGCCACCAGCATCGGCATGGCGGCGCTGGCGCGGCGCGCCACGCTCGAGCGGCTCAAAGCCGAGCGCGAAGCCCAATTCCTGGTTGACATGTTTAAATCCGCGACTCCGGAAGTAGCCCGTGGCCAGACTGTCACGGCGCGCAATCTACTGGATCAGGGCGTGAAGCGTATCGATACGGATCTGGCGTCGGTACCGGCTGTCGAAGCCTCCATGCTACACAGCCTGGCCGAATCCTACCAGAGTCTTGGGCTGTACAATCAAGCCGAAGCATTGGCGGAACGTTCCTATAAACTGAAGGCGGCCATGGGGCCGCACGATCCGGACACTGCGGATACGCTATTTCTATTGGCGAATGTGATTCGCTTGGAGAGCCAATATGCCCGCGCCGAACCGCTGTTTCGAAGGCTGGTCGCGATCCGCCGCCAGACAGCCGGTGAAAACTCGCTGCTCTACGCACAGAGTCTGAACGCTCTGGGCGAGTGTCTCTACTTACAATCTAAGGACGCCGATGCGGAGCCGCTGCTAAGACAGGCGCTGGCCAGCAACCGGCGGAACGGCGCCGATTTCGGCAGCGACGGGAGAAATTATCTGGCCCTGGTGCTGGAGCGGAAAGGAGATAACCAGGAGGCCATTGCGCTGCTCAGCGAAGCCGTCGCCATCGATCGCCGCACGGTGGGCGTCAACAGTCCGGAATACGCCATCAGCCTGCACAACCTGGCGAGCGCCCTGATCAATATGGGCGATCTTGCCGGCGCCGAGACCAAGCTGCGGGAGGCCCTCGCGATCCGGCGTAAGGTCCTCGGCAATATGCATCCGGATCTGTTGTATTCGCTCAACAACCTCGGCTACGTGCTGCTCGAAAAGGGTGACTGGCGGTCCGCGGAGCCGATTCTGCGCGAGGCTTTGGACATCGAAGAGGCCGGCAATTACCCGGGATTCGCCGGGGTGTTCAGCAACTGGGGACGTCTGCTGCAGGCTAAGGGGGACCGCGCCGGCGCCCGCGCTTATTTTCAGAAGGCGCTCGACCGGTTGCGGCAGGCCAACGCGGTTACGAGCTGGCAGGCCTCTCAGATCCTGATCAATCTGGGCGTGCTGGAATTTGATGGCAACAACTATGTGGCCGCGGAAACGCTGGCGCGCCAGGCGATGGAAATGCGGCGTGCGTTGGGGGGCGATCAGACTCCGGCTATGGCGGCTGCGCTGATCGATCTGGCCGAGGCGCAACTTTTCCAGGGCTATCCGCGCGACGCGGTACCCCTGCTGCGCAGGGCGCTGGACATCCGCACCGGCAAATACGCGTCCACACATCCCGCGGTTATCGCCGTGAAGGCGCGCCTCGGAGAAGCGCTGATCGCCGCGGGCGAGGAGTCGCAGGCGGAAGGCTTATTGCGCGAGGCTCTGGCGTCCGCTGAGGCAGCTCCATTTCGCCTGTTGCCCTGGCAGATCGCCGAAGCGGAAAGCGCGCTGGCGGCGTGCTGGATGGCGCTGGGTCGGGTGAAGGACGCGGAATCGCTTGCCCGCAAAAGTGAAATCGGATTGGCGGAGCATCCACGTCCGCCGTTTCGTAAACAGGCCGCACTGCGCTTGATGCCGCTGAACCTGGCGGCGCATCGCGCGAATATGAGGCTAGGAGGACAATGAGCGTGCGATTTCTCCATATAGGCTTGATCTGCCTTTTTCGTTTCGGCTTGGCCGCCGCACCAGTCTCGCCTCCGGAGGTACCCGCGAACCTGAAACCGCCGGATACGGAAGTCGTGTTGCTGAAGGCGCACGGACAAGGCCAGCAGATTTATAAATGCAGCGCGCGGGCGGACGACGCCACACGCTTCGAATGGGTTCTGGAGAAGCCCCAAGCCAATCTGCTGGATGAACAAGGCCAGGAAATCGGAAAGCATTATGCGGGTCCCACCTGGGAAGCGGGTGATGGCAGCAAGGTTGTGGGCCAGGTGCTGCAGCGTGCCGACGCGCCGCAGGTGGGCGCGGTCCCGTGGCTGCTGCTGAGGGCCAAGACCACCAAGGGTACCGGAACGTTCGAACACGTTACGTACATCCAGCGCGTCGCCACCCGGGGCGGGGTGGCTCCGGCCGGAGGCTGCGACAGTTCGCACTCCGGCAGCGAGACATCGGTCGACTATCAGGCCGATTACTATTTCTATGTGTCGCGCGCTCCGACTGCTCCCTGACGGCCACGGCTTAGTAAGCGTGCGACATCGTCCACGCCGGGTTCGGCGGGTCTGGAGACCCGCCGCAGACCTGGAGGTCCGCCCCACTGGAATGCCAGATCGGCTAAAATGTGTGGCAAATCCAGCGCCTTCGGGAATCTGCTTTTCGCTCAAGGCAAAACCCAAGTCACATCAATGCCAGGAGTTTGTCACGGCTCTGGCACGGTCAGTTCTTTAGTTCCAATCCCTGGGGCAACTGGCGGTCGCGGCGCGCTGAGGTAGCGCAGATCACCGCATGCTCATAGCGCGCATCGCTATCTCCGGCATTCTGACTGCGCGACGCGGTCCTGGTGTTAGCCTTGAATGAGCCCAGCCATGGTTGTTCTTATCAAGTTAACCAACGGCGCGGGATAGACTCCAAACCAGATCAACAGAATCGCGAGGACGGCGAGGATGAAAGCACCGCCCCGAGATAGCACCCGAATCGGGGCAGCGTGCTCCGATGGGTTTGAGTAGAGCGTCACGACGATGCGCAGGTAGTAGAAAAGCCCCGCGACGCTGGTGACGACGAGAATGATAACCAGCGGCCAGGCATTGGCGGCCGCTCCGGCGGCGAGCACGTAGAACTTGCCCAGAAAACCCATGGTGGCGGGAATACCGGCGAGGGAGAACAGCGCGGCGGTGAAAACGCCGGCGATCACCGGCCGCCGCCAGAAGAGGCCGCGGTAATCCTCCAGATCATCGGCATCGCGCTCGGATCCGGAGAGAACTGTAACAATTCCGAAAGCCGCGAGTATGGTCACGGTGTACGCCACGAGATAAAAACTTACCGCCTCGATCGCCATCGTTGAACTCGCCAGAAATGCCACCAGTATGTATCCGAAGTGAGCGATCGAAGAGTAGGCCAGAATGCGCTTTACATTCGTCTGCCGCAGCGCCAGGAGATTGCCGGCGCACATCGAGGCAACCGCGACGATGGCGAACACCGCGAACACAGCACTGTACTGCAGCGCGCCAGACAGGTAAACATAGCGCAGTAACAGGGCAACTATCGCGCTCTTCGACGTGGTGGCGACGAACGCCGTCACCGGCGCAGGCGCCCCCTGATAAACATCCGGCGTCCACAGATGGAATGGCACCACACCCAGCTTGAAGCCGATGCCCGTGACCGTAAGCACAATCCCGGACAGTAAGAGCGGGAATCCGGACCGGTTTAGAGAGAGCTCCCGGATGTGCGAAAACTCCATGGTGCCGGCGTCGGCATAAATGAGCGCCATGCCGAAAAGAAGGAAAGCGGCAGAAGCCGAAGCCAGAATGAGGTACTTGATTCCGGCTTCGAGCGCCTGCTTGCTGTCTTTCAAATACGCGACCATGCCATAGAGGGAGACGCTCAGTATCTCAAGTCCAAGGAGGAACGAAGCAAAATGACTACTCGCGACCAGGACCGCGCAACCCAGAGTCGCAAGGAGGAGCAGGAGATACAGCTCTTCGCGATGGCCCTCACGGTTCTCAAAGTACTGGTAGGAAAACACTGTCACAGCCGCGGCGGAGGCGACGATCAGACCGACGTAGAACAGGGCATATCGGTCTACAAACAGAAGCGGCGTCACTTGCCGGGGAACGCGTACCGCGGCTGCCGCGATAGAGACGAAAGCAGCTGTCAGTCCGGCGAGTGTCAGTTGCACCGTAAGCAGATGGTTACGCCTGAAGGCGATACCAAGCATCACAACCACGGCTGCAGCCGCGATCAGGAGTAGCGGAGACAAAACGAGCAGGTCGGAAGCGTTCATCACTATCTCCACACGGTCGTGATGGGCATTTGCGCCGAATCCTGTAAGTTATACAGAGCCGGCCCAAAGGTGTTGAACACCGGCTGGGGATAGAGTCCCAGCCACAGCAGGCCCACGATCATCGTCGCCATCATGAGCACTTCCCGCGGCGTCAGATCGGAGAGCTGCCAGGCGTGCGTGTTGGGGCCGTGGAATGCGAACTGCACCATGCGCAGTGCGTAGAAAGTGGAAGTGAGAATACCAAGACTCGCGATTACAGTAATCGGGACGCTGATTCTGTAAGAGCCCAGCAACACGAGAAGTTCTCCGATGAAATCGCCCATCCCAGGCAGGCCCAGCGAAGCCAGGCTGAAGAACAGCGCGGCTCCGCTCAAGCGCGGCGCCACGGCCCAGAGACCACCCATGCTTGCCAGATCGCGCGTGTGGATGCGTTCCTGTAAACCGCCCACCAGGACAAAAAGTCCACCCGTGCTCAGGCCGTGGCAGATCATCGTCATGATCGCACCCTGGAGCGCCAGCGGGTTCCAGGAGAAGATTCCGAGCAGCACAAATCCCAGGTGACTCACGCTGGTGTAAGCCACCAGGCGTTTGAGATCGGTCTGGGAGAAAGCCATCACGGCGCCGTAAATAATCCCGATTACAGCCAGCACCATAGCTACAGGGGCGAACTCATGAGCCGCGTGCGGAAACAGAGGGATGACAAACCGCAGCAGACCGTATGCGCCCGTCTTTAACAACAACCCGGCCAGAATCACACTTCCCGCGGTGGGAGCCTCGGTGTGAGCATCCGGCAACCAGGTATGCAGCGGCACGACCGGTAACTTCACCGCAAAGGCCACAAAAAAACCGAGCATGATCCAAAGCTCGACGCCGGAACCGATGTGGGTACCGAGCAGTTCCGAATATTCGAACGTGTAGACACCGGTGGCCTGGTGGTGGATAAAGTAGAGCGCCAGGATGGCGATCAGCATCAGCAATCCGCTGCACTGTGTAAAGAGGAAAAACTTCACGGCCGCATAGACGCGCCGCTCGTGGCCCCAGATCACGATCAGAAAATACATGGGGACTAGCATCAGTTCCCAGGCGAAATAGAACAGGAACAAGTCAACCGCCAGGAAAACGCCCGCGATTCCCGCCAACACCCACATCAGGTTGAAGTGGAAAAAGCCAACCTTTTCGCGAATTTCCGTCCAGGAGCACAGCACGGCCATGATGCCCAGGAACAACGTGAGCACCAGCATCAACAAGCTCAGGCCATCCACCGCAAGATGAAAGTGGATGCCAAACCCCGGTACCCAATTCCAATCCACTTCGTCCAGCCACAGCTTCGTGCCGCTTGAGGCCCCGGCGGCCCAGATACACACTGCCAGGACCAGATCCACGCCAATTGCAAGAAGTGAGATCCATCGCGGCGCTTGCACGCTCCAGCGCGCCGTAAGCCAGGCTAGAATGCCGCCCGCCAATAGAATTGCAATCAGCCAGATCAGGATCATAAGAACAACACCATCGCGATAAACAGCGCCGACCCGGCCGCCATCGCCGCGGCGTACCAGCGGACACGGCCTGTCTCGGTATGGCTCAGCCCGCGATAACACAGTTCAGTCAGCCGTGCCACACCGGTATAGAAGGCGTCGACGAAATCACTCTTGTTGATCTGTGACACCCAAATGAAGGGCTGTACGAAGGCTTTGTCGTATATCCAGTCGAAGCCCCAGTCCGCAAACCACCATTGATGCAGAGTCTGTCCCGCGGGGTTCGCAACGAGCGCGTCCGCAAGGCTCCGCCTCCGGAGGTGGAACAGATACGCAAAGTAGAGACCGATCAGAAAAAGAAGTGCGGCGATAGTCTCCGAGCCGATCTCTGTCAAGGCGCCGGTATGGGCTTCCATCGTCGGTGGCAGAGCCGACTGCAGGAAACCAAGCAAGGGCTGTTTCAGATATCCGCCTACGATGGAAAGAAAAGCCAGCACCAAGAGAGGGATGGTCATCGCATAGCCCGGCCGCTTGGTCACGGGTATGCCCAACGGTCCGAAGAAGACCCGGAAGATGATCCGGAATGTGTACAGCGAAGTCAGAAGCGCGCCGGCTATCCCGGCAACCCAGAATGCCGGATGTCCCTGTGGCGCCGACCACGCGCTCCAGATGATCAAGTCCTTACTGAAGAAGCCGGCGGTGATGAATGGCAGACCAGCCAGCGAGCAGCCGGCGATGAGGAAGGTCCAAAAAGTCACAGGCAACTCTTTGCGCAACCCACCCATCCGAAAGATGCTGTGTTCGTCGTGGACCGCATCGATGATCACGCCGGCGCCAAGAAACAGGAGGGCTTTGAAGAAGGCGTGAGTCATGAAATGGAACATAGCCGCCTGCCATGCGCCCACGCCTAACGCGAGAAACATGTAACCGATCTGGCTCATGGTGGAATACGCCAGCACGCGCTTGATATCGTGCTGCGTAAGCGCGCTGAATCCGGCGACCAGCAGCGAAGCTGCGCCCACAATTGCCACGGCGAATTGCGCCGCCGGCGCCAGGGCGAACAGAACATGCGTACGCGCGATCAGATAAACGCCCGCCGTAACCATCGTGGCTGCGTGCAGGAGCGCGCTCACCGGCGTAGGGCCAGCCATCGCATCCGGCAACCAAACCTGCAGCGGCAATTGCGCGGACTTGCCCACCGCACCTCCCAACAGCAAAAACGCCGCTGTAACCGCTAACGCAGACCCCGCTGGCCATTGGCCAGAAGCACGCTGCATCAGGTTCTGAATCTGCAGCGTACCCAGGTGGGTGAACAGCAGAAACAGTCCCACTAACAGCGCCGTGTCGCCCACACGGGTTACAATGAATGCCTTGCGCGCCGCCCGCCCGTTCGCGGGATCGCGGTACCAGAAGCCAATCAGCAGATAGCTGCATAACCCCACACCTTCCCAGCCGAGAGTGAGAAGCAGAAGATTATTCGCCAGCAGCAACGTAATCATGGATGCCACAAACAAGTTCATGTAAGCGAAGAAACGGCTGAAGCCCTCATCCTCCCTCATAAACTCGGCCGAGTAAATGTGAATGAGGAAGCCCACGAAAGTGACGACCAGCACCATCACCAGCGACAGCGCGTCCAGATAGAAGCCGACCTGCGGTTGAAAGCCCGCTACGTTGATCCAGGTCCAAAGAACCTGGGTGTAAGAGTTGCTGGAGGGAGGCGCACTCAGGAAACTGACTCCCACCAGAATCGTGGTCAGTGCCGAAAGCCCAATCGACCCCACTCCCACGACTGTTGCCGCCTTGCGCGACAGACGCGAGCCCACCAGCGCAAGCACCAGCGCACTCGCAAAAGGCAACGCCGGAATTAGCCACAACAGACTGATCACGTCATCCCCTCATCTCGCCGAGCGTATCCACGTCGAGGGACTTAAAGCGGTGATAGATCCGCAGCACCAGTGCCAGTCCCACCGCCACCTCAGCCGCTGCCATGGCCAAAATGAACAAGAACATAATCTGACCGTCGACCTGATGCCATCGAGACCCGGCGACCACAAATGCCAGCCCCGCCGCGTTCAGCATCACCTCAAGCGACATCAGGACAAAAATCAAATCACGGCGTACGAGCAGGCTGATCAGTCCCAGCGAGAACAAGATCCCCGCTAGCATCAGCCCGTCTCTCATGGGTATTTGCGTCATGTTCAATCTCCGGTCTTTTGGCTCCATGGGAGCCCAGGTGATACGCGCCCACCAAGCCGGCCAGCAAAAGCATGGAAGCTAACTCCACGCCAATCAGGTAAGGACCGTACAGGGCGATCCCAACCTCCTGCGGTCCGACCGCGGCACCGCCCAAGCCCGCTGTCGCGCCGCGTGCCAGGTAAACCACCTCGATAATCAGGACGCCGGCAAGAAGCACGGGACCGGTCCAGATTCCAGGCGTCAGCCAACGTCTTTCCATTCCGGCGGCGTGCTCTCCAAGGTTCAGCATCATGACCACGAATATGAAAAGGACCATGATGGCGCCCGCATAAACGATGACTTCGAGCGCGGCCACAAAGGGCGCGCCCAGTAAGTAGAAGACCACCGCCACGCTGAGCAGCGACACGATCAAGTAAAGGAGGGCGTGCACCACGTTTAAGCGAGTCAGCATCAGGACCGTCGATATGACGGCCAGCGCGCCCGCAATATAAAAAGCCAGTTCCATAATCGTCTCACGGCAACATCGTCTCACGGCAACAAGGAGCGGACGTCGACCGGCGGCGCTTCGTGTGCCGCCTGCCCCTTGTCCTTGCCGCCTATCTGGACGCCCGCCACCCGCCAGAAGTTATAACCCGGGTACTTTCCCGGACCGTCTATCATCAAGTCATGTTTCTCATATACCAGGTTCTTTCGGTGAAACTCCCCCATCTCGAAATCAGGAGTGAGTTGAATGGCATAAGTGGGGCAGGCTTCTTCGCAAAAGCCGCAGAAGATGCAACGCGAGAAGTTGATGCGGAAGAACTCCGGATAACGCCTGCCGGTTTCATCTTCGGTTGCCTGGAGCGCTATGCAATCGACCGGGCACGCCACCGCGCAAAGGTTGCAGGCTACACAGCGCTCGCCTCCATCGGAATCGCGCGACAGAACGATCCTGCCTCGGTAGCGCGGCGCGAGGTAGGGCTTTTGCTCCGGATATTGAACCGTCACTCTCTTCTGGAAAGTGTGCAAAAACACCAGCCAGACCGTGCGGAGTATGCTGATCATCTGTGACTCCATATAAGCACCGCCGCGCCCGTTAACAGCATGTTGGCCAAGGCTAGTGGCAGCATCACCTTCCAACCCCAGGACATGAGCTGATCGAATCGCGGACGCGGAAGGGCCGCCCGCAACAAAACGAACAATGAGATAAAGAAAAAAATCTTGATCAGAAACCAGAGCACTCCGGGGAGCACGGGGCCCAGCCAGCCGCCGAAAAAAAGAACGGCTATCATGCTGGAGATCAAAGTGATTCCCATGTATTCTCCGACGAAGAACATGCCAAACTTCATCCCCGAGTATTCCGAGTGATAACCGGCGACGAGTTCGCTCTCGGCTTCAGGCAGATCGAATGGGATGCGGCGCGTTTCGGCCAGGCCGGCGATTAGAAATAAAATAAAGCCTGGTAATTGTGGAATCACGAACCAGATTTTCTTTTGCGCTTCTACGATCGCCGGGAGGCTGAACGATCCCGCCAGCAACACCACGCCCATCAGCGAGAGGCCCATGAACACTTCGTAGCTCAACATCTGCGCCGCGGCGCGTAAGCCACCGATCAGCGCATATTTGTTGTCGGAGGACCATCCGGCCAGCACGATACTGTAGACTCCCAGGGAAGACATGCCCAGAAAGAACAAGAGGCCGATATTCAGGTCGCTCACGATAATCCCCGGCGCCACCGGAACGACCGCGAAAGACATCAACACCGTGACGAAGACTATGGCTGGAGCCACAATGAAAACGGGCTTATCAGCGAAGGGGGGAATCCAGTCCTCCTTCATGAACATCTTGATCGCGTCAGCCGCTACCTGGAGCAAACCGAAGGGACCGGCGCGGTTCGGTCCGTAGCGATCCTGCCAGAGGGCCAGCAGCCGGCGCTCGACCCAGATCAGGAAGGCTGCGATGGTAAGCGCCCCGATGACAATCCCGAGGATGGAAAGGATCGGATATGGGCTGGTCACTTCGGCCTCGCGATTCTTCCCCACGCGGGCAGTGTGATTCCGGTCAAAGGAGGCACTCCCGCGGTAAGTGCGGCGACCCCGATCGGGAGATCGGGGCGGATACGCGCGGGCAGCCGGAACGTGCCGCCTGCACAACTCACTTCGACTTCCGCACTGTCTGTGAAATCGGCACTGTTCATAGCTATATGTGGCCTGGCGGCAAGTTCCGCGATACCCGGCGCGGAGAGGCTCAGTTCATCGGAGCCAAAAATGTGATACATCGGCACCAACAGCCACTCGCCCTCGCGCGGTTCAAATGCGGGAGGGATGCCGCTGAAATAGGACTGGCCGTTGGCCGGTGCGGGCTCCAAGACACGCACGCCCGCATCGCCGCCGCGCAAGGGTCCGCCAATCTCTTCCTGATAAGTATTGGTCGCCTGAATGGAGTTCCAACTCGGCGACCAGAAGAACGGAATGAGGGCTCCCGGCGGTTTGTCGGGCGTGCCTTCCATGGAATACGAGAGCGGCGAATCCGGATCGTCGGGCGGCTTGGGCTCGGACACATCGATGTTCACGAGCACGGCCGTGCGCCCGCTTTCGCGATGCGACGAACGTGGAATCTTGGCCCCCGCAATGCGAAACGCGGCCGATGGCGCGGCATCGCGTACGGCCGCAAGCTCGGGTAATGCCCTGCATATTGCCGCAAGCACGTCGTCCAGGTTATGCCAGTGATCCAGCTTCAACCAGCGCCAGCTTGCCGAAACGTCGCTCTCAGGGACGAATACCTGGAAGAATCTTTGGGCGCGTCCTTCGCTGCTGACGAAAGTGCCGTCGGATTCGGCAAAGGTCCCGGCCGGCAGGACCAACTCCGCCTTCTCAGTCGTCGGATTGGCCAGGTGATCGAGGACGATTACGTGCGCGGCGGCCTTCAGAAACACGTCGACTTCGGCCGCGGGCGCGCGCCGGTAGAGATCGTTTTCGAGGATGATCACGGTGTCGGCGCGCCCAGCCCCGACCGCTTCAAACGCCGCGCTCAAGGGGTCTCCACCCAGGAGTGCCGCGCCCACGGTATTGCACTCGGGAGACGTAAAGCTAAGCGCGGCCTGCGCCGCCATCGCCACATTCGCGGCCGCTTCGATGACGGCCTCGCTAGCGCAACTGGTGCCCGAAATCACGAGCGGCTTCTTGGCCGCCTTAAGTGCGCGGGCGATCTCATCGGCCAACGGAAAATCTCCCACCGAGGGCGCGCCTGAGTGGAGTGCATGAGCTACGGCGAATCCCAGGCGCGCCAGGTCGTCGGGCGCAGCGTGGAACGTGGCGGTAGCGGCGTCGTCCAGGCGCGTGGCATACGGTGTCGCGATGTAGAGCGGACCCTTCGCGCCCTGCAGCGCGTCGCGTACGCCGTGATCCATCCACAACGGGATTTTCAGCTTCCGGGCAATCTCCATGGGCTGCTGGCGCACCGACTGGCGCACGGCCAACGCCATTCTGGGGGCAACATTAGTTATGTCCTCGCCCAGGATGAACACAGCATCGCACTCCGCGATCTCGCGTAAGGTGGGCGTCCGCATCGGACCGCGCCGCAGAATCTCGACCATGCGTCCAACCAACCTGGCTTCGTCATCGGCCATGCCGCAGTGGAAGCGGTCCAAGCCCACCAGCGTGCGCAGGGCGAAGTTGGCTTCGAGCGATGCGCGTGGCGAGCCGATACCGATCGCTTTGCCGTTCGCCAGAACTTCGCGCAAATGGCTTTGGGCCAACGCGGCGGAAGTGGGCTGTCCTTTGAGGACGGGCTGCCGGAAGCGCCGTTCGCTGTTGACGAACTCATAGCCGAACCTTCCACGGTCACACAAGAAATAGCCATTCACTTCATGGTTGTAGCGGCTGACGATGCGGCGCAGCGTTCCATAGCGCTCGCCGGCATCCGTATTGCAGCCGAGCGCGCAGTGCACGCAAACAGAAGGAGCAAACTGCTGGTCCCACTTGCGGGCGTAATGATGCTTCAGGGTCTTATCGGTGAAAACCCCGGTCGGACAGATTTCCACCAGGTTACCGCTGAATTCATTCTCCAGGACGCCATCTTCGTGACGGCCGAAGAAGACCGTATCCCGCGTGGCAAACGCGTTCAAATCGCTGCCGCCCGCGTAGTCGCGATAGTAGCGCACGCAACGGTAGCACTGGATGCACCGGTTCATCTCTTGATTGACCAGCGGGCCCAGGTTCTGATTGCGAAACGTGCGTTTCTCGAATTCGTAACGGCGGTAATCGTGACCCGTCATCACCGTCATATCCTGCAAATGGCACTCGCCCCCCTCATCGCACACCGGGCAGTCGTGCGGATGATTCAGCATGAGTCCCTCGATGATGCCGGCGCGGAACGCGGCTACCTCCGGATCGTCGATAGAGATGCGCGTGCCTTCCGTGGCCGGCGTCATACAAGCCATCACGATTTTGCCGTGCGCATCGTGCTCGTCCTTGAACTGCTTGACGGCGCACTGGCGGCAGGCGCCCACCGACCCCAGCGCTGGATGCCAGCAGAAGTACGGCAACTTCAGATCGTGCGAAAGGCAGCCGTGGAGCAGGTTTTGATCCGGATTCATCTGGTACGGTTTGTTGTCGATGTAGACGGTCGCCATACCTATGCCACCTTTGTCCACGGGCAGCGGTGCTCGCGGATGTGCCGTTCGAAATCCTCGCGAAAGTATTTCAACGCGGTTTCGAGGGGGTCCGCGGCGCCAGGCGCCAGGGCGCAGAAGGTATTGCCGGGAGCCCACATTTTGGCCTGAAATGCCAGCTTTTCGAGATCGCCGGACTGCCCCCGTCCTTCTTCCATGGATTTCAGAATGCGCTCCGCCCATCCCAGGCCGCTCCAGCAGGGCGTGCACCAACCGCAGGATTCCCGGGCGAAAAAGCGCATCATGTTCCAGGTCATGCCAACCGGACAGGTCTGGTCATCGAGCACGATCATGGTGCCGGTGCCCAGGCGGCTGCCGGCTTTGGGCATTTCGGTGAAATCCATGGGCGTGTCCAGATGCTGTTCCACGATGAATGGGGTAGACGACCCGCCCGGCAGCAATCCGCGAAATTTCACTCCATCGCGCATTCCTCCGGCATGTTCCTCGAGAATTTCGCGGATGGGGGTTCCTATGGGAAGTTCCCACAGGCCCGGACGCTTCACCTTTCCGCTTACGCCGAATAGCTTCGTGCCGGCATCCTTCGTCCGTCCCAAACCACGGAACCACGCCGCGCCGTGGTTGATGATGTGGGGAACGCAACTGATGGTCTCGACGTTATTGACCACGGTAGGTTTGCCGAAGAGGCCGACTACCGGTGGGAATGGCGGCTTCGATCTCGGGTTGGCGCGCTTGCCTTCCAGCGCATTCAGCAGGCCGGTCTCATCCCCGCAAATGTAGCGGCCGCCGCTGAGGTGCAGATGCAGCTCCAGGCTGTAGCCGGAACCGAAGATGTTCTTCCCCAGGTAATGACGTTCGTAGGCTTCCGCGATGGCGCGCGAAAGCCGTTCGGCGGCCAGCGTGTACTCACCGCGCAGAAAGATGTAGGCAACGTCAGCTTCGATGGCAAATCCGGCAACCATCGCGCCTTCGATAAGCTGGTGCGGATCCCGCTCCATCAACATCCGGTCTTTGAACGTGCCGGGCTCCATCTCGTCGGCGTTGACCACCAGGTACGTCGGGTTAGGAGCGTCTTTACCAAGCGGCACGAAAGACCATTTCAAACCGGTTGAAAAGCCGGCGCCGCCCCGGCCGCGCAGACCCGCTTCTTTCACTTCATCCGTGACCGCTTTCGGCGTCATGCCGCCACTGAGGACCTTGCGGATAGCCTGGTAACCACCAGCCTGCTCGTAGGCCTGCACGTCCAGGAAGGACCCGTCCGGGCGCATCCTCTCGGTCAGCGGCTTTTCGGAAGTGGTGGTCATTTGTACTGCCCGAGTGCCGCGTCGATTCTCTCCGGATTCAGGTCGCTGTGCAGATCGCCGCCCACCAGCATGGCTGGGGCATGATCGCAGCATCCCAGACACACGATCGGCAGCAACGTAAAGCGCTGGTCCGGCGTCGTTTCACCCGCTTCGATTCGCAACCTCTCGTGAAGATGCTTTCGCACGCCGTCGCCGCCCATGATCCAGCAACTCACGCTGTCGCAGACCATGATTACGTGGCGCCCCACAGGCCGGCGAAAGATAAGGTTGTAGAACGTGGCCACGCTATCCAGGTCAGTGGGAGACATGCCCAGATGGCCGGCAATGTCGCGCAGGCTCTCATCGGAGACCCAGCCACGGTGCCGCTGCACGATCCTTAGCGCGTCAATCGATACCGCTTCGCGCGTTGGATAGTGCGCTGCCTCCGCCTCAATCTCGTGAATTTCTTCGGCGGTCAACATCACGTGCACTCCTCACCGGTCGACATCCGCCAATACAAAATCCAGACTGCCCAGGTTGACAACTAAATCAGGAATCATCAGGCCCCGGGACAGCAGCGGCAAGGTCTGTACATGCGCGAAAGAAGGTGTACGGATGCGTGTCCGGTACGAAACCGTGCTGCCATCGCTGATCAGGTAATAGCCGTTGTTACCCTTGGTACCTTCAATGGCGCCGAGTACTTCACCCACAGGCATCACCGGTCCCCAACTCACGCTCAAGAAGTGTGTGATCAGGGTTTCGATGTCGTGCATCGTGCGATCCTTCACTGGGGGAGTGGCCAAAGGGTGATCCGACTTATACGGACCACCCGGCATAATCTTCATGCATTGTTCGATGATGCGCAGACTCTGGCGCATCTCCTCGACACGCACCATCGCGCGGCTATAGCAATCGCCGCTCTGGGCTGTCGGAATGTCGAACTGAAACTGCTCGTATCCAGAGTAGGGCTGGCGCTTGCGAAAGTCCCATTCAAGCCCGCAGGCACGCAGGTTGGGACCGGTCATGCCCCACTCGATGGCTTCATTGACAGTTAGTGCACCGATGCCTTTCGTGCGCGCTTTGAAGATCCCGTTTCGCATCACGGTGCGATCGTACTCGACCAGGCGGGGCGGCAGGTATTTTATGAAATCGCGAAACATGTTCTCCCAGCCTTTGGGCAGGTCAGCGGCCACGCCACCGATGCGAAACCAGCCTGGATGCATGCGCGCGCCCGTGATGGCCTCGATGATGCCGAACGCGCGCTCGCGGTCGTTGAACGTGAAGAAGACCGGCGACATCTGTCCCAGGTCCTGCGCAAAAGTGCCGTACCAGACCAGGTGGCTGATAATGCGGAACAGCTCGGCCAGCATGACGCGAATGACTTGGCCCCGGGGCGGAACCTTAATGCCGGCCAGCATCTCCACCGCCGTCAGATAGGCCAGGTTGTTCATGACACCGCCCAGGTAGTCCACACGATCGGTGTAAGGGATGTACGTGTGCCAGGACTGGCGCTCTCCCATCTTCTCCGCGCCGCGATGATGGAAGCCGATTTCCGGGATAGCGTCGACAATCTCTTCGCCATCGAGCTGCACCGCCACGCGTAAGACCCCGTGCGTACCCGGGTGTTGCGGACCCAGGTTCAGGAAAATGAAATCCGAGCCGTCGCGCTCGCGGCGCATGCCCCATTCCTCCGGGCGGAAGCGCAACGCCTCCTGCTCGGCCAGCTCTTTGGCGGGAGGCAACTGATACGGTCCCATCTCGGTGGCACGTGCCGGATGTTCCTTGCGCAGCGGATGGCCCACCCAGGTCTTCGGCATCAGGATGCGTGCAAGATGCGGGTGACCGTCAAAGACGATCCCGAACATATCCCACACTTCGCGCTCATACCAATTCGCGGCCGGCCAGATGTCTGTGATACTCGGCACCGAAAGCCGGTCTTCCATCAGGGCCACCTTGATGCGCACATATTCGTTCCGGTCAAAGGAAAGAAGATGATAGACTACCGTGAAATCGCTGGCCGGCTGGCCATCGCGATGTACCCGCATGCGCTCATCGATAGCGGAGAGGTCGTACAGCATCTTGTAGGGTCGATCGACTTCTTCTTTAAGAAAGCGGAGCAGGCCGTGCACGCGATCCTTCGGCACCCAAACGGTTGGTATGTGATCGTGCGTCTCCTGAGGCACGGCGGCGGCGCTAAGCCGGTCGCCAATTTCCTGCACAACCGTAAGGGCGGCGATCATACCTCGTCAGGCTCCCTCAGCACAGTAGCTTTTTCGCGCGTGGACCGCATCAGATCGCGGACGGATGGCAGAGGCGCGCGAACAGTCTCTTGTGAGCCCACCACCCAGCTCAGCGGACGCTGTTCCGTTCCAATCGCTTTCTGCAACAACAGCAATCCTTCCAGGAAAGCCTCGGGACGAGGCGGGCAACCCGGCACATAAACATCGACGGGAAGAAACTTATCCACCCCCTGGACGACGCTATATATGTCGTACATGCCCCCGGAGTTCGCGCAGGAGCCCATCGAAATCACCCAGCGCGGCTCCATCATTTGTTCGTAAAGGCGCTGCACGATGGGCGCCATCTTGAGGAAGACCGTCCCGGCGACCACCATAAGATCCGCTTCGCGAGGCGTACCGCGAATCACTTCGGCGCCGAAGCGCGAGACGTCAAACTTGCTGGTGATGCTGGTGGCCATCTCCACGTAACAGCAGGAGAGCCCGAAATTGAAGGGCCACACGGAGTTCTTGCGGCCCCATCTGACCAGATCCTCCAGCCGCGACAGGACTACGCTACGGCGCACTGTCTGTTCAAATGGCTCCGTGTCTGGAGTTGCGACGAGCCCCGTAACGTCCGGCTTGGTTAGTGACCACTGCATCGGATTCTCACCTCGAACGGCGCGGTTCCCGCGCCCAATCCAGCGCGCCGACTCGCCAAAGATAAACCAGGGCTGCGACCAGCACTCCGACGAACAGCACAACCTCGCCATAGCCGGCCCAGCCTACCTCGCGAGCGGCTCCGGCCCAAGCGAACAGGAAGACTGCTTCCAAGTCAAAAACGACAAAAAACACGGCAACGAGGTAGTAACGTACCGAGACACGCACGCGCGCCGAGCCTTCCGAAACGATGCCGCCTTCGTAGGGCTCGCCCGTAGCCGGTTCCGAATGTCTTTGGCCCAACAGGTAAGAAAGAAGGAGAACCGCCGCGACCAAAACAACCACGAGCGCGAAGTGCACAACCAGTGGCCAGATCACAGGAGCAGGCGCCCTCCCGGTGCCCGAGGAGTCCAAAACGAAGTTACATGCCGGTACCAACGAGGCCCCCCAGGCGCTCCGCAAAGCCAGCCGAAGCAGGGATACGGCTGGAAAGACATGGACGTATGCCAGATCACGCGACTGTTCCCCGTCGGGTCGAGAGCAATTGCGATTCCAGAACAATCGCTCGATCCGCCAGCTCGCGCGTCCAAAGGACTTCGGCAGTTATTGGTATGGTTACGCGTCAAAATCAAATGGTCCGGCGTGGATCCCGATGTCGGTAAAACGTGTCGGCCCAGCGACAATCCGACTTCGACCAGAACGGTGCCGATGACCCAGCTCCGGTATTGTCAGCTTTCGCACCAAACGAAGACTGAACCGCACGCCGTCGAACCAGCGTCTTATTACCTCGTGCGGAACTTGTATTTGTTTGGTTTGCAGTATCTCTCTTCGTTGCGAGTCGCAACGGCACCCCCGCGACACGCCTTTTCCACTCGCCCAGCCACTGCCGACGATTGGTGACCGTCACGACACCAATTTGTTAGCGGCTTTTCGGACAAAGCGTCTGCATTTACCATGCTCCATTGGATTTGGCCGAGTTGGAATAACGCATGCTTGCAATGAAGCGCCTGCTGGTGAAAGCAAAGACGCGGGTTAAACATGGCAGCCTCTCACGGCCTAGGCTAGCCGAACGACGGGACTTGGCAGGGCGCGTGCAAGGAGTAGCGCACGGGTTCACTCCAGGCATGAGGCCCCGGCATTTTCCAGCACCGTAATGGCAGCGGTGGTTCCGACGTGAATGATTGGCTGCAAGCGGAGCTGGGGAAGTGTTGTGGTAGTCGGCTACCGAGTCAATCGACGATGAACCGTTCATACAGCGTTTACTTGCCGCGCCATGGGGAGACCGCGTGGAGCCTCATGGGACACCATAGTAGGTTAACCAACCTTCCGCTGACGGAACGCGGTCAGCACAACGCCCTCGCACCCGGAGAACGACTATGCAGACTGAATTTTGATCGGGCGTTTACCAGCCCGTTGCAGCGCGCACGCGGGACTGGTGAGCTAGCCGGCATCGCCGCCCAAGCCGAAGTCGACCGCGACCTCCTCGAATGGAACTATGGCGAATACGGGCGTTTCCGCACTTCTGAAATTCATGGCGTGCGGCCCGGATGGCATGTATTCCGCGACGGATGTCCAGGCGGTGAATCGCCGGACCGGGTGGGTCCGTGGGCCATCTCCGTACTAAGCGAATCCGTTCGAGTACACGAGTCTAAGTCATTAGGAACAACACCATGGGCACAAAACCGACACTAGAACCCGCGAGAACTGGCGAGTCTGAATTCTCGAAACGCCACCGTCAAAACGACCTCGACGGATATAAATTCGCGGGGAGCGACAACGCGCTATACGAACGACACCTCGCCTTCGACAACATCGTTGATCGGGCGGCAATCGATCCGCGCGAGCGTTTCGAAGCTTTTGCACGCGCCGTGCGCGATGTTCTATCCAAACGTTGGCTAGAGACCAAGGATGCCTACGCGCGGGAAGACCCGAAACGCGTCTATTACCTATCGATGGAGTTTCTCATTGGCCGGTCCCTCGCCAATAACGTCACGAACCTGTTGCTCGATCCGGTCGTAAAGCAGGCAATCAAGGATGACGACATCGACTGGGTCAGCCTGCTCGAGCAGGAACCCGACGCCGGTCTGGGTAACGGCGGGCTCGGGCGTCTGGCGGCTTGTTTCCTTGACTCAATGGCCACCATGCAATTGCCCGCCATGGGATACGGCCTCAGGTACGAGTACGGCATTTTCAAGCAGACCATCCGGGATGGCTGGCAACAGGAACATCCGGACAACTGGCTAAGTCGTCCCGACCCGTGGGAGGTTGCACGCCCGCACGAGAAGGTTGAAGTGCCGTTTAACTGCACCCTTGAAGTGCGCGAAGGGCGGCTCCATGCGATCCCCGGCCGCCCCTCCACGCTGATCGGCGTGCCGTTTGATCGGCCCGTGGTTGGTTATGGCGGGAAGACGATCAACACTCTCCGTCTCTGGGCCGCCAGTGCGCCTGATTACTTCGATTTTCAGGTCTTCAGCCATGGCGATTTTGTTGCCGCAGTGGCGGAAACCCTGGTGGCCGAATCCATTACGCGAGTGCTCTACCCCGATGACTCCACCAACAGCGGGCAGGAACTGCGTTTCGTGCAGGAATATTTTCTCGTAACGTGTTCGCTGGCCGACCTCGTACGGCGCTTCCGCCGCGCCAATGACGACTGGAACATGCTTCCAGAGAAGGCTGCCATCCAGCTAAACGATACGCATCCGTCCATGGCTGTGCCCGAGTTGATGCGTATTCTGCTCGACGACGCCAAACTCGGGTGGGACCAAGCGTGGCACCTGACACAACGAACACTGGGTTATACAAACCACACACTGCTGCCTGAAGCATTAGAGAAGTGGCCGGTTGCGTGGTTCGAGAAGCTCCTCCCGCGTCACCTGGAAATCATATATGAGATCAACCGGCGCCTGCTCGATGTAGTCAGGACCCGCTTCCTGGGAGATGAGGAAAAGGCTGAGCGCGTGAGTTTGATCGAGGAAGGTGAGGTCCGGCACGTGCGCATGGCCAACCTGGCAATCGTCGGCTCGCATAGTACGAATGGAGTGGCCGCAATTCACACCGAGCTGCTGCGCAAGACCACGGTCAAGGATTTGGCCGAGATGTTTCCCGAGCGGTTCAGCAACAAAACGAACGGTGTTACACCCCGCCGATGGTTGTTGCTGGCGAACCCGATTCTCGCCGGTACGATTACCGAGGCCATCGGCCAAGGCTGGGTGACGGACCTCAGCCAACTGACCAAACTGGCGCCGCTCGCCGGCGATAAGGGTTTCCGCGACCGCTTCAAGAAGGCCAAAAAGCAAGCCAAATCTCAGTTTGCTGATTGGCTTAAGTCTTCCCTCAGCCAGACTGTCGACCCGGAGACCATCTTCGATTGCCAGATCAAGCGCATTCACGAGTACAAACGCCAACTGCTGAATGCCCTGCGCATCGTGGTGCTTTACAACCGGCTTCGCGAGAATCCGAAACTCAAGATGGTGCCTCGGACATTCTTTTTCGGTGGCAAGGCGGCGCCGGCTTACCATCTAGCCAAGCTCATCATCAAGTTCATCGAGAACCTTGCCGGTACTATTGACGGCGATCCGGCCATGCAAGGGCGGCTCAAAGTCCTGTTCTTGCCCGAATACGACGTTTCGCTCGCCGAGCGGCTGATCCCCGCGAGTGACGTCTCGAACCAGATTTCCACCGCGGGCTACGAAGCCAGCGGCACGAGCAACATGAAGTTCATGATGAATGGCGCCTTGACTATCGGCACACGCGACGGGGCAACCGTCGAAATGGCGCAAGAAGCGGGCGAGGAGAACTTCTTCCTCTTCGGCCTGACCGCGGACCAGGTAGCCGAAAGCCGAAGCTGGTATAACCCGCACTGGCACTATGACCACGAGCCCGAAACCCGCGCCGCCTTGGACCTGATCTTCTCCGATCATTTCAGCCGCTATGAGCCGGGAATATTTGGGGAGTTGCGCGACACGCTATTGACGCACGGCGATTACTACATGCACCTGGCGGACCTGAAGTCCTATCTCGATGCGGATCAGCGCCTGCTCGATTTGTATGCGAACCCGGACGAATGGGCGCGCAAAGCCATCTTGAATGTGGCGCACTCGGGGAAGTTTTCGAGCGACCGGACTATCGCCGAATATGCGGCCGATATCTGGCAGGTGAAGCCATGTCCAGTGCTGTAAACACGCCCTCCATACCGAAGGTCTCGCCCCTGGCCGGCCTGCCCGCTCCAAAGGAGATGCTGGTCGATATCGCGCGGCTCGAGCGCGACTATTTCGAGCGCCGGCCCGATGTGAATGACCCGAACCAGATGGTCATCTTCGGTACGAGTGGTCATCGCGGCTCTTCGCTCGATGGCACGTTCACCGAAGCGCACATTCTGGCCATCACGCAGGCGATCTGCGATTACCGGCGCGCAAACGGGCCGGACGGCCCTCTATACCTGGGCAAGGATACGCACGCAATTTCCGATCCCGCGCAGCGGACCGCGCTCGAGGTGTTGGCGGCGAACAACGTGGATACGATCATTCAACGAAACAACGGCTTCACGCCGGTGCCGGTGATCTCACGGGCCATCCTCGCCTATAATCGCGGCCGCCAGGCACACCTCGCGGACGGAATCGCGGTCACACCATCGCACAATCCGCCTGAGGACGGAGGATTCAAGTACAATCCGGCGAACGGTGGTCCCGCCGACACCGATGTAACGCAGTGGGTGGAGAACCGGGCCAACGAGTTGCTGCGCCAAAAAAACGCCGGCGTGAAGCGCGTGCCATTCGCCTCGGCCTTCGGGTCGCCAACGACGCACCAGGACGACTTCGTCCTGCCCTACGTCCGCGATCTGCGGAACGTCGTTGATATGGACGCTATTCGTGACGCCCGCCTCAAGCTGGGAGTTGATCCGCTGGGAGGGGCTGCCGAACCGTACTGGGGCCCGATCAATGCCGAATATCAACTGGACATCGCCGTCGTAAACGAGAAGATCGACCCAACCTTCTCGTTCATGACTGTCGATCACGATGGCGTGATCCGCATGGACTGCTCCAGCCCCTATGCTATGGCACGGCTCGTCGGACTCAAAGACAATTATCGCGTGGCATTCGGCAATGACCCGGATGCGGATCGGCATGGCATCGTAACACCGTCAGCGGGCTTGATGAACCCCAATCACTACCTGGCTGTGGCGATCCGCTATCTCCTCACGCATCGATCTCTGTGGCCGGAGCACGCCGCGGTCGGCAAGACGCTGGTGAGCAGCAGCATGATCGACAAGGTTGTGCAGAGTCTAGGGCGGCGCTTGTACGAGGTCCCGGTGGGATTCAAGTGGTTCGTTCCAGGTCTGTTCGACGGCTCCTGCTGTTTCGGCGGCGAGGAAAGCGCCGGCGCCAGTTTCCTGCGTCACGACGGCACTGTGTGGACGACCGATAAAGATGGCCTGATCATGGACCTGTTGGCAGCAGAGATTACCGCTCGAACCGGCAAGGATCCCGGCGAGCATTACACCGAGCTGACAGCACGCTTCGGCACGCCGTTATACACGCGCGTCGACGCGCCCGCCACGCCCGAGCAGAAAGCCCGGCTGCGGGATTTACGGCCGGAGGCGGTTAGCGCATCGATTTTGGCGGGCGAGCCGATCGTCGCCAAACTGACACAAGCTCCCGGCGATAGCGCCCCGATCGGTGGTTTGAAAGTGGTGACCGCGAACGGCTGGTTTGCGGCCCGGCCCTCGGGCACCGAGAACATTTACAAGATATACGCGGAAAGCTTCAAGGACCAGGCACATCTCAATGCCATCCTGAACGAAGCCGAGGGAATTGTGAACAGCGCCCTGAATTCGAAAGGACGAGTGTGACCGGCGACGGCATCAGTATTCCGCCGTTTCCACCGGCATACCGCGCTTCAGGCTTACTGCTGCACGTAACGTCGCTTCCCTCGTCTTATGGGATTGGCGATTTCGGGCCCGCTGCAGTCGCGTGGATCGACCGCCTTGAGCAAGCCGGCCAAAGTTGGTGGCAGGCCCTGCCGCTGGGGCCCACAGGATATGGCAATTCACCCTATCAATCCCTATCCTCTTTCGCCGGTAACGCGATGGTGATCAGTCCCGACTGGCTGATCGAAGATGGATTGCTGCGGGCGAGCGATTGTCAGTCCGGTGCATTCCCGGAACACGAAGTCGATTACAGCGCTGTGATTCCCTTCAAGCACCGGCTCCTCGACACTGCCTGGGCCAACTTCAAGGGGGGCGCCCGCCCGGATCTGCGTTCCGCATATCAGCAGTTCTGCCATGACCGGGCGCACTGGCTCGATGACTACGCGCTTTTCTGGGCGCTGAAGGCCCGGTTTGCCGGCGCGTACTACCTCGAATGGCCGGCGGAGTTGGTCCAGCGCGAGCCCGCGGCGCTCGAGCGTGCGCGCCGCGAACTAGCGGATGGCATAGGACTGGCGTGCTTTGTTCAGTTCCTGCTCCTTCGCCAGGCCGAGCGGCTTAAGGCGCACGCCCATAGCAAAGGTTTGAAGTTGATCGGCGACTTGCCCTTTTTCGTCTCTCCGGACTCGAGCGACGTGTGGGCCAACCCGGAACTGTTTCTCCTGGACGAACGACGCCGGCCGCGTTTCGTCGCCGGTGTGCCACCAGACTATTTCAGTGCGAAAGGGCAGCTCTGGGGTAATCCCCTTTACAACTGGGACGCTCTTCGCCAGGCCGGCTATGGTTGGTGGATAGATCGTTTGCGCTCCCTGCTGAGCCATGTAGATGTGATTCGGTTGGACCATTTCCGCGGCTTCACGGCGGCCTGGCATGTTCCCGCCGGCGCACCCACTGCGGAATCGGGAAATTGGAGACCAGGCCCGGGTGCTGAGTTCTTCAGCGCCGTTCAGAGTCAGCTAGGCTCGCTGACGTTCATCGCGGAAGATTTGGGGCTGGTTACGCCAGACGTGTATGCGCTCCGCGACCAGTTCCACCTGCCGGGGATGCGGATTCTGCAGTTCGCTTTCGACGGCCACTCCGACAACCCGCACCTGCCCCACAACTACATCAGCAACACGGTGGTGTTCACCGGGACCCATGACAATCCCACGACTCGCGGCTGGTTTGAAGATCTGCCGGCTGACCAGAGACAGAACATGTGGAATTACCTGAAGCGGCCTGATGGCGGCACCAGCGAGGTTGCACCCGCCTTGATGGGCCTGGCATGGTCCTCAGTGGCTGCGCTGGCAATGGCCCCGCTCCAGGACCTGCTCAACCTCGGCAATGAAGCCCGCATGAATGTTCCCGGACGCGCCGATGGAAATTGGCGCTGGCGTTGCACGGAAGAAATGCTCGACAGTCCGGCTTTCGAATGGGTGCGGAACCTAACAGTATCCTCGCGCCGTTTTCCGGCGCTGGGCACTCCAAAGAATACAGGAGCTATGGAGGTTGTATCACGATGAAGGCGACACAAGCGCTGCACAATTTGGGGCAGAGCATCTGGCTCGATAACATTACACGCGATCTGCTGGATAGCGGCACACTGAGACGTTACGTCAATGAACTCTCGGTAACCGGGCTCACCTCGAATCCCACGATCTTCGACCACGCGATCAAAAACAGCTCTTCTTATGACGCCGCGATCCGCGAGAAGGTGAGCAGGGGCAAATCGGGCGAAACGCTCTTCTTCGAGTTGGCGCTGGAAGATCTTACCCGCGCCGCAGCCCTGTTTCGACCGACCTACGACAATTCTGGAGGTGTGGATGGATGGGTGTCTCTGGAGGTTTCGCCGTTGCTGGCGTACGACACGCCTAGCACCCTGGCTGCCGCCAAAGATCTACACACCCGTGCCGCCCAGCCTAATCTGTTCATCAAGATTCCCGGCACTAAGGAAGGTCTGCCCGCCATCGAGGAAGCCATCTTTGCCGGAGTCCCGATCAATGTCACCCTGTTGTTTTCCCGCGAGCAGTACCTGGCGGCGGCCGAGGCCTTTCTGCGCGGCGTAGAGCGGCGCATCGAGGCCGGGCTTCCGCCCGGTGTCGGCTCGGTGGCCTCGATGTTTATCAGCCGCTGGGACGTCGCGGTGATGGACAAGGCACCCGACTCACTGCGCGACCAGTTGGGCATTGCCATCGCAAAGCGCACGTACAAAGCCTACCGTATGTTGCTGGACTCTCCGCGCTGGCAGCGTGCTTTCGATGCTGGCGCGCGTCCCCAAAGGCTCCTGTGGGCGAGCACCGGAACAAAGGACCCCAAGGCTTCCGACGTTCTTTACATCAAGGCCCTCGCCGCACCTTTCACGGTGAATACCATGCCAGAGGAAACCTTGAAGGCGCTGGCCGACCATGGCGAAGTGAGGACGATTCTACCGGCAGATGGTGGCGATTGCGAGGAAGTGCTCGCGCAGTTCGCACGTGCCGGCATCGACGTCGACGCTTTGGCCGCCCAACTTCAGGATGAAGGCGCGAAGTCGTTTGATAAGTCCTGGAATGAACTGATGGCGGTGATAGCCACCAAGAGTGCCGCGCTTAGGACGGCGGTAGCTCACTGAAGGAAGAACGAAAGGAGTACGAAATGGCAATCGCGGACGCGACTAGCGAGGTTGTCGAACCGTTGACAGAACGGCGAGCTTGGAGGGTTCTCCAAAACCACTATAAGAATATTCGAGACTTGCATCTCCGAAATCTCTTCGCCGAAGACCGCAATCGTGGTGAACGGATGACGGCGGAGGCCGCCGGCATTTTCCTGGACTACTCGAAGAACCGCATCACGGACGAAACCGTCAAGCTCCTCGTCCAGCTCGCCGAAGAATCGGGGTTGCGGGCGCGAATCGACGCGATGTTTCGCGGCGAAAAGATCAATGTCACGGAGAAGCGCGCGGTTCTGCACGTGGCCCTGCGAGCGCCGCAAGGGGCCTCCATCGTGGTCGACGGCGAGAACGTAGTTCCGCAGGTCCATGCGGTGCTCGGAAAGATGACCGACTTCTCGAACCGCATCCGCCAAGGAGAATGGAAAGGACACACCGGCAAGCGCATTCGCAATGTCATTAACATCGGAATTGGCGGCTCCGACCTCGGACCGGTGATGGCTTACGAGGCGCTGAAGCATTACAGCGACCGGACTATGACATTCCGTTTCGTTTCCAACGTCGATGGCACCGACCTGGCTGAAGCTGTCCGCGATCTGGACCCTTCGGAAACGCTATTCATTGTTTCATCGAAGACCTTCACCACGCTCGAGACCATGACGAACGCCCACTCGGCTCGCGCCTGGCTGCTGGCAGCTCTGGGTGGCGACGAAAAGTCGGTGGCCAAACACTTTGTAGCAGTGTCGACGAACGCAGCGGAAGTTGCGAAGTTCGGCATCGATACCGCCAACATGTTCGTTTTCTGGGACTGGGTTGGCGGGCGTTACTCCATGGACTCGGCTATTGGACTGTCGACCATGCTAGCGGTCGGACCGGACAACTTCCAGGCAATGTTAGACGGATTTCACGAGATAGACGAGCACTTCCGCACCACGCCGTTCGAACGCAACCTCCCGGTCCTGATGGGCCTGCTGGCAGTCTGGTACACCGACTTTTTCGGCGCCGAAACGGTTGCCGTTCTGCCTTATGAGCAGTACCTGAAACGATTTCCAGCCTATCTGCAGCAGTTGACGATGGAGAGCAACGGAAAACACGTTACACTCGACGGGAAGCAAGTCACCTATCCGACCGGCCCGATCTACTGGGGTGAGCCCGGGAACCAACGGCCAACACTCTTTCTATCAACTGATCCATCAGGGAACCCGGCTGATCCCTTGTGACTTCATCGCATTTGGCGAGCCGCTCAATCCGCTTGGCCGCCAACATGACATGCTTCTGGCGAACGTTTTCGCCCAGAGCGAGGCGCTCGCGTTTGGAAAGACGGCTGAGCAGGTCAAAGCCGAGGGAACGCCGGAGTGGCTTGTGCCCCACCGCGTCTTCGAGGGCAACCGCCCGTCGAATACAATCCTCGCTCAGCGGCTTACTCCGAAGACTATCGGCAAGCTCGTGGCACTCTATGAGCACAGCGTCTTCACTCAGGGCACCATCTGGCAGATCAACTCGTTCGACCAGTGGGGCGTGGAACTTGGCAAGGTGCTGGCTCAGCGGATTATTCCGGAACTGGTGAACCAGGAAGAACCACCACTCGGGCACGACAGTTCCACCAACAACCTGATCGCCCGCTATCGGAAGCTCAAAAATGCCTTATGAATCTCCGGTTTGACCAACTCTTCACATCCTGCCGTTCCATCACCGCGGATCGTTCCGCCGAAAAGAGCGGGCAGGAGGAGTTCGATTTCGAATACGGCGAGGACTTCAGCAGGCATATCGAGGCCTTTCAGCCGCCCTTCTGCAAGGTTTTGGTGCGGCACAACCCGGTGGGCGATCGGGCTTTAAACAAACGTCAGGCAGAGCGCCTTGCAACGATCCGATTATCTGCACGGAAAGAGCCGGAGCCTTTTCCTGTTCGAACTGTGTCGTCCTGGGCCACGGCGAGGACCCGGCGCTACCTGGAGTTCGTAGACATCTTCGAGGGGAAGGCGCGTGCCGCGTGACGGAAACGGCCAAGGTTTGCAAATGGACAGCGATCTTCAAAGCGCTCGGCAGGTGCGCCGGCGTCGCGATCAACCCGGCTACCCCATCGGCTGTGCTGGAGGCGGTTTTGCAGTAAGGCAATCAGGTATTGGTCATGACGGTTGACCCGGGTTTCGGCCATCGACATTTTCTTGAACCGGCCCTGCCAAAATCCGGCGTGTTCGCGAAATGATCAAGCGCATCAAGCCCGCTTGCGATTTGGAAGTGAAGGGCGCCTAGATGCGGCACTGCCCGGGTGGGGTCGAGGCGGGCTGCTGACGTTCTGGTGGCGGAACGGCCGTTTTCGGCAGGCGGGGGTGCGGCCGCTCATCCGGTAAAGCGATAGAGTTCGGGAAAGGAGTCAGGTGTGCAACTGGGAATGATTGGTCTTGGAAGAATGGGCGCCAATATGGTGCGGCGCCTTCTAAAAGGAGGTCATCAATGTGTGATCTTCGACAGGTCGCAGAAGGCCGTGGAGGAATTGGCCGCCGAGAAAGCGACCGGAGCCGCCGACCTGCGGGATCTGGTGAAGAAATTGGAGAAGCCGCGGGCAGTGTGGCTGATGGTCCCGGCGGCCGCCGTCGACGAGACGATCGCCGAGCTCGTACCGTATCTCGAATCCGGAGATATCCTTATCGACGGCGGCAATTCCTACTATGTTGACGACATTCGGCGTGCCAAGGAACTCAAACAGAAACAGATCCACTATGTGGACGTGGGGACGAGCGGCGGTGTCTGGGGCCTGGAGCGAGGTTACTGCATGATGATTGGGGGCGAGCTCGAAGTGGTGCAGCATCTCGATCCAATCTTCAGAAGGTTGGCCCCTGGCCGCGGCGACATTCCGCGGACCCCGGGGCGCGAAAAGATCGACGGCACAGCCGAACTGGGCTATCTGCACTGCGGTCCGAACGGCGCCGGCCATTTCGTCAAGATGGTTCACAACGGAATCGAGTACGGCCTTATGGCCGCATACGCCGAGGGGCTGGGTGTTCTCCGCGACGCCAATATTGGCAATCAAAGCAACGCCATCGACGCGGAGACGACTCCCTTGCGCGACCCCGAACACTACCAATTCGATCTCAATCTTGGGGACATCGCCGAGGTGTGGCGGCGCGGCAGCGTGGTGGCCTCCTGGCTGCTCGACCTGACCGCGGCCAGCCTGGTCAAAGATCCAGCACTTTCGGAATTCGCGGGGCGTGTCTCAGATTCGGGCGAGGGCCGGTGGACTGTCAAGGCCGCGATAGACGAAGGCGTGCCGGTGCCGGTTCTTTCCACCGCGCTTTACCAGCGTTTCAGCTCGCGCGGTGAGGCGGACTACCAGGACAAGCTGCTGTCAGCGATGCGTTATCAGTTTGGCGGGCACCTGGAAAAGCCGGCCGGCAAACAGGCTGCATGAAGGAGGCAATCATGAGGTTATTCAAAATCGGATGCCTTAGTCTCGCGATGAAAAGGTAAAGGTGCTGAAAGCGATCCCTGAAATCGAGGCGAACCACGTGGTGCCTCGGCCGTTCCGTGGCTATCGCGACGAAGAGGGAGTCGCGCCCGGTTCAAACACGGAAACGCTTTCCGCCTTGCGGCTGGAAGTCGACTCCTGGCGATGGATCGGGTGCCTTTTACATCCGCGCCGGCATCAGCCCGAGATGACCAAGCGGTAGGGACAACAGTCATGTGTCCGGGTGACGTACTGAACGCCGAAACTGCGGAGATGATCGCCGGCTACCCTATTTGCACGTGAGGACTACGTGGAGGAGGCCGGCAGAATCGTAGATCCGATGCTAAAGGCCGGCGGTTGGATTTTCGAATACGACAAGGGCGCCTGGGGGCCTGGCGAGGTCGACGAACGCGGCCCCGCGCCATGCGCCGTATGGAACTGGAGATTTCGATGAGGCTCGAAGTGTTTGACGATCCCGATTCGGTCGCGCGATCAGCTTCGGCTACGATTGCCGCCGACGCTCGTACGGCGATCGCCGGGCGTAACCGCTTTACACTGGCTGTCAGCGGCGGTCATACTCCCTGGATCATGCTGCGCGCGCTCGCCAACGAAGACATCCCATGGGCCGGTATGCACCTCTTTCAGGTCGATGAGCGAGTGGCCCCTGAGGGAGATCCGGATCGCAATCTCACTCACTTGCGCGAAAGCTTGCTGCAGCATGCCCCGCTGCGACCGGAGCAGATCCATGCCATGCCGGTTGAATCGGCAGACCTGGAGTCCGCAGCCACGCAGTACGCCATGACTCTCAACGAAATCGCCGGATCGCCGGCGGTTCTCGATCTCGTCCACCTCGGTCTCGGCCCGGATGGACACACTGCTTCGCTGGTGCCTGGAGACCCCGTGCTCGACGTCACTGGCGCAGACGTAGCAATAACGGGAGCCTATCAGGGTAGGCGCCGCATGACGTTGACGTATCCGGCACTCAATCGAGCGCGGCGCGTACTTTGGGTTGTGACCGGGAGCGAAAAGACGGAAATGCTCCAGCGGCTGCTTGACGGAGATGTCGCGATTCCTGCCGGAAGGGTACACCAGGAACAAGCTCTGCTGCTGGCCGACCGCGCCGCGGCGGGGCGGCTGACGGCTGAACGAAAAGGAGGACGGTAAAGATGCGCGTGGGAATTGCCGCCGATCATGGCGGCCTTGGCTTAACAGAGGATTTGGTTGCCCGCAGGCGATGGCGGCTATTGTGAACGGGTTGTCCATTTCAAAGCTGCGTGCGTTCGGCGTCACATTTTTCATCTTCAGCGACTATGCGCGCGCCTCCATGGGGCTCTCGGCGATCATGGAACTGCCCGCGATTTTCGTCTTTACGCATGACGGGATGGGTGACGGCGAAGACGGCCCGACGCACCAACCGGTTGAATACCTCGCATTGATGCGTGCCACTTCAGGTCTGGTGACCCTGACGTCCGCCGGCGCCAGCGTTGGCGATCCCGGCCGGATCAGCGGGATGAAGACTTTCGGAGCGTCGACGCCGCTGAAGGAACTCCATAAGAAATTTGGCTTTGAGCCTGAATGGGTGGTCGCAGCGATAGAGCCCATGGGCCGCGCGTGAGCTACGAAGATGACCGCTCAAGTGAGGGCTGTTACGAGATTGGGGAGGAGTTCCCCTCTCGGCGCTACCGTTGTTCCAGGCGGCGTCAATTTCAGTATTTTTTCGCGAAGCGCTTCAGGCGTGGAATTGGTGTTCTTTGACCGGGAAGACGACGCGCGGCCCGAGCGCATCATCACGATCGATCCCGCGACAAACCGGACATACCACTACTGGCACGCATTTGTGCAGGACGTGAAACCAGGGCAGCTTTATGGCTACCGCGTCCAGGGACCGTTCGATCCTGCCAGCGGCATGCGGTTTGATCCCGCCAAGGTTCTCCTGGACCCATATGGGCGTGGGGTGGTTGTTCCAAAGAATTACAGCCGCGAGGCGGCGCGCCTGGAAGGCGACAATTGCGCGACGGCGATGAAGAGTGTTTTCGTCGATCCCCATGCGTACGATTGGGACGGCGATACTCCCCTTCGACGGCCGGCCTCTCAAACCATTATTTACGAGATGCACGTAGAGAGGATTCACCCGCCATCCCAGCTCCGGTCTTTCGGAAAAAACACGCGGCACATATGCCGGCTTGATCGAGAAGATTCCCTATCTTCAGGAGCTCGGCATCACGGCGGTCGAACTCCTGCCCGTGTTTCAGTTCGATGTGCATGATGCCCCGTCCGGGCATGTTAACTACTGGGGCTATGCGCCGATCTCATTCTTCGCGCCCCACCAGGGCTACAGTTCGCGTCAAGAACCCCTTGGCCCAGTAAACGAATTTCGCGACATGGTGAAGGCGCTCCACCGCGCGGGCCTTGAGGTTATTCTCGATGTCGTTTTCAATCACACTGCCGAAGGCAACCACGACGGGCCAACGCTGAGCTTCCGGGGTTTGGAGAACAGCGTCTACTACATTCTTGAAAAAGACCGTTCGCGTTACGCGAATTACAGCGGCACCGGCAACACACTCAACGGAAATCATCCGATCGTCCGCCGGATGATCGTCGATAGTCTCCGGTATTGGGTCGAGGAGATGCACGTCGACGGTTTTCGTTTTGACCTGGCGTCGATCCTGGATCGAGACGAGTCGGGTAATTTGATGCCGAACCCGCCGGTGCTGTGGGACATCGACTCGGAGCCGGTCTTGGCCGCCACAAAGCTGATCGCGGAGGCCTGGGATGCCGCCGGCTTGTACCAGGTCGGCAGTTTCATTGGGGACAGCTGGAGAGAGTGGAATGGGCGGTTTCGTGATGACGTGCGGAGTTTTTTTCGGGGCGACGAAGGTTTCGTGGGGCGCCTTGCTGACCGGCTGCTCGGCAGCCCCCAGATCTACGGCCACAAGGAACGCGAGGCTGAGGCGAGCGTCAACTTCGTGACCTGCCACGACGGCTTCACGCTCAACGACCTGGTCTCCTACAACCAGAAGCACAATGAGGCGAACGGCGAAAATAACCGCGATGGCGCTAACGACAACCGAAGCTACAACTGGGGTGTCGAGGGTCCAACCGATGATCCTGCGGTGGAGTCGCTGCGAAATCGCCAGGTGAAGAACCTGCTGGCGGTGACGATGCTTTCGCTGGGCCTGCCCATGATTCTGATGGGCGACGAGGTCCGGCGCACTCAGCACGGTAACAATAACGCCTACTGTCAGGACAACGAGACCAGCTGGTTTGACTGGACGCTGGTCGCAAAGCACGCGGATGTGCATCGGTTCGTTAAATTTATCAGCGCGTACCGCCTTATGCGAGATTTCCGGTCAGAGCTTCCGGGCCTCAGTCTGAACCAACTGTTGCGGACGGCGGATAGAACCTGGCATGGCGTGAGACTCGGAGAGCCCGATTGGAGCGTCAGTTCGCACAGTTTGGCCTGCAGCGTATCGTGCGGAGATCAGAATCTAATCTTCTACCTGATCCTGAATGCTTACTGGGAACCACTGGAATTCGAGCTGCCTAATACCGACGGGGATGTATGGCATCGATGGATCGACACAAGTCTCGATTCGCCTCACGACGTCACCGAATGGTCGAGTGCACCACCGGTTGCGAGCCGCAGTTATCGTGCTGCACCGCGCTCGGTCGTGGCCCTTTATGCCATTGCCCGTTGCTGACCGGCAGTCCCAGGCTTGTAGTCACAAAGAACGCGAGGGCACGGGTGACGAAATCCTCAAGAACCGCGAGCTTGCCTTCGCTGTCCTTCTGGATATAGAGGCCCATTCGCGACTTCCGCATCCGCCAGATGAGGCGCATGTCTCGATGTCAATGCCGACGGCAGGGCAAACTCCAGAACAGTCGTGCCGATGTTCTCGCCGGCCGATCCCGTTCAAACGTCAAAGATCGTCCACCGGCTAACAGCCTCATCTCGGTCTAGCCCGATCTAGCCCGGCTTACCGGAAAATAGCTTTCCAGCCTCTTTGCCGCGCAACGCTCGCCCTCTTATGTGGTGCGGCGGCGCGTCCCCGACTTGGCGCGTCTTGCGGATGTGTCCTGGTAAAGGGCATCTGCAGGGCGTGCCGTCAATTCTTTCTGAGGGAATGTGTCCAGCGTTTCTTTCTTGTGTTCCCGGCCGAACCCTACTGCGCCGCGTCCGTGCTCCGAATTGAACCCCGCGGCGGGCATTTGAGTGGACATTTCCGTCCAGTCAGCGAGCCGGCCGCCGCCCCGCCCCCACGGGTAGACAAAAGACGACGTCGCGGGACGCACGTGCCAAAGGACTCAGTGCCAAGCGCACTGGTTCCGGTAAATCCCCGATTTTTTTTATTTTTTGTTAATGTGCCCCTGTGGCGGTAACATATCTTCACATAGCCGCTGTCCTATAAGAATCCGTGGTTTGGAAGAGAAGCGTCGCTAACGAGTGCGCCTGTTGTCTTAGTAACGATACGGCTTCATAATGCTGACAGACATCGAAGGGGTGGGCCGCCAGCCTAAGACTCCACCGGAGCCTTCACCGGGACGCGTCTACTGGATTACCGGGCTATCTGGCGCCGGCAAGACCACCTTGGGGCGGGAATTGTGGTGCCGGCTGCGTGCCGCCGGTCGTCCGGCAACCTTCCTTGATGGCGACGCTCTCCGTACCGCGATCGCCGAAGATTTGGACCACAGCGCAGGCCATCGGCGGCAATCGGCAATGCGCAACGCACGGCTCTGCCGGCTGCTGGCCGAGCAGGGCGCCGATGTCGTCTGCGCGACCATCTCGCTGTTTCACGAGGTGCAGCGCTGGAATCGCGCGAACATCCCTGGTTATCGCGAGATCTACCTTCGCGTTCCCATGGACGAACTGCGACGCCGGGACAGCAAGGGCATCTACGCGCGTGCCCAGCGCGGCGATACGTGCGACGTGGTTGGCCTGCATTTGCCGGCAGAGGCGCCCGAGGCGCCCGACCTGGTTCTCGACAACTACGGGGCGCTCGACGTGGCGACGGCGGTTGACCGCATTCTGGCGGTATGCGGCAGCCGGAATGGGGCGGTGGCTACGCAGCCGGCCCGCCTCGCCGCCTTTAAAACGAAAGCGGAAACCCTGGAAGTGCTGGCGCCCCTGCTCCGCCATGGGCGCGTCCTGCCACAGGTGCGGTTCTCGGTGGGCGATTGGCGATCGGATGCCGCTCGCGTGCTCGCGGCCGTTACCGCCGCACCGTGGGGTTCTGATCGGGTCATCGTACGCAGCAGTGCCCGAAGCGAGGACGGCGCGGCGGGTCAATCCCAGGCCGGCAGGTACGATTCGGTTCCCGGCATCTCCGGCACGGCGGCCATAGCCCAGGCAATCGAACGGGTGAATGACTCGTTCGGCGATGACCGCAGGGACGACGACCAGATCTTCGTGCAGCCCATGCTGGAGCGGTTGGCGATGGCCGGAGTGCTTTTCTCGCGCAGTCCCAGCGGTGGTCCCTATTTCATCGTCAATTACGACGACCGTTCCGGCCGGAGCGATCGCGTGACCGCCGGTGCCGGCGACAATCTCAAGACTTTTCTTTGCCTCAGATCGCGGCCCGATGCTTGCCCACCCGCGCTGGCGCCGGTCCTGGCTCTCGCGAGCCAGCTCGAGGCCCTTCTGGCGTGTGATGCTATTGACGTGGAATTTGCCATCGGTGACGACGGGCAGCTCTACCTCCTGCAAGTCCGCCCGCTCGCCGTCGACCGGCCTGGGCGGGTGGCGGACGCGAAGGTCGACGAGGCACTCGCGGATGTCGCGCGCAAGGTTGAGTTGCTCAGCCGCCCGCATCCCTATCTGCACGGCAGCCGGGCAATATTCGGCGTTATGCCGGACTGGAATCCGGCCGAGATGATCGGGGTGCAGCCGCGGCCGCTCTCGTTATCGCTCTACCGCGAACTGATCACCGACGCGATCTGGGCTTATCAGCGGGACAATTACGGTTACCAGAATCTTCGCAGTTTTCCGCTTCTGGTCAGCTTTCACGGCTTGCCCTACATCGACGTGCGTGTCAGCTTTAATTCCTTCGTACCCCGCGACGTACCCGGCGATCTCGCCGGGCGTCTCGTGAATTACTACATCGATCGCCTGCTCTCGGAGCCGTACCTCCATGACAAGGTCGAATTCGAGATCATCTTCTCTTGCTACACCCTCGATTTACCGAAGCGCCTGGGCCGGCTCGCCGAGCTCGGGTTTGCTCCAGAAGATCTTGCCGAACTTTCGAGCGCTTTACGCCGCCTCACCAATCGCATCATGTATGGTGAGACCGCGCTGTGGCGGCGGGACCGCGCGAAGATCGATCTGCTGGCACAGCGGTTTCCGGCCATCTGCAACGCGCGGATCGACAAGATCAGCCGTATTTACTGGCTGATCGAGGACTGCAAGCGATACGGCACGCTGCCGTTCGCCGGTCTCGCGCGGGCGGGCTTCATAGCAGTTCAGATGCTCCAGTCCCTGGTTGAGGTTGGCGTTCTCACTGCCGAAGAGCGCGCGACATTCATGGCCAGCGTCGATACCGTCGGGTCGCGTATCGGGCGGGATTTCGCGCAGCTTCCGAAGGCAGACTTCCTCGCGCGCTACGGCCACCTCCGGCCGGGGACCTACGACATCCTGTCGCCGCGTTACGATGAAGCGCCCGATCTCTATTTCGACTGGTCGAGTACACCCCCGGCGGTGTCCGCGCCGCCGCGCTTCGCGCTCTCGATCGAGCAGTGGCGGCACATCGAGCAACTGCTGAAGGAACATGAGCTCTCGATCGATGTCCTGAGTTTGATCGAGTTCATCAAGGCTGGCATTGAGGGCCGCGAATACGCGAAGTTCCTGTTCACGCAAAGCCTGAGCTACGCTCTGTCGCTGGTCAGGCAACTGGGCGAGGAGCATGGTCTTTCGGCGGAGGATTGCGCGTTTCTCGACTACGGTGTCATCCGCACGCTCTATAGCGAAAGCGGCTCGGTGCGGGAGGCGCTGCGGCAGAGTGTCGCGCAGGGCAAAGAGCGTCACGCCCTCACGCGCAATCTCGTGCTTCCGCCGATCATCGCGTCGCCCGAAGAAGTGTTCGCATTTCACCTTCCTGCCAGCCACCCTAATTTCATTACGCGAAAGAGCGTCACCGCACCGATCGCTTCAGTCGGCGACCCGTCGGAGAGCCTGGCCGGGCGGATTCTGTTCCTGCCCAGCGCGGACCCCGGCTTCGACTGGATCTTCACGCGCGGTATCAGCGGCTTCGTCACCCAGTTCGGGGGCGCCAATTCGCATATGGCCATTCGCGCCAGCGAACTCGGCATACCCGCCGTAATCGGCGCGGGTGAAGCGCTGTTCGAGCGGTGGCAGTCGGCGCGCAAGCTGTGCCTCGATTGCACGAACCAGCAGGTTTTGGTCATCGCATGAAAGTGGTGGCCATTACCCAACGGGTTTCGGTCGATCCGGCGTACGGCGAGCGCCGCGATTCGCTTGATCAAGCCTGGACAAGGTTCCTGTCGGCCTGCGGGCTGCTTCCTCTGTTGCTCCCCAATGTCACCGGACCGGCGCTTGCCTTGTGCCACGCGGCCGGTATCGGCGGATTAGTGTTGACCGGCGGCAACGATCTGGCGGTATTGGGCGGGGATGCCCCAGAGCGCGACGCCGTCGAAAATGCCTTGCTCGATTGGGCCGAGCCGCGCAGACTGCCGGTCCTCGGAGTTTGCCGCGGCATGCAGGTGATTCAGCAGCGTTTCGCGATTCCGTTACGCCGCGTGGAAGGCCATGTAGCCAAATGTCAGGTTATACGGATCGAAGGCGAGCCAAAACAGGTCAACAGTTATCATCACTATGCCTCCTTCGACTCGCGGCCGCCGCTGGATGTCTGGGCGGTCGCCGACGATGGCGTGGTCAAAGCCATTCGCCATTCGGCCCAGCCCATCACGGCGATCATGTGGCACCCTGAGCGGTGCATCCCGTTCGCGCCTGCCGACGTGGCATTGTTCCGCCTGGTCTTTGGGGTGGCATGATCGGGGGCAAATGATGCGCGCGGTGATTCTCGCAGCCGGTCGCGGCAGCCGCATGGGGCCTCTCGGGAACCGTCCGAAATGCCTGGTCGAGCTCGCGGGCAGGCCGCTGATCGAGCGCCAGATCGCGGCGCTTCGTCGCGGTGGCGTGGACGAAATCGGCGTTGTGCGCGGCTATCGCGCCGAGATGATCGATTTTCCCGGCCTCGTCTATTTCGCCAACGAACGATGGGCCGAAACCAATATGGTGATGTCGCTGGCCGCGGCGGCTGCCTGGCTGCGTGCGGGGCCGGTTATCGTCAGCTACGCCGATATCTTCTACCGCAATGAAGTGGTGCGCGGTTTGGCCGCTGCGCCGGGAGCGTTGGTCATCAGTTACGACCGGGATTGGCGCCGCCTGTGGACCCAGCGTTTCGCCGAGCCTTTGGTTGACGCGGAAACCTTCCGCATCGACGCCGCGGGCCACTTACTCGAAATCGGCGGCAGGACGGCCAGGATAGAAGACATTGAGGGGCAGTATATGGGCCTGTTCAAGTTCACGCCCCCGGCATGGAGCGCCGTCGAAGTCTTACTAAGCACGCTCGACCCGCCCCTCCGCAATCGCCTGGATGTGACCGGATTGCTGCGCCGGCTGCTCGCCGCCAACCATCTCCCTATAAGCACTTTCGGCAACGATGGCCAATGGGGCGAAATCGACAGTCCGGAAGACGTGGCGCTGTACCAGCGCATGGTCCGAAAGGGGAATCTCCTCCTTGAGGATGCGGGGACCTGAGGACTGTCAGTCACGATGAAACACGGAGATTATACCGGACTGGCTGGCGACTACGCCAGGTTCCGCCCGGGCTATGCGCCGCAGGTCGCCAGCGCGATCTTGAGCTATGTGGGTTGCGATGCGGCCGTCATCCATGCCGCCGATATCGGCGCCGGAACTGGCGTCTGGACACGCATGCTGGCGGCCCGCGGCCTGCGTTCCGTTATCGCCGTAGAACCTAATGACGAGATGCGCGGGCAAGGAATCGCGACCTCGCGCGGCATGGACATTGTCTGGCGCAAGGGTTCGGCGGAAGACACTGGATTGCCGGATGCCTCTGCCGATCTTGTCAGCATGGCCTCGTCACTCCACTGGGCCGATTTCGATAAAGCCTGCGACGAGTTCCACCGCATCCTGCGCCCGGGTGGCGTTTTCGCCGCCTTGTGGAATCCGCGCTACGTCGAGGCGAACCCCCTGCTCGTCGAGATCGAGGCGCAGATCAGCCGGCTCAAGCCTGATATCCGGCGCGTATCGTCCGGCCGCTCCGGCATCACCGAGCGGCTGACCGATATGCTGGGCGCCAAACCGCAATTCACCGAAGTGCTGTACCTCGAAGGCAGGCATTCCGTGTGCCAGACGCCGGAGCAGTATATCGGCGCGTGGCGCTCGGTGAACGATCTGCAGGTGCAATTAGGTCCGGACCTTTTCCGAGAGTTCCTGGATCTCACGAAGGAGCGCATTCGAGATCTGACGGCAATCGAGACAACTTATGTGACTCGCGCCTGGGCGGCGCGCCGCCTATAAGCGGTCAGCCCTTCAGCGCATAGCCGATCTTCCCGATCCGTCGTTTCGTCTCGGTATTCAGCCCATCGATAAAATCTCCAAATCGAGGAACTTTGTCTTTAATAGCCAGGTGGCCATAAGGCTTGGTTTTCGGAGGGGCTACAGATAAACGGCTCAAATCAAGATCCACAGACATGACTGCAGCGATCTTGGAAAACTCCTTCGTCGGATCGACCGTGAAGTCCTCAAGCCGCAACACCTGATTGGCGCATTGGAGATGAAGTTCTGTTTCTTCGACGAATTCGGCGAACGATAGAAAGGGCGGCCCAGGCACGCGCGCGAAGAAGTCCGGATCACCTTCGGCAAAGGCCTCGAACTCCTCGAAATGTTGCTCCAGGTCGGCACATAGATCCTCAGTGTTTTTGTAAATCTGTGAGATGCCGGCAATCGCCCGGTTGTCGCGAATGAATGTGCGCCACCAGATCCAGTTTGTCAGCAGGGAATCGAGGGGATGACGATAGACAAAAATCAGCTTGGCAAATCCCCATCCGACGGATTCCAATATACGGCCCATTACCGCGGGCGTCTCCTGACCCCGGCAGACATACCTCATGGTGGCATGGCCGCTATAGATCATAGGTGTCGGACCCGGATGCAGGCGGATCGTATCCCTAAAATATCTCGCCCTTTCCCCAATATTCTGCTGGATCAGCTCATTGATATATCTGCGTCCAGTGCCGAATAGTCCAATGACATAAGCTGTTCTGTCCCTTATAGGGAACCCGGAATTATTGCTAGCTCGCTTAGGCCAGTCTGTATCCGTGGCGCCGGCCAGGGCTAGCGGATTTGCGGCCTTTTGTAAGTCGGCTAACGCCTTTACCCGCTCGTGCAAGATTTCCAGCCGCTGTTCGGTAGACTCCGCGAGGGTGGCGTTCCGCTTCTCCGACTGCGCCAATCGCGCTTCAAGAGCAGTGATGTCCATGGAAAGCCGGTCGAGCGAAACCATGTTCGTGGCCAGGTGGGCAACCATGGTCGAGGAATGCTGGTCGAGGGCCCAGACGATCTCGTCGATCGATCGACTTACGGTGGCATTGAATTGCTTCAAAGGCCTCGTATACCAGGCCCACCCGCGAAGAAGCAACTTCTTAATAAGTTGGATCAGGTCGTTGTGCCACCCGGGAAGCCGGGGATTAACGGCGCCCACGGCGTTCTCGAGCCCCGCTACGGCGTCCGGCGCGCGGCGCAGTTCGTCGAAGTCATAGAGCTTCCAGCCATATTCAGTCCAGCGCACAAACAGCGCCTGCTGCATGTGATAGAGAATTGCGGCAACGGCGAGTGTGGGCGGTGCTTCGGTTACACGTTGGACCAGCAGAGCGGCGATGTTGTTCGTCGTACGTGGCAGGTCCGTTCTGGCAAACTCCATGAGGCAGAGTGCCTTCGCCACCCGCGTCGCCATTCCCGGGTAGTCTTTGTCGTCGTCGAAGCGCTGGCAAATGTCCAGTATGTCCTTCCGCTTCTGTGGCGGAATACTCTCTTCCACCAGTTGATAAATTTTGTCGATGCTGACCTGACTGCCGATAGGCTGATCGGCGAGCCCGGTCCCGTGCGACACGAGCATTTCAAAACATTGCTTGACGACGCTGCGATTGCCGCTGCGGGGCCGTTTTGGCGCGTTGGGATGCAGTCGGATGCCGGCTACGATGTCAATGGAGAGGTCGATCAGATGCGGAAGATAAGGATAAAAGTGGACAAACTCATCTTCGTTGAACTCCGTGCGGCGGGTCGACCGCTCCAGCTTGACATTCTGCATCAGCGAGGCACCGCTGTCCCGAAACAGCTTTCTGAGTACAGGCTCCTGGCTTTTCCTCTTGCGTAGCACACCGCGGGCAAGGACCTCGCGGATGCTGGCGGGAGATAGGCGGATCTGGCACTTAAAACAGTCCTGTATCTTAGACCAGTCGACCGGGCCGGCTGCGAGGCCGCTGAAAACCTCTGGCAGATCTCGCTCGGCCGTGACCACGATCAAGGCTGGGCCTGGCATCGTTCCGGCCCTCATCCGCTTGAGGCTTTCTTTGCCAAACTGCTCGACAATGGCGCGCAGGCACTCCAGGTGTTCGCCGCTAAGGGCGGCGTATTGGCCCATGTCGTCCAATATGAAAGCCAGGGCCTTCCCGGGACGGCGAATTTCGCATAAATCGAACGATTTTTCGACCAAATCCTTGACCGCGGGCTTCTTGGAAGGCTGTGTCTCAACGATCTTCAGCCACGCGTCCACCGCAGCGTAAGTCTTGGGATCTAGCCGGTGCAGCAACGCGGTCGCACGTCCGAAATTCCCTCTGCCGGTACGAATCTTTCGCCACTCCTCCTCATATTCCGCGCGGCAGAGCTCTTGGAACGCGGCTAGCGTGCCTCCTTTTTCCAGTTCGATCTCAAGCTCTGCGATATCGAAGTCCTCTGCGTAGTCCATTTCGCGCAGTAAACCCCGGTACATGACCTCGACGATCTGTTCCGCGCCGGTTTCGACCGGCGAGTCCAACTCCGCCTGGATGTCGCATATGAAGACCTCGTATGGGGCCGCTCGATTGAGGCATTCAACGGACTCCGTAGCGCGCTTGGATTCCACCTGCTTCAGGAAAAGTGAACTCGCGGGGATGCCATGCACTTCACGGTTGGCCAGAACATATCCGAGGTTTTTCGCAAAGTAAGACTTGCCTGATCCGAAGAAGCCCGAAATCCAGACTCCAACGCCTTTGGTCGGCGATTCGAGTGCTGCCGCCATCGCGGAGAACAGGTCTTCGTATGCGGCCTTGATACGATCCGTGACGACGTATTCGGTCAGTTCCGTGAAGACAGTATCGGGATCGTGGTTGTCGACTTTGACGACCTCCTCGATAGGTCTGGAGAAATGGCTCTCCAACAGATCGGCAATTCTGGTCATGATCTTCTCCCGTCGATCTCGATGCGATAGCCAGTGTCTGGCCATCCAGGCGCGAGCCCATGTAGTTGAGCATGCGGCTCCGAGTATCCGTATGGTAGCGCACGGATGAGCATGAACCCGCGCCGCTTTCCGAAGCGATCGCGGTAGTCTATGGCGGTGTAGTGCCAAGCTCGCTCCACCCGCCGGCTGGTTGCTACATCAAGTTACAAGCAAACCACGGGCATCGAGCGGAGGCGTAAAGCCGAACTCTCGTCGCGGTAGGACCGCACATAATGTGACACAGTTTCGGGGCGTACCTGGAGAATGGGTCGGCGCGGCCTAATTGTCATGCAGCATGGTGCCCGCTGCCCCAATTCCTGCACCACCCCGTTGTCGCCGCCGCGACCGGGAGTGCGCGTACCCGGGATGCCGGCGACGCCGCGCTGGAGACGCCTTCCATCCTTGAAGCAGTGATCTCCGAGCGCTTGGCGATCCAGGTATGCGCGCCGCAGGCCCGCGAATCGCGCTGTGGATGGCAGGGAACCCCGGTCTTATCGCGCGCGTCCGCCTAAGATGGTCCCGGTTTGTTCACCCCGTCGGGGTAGGCTTGGATAATCGTTTGTTCAACCCCCTGCAGCCAGAAGATTCGCGATCCCTTCCGCGCGACACCGCGAGCGGAGTGCTGGATGCAACACTGCGCCAGGCAAACCGGAGACCGAGAACAGCTTGCGTGGTGCGCCGAAGGCAAGCGTATCACGGCCTTCTACAGGAACCGACATAACCATGCTTCCACTGACGTAAAGAATCTCTTTGCCGTCCCCGCGCCATACGGGTCGTCCGCCCCCGGTAGCGATCTGCCGGCGTGGGTTGAGACCGTCAAAAGGCGCGACATAGAGCCCGCCGCCCTCGTCTTTGCTTTCGTATAACATCCAACGAGCGTTAGGAGAAAGTTGCAGCATACCGAAGCGCGGTTCGTATCGGGATTATCCCGCATTTTACACTCTGTGCCTTGCCTTCCCATTACTGCTAATGCTATCTTTGACAGCGTCTAGATTTCTGCGGAGGGATTTCAATGCAGGTCAATAAAGCAAGGGCCTTATTGCGCAACACCACGATCGTTCTCACTCTGAGTTTCGCGGCGTACGGGCAATCGACGGTCCTGATCACGCAACCAATTAACGAAAACCAGTTGTTCACCCTGGAGGGCAATACCCGGCCGGAAGCCATTGCGGCGAATGATCGGGGCCGGGTGCCGGACAGCATGCCTATCGATCACATGCTGCTTCAATTGCAACGCTCGGCGGCACAGGAACAAGCGGTCGATACTTTGATCGATCAGCTTCACGATCCGGCTTCCCAGAATTATCATCATTGGCTGACAGTCTCTCAGTTCGCGCAGAGATTCGGATTAGTGCAACAGGATCTGAATACGATCAGCGGCTGGCTCGAGTCACAAGGGTTCAGTGTCAACGCGGTTTATCCGAACGGGATGCTCATCGATTTTTCGGGCACCGCGGGTCAGATTCGGGGGGCCTTCCACACCGAGATTCACAATCTCATGGTGAACGGCGTGCCGCACATCGCCAACATGAGCGACCCGCAGATTCCGGCGGCGCTGGCGCCGGCCGTCACCGGCATCGTTTCCCTGCACAACTTCTCGCCGCAGGCGATGTTGCAGCAGCGCGCCCAATACACTTTCCCGAGCGGAGAAGGCTTTGACTACTATACGGTTGTGCCGGGAGACTTGGCCACGATCTACAATCTGAATCCTCTGTTTACGGCCGGGACCACGGGCACGGGTCAGACGGTGGTCGTGATAGAAGACAGCAATATCTATAAGTCCGCCGACTGGACCGACTTCCGCAAGACATTTGGTTTGAGCAAATATACTTCGGGTAAGCTGACCACGGTGCACCCGCCATCCGCGGGGACCAATAATTGCGCCAATCCGGGCGTAAACGACGCAGCCATTGAAGCCACTGTGGACGCCGAGTATGCCAGCGCCGCGGCTCCCAACGCGACAATCGAAGTAGCAAGTTGCGCGGATACCGCCACCACCTTCGGCGGGCTCATCGCGGTGGAGAATTTGGTGGCCAGCGCCACGCCGCCAGCCATTATCAGCATGAGCTATGGTTTGTGCGAAGCGGTAAACGGGGCAAGTTCCAACGCCGCGTTCAAAAGCGCATTCCAGGAGGCGGTTACCCATGGAGTTTCGGTTTTCGCGGCTGCGGGGGATGCCGCTGCGGCGACCTGCGACCGCGGCGCCTCATCGGCGACGCACGGCATAGGAATCACCGGCTGGGGAGAAACGGCCTACAACGTGGCAGTAGGCGGAACAGATTTCGGCGATACCTATGCAGGCACCAACACCACCTATTGGAAAGCTAAGAACAGCGCGACCTTTGAATCGGCCAAGTCGTATGTTCCCGAAATTCCGTGGAACGATTCGTGCGCAGGCGAACTGGCCACCACTTTCTTGGGATACCCGGCTCCTTACGGCACCTCGGGATTTTGTAACAGCAAAACCGGGGCAGACTTCCTGGATACGAGTGGCGGCGGCGGGGGACCCAGCGGATGCGCCACCGGCAAGCCGGCGACGGCTGGCGTAGTGGGCGGAACCTGCAAGGGGTACCCCCGGCCATCCTGGCAGGCTGGCGTGGTAGGCTTGCCGTCAAACAAGGTGCGCAACGTTCCGGATGTGTCTCTCTTCGCGGCTGACGGCGTATGGAGTCACTATTATATTCTCTGTTTCTCAGATACAGCGTTGGGCGGAGCACCCTGTACCGGGGCTCCGGACACCTGGTCTGGTGCGGGGGGAACGTCGTTCGCAGCTCCCATAATGGCGGCCATCCAGGCGTTAGTCAACGAAGTAAATGGGAGCCCGCAAGGTAATCCCAACGTAGTTTATTACAAGCTGGCGGCGGCCGAGTATGGCGCCTCCGGAGATGCCTCATGTAATTCGACGCTGGGTAATGGCGTGGCTTCCACATGCACTTTCTATGACATCACGCAGGGCGATATGGATGTGGACTGCACCGGAACGATCGACTGCTATCTGCCCTCGGGCACTTACGGTGTGCTTTCCACTTCAGACACATCCTATGCGCCGGCATACAAAGCGACTACCGGATGGGATTTCGCCAGCGGGCTTGGCTCGGTGAATGCGAATAACCTGGTTACTAACTGGAAGTCTGTAGCGCCGTAACTCTTGCCGCCCTGTGGCGCAGGCTGCAGCTACTCCGACGCGTGCGCCACAACGGCACTTTCACAATAAGTAGTAGTATCCGGCGGCGGACTCGGGTTCACTGGTAAACCAAACAACTCCGTCAGCGCCGGGGCAGTGAGCACTTGCTGTTTACACCGCCCGCCACAATACTACGTTCCCGCATCAAGAATCACGCGATCGATTTGGGCAATGATATCAGCGAGGTGATGCGTCACCGGAATGATCCCGATAGCAGCGCGCGTCTCAGGAATCGTGGTTGTGCCGGGAATCCAGCCAGCAGTAGCCTTCGATCTGAGGCTGCATCATCATGGCACCCAGATGTCGGACCATTAGAACACCTCAGGCCATGGAAGCCGCGCGGCGCGACTCCCTGCACGGGGTGTACGGGTGCCCGTTGATGCGCACATCCTGCACGTCGATGCGGGAATCGGCGCCGAACTGGTGCCGCCAGCAGGTATAGCTGAGCACGCCATAAGGACTGGCGTTGGGATGCACATCTTCGGCCGGCGTGAAGAAGCGCCCGAGCGCCGGCTGGATGCCCAGCGACTCGAAATAGTTGGCTGTGACTCAGTAGCCCCATACGCGCTGCGCGCCGCGATCGTCATCGAGCGACATCATTGCAATACGGTAGGCGAACAGCGACGCGAAAACCGAATTGCGGTCGCGGATGTCGCGATAATTGGGAAACGATTGCGCGGGGCCGCCCGAATTATTGACGAAAAAGACGCCCGCGGCGTCGGCGATAGGCAGTGGCATCAGCACCAGTGCATTGAGTACGCTGAAGACGACCGCCTTTGCGCCGATCCCAGCCCCAGCGACAACACCGCGAGCGTAAACGCGGGACTCCGGCCCAGAGCGCGGAACCCATAGCGTATCCTGCCGAAGGCTTCGAGCTATATCCATCCCCACACATCTTTGCTCCTTTCGCGGATCTCTGTCGGGTTGCCGAGGCGGCCCATGGTCGCATAGTTCGCCTCCCGGCTATCCCTGCCATCCGCGCGATGGTAGGTTCTCTACGCGGGTTCAATGACATTGGCGATGGCGCGCATCACCCTATCAAATTCCATCATCTCGACGGCGAGCCGTTTCCTGCCGGCTGGAGTCAACTTGTAATAACGCGCGCGCCGGTTGTTTTCCGATTGGGACCATTCCGCGGCAACCCAGCCTTTGATCAGCATGCGCTGCAGGGCCGGGTAGAGGGAGCCTTCTTCCACCTGCAGAACATCCGCGGACAATTGCTGGATATGCTGCGCGATGCCGTAGCCGTGCATCGGTCCCAGGCGCGCGAGGCTGCGCAGGATGAGCATGTAGAGCGTGCCGGGAGGAATTTCCGTGCGCGCGGATTCTTTTCCCATAGACAGACTACTAATGTGTATCCGCAGGGATACGGGTGTCAAGCGGCCGGGAACCTTCGCCGTGCGGCGTGTGTCGAATCAGTTGCGAGGGATAGATATGGCGATGATGCTCGACCGGAAAGCGCAGATCAAACATGACTCCTATGATCGGTATCCTGCTTGTGTTGATTGGTTCCGCAGTCGGCGCCGGCCCGACAGCAGCCATCGCTTCCCGCGCACGATATCGTTATAACGGTTTGCCCGAATGGGACCGTGCGGCTAAACCGGGAACCTGCGGCTGTAGCGGAGCTGCGGCGGACGCTGTGGCTGTTTTTCCAGAATTGCCGCGGACCGGGTGATCTTCGTACGCGGTGAGAAGGAATTGGAATTGGACTTTCGCGCCATTGCCGAGGTGATCGACATCCCGAATGGGGCAGGGCTGAACCGCGTAGCCCTGATGACGGAGTAAGCCGCACCAAGGTTCGGTACTCTTACGACAGCCGGATTTCGGATCGTAGCCCTAAGCTGCCGGGCGTACTTCCACACGGAGGTCTTCGCCCAACGCGCGGAATGCGGCTTCGATCTGATCGAGTCGCGATCGATGCCGGAGATCAAAAAGCCGGCTCAAGTTGGCCTTTGGAAGCCCCATGCGTCGTGCCGGTTCCGACTTTCGCGCGCCCGACGCGAGGAAGTATCGATAGAACTCGCCTTCGCTGCTGCAGCGCCGGCAGCCGGATCTTTCGGCCGCGTCGCTTGCATGGGCGGGGGATCTGTTCTCCATCGCGGATGCGCTCCTCTACGAGTGTCTGCGAGAGCGGCCACATCTTGTGAACTTCCACTTCCGTCTCGGCCTGGGATACTCCCTACCCGAAACCGGGAAACGTGATGACGAAACCGCCCTTTCGAGCCGGCTAAGACATCGCGGAGTACTCCATGTTAAGCATCACTTTCGCGGGATTTCCAGGTCTTTGAGAATCCAGTAATAGGTGCCGGTTTTGATCTTCTCACTCGGAAGGCGTGGGATCGTGGTAACGGCTACCTTTGTGTAAACAATCCAATGCGTAGGCATGACTCCAGTCCCGCGGCCGGCCTCCAGACCCGCCTTTTGGTGGGACGTGGACGTACTGCGCACGGTCGAAAACCCACCCCGCAAACCTGCTGGTCATGCGGTGGCTGGAGACGGTGAAGAAGTGATCTACACCTGGTAACCGAGGGCCTTCAAGATCGCGGAGCAGCCTCTGGGCGCGCTCTTGCACCGCCTTCGGGTTCGGACGCATTCCGTACTCGATGTAGCTTACCCCTTGATGCAGAATCTTCCAGACGAGCCGGCATAGTCGATGGGCGATGGCCCAGATGGTCTTGTTGTGACCCAGTCGCCCCACCATTTTGCGGTAGGCGATCTCAAACATGCTGCCCTTGGACTGCACCGCCGCATGGGCTACCTGGGTCAGCACCCGCCGCATTTGCCTTTGGGACGGCGGTTGCTCTTGGATACCTCCTCAGACTATTCGTGGCCAGGACACACTCCTACCCAGGAACACAGTTCCGGAGCGGAGGCGAACGTAGCCGCCGTGGGTCCCACTTCGGCGATCACCTGTGCGGACGAATCCACCCCGAATCCGGGTACCCCTTGCAGATGCAACGCCTGCCCAAAGCTCTTCTCCAGGATTTCCATATGGCTCTCCACCAGTTCCAGGCGAACCCAGAACAGCCCCAGGATCTGGGGGTGGAGCGGTTGGACCGTGGCAGCTGCGCGCAGCGCGTCCTGCAACTGCTCCGCGCTCGCGCGCAACCCGGGATCCGCCATCGCTGCCAGACGCGCCGGATCCTGCTCTCCCTTCAAGGATCCTAATGGAGAAGATTTCTGCGGCTTCAAGGCGCTCGGGCTTCCCTCCACCGGGACCATCTGCCTAGGTTTCCTGTGGCAAGACGGCGTGATGACCGCGCTGCCGACGCTTGGAGGCCCCGACGGGTCTGCCGACTCGATCAACGGTCTGGGCGAGATCACCGGATATGCGGAGAATCGGGCCAAGGACCCAAGCTGCCCGTCGCCGCAGATCTATCAATTCAAGCCCGTGGTGTGGAAGCAACAAAAAATCCATGAACTCCCGACCAATCCGGGCGAACCCGGAGGGATACGCGTTAGGCATTAACGACTTTGGCCAGGTACTTGGCGCCTCAGGGGCCTGTGCACCCTTCAACCCGAATTCCGAGGTCTACCTCACGCCGGTGCACCCGTTGCTGTGGCAGGGCGACGGTTCGGTGACGCATCTGCCCACTCTCGGCGGATCGGGGAACGTATTTGGGAACAGCGCTTGCGCGATCAACAACCGCGGTGAGGCTGTGGGTCAATCAGACTTGACCGGCGACACAACCGGCCATGGCGTGCTTTGGCAAAACGGCGCGGCAATCGACCTCGGTGTTTTCCCCGGCGATTTTGCGAGCCTCGCGTTCAACATAAACGACTTCGGCCAAGTGATTGGAACGTCGATTGACGGCGGTTTCAACTTGCGTGCGGTCCTCTGGCAGCATCCTGAACCAGGAAATCCGGGCACGCCGCTCGATCTCAACACATTGATTCCGGCAAACTCGGGATTACAGCTTCAGCTTGCTGAAGGTCTAAACGACTTCGGGGAAATCGTCGGATTCGCGACAGACCAGCAGCGGTCAAACGCACGGATTCCTGCTGACGCCGCGCCGACCCTAATCAGCGGCTGGCGAAGAGCTGTCGTCCGGGAGATTACGCGATGCTGAATGTGGCTCGACCGAAGCGGCCGTCGAGCCACGACTGTTGATCCAGGTCCTTACAAGTCGCAATATAAGACCTGGTGTTCGACACCGAGCACTGCAACAAAATCAAACGGTCCGAGGCGTTAAGCGGAACCGCCGCGAAGACCGCCGCAATTGGAATCTGATGAAGCTGCGCCAGCAAATTCTCCGCGACCGAGCTGCCGGCTCGGCTGAGAAGGCGCTCTCCAACATGCTCGCATCGATGATCGGGGTCGCCATCGGCCGCATGACGAACGATGCGGAGTTGGGTAACAAGGCGAGCAGTGCCGAGACCTACTCGACCTGCTCCAGTTCCGTTTCCAGCATGGCGATGTGCTCGTCTTCTTCCGAGGCCAATTCCCGGCACAAATCTTTTTCGAGTCCCTCCGGCAGAGCGGCGGCGAACTGGCGGAAATGGTCGCGCGTGCGGTGCTCCATCTCTAGCGCCGATTGGTAGAGGCGCCGGATACTGAAATCGTCCGACACTGCCAGGTCGTGGAACAGCCAGCCGGAGAGCAGCTTCTCGGCTTCGGGGGACATGCCCGTTACCGAGGCGTCCAGGTGGGCATGATACTTTTCGCTCAGCTCATGCAGGTGATCGAGTTCGGCTTCGTAGAGCCGCTCCAGCACCGCACGGTGCGCGGGGTTGGCGGCCTGCTCGCGCGCGAGTTTATAAAAATAGAACGCGTTCAACTCGAACTGCACGGCGTCGCGGATGGCGCCCAAGCGCATGGGGTCGCCCAACTCGCGCTTTTCGACGACGGCGAGATCGCCGCCGCACAGGAAGCACTTGCCATACGGCAGCACGAATCCGGTGGAGAGCTTGTGGCACTGATTGCATTTCCAGGTGTAGCGGACCCGCGCGCAGCAAATCTCGTCCTGGTCTAATACGCGATGACACTTGGGACAGGCAGATGGCATTAGGCAACTCCCATATACTCGAGCATGCCGTGGGCGGCGCGGCGTCCGGCTCCCATGGCTAGAATCACGGTAGCAGAGCCGGTAACGATATCGCCGCCCGCGAATACGCCCGGAATGGACGTCATGCCGGTACGCTCGTCGGTTTCGAGGTAGCCCCACTTGTTAGTGCGGAGGCCCGGCGTGGTCTGGGCGACGATGGGGTTCGCGGTGGTGCCCAGCGCGTAGATGACCGTATCGACGTCCAGGTCGAATTCACTTCCTGGCTTGGGGACCGGACGGCGGCGTCCAGAGGAATCGGGCTCACCCAATGCCATTTCCTGGCAGCGCAGCCCGGTGACCCAGCCCGCGGCATCGCCTAGAATCTCGACAGGATTCGTCAGCCACCGGAACTGAATTCCCTCCTGAATGGCGTGCTCCAATTCCTCGGCGCGCGCGGGCGATTCGCGGCGCGATCGCCGGTAGACGATCGACACCTGCTCGGCGCCCATGCGCAGTGCTACGCGCGCCGAATCCATGGCGGTGTTGCCGGCCCCGACCACGGCCACGCGGCGGCCCATGCCCACAGGCGTGTCGTAAATGGGCTGCTGGTAGCCGCGCATCAGGTTCACGCGCGTCAGGAATTCGTTGGCCGAGAAGACTCCGTTGAAAGCCTCGCCGGGAATACCCATGAACTTGGGCGATCCGGCGCCGGTGCCGACGAAGACCGCGTGGTATTCCATATCCGTGAGCAGTTGCGGGATGGTGAACAACTTGCCGATGATGGTGTCGAGCCGGATCTCCACGCCCAGCTTGCGCAGGTTGTCGATCTCGGTATCGATTATGACGTCGGGCAGGCGGAACTCGGGGATGCCGTACTTCAGCACGCCGCCGGCGACGTGCAGGGCTTCGAAGATGGTAACGGCCACGCCGGCCTTCGCCAGGTCGCCCGCGCAGGCCAGGCCCGAAGGCCCCGAGCCGACGATGGCGGCGCGTTTGCCGGTGCGTCCGGCGGCAGCCAGAGGCTCGTCCCAGCCGCGGCCCATGGCGGCGTCGGCGACAAAGCGTTCCAGGCGGCCGATAGCCACCGGCGGATACTTGTTGCCTACCACGCAGGCAACTTCGCATTGCGATTCCTGCGGACACACGCGGCCGCACACGGCGGGCAGGGTATTGGCGCTCTTAAGAATACGATAGGATTCGCGGATATCGCGGCGCGCCAATGCGGAGATGAATCCTGGAATATCGATGGCGACAGGGCAGCCCGGAATGCAGCGCGGTTTCTTGCAGCGCAGGCAACGGTCGGCTTCCGCCAGGGCGCCCGCGAGATCGAGGCCCAGATTCACCTCTTTGAAATTATGCGCGCGCACCTCGGCCGGCTGCTCCGCCATATGGGCGCGCACGGGAGAGATGGTGCGGATATTCTTGGGCAGGCGCGGACCGGGCGGTTCCGGCGGGGCGGCGGGCAAATCGGGCAGCGGGCAGGGCACCAGCGCCGGCGCGTGCGTGCCGTTCGAGCCGCACGGGCGCATGGCTGCCAGGCGGGCGCTCTCGCCGCGAAAGCGCTCCAGCGCCTGCTTTTCCTCGCGCTCGAAGCGCTTCTGCCGCAGGGCCAGTTCATCGAAATTCACCAGATGGCCGTTGAAATCGGCGCCATCCACGCAGGCGAATTTCATGGCGCCACCCACGGTCACGCGGCAGGAGCCGCACATGCCGGTGCCATCCACCATGATGGAATTGAGACTCACCACCGTCGGAATGCCTGATGCGCGAGTCACTTCGCTGCAGGCGCGCATCATGGGGATGGGCCCGATAGCTATCACCTCGCAGGCATCCGGCTCCTCGCGCAGCACATCGGCCAGCGCCGCAGTGACGAAGCCTTTGCGCCCATAGCTGCCATCGTCGGTGGTGATTTCGAGGCGGTCGCTGAAGGCGCGGAAAGGATCCTCCCAGAACACCAGGTCGCGCGTGCGGAAGCCGATGATGGAGACGGTGCGATTGCCGAGCCGCTTGTACTCGCGAAGCTGCGGAAAGACCGGCGCTACGCCGAGGCCGCCGCCTACCAGCACGACGGTACCGTGGTGCTTGCGAATGTCGCTGGGCAGGCCCAGCGGACCGATGAAATCGAGCAGGTAGTCGCCCTGGCGCAGGCCCATCATCTCGAAGGTAGTCTTGCCGACGGCCTGGATAACGACCGTGACGGTACCGCGCGCGGCATCGAAATCGGCGACCGTGAGGGGGATACGCTCGCCGTGCTCATCGATACGGGCCATGATGAAATGGCCGGGTCGCGCGGCGCGGGCCACGTCTGGCGCGCCAACTTCCCAAAGAAATGTCGTGGGGCCGAACTGTTCGCGGCGGACAATCGGATACATCCAGCAGATCCCCTCTTTTCCCAGAAACCATATTATATAAGACTTTAAGAGCCGGTAGTATTTTTATATACATCCGGGCCGCTGGCTTGCCCGGCGCGGTTAGGTCCCGGCCCGGAGCTTCGCACGGCGGAAGTTGCTTTATGTTGTTGAAAATACAGGATAAGTTGGGTTCGTTTGGTAATCCGTGGGTTCGCGCAGGAGCCACTCGGTGACTTCAGCGATTCATTAAGACCCTGGCAGAATCAGAGGGGGCGCGATCTGGCCCGCGCGAGCCAAGAAAAGCGCCACCTCCGTTTTTTTGCCGATCCAAACAACGGGAACGGGGGGTAATGCCAAGTTGACAGCTCTCTTCTCCCCCGAGTTCAGGCAAGGTCGTAGCGATCAAGATCCATCACCTTGTTCCACGCAGCCACGAAGTCCTTCACAAACGCCTCCTTCGAGTCGTCAGATGCATAGACCTCCGCGATTGCCCGGAGCTGGGAGTGAGAACCGAAGATCAGGTCGACACGGGTGCCGGTCCACTTGATTTGGCCCGTCGCGCGATCGCGCCCCTCATACACGCCTTCGGATGTAGGGGAGGCCTGCCACTTCGTATTCATGTCGAGCAGGTTGACGAAGAAATCATTAGTCAGCGTCTCGGGCCGGTTGGTGAAGACGCCGTGTTTGGACTGCCCGAAGTTAGCGTTCAGGGCGCGCATGCCGCCGACCAGAACTGTCATCTCGGGGGCAGTCAGCGTCAGCAACTGCGCCCGGTCCACCAGCAACTCCTCCGCCGGTCTTTGGTGTCCGTTCCGGAGGTAGTTGCGGAACCCGTCAGCGATCGGCTCGAGCGGCGCGAAGGAGTGCGCATCGGTCTGTTCCTGCGAAGCGTCCATGCGCCCGGGCGAGAAGGGAACCTTCACAGAGTGGCCAGCCTTTTTCGCAGCTTCCTCGACGGCTGCGCAGCCGCCCAGAACGAGCAGGTCGGCAAGGGAGACCTTCTTCCCGCCGGATTGCGAGCTGTTGAAATCCTTCTGGATCGCCTCCAGTTTCTGAAGGACCTTAGCCAATTCGGCCGGTTGATTCGGTTCCCAATCCTTCTGTGGCGCGAGGCGGATGCGCGCCCCGTTAGCCCCGCCGCGCATGTCACCGCCGCGGAAGGTTGCCGCCGACGCCCAAGCCGTGGTGACCAGTTGTGAGATGGAAAGTCCGGATGCGAGGATCTTGGCCTTCAAGGCCGCAATGTCGCGTTCGCCGATCAGTTCATGATCCACTGCCGGAATGGGATCCTGCCACAGCAGCGGCTGCGCCGGAACGAGCGGGCCAAGATAACGGGACAGCGGCCCCATGTCGCGGTGGGTCAGCTTGAACCAAGCCTTGGCGAACGCGTCCGCGAACTCCTTGGGGTTCTGTTGGAAATGCTTCGAAATCTTCGCGTAGCTGGGGTCCACCTTCAGTGCGAGGTCCGTGGTGAACATCATGGGGGCGTGCTTCTTCGACGGATCATGCGCATCCGGCACGGTGCCCGCCGCGGATCCGTTCTTGGGCGTCCATTGTTGAGCGCCGGCGGGACTCTTGGTGAGTTCCCACTCATAGCCGAACAGGTTGTCGAAGTAGTTGTTGTCCCACTTCACGGGGTTGGTGGTCCATGCACCCTCCAACCCGCTGGAGATCGTGTCGACGCCTTTGCCGCTGCCAAAGGTGTTCTTCCAGCCGAAGCCCTGCTCTTCGATGGCAGCGCCCTCGGGTTCGGGACCTACATACTTGTCCGGTTCGGCAGCGCCATGGGCTTTGCCGAACGTGTGTCCGCCGGCGATGAGGGCCACCGTCTCCTCGTCGTTCATCGCCATGCGGGCGAAGGTCTCCCGAATATCGCGTACCGCGGCGACTGGGTCCGGTTTTCCATTGGGCCCTTCCGGATTCACGTAAATCAGGCCCATCTGAACAGCGGCCAGGGGATTCTCCAGCTCACGATCGCCGCTGTAGCGCTCGTCCGCCAGCCACTTGCCCTCAGGCCCCCAGTAAATATCCTCCAGGGGCTCCCAGACATCCTCGCGTCCGCCGCCGAAACCGAAGGTCTTGAACCCCATCGACTCCAATGCGACGTTACCGGCCAGAATCATAAGGTCGGCCCACGAGATTTTCCGGCCATACTTCTGCTTGATCGGCCAGAGCAAGCGGCGCGCCTTATCGAGGCTCACGTTGTCCGGCCAACTGTTGAGGGGCGCAAATCGCTGTCCTCCGGAACCCGCGCCGCCGCGGCCATCGGAGATACGGTACGAGCCTGCGCTATGCCACGCCATACGGATGAAGAACGGCCCATAGTGGCCGTAGTCCGCGGGCCACCAGTCCTGCGATGTGGTCATCGCGGCATGCAGGTCCTGGATCACGGCATCCAGGTCGAGGCTCTTGAATTCTTCAGCATAATTGAACTCCTTGTCCATAGGATTGGACAGCGGGGAGTGCTGGTGCAGGATCTTCAGGTTCAGCTGGTTCGGCCACCAGCCTGCATTCGCCGGGGCTCCCGCCACGGTGTGTCTGCGAGCGCCGCCCGATACCGGGCACTTGGATTCGGTTGACCCGTTTCGCTCCTGATGATCGGGGACAGGCTCCCCCACTGCGGTGGTGAATTGTTTTTCCTTTTCCATATATTCATCTTCCTTCGTCTTCCATCGAATTAATCAAAAAAACTGTTACGCACTCCGAAACCCTCCTGGTTAGCCGGAAGAGCGCCGCCGGGCGCACTTCGTGCAGAGCCCACGAAAAATGAGTTCGCATTCGCGAACAATCCGCTTACCGAGGGAGCCCGAGGCAGGCTTGGGCACGTCGTACCACTCAATGTCCTCAACATTGCCGCAGCGGTCGCAAATGAAGTGATGATGCTGCACGCCTTTCGCATCGAATCGCGCACCGCGGCCCTCGACGGCCACTTCACGCACCAAACCCGCCTGCACCAAGTCCCGCAGATTGTTATAAGTCGTGGCCCTGGAAGAGCGCGGATCCACGCGATTCACGGCTTCGAAGATTTCCGCGGCTGTGGGATGCCGGTTGTGTTCCATCAAGAATGCCATCACGGCGTAGCGCTGTGGAGTGCACCGCAGCCCGCTGGCTTCCAAGGACCGCTTAATCCCATCGGCTTCCATTAAAGGTTTAGACTATATCTAATATGATATTTTGTCAAGACTCATGCTTTTAGTTGCAGCCGTGCGCAGAAGACTGGCGGGCGCCGTATTGAGTATCCTCATCGAAGCCGCGGTGGTTTGAGGTGTAGACTGGTTCCATCCATGTTCGGCGATCCGCTTGGCTTCATCCGCCTGCTGCAACTGGCCGATAGCGCGCTGCCCATCGGCGGGGCCGCTCACTCCTTCGGCATTGAGACGCTGACCGCCGAGGGATCGCTCGATACCCAACAATTGGCAGAGTTTCTGCGCGGATGGATGGAGGAGGTTGGAACATTAGAGGCAGCCTGGTGCCTGCAGGCCGCCGCGATCGCTCAGACTCGCGATATCGAGGCGTGGGTCGATCTAAACAGGACTATAGCTGCGATGAAGCCGGCGCGCGAAAGCCGGCATGCCGGCGCCGTACTGGGACGCCGCTTTCTGGACCTGGCTACCGCCTTGACCGGCGATCCGCGCCTGGCCCAGTTCGCAAACAACACCGGCGATTGTCACCTGGCGGTGGCGTTTGGCGCCACTGGGGAAGCCCTAAATATAGATCCCGAAATCACGGCGGCGGCCTATCTGCATCAATCGGTAGCGGGTCTGATCGCCGCCTGCCAAAAACTGCTGCCGCTGGGCCAACGCCAGTCGAGCCGCGTGCTCTGGAATCTCAAACCGGCGATCCTGTCAGCCGTGGATCGGGCCGCCGCCGCCCCGCTCCCAACCGTTGGATGCTTCGCGCCCGCCATCGAAATCGCCTCCATGCGGCATCCGTGGCTATCCACGCGTTTGTTTGTTTCCTGAGGATACGTGCACGGCCGCCTCGACCTGGCATTCGAAAAAACATCAACCAGCGGAACTGTTTTGCACATCCGCCGGCAGGAGCCGCCGTGGCGAGTCTTGCGCGCATTCCCCAGTGGCGTGCGCCAGGCGCTGGTGCATCTGCATAACACCTCCGGCGGCGTGCTGGGCGGCGACCGGCTCGAACTGCAAGTGGACCTATCCCCAGGCGCTCGCGTGCAATTAACCACCACGGGCGCCACGCGCGTTTATCGCCCGCGCACTGACGACGCGCCAGCGCAGAGCGCCGCGCACTTCAACCTGGCGGAAAATAGCCTGCTCGAGCTCTTGCCGGACGCCTTGATCCCATACCGCGGCTGCCGCTTCACCCAATCGGCCACCGTGAATCTGGCGCCGGGAGCCGCGCTCTTCTGGTGGGAAGTGCTGGCGCCGGGACGCGAAGCCTCCGGCGAAGTCTTCGCCTTCGAGCAATTGCATCTCGAAATCGCAATTCGCGCCGGCGGCGTTCCCATTGCCATCGAGCGTATGCTCCTCGATCCGCAGTTGCGCCCCCTGGCATCCCCAGTGCGCCTGGGATCGTACCGATATTTGGGTGCTTTATACGTGTGCCGCGCGGGGGAACCGGCAGCCACGTGGCAGCGCCTGGAAGAGCAACTCGCCGCGCAAATCGAGTCCACTGCCCGCCCGTGCACGGAATCGACGGATAGAGTAATATGGGGGATCAGTTCGCTGGTCCGTGATGGTGTGGTGGTCCGCGGCATGGCTGCGTCGGGCGCGGCCCTCACCCAGGGCTTACGCGAATTCTGGCGGGCGGCCAGGTTGCTGCTCACCGGAGAGCCGGCCTCGCTGCCCCGCAAAGTCTATTAGCGCAGGACATCGCATGCAGCTTACACCACGAGAGATCGACAAGCTCATGATCTTCAGCGCGTCGGAATTAGCGCGCAAGCGCCAGGCGCGCGGACTGAAGCTGAATTATCCGGAAGCCGTCGCCATTCTTTCGGCCGAGATTCTGGAAGCCGCGCGCGACGGCAAATCGGTGAGCGATATCATGTCGCTCGGCGGCGATATTCTGAAGCTCGACGACGTGATGCCCGGCGTGGCCGAAATGATCCACGAGGTCCAGGTAGAAGCCACTTTCCCGGACGGCACCAAACTGGTTACCGTGCACGATCCCATCCGATGAGCGCTATGCAGCCGGGCGAATATTTTCTGGAAGACGGCGAGATCGTGGCCAATGCCGGCCGCAACGGCGCGCGCGTGCTAGTCCGGCACACCGGAGACCGGCCCATTCAAGTAGGCAGCCATTATCATTTTTACGAAGTCAACCGCGCGCTCGATTTCGACCGCGACGCCGCCTACGGCATGCATCTGGATATCCCCGCGGGAACTTCCGTGCGTTTCGAGCCGGGAGAAAGCAAGACCGTGGAACTGGTCGATTATGCCGGCGCCCGCGCAGTGTTTGGCCATAACGCCAAAGTCAACGGCGGGCTGCAGGTGAAGCCGTGAGCGTGCGCATTCCACGCCGCACCTACGCGGATCTCTACGGGCCGACCACGGGCGATCGCGTGCGTCTGGCCGATAGCGAACTGATCGTCGAAGTGGAGCGCGACTATACCACATACGGCGACGAAATCACCTTCGGCGGCGGCAAAGTGATTCGCGACGGCATGGGACAAAGCTCCGGCGCGATCCGCGAATCGGCGCCCGGCGCTCTCGATCTCGTCATTACCAACGCCCTCATCATCGATCACTGGGGAATTGTCAAAGGCGATATCGGCATTCGCGACGGGCGCATCGTGAAAGTGGGTAAAGCCGGCAATCCGGATACCATGGCGGGCGTCGATCCGGAATTGGTGGTGGGCGCCGCTACCGAAGTGATCGCCGGTGAGAACCTGATTGTCACCGCCGGCGCCATCGATAGTCACATTCATTTCATCTCGCCGCAACAGGTGTACGAAGCGCTTTCGGGCGGCACCACCACCATGATCGGCGGCGGCACCGGCCCCGCCACCGGCACCAACGCAACAACCTGCACACCCGGCAAATGGAACCTGGCGCGCATGCTGCAGGCGGCCGAAGCCTGGCCCATGAACTTCGGCTTTCTGGGCAAAGGCAACGCCGCGCGGCCCGCGCCGCTCGACGAACAGATCGAGGCCGGCGCGTGTGGTTTGAAGCTGCATGAAGATTGGGGGACCACTCCGGCCGCCATCGATACCTGCCTGGCGGTCGCCGACCGTTACGACGTTCAGGTGGCCATCCACACCGACACCATCAACGAAGCCGGCTACGTGGAAGATACCATCGCGGCTATCGCCGGGCGCGCTATCCATACCTATCACACGGAGGGGGCCGGCGGCGGGCATGCGCCGGATATCATCCGCATCGCGGCGCATCCGAACGTGCTGCCGTCCTCCACCAACCCCACGCGGCCTTACACCGTGAACACCATCGCCGAGCACCTGGACATGCTGATGGTGTGCCATCATCTGAATCCGCAGGTGCCGGAAGACGTGGCATTCGCCGAGAGCCGCATTCGCCCGGAGACCATCGCCGCCGAAGATATCCTGCACGATCTGGGCGTATTCAGCATGATCTCGAGCGACTCGCAAGCCATGGGACGCATCGGCGAGGTGGTCACGCGCTGCTGGCAGACTGCGCATAAGATGAAGGTGCAGCGCGGGCCTTTGGCGGGCGATTCTGCGCGCAGCGACAATGCCCGCGTCAAACGCTACGTCGCCAAGTACACTATCAATCCCGCGATCACCCACGGCATGGCGGAGCACATCGGTTCCATCGAACCTGGAAAGCTGGCGGACCTGGTGCTGTGGCGGCCGGCGTTCTTCGGCGTAAAACCGGAGATGGTGGTCAAGGGCGGCTTCATCGCCTGGAGCCTTATGGGTGATGCCAACGCTTCCATCCCGACTCCGCAGCCGGTGTTTTACAGGCCGATGTTCGGATCGTTCGGCGGCGCGACCGCCGCTACCAGTCTGACGTTCACATCCCGCGCGGCGCTATCTTCCGGCGCGCTCGACTGCCTGCAACTCCGCAAGCGGCTGGTTGCCGTAGGAAACTGCCGCACTATAGGCAAGGCGAATATGGTGCACAATTCCGCAACGCCGCGCCTTGAAGTGGATCCCGAGACTTACGAGGTGCGCGCCGACGGCGAGTTATTAACCTGCGAACCGGCTGGGACTCTGCCCATGACGCAACGCTATTTTCTGTTCTGATATGGCGCTAACCAATCCATCTTTGCATGTGGCTGCCGGCATCCACGCCGGCCTATGCGGGTCCTGGAGGACCCGCGCAGACCTGGAGGTCTGCCCCACTCCATGAGTGACATATCGTGACCAGGGCGTTTCGCGTAGGCATAGCCGGTCCGGTAGGCAGCGGCAAAACCGCATTAGTGCATGCCTTGAGTCAGCAACTGCACACCCGCTATAGCCTGGCCGTAGTGACTAACGACATTTACACCCGTGAGGACGCGGAGTTCCTGATACGCCAGGGCGTCTTGCCCCCGGAACGCGTACGCGGCGTGGAAACCGGCGGCTGTCCGCATGCCGCCATCCGCGACGATGCCTCCATGAACCTGGAAGCCATCGCGGATTTCGAGAAGGCCCTGCCGGGGCTCGAACTCGTATTTGTGGAAAGCGGCGGCGATAACCTGGCGGCGGCATTCAGCCCCGAACTGGTGGATGTCTGGATCTATGTGATCGACGTTGCGGGAGGCGACAAGATCCCGCGCAAAGGCGGCCCCGGCATCATCCGTTCCGATCTGCTGGTGATCAATAAAGTCGACCTCGCCCCGCACGTAGGCGCATCGCTCGAAGTGATGGAGCGCGATGCCCGCCAGCAGCGCGGCGAGCGGCCCTTCATCTTCACCGATCTGCGTCACGGAACCGGGTTGCCTGAAGTAACGCGCTGGCTAGAGGCGCAACTCTCCGCCGGACCACCCCGCCCGCTCCATTACGAGCGTCACGAACATACCCATCATCATGCCCATTAGCGAACCTTTTTATAAGCGGCACGCCCCCAATTTCCGCGAACATAGCCGGGCGCTGCCGGATTTCTCGTCTTTCGAAGGAATGCGCGCGTTGTACGAAGAAAGCCAATTGCCTTCCGCGCAATGGAAAGAGGAAGTCCGGCGCGGCAAGGAGTTCGGCCTGGAGTGTGTCGATTCCATCCAGGATAGGAGCGAGATCAGTTGCTTTCAACGCGGCGAGCTGCCCCACTGGTCCGGCATCAATACTTTTCTGAAGACTCCGTATCTCGAAGACGTGCGCCAGGTAGGCGAGTACGACGTGGCTTTCGTTGGCGTGCCGTTCGATATCGCCACCACTTACCGCGCCGGCACGCGCTTCGGCCCGCAAGGTATCCGGCGCATATCATCGCTGTATACAACTTATAACTTTGAGTTAGGCGTGGATTTGCGCGAGTCACTCAAGATGTGCGACGCGGGCGATATTTTCTGCCCGGCGAACATTACTAAGAGTCACGATCAGATCAGCAAAGGCGTCGCGCACATACTCTCCCAGGGAACTCTGCCTATGATCATGGGCGGCGATCATTCTATCGGTTACCCCTGCGTGCGCGGCGTAGCCCAATGCGTGGAAGGTAAGGTCGGCATCATCCATCTCGACCGGCACATTGACACCCAGGAAAAAGACATGGACGAGATCATGCACACTTGTCCCTGGTTCCATGCTACTAACATCCCTAACTGCCCGCCGACTAACTTAGTGCAGGTTGGCATAGGCGGATGGCAGGTGCCGCGGCCCGGCGTGACCCAAGGCCGCAAGCGCGGGTCCACCGTGTTGACCATTCAGGATATCGAGCGCATAGGCATCGATAAGACCGTGGAGATTGCCCTGGAGGTGGCCTGGAAGGGCGCCAGCGCGGTCTATCTCTCGTTCGATATCGATTCCGTGGACGCCGGCTTCGTGCCCGGCACTGGATGGCCCGAGCCGGGCGGATTTCTGCCGCGGGAAGCGCTGGCCATCCTCCGCGGCGTCGCCAAAGAAGGCATCGCCGCCATGGAGGCGGTAGAGGTGTCGCCGCCCTACGACATTTCCGATATCACCGCGCTGCTGGCCGTCCGCGCCATGGTGGATGTGCTGGCCACCATGACGAAACACGGCCGCGTGGGCGGCCGCCTGCACGCCGCGTGAATTCCGCATTCGTGATCGCGACCGATCTGACGCCGTCTGACGCGGTCTGGGCGGATGCCGAGCGCCAGGTAGCCGGCCTGGTCGAACCGTGCGCCGCTATTCTGGGATTCGAGCCGCGCCTCGAATTGACTACGATCGGTTTTTTTAAAGCACCACCAGCCGGCGCCGACGAAGTTTTTGTTGTTCCGGCGTGCCTGGATTTCAGCGTATGGGAACGCGAAACGCTGGGTTCTGCGATGGCTGAATGGCGCCGTGAGTCCCCCGGGCTGGTGGTCCACGCCGATACCGTAGACCTTGGCCATCCCCTGCTGGTCGATTGCTTCGCCGATCTGATTTCGTCCGCTTTGGCGGGCAGCTCGTTTTCGCCCCAACGCGTCGGCCTGCTACTGGCGGCGAGCGGCCAAGGCGATAGCGCCAGCCGCGCCCAAACCTATCGCCTGATGCGCCTGCTGTGGGAGCAACTTGGGCTAGGCGGCGCTGCGGTGGGATTTGTGCGCCACGCGCAACCGTTTCTCGGCCAGGCGCTCGAGCGGTGCATGCGGGAACCGCTCACGTGGCTAGTCGTGCCGCAGATGCAATGGCCGGTCGAGCACTACGATTACGCGCGCGTCATCCTGGAAAATCATCAGCGCGCGCACCCGGAAGCCGCATCCTGGCGCTTGCTGGATGCGCCGGGCGCGCATCCGGCGCTTTCCTCCTGGCTGACCCAGCGCATCGTAGAACTGTGGCGGGCCAGGCGCCGCCGCGATGCCGCGCGCACGCCGTCCGCACGCCGCGGCGAAACACCCGCGCAACCGGTGGTCTGGACGGGCACCGCGAAAGATCCGGCCAAGGGATTGGTCGCCGAGATCGCCGGCGTGGACGTACTCCGGGAGTTGCTGGCCGGCGTGCTGCCACATTCGGAAAAATACTTCGTGAAAGTAACCTGGCATGGTTACGCGCCAGGCACGTTCACCGATCCGGCGGCGCTCGATCTGCTGCTTGGCGCGCTGCCCGGTCCCGCAGTGGTGCTCGAAGGACACACCAGCAGCCGCAATCTGGGCGGCGCCGATTGGGACTGGGAGACTGAGGCGCAGTGCCATCGCGCCTGGATTCAGCAGCAGGATGCCGAATACCTGCGCCGCACCGGACTTGCCGCGGTCCTGGCGGCGCATGGCGCGCAATACCTGAACGTCACCGAGGCGTTTTGGGACGGGCAGTGCGCACCGGCCGAGGACGTCCTTGCGTTTCTGGAAAACGGCGGCGTGACCCTCAATCATCCTGAGCTAGCCGCCTTCCTGCCGGACGTCTTGTGGCAAAACCGCGGCGCCGCGTTTCTGAGCTTCGCGAAATTCAAAGGACCCACACGCCTGGGAATCTCGAACCTCTTCGGAATGCTGCCGCCTCCGCTACGCGCCGCCTGGCACGGCCCGAACATCACCTGGTTCGCGCAGGTGTGCTGCGACGTGGCGCGGCTCTACGGCGCTCTCTTCACCACATTTGGGATCGTCGAAGCTCTCTACTCAGCCGTGCGCTGGGACCGCCAGGGACTCTATCGCAGCCGCTGGGGCAATTACGATATTCTGTCCAACCGCGGCATTCTTACGCTCAGCCGGGGCTTGCCGGCAGCCGACATTCTGGCCAGCCGTCTGCAAGGACAGGACGTCACCCGCAGCGCCTTCTTCGACGTGGTACGGCAGGAACTCGGCTGGCCGCACGAAGCCGCAGAATGCGGCCTGCCTCAATGGGCCGTCATACAATGAACCTATGCGTCTGACTACAGTCATTCTGGCGCTGGCATGCGCCGCGGCCTGCATGGCCGACACCCTCACACTGCGCAATGGCCAGGTGGTGCAGGGGACTTACATGGGCGGCACGGCCCGTACCGTAAAAATGCAAGTGGATGACTCGGTGAAGACCTACGACGTCACCGACGTGGCCACCCTGCAGTTCACGGCGCCCGCAACCGCGGCTTCGACCGCGCCGGCCCAAGTCCGCCTGGCGAGGTTTTCCCCAACCTGCTGGATTATTGATTAGCCAGCAGGCGCTGTTTCAGCTTGGGCACGTCCAGACTGCAAAACGTCGGACGCCCGCCTTGCCGCGGATGGGCGCGCCCGTCATTGCCGAATTCCATGTACCATTCCGAAGCGGCCTTGTACGAGCGCCATTGCGGGAGCCCGCCGCCATTGGGATCTCCGCTCTTGGCGAAGTTAGTCCAGTAGCTTTCGATGGCCGCGGCCAGCCCCACGTCCTGCTTTTCAAAAGGCAGCCAGCCCCACACCGGATTGCGCAGCGCTCCGAATACGTAGGGCAGTTCCAGGCTGTGAAACGAGCCCAGGCTACTTTCCCCCTTACCCGGTACGGAGCGCAGGAACTGATATACAAACGACGGCCGGCCGGCCGCGGCATTCAGGGCGGCCATGGCCTCCGCCGGACAGGTCATCAGCGCGTCGTTGAGCCACGAATCCGCGGCAGCTTCCCGGCCCATATGCGAGTCAACCGCGTAGGCGGCCATGGCCACCGGCGCCAGGTTTCCATAGCTGATATGCAGCGTCTTCAAAGGACCCTGATCGGCAGCCAAACCGCCGCTGGATGCCGTGCGAAAGGCGCTCGCTTCGCGTCCGTTATTGCCGATGATGAACGATACCGGCTGCTCGTTTCCAGCCGCAAACACGGCTTGCGGAGTGCGCGTCAGTGCCCAGCCATCCAGCACAAACTCGGGATTCGGCTCCTGTTTGCCGGCTTGCGCCCCAGCCGCCAGGATGGCCGCGGCGGGCAGCGCGCGCAAGCGCTCCAGGAACGGACCGCCCGTCGTATCGGGATGTTGGAGGCGCAAAGCCAGCCTGGACACGCGCTCACCATACTGCTCCGCTTGCCGCAAACTATGCGCATAGGCCAGGCCGAGTAGCGGACCGCTCTCCAGAATCGCGCGCGCGAATAGCCCGTGCGCCAGCGGGGAACACATCAGCACACCCGCATCGATCGCGCCGGCGGATTCGCCAAAAACGGTCACGCGCGCGGGGTCGCCGCCAAATTTGGCGATGTTGTCCTGGACCCACCGCAGCGCCGCGATTTGGTCGAGCAATCCATAGTTGCCGGAGGCATGGTGCGGCGATTCGCGTGTAAGTTCGGGGAGGGCAAAAAAGCCCAGCGCGCCTAGCCGGTAGTTGACCGTCACCACCAGCACACCGTGTTTGGCCAGTTCAGCGCCGTCGTAGCCCGGCTCATTGCCGCTGCCGATCCGGTTCGACCCGCCGTGCAGCCAGAGCATCACGGCCCGCGGCTCCTTCGCCGGCCATTCAGGCGTCCAGATATTCAGGTAGAGACAGTCTTCGGAAATCTCCCAACGCGGCGTGGCCGTGCTCACGCCATAGCGGCGCGCCAGCGGTCCCAGGAATGCGCCCGTGCCAATCGGATTCTGTACACAAGCCGCCGAGTAATGCGTGGCATCGCGCACGCCGCGCCACGGCTGGATGGGCTGCGGCTCGCGCCAACGCAGCGGACCTACCGGCGGCGCTGCAAACGGAATCGTCTTAAACACCGCGCCTGGCCCGGCCATGTTGCCGCGCACCACGCCGCCCGTCACCGCGACAACCGGACCGGACTGGGCCATGGCCGCAAGCGCGAATGCCAACAAGCACGCGGGCGCCCCGCCAACCGAAGTCGCCACCGGACTAGCTTCCCGCCTTGCGCTCGACGTGTCCGCCAAACTGGTAACGCATCGCGGAAAGCAGCTTATCGGCGAAGTCCTCTTCACCGCGCGAGCTGAAACGCTGATACAGGGCCGCACTCAATACGGGCGCTGGCGTCGATTCGTCGATAGCCGCCGTAACGGTCCAGCGGCCCTCGCCGGAGTCCGAGACGTGTCCGGAAAAGCCCGACAGGTCGGATTGCTGGAACAACGCGATGGCCGTGAGATCGAGCAGCCACGAGGCCACCACGCTGCCCCGACGCCACACTTCGGCGATATCCGCCAGGTTCAATTCGAATTGGTAATTTTCGGGATTGCGCATGGGCGCGGTTTCGGCGTCGGTTTCCCGGATGCGCTTGCCGGCATCGGCGTGTTTCAAAATGTTCAAGCCTTCGGCATAGGCGGCCATGATGCCGTATTCGATGCCGTTGTGCACCATCTTCACAAAGTGTCCCGCGCCGGATGGGCCGCAATGCAAATAGCCCTGTTCGGACGTGCCGCCGGCCTTTTCGCGGCCAGGCGTCCGTTCGGCGCTGCCTAAGCCGGGCGCCAGGGTCTTGAAAATGGGGTCCAGATGCTGCACGATTTCGGGCTGCCCGCCGATCATCTGGCAATAGCCGCGTTCCAATCCCCAGACCCCGCCGCTGGTGCCCACATCCACGTAGTGCAGACCCTTGGCGGTGAGATCCTTGGCGCGGCGGATGTCGTCGATATAGTAGGAATTGCCGCCGTCGATGACGATGTCGTCCTTTTCCAGGCGGGCTGACAGATCCGCCAGCGTGGCATCTACTACCCCCGCGGGAATCATTAACCAGACGGCCCGCGGCGGCTGCAGCGCTTTCAGGAAATGCTCCAGCGAGTCCGCGCCCGTAGCACCCTCGCCCCGCAGCGTTTCGATATTCGCGCGATCCCGATCGAAAACCACGCATTGGTGGCCGCCGCGCATCAGGCGGCGAACCATATTCGCGCCCATGCGCCCCAGGCCGATCATCCCCAGCTGCATCGAAGTCCCCCCTGTTAGGTTATCCCGATTGTGGGGTAGAACTCCAGTCCTGCGGGCCGGCGCTCCTTCCGGACAGTGCAGCCGCGGCGAGCTTTACGGTACTACAAGCGCATGGGGACGCTGGAGGCCTTCTTTTTCGCTTTTCCCTGGCTCCTGACGCTTGCTAATTTAACCGCCCTCGTTTGCGCCCGTAGCTCAATTGGATAGAGCATCGGTCTTCGGAACCCAGGGTTGGGAGTTCAAGTCTCTCCGGGCGTGTCGGCCTAGTCGCGTGACAAAGCCCCTCAACCGGCATAAGATCGGCCTTGATACGATGAAGGCACCGGAGATTTTCTTATGACGGTAATCGAGCTTCCCGATGAACAGGCGGCGGCGCTGAAAGCGAAAGCGAACGCGGCTGGCCTCACCCTGGAGGCATGGCTCAAACAATTGGCGGACGCTGAAAGCGAACCGCCACCCGCCGAGCGTCCCCTTCAGACGGCTGCGGATATCATTCTCGACTGCATGCGCGATGTCCCCGCCGAGGTCATGGCCACCCAACCCAAAGACGGTGCCAGCCAGCACGATCACTATATTTACGGCTGGCCCAAGCGAGAGGCATGACCGCTGTTTTTGCCGATACGTTCTATTGGGTTGCTCTGGCAGATGTATCCGATAGCGCGCACCAATGGGCTTTGACCATCACAGCCGCGCGAGCTGCTTCGGCAATCATCACTACTGATGAAGTCTTAGGCGAATACCTCACGTTTTTCGCTTCCGGGTCCGAGACGCTACGCCGTCGCGCCGCCACCAGTGTACAGCGCATTCTCGCCAAGCCCGTTATTCGGGTGATCCCGCAAAGCCGCTCTTCTTTTCTGGCCGGCCTCGATCTTTACAGCCAAAGGCCTGACAAGCGTTACAGCCTGGTCGATTGCATTTCCATGCAGACGATGCGGAGGGAAGGCCTGACCGAAGCGCTCACCAATGATCGGCACTTCGAGCAAGAAGGTTTTCGCGCGCTGTTCCGCCGGGAAGATTAACGCTTATTTCGATGGGTTGGCCCGCAGGTATTGGAGAGAAAACTTCTCTAGCGCTTGCGTCCATGACTTTCGGGCCTTGTCCTCAAGCAACTTGTCTGTAGTCGCTACTGGGAAAAAGGGCTCTTCCCAAACAGGACAGAACTCCCTGTAGCTGAATTCAACCGAGGGATTGATTCCGGGAGCGGTTCGGGAGGAATAGACATTCTCCAGGTACTGGATCCGCTCAACTTCGTCAAGGCTCACGTCGTCGTTGCGCCGATCATAGAGGCCCGTGGTTTTCGTTGCGCGACCTCGATACGGCCGCCATTAGTCAAGTAGTCCGTAATCCCCGTGGCGCGGAACGTGTGGCACCCTATCGCCGTCTCAATGCCGGCGTCCGAAGCACGACGGCGGACCACGCGCCAGACATCCACCCGCGACATGGGGCCGTCCGTGAGTCCCTTTTGTCTTGCGGCTTGCCGCGCGGAACAGCGGCCCCTTGCGATCACGCGCGATGCCTGCGGCCTGAATGTAAGCGTCAAGATTTTCTTCCAGGTTGTGGTGACAGGGCATTTCGTTGAGCTTACTGTTTTTCTCATGGAGGCGCAGCCACCAGCGCCTTTTTCTGCGGGTAGTAATCTTCGACCTTGACCCCCACGACCGCGCCGACCCGCGCGAAGGTGTACGTCATGGCCGCGACGATCGCGCGATCGCGCAGCCCGATCGGCGTCGAGATATCCATGCCGCGCAGCAACTCCGTAGCTCCCTCGGACGACAGCACCGGCGTTGAACCCTTGCTTACCGAATAGCGCGGCCCGCGCACCGCGTGCGCCGGATTGGACGGGACCAGCTAGCCGGTAACGAGCCAATCGAAAAGCATCCGGATGCAGGCCAGGTATTGTTTCACCGTGGGCGCCGACCGCTCCGCCTGCAGCGCCTCGACATAGGCGGCCACGTGGACGGGTTGCACCTGGCCGAGCTCGCCAATCCCCTGCCCTTCGCACCAGCGCAAAAAAATCCCCGGCAGCTCGCGCATACGCCGCCCGCGTGTTCTTGTTTCGAATGTTGACCGTGAAGAATTCGACGAAGCGCTAGGCGGCCCGCTTCCCCGCCCCGGCGATCAGCGACGGCAATGCAGGCCCGGGAGCACGGCGGACATGGTCAGTTGGGAACCCATAGCGTTTCTCAACGTACTGGTGAATGCTGATAGGTGAGTGCGGCCACGAACGTCTGAACAACACTGCGCAACACGATTACGACCGTCAAAAACATCAGCCACTTTGTATAGCTTTTTGCCGCTTCGGCCCGACGTCCACGTCGGCCTCCTCGCCTGCCCCACAAATGCTAGCTCTTGCCCGCCGGCGCAACCGCGAAGTCCCACACCTGCATATTCGTCTTACCCGGCGTGTATTCGACCACCGCGTATTCTCCAGGCTCCATGGGCTTCATCGGCCAAAGTTTATTCAGCCCGTCCTGCGTCATCTGCTTGCGGAAGACCTGCACCTCGATAGGCTCTTCGACGATTTCCTTGCTCACCGGCACAAGTGTAATCTTCTCCACGATGCGGACGCCCTTCTCCGGTGTGAGCTTCACGATTCCGAAGCGCTCGTCGTTCGCCAGCTGGATATAGAACTCCTGCTCCGGGTTCGTGAAAATGTTCTGCGAATGGATTCCGTCCAGCTCGAGCGTAGACTTGCCGGTCACTACCGGAATCGGCGAGAGCACCTGCAGAACCGTACGGCCCTTGTAATTGTGCATCTTCGATTCCGCAACCTTGATGGGCTTGACCGCGCTATCTTCCACGTAATAGACGCCCGGATCGCGCGGGATTTTGGCGACCTCGGCGCGCGCCTCGCGTACGGCCTGCTCCTCCTCGGCCACTACCTTGTTCTCTTCCGCTAGCTGGGTCTTGCGGTCCGCTATTTCGGATTCGGTGCGCTTCAGGTCCACCAGATCGAGTGGCATCTCTTCCCACTGGCTGCGCTCCACGCTGTAGTAACGCACCCGGTCGGTCTCCACCTGGTATTCGCGCACCAGGTGAAAGCCGCCGTCTTTCAGGTACAGCTTGATATTGGCCGCGAAGGCCGCCAGGCTCAGCACAAACAGAGCGATGATTGCCCGCCGCATATCTTCTATCGACTAGTTTAGCGCCGCCGCGCGTTTCATATTCTTATAATGGGCTGTGATGAAGTATCGCAAACTGGGACGGACCAATTTCGAAGTCAGCGAGATGGGCTACGGCGCCTGGGGCATCGGTGGAACCCTATGGCTAGGCGGCAACGATGAAGAAGCGCTGGCGGCGCTGCGCCGCGCCATCGAACTGGGCTTGAACTTTATCGATACCGCGCTGGCGTACGGTGACGGCCACAGCGAACAGCTCGTGGGGCAGGTTGTGCGCGAGGCCGGCCGCCGGATCTACGTGGCCACCAAGGTCCCTCCCAAAAATGAGTTGTGGCCGGCACAGCCCGGCATCGGCATCGAGCAGGTGTTTCCGTACGATTACGTCCTGCGCTCGGCGGAGCGCAGCCTCGAGAATCTGGGCGTGGAAACCATCGATCTGCTGCAGTTGCACGTGTGGAATCGGGAGTGGATTGCGCGCGACGAATGGCGCCGCGCGCTCGAAGAGTTGAAGCGCTCCGGCAAGGCGCGCATGGTGGGAATTTCGATCAACGACCACCAGCCGGATTCCGCGCTCGAAATCATCCAGACGGGCTTGATCGACACCGTGCAGGTGATCTACAACATTTTCGATCAAACCCCGGAGCGCAGCCTGTTTCCGCTGACCATTGCGCATAACATCGGCGTGATCGCGCGGGTGCCGCTCGATGAGGGCAGCCTCACGGGCAAAATCGACGAGCACACCCGCTTCGCGCCAGGCGATTTCCGCGAGGGATATTTTCACGGCGATCGTAAGCGGCAAGTCCGGGAACACGTGCAGAGCCTGTTGGCGGACCTCGGCGTAGACGCGGCGGCCCTGCCCGAGATTGCGCTGCGCTTCTGCCTGTCGCAGCCGGCGGTATCCACGGTGATTCCCGGGATGCGCAGTTTGCGGAATGCCGAAGCCAATTGCGCCGTGCCCGATAAAGGACCGCTGCCCGAAGCGACGCTGGCGGTGCTGCGGCGGCACGCCTGGGATCGTAATTTCTACGATTTCTGAAACTGCCCCTTGCGGAAACTGTTCCGCGTACGTCGAAAGTTAACCCTAACTCCCCACTAATATCAGCGTTGCATGTGATGCCCGGCCGGCGTTAGAGTGCATTCAGACGGTCGTCGTCACTTCCGATGGCGCGCAAGAAGCAAACTCGGGATAGCACCGAACGGCGGTCCCGGCAACGGTTCCGCATCGGGCAAAGCCTCACCTACCGGTCTCTGTCCGGAAAGCGCGCGCAAGGCGTGGGGAAGATTCTGGATATCAGCAGCAAGGGCGTCCGCTTTACAACCAACGACATGCTGACACCCGGATTGCGCGTGGAACTGGATGTAAACTGGCCCACACGGCTCAACGCCGCCTGTCTGATCAAGCTGATGGTTTATGGTTGCGTGGTGCGCAGCGATACCGGCGCGGCCGCCATCAAGATCGAACATTATGAGTTCCGGACTCGCGCAGTCTCGTCCCTGCCGGCCCCTCCCAACCCGCTGGACTGTTCGAAAGGGTTCTGATCGGAGCGGCCGCGTCGCCCGTTACTGGCCGCGCCACAAGATCAGGGTTGGAATACCAGCCGCGCACTCCGCTCGGGATTGTTCCAAAGTGCCTCCACATCCCGCAGAGTCGCCGTCTTGACGTGGATCTGAAAAGGTTCCTTCGCGGCCGCCTGAAAAAACTCGCCCAGCGCCCGCCAGATCTGGTCGAGGGAAGCGCTGCCAAAGCCGCTTCCCAGAAGCTCGAGCCCTGAACTGCGCAGGGTGGCGGCCGGTAGCGAGATTGTCGCGCCTGCATTGGAACCTATCTGAACAAACCGCACGCGCGCGGCGGCGTGGGTCAGTCCCTTTTGCGAAATCGCCTCCAAAACGGACTCCGCGGGATGGCCCCAAAGATAATCGAGCACCACGTCCACTCCGTTCTCCGAAAACTCGCGGCGAAACGCGGCAACAAGAGCCGCGGGTTCCTGATCGAGGGAAATGATTCCGTCAGCGCCCAGTGCAGTAAGCTTCTCCAGCGCATCCGGATTGCGCCCGCAGGCAATCACCCGCCGCGCGCCCAAACGTTTCGCGATCTGTACCGCCAGACCGCCTGCAACGCCGGTTGCGCCCACTATCAGAACGCTCTCGCCGGCCGCAAAGTGAGCGCGCATTTTGAGGGCTACCCATGATGACATGCCAGGATTTGCAAGCGCCGCCGCCGCCACTTGATCGAGACCGTCAGGCAACGGCAGGCACATTTTGCGCGGCGCCACGGCGTATTCGGCAAAGGTCCCAAAGGGGCTGCGCGCCATGCCGAAATAAACGGACTTGCCATCCGGCAGCCGTCCGACCCCATCGACGCCGGGGATGAAGGGCAGTGCGCCCGTGCTGCCGTAGTGGGTTCCGTTCGCCAGCGCTTTCACGATGGGGTGCAGACCCGCGGCGATCACTTCTACAATCACTTCTCCTTCCGCCGGCAGAGGCTCGGGAAAGGAGGTGTAGCAGGGAGGTGCATCGAAGGAATGGACCACGGCAGCGTTCATACAAGGTCACCCTATGCCAGTTAATTTAAAGATTACCATGCGACAAATCCGCCCAAATCCCACTTAGTCTATTACCGCCATGCGCCTATGGATACTCCTCATGGCGTCCGGCCTCGCCGCCGCCCAAACGCCCGACCCTGCCTACACACCTCTCAATAAAGCCTACGAATCCCTGCGTGCACGCAACTATGAAGACGCCATCGCCTCCTTTCTGAAAGCGATCGCAGCCGCGCCGGCGCGGCCCGCCATCCGCAAAGACCTGGCGTATGCGTATCTCAAAATCGGCGAAAACGAAGCCGCCCGCGACCAGTTCCGTGAAGCCATGCGGCTCGATCCGAAAGATTTCCACGTCGCGCTGGAATACGCATTTCTCGCCAACGAAACAAAGCAGCAAGCCCAGGCGCGCCGCGTCTTCGACCGCATCCGCAAAACCGGCGACCCGGAATCCCGCGCCACTGCTGAACAGGCCTTCCAAAACATCGACCGGCCTCTGGCCGAAGGAATCGCGCGCTGGACCAAGGCGATCGAACTCGGCGCTGACAACTTCAGCACGCATTTCGAGCTTGCCACCCTTGCTGAACAGCGCGATGCGCTGCAGCTCGCCGCCGACCATTATGAAAAAGCCTGGCGCCTGATTCCCGACCGCCGCTCCGTTCTGGTGGACCTCGGGCGCGTCCTGCAGGCGCTAAATCGCACTGACGAGGCCAACGCGGCGCTACTGGCCGCTTCGCGCGGAGGCGAGCCGCGCGCCGCCGAAGCCGCCCGCGAACTGCTGCCGGCCCGCTACCCCTACGTCTCCGAATTCCAAAGCGCCCTGAAACTCGACCCCAAGAACCTCGACCTGCGCCGCGAACTTGCCTACCTTCTGCTGCGCATGAATCGGCAATCCGAAGCCGAGCAGGAATTTCGCGAACTGACCAAGCTCTCCGAAACCGATTACCTCTCCGCCGCGCAGCTCGGATTTCTGCTGCTGGCTCGCGGCGAGACCACCGAAGCCATGCCCTTGCTGGAACGTGTGATGAAGGGCCCCGACGAAGATCTGGCCAACCGCGTGCGTGCCGTCCTGCGCCTGCCGCAGACTTTGCAGAAGCGGCCGGCCCAGCCCGCGCCCCAATCCATCGATGCAAAAGTCATGGCCGAGCGCAGCTTGAAGGCCGGTTTCGTTCGCGACGCGCTCAAGTACCTGCAGCTTGCCCAGGAAGACGATCCGGCCGATTTCGCCGTGATGCTCAAACTCGGCTGGACCTACAACATGCTGCACAATGACCGGCAGGCTATACGCTGGTTCGATCTCGCGCGCAAAAGTCCCGATCCCAAAATCGCCAGGGAAGCTAACACGGCGTATCAAAATCTGCGTCCCGCGTTCGAAACCTTCCGTACCACGGTTTGGTTGTTCCCCATGTACTCCTCCCGCTGGCGCGATTTCTTCGCCTATGCACAGATCAAAACGGAGTTCCACCCGCGCTTGAAGATTCACCCCTACGTCAGCCTACGTTTCATCGGCGATTCGCGCGGCACCATCGGCCCGGAGACCAGCGGCCTTGCGCCGCAATATCTGTCCGAGAGCGCGCTCATTCCCGCTCTCGGAGTGGCCACCAGCTATTGGCATGGCGTGATGGGTTGGGCGGAGGCCGGTTCTTCGGCCGGATATCTCACCGGGCACATTGTTCCCGATTACCGCGGCGGCGCTTCGTTCAGCAAGGGTTTCGGCCACCTGCTGAAGTCTGAAACCGGCGGTGTGTTCTTCGAAACGAATGAGGATGCCATCTTCGTAAGCCGTTTCGACAACGATTTCCTGTTCATCTCGCAGAATCGCGCCGGATACACGCCCGCGTTCGGCAAGCTGCAGACGCAGTTCTACTGGAACTTCAATCTCACGCAGGATCAGAAGCGCCAGGCGTGGGCCAACTTCTTCGAAACCGGACCGGGCGTGCGCTTCCGTGCGGCTTTCATGCCCAGCGCGCTGTACTTCACCCTAAACTACCTGCACGGCAACTACACCGTAGCAGGCGATCCCTATGGCCCGACTTTCACCGATTTCAGAGCCGGATTCTGGTATGCCTTTACTTATTGACCGTGCTCAGGCTGCCACGTGGGGCAGGCGTCCACGCCTGCAGCGGGTCTCCAGACCCGCCGTTCCCAAACCGGCCGGCGTGGACGCCAGCCGCAGGACTGGAGTCCTGCCCCACGGAGCCAAACTCGCGAAACTACTCCTCCTCCTGATGCCGCTCGCCCAAGCCGCTACCCTTCCCACTTTCAGCGTCCTTTCCGAAGATCCAGGCGGCTGGCCCTTCCTGTTGCAGTCCGTCGGATTCCTGCCGCAACCCGCCGCTTCCGCCCACATTTTCGTCCTGCGCGCGGGATCCGGCGGCTCCTCCGAATGGCCCGCGCGCGTCGAAAACGGCGCGTATCTGATCCTCGAAGGCGAATCCTCCACGGCCGAGTCGTTTGGCTTTCATCCCACCAAGGAAAACGTCCGTATCACCAGCCTCGAAGACGTGCATCTGCCCAAGCTCCGCATCGTGTGGGAAAAAGGTCTGGAGCTGCCGCGCTTCGAAATGCCGAATGAAGCCAAAATCTTCGCCAAGGATCGCTGGACCGGCGCGCCTCTGCTGGCCGGTTTCCGCCGCGGTGCAGGCGCCGTCTTGTGGGTGGCCGTATCGCCCGGCGACCGCGGCTATCAACGCTTCCCCTACCTGCCGCAAGCGCTCGTCGATCTCGGCCTGGATCCGCCCTTCCACTCCAACCGCCTCTGGGCTTTCTTCGACTCCTCCTACCGCTTGCGCGTGGATCTCGATTACTTCGCCGCGCGCTGGCACACCGCCGGCATCGACGGCCTGCACGTCGCCGCCTGGCACTTCTACGATCCGGACCCCGAGCGCGACGCTTACCTCAAGCGCCTCATCGCCGCCTGTCACGCCCACGGCATACTGGTTTACGCCTGGCTCGAACTGCCCCACGTCAGCGAAAAATTCTGGGAGGATCATCCCCAGTGGCGCGAAAAAACCGCTGTCCTGCAGGACGCCCAGCTCGATTGGCGCAAGCTCATGAACCTCTTCAATCCCGATTGCTTTCGCGCCGCTGCCGCCGGCGTCAAAGATCTGATCGGGCGCTTCGATTGGGATGGCGTCAATCTCGCCGAGCTTTACTTCGAATCGCTCGAAGGCCTCTCCAATCCGTCGCGCTTTACGCCGATGAATGACAACGTGCGCGCACAGTTCCGCACTGCCGGCGGCTTCGATCCCATCGAATTATTCCAGACGCGCAAAGACGCCCCTTCCGAACGCGCCTTTTTGGACTTCCGCGCTCGCCTGGCGCGTGAGATGCAACAGCAGTGGCTCGCCGAGATCGAGTCGATCCGCCATGCGCGCACCTACCTGGACATCGTGCTCACGCACGTCGACGATCGTCTGGATACATCCATGCGCGACGCCATCGGTGCGGATTCCGCGCAGCTCCTGCCGCTGCTCGAACACCACAACTTCACCTTCCTGATCGAGGACCCCGCCACCGTATGGAACGAAGCGCCGCAGCGTTATGAAGAGATCGCCCGCCGCTATCGCCCGCTCACGCCACGCCAGGACCGTCTGGCCATCGACCTGAATATCGTGGACCGTTACCAGAACGTCTACCCCACCAAGCAGCAGACCGGCGCCGAGTTATTTGAGGTGGTGCACTCCGCCGCGGGCGCCTTTGCGCAGGTCGCGCTCTATTTCGAGAACTCCATCCTTTCGCCCGACCTGCCGCTATTGCCGGCCGCGGCCGCGGTGGTGACCCGCGCGGAAGCTATCGGACCGAAGCTCATGATCGAATCGCCGCAAGGGGTGGCGCTCCGCTGGCCGGGACCGGCGCTGGTAGATGGCCTCCCGTGGCCCGTACGGAACGATGAATTCCTGTTTCTGCCGGCGGGAGCGCACTCCGTAGAAGCGGGCGCGGAATCTCCTGCGCTCCGCGTGACGCAGTTCAATGGCGAGTTGACCTCCGCGCAACTGGTATCCGCGAACGCCATCGAGATGGCGTACCGGAGTACCGCGCGCGCCATCGTGCTGCTGAACCAAGAGCCCGCGAGTGTAGAGATCGACGGTGCCCAAAGCCAGCCCGATCCGGCCGGCCCGAATGCCATCTTCCTGCCGCGCGGCCAGCACTTAGTAACGATAGAGGTCAGAAGATAGTAACTTCTGTCTTCTTCTTATTTCCCCAGCTCATACGCCGCGATCGTCTTCCGGTCCCGCAAATAAAGCCGCGTCCCCACCAGTGTTGGCGGTGTCCACGCGATGCTCTGCAGCACCGAAGCCTTCGATAGCACTTCGAACTTCTGTGGAGTCGCCCTGCAGAGCGCCAGCGTGCCATCCTGATCGGCAAGTATCAGTTTGCCATCCGCCCACAGCAGTTGCGCTTTGGCAAAGCCGCGCTGCTGCCACATAATCTTACCGGTCTTCAATTCCACCGCGGTCATCAGCACTGGACCGTCATAACCACGCGATATGTACGAATATACCGGCCAATCTTGATGTTTGACGAGTGTCGTGACGCTGAGGCGCGAAAGACGATATTCTTTTTTCGTTCGACTCTGACTTATCAGGAGTGGGCTGGTCAGCCTGCGCGATTCGACTTGGCAGGACGGTCTGCGCTAGCCTTCACACCAGCCGTGATTCTCTTTATCGCACTGCCAGAGCCAGAAAACAAGACCGACCCGGGGTGACCGAGATCCCGCTGGATCTGCTCCCCCGGCTCTGCCCGGTTTGCGGCGAGCGGACCATCATCGGTCACGGACAGCGCCTCAAACTGGCGCACGACGAGGTGCACCAGCAGATCTGGATTCGCCGGGGCCGCTGTCGTCCTTGCCACAAGACCTTTACGGTGTTGCCCGACTGGTCGCCGCCGTCAGGTCACTACACCCTCCCCTGCCGGCAACAAGCGTGGGATCTGTTGCACCAAACGGATGGCACCTGGGAGCGATCTATCCCCGACGTCGCAGACGCGTCGCGGTCGCCAGACCCATCCACGGTGAGACGGTGGGCGGGACGCCTGCTGCATCTGGGAATTCTGCTGACGACTCTGCTCTGGCGGGCCATCGGATGGAGCATTTCGATGGCACCCACCATCCTTGCCTGGGATTGGGCCGCGATCCGCCGTATTCTGCTGTTGGAGGCGAGCAGTCCGTGAGCCGCAAGGAACTGGACGAACTCAAACAGCAGATTCCCTTATTGGACTATCTGGAAGCACACGATTGGCGGCCGATGCGGCGACTCAGTCGCGGTCGCTGGATGGGGCTGTGCCCGCTGCACGCCGATCACCACCCCAGCTTCCTGATGGATCCCCACAAGAACTTGTTCTACTGTTACGGCTGTGGCCGTGGCGGCGACGTCATCCGCTTTGCCCAGATCTATCACCAAGTGCAGTTTCCGCAGGCCCTGGCGTTGCTGCGCCAATGGCATGGTGTAGGTTCGGTCCTACAGGAAGCTGCTGGTTTCTATCGCATGCAGTTACACCGGCACAGCGAGGCGGTTGCCTATCTGCGGCACCGGGGAGTGCGCTCGCCGCAAGTGATCGAGCATATGCGCATCGGCTACGCGCCTCGCGGTTGCCTGCGCGGTTGGCTGACGCAGTTGGGTTATCCCCTCCCCGCGCTGTGTCAAGCCGGTTTGGTTTCCACCAGGGGATACGACACCTACATACATCGCATCGTCTTTCCGCTGGAAGGCAATCTCTATGGCCGCAGTCTCTCGATTGCGGCGCCGCCTCATCGGTTCTTGCCGGGAACTAAGGGTGGACTGTATTTATGGGAGCATGTCCGGCAGTCCCCAGAAGTGATCGTCGTCGAGGGTCTGTTCGACTATGCCGTGCTGTGGCAGGCCGGCTTTCACAACGTTACCTGTGCGATGGGAAACCATCTCAATGCACACCAGTTTCGGCAACTGTGCGACGGGCGCGCCCGAACGGTCTACATCACCTTTGATGCCGACAGCAACGGTAGCGGCCAGCAGGCAGCCCAACGGCTGGCCAGCCGACTTAGGGAGCAAGGCTTAAATGCCTGCTGGATCTCATTGCCTGAGGGCCACGATCCGAATAGCTTCTTCGTCCAAGGCGGTGACGCCCAGCAGTTCCAAACCCTGCTGGAGGAGGCGCGCGCATGACTTTTCAGGTGGTCCATTCGCACGCCGCCGGTAACCCACGCAGCCCATTTCGCATCATCGAGAAGCCCATGGGCCGCGAAGTGGAATGGGTCAATCGTTTCCTGGATCGCGAATGGGTGCGCCTCCTGGCGGAAACCACCCTACGCAGCTATGCGATGGACCTGCTGCACTTCCTGCGCTGGTGGGCCAGCGTGTACCATACCGATGCCATCGGCGAGGCTGCGCTCAGCGCATCGGTCCTACTGGATTACCTACGATTCCAGGCCGGCCAGCAACCCCAGCCCGCAGCCGCCACCATCAACCGCCGCGTGGGCGTTGTGGACCGTGCCTTGCGCAACGAGTTCCCCGATGCGGCTAGCCCCTTCGCACCCGGATTTCACCATTTCTACCGGCGGCGGTCAGCGCTGGGCGTCGGCCGTCCTCGTCCCGCACTCAGCCGTTTGCGTGTGAAGGAGCCAAAACGCATCGTGATGCCCCTGTCGGTCGATGAGGTGGCCCGCTTTTGGTCCAGCTTCCGCACCTCGCGCGACTTGGCCCTCGTGGGTCTGATGCTGTTGCAAGGGCTCCGCTCGAATGAAGTCATCGCCTTGAACTGCGAGGATGTCTTACGGTCCGAGTCGCACCTGCGGGTGCGCGGCAAGGGAAAGAAGATTCGCATCCTGCCATTGGCCTCCGATACAGTCCTGTTACTGGATCACTATCTGCGGCTAGAACGGCCTAAGAACTGCGGTCCGGCGCTGTTCGTCTCGCTCAAGGGACCGGCCCGCGGCGCGCGTATGACCCCCGCCGGCATGCGTTCTCTGTTTCGCTACCACCGCCGCGCCAGCGAAACTGCCCTCGCTCATCCGCACCGCTTCCGGCATACATTTGCCTCCGATATGGTGCGCGCCGGCATCAGCCTGCCCGCACTCATGCAGTTGATGGGCCACGCGCATATCTCCACCACCATGGTCTACGTGCAGATCTCTCCCCGCGAGGTCTTTGAACAGTACGCCCGCGCGGTGGCCCAACAGATCCGGCCGTCCCTTCCCATACCCCTATGAATCGCCTTCCTCCCCTCCCGCATCCCTTGACTGCCTTATTCCAGCGCGCCGCCCAATCGCTCACCACTTCCCTCAACCACGACGCGTTTCGCTTCTACAACGGAACCATCCGCAATTTTCTCAATTTCCTCGGCGCCCACTACCCGCAGGTGCAGTCCCTTGAACAGTTACGCCGCGATCCACACATCCTGGCCTGGCTCGCTAGTTTACGCTCCCGCCAGCCCCCTTTGGCCACCATCACTTATTCCACCCACCTCACCCACCTGCGCTGCCTGTTACAGGAATTGGCCTGGACCGAGGACCTACCCGCTTTGGCCCGCTTAATCTTTCGACAAGACACGCCTCGCGCCGAGCATTATCTGCCACGCCCTTTAACCACCGAACAGGACCGATTAACCCAGCAAGAACTGTTGCGGCGCGATGATCGGAACAGTAACGTCTTCCTGCTGCTCCGCCATACCGGCATGCGCATTGGGGAATGTGCTGACTTATCCTTCGATTGTCTCCGCATGGTCGGCCCACAGAGCTGGGCCATCCATGTGCCTCTCGGTAAGTTGAAGACCGAGCGCATGGTCCCGGTGGATGCCTTCGTGGTTCGGCTAGTGGAGCGCCTCCGCTTCTTGCGTTCCCAGGATCCCCTCGCGCCCGACGGCCTTCTCCTGGCTCGCCCGAGTACCCGCAACGCCCTCCTCCGCAGCCTGCGCAGTTTCTGGCGACACCTCGTCGCCTCGGTCGGGATCAACACGCGGATTGTCCCGCACCAATTGCGGCACTCCTATGGCACAGAGATGGCACGTGCGGGAGTCACTTTGCCCGCCGTGATGAAACTGCTCGGACACCTCAAACCCGACATGACCCTCCACTATTTGGAAGTCACCGTCCTGGACTTAGAGCGCGAGTTTCATATGGCTCGTTCCCAGCCCCGCCATCTAGTGCCCACTTCACGGCTCCCGGCCTCCCCCGCTTCTCCCCAAGCCAATCTCGCCAGTCTACTCGATGCCCTGCAGATCGCTCGCCACGTTCTGGAAATGTTTCGTCGCACGCTTCCCAAAGGACGCCAACGCCGCCTCCTCGGCCGCCTCTCCAATCGGCTCGCCAAGATCGCCGCAGAATCACGAAAACTCGGGTAACGGTAGAAAGTCGGCACACATTGGCCAGTTAAGTAAACATAACCATCGCGCTGGATGGCCGTCCCGATGTGCAGCTGCAAATGCGGGTCGTACCAGAACTGGTCCACTTTGGTCTTGCCGCCGGACTGGCTCAAGTGCAGCGTACGCGCGCCCTCGCCATAAGCCGACGCCACGAACAGCAGGTTGCCCGGCGCCCATACTGGCGTGCTGATGGCCAGTCCGTATGGCGTAACGTGCTCGTGCGACCACAGCAGCGCCCCATTGTCCGGATTGAACCCGAACACCGTCTTGGCCGCCAGTACCACCACTTGCGGTTGTCCATCCACGTTGATCAGCAGCGGCGATGAATGCGAATTTGTGAATTGCAGTGCCTTCCAAACGACCGCGCCGTCGCTCTGGCGGAACGCGATCACTCCATCGCCCTCGCCCCCGGCCTGGTAGATCAGCATGTCCTTATAGGGCAGCGCATGGCAGGAATAGCCGTATTGGAGCTGCGTGGCGTGAAACTCGTTATACAGGTCATGCGACCATTTCACCTTGCCGGTTTTTTTATCGAGCGAATGGATTTTGCCGGTGCCGCTGGCCGCAATCAAGCGATCCCCCACTATTTCCGGCATGGCATACGGCCCCGGCCCCACCGCCTCGGAATACGAATTCGTAAACGGATTGTCGTATTCGTATTCCCAAATTGTCTTGCCGGTAGCCGCATCGAGCGCGGTAATCACGTCGTGCGCATTGCGGCGATAGGCAGTGTAGAGCACGCCACCCTCCTCGGCCACCGCGGAATAGCCATCGCCCAGCGGCCGGATCCAGATCTTCTTCGGACCTTCCGCTGGCCAGGAATCCGCCAGCCCCGCCGTGTTGACAATGAAATCGCGATTCTTGCCGCCCCAGACCAGCCAATCCTCGCCCACCGCAGCCGGCTTTACCGCGGCAGCGCTCCGCTTCACCAAGGCGCTCTTGTGAACTGTCTGCCCCGCCAGCGTCCAAACCGCCAGGGACACAATTATCGCTTTCGATGCGTACCGCATGTTTCCATTGGACGGAACGGGCGGCATTTTGTTCCGGGCTCCCGTCTTTTCCTCTCAGGCCTCAACCCGGAGCTATTCTATAAGGAATGATCGGAGCCGAGATCGGGACTTACCGGATCGTCGACAAGATCGGCGATGGCGGCATGGGCGTGGTTTACAAGGCCGTCGATATTCAACTGGACCGCGTAGTTGCGGTTAAGGCCCTGAGCCCCGAGTTCTCCGGCAACGCCGCCCTGGTTGAACGGTTTCGCACAGAAGCGCGGGCCCAGGCGCAATTGAACCATCCCAACCTGGCGACGCTGTATGCCTTCCTGGTGCACGACGGCGTGGCGTACATGGTGATGGAATACGTTGATGGCGAGACGTTCTACGCCATGCTGGCACGCCGCGGTCCGATCGCCGCAGCCGAGGCTGTTCCCCTGTTCCGCCAGGCGCTGGCGGGCATTGGCCATGCGCATCGCATGGGGATCATACACCGCGATATCAAGCCCAGCAATATCATGCTGAACAAGGATGGCGTGGTCAAGGTGATGGACTTCGGGCTGGCTAAAGTGGCCGGCAGCCATCGCGCCACGCGCACCGGTGTGCGGCTGGGAACGGCTTACTACATGTCACCCGAGCAGGTGTTGGCGAAGCCTGTGGATGCGCGCTCCGATATCTATTCTTTGGGCGCTACGCTTTACGAGATGCTGACCGCGCAGGTGCCCTTTCATTCCGACAGCGAATTCGAGATCCTGAACGACCACGTGCATACCGCGCCGCCGCCGCCCTCGCGGGTGGATGCGCGCATCCCCCAGCACGTTGAGAATGCCGTTCTGAAGGCGCTGGCCAAGGACCCCGAGCAGCGCTTTCAAAGCGCCGAACAGTTCAGCGCGGCCCTGGCGAGTCCCGAGAGTTTTTATCTGGCGAAAACCGTGGCGGATGCCGGTTCCTTGCCCCAGGCACAAAGAGCTACCGCGGTTTCCGCCCCCGCCCTGGCGCCGAAGGCCAAGGCCGCGTTTTGGACCACCGGGCGGCTGATAGCGGCGCTGGCCGCAGGAGCGCTGGCGTGTTTGGTGCTGGTGCTATTGTTACTGCGATCCAAGCAGCCTTTGGCTACGGCCGTGCGCACACCGGCACCGCCCACAGCAGTGCCGGCTCCCGCTGCAACTCAGCCGCAGCCGGCCGCCGAGATCCCTAGTACGCCCACGCCCGCCAAACCTGCACCACCGGTCTCCGTCGTGGTAGAGGCTGGGACAGGCGTATCCGTGGTGACCGGCGAAGCGATTAATCCTTACGATAGCCTGGACCAGAGATTTCAAGCGGCGCTGGCGGCCCCGATTTCCGTGGAAGGCCGCGATGTTCTTCCGCAGGGCGCCGCGGTCGTCCTGCAACTGGCGGATGTATCCAATGAGGATCATCCGGGAAAGCCGGAAAGGACTCTGAAACTGGTCTCCATCACCGCGGCCGGCCATCCGGTTCTGGTGAACGGTTTCGCGCCGATTCCTAAAACGGGCAACTTCCTGGAGCGCAAACTCCACAAGAATCGCATAGCGGCGGGAACCCCGCTCCAGTTCAAATTAAGCCAGCGTGTAACTCTGCCTCATTCTTAATAGACCGTGATTCCCTGCACACGTACCGGCGTCCCGCCACTAACCGGCAGCACGGTTGGTGAAAAAGGCTCGGTCAATGTGCCATCTGCAGCCACCTGCGGCGTATGGAACGCGTTGGCCGCCGGTGTAGCCGACGTGCTGGACTGCTCGCTCGATACGTAAATCCAACTATCGGAGTGGTCAAGCACCGTTGAAAAAAGGCGCGCCGGTGGTGCTGTCCATAACGAAATGCTGGATCTGGACGGGGTTCAAGGCATCGGTCAAATCATAAACCGCCACGGAATTGTCGCCCGTGTTGGTGGCGTAGAGCCGCGTTCCCGCATGATTCACGATGGCCCAGCAGGGGCCGGCGCCCGAATCCGATACCGCACGCACGAATGTGAGGAGGCCGTTGCTGTCGTACGAGTAAGCCGCGACTTCGTTCAGTCCGACGATGTCCGCATAAAGAATCGGCAGTGTCGGGTGGGTGCGCATCCCGAGAGGGTTATGGCCGGCAGTCGATCCGACGAAAAGCGAGTCCGGCAACGCCTGCGTGGAATTCTGGTTCAAGCCGCCCAGCGGACCGATACGGAAAGACTGCACCAGACCGCCCAGGAAATCCGCCCCAAATAAGAACGTTCCCTGGGTGGCCATCAGTGCTTGCGAAGGTGAACTGCCGTAGGCCACCGATACCGTCGAATCAGGTACCGGCAGCAGCACGCCATTTGGCAGCACGCGGAAAGCCGTGTAGTTCGGCTGCACCAGGTTGGCATTCTGGGCAGGATCCTGGTCCTTATTGACGACTGCCAGAACATCATTCTTCACTCCCAGGCTGACTGGATCCGAGCCTCCGGAAGGGAACGGCGAACCGTTCACGGCTGTCAGGCTCCCATCCGCCTGGATCTGAAAGACGCCGATGGTATTCGATCCCGAGTTCACCGCGAACAAGTGCGTGCCGGTGCCATCTTCAATCAGATTCTGATCGGAATCGAACGGGCCGAGCGCAAAGGTTGGGTCGTAAACTCCGATACCGCCGGCCGGCGTCGTACTCATCAGCGTGGGACTGGAGGTGAAGTTAAACCGGTACGTGAAGATCGAATTAGCGGTGGTAGCGTTGGCCGGCATCCCGGTTGCGGCCAGCATGATGAGTCCGGTTAGCGACGCACGAGTGTCGGCGAGTTGGTTGAAACATGATTATTCTCCTCGCTGGTGAAACCCGGCGGGTCCGCGTTTTTATTCCGTGAATTATGAAATGACTCAAGTGTAACTATCCGTCCGGGTACTGAAGTATACTAAGCACCACGAGGTCAAGCATGAAATCCAACCTATCCCTGCTAATTTTGGTGGCGGCCCCCTTACTGGCGCAGAGCACCGTCAAGGACGCGTTGATAAAACACTGGAAGACGTCCGGCGAGTTCACCATCGCGGTGGCCGAGGCGATGCCGGCGGACAGCTACAACTTTCGTCCGAATCCCGCGGAGATGAGCTTCGGCCAGTTGATGGCGCACATCGCGGGGGTTAACGAGAATGCCTGCGCCAATGCCAGCGGCCTGCCGCGTCCGGTGATGCCGCCGAAGATCGTCGAATGGAGCAAAGACACCGAGAAGGTGGACGTCTCAAAAGAGACCGCCATACCGTTTCTGAGGGAGTCATTTGAGTTCTGCGACAAGGCGGTGGCCGCCATGACACCCGAGCGCCTCGACACGGTCGTCGGCCCTCCCGCCCGGAATCTGACCGGTTTCGAATGGTTGTTTGCGTACTTTACGCATACCGCGCATCACCGAGCGCAAGCGGAAGTTTATTTGCGGGTGAAGGGCATCAAGCCGCCGGACTATCGGTTCTAAGTGTGGGGCGGGCGGGCCAGGAGACCCGCCGCAGACCTGGAGGTCTGCCCCACGGCCAGGAGTTCCGGCGCGGCCGGCTGACCATCGCGGTGTTGTGCCTCGGCCAGCGCGGGCGCCACTTCCGCGAATACCTGCAAGTGATGGTCGATGTCCCGCTCGGTATGCTGCACGGAGACGGTCCACTGCTCGTCCCACCAGTAGGGCTGCGCGATGACTCCGCGATTCACCATGGCGAACCAGTAGTGCGTCCACAGGTCTTCGTCCACGTGATACCAGTCGCGATAGTTGCGGATGCGCCGCGGGTAGAACAGCAGCGCGCCGTTTGATCCCGCACCGTCCGCGTAGGCCACCAGGCCGTTCTTTTCGATGGTGGCCTGATACCCGTCCACGAGTTTGCGGTTCAAGCTATCGACGTGGGTGTAAGCGTCGCGGGTCAGCACCTGGCGGAAAGTCGCGAGACCGGCGGCCATCACTACCGGGTTCGTATTGTAGGTTCCGGCATGAAACATCTTCTGGGTGTGGATCACGTCCATGATCTCGCGGCTGGCGGCGAAAGCGGCCAGCGAGAAGCCGCCGCCGATGGATTTGCCCAGGCAGATGATATCGGGCTTGACGTTGAAGTATTCGCAGGCCCCGCCCCAGGCCAGTTTGGCGCCGGTTTTCACTTCGTCCATGATGAGCAGCGCGCCGTGTTTGTGGGCGACTTCGAGCAAGCCGTGTATATAGCCCTCATCCGGCATGCAAAAGGCGATGTTCATCATGATGGGCTCGATGATGATGGCGGCGATCTCGCCCGGATGCGCGGCGAACAGGCGCTCCACCGCGGGAAGGTTGTTGAACGGCGCTACCAGCGTGGCGTCGGAAGTGCCTTTGAGCACGCCGGCGCTGGACACTACCGGGGTGGGATTCTCGGGGTCGCCGAACTCGTGACCTTTCGGTTTCACGCTGACGGAGATGGCATCGTGGCCGCCGTGATAGCCGCCTTCCATCTTGATGATCTTGCTGCGGCCGGTGGCGGCGCGCGCCAGGCGCAAGGAGTGCATGGTGACCTCCGAACCGCTGTTGCCGAAGCGGACCATATCCACCGGGTAGCGCGCGCAGATTTCGCCGGCCAGTTCCAGTTCCATGCCGTGCGGCATCCCGAAGAGGGTGCCGAGTTCCAGACGCTCGGCAACGGCCTTCATGACGGCGGGATGGCAGTGGCCGGCCAGCAGCGCGCCGTAGCAAAGATTGTGGTCGATGTATTCGTTACCGTCCAGGTCGTGTATGCGGGACCCGTGGCCGTCGCGCACGAACAGCGGATACGGCGGATAGTAGCGGTAGTTGCTGGCTACGCCAAGCGGAATGCGGTCGACGGCCCGGGCATGGGCCTCGCGAGACCTAGGGGTGCGCTTTTCGTAGGTCTCGATCTCTTGTTGTAAAGCTCGGTACATCGTCGGTAAAGTTCCTTTGGAATCGTCAAGTGTGGACTGCTTGCTGCTCGTCTTAGTATGGCATCGAATCCCGCGTGTGGGGCAGGCACTCTCATGCCGCGGAGTGCGGCGCCCCCTGCCCTTTCTCGTCGGCCTCCAAGTGGCACTTCTTGTATTTCCTCCCACTGCCGCACCAGCAAGGATCATTGCGGCCGGGCGTCACGCTGCGGCGGATTGGCTCGGGGATGTAATCGGCGTCTTCATCGAAATCGCCTTCGTCCGCTTCTTCTTCGTCGAAGGTACCGTCATCCTCGTCATCTTCTTCTTCCTCCTCGTCGTCTTCCCCAGACGGGTGGGAACAGAAGTCGTAAACGGTGGTGCCGGGAACATCGACTGGAGCATCGCCGGGAGTATTTTCGGATTTAGCGGATTCGCGGGCCATCATGCTTTCGAGGCGATCGTGCAGTTGAATGGCGTCCCGCAGTTCGACGCGAGTCCGTTTAGGCAATAATGACGCGTATCGCTTGAACAACGACCAAACCAGCTCCTTAGCGTTTGCGGCTGCGGAAAACGCGATGATGGTTGCCACCGCGGTGAAAAGATCGTGGCGGTCAGATTTGGGGAAGCCGGCTAAACCGTCCAACAGGCCCACCAGGAGATCCAGTTTCCCGGGCTCCTCCGGGAAATGGTTCAGCGCCAGGGCCAAGCCGCTCCGCCGATCGGCATCGGCTCCCGGCATCAACCTGCGAATCGCATCGAGCGATTCTTCCGGATGCCGCTCCACGATGCGGCCCACAGCCCAATTGGCTGCGTCCTCGATTGCATCATCGTCCACGGTGGAAAATTCGATCAGTTCCGGCAAGACGGCCGGATCGCCAATCTCGCCGAGCAGCGCCAGGCTGCACACTGTGGGCGGAGTATCGTCTCCGGGCAAGGATTCGGTGGCCATGGCGCGCAGAACCCCGATCAGCAACGGCGTCGCGCGCGCGCCTTCTTCCAGAATGGCATCTACCAGTTCCTCGTCCAAGCCGTCGGGAGCCCACTCTAACAAGTCGTCGATGAGCCGATGGGGCCCCAGCCGTTCGCTGACCTCTTCCGGTTCATCGCGGCGCATCTCGTTGAACGCCGCCCGGGTGGTCTCGAGAAATGCCTCACCGCTCGGATAATTTGCGGCTTCCGGGCTTTCCTTAAAACGGTCTTCGAAGCGCGCAATGCCCTCGGGATCGCGCAAGGCTTTGGCGGCGCCCAGCTCCATAATTCCATTACGGAGGGCTTGGGTCTCATTGGGCAGACAGGGTAGCAGCTGGAACCAAGGGTCTGCACGGCAGGGGTTGGCACTGGCGGCGCGCCACGAATATTCCGCGGCGGCAACCAGATCGCCTGCCTTGAAGCGCTGCGCGCCCGCAATGGCGAGCGAGAGGCTGTCGAAGGGATCGAGTTCCAGCGCCCGCTGAGCGGCCTGCTCGCTTGTCAGATTCCCGGTGTTTATTTGCGCAAATAAGTCTTGCCGGGCCTTGAATATTGATTCCGTAGGAAAGAGCATGGTCAGATGATCTATTTTAACCGTGACGTCGGCGTGGCCGGCGTGGACGCCGGCCGCAGGACTGGAGTCCTGCCCCACAAACGCACAGTTTGGACCCGAAAGCGGACACCAGCTCTGGGTCACCCAGCCATAACGCATTGAGAGTATTTGGCCGCTCTTAGCGCACTCACGTGCTCCATAAAAAACGGGGCGGTTGTATGTGGAATGATATTCGCTTTGCCTGGCGTACCCTCCGGCGTTCCCCGGGTTTCACTTCCCTGGCGGTACTGTCGCTGGCCCTGGGAATTGGCGCCAACACGGCCATCTTCTCGCTGCTCTACCAGGTGGTCCTGCGTACGATCCCGGTGCGGGATTCCGGCGGCTTGGTCTGGCTGGAGTCCGACGACAACAATTACGGAAACTCCAGACGCGATAACAACCTGAGCATATTCTCGTACCCCGCCTATCAGGCTCTCCGCGATCGTGACACGGTGCTAGACGGGCTGGTCGCGCGCAGCAGCCTCCCCGCCACGCTCGCCTGGCGCGGAGAAGCCGAGCGCGCCACCGCCGAAGTTGTCACGGGCAATTTCTTCGAGGTGCTGGGAGTGCGTCCCGCGCTGGGACGGCTCCTGATTCCCGCCGACGACGCGCCCGGCCTCGACCCGGCGGTGGTACTCAGCTACGCGTTCTGGATGGGCCACTGCGGCGGCGATGCCGGCATTTTGAATCAACGAATGCGCCTCAATCGCGCGCCGGTCACGGTAGTGGGTGTGGCCCCGCGCGGCTTCCGCGGCCTGCTCGCCGGCAGTAACCCGGACTTTTTTGCGCCTGTTTCCATGGCGCCCCTGATCTCCCCGGGCTGGCAGTGGAATACCCGCGCGGATAGCTATTGGCTGAACCTCGTTGGACGCCTCAAACCCGGCGTAACGCGCGCACGCGCCAGCGCCGAACTGCAGCCGTTATTCCGATCCATCCTGCGGGAAGAACTGCCCCAGATGGGAGGGCTCACCGGGGACGATCTCAAAAAATATCTGGCGAGACCCTTGCGCGCGCAGCCTGCCGCGCAAGGCCTGAACATTCTGCGCACGCAGTGGGAGACGCCCCTGTTGGTACTGGCCGTGATGGTGGGATTGGTTCTGTTGATGGCGTGCGCCAACGTCGCCAGCCTGCTGATCGCGCGCGCAACTGCCCGCCAGCGCGAGATGGCCATCCGGCTAGCGGTAGGAGCCAGCCGGTGGCAACTGTGCCGCCAACTGCTGGTCGAAAGCGGCATGCTGGCGATCACCGGCGGCCTGGTGGGACTGCTGGTATCTCAAAACCTGGCCGATGGGTTGTTGGGCCTGCTGCCCGTCGATGCGACCGGCGGCTGGCTGGCGCCTCAATTAGACCTCCGTGTCTTTGGATTCACCCTGGCACTCTCGCTGTTCACTGGATTGCTTTTCGGCCTGGCACCAGCGCTGGCGGCCGCGCGGTCCGATCCGGCGCCGGTTATTAAGGATGAAACCGCGGGCATGAGCGTGAGCGGTGGACGTGCCCGGGCGCGGCAATTTCTGATCGCGGCCCAAATCAGCGTGTCGTTGTTGCTGCTGATCGCCGCGGGCCTATTCACGCGCAGTTTGTGGAGCCTGGTGCACAGCGATCCGGGATTCCGTGTCAGCCACCTGGTCACCTTCAGCGTCGATCCTAGTTTGAGCGGCTATGCGGCCGACCGCCGGTTGATCCTGTTTCAGCAACTCCGCGAGAAGTTGGGGGCGCTTCCGGGCGTCGAATCGGTTGCCAGTGCCTATCTGGTTCCTCTGGCCGGCTGGGGATGGGGCAACGGCGTTCTGTTGCCCGGCTCGCCGAAATCCAACCCGCGTTATGTAACTTGCAGTGAGAACGCGGTGAGTCCGGGCTACTTCGCGACACTCGGGATTCCGCTGCTGGCCGGACGCGATTTCACGGCCACCGACGATGCCCAGGCGCCGCCAGTCGTGATCCTCAGTGAGGGGTACGGCCGCCTTCTCTTTCCACGAAGCAATCCCGTGGGACAGTTCGTGCACGTGGGATCCACCGATACAGATGTGCAGATTGTGGGGATGGTGAAGGACACCCGGTACAACGATGTACACGAAAAGCCGCCTTACATGCTCTATGCGCCTTTCGCGCAAGGCGCCCCCGATTTCACCAGGCAATCCGCTTTCTTTGTGCGTACCGCGCGCGACGAAGGCGGGCTGATGGCCGCCGTCCGTGCCACTGTCCGGCAGTTGGATCGCAACCTGCCGATTGAGCGGCTCAGTTCCATGCAGGTGATGATCGACGACGCCATTTATACCGACCGGCTGATGGCTACGCTGGCCATCGCGTTCGGCATATTGGCGGCCATACTGGTGGCGGTGGGGCTTTATGGAACGGTGTCGTACTCGGTGGCGCGGCGCACGCGCGAATTCGGCATCCGTCTCGCCCTGGGCGCGGAGCCCCGGGGCCTGCTGCTGGCGGTGCTGCGTGAAGTGGGCGCGCTGGTCGCGGCGGGGCTGGCCATTGGCCTGCCGGCCGGCTACTGGCTGGCGCGCTTGACCGAATCGGAATTGTATGGCGTCAGCGTGCACGACCCGTTGACGCTGTGCGCGGCTACGGGCCTGATCATAGTCGTGGGACTGTGCGCCGGGCTGGTGCCTGCGATACGGGCCATGCGCATCGAGCCAGTGCGCGCTTTGCGGTACGAATAGACGCGCCGTGGAAGCCAGCCGATGCACGAGCAGGCGACTACACAACCTCGGCTGGGGTACTCTCTACACGACGTCGCTCAGTCTTCGGCGCACGGATTCGAACCTCTCTCCTAGCCGCCGGTCGTATTCGGCACCATCTGCACTGCGGAGGAATGCGATCTGAGTGTCCCAGGCCTTTCTAGTGTCTTCCCCGACTGTTTCAGCTGCTGCGTGAAACAGCTCCCGAAATCGATCCGCATTGAACCAGGTCTGTGGGACAGATCTATTTTGACTGCACCACATTTCAGCCACCCGAATGGCGTAAGTGATCCTGACCGGCGGGAGCGGATGTGGCAAGTGATATATGGATGCCGTATTGATTGCTCCTCGCCAGAAGCTACAGAATAAAGCAAGAAGCGATAAGAAGAAGCATGTGAGGAGCAGTTCGTCACCATCCGCGCCCTGCAGTTCTGCGCGACCACACTGCGCCAGTGCGGTGTTTCTCCTCTCTCCACGAAGTAGGTGTGCCAAGACCAGGAATCCAGCATATCCGTCTGCGTCAAGCTCTTGAGCTTGGGATTGCAGATTCCCCGGCGTCGCTTGATTTGAGAACTCGCTCCATACCCCAGGCTGTCCAAGATTACGCTCCAGAACGTGCCCATGAATGTGGTGTGTGTATTCGTGCGAGACGAGGAAATTCAACTGAACCTGGAACAGCAATCCCTGAAAGGCATCTCGATTCACTTCGGGGCCAAGCCTCAGAAGTTCCAGAACGAGACGTGATCGGCTGAGGCGATGTGATACGTCCCAAATCAGCTCGACCATCGGCAGAGTGACGGCGATAAATGATAAGCCAGCGTATTGAAAGGCGTGGGCGTTCTTGATTCCGTGCTCTACGTCAATATAGTCGAAATGAAAGGGCGGGTGCTCGATTCCTCCGGAAGCATTCGGACCCTCTAATCGGAGCGCCTCATTCATCGCATCTCGAATTAGATATAAGAACGAGCGAAACCATGGGGATTCCACTCGCTCAATGTCGAGCGTCCCAAGATATCCCGAAAACCCAGGCTCGTGCCGCGATCCTTGTTCCTTGACCCAGCGATCGAGTATGACTTCGGGCGGTGGCATGGGGGAGGATCTTCGGCACTCAAGCCAACCGCGAAGCGACTCCTGCGTCTCCCCGGATCTGCGACCCGCTAGAAGACTCTCCACGCTAATGTCCTCGTCCAGATCCGGCCAATGAATTCCTTCGCCCCCCCCAATCACGCGCCAGTGGGCCCGCTCCTCTGGCGTCCCGTGAGCCAATCGCGGGAACCAGGCGAGTGGCACTGTGATTGTCCTGCCATCCGCAAGATCGGCAATCAGCGCCTCACGACTGACTCTTACGTTCTGGACAAGTGCTTCCCGCAGTTCAGAACCCGAAGTATGCATGCCATGACCTCACCAGTGAATTAGAGTTTCCCTCAACCAGCGTTTGGATACGTCCAAGCTCCACCCGCCCGAAGCCACGACTCGTTTCCAAGCGAACAGGCTCAAGCCAAAACTTCGCCGTTGCCCGATCCCGCTCCACATGAACGTGGGGAGGCTCGTCTTGATCGGCCGAGTAAAAGAAGAACCGATATGGCCCCGACCGAAGTACCGTTGGCAACGATCCCAGTTTACACGCCTACTGGACGTTCGTGGATACGGACCCCGGTAGGAAATCATGCTGCGTATCGCAGGGTTCGAGTGGCGCTTGGTTCCGTAACGCCCGCCTCGCGGTCTGCGCCGGCAGCGCGATGCACAGGTCCCGTTCGGGCAAGTGGTCCACGCCAGAGCTCCGCCTAACCTCGGGCTACGCGCATAAGCTCGCGATCTGGGCAGACAGGGGCTTCAACGCCGGATACGCCGCCCGATACACCTGGTGCGCCTTGGCATAAAACGCAGCCTCCGCTTGGCGCGGGGCGATGGATTCCACTTCGCGGATGGTGGCGCGGCAGACTTCGGGCACCGATCGATACTCGCCCGTGCCGGCCAGCGCCAGCAGCGCCGCGCCATAGGCCGAGCCTTCCTGCGTCGCCAGCGTCACGACCTTCTTATGCAAAATATCCGCCAGCAACTGACGCCAGAAGGGGCTGCGTGCGCCGCCTCCTGAGGCCCGCACGGACGCAACCGTTACACCGAGCTCTTCGATGATATCGAGGCAGTCGCGCTGGCTGTAGGAAACCCCTTCGATGATGGCGCGGATCAGGTCGGCGCGCGTGTGGCTGGCGGTGAGGCCGATCCAGCCGCCGCGCGCGGTGGCGTCCAGGTGGGGCGTGCGCTCACCCATCAGGTAGGGCAGCCAGAACAGGCCTTGCGCACCGGCCGGAGCGGTGGCGGCTGCGGCGGTCAGCGCATCGTATGCGGCGCCGGGCGCGAACTGGTTGCGGAACCATTGCAGGCTGAGGCCCGCGCCCTGCGTAACTCCCATCACGTGCCACTTGTCGCGCACGGCATGGCAAAAGGTGTGGACGCGGCCGGCCGGATCGTAAGCCACTTTTTCCATATGCGCGAAGACCACGCCGGAAGTGCCCAGCGTGCAGGAAACGATGCCCGCTTCCACAATGCCGTTGCCGACCGCGCTGGCAGCCTGGTCGCCGCCGCCGCCCGCGACGGGAGTCCCCTCGGCAAGACCCGTGGCCGCGGCCGCCGCGCGGGTGATGCGCCCGGTGATGTCGCTCGATTCGTGGCAGGTGGGCAGAATGGCCCGGTCGAGGCCCAATGCATCCATCATCTCAAAGGACCAACGCCGCTCCACCACATCGAACAGCGAAGTGCCGGAAGCGTCGGAAACCTCACTCGCATATTCGCCGGTCAGTTGAAAACGCAGGTAATCCTTGGGCAGCAGCAGATGGCGCACGCGCTCGAAATGCCGCGGTTCGTGGTCGCGGACCCAGAGCAGCTTGGGCAGCGTGAAGCCGGTCAACACCGGATTGGCAGTATATTTCAGGACGTTCTCGCGGCCGACGGCTTGGTTGATCGCATCCACCTGCGGCTGGCTGCGCTGATCGCACCAGATGAGGGCGGGCCTTATGACGGCGCTCGATTCATCCAGAATCACCAGGCCGTGCATCTGGCCGGAAAGACCGATGCCGCGTACCTGGGCGCCGGAAATACCGGCGGCGGCCAGCGCACCGCGAATGGCCAGTTGTGCCGCGTCCCACCAATTTTCGGGACGCTGCTCCGCCCAGAGCGGGCGCTCCATCCGGATATCATCATGCACCGCCGTGAAACCAGCGGCGACACGGCCCTGCGCGTCTACTATGAGCGCGCGCGTGCCGCCGGTGCCCACATCGATTCCCATCCACATGTTCAGCCAACGCTCCTCGTGGACAAATTGGCGGCCTCCGGCGTCTCGACCCACGGCAGGCAGGCTGCGCCGAACAATCCGGCTTCATTGCCCAGGGTTGCCTTTTCAATCCGCGTAGCCGAGTTGCGGAACGTGAACGAGCGCCGCCGCACTTCTTCGAGCATGGGCGGCGCGAACAGGTCCCAGGCCGCCAGTACGCCGCCGCTCAGCAGATACAGCGGAAAATTGAAAGTATTCACGAGCGTGGCCAGCGCAATCCCCAGCGCCTGTCCCATGGCGGCGAAGATACGGCCGGCCTTGTCGTCGCCGCTCGCCGCCAGATCGTAAACTTCCCGCGCCGTGAGCCCTTCGCCTAGACGCAGCATGCTGGCCATGGCGGTGATGGCGGTTGCCGACGCATGTTTCTCCAGGCAGCCGCGATTACCGCAGCCGCAGAGATTACCGTCGGGAAACACCGTAATATGGCCCAATTCGCCCGCCATGCCCAGATAGCCTTGCAGTACTCTACCGGCAGCAACGATGCCGCCTCCAATGCCCGTACCGAGCGTTAATAGTACTAGATCGTTCACGTCGCGTCCGGCACCCATCCATTTTTCGCCCAGGGCGGCGGCATTGGCATCGTTTTCGAGAATGACGTGCGTGCCGAGGCGCCGTTCGATTTCGGCGCGGATGGGAAAATCTTCCAGGCAGGCGAGGTTATTCGAGTTGCGGATGATGCCTTCCTTCAGCAGTATGAAACCGGGGACGCCGATGCCGATGCCCGTCAGCCCGGCCGCGCCGCGAGAGTCGCGCAGTTCCGCGATGGAGGTGACCATATGGCCCAGCATGACTTCGCGCCCGGCGGCGGGATTGGTGGCCGTTGCTCGCCGGTCGAGGATATGGCCGTCGTGGTCTATAGCTGCTGCCCGCAGGTTGGTACCACCCAGATCGAGGCCAATTGAGTACTTCGGCGTCAAGGCGCAATAGTAACAGACGGTGACTGGTAATGGGGTAGGTACTAGCTGGCCGCTGGGCCACATAGCAGTTGTTAATCTGACCAATTGTAATTTTCTTGGCGCATTATATATAAGAATGTGGTAAAAGATGGAACAGGGATTACTATTTTGCGTCGATAGTAATAGAGGGTGGGTTCCCGAATATGAGGGGCGACCGAGATTACGTAAACATTCCGGGCAATAAGATGCACGAACTTCCGCCGCTGTTCGTACGCAGGGGCTTCGACGCACCGCAGGTTGATCTGGCCTCGGTGATTCTGGAGGCGGAGGATATGCTGCCCGAAGTAGACATCGAAGAGACACTGCTCGAACGGCGCAAGATGGACCTGGCGGTCACTCTCACCGAGCAGTATCGCGGATTGATCGCGCACTGGCAGTGGGGCGAATCTATCGTCGAGTGGATCCGGCAGTGCGAGATTACCTTCCAGTCGGAATCGGCGCTGCGTGATCTGCTGCACCCGGACGTCTGGCCGCATGCCAGCCGCAGTAGCTTCGTGATCCTGTTAGCGGATAAACGAGTGGCCACTCGCGGTGTGATTCTGGAGAAAGCCGTGGGCTTGCGCCTGACTTTCCGCCAGCCTCCACCCATCGACTGCTGCAGCGGCGAGTTTTTGTTCTGTTTGAACTCTTCGATTGCCGGTTCGGCTTACAAAGCCTGGGCCCGAATGGGCGCCGGCGTACCTGCATTATTGCCTCCGGACCGCTTTCACTTCGACGTGCTCGATTCGGATCTGCAATAGCACCATTGATGTACCGGGGGCGGCGAACACCCTTCTCCTTGGTATCAACAACTGGGGCGCCATCTTGGGCACGTGGGGTAACTTTGCCGGCACATACGATGGATTCCTGATGACCAGCGCGGGGACCCCGGTGAATGTGAATTATCCGGGCGCGGAACAGACAGGAATCGGGGGAATCAACGATCGGGGGGATCTGTGTGGTTATTACGCAGCGAGCTCGAACGGCCCTTACCAGGCGTTTACCGCGATCCTGCAGTGAATGTTTCGGGTGCCGATCCCTGCGAACGGCTTTCAAATTGGAGGGCACCCCGGCAGGGTGCCTGCTCCAAACGGCTCAACATGGCCGCAGGGGCTACCCCCCGAGCGCTTCCGCCAGCTTCGCCAGGTCGGCTTCATCATTATAAAAATGCGGCGAAACGCGCAGATTTCCGTGGCGTGCCGCTACCAGGACTTTGCGCCGCGCCAGCTCGCGCGCGATGGCCGGCGCATCGCGGCCGGGTAAACGTGCCATCACGATCTGCGAATCGTAATGCGGGTGGTTGTCCGACAGCAGCCGGGCGCCCGCCCCGCGCAGCACATCGCGCGTCTTCGCGGCCAATTCCAGCACCCGCCGTTCGATCCGCTCCGGCCCAATCGCCTGCATCATCTCGATGACCGAATCGACCGCATACAGCAGCGCGAAGGGCAACATACCGCCTTCGTACTTCTCCGCTTCGGCGGCGAACTGTGGCGCGCCGTGATGCAGGTTTTCGTGATTGCGCCAGTCCTTATGACTGCGCCAGCCGATCACCATGGGCGCCAGGCGCTCCCGCAATTCGGGACTCACATACATAAACGCCGCGCCATTGGGCGAGAGCAGCCACTTATACGGGTCCACGGCCAGCAGGTCAGGCCGAATCTGGGTCACGTCGAACTGCAGCGCGCCGAGACTCTGCGTGCCATCCAGGTACAACAATATGCCGCGCCGCCGCAGGTCCGCGGAGATCTCTTCTAGCGGCGGGCGGAACCCGGTCGAGTAATTCACCGTGCTGATGGCGACCAGCCGGGTGCGCGGCGTCAGACGTTGGTAGAAGCTCTCCCAGGGCGTCTCCACGAACTCCACGCCGCAGCCACGCAGATGCGACGGGTAATAGTAATGATTGGGAAACTCGTCTTCCAGAGTGACAATCTGGTCGCCCATCTTCCAGTCGAGGCCGCCCAACAGCAGCGACAGGCCCGCCGACGCATTGTGAATGAAGGCGACGTCCGCCGGCTGGCAGCATATATATGCCGCGATGCGCGCGCGTATCCGGTCGCAGTCGTGGAACCAGTCCATGAAGTCGGAACAAGCCAGTTCGTCGCGTTTGGCGAAATGCCGCGCCACGGCGGCGGCAGCACGGCGCGGCATCTGCCCGAATGTGGCCGTGTTCAGATAAGTCCACTCCGCCAGCGCGGAAAACTCGCCGCGGATCTCGCACCAGTCAGCCGCCATGATGTTCCTTCACTTGTTCCGCTAGCTGTTCCGCCAGATGGCCTGCCGCTTCGGCGATGGGCAGGTCCACAATTTTCCGGCTGCGGCGCTCGACCAACACCACTGTTCCCGCGGCAGCCTTCTTTCCCACGGTGATTCGGTACGGCACACCGATCAAATCCGCATCTTTGAACCTGACTTTGAACTTGACGCCGGGCCACTCGTCGCGAGCGTCCAGCAAGGCGTCCAATCCCAAACCGAGGCAGGCGCGATAAATCTGGTCCGCCGCCTGCTGTTGCGCCGCGTCGGCCATGTTCACCGGGGTCACCCGCGTAAAAGGGGCGATGGCGGCGGGAAGGATCATGCCATCTTTATCATCGTGATACAGCTCGATGGCCGTACTGAGAATGCGCTCCATGCCGATGCCGTACGATCCCATAATTGGGGTGATCTCCGCGCCCTCGGCGTTGGTCACATGCAAGCCCATCGCCTCGGAATACCTGTAACCCAGCTTAAATTAAAAATGTGCCCGATCTCCACTGTTTTGGGGATTTCGACCGGCGCACTGCAACCGATGCAGCCGTCTCCGGCGCCCACCTGCCCAGGTCCATGAACTCCGCGCGAAATCCTCTTCCGGTGTGACGTGCCGCAGGTGATAATCGTCCCGGTCTGCGCCCACAATCATGTTACGCCGCCCGGCGAGTGCCTGGTCGGCCAGGATTCTCAAGTGCGCGACACCGGCGGGACCGAGCGAGCCCGGATCCGCGCCGAATATCACGCGGATCTCTTCCGGATGCGCGGGGCGAAATTCCGCACCGCCCGACGCCGCTGCGAACTTGGTCTCGCTCAGTTGATGATCGCCGCGCGGCAGGACCAGCAGCGGCGCGCCATTCGCCACCAGCACCAGGCTTTTCATCTGCGAGCTTTCCGGCAGGCCCGTGAACGCACGGACTTCCGCGATAGTTTTGCGACCCGGCGTGTGAAACGGTTCGGGCGCCAGGTCGCTCTCGGGATCGGGCGCTGCGGACTTGCACGGGTGCGCGGCGGCTTTCTCGCGATTGGCCGCGTAGCCGCACTTCCGGCACATCACGATGAAGTCTTCGCCCGTCTCGGATACCACCATGAACTCGTGGGACTGGCTGCCGCCCAAGCGCGTTCGGCGCACTGGCGTCGGGGCTGGCGGCCATCGGCCTCTACGGAGTGCTCTCGTACGGAGTGTCGGACCGGACCGGTGAGATCGGTGTGCGAATGGCGCTGGGAGCGCAACGCGGACGGATTGTCCGGCTGATCTTTGGCGAGACGGCGCGGCTGGTAGCGGTTGGGATGGCCGCGGGAATCGGGATCGCGCTGGCGGGTGCGCGCGCGGTGGAGAAGATGTTGTACGGCATGAAGCCGGCGGAATGCGTGCTCGATTGGGAGCGCAGTGACCATACTGTCTGGCGTGGCGCTGATCGCGGGCTTGTGCCGGCACAACGCGCGTCGCGGGTAGAGCCGATGGTCGCATTGAGGCGCGAGTGAAGTTAATAAGTTAAAACTTCGGCGCAGTGGAATAGTTTGTCCCCCCGAATCACTTTTCCGGTAAGTGGAGACGCGAAGTATTACTAACCAGCGGCTCCCGAGGAAAAGGAAATCACCATGAAACGTTTGATTACATACATTGCAATTGCCTTAAGCGTCCTCCTGCCATGTCTGCCGAAGGCCGCATTCGCACAGATTCCGTCGGCGGAGACGAACGCCGCTCCGGCTTCGGCACAACTATCCCAAACTGCCTATGTGGTGTGGATGGGAAAGAATATGCCCGGTAGTATTTGGTTTACAACCTCGAATGGCTCCGGAGGGTGGAACTCGCAGCAGGAGATCGGCAACACCCTAACTACGAAGGCGCCGGCCCTGGTGTCTGTCAACGATAACGAGCTGTATCTTGCTTGGCGGGGGCCGAGTACCGGCGCGACCGACGAGATTTATTTCACCACCAATACCGGTTCGGGTTGGTCATCCACGCATCCCACGATTTGCAACGGTAGCATTTGCGCGGCGACCACGGCCGCGCCGGCGTTAGCTGCCAACGGATCCACCTTGTACGCCGCATGGACCACAGCCAGCAACACGGTCGAATTTGGTACTTATCGCGGCGGCGCCTGGACCTTCATCACGACGCCGGCGGCTACCAACGCGAACACCGCGCCCGCCCTGGCCGTGTATGAAGGCGATGTATTTCTGGCGTGGGTGGCTGCCGGGAGTTCGCAAGTGATGTTGGCGAGTATACCGGTATCGGGCGGTACCTGGTCGGCGCCGGTGGCTACGCCCGCGGTCACTACGGTTGCGCCGGCACTCGGCGTTTTTGTCAACGCAGGAACGACGGACGGGCCGGCTCCCGGGCTGTATCTGGCCTGGACCTCCGGCGGCAGCATCGATTACGCCGACTGGGATGACGGTTGGAACGCTGCCGTGCCCGTTCCGGGATTACCCAAACCTCCTGGCCCGCTTAGTCCGGCACTTGTAGATACCGCTATGCTCGTGACGCCTGGCTGCACAAAAACTGTGAATGCCTTCACGGTCCTTTACGACTATACGGCGTCACCTACTTATCAAGGCATCGACTATGTCACCCTTTCGGAGGGCGTCTCGGGTGGGTGCGTGCCGCCGTGTCATGGAACGGCATGCTTCTGAACCACTCAAGCTTGGCTCGTGCGCGCTGACATCCGGCGCGCACGGCTCGCGATGCGCGGCGGCATCCGGCGAGCCGTATAATGAATTTTATGTCTGAAACTGCACTAGACCGCCGCAATTTCCTGCGCGGCGCTTCGGCCCTGACGGCGCTTTCCTACTCCCGGGTGTTGGGCGCAAACGACCGCATCCAACTGGGCGTGATCGGCTGTGGCGACCGCGGCCGCTACGATATGGGGAACTTCCAGAAAGCCAAGGCAGATGTGGTCGCCGTGTGCGATATCTACAGCGCGCAGATCGACAAAGCCCGCGAGAAAGCGCCGCAGGCGAAGGACTTCAAGGATCATCGCGCGCTGTTGGACCTGAAGGAAGTGGATGTGGCGCTGATCGCCACACCGGACCACTGGCACGCGGCTATCGCCATTGACGCGCTGAACGCCGGTAAAGATGTGTACGTCGAAAAGCCGTTGACGCGTACGATTGAAGAAGGTCCCCCCATCGTGAAGGCCGCGCGCGTGAACGAACGAGTGTGCCAGGTGGGCATGCAGCAGCGCTCCGGCCAGCATTATCTGCAAGCCAAGCGCGAGTATTTCGATACGGGTAAGCTGGGCAAGATCACGCTGGCGCGCACGTGGTGGCACGGCAACGGCTATCACCTGCGGCGTGCGCCGGAAGAATTGCAGAAGCAGCCCAGCAATCTCGATTGGGCGCATTTCCTGGGGCCGTTGAAGTGGCGGGATTACGATCCGCAGCAATATTTCAACTGGCGCGCTTATCTGGATTTTGGCGGCGGCCAGGTGACGGACCTGTTCACACACTGGATCGATGTCGTACACATGTTCATGGGGCAGGAGGTGCCCCTGTCCGCTTCGGCCGCCGGCGGCGTGTACAAATACAAGGATGGCCGCACGGCGCCGGACACGATCAACGTGCTGCTGGAGTATCCGGCGGAGTTCACCGCCACCTTCGAGGCGACTTTGGTGCCGGGTATTACGGGCGCGGCGCTGGAGATTGCCGGTACCGAAGGGCGCCTGTGGATCAGCCGCGAGCGCTACGAGTTCCACCCGGTGGGCAGGGGCGCGCAACCGGTGATTGTGAATGCATTCAGCAGGATTGACGAGGACCACGTCAACAATTTCCTGGAGTGTGTGCGCTCCCGCCAGCGGCCCAACGGCGACGTGCTGATCGGGCACCGTTCGGCGCAGGCTTCGCATCTGGGCAATATCTCGTACATGCAGAAACGGCGGATCGACTTCGATCCGGTGCGCGAGGAGATCCTGCCATTCTAAATGCTGCTACGGCGATGAAGGTTGCGCTCTACGAAATCGTTGACGGCCTGGAAATGCAATTCGAGGAGCAACTGCAGGTACTGGACCGGCAGAGCGGGCATGTAGAAGTGCTCCCGCGGGAAGTAACCGCCCTGGCCGAGGAAAACGGCGACATCGATGAGTTGCCCGAATGGGAGCAGCCCCTATTTGAACTCGCCAAAGAGCGAATCGTGGACCCGGATCGCTTCGTGCGGCTGCCTACTAAATACGATGTCGACGAGTGGGAGATCATGCGCGAGTTCGCCGAGTCCGTCGCACCGCGGCCGTTCAGCGAAGAACTGCAAAACGCCATTCGAGGCAGCGGCGCGTTTCGGTCTTTCAAAGATACGCTGGGGCGCGATGGACGCGAGAAGGAGTGGTACGCGTACAAGACCGCGGCGCTGCGGGACATCGCGATTGATTGGTGCGAGGAGAATTACATTGAGTGGGAGGATCGCCCGCGCACGTTGGAGGCTGGTTAATGCTCACTCTCCGAGTGTTATACTGGCACTTACGCCTGTAGCGCCAATATTCACAGGATGGAGTGTGTATGATTGCGGCAACACAAATGCGTCCGGGCATGGTGATCAAGTTCAATAACGACTTGTTCTCCGTGTTCAGCGTGAACCATCGGACGCCCGGCAACCTGCGGGGTTTCGTGCAGGCCAGGATGCGCAACCTGCGCAGCGGCACGATGATGGAGCATCGGTTTTCGTCGGAAGATCGCGTGGAACGCGCGGCGCTTGAGGAACAGGAGATGGAGTACCTCTACGACGACGGTGAGTACTTCTATTTCATGAACACCGAAAATTACGAGCAGATGCATCTGACCAAGGAACTGCTGGGCGACGCGGTGGGGTACCTGGTTCCGCAATTGAAAGTGGCGGTGGAGTTCTACGAGGGCAAACCCATCAGCGTGGAACTGCCGGCCACAGTGGACCTGACCGTGGTGGAAACCGAACCCGGCATGAAGGGCGCATCGGTCTCCAACGTGACCAAACCCGCGAAACTCGAAACAGGACTGGTAGTGCAGGTGCCCCCCTTCATTGCCGAAGGCGAGAAGATTCGCGTGAGCACCGCCGAAGGCACGTATCAGGAAAGGGCCTGAAGGGCCGCCGCCAGATCCGCCTCTTCTTCCGGAAGCACTGTTCGCAGATCCACCACAACGCGCTCTTCTGCGATGCGCGCGATCACCGGTGGATGGTGCGCGCGCAGACTTGCTTGCGCGGCGTCCGCATCGGCGCAGGAGATGGCGATCAGCCACGTGGGAATGGATTGTTCGGGCGTGGCCCCGCCACCGATTACGGATTCGCCAGGCGTGAGTTCCGCTTTCACGGCCGGCAGCGAACCCAGCAGGCGTTCGGCGCGCGCGCGAATCTCGGCGGCGCTTTGGCGGATCATACGCAGCGCCGGCACCTGGTCCCAGTCTTCCAGAAGCAGGTGGCGAAGGGTGCCTTCCAGGACCTGGTAAATCATCTTATCCAGGCGCAGCGCACGGAACATGGGGTTGCGGCGCAGGCGCGCGATGATGTCCCGTTTTCCCGCCAGGATGCCCGCCTGTGGCCCGCCGAGCAGTTTATCGCCGCTGAATGAAACCAGGTCTGCGCCCGCCCGCAGGCTGTCGGCAACCAGCGGCTCATCGATGCCGAAAGGGCGCAAATCGACGAGGCAGCCGCTGCCCAGATCCTCATAAACGGGAATGCCGCGCTCGCGGCCCAACGCGACCAGATCATCGAGCGACGGGCGCGCCGTGAATCCCGCGATGCGGAAATTGCTGGGATGTACGCGCAGCAGCAGGCGCGTTTCGGCGGTGATGGCCGCCCGGTAATCGGCGATAACGGTGCGGTTGGTGGTGCCCACTTCGCGCAGCAAGGCGCCCGAACGCTGCATGATATCGGGGATGCGGAAGCCATCGCCGATTTCGATGAGCTCACCTCGCGAGACAGCCACTTCATGGCCGGCGGCGAGTTCGTTAAGCGCCAGGTAAATGGCGGCCGCGTTATTGTTTACGGCGATGCCGGGCGCGCCGAGCAGCCGTTCCAGGAGGGCGCCCGTATGGGCGTCGCGTTTGCCGCGCAATCCGGTGGCGAGGTCATATTCGAGGTTGGTGTAGCCGGCGTGGATGGCGGCCGAGCCTAGCGGCGCGCGGCCCAGATTGGTATGCAGGACCACGCCGGTAGCGTTGATGACGGGCCGCAGCGACGGCGCGGCCAGGTTGCGCAGCGCACGCTCCACGCGCGCTTCGACCGAAAGACCGTCGGCCGCGCCCGCGCGGATCTCGCGGCGGGCATCATCGAGCGCCCGCCGGATCTCCGCCACGACGAGATGGTGCGGGATTCCAGGCGCCGAAATGCGCCCCGCGACTTCATGCACTGCCGGTAATGCACGCAGTTTCTCGCTCTCGCTCACTTGCGGGCCACTTGCTTGATGGTACAGAGCGGGTGCACTACTTGTCCAGGAGGGCGCAACCGGCTACACTGGTAGCTTCGGGGCGTGGCTCAGCCTGGCTAGAGCGCCTGGTTCGGGACCAGGAGGTCGGTGGTTCGAATCCACTCGCCCCGACCAATTCCTTCAAAAACTTACGGACGAATGGCGGTTGCAGGTGGGCTTTTGTGACGTGGATTGTGACGTGACCCTCCGTCATCGGCCTAGTTGACCTTCTCGGCCTGCTCACTTTCGGCGCCAGTTGTTCCCAATAGACCAGTGGCCAACTTGTCCAGGGCGTCACGTTTGGCGGCCATCCGGACGTGCGAATAGTGTTCCATCATCGCCTGATCGATATGGCCAGCCACTGCCTTAATATTGCGTCCGGAGCTCCGGCCTCCGCCATCTTGCCGGCGACGCTACCGGCATACGGCCCCTGCACCTGAACCGTTGGGTTGATGGTATTGACGCTGGTTGTGGTTCCCGGCACGGGCGACTCCGTGGCAGTAACGGACCCGCCCTGCCCCGTTCGACCAGACAGCGGCTCCTGGGTGGCGCGAGTGGTTTGCCCGAACGAAACGCTCGCGACACCAGTGGCAATGACAAACATCGCGCCAACCGCGCAATTCCTATTGGCGAATCGTCCCCGAACCGTTGAGTTATGCACGTCGCCTTCCGTTTTAGCTGAGCTGTTTTCGAAAACGCCACACGCTCACTGAACCCAGCACGAGCGTAATAGCTAACAGGCCCAGGAAATTCGGCCAAAGATCCGCAAAGCCGCTACCTTTGAGCATGCTCCCGCGGGCGATGACCGCGAAGTGGTGAATTGGGTTCACCACCGTGAACGCTTGTAACCACTTGGGCATGGCCTCCACGGGACTCAGCGCCCCGGAAGTCGAGGCGAGCGGAGGATTGATGAAGAAGGCCATCAATTGGGCCTGTCCGGCCGACTTGGCGAAGGTCGAGTTTACCGTTCCGATGCTAATGCCCGATAGAATGCAGAGCGCGGCCGCCGAAAGCACCAGCAGCAGCTTGCCATGGAAGGGCACGCCAAACGCGAGTTTCATGACCGCGGCCCCCAGAATCGCGGTCATGAACAGCAGCACAAACAGCGGGACGACTTTCGCGATAATGATTTCGGAATTGGCCGCGGGCGACATCAGTAACTGTTCCATGGTGCCGGCCTCGCGCTCCTTCACCATTGCGGCAGATGCAACCAAACAGCTGTTCAGGATCAATAACATCCCCAAGACACCCGTCACGATGAACCACGAGTCTTTCAGTCCGGGGTTGTATAGATACGCCGGGTGTAATGTCGCTTGGCCTTGGTGGCTGTCATCCTGCGCTCCGATCGGTTCAAAGATGGCATGCAGTCCCCCGGCCCGGAGACCGGCGTTGTAGGTCTCAATCACACCCTCCGCGTAACCTTGGCTGATGGCTGCCGTGTTGGCGTTGATCGCATTCAAGAGGAACTGCACAGTAGTTGTGCGGCCCCGTTGCAAGTCTTTGTCGTAGTCGTATGGAATGACGACTCCGGCATCCACCTCGCCGCGGCTGATTGCGTCGCCAAGCCGGTCGATGGAAACGTAATAGTGGACTAACCGAAAACTCTTGCTCTCGCTGAGCGTGGCAACCAGCTGCCGGCTTTCGTCCGTTCGGCTATCGTCCACCGCTCCGAGATGGATGTTGGTCACGGTCGCGCTCAACGCAAATCCCAACAGCAACAACTGCAGTGTGGGAGGAAGAATCAGGACCAACGCCAAGCGCCGGTCGCGCAGGATTTGGCCAAACTCCTTGCCCAGGAGGGCGCCCACGCGATAATTGAAGATTGGAGCCATAGTCTACGTCTCAAGCTGCATGCGGCGCATGGTCCACCACGCGATCGCGTAAAAGACCCCGCCGATCAGCCCGACCATTGCGACTTTGTACCAGGTGGCCGGCCAGCCGCCGCCTTGCAGCATCGCGTCGCGAACGATGTCGATGTAATACCTGCCCCAGACGAAGAACGAGATCCAACGAATTCCCGCCGGAATATTCGCGATCGGAAACATCAGGCCCGATAGCAGGAATACCAATAGAAAACCACCGAAAGAAACGGCTTGAATGGCGGCCGCCTGATTCGGAATTGCCGCCCCCACCATGATTCCGAACGACGCCACGCAGAAGGCGTACAACACGGTAGCAACGATGAAGGGAGTAGGGTCCCCGGCAATGCCCAAGCCGAAGTATGTGAACATCGGGATAAGCATGAGCAGAAATTCCGCCACTGCCACCACCATAAACGCCAGCACCTTCCCGAGCAGGAACTCGTGGGCCGAGATACTGGAAACATAAACCTGGAGAATGGTCTTCTGCTCACCTTCCTTTGCCATGGCCAGCGACGCCAACAGACAGGGAAACATAGACAGCGCGAGGACAAATATTCCGGGCGCCAGGAACTTCTTGGACGAACGTCCGGGGTTATACCAAAACCGGATCTCCGCTTGCACAGGGTCGGCCTGAGACGAGCCTGCTTTTTTGTGGACGGCGCGCGCAATCTGACCCGAATAGCCCGCAATCAGCTTGGCCGTGTTGGCGTCGGAAGCGTCTATCAGCAACTGCACGGGTGCGTCCAGGCCGCGCGCCATGTCCCGGCCAAAATGATCCGGTATGATTAACACCGCGCGAGCCTGGTTCGAAACGAGGGCCTGTTGCGGCTGCCTGCTGACGGGCCATGCCACGACATGAAACGTGATGGAGGCGCGAAACGCATCGATGAAATCACGCGACGCCGGCGAGTCGTCCAGATCCTGGACAATGATGGGTAAGTCGGTCACTGTGAGCGAGAGCGCCGACGACACAAGGAGCAGCAGCGCGATAGGAAGCACGAGTGCTAGCGCCAGCGTGCGCCAATCCCGAACGATCTGAGTCAGCTCTTTGCGGCTTTGCGCGAATATGCGTCTCATCCTTGATCTTCCGAGGCGGCGACTTTGCCCTCGCGCCGCGCCTTTTCCATGACACTAATGAACACATCTTCCATGGAAAAGCTCCCTTCCCGTATCTGTAGGACGCGAATGCCATTCGATTGCAGCTTCTTCTTCGTGGACTTCTCGCCAGTCGCCGCATCTTCATCGGTAACCACATGCAGCCGTTCGCCAAACAGCGAGATGCGCCAGGGTTCCGTATCGTTCTTGAGCAGGTCCGCCGCTTTTTGCGGTTGGTCAACTACCACCTCCAACAAGTGACCTTTTTGTTGGCCCTTGATCTCGGTAGGACTCCCTTGGGCGACCAGTTCGCCCGCCGCCATCAAGCCGAGGCGATTGCATTGCTCCGATTCCTCGAGGTAATGGGTGGTCACCAGAATGGCGGTGCCCGCGTCGGCCAGCCGATTGATCATGGTCCAAAAGGCGCGGCGGGCTAGAAGGTCCACTCCGGAGGTCGGTTCATCCAGGAAAAGGACGGTTGGCTCATGCAGGATTGCCGCGCCGAATGCCACACGCTGCTTCCATCCTCCCGGCAGACTTCCCGTGATCTGGTCCTGCTTGCCCTGCAGCCCGGAAAACGACAGCACCCATTGAATTTTGTCCTTGCGTTCGCTCTTGGGTACGCCGTAAACGCCTGCGAAGAAATTCAGGTTTTGTTGGATCGAAAGGTCGTCGTACAAGGAGAACTTCTGCGACATGTAGCCGACCCGCTGGCGTACGGTTTCCGACCGCACATCCCGCTCCCCCGCTAATTGAATATTCCCTTGCGTCGGATCGATAAGCCCGCATAACATCCGGATGGTTGTGGTCTTGCCCGCTCCGTTCGCTCCGAGCAGGCCGTAGATCTCCCCATATTGCATCTGTAGGTTCAGGTTCTTTACGGCCGTGAACTTCCCGAACTGCCGCGTGACGTCGGTGGCGCGGATGGCGGCCTGCCCTCGCAGATCCTGATGCGAGTGATGCCCTGGAAACGGCGTTTCGTCGACCGTTTGGCCCAGGCTGCGGAGTTTCGCGACAAACACGTTCTCGAGTGTCGGCTCATCCTTCCGGACATCGCTAATCGCAAGCCCGGCCGATTTCAACTTCTCTTCCACAATCCATTTCGCCGCGTCCGGGTGATGCACCAGCAGGTCCAGGCGGTCGCCGAAGCGCTGGACGTCAATGATCTCTTCGGTAGCACCGCTCGCCTGCGAAAGAACCCGCTCGGCTTCCGCCAACTTGTCCGTGCGCAGTTCCAGCCGTTTTGCATCCAACCCTGCGCGCAACTCCGCTGGGGTGCCCATCTCTTGAATGGTTCCCTCGTGCATCAGTGCCACGCGGTGGCAGCGCTCGGCTTCATCCATATATGGCGTCGCGACGAGGATGGTCAATCCATCTGCCGCCAGGTGTGCCAGCGCGTCCCAGAACTCGCGGCGCGATACCGGGTCTACGCCGGTGGTCGGCTCATCCAGCAACAAGACGCGCGGTTGTGGCACCAACGCGCAGGTGAGCGCCAGCTTCTGCTTCATTCCACCGCTCAATTTCCCGGCCAACCGGTCCGAGAAGCGGTCCATGTCGAACATTTCCAGATAATGCCGGCCGCGCTCGGCGATCTCGCCATGAGCAACGCGGCGCAGATCGCCGATGTAGCGGATATTCTCCAAAACCGTGAGATCCGGATAAAGACTGAATGCCTGGGTGAGGTATCCGGTTTCAGAGCGCGCGGCGCGGGCGGGCTGGCCAAAAATTTCCGCAATGCCACCGCTGGCTTCCATCACGCCGGCCAGGATTTGGAACGTCGAGGTCTTACCCGCTCCGTCGGGCCCGATCAAGCCGAAGATCTCGCCATCGCCGACGTCTAGTTCGATGCCGCGAACCGCTTCCACGGCGCCGTAGTGCTTCGAGAGCCGGCTGACTCGGATGGCCGTCTGCTTCGGCGCATTGTCGGCGCGATCTGGCGGAGCTGCAATTTCCCGATCCAGCGTTGTCATTTTCTAATACTGGCTTTCGGCCACGTATCGCCTTGCGTGAGAATTTCGCCATCCACGGGCATGCCCGGTTTCGCAAATCCGATAGCGCCTTTCAATTGCAGCTTGACGCCAAATACCTGCGTCACTCGTTCGTCCTGAAAGTAGGTGTTCTCAGGCGTGAACGTGGCCTGAGGATCGATGCGGGCCACCCAGGCATCGATGGGCTGCTTCGTGCTGGAATCCAGATACACGTGCACGGGTTGTCCGAGCTTGACCTTGCCAATTTGACCTTCCGGTACGAAGCCTCGTAGGTACACCTTGGTGAGATCCACCATTGTGACTAGGGCAGTTCCAGCAATCACAACCTCTCCCGGCTCGGCCGCCCGCGTCACTACCACGCCTGTAAACGGAGCCCGAACCACCAGATCCTGCCGGTTTGCCTGGGCCTCCAGCAATTGCCCACGGGCTTGCTGTGTGCCTGCCCGGGCACTCGCAAACTCCGACTGCTGCCCTATGATCTGCCTGCGAGTCATCGCCGCTTGGTCCTCGCGGATGCCGGGGTTTTCAAGGTTGGCCTGCGCTGTCGTCAGCGCGCCTCTCGCAGATTCGACCCGGCGGCCCGTCGCACTCACCACCGCCGCTTGGGCACCAGCCGTTGCGATCGCCTGTTTCGCCTGACGCTCGGAGGCCGCTCCCGTACCGGCGAGCTTGGTGTAAGCGTCCCTGTCGAACGCCGCGATTTGATAGGAGGCCTGTTGCTGCGCCAAATCGGCCTCAGCGGCTGCCACCTCTGCTTCGGCCTGCCTAACGCGCCCCTCCGCGTCTATTTTCGACTGGGCGGTTTGTAGCTCATTCTGTTGCATCTGCTTCTGCAAGACAGCAATCTGGTCGAGAGCCGATTGGCTCTTGCCCTCCATGATCGAGACCCCTGCTTGTGCCTGGCCCTCACGCGCGCGGACCTGCTCGTCGCTCAATATCGCGATGACATCGCCGGCTTTAACCGCGTCGCCTTCGCGGAACCTGATTTCGAGAATGCGCCCGGTGCTCTTCGCCGCGATCGCGGAATTATCGCCTTCAATCCGGCCGCTCAAGGTCACAATACTATCGGGCAGTTTTGGCTTGGCAAAGAATACTCTCCAAATAATGTAGGCGCTGGCCGCGAGCGCCACGAAAGCCACAGCAGCCAAAACGATTTTGCGTCGGGAATGCGGAGCGTCTTTCGGCGGCGCAGCTTTTGAATCGGGTGATTTCTGTTCAGTCTTTTTGTTGGCGGCATCGGGCGGCAGTTTGGCATCGGGCGGTGACGGATGGGCAGCGTTAGCTGGTTCCCGGGGCTTCTGCTCAGCCTGCTTGGCGCCGTCGGCAGCCGGAGCCGATTCTTGAGGCTTCTGGTCGGTCTTCTTGTCGCCGTCGGCGGCTGGAGTTGGTTCCTGGGGCTTCTGCTCGGTCTGCTTGGCGCTGCCGCTGTCAGCCTGGGCTAAGTTCGTCCCCCTTTGCGCGTCGTTTTTGCCGTTCGTGGCAATTGTTAGCTGTTCGCCGTTCGTGTCGGTTATTACTAGCTTCATTCCAGGTTCCTCCTGCCCGCGGCTTTCGCCGCTTGCTGGTGCATGCCATGGGCCTGCCGGAGGTATGCGAGCGAAAAGTCGGTGACGTGGTCGGCAATCCGGTCCAGGTTCTCAGGCGTCATCTTCATGTCCGGCCAAAGGCGGGCGAGAACTGGGCCCGCGAGCACATAGATAATGACTTGACCTATAACGCTGTGCGCACAAAGATGGGTCTGTTCGTCTGCGGCCGGCAGTCCAATAATCGCGCCTACGATTCCGTACAGTTGGTTGTACCGTGGCCGCAGAACCGTATCGATGACGCGTGTCATCGCCGGCGTGGGTTCTGCGACCTCATGAACGAGAATTCTAAAAAGCCAACCATTCTTGTCACCAGAGGCGACGCCACGCAGCCGTGCTTTTATGGCTTCGCGCAATATGGTCTCGGGCGGCGCTTTTTGGTTGAGCGCCGCGCGGACCGCCTCGATTCGAGCAACGCGGACCAGATGGTGCAGCACCTCGGCGTACAACTCCAACTTGTCTCCAAAGTGATAGTTCACGAGTGCATTATTTGCACCGGCGCGTGCACAGATTTCGCGGATGGTCGCCCGCGGATACCCGACTTCGGCAAAAACCTGTGCAGCCGCGTCCAGCAGCTTTCCCCGAGTGGACTCGGCGGCGGGCTCACTGGCAGGCCTTGTCGATCCGTTCTTTACTCGCATCGTTCGGCTCGCCATTAAGCAATAGTTTTAAGCAATTGTTTAACCGTATCGGTTTCCAACCTAAGAAGAGCCTGAAAGGAAGCGAAGGCTGGATCGAACTCAAAGAGACTGAGCGCACTTGGCCAGGTGTCCAAATGCGGTCAGTCGTTCCCAGCGTCACGGTGCTTCAACGAACCTGGTTCCGATCATACTTAGCCACGCGCCGCTCCTGCAAGCGCTTCATAGATCTCCGGCTTGGCGATTGCCACGTCTGCTCGAAACGCGATCTCCCTGGTGTGCTTCTGCTGCCGCTCAATCTTCAGGAACCGCAGTTTCTCCCCAGTCGTCGCCGCTCGGAACGCTGCCCAGCGAGCTACGGTGACGCGATTACCCGCCGGCAACGCCGCAGCGTTTACAGATCCGATGGCTGTCGCGAAATCCCCATCACACCAGCAACCGGTTGCGTTGGGTTCCGGCTCTGAATCGCCCTGAATCGAGAGCCGCCCGGTTTGAGAGTTTGGTTCAGACTTGGGTTCAATTAGCGCCGGCCACGCCGGATATGCCGACAGAATGACGGCGCGGCCGATTTAGACTCAATAGCATACGGTTAGAGGCATGATTTCGTAATCAGCAGGTCTCCGGTTCAAGCCCGGAGGGTGGCTCCATTTTCTCAGTCGTTGAGAAGACCGGCCTTCAAACTTGCAGTCGTTTTTGCAGTGGTCTTAGGGGGAACGGACGCGAACACGGGAGTGCAAGCCGGCCCTCCCTCGTAAGTAAGTTCTAAACCTGGAGCGTACTGGTTAGATCTCCGTCAAGGCAGCGCGGGCGCAATTACCGCGCCCCTTGCTGTTGGACAGGATTCCGACGGGATCGAATTGAGCTGAGCTTCTCTCCCCTGATATTCCTTGAGATAATGCATTCATGCCACTCGTCCCGATCGACCTGCGTCAGGGAAAGCCCTCGGAATACCCCCGCCAAGATCGGCGACATGGTCTACCGCGCCATGCGGGAGACGATCAACATTCCGGAGCACGACCGCTTTCAGGTAATCACCGATCACCCCGCTGACGGGCTGGTCTACGATTCCTCATACCTCGGCATCAATCGCACCGACGACGTCGTGTTCATCCAGATTCACGCTGAACACGAGGCGGACGCTTGAACAGAAGAAGGCGCTCTACGGGAAAATCGCTGAACTTCTCGCCATCGAGCCGGGCATCCGGCCGGAAGATGTGCTCATAAATCTCGTCGAGTGCGCGAAGGAGGACTGGTCTTTCGGCAATGGCATCGCTTCCTACGCATCCTAGGCTTCCCCGAAACGCAGCGAAGCGCAACCTTGTAATCCTGGCGGGCCTGCTAATGTATGGTGACCAACGACGAAGCGGAAATTAGCACACTTATTGAACGATAGGCCAAAGTGGTGCGCGACGAAGACCGTCCAGCCATTCGCGCCGGCCACGACCCCGGCATTTTAATGTTGACGTGCCGACGGTTTTTCGCAGGCTCCGGATGCCCACATGGAGACTTGGGAGACGTTCTTCTCCACGGCTGAAAAGCCTGTCCCTTCGCTTTTTAGGACGGTGCGTCAACATTGATGCGATCGGCAAGCGGGTTGGCGAAATTCTGATCGGGCCCGGCGCCGAACCCGTCGATGGAGACGGAAAAGCTCTGCACCCGCGGTCTGGACATGAATGCACCTTCCCTAATAAACGTCCGGCGTCTCTTATCGACCAGACTACCCGCCGGTCTCAAAGGTAACAGTTAGACTTGAGGTCCTCGTTTGAACAGCTTTGATTTTGGCGGGCCTTAAAAAGGCGCCGCGCCACACAGAGGGAGGATGCCTGCCACGGTAGCCAAGATCGAAAGACCTTACTGAGTGACCCCGCGCCTTTCCCATCGAATATCGTTGAAAAACGATTGAAAAATACTCGTTACGCTTCGTGAGTGTGTCGCACCATTGATTTTGGATGCTTGGGCGCCTGGCCAAGACCGAAAGAGTCAGGCTCGCGGCGGTCAGAACAAACCCTGGACGGATCTCGGAATGCCGGCGGCTACCGTTTTGCTCCCGATACGAGCCTGCTCTCGGCCTGCTCGCAAACCTCGCCAGGCCATCTTATTCGCGTTCATTTTTGCCTGATCCGAGCCTGTTAGCAGGCCATTGCCCGCCGCATCGCTCGCGCCCACGTGAACACCTGCATTCAACTTGTAGATCCCCGGAACAAGTTCCCATCCCGGATGTACGGCCGCACCCTTTGAACCGACCGATGCCTGGTTTGGTTCATGATCGACCGCTCCCACTCGTCCTCGAAAATCCGTAGTAGTGGACGTCAGCCAGGACTGAGTGGCAGCATGCGGCCTGCAGGAACGATTCATGGAAATCCCGTGCGCCAAATCTAAAGCAGCGTTTTCGAGCGACACCGCAATGGCTATCACCGACGAACGGCTAGCTTACCGGCCCCGCTAGCGAGCACAGTTTAGCGATCGAACAGCGCTTCAAGGTCTCGCCGGCCGTGTACTACTCTGAGAACAGAGACGTCTCCTCACTAACATCGCGCAAAACGGCGCGTGGGCAGTTATTCAAAGGCATTGGGGCGCCCACGCGCCTTTGCGGGCTGCACTTCGACGCAGTATATAATAATATACTCGCCCACGGCAAAGCTCAGCGAGCCGGCGCCGACATCTTCATCAAGGGCGCGCCCGACGAGCGGAAAAGTGGCGAGAAACGAGAAGCAGTCGGTAATCGAGTCAATCAGCCGGTTAGTTAGCAACTTCATGTCGTCAAGATCGGTTTCGGCCCGCGGGCCCACGCGATGCGCCACTTTATTGGGCCAATTCAGCGATCAGGCGGGCGCGACCGCGCTCTCTCATTTCGGCGGCAAGTTCCCGCATGGATTCCTGCGTGATAATGCGCCCTTCCCCCGGGCAAGAGAAGCGCGGCCATCATCCAAGGTAGCCAGAAACGCCACGCGACGGCGCTCGCGTTCTTCCCACAGGGCAAGGGCGTCCCCTACCGCCTCCTCCTCGCTGTGAAGCCTCCGCTTTCAACAGCCCGCCGGGCAAATGCTTTCTGATCGGATGTAAGCTGCACTTCCACGGCTTGCTTCTCCTCTCAGAATAGCTGATCTAGGATCCTGCGACGGGCGGTTCGCCGCAGCACGATCGGGCGCCAATGTTCTATGCCGGGCCTGATTCAGACGCGATACTTCGCCCGTAGCACGGTCTTCTGCACCTTCCCCGTGCCGCCCTTAGGCAGCGCTTCGATAAAATCCACCGACGTAGGACACTTGAAGTGCGCCATGCGCGCGCGGCAGTAATCGATCAGCTTCGGCTTCTGTCAGCGAACTGCCCGGACGCCTTGTCACCACCGCCTTGATGGCCTCGCCCCACCTCTCGTCGGCCAGGCCGATCACGGCGACCTCGAGGACCTCCGGATGGGATGCGATTATGGACTCCACCTCCGGCGAATACACATTCTCGCCGCCGGGCTTGATCATGTCCTTCTTGCGGTCGAGGATATGCAGATAGCCACGCGCATCAAATGTGCCGATGTCGCCGGTGTGCAGCCAGCCGCCGCGCAGCGTGTCGGCCGTGATGGCCGGCTGGTTCCAGTAGCCTCGCATGATGGTGGCACCGCGCGCGACGATCTCGCCGGCCTCGCCAGGAGGTAGCTCGCGATCCATCGGATCCACCACACGCACCTCGACGCCCATCACGGGCCGGCCAGCGGATTTCACGGGCGCGAATTGCTCGTGGGCATTTTCCAGACTGTGGTCCTCGGGTCCCAAATAGGTCAGGGTGGGACTCGCTTCGCTCAATCCATAACCCTGCGCGAACTGGCAACGCAGCTTTTCCTGCGCGCGCCGCAGCAGATCGAGAGGCATGGGCGATGCGCCGTAGACGATCATGCGCAGGCTGGATGTGTCATAACGCTCGAACGCCGGATGGTTGATCATCGCGTTCAACATGGCGGGCACTACAAACGTATGCGTGACCCGGTAATGTGCGATGGTCTTAAGACACGCTTCAGGATCGAACGCAGGCAGGAAGCAACTTGGGCCGCCTTGCATCACCAGCGAATAGACCACCGCCGCATCGGCCACATGAAACATAGGCGCGGCGTGCAGCCAAACCCAATCTTTGCTGACGGCCAGTGAGATCATGCCGTGCATGGCGTTGGCGTAGAGATTCTTGTGGGTGAGCATTACGCCCTTGGGGCCGCCCGTCGAGCCGCTGGTGTAAAACAACGCGACCGTATCGTTTTCATCCGGCAGCGGTCCATAAAGCGCGGCCGGCGCGGCAGCCGCCAGACTCGCTTCGTAATCCGCCATCCCCGCGGGACAGGCGCCGTTCCCGGAAAACAGGTACGCAAGCTTCGGCAAACTGGCGCTCAGCGCCGGTGCGATGCGCGCAAAGCAATCATCGAGTATCAGCAGGCGCGCACCGGAATCCGACAGAGCGAAGCCAATCTCAGCGGCGTTCCACCGGATATTGATCGGCACGATGATAGCGCCCGCCAACGGGACAGCATGATACAGTTCGAAATACCGCAGCGAATTCAGCATCAGCACGGCGACGCGATCACCCCCCTGCACACCCAGTTCACCGAGCGATTGGGCTACCCGGGTGACGCGCCCGGCAAACTCCGCATACGTGATCGAATGCTCACCATCGTAAGCGGCAACGGCACCCGCATGTAGCTGGCCGGCGCGCCGCAGCGCATACAGGATGTCCATATTATTGCCTCCCCAGTACGATCACGCACGCCACCGATCCCGGGCCGCCCAGGTTGTGCACCAGCCCCAATTCGGCGTCGCGTACCTGGCGCGCGCCGGCTTGGCCGCGCAACTGCGTCACCACTTCGTAAATCATGCGCACGCCGCTCGCGCCGATGGGATGTCCGAACGATTTCAGGCCGCCGCTGGGATTCACCGGCAGATCGCCCGCCAGCGCGCTGCGGCCCTCGCCGATGAAGTGCGCGCCTTCACCTTTACGGCAGAAACCCAGGTCCTCGTAGTTGGTGATCTCGGTCCAGGTGAAGCAATCGTGCACTTCGGCGAAATCGATTTCCGCCGCCGGATTCCGAATACCTGCCATACGGTAAGCCTCGGCGGAAGCCGCTTGTGTGGCGGCGAAGCCGATATAGTCGTTCGCCGGATCGTACCAGGGCCGCCCGCTGGTAACCGCCAGCCCCAAGCCTTTCACCAGCACGTAATCGTCGCGGAACTGGCGGGCCATATCGGCCCGGCAGATCATCGCGGCGGCCGCGCCGTCGGTGGTGGGGCAGCAATCGAATAGACCGAAGGGCCACGCCACGATGGGCGCCTTCAGCACCTGCTCCTCGCTTACTTCCATCTGGAAATGCGCCTTGGGATTGAGCGCGCCATTGTGGTGGTTCTTCACGGAGACCTTGGCCAGCGTCTCGCGACCGCCGCCGAACTGATGGAAGTAACGATTGGCCGACAGGGCGAAGACGCCCGGCGCGGTGAGCCCGTCGTGTTGGTAAGGATGGCCGCTCTCCCACCCTAAACCGCGCATCGGCCGGTCCTTCAACTTCTCCACACCGGCCACCAGCGCCACGTCGTACATGCCGGATGCGACAGCCATGGCCGCGTTGCGGAATGCGTCGGTGCCGGTGGCGCAGTAGTTCTCCACGCGGGTGATAGGCTTGCCGTACAGGCGCAGCGCGTCGGCCAATGAAACGGACGCTTTGCCGTTGCCGGCGTACGGTGAGAACGTGCCCAGCCAGGCAGCTTCCACGCGCTTGGGCTCGATGCGCGCGTCCGCGAAGGCCGCGAAGGCCGCTTCTGCCAGCATGTCTTCGAAGCTCTGGTCGAAGTTATCGCCGAATTTGGTGCAACCCACGCCGATGATCGCGACCTGGTCCTTGATCGATCCCGCCATGCCTGTCTCCTATACGGGCCTACACTTCCAGTAATAATAATGGTCCGCGCTACCCTCGCGCATACGGCGTAGCACTAGCTCGACTTCCATTCCGATCTCGACCGTGGCTGGGTCCACGTCTGTCATCTGGCACAGAAAACGGCCGCCGCCATCCAGATCTACCACCGCCATTACAGTTGGCTCGAGCGGGGCGTTATAGAGAAAATCCTTGGTAAAGGTGAACAAGCGCCCGTGCCGGGCCAGCGGTTTCTCGATCAAACCACTGTGATGATGGCACGATCCGCAAACCTTCGCGATGGGGAATTGCAGCGCGCCGCATTGCGGGCAGAGCGAGCCATGCAGCCGCACGTTCTGAGGCGCCTCACGCCGCAGCAGGACATTGGAAATCTCCGCGCCGCCGCCGGACGCGCGTCCATAATCGCGCAGCTTGCGATAGACCTGATAGCTGGGATATTCCATGGCGCGATTATCCTGCTGCAGCCGTTCTGCGCGGCCCAGCGCGCGGAAGAGAAATCCGTCCGCGCCGTCGCCATACGCGATAGCCAGAATCAGATCGCCGGGCTGGGCGCGATCGAATGCGTGTGCCAAGAGAAAGAGCGGCATGGCCACGCCGGTAATTCCGATATCGTTGGCGTGCACGTCCTCCACGCGCGCGGCGGGGATGCCCAGAGCCTTCGCGGACGCGACATGCACGCGCCCATCACTCGAGGTGAGTGCCGCCCGCGCGATCTGTTCGGGCCGGATGCCGGCCTTCGAGAGCACGGCACGGCCCACGGCGACTACATGTTCGATATAACCGCGGATCAGCGAATACTTCGAAGCGAACGCGCGTACGTGAGCGTCGGTATCTCTGCGCCATTCGTCCGGAAAATCGTCGGAGAGGGAGGCGGACGCCACAACTTCAGCGATCAAGTTTTCGGAGCCCACAGACACCGCTGCGGCCGCATCGCCGAAGAGCATCTCTTCGGCCGATTCCGGCGCCCCATCGCGGCAATCGGCGGCCGCCACCAGTGCGGTCCGGACGCTGCCTGCGCTAACCGCGTCGAGCGCTGCCCGCAATGCGGTGGTTCCGGCGCGCAGAGATCCGCCGAAATCCGCCGTGGCCGTCTGCGCGGGCAGGTCGCACGCGGCGGCGATCAGACTGGCCGCCGAACGCTGCCAATAAGGAGAGGTGGTGGAAGCGAACGATAGCGCCTCGACGCCGGCGCGTTCGACGAGCGGCCACGCGGCCGATTGCGCCATGGTCGCCGCGTCTTCGTCGAAGTTCATGACCGCTTTGCAACCGGGAATGGCGGGAGCGTTCCAGGCAGCCGCAATCACATCGCGGCGCATGCGGCGGCGTGGAACATACACCGCATAATCTGTAATTCCGATCAATCGACGATCTCCCCGTTGTGGCAGTCACCCGCCGGCACGACGTATATTATGGCACCTCGCCTGTGTGCTCGCCTAAGCGCGGTGGCGGGCCACCCAGGCGCCCGGGGGTATCGCTGAGTTTAGGCACGACCACGGAGTCGCCGTGGCGCAATCCGAAATGCGCCGCCACTTCCGCCACGTTGCGCACCGGTGTAACGCAGGCATCCACTGGCTGCAACCTCTCGCACCACTCCTCCGCCGTGCGTTCGCGGAAGATGCGTTCGAACACCGATATGATTTCTGCCTGACGCACACTTTCGGCGAACTGATCCACAATAAACTGGTCGCACCCGAGTGCGTAGCAGAGGGCTTTCCAGAATTTCGGCTCCAGCGCGCCAACCGCCAGCCAGCGCCCGTCGCCCGCCTGGTAAATGCGATAGCAGGCGTAGCGTCCCGTCAGCAGGCCATCCCCGCGCACGGGTAATTCGCCCGTCGCCGCATGCGTGGCCAGCGCGACGGGCAGCAGCCAGGCCACGCCATCCACGATCGAAACATCTACAGCCTGACCCCGGCCCGTCTCCGCGCGCGCCGCGAGCGCCAGCAAGATGCCGATGACCGCCTGCATGGCGCCGCCCGCCAGGTCCGCAATCTGCATTCCCGGAATCACGGGCGGGCCGCCGCAGGCGCCGTTCAGGTCGAGCGCGCCGCCCAACGCCAGGTAATTAATATCGTGCCCTGCGAGCGGCGCCCAGGGGCCGTCCTGCCCGTAGCCGGTGATTGACACGTAGATGAGACGGCTGTTCGCGGCCCGCAACGTATCGTAGCCGAGACCAAGGCGCTGCATGGTGCCGGGCCGAAAGCTCTCCAGCACCACATCCGCGGTGCCGGCCATCTTCAGGAAAGCCGCGCGCCCGGCGTCGCTCTTCAGGTCGATTGCGACGCTCTTTTTCCCGCGATTCACCAGGTGAAAAACGGCGCCTTCGCCATCCAGATAGGGCGCCATCCACCGGCTGTAATCGCCCCGCCCCGGCTCTTCGATCTTGATGACCTCGGCGCCGAAGTTAGCAAGCTGCAGCGTGGCGGCCGCCCCCGGCAGCAAGCGCGTCAGATCCAGCACCACCAGGCCATCGAGCGGTCTCATGGGCGGCGCTTGACCAGCAGCTTGTCGGTGTACACGATCACGGGCTCGTTATTCTGGTTGAGCACCTGCGTCTCGAACGTGACGATCCCGCGCGCCGCGTCTTTCTCTTTCAATTCAACAACGCGCTTAGTCACGCGCACGGTATCGCCGATGAACACCGGGCCGGTAAAACGCAGCTTGTCGACACCGTAGAATGCCAGCACGGTGTCGTTAATCAGGTTCATCTGGGTCATCAGTCCCGTGGAGATGCTGAACACCAGCGCGCCATGCGCGATACGCTTTCCGAATGGGGACTGCCGCGCAAATTCCTCATTGGTATGTAACTCCACAAAATCGCCCGAAAGTCCGGCGAAATTTACGATGTCGGCTTCCGTCACTGTGCGCCCGCGCGACTGATGAACGCCGCCCGTGGCGAAGTCTTCGTAGTAGTAGCTCATGGTGGCTCCGAATGCCGCTGAAGCGAAATGATACCAAAGCGACGGAGCGGATGTAACCCGCCGCGACAGTCAGGCGTAGGAAGCAACATGCGGCCAGTGCTACTGTTGCTGTTGGGTTCGATATCTGTTTTCGCGCAGCCTTTCTCGGCAGGGATCAAAGCCGGTGTGCCTCTCACCGATTTCCTGACTGCTACGGAGAATGGCACGTTCAACATCACCTCGACCACGCAGCGCTACATTATCGGCGGAGAGGCGGAACTGCGGCTGCCGTTGGGACTCGGCGTGGAGTTCGATGTGCTCTACCGGCGACTGAGCTATAACGGTTCGGGCAATCTGCTGGAAACGTTTACTACTGCCAACTCTAGCGGCAGCAATTGGGAATTTCCGTTGCTGCTGAAGTACCGATTTCATTTCCCGGTGGCGCGGCCATTCGTTGATGCGGGTGTGGCCTGGGACGACTTGACTGGCCTAAAAACGGTCGGTTTGTACAGTTCAGCGATCGCCTTGGCTAACCGGAACACCACCTCGGGGATTGTCTTTGGCGGAGGCGTGGATATCCACGCCATCGTGATGCACATTTCCCCGGAAATTCGCTACACCAGGTGGACCTCGGCGCAGCTCAGCGAATCGGTGGGGCTGTTGCACTCCAATCTGAATCAGGCTGAGTTTCTGGTGGGCTTTACGTTCTGACCACAAGAGTGCGGCGCGGATGTAACTGGGCGCGTCACAATGCCGCTCAGCGTCTTCCTGAACGCGGCTATTCCGGTCGCCTTCCGTGAGAGAAACGCCACAGATCTTCCACACTTTCCTTTACGTTTGAGTCACGGCGGATCTGGCCGTTTTCTATGCAGGATTACGACGTCACCATGAAAATGCTCCTGCAACGTTCGGACAGCGCGACCATGCGCGAGTTGACCGGTACCACGGTGGCGAAATGGCTGGATGTGGAATTACCAAAAGTGCAGAATCTCCGATTAGACCTCCTCGGCGAAACGGTGGACGGCGATTTAGTGCACGTGGAACTGCAGAGCACCAACGATCTGGCCATGCCATTACGGATGGCGGAATATTGCCTGGGCGTCTTCCGGCTGTTGGGACGATTCCCCCGGCAGATCGTGCTATACGTTGGCGAAGCGCCTGCGCGCATGGACTGCGAGTTGCGAGCTCCCGGCGTATTGTTTCGATACCGGCTAATCGACATCTGTACGCTGAATGGAGAGCGCCTGCTCGAAAGTGAGGAAGTCGGCGACAATATAATTGCGATCCTGGCGCGACTGCGCGACCATGGAAGTGCGGTGCGCAGGATTATGCAGCGGATCGCGAGGCTGCCGGCAGCGGAGCGAGAGGTGGCGCTAGCCCAGCTTTTGATTCTGGCAGGATTGCGGCGCTTGGCACAAACCGTAGCGGTGGAGGCGAGAAAAATGCCGATTCAGATTGATCTTTTGGAAAATGACTTCTTGGGACCAATCATCCTGAAGAATCGTCAGGAAGGGCGCCTGGAGGGGCGTCAGGAGGGACGTCAGGAAGGGGAACTGACCATTCTGCGGCGGCAGATTGAGAAACGCTTCGGGACCATGCCCGTTTGGGCCGCCGAAAAACTGGCAACACTGCCACCATCCGAATTAGAAGATCTAAGTGTACGCGTGCTGGATGCTGCGACCCTGGAAGAGTTGCTGCCGTGAGCAGTGGCGCGGGCGATAGCAAACATGCCGATTCAAATCGATCTTCTGGAAAATGATTTCCTGGGAGCCATAATTCGCAAGAACCGAGAGGAAGGCCGTCAGGAAGGACGGCTGGAGGGCGAACAGACTATGCTGCGAAACGCTGATGTACAAGCGGCTTCGGGGACCTGCCCGACTGGGCTGAAGCTCGCCTCGCCGCACTACCCATCTCCGCCCTGGAAGCTCTAAGTGAACGGCTGCTGGATACGGCGAGCCTGGAAGAATTGCTGAAGTAACCCTCGCCGCCGTGGCGGCCTGTCTGAATGCTATTCTCGTTTTTCCATGTCCCGCAATGCCCAAGTCGCGCGACTCTACCTGGTGCGCGGGCGCGTGCAGGGCGTCGGCTATCGCGACTATGCGCAGCGCGTAGCATCCGGGCTGGCGCTGACCGGCTACGTGCGCAATATGGACGATGGACGCGTAGAAGTCTACGCCGCCGGGCGACCCGATAAGCTTTCCGATCTGGCGGCGGCGCTCCGCAAAGGACCGCGCTTTTCCGACGTGCGCGGCGTCGACGAGCAGGAGGCCGCGCTGCACCACTATTCGGATTTTCAAATCGAGGTTTGATGGATAACCTGAAGTCGCTCATCCGCGAGGTGCCGGACTTCCCAAAACCCGGCATCCTGTTTTACGACATCACTACGCTACTCAAAGATAAAGCCGGGCTCCGCGGCGTAATCGACGCCTTCGGCGAGCATTATCGCGATGCCGAAGTGGACATGGTGCTGGGCATCGAAGCGCGCGGGTTTATCTTCGCGCCCGCGCTGGCCTATGCGCTGGGCGCCGGTTTCGTGCCCGTAAGGAAGCCGAAGAAGCTGCCGTGGGAAACCCTGAAAGTCAGCTACGCTTTGGAATACGGAACGGACAGCCTGGAGATGCATAAAGACGCCATTGTGACGAATAGCCGCGTGCTGATTGTCGACGATCTGCTGGCCACGGGTGGCACTGCGGCCGCGGTGGCGCGGTTGGTGGAACAGGCCGGCGGGAAGGTGGCGGGGCTCGGATTCGCCATCGAACTGACGTTTCTCAATGGCCGGAGCAAGCTGCCGGGTTACGATGTTTTCTCGCTGCTGCAGTATGACAAATGAGATGCGACAGGGCGGCCTGCGAGGCCGGCCTCAGAGGGCACCCCGGCTGGGAGCCTGCCCCACAAGGCAGCGTAGCCGCAACCAAAAATTTCGGCGCAGCCGGGCTGAAGCCCCGCGCCGGCTAAAGCCCGCCCTCCAAACTTCCGCGCGCTGTGCGAAGATTCTGACAGCTTGTAATACAAGACGAGCAGATGAGTGAAACTCGCCGGGCGCGCCTGCGCGCTCTCGCCAAGATCAACCTGGATTTGCGCGTACTGCACAAACGCCCGGACGGCTATCACGAGATTCGCACCGTGTTTCAGACCATCTCACTGGCCGATCTCATCGACGTCGAATTCACCCCTGCCCGCCGTACCGCCGTGGAGATTCACGGCGCTTTCGAGATCCCGGATAACCTCATCGCGAAAGCCGCAAAGCTGGTGCTGGACGCCATAAGAGTGACCGCCAGCGTTCAGTTCCAAGTGCGCAAACGAATCCCGATGGGCGCCGGGTTGGGGGGCGGCTCATCGGACGCAGCCGCCATCCTGCTGGCCCTGCCCGCAATGGCTGGACGCGCGCTGCCATTGCCGCGCCTGATGGAACTCGCCGCCGAACTCGGCAGCGACGTGCCGTTTTTTCTGTTGGGCGGCGCGGCCGTCGCCCTGGGGCGCGGCACGGAACTCTATCCACTGCCCGATAGACCGCCCGTCGAGGGATTGCTGATTGCGCCTGCTGTGCATGTCTCGACCGCCGACGGCATACCGCGCCCTGACCCCCCAATTGACAACTGAATCGCAACAAAATAAGATAGTTAGTTTCCAGTCGCAGGCTTGGGGAAAATTTGGGGAGGCACCCTCCGCGGCGAGTGTTAACGACTTCGAGACAGTAGTATTCGAGCAATACCCGCAACTCGCCCGGTTAAAAAGGCAGCTCGCCAAATTGGGTGCCTATCCGGCGATGATGACCGGAAGCGGCTCGGCGCTCTTCGGTTTGTTTCGCACCCGGGCACAGGTTAGTCGCGCTGTAAAATCATTTGCTGAAGAACGTGTTTTCCCGATTTCGCTGGTCGGCCGGATGCGCTATCGCAATCTCTGGTGGCGCTCCCTCCGTCCCTACATTGAACAAAAACTATGGCCGCCGCTAAGCCCATCCGCGCGATGACCCCCGATCGTTTGAAGATCTTCTCCGGAACCGCCAACCTCTGCCTCGCCGAAGAGATCTGTGCATCGCTGGGCCTCAAGCTGGGGAACCTGATGCTGGAGACCTTCTCGGATGGCGAAGTGTATCTGCAGTTTCAGGAAAATGTGCGCGGCGCCGACCTCTTCCTGATCCAGCCCACCTGCCGTCCAGTCGATCACAACCTGATGGAGCTGTTCCTGATGATCGATGCCGCCAAGCGCGCCTCAGCGGACCGCATCACCGCAGTGTTACCCTATTATGGGTACGCCCGCCAGGATCGTAAGGACAAACCCCGCGTTCCCATCTCGGCGAAATTGATCGCCTCGTTGCTGGAACGCGCCGGCGCGAATCGCATCATGGCAATGGATCTGCACGCCGCGCAGATTCAGGGGTTCTTCGATGTACCGGTGGATCACCTGTTTTCGGCGCCGGTAATGATCGAGTATTTCCAGCCCTTGGGAGTGCCGGATCTTACCGTGGTGTCGCCCGATCCCGGCGGTGTGGAGCGCGCGCGGGCGTTCGGCAAGCGGATGAACGCGCCGTTGGCGATTATCGACAAGCGCCGCGAAAAACCGAACGTGGCGGAAGTGATGAACGTGGTCGGCGAGGTGGAAGGCCGGAATTGTTTGATGGTGGACGATCTGATCGATACGGCCGGCACGCTGGTGAAAGGCGCGGAAGCGCTCTTGAAACAGGGCGCCCGCAGCGTGAGCGCCTGCGCCACGCATGCCGTGCTCTCGGGCGGGGCGGTGAAGCGCATCGAAGCCTCGCCGCTTAAAGAAGTAGTATTTACGAATTCGATTCCGTTGTCGGACGAAGCCAGACGTTCGAAGAAGATCAAGTCTCTTTCGGTGGCGCCCTTGCTGGCGCGGGCGATTCAGTCGATCCACGAAGAGACTTCGGTCAGCATTTTGTTTGTGTAGCGAGAAACAGGCACGCAACCCACGCTGAGCCGCTCGCCTTCAGGGAGCGGTTGAATCGGTCTTGCGTCCCGTTAAGGAGAATGCAGTGCGAAAAGAGATTACAGTTGCCGCGCAGCCTCGTGCATCGCGCGGCAAAAACGAAGCGCGCCGTACGCGCCGCGCGGGCTTGATCCCCGCGGTAGTTTATGGCGCATACAAAGAACCCGTCCCGATCGCGGTGAGCCCTAAAGCCATCCTGCAGATCGTGCACTCGGCCAGCGGCTACAACACGATTTTCAATCTGGATGTAGAAGGCCGCGAAAATACGCCGGTGATGGTGGTGGATCACCAGAACGACCCTCTGCGCGGCACGCTGCTGCATGCGGACCTGAAACGCATCGATCTGAGCAAGCGGCTGCGTGTTGCAATACCCGTCGGCACCGAAGGCGAGCCCAAAGGCGTTAAGACGCAGGGCGGCCTGCTCGAAATCGTCACGCGCGCGGCGGAAATCGAGTGTCTGCCGGATGAAATTCCTGAGCACTTCACGGTGGACGTCTCGGAGCTATTGATCGGCCAGAGCAAGCGCTTCAGCGACCTCGCTTTAACCGGTTCGATGAAACTCGTCAGTTCGCCTGAAACCGTGGTCGCGCACGTGGTCACGATGCGCGCCGAAGAGGTGAAGCCGGCGGCCGAAGCCGTCCCCACCGCCGAAGCCGCTGCCACACCGGCTGCAGGCACCGAACCGGAAGTCATCAAGAAGGGCAAGAAGGAAGAAGCGGGCGAAGAGGGCAAAGGCAAGAAAGCCGAAGAGGCCAAGCCCAAGAAGAAATAGCGCCCGATGTTCCTGGTGGCTGGCCTGGGGAATCCGGGCGGGGAGTATGCCGCGACGCCCCACAATCTTGGTTTCATGGTGGTGGACCGGCTCGCGGAAATGCACAACATCCGCGTCACCAGACCCGATTCCCAGGCGCTGATAGGAGTGGGGCAAATTGCCGGCCGCGACGCGATGCTGGCCAAGCCCCAGACGTTTATGAATCACAGCGGCACGTCGCTCAAGCCGCTGATGGAAAAACATTCGCTCACGGCAGCGGACCTGATTCTGGTCTACGATGAATTGGCCCTGCCGTGGACCAGTCTGCGCATCAAGCCGCGCGGCTCTTCCGCCGGCCACAACGGAGCCGACTCCGTGATTCGCAGCCTGGGCACTACGGATTTTGTGCGGGTGCGGCTGGGGATTCATCCCGGCCATCCGCTCGAGAGCGGGGTCGATTATTTGCTGTCGCCGTTTAAGCGCTCGCTCAAAAAGGAATTGGAGCAACTGGTGGCCGATGGGGCCGACGCGGTTGTTTCGATAATTACCGAAGGCGTCGAAAAGGCCATGACGAAATTCAATCGTCGCGCCCAAGGTTCAAACGAGGAAGCATGAGAATCTACGAAGAGCTGTTTATAGCGAAGCCGGATGCGCCGGACGAGGAGGTGGACGCGTTCATCGAACAGATGAAGACCACCGTCTCGAATGCCGGCGGCTCGGTGGATAAAGTGGAGAAATGGGGCAAGCGTAAGCTGGCCTACAAAGTGGACCGGTACCGCGAGGGCGCGTACATTCTGTTCCAGTTCAGCTCGGGACCTGACACCGTGAAGGAATTCGAGCGCCGCCTGCGCGTCTCGGACCTGGTGATCAAGTTTCTGACCGTGCGTATCGACGAGACGCTGAAGCGCCTGGACAAGCGTAAGAAGGAGCGCGATAAGCGGGCGCATCGCAAGTCCACCGCCGCGCCGTCCGCGCCGCAGCCTTCGGTGGCGCAACAGATGATGGGCGAAGGTCCCAGTGCACCGGCCATGCCCGGTTTGCCCAAGGAGGCGTAAGGAAATCCGATGCCAGAATTCAAAGGAAGACCCGGCAGTGCCGGACAACGCCCCACCGGCGGCGACAAAGCCGTAGCCACGACGAAGAAGGCGTATTTCCGCCGCAAGAAAGTTTGCCGCTTTTGCGTGGAGAAGATCGACGACATCAATTACAAGGACGTGAAGCTGCTGCACGCTTTCGTGGCGGAGCGCGGCAAGATCGTCCCGCGCCGCATTTCCGGTGTCTGCGCCCCGCACCAGCGGCGGCTGACGGATGCCATCAAGAAGGCGCGCAACATCGCCCTGCTGCCGTTCGCGGCGCAGTTCTAGGAGCCGAAATCATGGAAGTCATACTGCGTGAAGATGTCGAACGGCTGGGCAACCGCGGCCAGGTAGTGAAAGTGGCCGACGGCTACGCCCGTAATTTTCTATTGCCCAAACGCCTCGCCGTGGCCGCCACGGACGCCAACCGCAAGATCGTGGAGCAGGAGCGCCAGTCGCACCTGCGCCGCGAAGCCAAGCAGAAGAGCGAAGCCGAAGACTTTCGAAGTTGCTGACCGGAGTGACTGTGACCATCGCCCAGAAGGCCGGGGAAAACGATCAGCTCTTCGGATCGGTCACTCCAAGGATGTGGCCGATGCGCTGGCGCAGAAGAATTTCACAATTGACCGGCGGAAGGTGTTAATGGATGAGCCGATCAAGCAGCTTGGAGAGTTCAAGATTCCCGTGCGCCTGCATAAAGACGTCACCGCCGAAGTTACCGTACAGGTGGTAAAAGAAGAGTGAAATGTTCTTCGATCTGACGGGCCAGACGGCCATCGTTACCGGTGCCGCCACTGGCATTGGCGAGGCCATCTCCCGCCGTCTGGCGCGCGCCGGAGCCTCCGTGGCCGTCGCCGATGTGAACTTCGAAGGCGCCGCGGGGGTGGCGCGATCGATTGGTGGTCTGTCGTTCGCCATTCACATCGACATCACTCTTTCCGATTCCGTGAATGCGGCCGTGGCCGAAGTGCTCTCCCGCACCGCCCGCATCGACATCCTGGTGAATAACGCCGGTATTGCCGGTCGCACCGCGCCTGTGTGGGAAGTGACCGACGAAGACTGGCAGCAGGTCATCGCGGTGAACATGACCGGCGCGTTCTACTGCTGCCGCGCCGTGCTGCCGCATATGCGCACGCGCCGCTATGGGCGCATCGTCAATATCGCGTCGATTGCCGGCAAGGAGGGCAATCCCAATATGTGCGGCTACTCCGCCACCAAGGCCGCCGTCATCGGATTTACCAAGTCGGCCGGCAAGGAAGTCGCCACCGAGGGCATCTGCGTCAACGCCGTGGCCCCCGCGGTAGTCCGCACGAAAATCCTCGAGCAGTTGACCCAGGCCCAGATCGACTACATGACGGAGCGTATCCCCATGCACCGTACCGGCACGCCGGAGGAAATCGCCGCGGTGGTCCATTTCCTGGCCAGTCCGGATGCAGCTTTCGTGACGGGGCAGTGTTATGACGCCAGCGGCGGCCGGGCGACGTATTGAAGGCGCACCACACCAGGACGCGCAGCCTTCGTTTCCGCATCGTCCAGCAGGTAGCGGAGGCTTACGAGAGCGCCGGCCCGCCGCCGCTTGCAGGGGTGACAAAATGGATGAGCGCTATCTTTATCCGATCTATGTCCGGCAGGGGCGGCGCCGCGATAACTTTCGGGCGGGTTTATTTCCGCAAGTGGCGAGATCGCGATCCAGCCCACATTCGAAAATGCCAGGCCGCTTATAAACGGCCTGGCAAGTGTCAGAATAGGCGAACTATGGGGCGCTATCGCCCCGAGCGGAGTCGTGGGCCAAGACGGCAACGTCTTGATACCGCCCAGATACGAGGGGGCGAGGCATTACAGCGAGGGCTATGCTTCCGTACTCGCTCGCGGTCAGCAGGGCTTCGTTGATACGTCCGGGCGCGAGGAGATTCCGCCGTTCTTTGAGGATGCCAAGGATTTCGCCGAGGGCGTGGCTCCTGTAAGATTCGGGGGCCAGTGGGGCTACATCGACAAAGAGGCGCGGTTCGCGATCGAGCCTCGATTCGATTTCGCGTGCAGCTTCCGAGAAGGGTATGCGCGGGTAACGGTTGGTAAGAAGTGGGCATATATTGGCCACTCGGGCGCGTTCGTTTTTGCCCCTGGCTCTTCGGGTGCGCGCGATTTCCATGTGGGTCTAGCCGGGTCTAGCCGAAGTGCGGCCAGCGGATCTTTGGGGTACGTGAAGGTGAAAGGCAGCTTTGAAGGGGAGCCTATGTTCGCACGTGTAGGCCAGTTCTCAGAAGGTCGGGCGAAGGTTCAGTGCTCGGACAGCCCCAAAGAAGGGTTCATCAACCGTAGCGCGGAACAGGTCATCCCTCCAACGTTGTTAGAAGCGTCGGTGTTTCGCGCAGGGCTCTGCCACGTCTGCACCGAGAAAGAGATTGGCTACATCGACCATACCGGCCGGTTCGTTTGGCGAGGCCCGTATGTCAACGTCGGGGTCGAACTCGATATTTTCATCTAGAGAGCGTGAGGGGCAATCAGGCAGCCCCAAAGGGGGAACGGAATGGCCGTGCGGCCGTGGCCGCCGCCGATTTGAACTTCGGAGGCGCCGCGGAGGTGGCGCGATCGATTGGTGGTCTGTGGTCCGCCATTCACATCGACATCACTCTTTCCGATTCCGTGAATGCGGCCGTGGACGAAGTGCCCTCCCGCACCGCCCGCATCGACATCCTGGTGAATAACGCCGGTATTGCCGGTCGCACCGCGCCTGTGTGGGAAGTGACCGACGAAGATTGGCAGCAGGTCATCGCGGTGAACATGACCGGTGCGTTCCTACCTGCGGCTGCCGCGCCGTGCTGCTGCATATGCGCACGCGCCGCTATGGCGCATCGTCAATATCGCGTCGATTACCGGCAAGGAAGTCGCTACCGAGGGTATCTGCGTCAACGCCGTGGCCCCCCGCCGTAGTCCGCACGAAAATCCTTGAGCAGTTGACCCAGGCCCAGATCGACTACATGACCGAGCGCATCCCCATGCACCGTACCGGCACGCCGGAGGAAATCGCCACGGTGATCCACTTCCTGGCCAGTCCGGATGCAGCGTTCGTGACGGGGCAGTATTATGACGCCAGCGTCGGCCGGGCGAAGTGTTGAAGGCCCACTGCGCCAGGGCGCGCACGGCAGCCTCAGTTTCAGCATCGTCCACAGATATTGGCAATCAGGGCGACATTACGATGACTCTCAGTTGGGCTACCTGCCCGACGAGGCTGCACTCGCCCTCCGCTTTCAACAATACTTCGGCTCGTGAGCTAGTGCCGGCAAGATATCCGTGAGACTTTATCCTCTTTACGCCGAAACAAAGATAGTGCATAATGTTTTTATGCCCCAAGGGGAAGGAGCCATGCGCATGAAGTATCATCCCATCGGTGACATGAAGTGCCCGTTCTGCGGGCAACTCAATCTGGTTTACAAGCGACCCGGCCTGAGCGGCGATGTGTACCGCTGCGCCGCGGAACTGGGCGGATGCGAGCGCACCGTCGTGCATCGCCGGCGCAAAGGCGACACGCGCTGCGGTGTAGTGGCCGTGCTCAATTTCGGACACGTCGGCCAGTGGAGTCCGTGCATTCCCGCAGGCCAGCCAGCCGAGGCCGTCGCGGCCAAAGGGTGCGCGACGTAAAAGTCGCCGATCAGACGGCCTACTCCTCCCAGTAGGCTTCGAAATTTGCCGCTGATGCCGTAGCAATGGATGGCGAGGATCGCGTTGGCCCGCGCACCGTCCAAAACATGCCGGATTGCTTGCTCCGGGAACCGATCACAGTCCTGCAGCCAGCTTCAATTACGCTCGAGGCCACGAGAGGTTCTGTTGCCGAAATTCGGGATGGCGGGAATGCGTTCCCCAATTGTTGAAGGCATGACCACAGTCAGTCCCGGTAGACCAAAATCGCGACAACTCGGTGACCGGGTGCGTGCCGGTCGGAAAAGATTCTGTGGAACTGATGCTCTGACGCGTTGACGGCTTTTTCGTAGGCCGCCGCCGTCTTTTTTGCCTGGACTCCTGAAAGAGTTGTTCGAAGCGGCGGAATTCAGCGATCTCGCTTTCGGCCTTTTTCTGAGCAGCAGGCGCTGGCAGCGTTTCGGTAATGGTTTTGCCCTGCGCTTTGCAGGTCGAGCGCGGGATGGGGCCGTGTACGGGTTACCCTGCTCGCGTCGGCGCTGGCGGAAGCGCTACGATACCAGTAAGCGATGTTCCGGGCGATCAAAGAACAGATCGATACGATTTTCCGCGAGGATCCGGCTGCCAAGAGCGTGATCGAAATCGTATTGTGTTATCCGGGTTTTCACGCGATCCTGGCACATCGCCTGGCGCACCGGCTGTATCGCGCGCGAATTCCGTTGCTACCGCGGGTGCTCTCGCAATTGAGCCGGTTCTTTACGGGAATCGAGATTCATCCGGGCGCGTGCATCGGGCGCCGGTTCTTCATCGATCATGGTATGGGGGTGGTGATTGGCGAGACCACCGAGATCGGCGACGACGTGCTGCTCTACCAGGGCGTGACGTTGGGCGGCACGGGCAATGAGAAAGGCAAACGGCATCCCACGCTGGGCAATCATGTGGTGGTGGGAACCGGTGCGAAGATCCTGGGCGGCATTCACATCGGCGACAGTGTGAAGGTGGGGGCTGGTTCGGTGGTGGTGCGGTCCGTGCCCGACAACTCGACGATAGTGGGCGTTCCGGGACGCGTGGTGCGGACCCGCGGAGAGCACGGTGTGCTGGAGCATGGCAGCCTGCCCGACCCGGAGGGCCAGGCGATCGAAGATCTGGCGCAACGCGTCGGCGAGTTGGAAGACATGGTGCGGCAATTGGCGGGCGAGCGCGTGGGTGCCCGATTTAGGCGGAAATGAAGCGGCGCTGCGCGGTGTGCGTGTTGTGGGCTATGGCGGCCGGGGCCGCACCGGCGGCGGAAGTTTACAACTACTGGATTCAACCGTGCACGGAAGATGTGGCGGCGCGTTCCGGCTGCGATCGAGCCGATGCCGAACTGGCGCACTGGGCGTTGGAGGCTTGGGAGAAAGTGGCTGGACGCGGATTGCGGTTCGTGGCGGCGGACGGCGAATACACTGCGCGCATTCGTGTCTACTGGCTGGGCAAACGCCCGCAACTTTACGGCGATACGCGCCTGGTTTTTGTGAACGGCAAGCGGGGCGCGGCGATTGAAGTACATCCCGATCTTGCACAATACGGATCCCAGATTGCGGCCGCTGGCGAGAGCGACAGACTGTTCCGCGATACAGTCGTCTATTTGACGTGCCTGCACGAGACCGGGCATGCGATTGGCTTGGATCACACCGCCGATTTCGCCGACATCATGTACAGCTTCCAGTACGGCGGCGATGTGCTCGAATATTTCAGTCGCTACCGGCGGGTACTTCACCAGCGGCAAGATATCCGCAAGCATACGGGAATTTCCGAGGCGGACCGCCAGCGCGTGGCCGGCCTGTATGCAGGCCGTTGACGGGCGTGTTAGGATGAAGGTGTTCACGCCCTTGCGGGGACGTAGTTCAGTTGGTTAGAACGCCGGCCTGTCACGTCGGAGGTCGCGGGTTCGAGCCCCGTCGTCCCCGCCATTTCTTTTCAGACACTTCCGAAATTTCAGCCCTTCGCGTGCAAACATTTGCTAACGTCCGCACCGGGCCAGCCTTTTGAGGTGATGTTCTGGTCCGCGTGCCCCAGGCGATCGGAGACGACCGCGACCGGCACTCCCTTGTTCAACAGGCTATTGGCGTGGGAGTGTCGCAACGAATGCAGGCTGACGCCGTGCAAGTCCGACTTTCCGCATCTGCCCGGACAGGCGGGCACCAAGACGGTCAGGTGATTAGAGCGCGCCATTGGGCTGGCAGAAAGCCAAATTGTTCCTCGTAGTCGGAACCGAAGAGTTGGCCGTTTTGGTCCTGTTCTTCCCAATGCGCGCGCAGCGCTTCGAGCGCCCACTCTGGAACTGAAAAGTCGCGGCTCCTCCGACTTCGTGCTCTTGATCCGAAGGCCAGCCTTAGTCTGTTCCAGCGATTTGCAGATGTTGATTTCGCTGGTCGATTCGTCCAGGTCGCTCCATTCGAGGGCCGGCAACTCGCCGCGGCGGCAACCGGTCGCGGACGCCAGCACAACCAGTGGATAGAGGCGCGTGCCCTTGGCGCGCTCGAACAAAGCCTTGAGCTTCTCTTTATCCAGCACTGGTGGGCGGCGCTTGGGTAGCTTCGGGAGAACCACGCGCTTGTTCGCCATTGGATGTCGGATCTTCAACATCCCCATGCGATCCGCTTCGGCGAGAGCCGTGTACAGCAGCGTGCCAATGTGCCGGACCGTCTTTGGAGCAAGCGGCCTTCCGTTGGGGAACTCTTTGGTGATTTGGCCGCCCGCGTCTTTGAGACGGTGAATCGCATGCTGGATCTGTGCGGTGGTCAGTTCGTTGAGCCGTGTGTCTCCGAGGTGCTTTGCCAGGTACCGGCCCATGTCGTAATACCGCTCCACCGTCTTCGGTGCGCACCGGCGGGCGGCGTGCTCCTCCATCCAATACTTGAAGTACTCCGCAAACGTCGGTTCTGCGACTACCGGCTCAGGCTTGGCTTCCCGCCTTTCGATTTCCGCCAGTCTCGCGCTTTCCGCGGACTCCCTGTTCGCGAAACCTCCTAGATTCTGATCGCCGAGGACAAATCCCCATGTGCGGCGCCCGAGCGGATCGACGTGTTCCGTGATGCGGCCGTACTTCGTCTCGTACTCGGTGATTGCATCACGCAAGGCCGACTGCGCGGCTCCCTTGGTGGCGAAGCCAGATTTGAAGATCTGGTTCCGGTTCCCCGCGGCATCTTTACCGGCGGTGAACAGGTAGCCCCAACTCGTACCCGCCTTGATCTTTCGCTTGAAGACGCAACCTGTCATTTCTTCCTCACCTGCCCAGCCACGAATTTGTGGCTCGGCTCTGCGCGAACTGCGCGCGCCTCATGACAGGTACCTCGTCTTGCGCGGCACAAGCAAGACGCTCCCCCAATTTGGCGCGGGCATCTCGGAGGAATGCAGCACTGGGCGGCTCCATCGGATCTCACAGGGGCACCCCATCCCGCTGTTCCGCCTTATCGCTTTGCTGCCCGCGTCCGGCCGACCGCAACCACTCCGCGATGGCCGCCTTCGGCAGGATGAACCGACGCCCAACGCGAATGTGGCGAATGTCGCCACGCCGAAGGGCGCTCCGGGTCGATCTTTCGCTCAGGCCGATGTCGGCAGCCAGCGCGGCGACTGAAGCATACGTGCTCTTGTTCTCGGCGGTAGTAGATTCATCGCGGTTTGCCATCAAACAGGATCTCCCTTCTGCCGCTCACACATACGCTGAACTTGCGAAAAACCGGCGCTCATGCGAGCAATTCCTTGCCGCCATGCTGGCGGTGTCGGTGCAGATGTGTTCGCGCGCCAGCGTTCCGACGCTTGCGCCGGCTCACTACGGATTGGCGCCGCACCGGAGCCTCCGGGCAGTTTTCCGCTACATCTTTCGTAGCGCCATTTTGTCCGACGCTACGCTCAGTGTAAAGAGAAGTACTCTTTAATAGCACGCTGGTGGCGCTCTTGGCAGGAGGGTTAGCAGAAGAGCTGAGAGAAGTTGCTTTCTGTTGACGACGTGCCTTTCGTTCCTCCCCGCGAAGTTCGCGCTCCTGCTCAATCGCCCTGCGGAGAGCCGCCGCCATCGAGTTCGCCATCTCCATCACGGCGTCGCCGTACGGCGTCAAAACATAGGTATTCACGTCCCGCAGCACGCTGGTGTCGGGATTTGCCTGGGGAAGTGTCTTGAGCCATTCTAGTTCGGCCAACTCCTGCAAGGCTTTGCTAATCGTGCCGAAGGACTTAACGCCGCTGTAACGTAGGATGGCCCTGTAGCTGATTTGCACTTTGAACGTTACGGAATCCGAACCGTGCCCCGCCAGGTGAAGCAAGACGGGGATGATTCGCTGGGTAGCTGGCTTGAGACTTGCCCACAATCCCGACTTCACAAGCAGTTCTATAGGGCCTTCGTATCCAACTCTGTACGGTCGGACCGAGTGTCCATCTTTCAAGTGCCGCCCCTTCGGGATGTACTTCAATTCGCCGGGGAAGGTCACTTGTAGCCAACGCGCCGCTCCTCTGATGTCGGTCGAGAGCGCATCCATCACAACGTCCACTACGCTGAGCGTTGTCGATCCGCAGCCAAAGCACCGTAACCGGTTAGTGGACTTCCGGATGCTTACGGATGGAGTACGGTCACCGGCCTTGTGGCGTTCGGGGTGCCAGCAGTGGATCATGCCGGCCGGATCGAACCGCAAGCCCAGCGCCACGCAGACATTGCGCATCGGCAGATGACGGTTGACCCACTTGAGATCGGGGACGCCGCCGCTTTGGGGCCGGGCCGCCGGGATAAGGTCATCAGTTGGTAGCTCGGTCATGAAAGGTTCTCCTTATAGCGGCGTTCCAGGACGAGCCTGAAGCTGTGCCGAACCTCGATATCGACAATGTCATTACTCAACCGACCTAGCTGATCGAAAAGGGTTTCAAACTGCTTCTCACTACCACCGTCGGGCCGCCGTTGAAGTTCGGAATCGATCTTGATTTCTTGCACGACCCGCGGTGGTCGATTCGAAGGAGGGTTTACCATCGCGAATAGAGACTGTTCGATGCGGCCGAATCCCAATTCCACAATAGTTTCCACGAGCCGGAGTTGCGCTGGGTCGAGCGTGCCTTTGGTCATGCACTTTTTCTCCTTTGGGGTTCCGCCCCCGGCCATTTGCCCTCCGTCGGCATTTGCGTAGCGGTCGCCGCAGTAACTGGCTTCGCAGGGCCGCATGTGCGCCGTCGGGGGATCCATGATTAGGTCCCTCGCGGTGTCCGAGAGCGGCCATCGTTTGATGAGTTCGCTCCGGTCCGCGTTCCGGGAATCACAATCCACAACGAGAAGGTCGGACGTGGCGCCGGTCGGGATTCCGATGTTGGCATCCGGCCCCGCTTCCACCAACCCACGATGCGGTCCTGATCCCTGATGGCTCCCTTGAAACCGGGGACAGTCCGGGGATGCTTACCCGGATTTTGGCACTGGAGACCGCCACAGGAACATTTACCATCAGGTGCATTTAATCCGTGTGCCGCATACCACAGCGCGGCCCTGGCCATGGCTGGCTTACCTGGTGCGCTTACCATTCGCCCCTCGCCTTCAAGTAAGCCTCAACCACTTCCAGTGCGGCGTGCTCGAAGTTCCGGTGCGCCTTCCGGGTGGTAAATTCGATGATCGGCTCATAATGAACTTTGCCATCAGCCATGAGGAAACGACGGGCCGGCAAGCCGACCCACCGTCGGCCGCCTGCTTCGAGTAGATGGCAGTTGTGGATTACAAGCCCGGATGGTAATGTAAGAGTCAGGACCCCCCGCATGGCATGGTTTTCTAGGGGCTTCCAGTTGGAAACTGTAATTGTTCGAACCCCGCCGCTTGTCCCGGCGGGTTTCGTTTTTGTAGCCATCTCTCACCGTGTCCTCGCCTGTTGCCCGCCGCCTGCCGGGCAGGATTTGAGCCACATCGATATGTCTTCGGCCCGATAGCGTACAGCGGCGCCGATCTTGAGGTACTTGGGGCCCTGCCGAAGAAGCCTCCATCGCCGGACGGACGCTACCGAAAGCCCTGTGATGCGCGCCACATCACGTTCAGTGAGTAACTCTTGCTGTGGATTGCTCGTTGGGGCCATTCGCTGAAATCTCCTTAGCGCTGCTGCGCTATGTCAATTTCACAACGAACGCAATGGGAATTTGAAGAGGGAAAAGCGACATTACCTGGTAAATTACCAGGTAATGTTCACTTGTCAGGGGGGAAGAGCTGATCCTCGGTGAGTTCGTAGATCAGTGCGTATGCTTTCCGGACGTCCGGCCTGGGCATTGCCACGCCCTCTTCGTGCTTCTTTATCGCATCTGCCGTGATCTGAATGTCTTTGGCCCTCAGCTTCTGTACGGTGCCGGTGCGTGAGAGCTTCGCTTTATCGCGAGCAGCTCGAAGCCTCATGTGCCAAGGTACTATGCTCTCTCCTATACAGACTGCTGGGTGCTCGCCCGGTCTGGCATATCCGCTGCCCGCGGCGATAGGCGAGCTGGGTTCGGTTTTCGGCCCGCGCTTTTGACGCTTCTCTCTCAATTTTGCCGAGTCCGTCTCGCCGCCGCCTTCCGTTCCGCTCAGTACTGGTCGCGCTCCCGTGTCGACCGATTCGTTCACGCCTGCTTGATCTGCACTCCCTTCGAGCGAAGGATAACCTTCAGGCCAGATGGCTGAGTGCAGATCCCGGAATCCCAGACTGAATGCGTCCTTATCCTTGTGTTTCGGAATAAACTCATCCCAAAGACGCTGGGTCACCTTACGCCGACCCTCGGGTGAGTGTGGCTCTCTAAGATAGATGATCTCAGCGTAGGCGCGCGCATCGCAAAGCAGTTCTTCCTGGCGGTCCAATTTGTCGAGCTCCCCCGAACGCTCGGCGGGGTTCTTTCCCCGAATGCGCTCCAACCGTGCCGTAAGGTACGCATCTCTCTCTTGGCGGCGCCGCCTTAACTCCGGATCGGCTTCTTCTGCCTCCCGACTCGCTTCAAGGGCTTTCTTGACTTGCTTGTCTTCCTCGGTGCCGGGAACCAATAGTCCGAGGTCCGCCGGGTTTGGTGTGCTCGGTTTGTCCATCGCTCCCTTCCCCCGAATGGAGTAGCCACCACTGTCTAGGGTATTACCAGCCTGCGCGGGAAACGCGGCACTTCGTGATTCTTCTGCCACGGTCCGATCTGTGCGCGCTGGCAATTCTCGGGCCTGTTCGGGGTTGAAGAGAATGCCCGCTGCCGCGCGCGCCTCGTCATGCACGGCGTTTTCCAATTGGAGGAGGATGGAGTCTCTAGGGTCGCGCCCCATAGATGCCACCAAGTCTGCACTTAGAAAGGCGCCTGCGCCGAGCCATAACTCCTTCAGCCACGAGAATGTCAAATAAGAGATTTCATCTATCTCGCCGGACGGCAGGTCCCCTCCATATCGTTGGCGGGCTATCTCCGCCTTGCACTGGACGAGATCGCGGCCACCTAATTTCAAGATTGTAAAAAGTCTTTCCTCAAACCGATTGGAAAGGCTGGCGGTCCTGAAAAGGAGACTCACCTCTGGACGTAGGGCGTGACGTTTAACGTGATCCATCACCTCCCTACGAATCCGGTCCTTAATGGAGTCGCAATTACCCGGTTCTGCCATAGCTCCTTTTCCAATCCGTTGAAGTAGATTGCCAGCAAATCGGACCAGGAGACCGCCAATTTCTGTTCCCCGCGTCTGCCAGAGCTGGAAACACTCCGCGCAACAAACGTTAGCAGGCTAGCTAGAAATAGCAACGCTGAGCAACTGTTAACTCTCTATATTACAACACTTTGAAGAATCTCGAAAGTCCCGTATAATCAGGGCTTGCGGAGTGCTCCGGCTAGTCAGGGACCGGTGTCACCTGAGTCAGTTCGGGAGTAATAAGAATGCGGATTGAGTCAAAACTTCAGATCGTCTATTGGCCGGTATCGAAGCTGACCCGATACATCCGGAACCCGCGCAAGAACGATGCTGTTGTGGATCGCATCTGCGGGTCGATCCGCGAGTACGGCTTCGTCGTGCCGATTCTTGCGAAGGCCGATGGGACGGTGATCGATGGCGACTTGCGCCTTAAGGGGCCATCAAGGAGGGGATGGCCGAAGTGCCTGTCATCGTCTGCGACGGCTGGACCGAAGTTCAGGTCAAGGCGTTCCGCATTATGGTGAACCGATCGGTGACTTGGGCGGAATGGGACGACGAGTTTCTCTCCCTGGAGCTACAGGAACTCGCGGAAGCGGACTACGATCTCTCGCTCACGGGATTTGACCCCCGAGAACTTGAGGACCTCCCCACGCTTCCCGACAACGACGAACAAGCCGATATCGCTCCGCCGCTGCCGGAGAATCCAGTGTCCCGGCTTGGCGATCTCTGGCTCTGTGGCAACCGACGCAACCAACACAGCGTGCTCTGCGGAGACGCGACCAGCCCGGAAGCAGTGGCGCGACTGCTAGGTGATCGCAAACCGTTCCTGATGATCACAGATCCCCCCTATGGAATCGAACTCGATTCCGAGTGGCGCGACCGCGCAGGTCTCAACGGCTGCGGCCCGGCTGAAGCCAGTTACATGAAACATCGGACCGAGGGACACACCGAGACGACCATCTCCGGCGATACCCGCGCCGACTGGTCGCAAGCGTTCGAACTGGTGCCGAGTCTTCAGATCGCTTACGTCTGGCACGCTTCAATCTTCACCAGGGACGTGCTCAATGGGCTGGAGCGCATCGAATTCCTGTACCCGCAGCAGATTATCTGGAACAAAGGCCGGACGGTGCTCACGCGCACGCACTACTGGTACCAGCATGAGCCGTGCTGGTATGTGCGGAAGAAGAACGCAGCGTGGTTCGGCAAAGCTGGCGAGAATTCGACAGTGTGGGATTCACCCTCGCCGAAGTTCATAATGGGCGCTCCGACGAGGAGAAGTATGATCACCCAACTCAGAAACCGGTAGATCTGATGCGGCGTCCGCTGCTGAATCACACAAAGCGTGGGGAGGCTTGCTACGAACCCTTCCTCGGATCGGGTACAACCCTGGCCGCCGCGGAGATCACTGAACGGGTTTGCTGGGGCATTGAACTGGACCCCAAGTACGTGGACGTAGTGATCGCCAGGTGGCAACGCCTCACGGGCGGGAAAGCAACGCTGGACGGCGACGGGCCCACATTCGAGCAGATCGCCGAGGGGGCCAGCAGGAGGTAGCGTGAATCTTCCGCTGCCGAGGCAAGATTGCGGCTGTCGAAGCGCTGATCCGGGTAGTGTCACGTTGTTCGGAAGTGAGGCGGTTATTGGCTCAATTAGACCCGAACCACGAACGCATACCAACGCGTTCGGGAAATCATTGTCGTGCAAGTTCGCCCGGTTGGTAGGTGCCCTAGTTTTCTGGACAGTTTGGCTTACGGGCATACCACTACACTCGTGCCCTGCCATTCGACCGCCTAAGCTGGACCGCGTCAACCGGACCACCTACCTGGTTCCCAATCTGGTACTTGATCGTCAAGTCCACCATTCTAAGCGTACGCAACATGGCGTATTCTGGGCTCTCCAAAGCGGATGGGCCGGTTGGTTTCCAGGTCGCTTTTTCTTTTCGCGCTCTCCCGCTTTTCGCACTTGCGAATTCGGCCACTACCTCGGCACGTCCAAGCGCACAAAAATTGTCGAGTGGACAAGTCTCCCACCCTCCTTTCGGTATAGCCCTAACCGACGATGGGGACTCTGGAAGGATTTCAACATTAAAGAGCACGATTCACCGGTGGCAGCTTGGCCTCCGAACATTGCCACCGTCAAATTTCCCACATCGGAAACGGCCGCGTGGAATTCATTGGGGTACCGCGCACCAAGTTCGTTGAAGTGCTTGACTATGCCTCCAGCAAATTCAGTAGCTACGTCCTGAATGTGCCCTTTAACAGCAGAATAGCGAGAAACAACATCTCGGTAGGAGGCGCGAGCTTCGTCGATATTGTTCCAGCCTGGGACTCCACGTTTTTCAAGAAAAATGGTAGTACCGGTGCTGACGAAGACCAGATCGTCGCCAAATGCGGCGACTTTGCATATCGCATCATTCTTGATGTCAGGATTTCCATTCGGTCTTTTTCGGATGCCTCGACTATCAGCCGCCACGGAGATCTCGTCCTTCGTAAGGTGCACCACCCCGACAGATCCGTGCTGGATTTGGGCCATTGCCAGATAGGCGGAGAGGAAAAAACTAAAGGCCACCCTCATCTGATGCTCCGGTTTTCGGAGACCTCGCTACTGATTGGAGACAATGACGGCGGCCGGCTACTATCTGGCGTCGTAGCTTTTGTCAGTTGGGGCAATAAGCGATGGTTCCAGGTGATCGGCACGTGGTAAGCTACCATGAATCCCACGTCTCTAAGAAGCCGCTCGATAGCCCAGCGGGCTTTAGCTGTCAGCGAAGCCGCGTTGCTGCGCTGCTTAACACTCATTCCGTCGGCCCGCACCGCCCAACCAGGTGCGCCTCCACGTCTGTCCAATTCAGCCATGACACGGGAGATCTCGAACGTGCCAAGGCGGTCCTCTTGGGGATCGGTGAGCATTTTGCCTTGGTGATGGGTAGGCTGGCTAAAATCTCGTTCGGGTGCTTTGCGTGGTCGTTTCGGATTTGGCAAACGCTTTCAGTGTCGCACGGACGGGTAGTCGGTTCAAACTACTTCCCAGAATTTCAAGTAGCCCACTACCCGGGCCGGCATCCGGACGTGGAGGCGCGATGCCTGGTGCTGGCCGGCTGGTCCGCAGAGTGCGGCAGACTGCAAGCTGGCCGAGGGTTGGCCAAGGCTGGCGCACATTTGGCCCACGTGCATCCGGGCAACGACGGCTTAGCGTGTGGGCCAGTGGCGGAATGGACGGTTCAGGCGAGAAATGAGGCAGGAAGTCAGATCGGTTATCGGTCAAGCATGAAAGGTCAAGTAGAAATGAGCCGTAATCTCGATTGTTTTTTGGCGTCGCCGGATCTAGCGGGGTGGGAAAAAGCCGTCGAACATCTTGATGGCCTCGGAAACAGCATTCCCTATGCGCCGCAAGCCTGGAATGACGACGATACCACTAGGCCCATTATTACCAAATTGCCGAAACGCTACGAGTGCGGTGAGTTTCATCCCCACATACACTTCACGGTGTGCAAGGGGCTTTCGGATTTCATGACCTGTTGCCGTGTCTTTGCGAATGCCCAACAGTTGTGCGAGATACAGTTGGGGAGTTTGTTTAGACCTGGAGCCGATGACGGTCAACGCCCGATGCTTGTCAAGGCGGTTCATATCATGGAGGACCAGAATGGCGTGGTGCGGACCGTCCCACTGGGAGACAGCGTTGTATGGTTGCAGCGACTCGACGACTGCGCTGGCCTTATCACCGACTCCCTCTATTTTTCGGTTGAACAGGGCAAGTTTGTCGGAAGTCGTCGGCCTCGCGTTGAAGATTGGAAACTCAATAGCATTGGGATTTCCGGGAGTGTGCCCGGCTTGCCGCAAAAGCTCCCAGATGAGATTGTCAAGCGACGAGCGATAGTGATGCAGGATTTCGCTGATGAGTACACCAAGCCGGGGAGGGACAGCCTGCTTACTCCAGAAGTCCTTGAATTCCTTGATACGCTTGGGATCGCTTTCTGTGACTTCACGGTATCCCTTTTCATTCAGAAAACGGTTAATCTCGACATCAAGGTTCTGGATGTTCTCATTGGCCCTTTTGAGTCGTTCCGCGATCCCTTCTAATGGATGGGACATAAATGGGCTCTGCGCGAGAATTCGTAAAGCTGGTGAAATGGCGGCCACTCTGAGAATGGCGTTAGATTTGGAAGTTGCCTAGTGACAACGAGTTTACCCGCATCCTTCAGTGGCCTGGATACCGTGTGTACCGGCAGGAAATCGACGAGAAGAACAAGACCTTAGATCTTTGGGTCCGGCGAAAGCGCGGCAACCGGAAACTGGAGTGTTCCGGCTGCGGGCGGAAGTTCACCGATGCGCACGACAGCCGGGAACGGGCGGTGCGGGACCTGCCCTGGAGTGTATTTCAAGCTACGGTACACATCGAAGTGTATCGGGTGAAATGCCCGGCGTGCGGCGTGCGGATCGAGAAGGTGCCGCCGCTGCCGAGCAAGGCCCCCTTCAGCAGGCGGTTTGAGGACGCGGTCGGCCAGGCGTGCGAGAGTGCTTCGGCGCGGCAAGTAGCTCGACGGATGGGGCTATCGGAGAGCACCGTCCGAGCGATCGATCTGCGGTGTCTGGAGCGGTGGGATAGCAAGCGGAGGCAACCGCCGTTACGGCAGATGGGCATCGATGAAATCTACCGGGGCAAGAAAGACAAGTTTCTGACGGTGGTGTGCAATCTGGAAACCGGCGAGCCATTATGGTTTGGCCAGGAGCGGAAGAAGGAGACGCTGGATGAGTACTTTCGTACCCAGTTGGTCAGTGGGCAGCGGAAGCGCATTGAGGCGGCTTGTGTCGACATGTGGGAACCGTTCCGGTTGAGCATCGAGCAATGGGCACCCCAGTGCAAGATCGTCTACGACAAGTTTCACATCGTGCAACACGCCAACGATGCCATCGACGAAGTGCGGAAGGCGGAATTCTTTCGGCAAGGGCCTAAGAAGCGGGGCCTCATCAAAGGGAAGAAGTGGCTGCTGATGAGTCGCTGGAAGAACCTGACTCCGGAACACCGCGGGGAATTGAACCGGCTGTTCGAACTCAATCGGCGAGTCTTTAAAGGCTATCTGTTGAAAGAGAGCTTAGAGAGGCTATGGAACTACCGATACCGAGGGGCCATGCTCAACTACTTGAACCGGTGGATGGACCAACTGAAATGGCAGCGTCTGGCTCCGTTTGAGAAACTGGCGGCGACCCTTTTGAAACACGTGGAAGGTATAGCCAACTATTGCGAGACCAAAGTGCGCTTTGGCGTAGTTGAGGCCGTCAACGGGAATATTCGCATGCTGATCAACAGGGGTCGCGGCTACAAGAACCTCCGCTATCTGCTGCTGAAGGCCAAGCGCATGGCCGTGATGAACCTCGAATTCATCGCAGTTTGCACCTTGAAGAAAGTCGCGTAAAATGGCACTTTTACGAATTCTCGCTCAGAGCCCATAAATGAAAGAGCTGCTGCCTTATTTCTTCACCTAGCGCGCCCTTGCCGCCTTGGCCGCGATTGCGGACCGCTTGCGTGGTGATCTGCGCGGTGGCGCGGGCTCCAAGGCAAAGGATAACGCGGATTTCGATGGTACACAAAGTGTTGAGGTTGCATCGTGTTTTGGCCAGGGAGCACCTGATGGGACCAGCACGCTGTATGGGACTGACGTGCCGTTTGGGGGCGCCTGTGGCGCGTCACTTCGGAAGGGTGGCTTCTGGCTCGCCTGGATACGGGACGGCGCAACGTCGGACGTTGTGCCGCCACGACTGGCCAACTGTCGCGCAGAAGCAGAAAACCCGCCACGGCAGTGCCGGGCGGGCCAAGAAGGGAAAGGAGCGGTGCGCTGGATGCTACTGGTTGATTCGGTACGTACGCTCGCCCTTGTCGGATTTGAAGGACTCGACGGTGTACCCGGCCTTCTTCAGTGCGCCGGCCTGGACCAGCATACGCCGGCGTCCACCAAGCTTCGGGCCGCCGATCTGGTGCTGACACACGGGGCCAAGGCTATTGAGATCGAAGACATTGAGGCCCGCGTGGCGGAATTGGAGCGCGCCGCCGAAGAGTCAAAGCAGACACGATGAGTTCGCGGTAACCCGATGAGGCGCCCAGTATTGATACGACTCGAAAAGCTGGAGGCGGGCCTGCTGGCGGCTGGTTGTCGAGAGAAAGATCGGTATGCTTCCCACCGCCGGCTCATTGAACAGGAGGCAATTAGCCAGATGTCGGTGGATGAGTTGCGGCCGATGCTCGACTTCATCGAAGCAAAGAAGCAAGGCCGCGAGCTGATGAGTCAGGAGTCGGCCGCTGCCGAAGTGTATACCGCCGCGCTCGAAAGGGAATGCCAGAAATTGGGGTACAAGTCACTGGCTGCGCTTGACAAGCATTGCGGAGTGGCACGAGCAATTCGAGCATGACCGCCGTCTGACAAGAGCCGGCAGGGAACAAGTAGATTTTCACAAGCCCGACAGCAGCCTATGACCTCTTTGAGCAAACGATTGGAACGTCTGGAGGCCGGCTGCCGACAGAAAGCTGCCGACCGCTGCCAGGTCATTCAACAGGCGATCTTCAAGCATCTCTCTCTCGGCCAGAAGAAGTATCTGCTGGCCGCCATCACTTCCCATCGGCAAGGTCGCCCGTTGACGAGCGAGGAGGCGGCCGTTGTAGGCGCCTTTGATACTGCTACGCCGGAGGAATGCCGGAACGCAGGGGTCACTGTTACGGAATATCTTGCCGCACGATAGCTACCGATATCGGCAGATAATGCCGTTTGTCCCCCGCCGAACGGGTAGGCCTTTTGGAATGGCCTGTGGGGCGGCACTTCCACAAAGGTGTCGCGTTCGGACTACTTCCCGATTGCGCCATCCAGGCGTACCAGCCCCTCTGCCTCACACAGGTGCGCACGGCTTAGCCCCCGGAGGCCGGATTGCTCCACCCGACCTCCGGAGAGGTCAGGATCGCCCAAAAAAAACCAACAGATTGTCGGAAGCTTGGTTGCATAGTACCCAAATCGCTGGCTTGGCCTCACGCAGGGACACGGTCTCAACTCGTCCACTGTTTTAACGGTCTTCGCCACCCTTTCCGACAAATCGGATGCAACCAGGATTCTGCGCGCTGCTGTTGGCGATCTTCCCGGCGATCAGACCACCTGACGTAGGAGTTTCGGTGCATCGAGGCTGAAGATGGGTGCCCCAGGGCCTTCGGATCGTCCTCCCTTCTCCGGCGGAGGATAGCCGGTCGTAGGCGTCGTAGGTGAAGTTCTGCGTCACGTTGAGCGGCTGAGCGTTCTTGATTAGCTTGTGTCGAAAAATACACGGCCATTTTTGTGAAGGTTGACGCACACATTCTACAGCTTTAGAATGTGGTCAAACCTATCTTGGGATTGAATTCTCTCAGGGAACGAGGAATGCCAACAGAGAACAAGGAGTGATCCATATGACGAGAGAGAACGCAGTCGTAGCTGTCTACAACAGCCATGCAGAGGCCGAGAGTGCTGTGCAGCAGCTTCAGCGGGCGGGCTTTGATATGAAAAAGCTATCCATCATCGGCAAAGACTACCATACCGAAGAACACGTGGTCGGGTATTTCAACTCCGGCGACCGGATGAAATACTGGGGGAAATTGGGCGCCTTTTGGGGTGGCATATGGGGTCTGCTGTTCGGCGCTGCGTTTTTTGCGGTGCCAGGCATTGGTCCCGTACTCGTGGCCGGGCCCCTAGTCGCCTGGATCGTAGGGGCCTTAGAGGGAGCGGTCGTCGTGGGCGGGTTGAGCGCGATTGGCGCCGGCCTGTACAGCATCGGTATCCCGAAAGACAGCGTTCTCCGCTACGAGACGGCGTTGAAGGCGGACAAGTTCGTGATGATCGCGCATGGCACGGCGGACGAAGTAGCCAAAGCGAGGGACATTATTCAGCGGACCTCGCCCGCAGAGGTAAATGTGCACGCCGGCGAGAAAGCTCAACCGTTGGGTGCTGCATTCTAAAGAGCCCGTGATCGGTCGCTCTCTCGTCGTGCTGTCAGTTTTGTAGTTGCGCCGCCGGCTTCGGAAACGGCCGTTCTGAGTACGGTCCGCGTTGCGCGCGAGGCAGTACGAGTGCGCCTGCAAAGGGCACGTTCAATAGCGTATCGTCCTGTGGTGAGGCGGTGCCATGATTCCCTCCAGCGAGTTTCAATTTACCAGCGCAGACGGAATGCGCATAGCATGCACCCGTTGGGACAGCAGCGGCCCGCGCGAGGTGTGATTCAGATTGCGTTGGCATGGGTGAACACATCGGCCGGTACCTCGGCCTGAACGAAGTCTCGGGATCTGCGGGCTTTACGGTCTCCGGAAACGATCACAGGGGCCACGGCCGCTCGCACTCTCGGCAGCAGTGGAGGTTGCGACTATGGAAGACGCTAGAGTCGTTATCGTGGGTGGCGGTTTCGCAGGCCTAACCCTGGCTGAGCAACTCAGTCGCCGCGTTGCGCCTAACGTTGAAGTGGTAGTCATCAGCAGTGAAAACCACATGGTCTTTACTCCGATGCTTGCGGAGGTAGCGGGCCGCTCTCTTTCCGGGCTCGACCTAGTGGTGCCAGGCCGACAGATCGCGCCCAGCGCCACCTGGTTTACGGCCACAGCAACCAGCGTCGATCTGAAGAAGAACGAGGTCGAATACACTCGCTCGGACGGCCAGAAGGCGACGCTTTCCTATGCTCAGCTGGTTCTCGCCTGCGGCTCAGACGTCAACCTCGATGTGATTCCCGGCATGGCAGCCTATGCTTACACGCTCAGGACAGTGGGCGACGGCATGACCTTGGGTAACGAAGTCATCGCACGTTTTGAGCAGGCAGTTGAGGAGCCCGATGACGCCGAGCGAGAACGACTGCTGACGATTGTGGTGGTCGGTGGCGGGTTCACAGGAGTGGAAGCGGCGGGTCATTTGTTCGACCTAATGCGGAATATCACGCCCCTCTATCCGCAGTTAAGCCGCACTCTGCCGCGGATGGTGCTTCTGCAACGGGGCACAAGAATTGTCCCCGAATTTCAACACGATTCCCTTTCGGAGTTTGCTCTGCGAAAACTCCGTCAAAATGGCCTCGACGTCAGGCTGAATACGGAGGTGAAAGAGGTTACGGCGCGATACGTTCGGTTAGGCACAGGAGAGCGGATAGATTCGGGACTAACCGTTTGTTCAGAACGGGACGGCACCGGTCGCCCTCATCAAGAAAATCGGGTTGCCCGTGGAGCGGGGCAGGTTGAAGACTGAGCCTGACATGCGGGTGACTGGTTCGGCCAACGTGTGGGCGTTTGGCGACTGTGCGGCAGTTCCCAACGCCTGGAATGCACAGATCTCGCCCCCTACCGCGCAGTTTGCGCTGCGCCAAGCCAAGCAACTGGCCGCCAACCTAGTTCGGGTCCTACGCGGAGAGGCAACCAGGCCGTTCCACTTTCGCCCGCAAGGACTTCTGGCTACTATCGGCCACCACAACGGCGTGGCGGAAATTTATGGGTTGAAATTCTCCGGTCTGGTCGCGTGGTTTCTCTGGAGAGTTGTCTACCTGATGAAGATCCCCACCATCAGGCGCAAGCTCAATGTGGTCGTAGACTGGACATGGGATATTTTCTTCAAGCCCAACGTCGTACAGGTGCGGGTCGCTCAACAGCAGCGATTTAAGCAGGCCCACTACGCCGCCGGCGACTTTGTTTGTCGCAAAGGTGAACCGAGCGTTGGCTTCTTTGTGGTTAAGGCCGGCAGCGCCGGGCTTTACATGGATGAAGCTGCAGGCACTCCTCTTGTTAGGTGGACTAAGGGAAACCATTTCGGGGAGGTGGCGTTTCTTGAAGGCGCGGACCACTCGACATACCCGGCGTCCGTCAAGGCGGAAACGCCTCTGGACTTGATTGTTATCGACCGCGCGGATTTCACCGGCCTGGCTGAGTCTCTTGGGGCACTGCAGAGGGACCTGGAGCTTTCGTTGTTCGCCAAGAGGGCCTACACACGGTTCACAGCGATGGTGGCCAGAAATCCTGCAGTAGGGACCCTCACCGTTGCCGATGTCATGACTCGTTCCGTGCAGACCTTGCCGCTCGAACTCCCCTTGGCCGATACGTTGGAGAAGTTTCAGGGCGGGCACACGGCCTTCCCAATCGCGGAAGGTGAAATCTTGAGAGGTTACTGCAGTCGGCGGGAGCTTTTCAGCGCGCTGGGTCGAGGTCTGCCTTTTAAGACGCCCGTCCGCGATTTCATGCAGCAAGCTCCTCGTAGCGTTAAGGAGACGGACGCCGTGCTCGCTGCAACCGCAGAGTTTCTCAGCAATGACATCGACATCATGCCGGTGGTTGCCGCCGATGGCAGTGGCAGACTCGTCGGAATCTTCAGTCCTCTCCATGTCACGCTTCGGTAGGCGGCAATAGCGGCTGATAGGTTGACAATGAACACTCAAGGCAGGATCGTCCCACCACCGGTGCAACTCAGCGACGTTGACCGCTAACGATATGCAACCACAACGCCCACTCGCACTTTCAGACACCACCCGCAAGGCGGTCGCCGTGGTTTTCGTGATAGCGTAGGGAGATTGTGAAACTTTGGCTCATCACGTGCGCGTTTTTACCTGCTGCGCTTTGGGCGCAAGGCCAGGCTCCCCACTCTCAACGACGCTGAAAAGAAATTTCAGGCGACGATGGAAAACGTCACATTGGTCGGCTACTACACGTTCGGCGACACCGCCGACCTCAAGGCTGACCAGTACCGAGTCGAGCACATCACGAAGGTCAAAGAGGACGCGTGGAATTTTGAAGCCCGCTTCAAAATGGGTCAGCGCGATATGAACGTGACACTACCGATTACTGTGAAGTTCGCGGGGGATACTCCAATGATTTCCCTCACCAACTTCAGCGTGATGGGGATGGGGTCCTTCAGCGCTCGCATCGTGTTCTACGACGGCGCTTATGCCGGCACATGGGGCGCCGGCGCCGATCATAGGGGTGTGATGTTCGGGAAAATCGTTAAGGGCGCCGCCACCGGCGCAAACGATGCCACCGGCCCGATCCGCGGCACTTCAACTCCGTGTCAGCACTAATCAGTCTCGCCGATGGGTTTGCGTCTTGGCCGCCGGCGCGGGCAGACGGAGGAGCACCAGCAAGTACCGCAGTAACCGACAGCACTGTTATCGCCCTTGTTATAAACGGTACGCTTGAATGGACGATTTTGGAGCGAGGTATATAGCTCACCGGAATGTGGTGGACATTGGGAAGATGATCGGCGAATTACGCCAGGAAGTTTGAAGCTGCGACTGCGAGTCTGGGAGGGCTAGCTCGCGGCTATTGGGCGACGGCCTCCAGGTCCTGGGCTCTCCGCAAGCCCGACAAGACGCGGCTGTCCCCTGGCAGCAAGAACAAGCCAAAGCCGGAATGCGCAGCCGCAACAGGGGGTACAGGCTGGCGAAATGTCCCTGTCAAAAACATGAAGGAGAAGCTATGGTACGCCTTCGATGGTCGGTTGGATTATTGTTAACTCTGCCCGTAAGTCTGGCGGCACAACAAATCGCCATTGCCACCTACTTCGTGCCCAACAAGATTGCCGGTCCAAATTCGATCACGACAGGCCCAGACCAGGCGCTGTGGTTCACCATAGGAGTGCCACGGCAGATGCCAGTGGCTCGTTCACCACCACTGCCCTAAATCCGATGTGGCCGTATGGCTCCCGGATCTTTTTCGGTGTAGGTCAGAAAAGCGGTAACGTGGGCACCGCGCAGTTCTCGGTTACGCCTGAGTTGTCCGTCAATCCCAGCATAGGGATGGTGGGGAGTACTGCCTCAGTCCAGGGATTAGGTTACGGTTTCGAGAGGGTCAAAATCTACTGGGACAACTTTCAGACATACCTGGGTACGGCCTCCGCAAACATCCACGGCTCTTTCACGGGCCCTGCAGCATTCACATTTAGCGTTCCAACAGGAGCAGCGCCGGGCGTGCACGTCGTGATGATTGTGCAGGGGGAGAAGAGTAGGGCGGTCGCCCATGCCAAATTTACTGTCGAATGACACTTAGCCGACATCGATTGCGGCGCGGGCTTGCGGCTGAGGGGTGCCCTCGGTTCGGGCGCATCAACCGGTAAGTGCGCACGAACATCTATACGCGCCGGCTGCCCGTCGCATCCTAAATTCGTGTCGATAATGGCAAACAACGTCCTCACCGTGTAATGGTTCTAACCTAATCTCTTGTCCTGGTGCCGCGTGGGCGCTTATTCACTGGTTGGTGGCCAGAACGATGACTTCCGCTCGGGGTATTCCGCACGTCCGCCGAAAAACGTGTCCAGGTTGAAATTGTCGGCGAGGATGTCCGCAGTGGCTCGCACGATCCCCTCAAGCACTGTTGGCATCCGTCTGCCCAAATGGATTTCTGCCACAGCCGTGATAATAGGCGTCGTGAGGAATTCTTCGGTAAATCCGAGTTGTTTGACGAGGCGGAGATATGTTTCGAGATATGTCCATAGGACTACGGCGTCGTCCGTGTAGAAGTCGCCGGGATCGCAGTATTCGGGATTATATCCCTCAAAATACCGATTCAGATCCGTGATGTCCTGGTCGCCGCGTGCGCGTGGGTGGAAGTGACTAATGAGTTGCTGGGCGCCTTTGTCGAACCAGTCGAGTTCAGGAGAGCCCTCAAGATATTCGAAGCTGTAGTTCTCAGTGTTGCGTTTATTTGGGTTGAACACCAAGCGACTAATGATCATTACCATGTGTTCTATGGGATAGTCGGCCGGGTGTTTAACTGCTTCCATAAGGAACCACCACTGTTCGTGAGACCCGACGTTGCGCATCATCGGGGGCAGCGTGCGGGGGTCTCTGTACCTTAGGCGGGCACCGTCATAATAAAGCAATGCATAGCCTCTTCCTGAGTACACGTACGTGGCCTGCAAGAGATTGAGGAATGCCTGCAAGAAGAAGAAGCGACAATAATACGCGGTGACCTGAGCCCATGTTTGAAATGCGTCGCGTTCCAGCGTAAGAAAGGCACACAGGAGCGCAAAGGAGCGGTAAAACGCGGTACAGCTACGGTAAAAGATACATTGCCGAAACCATCCTGCATCGGGAGTGTTGATCGCTTCTTCGACCTGATCAGGTGTTCTCGTCTGCCCAATGATTTCCTGGAGTTGCTCTTCGACCGTTCGACGATGCCCTTCAAAGCGAGGCACAAATCCGTTATAGGAGCGGCATAGCAGATCGAAGGGCATCGGAAATCCATCGATGCTGGGGTAAACCATCGTGGTGTCCACCATGCTCCCGCAGTCCGGGCACGGTGTCGCAGCGGGTGGCGGTTCAAAGCCCCGACCCGCGATCATATGCTCGTCGTGTGTGGAGGGCATATTGGGCAGCCAATAGATCTTTGCGCCACAGCTCGCGCACTGCACTATATCCCGTGATGCTCGCCGCATTTTCAGCAAACTCTTAGGATAACTTACGCGTGGGTGCGCCTTTTTCGGGAGGAGCGAACGATCGGATCGCATCAAACACCGAATGCGAGCATCGACCCTTTAGAAGCCTTCCCAAAGAGGATCATCCATCGCGCCAGAACACCTACCGACATGGCCGCTTAATGCCCCGGCACCGCCCGCGCAATCCGAGGTTGCACATCCGCGCGTCGCGACACTCATCCGACGGCGATCAGACTCTCCGTCGTTCGGAAGTAAAGGACACCTTCTGATATCGCCGGCGTCGCGTAGCACGGTGCGCCCATGCGGTTTCGGGAGATGATCTGGAACTCCGGCCCGGCTTTCAAGACGTACACGTCGCCGTCCTCCGAAGTGCAGAATACCTTGCCGTCCGCGGCCACGAGGGAAGCGTAGACGGACGCATCAGGGCTCAGCCGCTCTTCATATATCTTTCTCCCCGTCTTCGACGCGAAGCAGCGGACGACGCCGTTGGTGTTGCCAAGGTAGATGTAGTCACCATAGACGACGGGAGTAGAGATGTATGATCCGCCTTGCCACGAATCCCAGATGATGGCGCTGTTTGACGTGGCTTCGTCGGGCGGTGTGATGTCGCCCCGAGCGTCCGGCCGAACAACGAAGATAGGCGATTTGCCGCCGTGCGCACTGGTAATGTAGATCCATCCGTTGGCCACGAATGGGCTGGGGATGGGGTTGTCTCCGCCGCCGTGCAAGCGCCAGATTTCCTGGCCGGTCTCCAAGTCGTAGGACGTGATCCATGGCCAGCCGTTGGCAATCACCTGAGTGCGGGATTCGCCTGTGCAGATTAGGGGAGTACCCCAGCTTCGCTCGCACACGCCTTTGCGAGAAACACGCCAAAGATCCTTGCCATCCGACAGACGCAACGCGGTAATGAAAGGATTTGCCGGGTCGTCACAGATCAACACCAAGCGGTCCTTGTAGATCGAGGGGGAACTGCCGTACCCCCAGCCGATGCCGTATTTGCTGATGTTGATGACTCCGAGGTCGCGGCTCCACAACAGCTGGCCATCAAGATCATAGCAATACAAACCCTCGGAACCGAAGAACGCGACCAGATGTTCGCCTTCAGTGGTCATGGTGGTGTTGGCGTGGGTGGCTTTCTCGTGGCGGGTCGCGCGAGGCGGTGCTTTGCGCGCCACTTTCTGCCATAGCTGGCTCCCAGACTGCCGGGCGTAGCATAGGACCACCCAGCTCTGCTCCTCGTTATCTTCGGCGGCGGTCGGCTCCCCGCCGGTAGGCCCAACTCTCAGTGGGGCCTTGCCGGATTTACGAACCGCGGAGGGCAGGTAAATGCGGTCGCGCCAGATGATCGGGCTGGAATGGCCGAGGCCGGGAACTGGCACGCGCCACCGAACACCGCTTACCGATCCGGCGGCAGCATCGGCATTCCACGAGGCACGGACAGGGTAACCGTCGGCGACGCCGCACGCACCGGCTCCACGGAAGGAAGGCCAGTCACGTTCCGCGCCCAAGGCCGCCATCGGAAGGGTGCCTGCGACTTGAACAAATCGGCGGCGGGTTAGTGGCATGCAAAAGCTCCGTGACCGTGCGCTCGAATTATTTTACTAGAACGCCAGCGATAATGCGACACAACGCCGCATTCGCCGGCGGAAAACAGCGGCAATCCCGGAAACCTTTTCCCAATGCCCGCCGAACCAGGCCGGAGGGGCGCGGCGCCTCAACGGTCTTTGAGCCAAATTCTGTCTTCCATTTTATCGGCCCCGGTTGGGCCGTTCGGAGTTCGGAAATGTGTGGCTCACTTGGACGATGTAATTGCGGGTTGGCTAGCGGCGACGGGCTTCACGTAGGTGTTGAGCCAGTTGTTCATCTCCCAGAGCATGTGCAGCAGGGATTCGCGGGCAGCATAGCCATGCGCCTCAAGCGGTAGGAGCACGAAACGTACTGTTGCCCCGTGACCCTTGAGAGCGCTGAAGAAGCGCTCGCTCTGGATGGGAAACGTTCCCGAGTTATCGTCTGCTTCGCCGTGAATGAGGAGCAGCGGCGTCTTGATCTTGTCGGCGAACGAAAAAGGCGACATCTTGTAATAGGTATCCGGCGCCTCCCAGTACGAGCGCTCTTCCGCCTGGAAGCCGAATCGCGTCAGGGTTCGATTGTAGGCGCCGCTTCGCGCGATCCCGGCCTTGAAAGATTACTGTGCGCCAGGAGGTTCGCCGTCATAAATGCGCCGTAGGAGTGACCCATCACCGCTACCCTGCTTGCATCGACCACGCCAAGCCGCTTGCCCTCCTCTATGGCGGCTTACGCTCCGGCCACCAACTGCTCGACGTATGTGTCGTTTGGCTCGGTCTTTCCTTCACCGACGATGGGAATACTGGCGCTTTCAAGCACCGCGTAGCCTTGCGTGACAAAGAAGATCGGCGACCACCATCCAAAGACCGGGAAGTAATATGGCGAGCCGTTCACCTGTCCCGCCGCGCTACGGGTTTTGTATTCCGTCGGGTACGCTTCCATTAGCGTGGGCAGAGGGCCATCCTGCGGTTTGTAGCCCGGCGGCAAGTATAGGTTGGCGGTCAGATCCACGCCGTCGGCGCGCTTGTATTTGAGCAACTGCTTCTTGGGAAGCGGAATGCTTCCGTAGCGGTTCGGGAAGAAGGTCACTTGCTTGAGGGACTGATCCGCTGCGTCCTTGATGTAAAAGTTTGGACTTTGCTCCTGCGACTGCCGGTTGATCAGCACAGCCGGCCTCGCGGGATCGAGGATCGCCACAGGCCACTCGTAGAATGGCGTTTCCGACCGCCACAACCGTTTGTTCTCGCCATTCCGGGAGTTCATAACAGCCACGAAGGGCCGGTCGCCGTCCGGAGATGCTCCGTCGCCGGAGAAATAGATGCCGTCCGCAGTGGTGATGAGCACATCTTTGCCGGCCCTGTTCGCCTGGAGCATCGGGCGCCCTGGGTCGTGATAGCGATCCTCGAATGAACCGTCAAATAGAGTCGCCGGCTGCCCCGCGCGAGTCGGGTCAATGGCGAGAATCGAGCGCTTCCGATCCTTCCAGCGAAACTCTTCCACCAACGCCAGGTGCTCGTTCCCCCAAGTGACGCCACCAAAGCGCAACGGCAGGTCGGCGAACTTGCGCGGCGACCCGGTGAACGGAGCCTCAAGCGTGTACAAGGTGTCCCGAACGGTAACCTCCTTCTAGGGATTGCCTCCATCGCCTGCCTCGACCCAAAATAGAGTGGCCGGTGCGTCGGCACGCCACTCATATTGACGGGGTCCGTCGACTACGGCGTCAAAGTTGATCGGAATGTTGTCGGCCAGAGGTTTGTCGACCAACACCCTCGCGGCGCCGGTCTGAAGGTCGAGCACCTCGATCCGTTGCGGGAAGTTATCGAATGGAAGCAGGTATGAATAAGGATGGTGACGCTCGGAGATGAGGACGTACTTCGCATCCGCAGAGGGCGTGGCGTCTTCGACAACACCTGGATTTCCCAAGGGCTGGGTCGTCCCATCCAGGTTCACGAGACGAAGCTGGGAGATTGCGTAGTGGTCAAAGATCCGTTCGTCTTCAGGGCTCTTGAGAAGATCCTCGTAAGTGCGGCCCGGCGTGGTCTTTCCGATATTCTCCTGGACGACGGGGCCGACCGGCACCTCAGTTCGTTGGGGGGCTAGGCCACGATCTGCGGGTACAGTTCAGCACACCAGAGCTGCGCTGTTACTGAGCCACGCGCAGGGCGCCCCGAAGACGCCATTCAACACCACGTCTGGCATCTGTTTCGCTTGGGCGGTCGCCGCATCAGCGATCCAGATACTGAGTCCGGCGTTTCCGGCGGTGTCGCGGATTTCGACGAACGAGATCTTGCGGCCATCGGGCGACCATGCGGGATCGATGATCTTGGCGTGTTCTGGGAGCCCTACGATCGGAAATTCCTTGCCATCTGGCAGCGCCTTCCGCTTCAACGCCGTTAAGTAAGGCATGCGGCTGCGGCCACTCGTCTTGGGATTAAACCGCAAACCGGCGAGGCGCAGCTCAGGTTGGGCCAAGTCGGAAATGGAGGGCAGCCCGACGGGCTGCTCGATGAGCATCCATCGGTTGCGAGACTGGCCGTTCACAGGGGAGAGCACAACGCGGGGTGTTGGCGGAGCGTCGAGGAGGTCAGCCATCACTTGTGGTGGCTTCTGATACGTGAGGTTGGTCTGAGCGATTGCAAGGCAGAGGGTGGAAAAAAGAACAGCGCAAATATACGGTGGATTGTAGGTCATTAGTGCCGCCTCAAAGGACTTGGTTCAGGATTTCAATTTTGGAACCCAGTTTCCAGAAATTGTGCACCCGATCGCCTCCATCGGAGCTTTTTTCTTAGGACCTTGATTTCGCGTCTGCTTTCCGCTTGATGTCCTTGCCGTCCCGAGGTAAGGTCTTCATGTCCGATATTGCCCAATAAGAGGTTCTAAATGAGCGAGTTAACGGTTCTTCGAAGAGCGGCGGAATGGCAGCGATTAAAGCCGCTGGTGTTGGATTCTGTGTCATCGCCGATCACAAAGCGGGTCTATAACATGGCCCTGGATGAGTTCTTCGCCTGGTACGATGCCGAGCCGCGCGGCGGCTTCACCAAAGCCACGGTGAGCGCCTGGCGGGCGTCGCTGGAGGAGCGCAAGCTGGGGTCGTCTTCCATAAACGTCCGGATGTCCGCCGTCCGCAAGCTGGCGGTGGAGGCGACCGACAACGGCCTGCTGGCGCCCGAACTGGCCGCCGGCATCCAGCGCGTGAAGAGTGCCAAATCCATCGGCTTGCGCATGGGAAACTGGCTGTCCCAGAAGCAGGCCCAGGCGCTGCTGAACACTCCGGATATCTCGACGCTGAAAGGTCTGCGCGACCGCGCCATTATCGCCGTGCTGCTGGGCTGCGGGCTGCGTCGGTCGGAGGTGGCGGCGCTTACGATGGGGCACATACAGAGCGTGATGGCCGGTGGGTGATCCTCGATCTGGTCTCGAAACATAAGCGCGTCCGAACGGTGCCGATGCCGACGTGGACGAAGGTGGCTATCGACGTCTGGACGGCGCGCGCCGGCGTAACGGACGGCTTCGTGTTCCGGCCCGTGCACCGCGGCGACGAGTCGCAGGGGGATCGCCTGTCAGAGAAGGTGGTGTGGCAACTCCTGCGACCGTACGCCTCGGCTGCGGGCGTTGCGGGCATCGCGCCCCATGACCTGAGGAGAACGACAGCGAAATTATGTCGTGCGGCCGGTGGGGAGTTGGAGCGGATCCAGCTATTGCTGGGCCACGCGAGCGTCCAGACGACCGAGCGGTACCTTGGTACGAAGCAGGATCTCGTGCACGCGCCGAACGATGGGATCAAACTGCGGGTCACGGTGTAGCAGCGAAACCTGGGTCCCCCTGCCACAAGCCGACTCATCGGGAGTAATCTGCCTTATTTCAGCTCCTCTGGCCCTTGCAGCCTGACGATTACCAATTATTCCTTCCACGCCTCCGCGGCCAGCGGCAATCCATTGAGTTCTGCGCGCGCTTCGCGCCAGGTACGATAGTGCTCTCCGAGTATAGTTACGAAGCGATCGCTGTGCGTCGGCTCAATCAGGTGAACCATCTCGTGAACGATGACGTATTCCAAGAGATCTTTCGGCTTCCTCACGAGCTCCGTATTCAAACGGATATTCCCGGCCTTATGGTTGCAACTCCCCCATTTGGTCTTCATCCGTTGCAGGAAATACGCCGCCACTTTCACCTTTAGG